>NZ_JAIQYY010000005.1:41758-52548 GCF_020181035.1 Streptomyces sp. CoH27
CTCCGCCGCGGGGCGCGCCCAGCCGCGACGGGCCCGCAGACGACCGACGGCTCATTGCGGCACTTCCCGCGGAGCGCTCAGCTCGCGTCCCGTGCGGCCGCCGTCAGCGCCGCCGCGTCCAGCGTGGCGGTGAGCTGGTCCAGGCGGTCGCGGAGGGCCGCGATCTCCGCCGGGTCGAAGCCGGTTGCGTCGACGATGCGGCGCGGTACCTCCCGGGCCCGCTCGCGCAGTGCCGCGCCCTCCTCGGTGAGGCGGACCTGGACCGAGCGCTCGTCCTGGGCGCTGCGCTCCCGGTGCACCAGGCCGGCCGCCTCCAGCCGCTTGACCAGCGGGGACAGCGTGCCGGAGTCGAGCCGCAGATGTTCGCCGAGCTTCTTGACGGGCAGATCGCCCTGTTCCCACAGCACCAGCATCACCAGGTACTGCGGATACGTGAGCCCGAGGTCCTTGAGGACCACGCGGTAGACGCCGTTGAAGGCGCGGGACGCGGCGTGCAGGGAGAAGCAGATCTGGCGGTCCAGGCGGAGCCAGTCCGTGTCGGCGGCGGTGCTGGTCGTGGCGGTCATGGGTCCAGGGTAGCTCTTGCGGGCCATTTGGTTGCGCACAACTTAATTGCGTGCTCTACTTGTGGTCGTGCGGCGGACAGGACAGGCCGCCGGAACACTCGATTTCGTAAAGGGATGGTCTTCATGGACGCGCTCTACACCGCCGTAGCCACCGCCACCCACGGCCGTGACGGTCGTGCCGTCTCCTCCGACGGCAAGATCGACCTCAAGCTGGCACCGCCGGTGGAGCTGGGCGGCAACGGTGAGGGCACCAACCCCGAGCAGCTCTTCGCCGCCGGTTACGCCGCCTGCTTCGGCAGCGCCCTCGGCCTCGTCGGCCGGCAGGCGAAGGTCGACGTCAGCGACGCGGCGGTGACCGCCGAGGTCGGCATCGGCAAGCAGGGCGAGGGCTTCGGGCTGAAGGTGACGCTGCGCGTCGAGCTGCCCGACACCGTGGACCAGGAGACCGGCCGCAAGCTGGTCGAGACCGCCCACCAGGTCTGCCCCTACTCCAACGCCACCCGCGGCAACATCGAGGTCGACCTCGTCATCGAGTAGTCCGCCGCGGAAAAGTGCTCACCGGCGCTCGGTGACAGGAAGCCGGCCGGAGGGCTGTGGCACGGTGGTCAGCGGGGAGCGCGCCCCCGCCGCCGGCACCGGATGACGCTCCGCGAGCGGCACCACCGGCGCCGGCGCCTCCGCCGGCTCGCCCAGCACCACATGCCGTACGACCCGCTCGGCGGCGCGCCCGTCGTCGTACGGGCAGAACCGCTCCCGGAACGCCGCCCGCAGCTGGGCCGAGCGTGAGCCGCGCCAGTGGCCGGTGGCGAAGATGTCGATCAGCTCGTCCTCGCTGCGCGCGACCGCGCCCGGCGGGGTGGCGCGCAGGTCGAGGTAGGCGCCGCGGGCCGCCTCGTACGCCGCCCAGTCCTCGGTGTGCACCACGATCGGCCGGTCCAGGCCCGCGTAGTCGAACATCAGCGACGCGTAGTCGGTGAGCAGCACGTCCGAGGCCAGACACAGGGACTGCACGCTCGGATGGTCGCGGACGTCGATGACCCGGCCGCTCCCGGCAGCCGGGTCGTACGGCGTGCGGGCCAGGATCACGAAGCGCGGGCCGAGGCGGCGCACGATCCGCTCCAGGTCCAGCAGCGGGTGCTGGGTGCGCCGGTGGTCGCGGTGGGCCGGCGCGTACAGGATCGCGACCGCGCCGCGCGGCACGCCCAGCGACTCGCGCAGCCGGGTCACGTCCGCCGAGGTCGCCCGCTGGAAGACGTCGTTGCGCGGGGCGCCGTACTCCAGCGTGCGGTAACGGCCCGGCAGGACCCGCTCCCAGACGAGCGTCGAGTGCCGGTTGCCGGACAGGACGTGGTCCCACTGGGCGGCGCCCCGCAGCAGCGCGGCGAAGTCGATGTCCCGCGCCGCCGCCGGACGCTCCAGCAGGTCCAGGCCCATGTGCCCGAGCGGGGTGCCCTGCCCGGTCCTGATCACCACCTGCCCGCGCCGCTTGCGCAGCCGCGGCTCCAGTACGTCGTCGGTGACCAGGTACTTCGCACGGGCCAGCGCCGTCCAGTAGGCGGCGCCACCGGGCCGGACGCGGCGCGGGCCGGGCGGCACCGCGTGCTCGTGGCCGGGGCGGGTGATCCAGGCGGTGCGGATGTGCGGGGCGTGGGTGCGGAACGCCTCCTCCAGCGCGCCCGGGTCGCCGCCGTGCCCCTCGGCGGCGGTGAACACCGCGCGGTCGGCACGCACCGGCAGCCGCAGCTGGACCTGATAGTGCAGGCGCAACGCGCCGGAGCGCACGGCGCGGGCCAGCTTCACCGCCGCCTTCAGCGTGCGCCGACGCACGGCCGAGGCGAGCTGGAGCGCGCGGAACGTGCGGCGCAGACCGAAGCGGACCAGGGCGTGGCCCGGCCGCATCCGGGTGCCGGGGACCCGGTGCCGCCGGTAGTGGGCGCGGGCCCGGCGCAGGAACTCGGCCCGGCTGCCGCGCGGCAGCCGGCCGCCCAGCGTGTACACCGCCGCGTAGTGGTCGACCATGCGGCGGAACAACTCCGTGCGCCACCCCGCCAGTTCGGGCCGCCCGGCGACGTACGCGAAGACCCGGTCGTACTCCTCGAAGAGATCGACGTGCCGACGGCTGCCCGTGCCGGCGAGGGCGCCGGGGACGGTGCCGCTCTGCGGGCGCTGCCGGTGGTGCACGCACACCCGGTCCAGTGTCCCGATCGAGTCCGCCGCCATCAGCACCGGGAGGGTCCAGGAGGCGTCCGCGCAGGAGCCCGGCGGGAAAGTGAAGCCCTGCCGCGTGACGAACTCCCGCCGGCAGGCCGTGTTCCAGGCGGCCACCGGCATCCGCAGCAGCCCCGGCCGGTCCTCCAGCCGGAACGGCACCGGGCCCTGCTCGGTGAGCAGGCCGGCCGGCTGGTCGCGCACGGCCCGGCCGTCCCAGTACGTGCGCGCGGAGCCGTACACCAGGACGTCCGGCTCCCCGGCCTCCTTGATCCGGTCCGCGATCGCCCGCAGCGCGTCAGAGGTGAGCGTGTCGTCGCCGTCCAGGAAGACCAGGTAGTCACCGCTCGCCTCGGCCAGCCCCGCGCTGCGGGCACCGCCGAGCCCCCGGTTCTCCGCCAGGTGCACGGCCTTCACGCGCGCGTCCAGGGCCGCGTACTCGTCGACGATCGCGCCGCAGGAATCCGGTGAGCAGTCGTCCACGGCGATCACTTCAAGATCGGGACACGACTGCGTGAGCACCGAGTCCAGGCACTCCGAGAGGTACGCCTGGACCTGGTACGCGGGGACGATGACACTGAACCGGGGCAAGGGGACATCCATGGGTCGTCGGTCGGCGCGGCGGTCTGACCGGCAACGGCCGATGGAGTGAATTGGTTACGGCGCGTACGGCATGTGGGGGACCCGGGAGACACGGCGAGGGGCAGGCCTGCTACGGCCCACCCCCCGCTAGTCCTGCTACGGCCCACCCCCGCACGGCGGCGGCTACTTGACCGCGCCCGCCATCACGCCGGACACGAACTGCCGCTGGAACGCGAAGAACACGGCCAGCGGGATCACCATCGAGATGAACGCGCCGGGCGCCAGCACGTCGACGTTGTTGCCGAACTGCCGTACCTGTGTCTGCAGCGCGACCGTGATCGGCTGGGTGCCCGACTTGGTGAACACCAGCGCCACCAGCATGTCGTTCCACACCCACAGGAACTGGAAGATGCCGAGGCTCGCGATCGCCGGCCCGCCGAGCGGCATCACCACCCGCGCGAACAGCCGCAGTTCACCGGCGCCGTCGAGCCGGGCCGCCTCCAGCAGCTCGCGGGGGATCTCCGCGAAGAAGTTCCGCAGCAGGAACACCGCGAACGGCAGCCCGAAGCCGGTGTGGAAGAGGATCACCCCGAAGATGGTCCCGAACAGGCCGATCTTCCCGAAGAGTTCGGCGATCGGGATCAGCGCCACCTGCACCGGCACCACCAGCAGACTCACCACGCCCAGGAACCACCAGTCCCGGCCCGGGAACTCCATCCACGCGAACGCGTAGCCCGCGAGCGAGCCGACCACGACGACCAGGACCGTCGCCGGGACCGTGATCAGGACGGTGTTCCAGAGGGAGGTGGTGATGTCGCTGTTCTCCAGCAGCTTCTGATAGCTGTCGAAGGTGAACTGGGACGGCTTGGTGAACACCGTCCACCAGCCGCTCGCGCTCATGTCCTGCGGGGAGCGCAGCGAGGCCAGCAGCAGCCCGATGGTCGGCACCAGCCAGAACAGGCCGACGAGGACGAGGAAGACACGGACCAGGCCGCCGCTCAGCTTCTCCGTGATGCGTGCGCCGAGGGACTGCTTCGCCTGCACCGTCCGGGCGGGACCGGCATTCGTGACACTCCCGGCGGTCGCCGTCATCGCCGCACCTCCCGCTCCCGCCGCAGCCGACGAATGTTGAACGCCATCACCGGGATCACCAGCACCAGCAGCAGCACCGCGATCGCGCTCGCGACGCCCGGCCGGTCCTCCGCGAAGCCCTTGCGGTACAGCTCCAGGGCGAGCACGTTCGCGTCGGCCTGGGAGGAGCCCGGGGCGATGATGTAGACGAGGTCGAACACCTTCAGCACATTGATCATCAGGGTGACGGTGACGACCGCGAGGACCGGTGCCAGCAGCGGCACGGTGATCTTGCGGAACACCTGCCACTCGCTCGCGCCGTCCACCCGCGCGGCCTCCAGCAGCTCCCGCGGCACACCCGCGAGCCCGGCCGCGATCAGCACCATCGCGAAGCCCGCCCACATCCACACGTACGCCCCGATGATCGCCGGGGTGACCAGCGTCGGCCCGAGCCACGACACCCCGTTGTACGGCTCCCTGAAGTTGCTCGCCGGCAGCCGCAGCCGGGCCCCGTCGGCGGACGCGGGCAGGGTGAAGGTGCCGTCACCGGCCGCCTTGGTGGAGGCGACCACCGCGCCGTCCTTCACCGCCTCGATCCGCATCCCGGCGTACCCCTGCTCGGACGGATCGGGCACGCCGAGCCGTCCGACGCCCTTGCCACGGGTGAAGTCCTGCCAGGTGGTGCCGGTGACCTTCCCGGGCTCCGGCGTGGCCGCCACGGCCTGCTTCGCGCCGTCCGGCATCTGGTCGGGCGCGACACCGACCAGGGGGAGGGCGACCGGCTGTCCGGCGTGGACGGTGGCCTTGGTGACGAAACCTCCGTTCTGCGCGACGAGCGGCGACTCACGCCCGGGGTGGGCCTTCGGGAACGCCGAGGACTGGGCGAAGGTGTCGTGCACGCCCACCCACACCGCGTTCGCGACGCCCTTGTGCGGATCCTGGTCGTACACCAGCCGGAAGATGATCCCGGCCGCCAGCATCGAGATCGCCATCGGCATGAAGACGACCAACTTGAACGCCGTTCCCCAGCGCACCTTCTCGGTCAGCACCGCGAAGATCAGACCGAGCGCGGTGGAGACCGTGGGGGCGAACACCACCCAGATGACGTTGTTCTTGAAGGCGGTGCGGATGCCGTTGTCCGTGAAGAGGGTCCGGTAGTTGTCGACTCCGGCGAAACCGTGGCCGGAGTTGCCCACGAAGCTGCGGACGAGCGAGTACCCGATCGGGTAGACCACGAGCGCGCCGAGCAGCACCAGGGCCGGCAGCAGGAACAGCGCTGCCACCGCCCTGCGGGTGCCGGTCACGCTCTGACGGCTCTTGCGACCGCGGGGTGCGGCGGGGCCCGGTGGGGCGCCCGCCGTCGCTGCCGACGCCATCGCCGGGTCAGCTCCCGCTTCCGTACGCCGCCGCCGCGTCCCTCTCCAGCTTCGCCTGGGTGCCCGCGACGTCCGACGGGTTGCGCAGGAAGTCCTGGAGATCCTTCCACTCGCCCTTGCCCGGGGTGCCGCCGAAGGCCTGCGGGGCCTGGTCGGACATGTCGAAGCGGAAGTCGTCACCGGACGCGATCAGCGCCTTGGCGATCTTCTGCTGCACCTCGTTCGGATACGCCGAGATCGGCACGCTCTTGTTCGGCGAGAGATAGCCGCCGAGCTTCGCCTGGATCGTCGCCGCGTCCGGGGAGGCGAGGAAGGTGACCAGGGCCTGGGCCGCCTTGGAGTCCTTCAGGATCACGGCCGCGTCGCCGCCGGAGACCACGGGCGCGGTGGAGCCGACGGCCGGGAACGGGAACACCTTCGCGTCCGTGCCCACCTTCGCCTTGGTCTCACCGATGTTGACCTGCACGAAGTCGCCCTCGTAGACCATCGCGGCCTTCGGCTGGTCGCCGCCGGTGAAGGTCTGGGTGACCGAGGCCGGGAACTCCGTCTGCAGCGCGCCGCTCTGCCCGCCCGCGAGGTAGTCCTTCTTGCCCCAGATCTGCGCGAGCGTCTCCAGGGCCTGCTTGACCGACGGATCCGTCCACTTGATCTTGTGCTGCGTGAGCTGGTCGTACTTCTCCGGGCCGGCCTGGGACAGATACACGTTCTCGAACCAGTCCGTCAGCGGCCAGCCGTCCGCGCCCGGCACCGAGAACGGGGTGACACCGGAGTCGTACACCGCCTGCGCGCTGGTCAGCAGGTCCTTCCAGGTCTTCGGCTCCTTGGCGCCCGCGTTCTCGAAGACCTTGGCGTTGTACCAGATCAGCGACTTGTTGGCGGCCTTGTAGTAGACGCCGTACTGCTTGCCGTCGACCTTGCCGATGTCCTGCCAGCCCTGCGAGTAGTTCTTCTGCAACTCCGCCAGCGCCTCGGGGCCGAGCGGCTTGGCCCATTTCTGCCGCACCGCCTGCTTGATGGCACCGGGCTGCGGCAGCATCGCCACGTCCGGCGGCTGGCCGCCCGCGATCTTCGAACCGAGGAAGTTGATGATCGGATCCTGCGCGGGTACGAAGGTGACCTTCGCGCCGGTCCGCTTCTCGAACTCGGCCAGCACCTGCTTGAAGTTCGCCTGCTCCTGGCCGGTCCAGACGGCGGCGATCTCCAGGGTGGTGCCGTTCAGTTTCGGCAGACTGACGGTGGAACCGGTGGAGGTACTGGCGGGGGTACCGCTGTCCGTTGTGTCCTTGCCGCTCTTGTTGTCGCTGCTGGAGCACGCGGAGAGCGCGAGGGCCCCCGTGAGCAGGGCCGCGAGTGTGGTGACGGTCCTGTGTGGCCGGATGGTGCTGCTGCTGTGGATGCGCATCACTTCCCCGTTCGTCGGCTGTCCCGTGCGCTCCGGTCTACGCCGGGCCGCTCAGGACGGGCAAGAGCGCATGCAGCCTCTCCGTGCCCATCGTGACCGGCTCGTGACCGTGAGTGTATGCGTACGGGTGCGGATCGACCTCGGATCGGCGGGGCGGGGCGGAGCAGAGGGGCGGTTCAGAGGAGGGACGGCACCCGTGCCGCCGACACCTCCCGGGCCGCCCGCTCCACCGCGCTCGCCAGCAGGGCCAGGTCGGTCGGACCGTTGCCCAGCTCCCGCACCGGCCGGCGGGCCGGCGGGTCGCCCATCCGCGCCCAGTCCAGCGGCACGACCGTCGGCCGCTGGGTCGCGGTCCGCGGGATACGGCCCGTCACCCGGCCCGCCTGGAAACCGGTGACCCGGCCGTCCGCGTACGCCAACTGTCCGCGCCCCGGCGCCGGTTCGTCCGGCCCGGACGCCGGGGCGACCAGCGCGACCCGCAGCGTGGCCCGGCGTGTCGGCTCCGTCTCCGCCGTACGACCCCCCGTCCCGGCCGCCGCCACCAGATGCACGCCGAGCCGCGCACCCTCCCGGGCCACCGCCTCCAGCGCCCGCATCACCGAGCCCGCGGCGGGCCGGCCGGGCGAGCCGAGCGCGGGCGTGACCAGCGCGTCCAGATCGTCGACGACCACCACGAGCCGGGGCAACGGCGGTATGGCATCGGCCCGTTGACGCGCGGCGGCGCCCGGCCGCAGCCGCAGGGTGGAACTGGGCGGCGCCTCTATGTCCCCCGAGGAGGCGGAGGCGGAAGCGGAGGTGGCGGCGGAGGAGGACGTGCGCTGCGCGACGATACGGCCCGACAGCGCGCGTCCCGCATGCCACTCGGCGAAGTCCGACCGGCCCAGCAGCTCCGCGCGCCGCTTCAGCTCGGCTGCCAGCGACTGGGCGAACTCCCGCATCCGTACGGGGTCGTTGGCGATGAGGTGGGTGGTGACGTGCGGTATGTCGGTACACACCCGCAGCCCCTCACCGCGTCCGGCGCCCGTCCCGACCCCGTCCCGCCCGTCGATCAGCACGATGCCGAGCCGGTCCGGCCGCTCGGCGGCGGCCAGCGAGGCCACCACCGCCCGCAGCAGCTCCGTACGGCCGCTGCCGGCCGGTCCCTCGATCAGCAGATGGGGCCCGTCGGCCACCAGGTCGGCGGTGAGCGGCCCGCGCGGTCCGGCACCGAGCACCGCACGCGCCCGGCCGCCGAGCGCCTGGGTGTCGTCCGCCGCGTCCGCCCAGCGCGCCATCAGCGACGCCGGGGTGGCCCGGGCCAGCCCCAACTCGTCCAGCAGCCGGGCCGACTGGGGCAACGGCGTGGCCACGCGCGCGTGCGGCCCGGCGACCGGGCCGTCCGGCCGCAGCGGCGCCAGCGCCCGCGCGAACCGCTCCGCCCAGGCGCCGGACACCGCGTCCACGCCCGCGAGTACACCGGGTCCGACGGGCCCGCTGGGCGCCACCCGCATCACATGCAGCCCGGTGGCGACATCCCCGCCGAGCAGTGCCACGGCACCGCAGTGCCGGAACGTCGGCGTCACCGTGCAGGCGGCCTCGTACGCCACCGCCACGGCGGAGCCGGCCGACGCGGTCTCGGTCTCGGCGAGAGACACGACGTGCACCCCGACCCGCGGCCCGGCCACGGCAAGCCGCGCGAGAGCCTCCCGCAGGGCGGCTCCGCCGGGATCACCGTCCACGACGACGATCGTGTAGGGCCCGGGGAAACCACCGGTGCCCGGGGCTTCGGCGGTGTCCTTGGCCCAGGAGGGGCGACGGGCGGGGGCCGAGTCGGCCGGGGGCTGGGGGATGTGTCCGGTGGGGCCGGTGGGGCCGGTGGGGTTGGCCGGGGGGTGGTGGGGCGTGGCAGTGGAGTACGTGCCGTGGGTGGAAGCGGTCGGGGTATTGGGGTGTCCGGCGGCGGTTCCCTGGGTGGGTGCGCCGGCCGAGGCATCCGGAGCGTGTCCGTGTCCGTGTCCGGGAGCGCCGGAGTGGCCGGATACCGCTCCCTGGGCAGGTGCGCCCGGGTGGCCGGAGGCTGTGGGCTGTGCGGGCAGCAGGCCGGGTGCGGAGTTGCCCGGCATACGGCGGTCGGCCGGGGCGTGGTCCGACAGGTCACGGGATCCGGCGGGTGAGCCGTGGGCGGACCGGCCCGGCGCGTCCGAGGGCGACCCGGAGGCGGTGAAGCCTTGCGTGTCCGGCGCGGTGTCCCAGGCAGGGGCCGCAGGCGTGCCGGCGGCGGTGGGGCGGCTCGTGGTGCCGGGCGTGGCGGAGCCGCCCGGCCCGGCCGCGCTGCCGGCTGCGGCGCGGGTGCCCGGGAGCGAGCCCTGGGCGAGGGCGTTCGGGAGGGTGCCGGGCGTGGCCGCGCTGGACGGTACGCCGGTGCCGGGCACCGGGGTGCCGGTGGGGTGGGCCGTGGTTCTGGCCGTCGCCGCGTGGTCGTCCAGCCGGCGGAGCAGTTCCTCCGTGCGGGCCGCCGCCTGTTCGCGGTCGTAGGCCAGCAGCAGGCGGCAGTCCTGGCCGTGGCCGGGCCGGACATGGGGGAGCCAGCCCAGCCAGGACCACTCGGCCGTGCGCTCCGCCACCGGGCGGGAGCGGTCGGCGCTGATCAGCACGATCTCCAGCAGGTCGGGGGAGTGCAGCGCGGCGAGCTGGGCCAGCACCGCGCGGGCCAGCCCGGACAGCCGGGGGCGCGGGCCGGCCAGACCCAGTGAGCCCGCCTCGCGCAGCGCCGCCGTCACCGGTACGGCGGGAACCAGACCCGAGCCGTCCGGCGCGCTCCGGTCGGCCGTGCCGAGCCGCACGGTCAGCGCCTCCGGGTGTCCCGGCCCGCGCTCCCACAGCCGGGGCCCGGGGCCCAGTGCCGTCAGCAGCAGGGCGGCGGGATCCGGCCAGGCCTCGGGCTGCGGCGGGGCACCGGCCACCGGAACGGCACCGGGGGAGCGGGTCACTTGGGCGCCGTACGACTCCTCGCCGCCGGTCTGCTCCGACCGCCCGCCGGCCAGCCGCCGCGCCCACCTGCCGAGGCCGCGTCGCCGGGCACCCTGCGGGACATCGCCGCCGCCGACCCCGAACCGCCCCGCGTGCGTGTCCCCACCGGTACCGGCACCGGCACGAGATCCCGCGCCGGACGCGCTCTCGATCCGCGGCGCCCCACCTTGCCCGGGCACGAGAGCCGACTCCGCCCGCTGATGCTCCTGCCCCCCACCCAGGCCACCCGCACCCGCGGACGACCCTTGCCCCGCACCGAAGCCACCGGCACCAGCCGTCGTTCCACCCCCACGAGGGCCACCACCGGACCCCCCACCGGCAGCCGCTGACGCTTGCCCCCGACCAGCGCCCCCGCCCCCCGACCACGCACCCGCATCAGCCGAAGTCCCTCCACCCCGACCAGACCCGCCGGCATCCGACAAACCACCCGCACCTGCCGAACCAGGGTCACCCCCGTCCGACGCCCCACCGGCACCCGAATGACCGCCCACACCCGCCGAACCAGGCCCACCAGCACCCGACGCCGTATCGCCCCCCGCCGAGGCCGCTCGACCCCCGCCAGGCCGCCCCGCCCCC
>NZ_JAIQYY010000005.1:52653-118711 GCF_020181035.1 Streptomyces sp. CoH27
ACGGAGCTTGCCCCCCACCAGGGCCACCCGCACCACCCGGCGACGAAACCCGCACGGGTGCGGGTGGGAAACCGGAGTCGGTCGAAGGCCGGTCCCCGGACCCCCCGGCCAGGCCGACCCGGACGCACCCCTCCCCGTCCGGCACCCCCCGCACCCGCGCCCCCGGCCCCCCGGCCGGCGTCACCCGCAGCGCGGACTCACCGATCCGCAGCAGGCCCCCGGCAGGGACCCGCACCGGCCGCTCCCCGACCCGCACCCCGTCGAGCGTCGTACCGTTCGTGGAGCCCAGGTCGACGACCGAGACGCGGCCGTCGGTGCCGACCGTGACCGCGCAGTGCAGCCGGGAGACGTCGGGGTCGTCCAGCGGTACGTCCGCGTCGGCTGAGCGGCCCACGCTGATCCGGCCGCCGTGCAGCAGATGGACCCCGCCCGCGTCCGGCCCCGCGACGACGTGCAGCTGGGTCGGCGCGTCGTCCAGCTCGGGATGCGTCTCGGGGGCCGCGGGGGCGCCCAGGGAGAGCACGGCGCCGTCGATCAGCGGGGGCTCGCCGAGGGTGCAGCGGCGCGGGTCCAGACGGTCGGCGCCGGCGTAGAGGACGACGGCCGCGCCACCGGTGTCGCGGCCCTCTCCGGTGACCGCCCCGGCCAGCGCGGACGCGACCGCGGCCAGGTCCGTGCCCGTGGGCGCCGTGACCAGCACGTCGCGGCTCGCGGCGCGGCCCCGCTGCGGGGACGGGCCCAGCGGGTCTACGACGGTCAGCCGGATCTGCATCCCCACCCCAACACGAGCACGTCGGCCAGTACTGGAGGCATCCTCGCACCTGCCACTGACACAGCGCCCGGCACCCGGTAACAAGTGATCTTGATTGGTCGGCTCTGCCCCCAAAAGTGCCTGACCACTGGTCCCTCGACGATCAGTTGAGATCGGTCACGTCCGCTCTCCGGCAACCGACGAACCGACGCGAGCGTCTTTCTGTCGAACATGTGGTGCCCAGGAGGGCGGCACTACAGTGGGTCGGACAACCGGAACGACAACCGGAATGCAGGCAAGCAAGCATCAGCAAGCAGCAGGGAGCGCGTGACGTGCGGCCAGTCGGCAGCAAGTACCTGCTTGAGGAGCCGCTCGGACGCGGCGCCACAGGCACCGTCTGGCGTGCCCGCCAGCGTGAGACCGCGGGCGCCGAGGCGGCCGTGGCCGGCCAGCCCGGAGAGACGCTCGCGATCAAGGTCCTCAAGGAGGAACTGGCGAGCGACCCGGACATCGTGATGCGCTTCCTGCGCGAGCGCTCCGTACTGCTCCGGCTCACCCACCCCAACATCGTCCGGGTCCGCGACCTGGTCGTCGAGGGCGATCTGCTGGCGCTGGTCATGGACCTCGTCGACGGCCCCGACCTGCACCGCTATCTGCGCGAGTACGGGCCGCTCACCCCGGTCGCCGCCGCCCTGATGACGGCCCAGATCGCCGACGCGCTCGCCGCGAGCCACGCCGACGGGGTCGTCCACCGCGATCTGAAGCCCGCCAACGTGCTGCTCGCGCAGTACAACGGCCAGATGCACCCGATGCTGACCGACTTCGGCATCGCCCGCCTCGCCGACTCCCCGGGCCTGACCCGCACCAGCGAGTTCGTCGGCACGCCCGCGTACGTGGCGCCGGAGTCCGCCGAGGGTCGCCCGCAGACCTCCGCGGTCGACATCTACGGCGCCGGCATCCTGCTGTACGAGCTGGTGACCGGCCGCCCGCCGTTCTCCGGCAGCACCGCCCTGGAAGTCCTGCACCAGCACCTGAGCGCCGAGCCGCGCCGCCCCTCCACCGTGCCGGACCCGCTGTGGACGGTCATAGAGCGCTGCCTGCGCAAGAACCCCGACGAGCGGCCGAGCGCCGAGAGCCTCGCGCGCGGGCTGCGCGTCGTCGCCGAGGGTATCGGCGTGCACGCGAACGCCGCGCAGATCGCCGCCGCCGAGGGCGTGGGCGCGCTGCTCGCCCCCGACCCGGCCCCGACGGCCGTACCGGGCGTGCCCGGCGCCGCCGACCCCACCCAGGTGCTGCCGACGAACGCGCCGCAGCCGTCGTACGACCCGAGCGCGGCGACGAGTGTGCTGCCGCACACCGGCGGCCCGGCCGGCGCCGCCGACCCCACCGCCGTACTGCCGAACACGGGCGCCGCCGACCCGACGGCGCTCCTGCCCAACACCGGCCCGCAGGGGCAGCAGCCCGAGCAGCCGCACCCCTGGCAGACCCAGCTGCGCGCGGCCCGCGACCGCAACGAGCAGACCCAGGTCCAGTACCTGGCCCCGGAGGACGACCCGCTGCGCCATCGCCCGCAGCGCCAGGTCGCCCGCCCCCAGCAGCAGCCGCGCCCGGCCCCGCAGCCCCGCACCCAGCAGCCGCGCGGCCGGCAGCAGGGCTACCAGCAGGGGTACGGCTACGCGCCGCAGCAGCAGCCCCAGCAGTACGCCCCGCCGCAACAGCCCCAGCAGCCGCAGCGTCCCGCGCGGGAGCCGCGCGAGCCGCGTGCGCCCCGGCAGCGCAGTGCCAACCCGATGAAGATCCCGGGGCTCGGCTGCCTGAAGGGCTGTCTGTTCACGCTCGTCATCCTGGTCGTGGCGAGCTGGCTGATCTACGAGCTGACCCCGCTGCACACCTGGATCGGCCAGGGCCGCAGCTACTGGCACGAGGTGAGCCACTGGGTCGGCCAGGTCAGCAGCTGGGTCAAGGATCTGGGCGGCTCCTCGGGCAAGTGATCCCGGAACGCCCGTAACCAGACCGCGAGTTTGCGGATTTGTCGACATCTGACGGGTGATTTCCGTCTCCGCGGTGAAGGTTGGCTCGTCAGGCGCGTAGTTTTGTCGGCACCACGCGACAACGCGCGCCTGTAGGAGCAGTCTTGGCACGGAAGATCGGCAGCCGGTACACCGCGAACCAGATCCTGGGTCGGGGCAGCGCCGGCACGGTGTGGCTGGGCGAGGGGCCGGACGGGCCCGTCGCCATCAAGATGCTGCGCGAGGACCTCGCCTCCGACCAGGAGCTCGTCGGACGCTTCGTCCAGGAGCGCACCGCGCTGCTCGGCCTGGAGCATCCGCACATCGTCACCGTGCGCGACCTCGTGGTCGACGGCAACGACCTGGCCCTGGTCATGGACCTGGTGCGCGGCACCGATCTGCGCACCCGGCTGGACCGCGAGCGCCGGCTCGCCCCGGAGGCGGCCGTGGCGATCGTCGCCGACGTCGCCGACGCGCTCGCGGCGGCCCACGCGGCCGGTGTCGTCCACCGGGACGTCAAGCCCGAGAACGTGCTCCTCGACATGCAGGGCCCGCTCGGCCCCGGCGGCTCCCACCCGGCGCTGCTCACCGACTTCGGCGTCGCCAAGCTGATCGATTCGCCGAAACGGACGAAGGCCACGAAGATCATCGGCACCCCGGACTATCTGGCCCCGGAGATCGTCGAGGGCCTGCCTCCGCGCGCGTCCGTCGACATCTACGCCCTCGCGACGGTCCTGTACGAGCTGCTGGCGGGCTTCACCCCGTTCGGCGGAGGCCACCCCGGCGCGGTCCTGCGCCGCCACGTCACGGAGACGGTCGTTCCCCTCCCCGGCATTCCCGAGGAGCTGTGGCAGCTGCTGGTGCAGTGCCTGGCCAAGGCGCCCGCCTCCCGGCTGCGCGCCTCGGAGCTGGCGGCGCGGCTGCGCGAGCAGCTGCCGTCGCTCACCGGGATGCCGCCGCTGGACGTGGACGAGCCGGACCAGTCCGAGGAGCCTGCCCAGGAGTCGGCGGCCGAGCCCGCCGAGCCGGTACGGCGCCGGGGCGCGGTGTCGCTGGTGCCGGGCGCCAAGCCGGACTCCAACCGGGACACGCACACCTCGATGCGCGTGCCGGGGCCGGACGAGCTGGCGGGCGGCGCGCACGGCACCGCGCGCGCTCCCCGGGCCGCCGGTGCGCCCCGGCCGGGCTCGGCGAGGCACCGGGCGGTGGTCCGGCGGCGCAGGGTGACTCTGGGAGTGGCCGGGGTGGTGCTGGCGGCTGTCGTGGGCGTCGGCGCGTACGTGGCGTCTTCCGGCGGCGGCGACGACCAGCCGGCCCAGGACACCCACAGCACGTCGGCACCCTGACCGCAGTGCCGGGTGCTGCACGGGCCAGGTCGCTTGCAACAGCCGTTACGCTGGAACCGTGGCAGTCGTCGATGTATCCGAAGAGCTGAAGTCCCTCTCCTCGACCATGGAGTCGATCGAGGCCGTCCTGGACCTCGACAAGCTGAGGGCAGATATCGCCGTGCTTGAGGAGCAGGCGGCCGCGCCGTCCCTGTGGGACAACCCGGACGAGGCGCAGAAGATCACCAGCAGGCTCTCCCACCTCCAGGCCGAGGTCAGGAAGGCGGAGGCACTGCGCGGTCGGATCGATGATCTCGCCGTCCTCTTCGAGATGGCCGAGGAGGAGGACGACCCGGACACCCGCGCCGAGGCCGAGTCCGAGCTGGCCTCCGTCAAGAAGGCGCTGGACGAGATGGAGGTGCGCACCCTCCTGTCCGGCGAGTACGACTCCCGTGAGGCGCTCGTCAACATCCGCGCCGAGGCCGGCGGTGTCGACGCCGCCGACTTCGCCGAGAAGCTCCAGCGCATGTACCTGCGCTGGGCCGAGCAGCACGGCTACAAGACAGAGCTGATCGAGACGTCGTACGCCGAAGAGGCCGGGATCAAGTCGACCACCTTCGCCGTCCAGGCGCCGTACGCCTACGGCACCCTCTCCGTCGAGCAGGGCACGCACCGGCTCGTCCGCATTTCCCCCTACGACAACCAGGGCCGCCGCCAGACCTCCTTCGCGGGTGTCGAGGTGCTGCCGGTCGTCGAGCAGTCCGACCACGTCGAGATCGACGAGAGCGAGCTGCGGATCGACGTCTACCGGTCCTCCGGGCCCGGCGGCCAGGGCGTCAACACGACCGACTCCGCGGTCCGCATCACGCACCTCCCGACCGGCATCGTGGTCTCCTGCCAGAACGAGCGCTCGCAGATCCAGAACAAGGCCACGGCGATGAACGTCCTCCAGGCCAAGCTGCTGGAGCGGCGCCGCCAGGAGGAGCAGGCCAAGATGGACGCCCTCAAGGGCGACGGCGGCAACTCCTGGGGCAACCAGATGCGTTCGTACGTCCTGCACCCCTACCAGATGGTCAAGGACCTGCGCACCGAGTACGAGGTCGGCAACCCGGAGGCCGTGTTCAACGGTGAGATCGAAGGGTTCCTGGAGGCCGGAATTCGCTGGCGCAAGCAGCAGGAGAAGTAACTTTGTCGACATGACAACTGCCGCCCATGAGGCGGCAGTTGTCGTTATGTCTGGGTTTTACATCACAATTACAGCTGCCAAGCGCCCGCAAAAACACCCCCAAAGGACAATGCGCCCGCAACGGCCTTGACGTTGCTTTGAAAAATGGGAAGGGTTGCACGCGGCATGCGTACTTGCGGGGCGCATGTGAACCGGGGGAATGAGTTGACGCGGACTTCGTCACCGGCTGCCTCCCGTCGATCACGGCAACGCCCCACGCGCCGCCTCATTGACGAACAGCTACTGGGGGTAGCAACCATATGACGAAGAAGACGCGGATCCGGGTCGCGCGGATAGCCGCGGGCGCCGTGATCGCGGCCGGTGCGTCCCTGACCGCCGCCGGCGCGGCCTCCGCCCTGGACCTCAACGTCCAGGCGGGTCCGATCAGCCTGGGCGCGCACACGCACACCGACGGCGGCACCGACGGCGGCTGCCCGGTCGCCGTCTGCACCGACGGCGGCACCACGACCGGCGGGGACTCCTCCACCGGCGGTGACTCCAGCACGGGCGGTGACGCCTCGACCGGCGGCACCAGCACCACCGGCGGCGACTCCACCACGGGCGGTGACGCCTCGACCGGTGGTACCAGCACCACGGGCGGTACCAGCACCACCGGCGGCAGCTCCTCGACCAGCGGTGACGTCACCATCGGCGGTGTCGTCACGGGCGGCAGCAGCTCCACCGGCGGCGACAGCTCGACCGGCGGCACCGGCACCACCGGTGGCAGCAGCACCGGTGGCGACAGCAGCACCGGCGGTTCCTCCACGACCGGCGGTTCCTCCACGACCGGCGGTACCTCCACGACTGGCGGCTCCAGCACCTCCGGCGGTTCCACCTCCGGCGGTTCCACCACCGGCGGCTCCAGCACCTCCGGCGGTTCGAGCACCGGTGGCAGCTCCACCGGCGGCTCCGGCTCCACCGGCGGTTCGACCACCGGCGGCTCGGGCAGCACGGGTGGCAGCAGCACCGGTGGCTCCACCACCGGCGGCAACAACGACAACCCGCAGGGCGGCAGCGGCAAGACCACCCAGGATGCCGGCTCCTCGACCCTGACCGACACGGGCTCCTCCGACAACAACAAGGCCCAGGGCGGCGACAAGCAGCTCGCCGAGACCGGTGCCGGCCAGACCGCGTTCCTGGTCATCGGCGCCGCGACGATGATCGCCGGCGGCATCGGCTTCCGCGTGCTGCCGCGCCTGGTGAACGGCCGGGGCGGCGCCGCCGCCTGACCGTGATCCCACGGTCACGCAGCGCACGTACGCCGTAACACCGAGGGCCCGGAGCTTGGCGCTCCGGGCCCTCAGCCGTCCTCCACGGCGTTCTCGCGGCCTGTCCGCCGCCGCGCGCTATGCGGTCTGGTGCGCCAGCAGCGCCACCGCGGCGATCAGCACCGCCAGCAGCGCGATCAGCGCCATCGGGTTCACCCCGCCGAGGAAACCCTCCTGCTGCAGTCGCTCGCGGTTGGCCCGGCACACCGGGCACCGGCCCTCGCTCACGGGCGCCGCACAGTTCGCGCACACCAACCGGTCGTACGTCATGCGCTCGCCCTCCTTGCACCGGCCATCACTACGAGAACGCTCACGGGAACGAGAACGTTCCCCCCACCACTGTGCCAGGTTCACGCAAGCCGTGCGCGGGGCCCCGGAAGAGCGGGGACGGAGGCGGAACGGACGCGGGACGGACGCGGGACGTAAACAGGGGCCGGTACAAAAACGTACAAGTCTTGCCCAAGCTCTACCTGCGCCTGCACTTGCGCACCCGGTTCGCGTATGGTCACGCTCATCTACCCCCGGCGACCCGTGGTGCATCCGTGATCCGATTCGACAACGTCTCCAAGGTCTACCCCAAGCAGACCCGCCCCGCGCTCAGGGATGTCTCCCTGGAGGTGGAGAAGGGCGAGTTCGTCTTCCTCGTGGGGTCCTCCGGCTCCGGAAAGTCCACCTTCCTGCGGCTCATCCTCCGCGAGGAGCGATGCAGCCACGGACAGGTGCACGTGCTGGGCAAGGACCTCGCGCGCCTCTCCAACTGGAAGGTGCCGCAGATGCGCCGCCAGCTGGGGACCGTCTTCCAGGACTTCCGGCTGCTGCCGAACAAGACCGTCGCGGAGAACGTGGCCTTCGCCCAGGAGGTCATCGGCAAGTCCCGCGGCGAGACCCGCAAGTCCGTGCCGCAGGTGCTCGACCTCGTCGGGCTCGGCGGCAAGGAAGACCGTATGCCCGGCGAGCTGTCGGGTGGTGAGCAGCAGCGCGTGGCCATCGCACGGGCCTTCGTCAACCGGCCCAAGCTGCTCATCGCCGACGAGCCCACCGGCAACCTCGACCCGCAGACCTCCGTCGGCATCATGAAGCTGCTCGACCGCATCAACCGGACGGGCACCACGGTCATCATGGCGACGCACGACCAGAACATCGTGGACCAGATGCGCAAGCGCGTCATCGAGCTGGAGAAGGGCCGCCTCGTCCGCGACCAGGCCCGTGGCGTCTACGGCTACCAGCACTGACCACGTCCACGACCGAAAGGCTTGACCAGACGCCATGCGCGCCCAGTTCGTCCTGTCGGAGATCGGTGTCGGTCTCCGCCGCAATCTGACGATGACCTTCGCCGTCATCGTCTCCGTCGCCCTCTCCCTGGCCCTCTTCGGCGGCTCGCTGCTGATGAGCGATCAGGTGTCCACCATGAAGGGCTACTGGTACGACAAGGTCAACGTCTCGATCTTCCTGTGCAACAAGCACGACGCCGAGTCGGACGCCAACTGCGCCAAGGGCGCGGTCACCGATGACCAGAAGAAGCAGATCCTCGCCGACCTGCAGAAGATGCCGGTCGTCGAGAAGGTGTCGTACGAATCGCAGGACGAGGCCTACAAGCACTACAAGGAGCAGTTCGGCAACTCCCCGCTGGCCAGTTCGCTGACGCCGGACCAGATGCAGGAGTCGTACCGGATCAAGCTGAAGGACCCGCAGAAGTACCAGGTCATCGCGAGCGCCTTCAACGGGCGTGACGGCGTGCAGTCGGTGCAGGACCAGAAGGGCATCCTGGACAACCTGTTCCAGCTGCTGAACCTGATGAACCGCGGCGCGCTCGGTGTGATGGCGATGATGCTGATCGTCGCGCTGCTGCTGATCGTCAACACGGTGCGCGTCTCGGCGTTCAGCCGCCGGCGTGAGACCGGCATCATGCGCCTGGTCGGTGCATCGGGCTTCTACATCCAGGCGCCGTTCATCGCGGAGGCCGCGGTAGCCGGACTCATCGGCGGCGGTCTCGCCTGTGTGGCCCTGGTGGTCGGCCGGTACTTCACCATCGACCACGGCATGGACCTCGCCCACAAGCTGCAGCTCATCAACTTCGTCGGCTGGGACGCGGTGCTCACCAAGCTGCCGCTGATCCTCGCGACGAGCGTGCTGATGCCGGCGCTGGCGGCGTTTTTCGCCCTGCGCAAGTATCTGAAGGTGTGACGCATGCCAAGAGGGGCCGTACGGGCAACCGCCCGTGCGGCCCTTCGCGTTGTCCTAGACTCACCGCCATGTCAGGCCGAGAACTGTGCCGAGACCTGCTCTGTCCGCCCCGCCGCATCCGCCGCGGGGCCGCCCTGACATTGGTCTTCGCCGGCGTCCTGGTCGCCGGCGCCGCCACCGGCTCCTTCCCGGAGACCGGCCAGACCGGCCAGACCGGCCAGCCCACCCGGAAGGCCGCGTTCCGCCCGGCGGGCGAGGCCACCACCCCGCACGAGGACGTCCAGAAGGCCGCCGCCGACGCGATGGCCGACGGCACGTCCCCGATGGAGGCCGCCGAGCGGGCCGTCAGCCGCAGCGGCGACCGCTGGGGCGCGGTCTACTCCGAGGGCGCGTACCAGGAGTTCCAGGACGCCCTCGACGGCAGGTACACCGGTGTCGGCCTGTGGGCGAGACGCGAGCAGGACGGCCGGATCGAGGTGACCAGGGTCCAGCCCGACTCGCCCGCCGCCCAGGCCGGCATCCGCGAGGGCGACCGGCTGACCAGCGTCGACGGCAGCAAGGTCGACGGCCGCCCGGTCACCGACGTCGTCTCCTTACTGCGCGGCGACGCCGACGACGCGGCCGCCGGTACGACCGTCACGCTGGGCCTTCAGCGCGGCACGCGCGCGTGGACGCAGAAACTGCGCCGGGCCAGCCTGTCCACCGACTCGGTGACCGTGCGCAAGCTGCCCGGCGGGGTCACCGTCATCAAGATCGCCGCGTTCACCAAGGGCTCCGGCGACGCCGTCCGCGCGGCGGTGCGTGAGGTCCCGGCCGACGGCGGGATCATCCTCGACCTGCGGGGCAACTCCGGCGGCCTGGTCACCGAGGCCGTGGAGACCTCCTCCGCCTTCCTCGACGGCGGCCTGGTCGCCACGTACGACGTCGACGGCGCCCCGCGCTCCCTGCACGCCGACCCCGGCGGCGACACCGCCCGGCCCCTGGTCGCCCTGGTCGACGGCGGCACGATGAGCGCGGCCGAGATGCTCACCGGCGCCCTCCAGGACCGGGGCCGCGCGGTGGTGATCGGCTCCCGCACCTTCGGCAAGGGCTCCATCCAGATGCCGACCAGGCTGCCCGACGGCTCGGTGGCCGAGCTGACCGTCGGCCACTACCGCACCCCCTCCGGCCACGCGGTCGACGGCCAGGGCATCACCCCGGACCTGGAGGCAGGCCCGGGGGACGACGCCCTCCAGCGGGCCGGGACGGTCCTCACCGGCCTCGGTGCTTCCTCTTAGCCCCACTGGTGGCCTCACGTTAATCGGCTGTACGCACACCCCCTCCGTGGTGCGAAAATGGTCGGCACTATGGCTAAGGAAAAAGGGCGCAAGCTGATCGCGCAGAACAAGAAGGCGCGGCACGACTACCACATCCTCGACACCTACGAGGCCGGTCTGGTCCTCATGGGCACCGAGGTGAAGTCGCTGCGCCAGGGGCGGGCCTCGCTGGTCGACGGGTTCGTGCAGCTCGACGGCCACGAGGCGTGGCTGCACAACGTGCACGTCCCCGAGTACAGCCAGGGCACCTGGACCAACCACAGCGCCCGCCGCAAGCGCAAGCTGCTGCTGCACCGCGCGGAGATCGAGAAGCTGGAGTCCAAGTCCCAGGAGACGGGTCACACGATCGTGCCCCTCGCCCTGTACTTCAAGGACGGCCGCGCCAAGATCGAGATCGCGCTGGCGAAGGGCAAGAAGGAGTACGACAAGCGGCAGACCCTGCGGGAGAAGCAGGACCGGCGCGAGGCGGAGCGCGCGATGTCGGCGGTCCGGCGCAAGCAGCGCGCCTAGTCCCCCTGGGGCGGGAATACGCTGGCATCGACCTGCGTTGTTCACGTACGATGGCACCGCACCTCACAGAGGGTGCGCACCCTCTGCGGAGGGGTTTGAAAAATCAACATGGGGATGATCGGTTTCGACAGCGGCTGTCGAAGCAGGGGAAGCGTGTCGAGGAAGCGGCCATGATCTCGTAAACCACAGGCCGAAAAAAATAATCGCCAACACCAAGCGCGATTCCTTCGCCCTCGCTGCCTAAGTAGCGACTTGCGAAGTGTCAGCCCGGGGCTGTTCCCGACCCGGATCCTGGCATCAGCTAGGGAACTAAACCTTGATCCCGGTCACGGGGTGAAAAGGGAAACCAAACAGTGACTGAGCCTGTCGGCGACTTGTTCGCGTGATCGCCGGGGCTGAGAAAAGCGCAGCGAACTGCACACGGAGAAGCCCTGATTCCGCACCGTTGGACGCGGGTTCGATTCCCGCCATCTCCACCAGCCCCCCTCCGGGGGGGTACCCCATGTGGGCACAGGCCCCGCCGCTTCGCGCGGCGGGGCCTGTGTCATGCGGCCTCTTGTGCGGCGGGCAGGGGCTGACCCCAGATCGCGCTGCTCGCCGTACAAGCCAGGACGCTACTTCACCGCCCCCGCCGCGATCCCCCGGGTGAGCGTCCGCTGGAAGAGCAGGAAGAACGTGACCGCGGGGAGCACGCCCAGCAGGGCGGCCGCGTTGGTCATGGTGGCGTCCATCAGGCGCTGGCCCTGGAGGACGCCGAGGGCGACGGAGACGGTCTGGTTGTCGTTGGAGACGAGCATGACCAGCGGCAGCAGGAACTCGTTCCAGGTCCAGATGAAGAAGAAGACCAGCAGCACCCCGAGGGTCGGGCGGCTGACCGGCACGACGATCCGCCACAGCACCTGCCATGGGCCGGCCCCGTCGATCCGGGCCGCCTCGATGATCTCCCGGGGGAACTGGCCGAGGACCGAGGAGAGCAGATACGTGCCGAACGCGGAGTGGAGCACCGTGAACACGATGATCACGCTGAGCCGGGTGTCGTACAGGCCGGCCTGCTTGCTGAGGTAGTACAGCGGGTAGACCAGCGCCTCCTGCGGCAGCATGTTCGCGAGGACGAAGAAGGCCAGCACCCAGGTGCGGCCCCGGACCCGGCCGATGCCGATCGCGTAGGCGTTCAGTACCGACAGGACAGTGGCCAGGACCGCCACAGAGCCGCTGATCAGCACGGAGTTGAGCAGCTTCTGCCCGTAGTCGACGCGCTGCCAGAAGTCCGTCAGCCCCTTGGTGTACAGGCCGTGGGGCAGGCTGAGCGGGCCGTTCTGGGAGTACTCGGCCGGGGACTTGACCGCGTTGACCACGACGATGGCGAACGGCACGATCATGAACAGGGCGGCGAGGCAGAGGGCGATCAGCACCGGGTAGCGGCGCAGGGCGGTCATGTCTCCTCCGCACGGCTCTGCAGCTTCAGGCCGATGAGGGCCAGGGCCAGGATGATCACGGTCAGCACGGTGGAGATCGCGGCGCCGTAGCCGACCTGGGTCTTCTCGAAGAACGTGGTGAAGGAGAAGTACGACGGAACGTCCGTCGCGCCGCCCGGACCGCCCTTGGTGAGCACGTACACCGCGCCGAACACCTTCAGCGCGGCGATCGTGCACCAGGTCAGCACGACGTAGATCTCCGGCCGGATCCCCGGCAGCGTGATGTGCGCGAAGCGCCGCCACCAGCCGGCGCCGTCCAGCTCGGCCGCCTCGTACAGCTGCGGGTCGATCCGGCCGAGGCCCGCCATGAACACCACCAGCGGAAAGCCGAGCTGCACCCAGACCAGCACGCCCATGACGGTGTACAGCGCGAGGTCCGGGTCGCCCAGCCAGTCCTGCTGCCAGGAACCCAGCCCGACGGCCTTCAGCAGTGCGTTCAGGGTGCCGTCGTCGGGGGCCAGGATCCAGCTCCAGACGATGCCGGCGACCGCGACCGGCAGCACCTGCGGAAGGTAGAAGCAGGCGCGAAGGATCGACGCCGTGCGGGTACCGAAGTGCTTGCCGACGTAGTCGGTCAGGGCGGCGGCCAGCACGAGTCCGAGGGCGGTCGGTACGACGGCCATGGCGACGACCATGAACAGGCTGTGCCGGAACGACGCCCAGAACTCGGAATCGTGCGCGAGCTGACGGTAGTTGGCGAGCCCGGACCAGTGCGGGCTGCCCACGCCCTGCCAGTCGGTGAAGCCGAGCCCGGTGTTCATCAGGAACGGCACCAGGACGACGGCCAGGAAGGCGAGGGCGCCGGGGAGGAGGAACAGGGTGTAGGAGTCGCGGGGGGCCTTCATCGCTTGGGTACGCCCTGGTCGTACGCCTTCTGGAGATGGTCCAGGTAGGCGTCCGGTTTCTCGCTGCCGGTCAGCAGCCTCTGGGTCTCGGAGACGAGGGTGTCGTAGAAGCCGGGCACCGGCCAGTCGGGGTAGAAGGCGAGGCCGTCGCGGGTGGTGAGGGTGTTGAAGTTCGCGATCAGGGCCTTGGACTTGGGGTCGGTGATGGTGTTCGGGGCGGCGGCCACGGGGATGCCGCCCTTGTTGCCGAGCAGGGTCTGGATCTCCTTCGACAGGGTGATGTCGATGAAGTCGTAGGCCAGTTGCTTGTTTTTGGCTCCCTTGGGGACGACCCACAGATTGCCGCCGGAGCCGAGGGTGAGGTTCGAGCCGGGCCACAGGGTGGTGTCCCAGTCGAACTTCGCCTCGGTCTGGAAGCGGCCGTACCACCAGCTGCCGGAGAACAGGATCGGTGCCTTGCCCTGGATCCAGGACACGCCCGCGTCCTCAGCCTTGGCGCTGGTGGCGGTCCTGGCGAGGTAGCCCTTCTTCACCCAGTCGGCGAAGGTGGTCGCGGCGTAGGTCCAGGCGGCGTCGTGGAAGTCGGTCCTGCCCTTGTAGAGCTCGTAGGAGTCGACCCATGCGCGGTCGGCCTTGGACAGGGCGAGCTGGTAGAGGTACTGCTGGGCCATGTACTCGGCGCCCGAGTCGGCGAGCGGGGTCACGCCCTTGGCCACGAACTGGTCCATGGCGGCGGTGAGTTGGTCGAAGGTCTTCGGTTCGGCGATGCCGTACTTCTTGAAGAGGTCCTTGTTGTAGAAGACCATCGTGTACTCGCCGTAGTCGGGCACGCCGTACCACGTGCCGGAGCCCATCACGCCGTTCGTGTCGTACATGCTGGTCGTACGGACGCCCGCCGGGATCTTCTTGTCCCAGCCGCGCTTGGCGGCCTCCGCCGTCAGGTCGGTCAGCAGGCCCTGCTTGGAGAGCAGGCCGGCGGTCGCGTTGCCCTTGTTGTACTCCATGACGTCGGGGGCGTCGGAGGAGTTGAGGACCATCGGCGCGGTCTTCTGGATCTGCTCGAAGCCCTTCTCCTCGAACTTCACCTTCACGCCCGGGTGCTGGGCCTCGAACACCCTGATGGCCTCGTTCCAGGCCACGCCCATCGCGCTGTCGGGGCCCTCGTAGTGCCAGAGCCGGAGGGTCTTGCCGTCGCCGGAACCGCTGCCCGAGCCGCCGCAGGAGGCCAGCAGCAGGGACCCGGCCACCACCACCGCGGCCGCCGTCGCCGCCCGTCGCCTTCGTGCCGTCAACATCCAGTGCCTCCAGAGGAGTCGAATCCGAGTGATTCGCGATGTCGAAGCGCTTCGACGAAGGACCGTATGCGGGCGCTGTGCGGTGGTCAACAGATCTGTCAGGAATCGGTGCAAGCGGTTCGACTGAGCCGTGTCGACGAGGCGTGGATGAGCAGCGCGAGCGTGGCCGCGGCGGCCGGGACGGCGAGGGCGGTGGCGGGGGAGAGGTGCTGGGCGGCCCAGCCGCCCGTGGCCGAGCCGCAGGCGATGCCGGTGAGCAGCCCGGTCACCACCAGGCTCATGCCCTCGTTGAGCCGGTCGGCCGGGGTGCGCCGCTGCACCAGGGTCATCGCCGTCACCATCGTCGGCGCGGTCGCCATGCCCGCGACCAGCAGCGCGCCGGCGAGCGCCGGCAGCGAACCGGCCACCCCGGCGGCCGCCCACGGCAGCGTCATCAGGACAGCCATGACGGCCAGACAGTGACCCAGCCGCACCCCGGCCGGTTTCCGTGCGCCGAACACCAGGCCCGCCGCGCAGGAGCCCGCAGCCTGGAGTGCGAGCACGGCGCCGGCCACCGCGCGATGCCCGTGCGCGTCGGCGTAGGCGATCGTGCCGACCTCCATCGAGCCGAACACCGCGCCGGTGGCGACGAAGCAGGCCAGCAGCGGCGGGATCCCCGGGCTGCGCAGCGGTGCCCTGGTGGAGCGGACGGCCCGCACCGGCGGCTCGGTGGCGCGCTGCGCGGTGAACAGCAGCATCCCGGCGAGCAGCAGCGCCGCCCCGGTGAGGGTGCCCGCCTCCGGGAAGAACGTGCCGGTCAGGAAGGACGCGAGCACCGGGCCGAGCATGAAGCACAGCTCGTCGGCGGCCTGTTCGAAGGAGTTGGCGGTGTGCAGCGCGCCCGGGTCGTCGCGCAGCAGATGGGCCCAGCGGGCGCGGGACAGCCCGCCGATGTTGGGGGTGGTCGCGGTCGCGGCGTAGGCGGTGAACAGGGTCCAGTCGGGGGCGTCGTAGCGCACGCACAGCAGCAGCGCGAGGCTGCCGAGCACGGCGACGAGCGTGGCGGGCACGGCGATCCGGGCCTGCCCGTACCGGTCGATCAGGCGGGCGATCCACGGCCCGGCGAGTCCGGTCACCGCGAGCCCGGTCGCGGTGACGGCGCCGGCGAGGGCGTACGAGCCCCGGGACCCGGCGATCATCACGACGGCGCTCACGCTGAACATGCCCATGGGCAGCCGGGCGAGCAGATTGCCGCTGGTGAAGGCACGGGTGCCGGGGAGGGAGAAGAGCCGGCGGTAGGCGCTCTGCCGCGCCGGTGCGGATATGAGAGGGGGCATGGATCCACCCTCGCCCGGAGGGGATCAAGGGGTCCAACACCTGCTCGGCGCCGATTCACGCACCCGTGTTGTAAATTCCCCGTCATGCCCGCCCTGCCCGCCGACATAGAGCCGAGACTCCTGCGCGCCTTCGTCGCCGTCGCCGAGGAACTGCACTTCACCCGGGCCGCCGCCCGGCTGTACGTCGCCCAGCAGGCGCTCAGCCGTCATGTACGGCGGCTGGAGCGGGAGTTGGGCGCCGAGCTGTTCCTGCGCAGCACCCGGCGGGTGACGCTGACGGCCGACGGCGAGCGCCTGCTGCCGTACGCCCGCCGGGTCCTCGCGGCGCAGGACGAGCTGCTGGCCGTTTTCGGGCAGGCCCGCCCGCTGCTGGTGGACCTCAACTCGCCGGGCCTGGTCACCGGCCGCCGGGTGCTGCACCGGGCCCGGGAACTCGCCCCCGACTGCGAGCTGATGGCCCGCTACGAGAGCGGTCTGACCGGGGCGGCCGAGCTCATCCTCGCCGGCCGGCTGGACGTCTCCTTCGGCCGGTTCGCCGGCCTGGACCCGGCGCTGCGGTCGGGGCTCTCCCCACAGCCGCTGCGCTATGAGCCGATGGCCGTGATCCTCCCCGAGGACCACCTCCTGGCCGCGCTGCCCGAGGCGCCGCTGCCGGTGTCCGCGCTGGCCGGGGAGACGGTGTACGCCGGCGCCGGCAACCCGCGCACCCCGGAGTGGACCGACCTGGCGTCCCGCCTCTTCGCGGAGCACGGCATCCGGCTCGCCCCGCCCCTGCCGCTGGCCGTCGGGGACGAGGAGTTCGAGCGGATCATGGGCAAGAACGGCCATCCGATCCTGGCCGTGGTCGACTTCCCGCCCCTGCCCCGCACGGTGCTACGGCCCCTGATCGACCCCGTTCCGCTGTCGCCGGTGTCGCTGGTGTGGCGCAGGGGGCTGGTGCATCCGGGGCTGGACGCGCTGCGGCGGGCGGCGGCGGAGATCGCGGCGGCGGAAGGGTGGCTGCGGCGGCCGCGCGGGAGCTGGTTGCCGGCGGTGGACGAGATGACGGGGCCGCCCGGGTCGTAGTCGACCGGGCGGCCCCGTCAGGGTGTTGAAGGTCAGCCGTTCGCGCCCGCCGGGGTCGTGGTGGTCTTGAAGCCCTCCAGCTTGTTGGCCTGCACCACGAAGTCGTTGGTGAACGTCTTGCTCAGGTCGATCGAGGAGGTGGCGTTGCCGACCATCTCCTCGGTCGCCAGGACCGTCTTCGGACCGCCGGCCGGCATGAGGCCGTCCGGGAGGAACTGCCCCTTGTCCTGGGTCAGGGCCGCGATGTAGTCGGCCTTGGTCACCAGCTGGTTCTGCACGAACGACTGCGGCAGCTTGTCGGCGATGTCGGCCGCGGTGTGCGTGTTGATCCAGTGCATGGTGGCCACAAGGGCGTCGACGACCTTCTGCGTCGCATCCTTGTGCGAGTTCACCCAGTCGGTCCGGGCGATGACGCTGGCGGCCGGCCAGGCGCTGCCCAGCGCGGCGGTGGCGCCCTGGGTGGTGGCCAGGTCGATCGCGGAGGTGCCGATGCCCTTCTTCTCGATCGCGGCGACCGTCGGCTGCGTCGTCATGACGCAGGCGGTCTTGCCGTTCTGGAGCGCGGCGACGGCGGTGGAGCCCGCGCCCACGCCGATCCGGCTGAAGTCGCTGGTCTTGAGGCCCTTCTTGGCGGCCAGGAACTTGGTGAGGGTGTCGGTGCCCGAACCCAGGTCGGTGACGCCGACCGTCTTGCCCTTGAAGTCGGCGGCCGACTGGACGCCGCTCTTCGGGGTGCACATCTCCCGCTCGCCCGGCGCGCCGGACAGCTGGATGACGTCCTCGACCGCCTTGCCCTTGGCCTGGAAGTCGATCGTGTGGTTGTACCAGGCGCCGGCCATGTCGACCTGTCCCGAGGCCATGGCGTCCTCGGCGCCGGTGCCGCCGTCCTGCTCGGTGCTCAGCTCGACGTTGACGCCGTACTTCTTGTAGAAGCCGAGCTGCTGGGCGAGCTGGTAGGGCAGGTAGATCTGCTTGTCGATGCCGCCGACCATGATCTTGACGGTCGGGGTGCCACCGGAGCCGGACGAGCCGGAGCTGCCGGAGCTGCTGGAACACGCGGTGGCCGCGCCGAAGGTGAGGGCGGTGACGATCGATGCGGTGAGGACTCTTTTCAGCATGGCGGCTCTTCCCTTTCGGACATGCATGGGGACGCGGGGAGGGGGGAGGGGGGAGTTGCGGGTGGGGGGCTCAGAGGGAGTTGGCCTCGGAGGGGGCCGGCGGGCGCCAGGACAGCAGCCGGTGTTCGAGCTTGGCGATCAGCCACTCCGCGCCCAGCACGATGACCGAGATGACGAGCATCGTGGCGAACACGCCGTTGGGGTCGAACTGGTTCTGCGCGGTCTTGATGACCAGGCCGAGGCCGCTCTGCGCGCCGAGCACCTCACCGACCAGCGCGCCGACGATGGCGAAGCCGAAGGCGCTGTGGAGGCTGGCGATGATCCAGGTCAGCGCGGAGGGCACGATGACGTGCTGGGTGATCTGCAGCCGGGAGGCGCCGAGCACCTTGGCGTTGGCGAGGACGTTCCGGTCGACCTCGCGGACGCCCTGGAAGGCGTTGAAGAAGACGATGAAGAAGACCAGCACGGCGGCGAGCAGGATCTTCGGGGTCACGCCGACACCGAAGGCGACGATGAAGATCGAGCCGAGGACGATACGCGGGATCGCGTTGACCATCTTGATGTAGGGCCCGAGCACGTCGGAGAGGAACCGGCTCTGGCCGAGCGCGACGCCGAAGATGACACCGGCGACGGAACCGGCGGCGAAGCCGATGAGCGCTTCCTGGATGGTGGTCCAGATGTTGGAGTAGAAGGAGCCGAACTCGGTGCCGTGCTGGAAGAGGTCGATCAGGCGCTTCCAGATGCCCGACGGCTGTCCGAAGAAGAACGGGTCGACGATGCCCCAGGTGGTGAACGCCTGCCAGCCGCCGATGATGAAGACCGCGAGGCCCAGACGGCCCGCCCATACCGAGGCGACGCGTCGCCGGACGGCCCGCTTGGCGGCGGCGGCCGCCGAGGTCTGCCCGCCGTCTTTGGCCTGCGCGGCGGAAGCGGTGGTCGTGCTCATGCCTTCTCTCCTGCCGTGCGTGCGTACGCGCGCTCGACCTCTTCGCGCAGCGTGTCCCAGATCTGGTGCTGGAGTTCGATGAAGCGGGGCTGGAAGCGGATCTCCTGGACGGAGCCGCGGGGGCGGGGCAGGTCGATGTCGAAGACCGCCTTGACCGAACCGGGGCTGGAGGTCATCACCACGACCCGGTCGGCGAGCGCCACGGCCTCGTCGAGGTCGTGGGTGATGAAGATGACGGACGGCCGGATCTGCTCCCACAGGCCCAGCAGCTCGGTCGACATGATCGCCTTGGTCTGCACGTCCAGGGCGCCGAACGGCTCGTCCATGATCAGGATCTTGGGCTCGTTGATCAGCGCCGCGGCCATCGCCACGCGCTTGCGCATACCGCCGGAGAGCTGGTGCGGATAGCGGTCCTCGAATCCGGAGAGGCCGACCCGGCGCAGCCAGTCCCGGGCCGAGGCCTGCGCCTGCTGCTTGGGCACGCCACGGAAGATCGGGCCCATCAGCACATTGCCGAGGACGGTCTTCCAGGGCAGCAGCGCATCGGCCTGGAACATGAAGCTGACGCCGTCGGTGATGCCGTCCACCTCGCGGCCGCCGACCTTCACCGAGCCCTCGCTGGGCCGGTCGAGCCCGGAGACCATGCTCAGCGTGGTCGACTTGCCGCAGCCGGTGGGTCCGACCACCGCGCAGAACTGGCCGGGCTCCACGGTGAACGACACGTCTTGCAGCGCCGTGAACACCTCACCGGCAGGGGTCATGAATCGCTTGGTGAGCCCGGAGATCTCGACGCGCGCATCCTCACGCGCTGCTGCGCCTGCGGTTGCCGTACCGGTGATCGGGCTCTTCGCGACATCGTTGCGCGAAGCCATGGGGGGCCGTCTCCTTCCACACCTTGAGGGGCGGGTTCCACACCTCGTCGGGTCGAGTTCCGCACCTCGTCGGGAGCGGGTGAAGGCAGACGCTAGAGGCCATCCGGTGTTACGTCGCTGTTTCCGAGGTATCCCGCGAAAGCCGCGTAAACCGGGGTTCTGCTCGTTCTGCTCAGTGAAACGGGGGTGGGCAGAATTCCGGCCATCAGGCACAATCACGCCACCAGGGGTCCGGCGTCAGGGCCGGCCCGGCACCGATCGGAACAGGGGCGAAGAGGCACCTGTGACTCCCATTCGCATACGGATCGGGCGCGGCGGAAAGGGGAGACTGTCCGCGCGGATCCTCGTCAGCCAGCTCGCCATCCTGGCGCTCACGGGCCTCATCGGCTTCGTCCTGTTCGCCTTCGCACAGCGCTCGGCGCTCGACCGCACCTACGAGGAGCGGGCCGTCGCCATCGCCAAGACGACGGCCGCCGACCCGCAGATCCGGCGGGCCATGCAGGACGGCGGGGGTGGCGCCGTGGTACAGGCCGTCGCCGAGCGCATCCGGCAGTCGTCGGGGGCGTCGTACGTCGTGGTCATCGACCTGAACGGAATCCGCCACTCGCACCCCATTCCGCGGCTGATCGGCTCGCCGGTGACCGAGCCGGTCGTGGCCCGGGACGGCCGGCCGCACGTCGGCACCGACCAGGGCGCCACCGGACGGTCCGCCAACGGCAGAGTCCCGCTGTACGGGCCGACGGGCGAGCTGGTCGGCGAGGTGTCGGTGGGCATCCCGGAGAACGACGTCCTCGGCGAGCTCTGGCGCGAGCTGCCCACCTTCGCCCTGTACACCGCGATCGCCACCGCAATCGGTTCGGTGGCCGCCTTCCTGCTGGCCGGGCGGCTGAAGCGGACCACGTTCGGGCTGGAGCTGGAGGAGATCGCCGGGCTGCTGCAGGACCGTGAGGCGATGCTGCACGGCATCCGCGAGGGCGTCATCGCCTTCAACCCGGACGGCAGGATCAGCGTGGTGAACGACGAGGCACGCCGACTGCTCGGCCTGCGCACCGCGCTCGGCAGCACCCTCGACCAGGTCCTGCCCGACGGACGGCTGCGCCGGGCCCTGGACGGCACCGTGACCGGCACCGACATCAGCGTGCTGACCGACGAGCACTGCCTGGTCGTCAACCGGATGCCGGTGACCCTGCACGGGCGGGAGCTGGGTGCGGTGGTGACCGTCCGGGACCGCACCGAGCTGGTCGGGCTTCTGCGGGAGCTGGACTCCGTACGCGGTCTGACGGACGCCCTTCGAGCACAGCAGCACGAGTTCACCAACCGGATGCACACGCTCGCCGGGCTGCTGGACATCGGGGCGTACGACGACGCGTACGAGGTGGCCGTGGAGTCGGCCGGTGCCGGGCAGGCGCTCACCGAGTCCGTGCGCAAGCGGATCGGCAACCCGCTGATGGTCGGTCTGGTCGTGGCCAAGACGACGGTGGCCGCCGAGCGCGGGGTGTGGGTCGAGCTGGACACCGGCTCGGCGCTGGGCGAGGACCCGCCGCATCTGCCCCGGCTGCTGACGATCGTCGGCAATCTGCTGGACAACGCGATCGACGCGGCGGCCGACGGACCGCCCCCGGCGGGCGGACGCGCGGTGCGGCTCACGCTCACCGAGGACGAGCAGGCGACGACCGTACTGGTGGCCGACACCGGCCCCGGCGTCCCGCCCGGCGCCCGGGACTCGATCTTCGAGGACGGCTGGTCGACCCGCCCCGACCGGGGCACCGCCCGGCGCGGCCTGGGCCTGGCCCTGGTCCACCGCCTGGTGTCGCGGCACGGCGGCACGATCACCGTCAGCGAGGGGCCGGGCGCGGTCTTCACCGTACGACTGCCCCTGCCGGATCCTGTGACGACCGGGGGAAGGAAGACGCTGTCCGTGGGAGGAGGTGACCGCTGATGATCCGCACCCTGGTCGTGGACGACGACTTCCGGGTCAGCCACATTCATTGTGACTACGTGTCCCGGGTCCGGGGGTACGAGGTGGTGGGCGAGGCGGCGAGCGTGGCCGACGCTCTCCAGGCGGTGCACGATCTGCGCCCCGACCTGCTGCTGCTCGACATCTTCCTGCCCGACGGCAGCGGACTGGACGTGCTGCGCCGGCTCACCGGGGACGCGGGCGGCGCCCGCCCCGACGCCTTCGTGATCACGGCGGACCGGGACATCGCCTCGGTCCGCACCGCCATGAAGCTCGGGGCGGTCGGCTACCTGGTCAAGCCCTTCGGCGCCGCCGACCTGGCGGAACGGCTCACCGCGTACCGCGAGCTCCAGCACCGCGTCGACACCCTCGGGGAGACCACGGAGACCGAACAGGCCGATGTGGACGCCCTGTTCAGCGCGGTACGGCCGCCCGCCGTGCCCCGGGTCCCGGCCAAGGGGCACTCGGCGCCCACGCTCGCCCTGGTCCAGCAGACGCTGCGCACCGCCCACCGCGATCTGTCCGCCGCCGAGGCCGCCGAGCTGACCGGGGTCTCCCGGGCCACGGCCCAGCGCTACCTCTCCTACCTCGTCAAGGAAGGAACGGTCCGCCTGATCCTGCGCTACGGGGCGACGGGCCGGCCGGAGCACCGGTACCGCATCGCGTCCTGACGCGGTCCCGGCTCCCCTCACGGGTCCCCCTCCCCGTGAGTGAGAGCAAAGTTCCTTCCCGGTCACCCAGAGCCACAGCGCGGAAACGCGCCCTCCCTACCTTCGGCCTCAGTCAGTCGTATAGCGGACCGCCGTATGACCTAGGCAGACCGAGCAGCCGGAGCCCCGTGGAGGCGTGATGACAGCCCCAGCCGTACCCCGTCGCAGTGGCCGCTGGATCGAGCAGTGGGATCCGGAGGACGAGGGATTCTGGAAGGCGACCGGTGAGAGGATCGCCCGCCGCAACCTGTGGTTCTCGGTGCTGTCGGAGCACATCGGCTTCTCGGTCTGGACCCTGTGGTCCGTCCTGGTCCTCTTCATGGGCCCGAAGTACGGCCTGACCCCCGCCGACAAGTTCCTGCTGACCTCGATGGTCACGCTGGTCGGCGCCGTGGTCCGCGTCCCGTACACCTTCGCGGTGGCGGTGTTCGGCGGCCGTAACTGGACGATCATCTCGGCGAGCCTGCTGCTGGTGCCGACGGTGGCCGCGTACGCGGTGATGAAGCCGGGCACGTCCTTCAACACGTTCCTGCTGGTCGGCCTCCTCGCGGGCATCGGCGGCGGCAACTTCGCCTCCTCCATGACCAACATCAACGCCTTCTTCCCGCTGAAGAAGAAGGGCTGGGCGCTGGGCCTCAACGCGGGCGGCGGCAACATCGGCGTGCCGGTCATCCAGCTGGTGGCGCTGGCGATCATCGGCGCGAACGGCGGCCCGAGGCTGCTGCTGGGCATCTACATCCCGCTGATCGTCGTGGCCGCCGTACTGGCCTCGGTGTTCATGGACAACCTGTCGTCGGTGAAGAACGACACCGGCGCGGCGAAGGACGCGGCGAAGGACGCCCACACCTGGATCATGTCCTTCCTCTACATCGGCACGTTCGGCTCGTTCATCGGCTACAGCTTCGCCTTCGGCCAGGTCCTGACGAACCAGTTCGGCCGCACCCCGCTCCAGGCGGCGTACCTCACCTTCATCGGCCCGCTGCTCGGTTCGCTCATCCGCCCGGTCGGCGGCTGGCTGGCCGACCGCTACGGCGGCGCCCGCATCACGCTGTGGAACTACGTGGGCATGGCGGCGGCGACGGCGATCCTGGTCGTCGCGAGCATGCAGAAGTCCCTGCCACTGTTCGTGAGCGTCTTCGTGGTGCTGTTCGTGCTGAGCGGCCTGGGCAACGGCTCGACGTACAAGATGATCCCCGGCATCTTCCAGACGAAGGCGCTGGCCAAGGGGCTCGAAGGGGAGGAGGCGGTGTCCTACGGCCGCCGCCTGTCCGGTGCCTCGATGGGCCTGATCGGCGCGGTGGGCGCGCTGGGCGGCGTCGGCATCAACATGGCCTTCCGCCAGTCCTTCCTCTCCTACGGCTCGGGGACGGGCGCGTTCGTCGCCTTCCTCGCCTTCTACGGCGTCTGCTTCGCGCTGACGTGGGCCGTATACCTTCGCCGCCCGGCGGGGCAGGCTGTAACGGAGGCGACTGCGGAGACAAAGCCGCAGCTCAGCTACGCGGAAGTGTGACGTAACACCGGTGCAATGCAGTCGAACCGAGCCTGTCACGCGCTGTTGACAGGCTCGATCGGCAAACCGGTCAGACGGGGCGTGCCGGTCAGCAAGGAGAGCCGAGCCATGTACGACGAAGAGCAGCACCCGGAGCACGGTCCGCTCGCGGGCTTCACCGTGGGCGTCACCGCCGCGCGCCGGGCCGAGGAGCTGGGCGCCCTGCTCCAGCGGCGCGGGGCCGCCGTCCTGCACGCGCCCGCCCTGCGGATCGTGCCGCTCGCCGACGACGGGGAGCTCCTCGCCTCGACGAAGGAGATCATCGACCAGGTCCCGGACGTGGTCGTGGCCACGACGGCCATCGGCTTCCGGGGCTGGGTGGAGGCGGCGGAGGGCTGGGGCCTGGGCGACCCGCTGCTCGACCGGCTCCGCGAGGCGGAACTGCTGGCGCGGGGCCCGAAGGTCAAGGGCGCGATTCGCGCCGCGGGCCTGACGGAGGAGTGGTCCCCGTCCTCGGAGTCCATGGCGGAGGTCCTGGACCGCCTGCTGGAGGAGGGCGTGGAGGGCCGCCGTATCGCGGTGCAACTGCACGGTGAGCCGTTGCCGGGCTTCGTGGAGTCTTTGCGTGCCGGTGGCGCGGAGGTGCTCCCGGTCCCGGTGTACCGCTGGATGCCCCCGGAGGACACGGCCCCGCTGGACCGCCTGCTGGACGCGACGGTGGCACGCTCGGTGGACGCCCTGACCTTCACGAGCGCCCCGGCGGCGGCGTCCCTGCTGTCTCGGGCGGAGGACAAGGGCCTGCTGCCGGAACTGCTGTCAGCCCTCTCCCACGACGTCCTGCCGGCCTGCGTGGGCCCGGTGACGGCACTGCCCTTGCAGGCGCACGGCGTGGACACGGTCCAACCGGAACGCTTCCGCCTGGGCCCGCTGGTTCAGTTGCTCTGCCAGGAACTCCCGGGCAGGGCGAGGGCGCTGCCGATTGCGGGGCACCGGGTGGAGATCCGGGGCCACGCGGTCCTGGTCGACGGCGACCTCAAGCCGGTCCCGCCGGCGGGGATGTCCCTGCTGCGCGCTCTGGCCCGCCGCCCTGGGTGGGTGGTGCCGAGGTCGGACCTGCTGCGCGCTTTGCCGGGCGCGGGCCGGGACGAGCATGCGGTGGAAACGGCGATGGCCCGTCTCCGCACGGCTCTGGGGGCGCCGAAGCTGATCCAGACGGTGGTCAAGCGGGGGTATCGGCTGGCGTTGGATCCGGCGGCGGATGCGAAGTACGCGGACGTGTGAGGGGGGCTTGGCTGCTCCTCACAGGTACGTCGCTTGGTGGATGTACAGGCACTCGTGCCTCGGGACGATCAAGTACAGGAAGAATCCGCCGGGGACATGCGCGACGTTGCCCTTCGGGCCCGCTTCCTGGTACGAGGCGCCGTCGAGGTAGAACGCGGCCGCAGCCCGCACCGGCTCGTCGGCCTGCTTCTCGACCTCGGCGACGAAGGCAGGCGGAGCGCCACCGATGACGTACTCCTCGTCCGGGTCGTACTCCCATCGCCAGGTCATGAGGACACCGCCTGCCGGGCCTCCGTCTCGACGGCGCGGAGTTCTGCCATGGCCGCCCGGAAGCCAGGGGCGTCCTTACTGTCTGTGTTGTGCACGGCGATGAGGGCGGTCTGGTAACGGGAACGCAGGTCAGGGCGCCGTTCGATCTCCACCTGTGCCTGCCAGTAGGTCAGCCAGTACTGGAGATGGCCGATCTTTCCGTCCTGGAGAGCGGCCCCGAGAGCCTGCTCCTTGTACTGCTCCATTTCACCCAGTCGGTGCGGGGCGATGCGTGCCAGCGCGATGCGAACCGCCGCCGGGGTTCGCTCGGGGCGGGGAATCAGCTCATGGCCGTGGTCCGGTTGTGTCATCACGAGGCGGCTCCCTGTGCTCACACGCTCAGCTTCCTGCGCCCCACGGTACTGGGCGCCACGGGGATCGGCTGGCCTCCCACCTCGAACCACAGCAGCTTCCCGGCGCCCCGCTCCAACGGCCCGTCACCGACACGGAGGCCGCCCCAGCAGTCGGCGTAGTGCGGCACGAGCCGCAGCCCACGCCCGCATTCGGCGTCCGCAGGGAGGGGCGGCAGCTGGTCTTTCGGCGGCTCGCCAAAGGGCGCGGGGATACGCGGATGACTGTCCCAGACCGCCACCCGGATCCGCCCGCCGGCGAGGGCCGTGAGCCGTAGGGAGGCGGGCCCGCACGGTGTGCCGGTAGGCGTTGCTGACCAGCTCGGATGCCAACAGCTCGACGGCGTCCAGCACTTCGGGTCTCCCATGCCCGCTGAGTACTGCCCGTACGGTCATACGTGCGACACGTGCCGCGCGGGGATCATGGGGTAGGCGAAGCGCGTACACCCAGGTGTCGGGCAGGGATACGGTGCCCATGAAAACCTCCGACGAGAGAAGGGACTTCGGGCTCGCTCAACCATCTCCACCTGCGGTGGCTTTGCCTGGGGAGGTGCGCTTCCGGCTTGGGGGTGGGGGGAGTTGGGCGGTGCACAATCACCGTAGAGCAGATGGTTAGATGCATCTAACGGAATGCGATGAAAGCATCCATGCTTCACTCGTGTGAGGGAGCGCAGCGCCGCGTCGCGGCCAGGAAGGAGGGGGCGTGCCGCCCACCAACAGCCCTACGCTCCGACAGCGACGGCTGGGTGCAGAGCTGCGCAAATTGCGTGAGCGGGCTGGACTCACTGCCACGGGTGCCGCCGAAGTCCTCGGCGTCAACCAGGCGCGCGTCAGCATGATCGAAACCGGCCGCACTCCCATCAGCGCCGATCGGCTGCGCTCCATGGCACGCGCTTACGCCTGCTCCGACGAAGAACTCGTAGACGCACTCGCCTCGATGACAGGTCGACGTACTCGCGGCTGGTGGGACAGCTACCGCGACCACCTGCCCGTCGGCTTCATCGATCTTGCCGAGTTGGAATACCACGCGGTGGCAGTGCGTGTTGCCCTGGTGGTCCACATCCCTGCGCTGCTTCAGACAACCGACCACGCCCGGGCCCTCTTCAACGAGGCCGTGCCAGCGCTGCGGCAGTACGAAATCGAGCACCGGGTCAGCCACCGGATCAAGCGGCAGGAGATCCTTCACCGGGACAACCCGCCCTCGTACACGGCGGTGATCCACGAGTGCGCACTGCACATGGAATACGGCGGTGCCGCCACAGTGCGCGCTCAGCTCAAGCATCTACTCGACATGAGCGAGTTGGAGCACGTGACCGTGAAGGTCATGCCGTTCGGCTATGGCTCCTTCCCCGGCAATGGGCAGTCCGTCGACTACCTGGCGGGGCCGGTGCCGCAGCTCGATACGGTTCAGTTGGATACCCACCATGGCTGTGAGTTCCTCGATGCCGAGGCACAGTTGGAAAAGTACCGGCTCGTCATCAACCGCATGGAGGAGAACGCGCTCGAACCTGCAGAGTCTCGTGACCTGATCCACCGCATCGCAAAGACCGTCTGAGGTAACCGTGTCCGAACTCCATTGGCAGAAGTCCACCTACAGCCCCGATGGCTCGAACTGCGTCGAAATCGCCCCCACCCCCACCACCATCCACATCCGCGACTCCAAAACCCCCACCACCCCCCACCTCACCGTCACCCCCACCACCTGGGCGGACTTCCTCCGCTACGCGGTCGGCGGTGGCGAAGCCGACGCTTGAGGAGCGGCTTCGAGCAAACTCGACCTGACCGATGCGCAATCCCAACGTTGATTGCCTGCGCATATCTTTTCCATGACCTTCCCTTGGCCCGCCTCCCCTAGGGTCGGAAGCCGCGGTTGCGAACCGGGGGGAGACGGCAGCGATGGGTGACGGCAAAGTCCCGGGCAAGGTGCTGGACATCAAGACCGCCGACATCAAGGCGGCGGCACCGGCCTTCCACCAGGGGGCGATCGATCTGAGCAAGGCTCTGACCACTCTCATCAAGACCTTGGACGGCCTCGGTGAGCCCTGGGGCCATGACGATCAAGGCAACCAGTTCGGCGGCGTCTACAAGCCGCACCAGAAGAAGATCGAGAGCGCGGCGGGCATCCTGGTGCTCGGCCTGACGAGCATTCACGAGGCCATGGTCGACATGGCCGACGGGCACGTGGACCACGACCAGCTCGTCGCCGGCATGTTCACTGAAGTGAAGACCCCCAAGCAGAGCGACGGTGCCGGTGAGCGTTGAGTCCAAAGCCCGCCACATCCTTCTCGACATGGGCCTGTGGTGGCCGGAGGCCGACCCCGGCAAACTGCGGGACGCGGCGAAAGCCTGGCGCGCGTTCGCGCATTCGGTGGATGACGTCCGTTCCCCTGTGCACCGCAGCGCGTCAGCGATCATCCACAACAACACGGGTGAGTCGATCGAGGCGTTCCGCAAGTTCTGGGGCCGCTACGCCACCGACCAGCACAGCGGCTGGCTGAGCGACCTCGCGGAATCCTCGCGGGACATGGCCAACTTCTTGGACAAGTTCGCCGACGCCATCGATGACGCGATCAACAAGCTCTGGGCGCGGATCGCCATCGACGCTGCCGTGATCGCGGGCGGGATCGCGCTGGCAGTGCTCACCGCGGGGATCGCCTCGGGTGCGGCGGCCGCGGCGGCGGACGCGGTCATCGAGTTCGGCGCCACGATCGGCGTCGGGGTCTCCGCCGTGGTGGCCGACATCATCGGAGGCGCTTTCGTCGGTGTCGGGTTCGGCGGGGTCGAGTCGGTCACCATCGACGCTGCCGTGGCCCAGCCGCTGCAGATGGCGGCGGGTCTGCAGCACGGCTTCAGCCTGGACGAGGTCAACAAGGCCGCCGAGGACGGCATGATCTTCGGCGGCGCGTTCGGAGCGGGCGACGGCCTGCTGAAGGCGAGCATGGAAGGCGGCCTTGCCGACACCACCCCGCTGCTGCTGCGCCCGCCGTCGCTCCGCCCGGACCTGGTAGACCTGGGCACGGCGGCCCGCAACGCCGACGACATGCCGTGCGTGGGCGAGCCGATCGACGTGGCGACCGGCGCCATGCTGATGACGCAGACAGACCTCACGCTGCCAGGCAGTCTGCCGCTGGAGTTCACCCGCACCCACCTCTCCTCCTACCGGGGCGGCGTCTGCTTCGGCCCGACCTGGATCTCCACCCTGGACGAGTGCCTCCAGATCGACGGCGAGGGCGTCGTCTTCGCCGCTGCCGACGGCATGCGCCTGGTGTACCCGGTGCCGGAGCCGGGCGTGCCGACGATGCCGGTGAAGGGCGCACGCTGGCCCCTGGAGTGGGACGGCAAGCCGGACGGCGCGATGACGGTCACCGACCCGTCGACGGGCGTGACCCGCACCTTCGCCGCCCCCGTCCCCTCACCCACCTTCGGCGTGTTCCACCTGGCCCTGGACTCCTGGAGCGACCGCAACGGCAACCGCATCGACGTCGAACGCGACGACGAAGGCATCCCGTTCGGCATCCGTCACTCCGGCGGCTACTACGTCGCCGTCGACACCCAGGGCCCCCGCATCACCGCCCTGCGCCTGCTGGACGAGCCGCCCTCCCGCTACCGCCCGGGCACCGCGACCGACGAGGGCACGGTCGTCATGCGTTACGGCTACGACGCCTCCGGCAACCTCACCGAGGTCATCAACTCCAGCGGCGAGCCTCTGCGCTTCACCTACGACACGGAGGGACGCGTCACCCGCTGGACCGACCGCAACGGCACCTGGTTCGGATACGTCTACGACGAACGCGGCCGGGTGGTCCGCACCGAGGGCGTCGACGGCATCCTGTCCGGCACCGTGGACTACGACGACGCGAACCGCACCACGAGGTACACGGACTCCCAAGGCCGTGTCTCCGTCCACCAGTACAACGCCGAGGGCATGGTCGTGGCGGAGACCGACCCGCTCGGCCACGTCACTCGCACCGAATGGGACGAGCACGGAACCCGACCACTCGCGGTGACCGACCCGCTGGGGCACACGACCCGGTACACCTATGACGACGCCGGCAACCTCACCGAACTCACCCTGCCGGACGGCTCGGTGGCCCGGGCGACGTACAGCGCGCTGCGCCTGCCGACGCAGGTCATCGAGCCGGGCGGCGCGACCTGGCATCACACCTACGACGAGCGGGGCAACCTGCTGACGACGGTGGACCCGACCGGTGCCGAGACCAGATACACGTGCGACACGGCCGGACGCCCGACGGCGATCACCGACGCCTTGGACCATACCCGCACAGTGGCGTACGACCAGGCGGGTCTCCCTGTCGCCCTGACCGACGAACTGGGTCACACGACCAAGGTCCTCCGGGATTCCTTCGGCAGGGTCATCGCGGTGACCGACCCGTTGGGCCACACCACCCGCATGGGCTGGACGACCGAGGGCAAGCCGGAGTGGCGGGAGTACGCGGACGGCACGCGCGAGTCCTGGACATGGGACGGCGAGGGGAACCTGCGCAGCCACACGGATCCGGCAGGCAACACCACCCACCAGACCGCCGCACACTTCGACGTTCCTGGGACGCGGACAGACCCGGACGGCGCGCAGTACGCATTCACCCATGACACCGAGCTGCGGCTGACCGGCGTCACCAACCCCCAGGGGCAGACCTGGACGTACCGCTACGACGAGAGCGGGCTCCTCGTCGAAGAGAGGGACTTCAACGGGCGGACACTGACGTACGCACACGACGCGGCGGGCCGTCTGGTCTCCCGCACCAACAACGCGGGCGAGACCCTGCGCTTCGTGCGGGACGCGCTGGGGCGTGTAGTGGAGCAACATGCCCCCATGGGCAGGGCCACGACGTACACGTACGGCCCGGACGGCATGCTGTCCCGCGCAGTGAACGCCGACGCCGAGATCGCGCTGAAGCGGGACGCTCTCGGACGGGTCCTGTCGGAAACAGTCGATGACCGCACGACGACGTTCGCATACGACCCCATCGGACGCTGCACCCGCCGTGTCACACCCTCGGGACTCACATCCGACTGGACGTACGGACCGACCGGTCTTCCCGCCGGCCTGCATTCCCAAGCGGGCTCGCTCGACTTCTCGTATGACGCTGCGGGCCGCGAGACGGAGCGTCGTATCTGCGAAGCCGTGACACTTGCCCAGGGCTGGAACGCCACTGGACGGCTGACCTCCCAGTCCTTGACATCGGTTGCGTCGACTGCTGGAGCGGACAGCCTCCTGCAGCATCGCTCCTACGCATACCGAGCAGACGGCTATGTGACGGAAATACGGGAACTGACGTCAGGTACCCGGCACTTCGACCTTGACGGAATGGGCCGGGTCACGGGGATACGCGCCCTTGGGTGGTCGGAAACCTACGCATACGACACACTGGGTAACCTCGTTCAGGCGGAAGCCCCTGGCCACAATGCCTCCGGCGATCGCGAGTTCGAGGGCACGCTCGTCCGGCGTGCGGGACGCACAGCATACGAGTACGACGTTCAGGGCCGTCTGATCCGCAGAACCCGCAAGCTCCTGAACGGTCAGACACGCAGCTGGACGTACACCTGGAACGCCGAGGACCGCCTGACCGAGGCTGTTGCTCCGGACGGTGAGCGGTGGCGGTATGTGTACGATCCGCTGGGCCGCCGCGTCTCGAAGTACCGCGTGACGGAAGGCGGATCAGCGGCCGACCGCGTGGACTTCTCCTGGGACGACACCCGTCTGGCCGAACAGCTCGGCCCGAACTCTCAGGTCATAACCTGGGACTACGAGCCGGGCACGCATCGTCCGGTGGCTCAGACCGAGCACAGAGCCTCCTCTGTCAGCGTCGACGCGTCCTTCCTCGCCCGGCTGGCCGAGGAGTCGGACCCCGATCGCGCGACACGCTTTTATGCCGTGGTGACGGACTCCGTGGGCTCCCCCACGGAACTGGTCTCCGCGTCCGGCGTTCTGGCCTGGCAGCAACGCACCACTTTGTGGGGAACCAGGATGCCGTCCCCGGCGGACGACAGCACCACGCCAACGTGTCCGCTGCGGTATCCGGGCCACTACGCCGATCGCGAGAGCGGTCTGCACTACAACTACTTCCGGTACTACGATCCGGAAACAGGCACGTACCTGACCTCGGACCCGCTGGGTCTCGAACCAGCGCCCAATCCCTACAGCTACGTCGACAACCCTCTCGGATGGACCGACGCTCTGGGGCTCGCGCCCTGTGCCAAGGCTCAATGGGAGCAGCGGGCCGACTTCAGCAGTCAGAAGGTGATGAGTAAGAAGTTCGACAGCCACGCGCAGGACTTCGGCGTCACTGGAAGTCGGAACAAACAGACTCTGTCTCAGTTCCAGCAGGCCATGCGAGACCACATGCTCGCCCCGGACACCAAGATCTACCGGTACGACTACCGAGGACAGGGACAGGCCGTGGGCTTCATCGACCCGACCACACGGAAGATGGTCATGCTGCACAGCGACGGTAAGTTCTGGTCAGCCTGGAAACTGAGCGACAAACAGTTCCAGAGCATTGTCCAAAAGGGCTTCCTTACGTAAGGACCTGCAGTGCCGCAGATCAAGAACCGTGACGTGATCGAGACCGTCCTATCCGATACAGGGAATTTCCGTGAGGACTGGCTCGCACGTGTGCAGGCCGTCTCGGTTGCTCCGCTGACCGCGCACCTCCCACTGGGGCGAGAGACTGTTGAGCGAGTGGCGGCGGGAGCGCGGGAGACTGGTGCCGCAGCCGTCTTCGGGGTGCCCCTCGACGAGAAGTTCGCCGAGCAGCCAGCGGTCACCGCTCCTGCCGAACCGGACGCGCTCCTCGTTGTCAGCGCACAGTGGCCGGACACGCCAGGCTTGTTGCTGGTCGCGGACAACTTCCTGGGGGCTGTGCTGTGCCGAGGCAGCTACGCCCTGGCGGCAGGAAGCCTGGAGTTCATGAGAGGCGCTGTGGCCGAGGGCACTGACAGAGCCCGGGCGGAATTCCAGCGCTACGCTCGCAGAAGCCCCACGGGCGCAGCGGAACTCTCTGTCGTCTCCGGCCACTACCCTCCACAGACCAGGGCCTTCAAATCGGCTGAGGAAGCCTCCGCTACCAGCCATACCGGACAACAGATCGATCTGATGCGCTCTCTCGCGTCCCGTTCGATCGACGGCCCCTCCTTCGCCAGACGGTGGCTCGACGAGCGGCGCCGGGCCATGGACGCGGGCGAGCGTCTGGGTGAGGCCATGGAGAACGCGCTGGACGAGGTCTTCTACACGTTGGAGGACTACAGCATCGATCCTGACCTCAGAGATCCGGACGACCTGACCGACGAAGAACTGCGAGACCGAGTGGCAGCCGTACTGGACCGGTTGACGTGAGCGACTCCAGGTGGACACCGTCAGCGACTGTGGGGCCATGCCTCCGCTGATCCCTCGGAGAGGATGAGATCACCCTCTCCTCACGCCCGTGCCTGATCGACGTGGACGCCCTATGGAATCCGGGACCGACCGAGGCGGGGAACAACGAAAGGAACACCAAGAAATTGCAGCACCTCGCCGCTGGGGCACACGGACCGTCCCCGCTGATCGACATCGTCTTCGCCGTGGGCGGCATGGTTTTCCTGTGGTGCGGATTGAGTTGGGCGTTCGATGTGCGGGGGATCACCACGCGCAGAGCCGAACGGATTCGGCGCAGGATCGAGGAGACGTGGGCGATGGGCCGTCTCGGCGGCGCTCCGAACCTTTTCGCGTCTGCCGGGTATCTGCGCTTCCTGGGTGCTGTCATGGCAGGCGCGGGACTTCTCCTGCTCGTCGCGGTGTATGCGCTGTGGCACCTGGGCTGAAGGCAGGCGGTACGCGACCGCTCTAGCGGTGAAGTCGGAACGCGAAGGTCAGCGCTCTTCGGCCTGCCTCACCGCTCAGGAGTAGGTCCAGCGCCATCTGCTCCCACTGAGGGCACATGTGATGCTCGTGCCGGAGGCGTCCGTCGTCGTCGCTCCGTGGTCGCTGTTGCGGCAGAACTCGCCGGCGGAGTAGCAGTTCCCCGCGTTGGAGACGATGGAGCAGGTGCCCGCTGCGCTCTGGCTGCCAGTACCGCCTGAGCTGCCGTCACCGGAACCGGAACCGGAGCTGTTGTCGGTCGACGCCTGGGCGGTGACCGTCACCGTCGCTTTGACCGTCTTCGTCACGGTCGGTCCAGGTGCGGGCTTCGCGGTGGCTGTCGCCGTGGCGGTGGTGGTGGCGGTGACGGTCGCGGTCGGCCGGGGTTGGCTGGCCGCCGTCTTCACGCTGTTGCCGTCGCTGTGCTGACCGCCGCCGCCCGCGCCGATTCCCAGGAAGAAGGCGAAGCCGATCACGGGCAGTACGTAGCGCTTCCGGGCCCACTTGGGAGCCGGGCGGACCGGTGGGGTGGGTGGCGGCGGTATGTATGGGCTGGTCATTCGTCCCCCCCCTGGGATGTTTCTGGAGCGACGACGGTAGCCCGGCGGGGCTAGATCTGTGAGGAATGTGTAGAAGAGGTGATGGATTCGTGATGATCACGGGCTGACGTGATCGGTGACTTCTCGGAACTCGTCCTCGGTCAGCTGCCGGTCCGCTGCCTGGACACTGATGGTGTATCCGGCGGCGTACCAGGTCAGAGACCACCCACCCGGCGGGGTTCCCGGTCTGCCGGTGATCCGCCCGGTGGTCTGGGAGATGCTCAGGGAGCCCCTGCCCCCTCCCTGGCCGGGGTTCCGGAGGTAGGTGACCGTCCAGGAGGGTGTTCGAGCGCGCCGGTACGGGGGCGTCGTGACGTCGCCCGGCCCGAGAGGTCTGTCGGACGGTGTGTAGCCCTTGGGGAGGTAGCGGGGGCGGGCGAGGCGGGTGGCCTCGAAGGGGCTGATGGTCTCGTGGGAGACGGCGTCGGAGAGCGTCCTCGCGCCGAGGGGGTGGTCCAGGATCGTGGTGAGCAGCTGCTGGCCGTCTTCTCCTCCGCTGCCGACGCATGCGGTGTTCTCGGGCAGCCCGGCGTGCCGCTTGCGCTCCAGTTCCAGCGAGACCGTCCGGGCGGATTCGTGGACCACCAGGCGAGGCTTGTCCTCGCAGCCGGTCCAGATCACCGGGGTGGTCAGAGTGCGTCCGTCGGCGCTGATCAGCACATCGCCGGGTACGGACGTGTCGTAGACGTGCGAGCGATCCCAGAGTGTCCAGCCGGCCACTGCCGCGATCAGGCAGACCAGTGCCGCGGCCGCGCACAGGCGCCGTCGGCGTTTCTCGGTCACGGTCACGTTCCTCCGTACGTGTGGTGGGCCGCCGGTCCGGACCGGCGCCCCACCGGTCGCTCAGCCGGCGGTCACTGGGTCACCAGGGTCCAGTGCATGTCCTGCAGGGTCTGGAAGATCGGTACGAAGTACACACCCTGGACGCACCACGGCGTGCGCACGCCGCTGTCGAGGACGTACTCGGACGACGGGCAGGTGACCGTGCGGTCGAGGGCTGTGATCATGCCGCGTGCCTCGTCGGAGGTGAAGTTGTTCACGCCGGCGAAGACCGGTCCGCCGCTGTCGCCGTTCGCCGCCGCGATGTGGTCCTTCGTACGTGACGTGGCATAGGCGAGGTCCGTGTCCGGCCGGTAGACGCCGTTCGCTCCGGTGACCCCGATGTCCGTCGCGGAGATCTGCACGCCGCAGTGCACACCCGAGTTGGCGCCGTCGGTGCAGACGTAGTCGCCCACGTTGTTGTGGCCCCAGCCGGAGACGGGCTTGGAGTACCCGTCGGTCTCGTTCGCCGGACCGTCGTACAGACGCCCGGCGGACTGTCCGGACGGCAGGCTGATGCCCAGGGCGTCATCCGACGCGAGTCGCTGGGCGTTGTCGGTGGTGCCGATGAGCCTTCCGCCCCAGTAGGTGTGCCACACACCGCCGCTGCCGTCGCAGTGGTAGGCCGCGCTGAGCTCGTACCGTCCGTCGGAGGTCTTGACGCTGAACGCACTGGAGCAGACGCCCCCGCCGGGGTTGCGCAGGGCCGCCCCGCCGTGCCACGGGGTGTCGTCCTCCTGTCGGGAGGAGAGGTCCACGCTCAGCGGCTGGTAGACCACGGTGGTGCGGACTCCGGTCAGGCGGTCGGTGGCGGTCTTGACCTCACGCGACCTGTCCTGGCGAGCGGCCGACGCCAGCGGGTCCATCCGGTCGCTCTTGCCCACGCCCCGGTCTTCGTCGTAGCCGATCCGCAGTCCGCTGCCGTCGACCGCGGGGCCGATGCTGGTGATGCGGAGGGGGGCCGACGTGCCGGCGATGTGCAGATCCGCGGGCTTTCTGCCGCGAAGAAGCCTGTTCCGGGCCGCGTGCAGATCGGCCTTGGAGTAGCGGGCCGGAATCACCGAGGCGTGCACGCCCTCGGGCAGGTGGGCGAGGATGCGCCGTACCCGCTGCGGCGGGTTGCCCTTCCAGTGCAGACGCAGGCTGTTGTGGAGGGGATCGACTTCGATGTCGGTGAAGCCGGGAATCCTGGCGCGGTCCGATTCGGAGAGTCCCTCGGTGATCCGGCCGGCGATCTTGTCGAGGGTTTCCTGCCTCTGGTCGAGAGTTCCCTGCTTCTGGTCGAGAGTTTCCTGCTTCTTCTCGATCGCGACGAGGCGTGGACGCGTCGACGCACCCGCGGAAGGGGACGCGATGAAAGGGAGGGACAGGGTCAGTGCCGCGACGGGGAAGGCTATGACCGCCCGTCTGCGGCCTCTGCCGGATTTCTTCACAGGGCCTCATTTCCTCAGTTGTCTCCCCCGAAGCGGGGGTCCGTCGTAAATGACGTGCGCGCGGGCACTGCCGTTGGCACGCTGCCCCGGTGAATCGTGAACAGATCTCCCGCATCGCTCATGCCGAACACCCCATCAAGTCCCCGCTCGACGACGACTCCGTGCGCCGGCTGCTGGAGCGAGGCCTGCCGAAGGGGGACGAGCGGGTGCTCGACCTCGGCTGCGGCCAAGGGGAATGGCTCCTGCGTGCCCTGGCCGCGCGACCGGATGCGCACGCCGAGGGGGTGGACCTCTCCGAGGACGCCCTGGACCAGGCGGCCGCCGCGGCGCGCGAACTCGGCGTCCAGGACCGTCTCGTCCTGCACCACCAGAAGGCCGAGGAGTTCGCGTCCGCGGAGCCGTTCGACGTGGTCCTCAGCTTCGGGGCCGCGCATGCCTTCGGCGGACTGCTGCCCACCCTCGCCGCGGCCCGCAAGCACCTCGCTCCCGGTGGCCGTGTCCTCGTCGGGGACGGGTTCTGGGAGCGTCCGCCGTCGCAGGAGGCCGTCGAGATGCTCGGGGACTTCACCGACCTGGCGGACACCGTGGACCGGGTCGTCACCGACGGATGGATCCCGGTCGACGGGCACGTCAGTACGCGCCGGGAGCTGGACGACTACGAATGGGCCTGCTGGGGGTCGCTCGCCGCGTGGGCCCTGGACCATCCCGACGATCCGGACAGCGCGGAGGTGCTGGAGACGGCCCACACCCGCCGGACCGAATGGCTGCGCGGCTACCGGGACACCTGGGGCTTCGTCTCCCTGGTCCTGCGCCGGACACCTGGTGCCGACTGAGGGCTTCCGGCCCGGCGTCCGGGCGGGCACTGTGAGGAGGAGAGCCCACGGTTCCTGCCTAGGCGGTGACAGGCACATGGCATTCGACGCCGGACGGATCTGTCTCGATCTCCTCGCTACCTCGCATCCGGGCGAACGGCTGGACGGCGTCGGGGCGTTGGGTGCGTGGATCGGGGGCGTGGGCCTTGTGCCGAGCGGTACGTCGCTCGCTCACGCCGAGGGCCCCTGGGTGGTCCGGTTCCAGGAACTCCGGGGGCTCGTACGGCAGTTGGTGCTGCCCAGCGGTACAACCCCGGACACCGGCTCGTACGACCGGGCACTCGCCCGCGTCAACGACCTCGCCCGTTCCGCAACCCCGGCTCCCCGTGCCGTACGCGGTGCCGACGGCCGGCTCGCCAGGGAGCTGGCCGACCCGCCCTCCTGCTCCGCGCTGCTCGCCCTCGTCGCCCGGGACGCCGTCGAGCTGCTCACCGATCCCGTCGCGCGGGCTGCCGTACGGGAGTGTGAAGGGGACAACTGTCCGCTGGTGTACCTGGATACGTCCCGGGGGCGGCGCAGGCGCTGGTGCTCCAGTGAGGTCTGTGGGAATCGGGAGCGGGTGGCCCGGCACCGGCGGCGGGCCGCCCTGGCGCGGGCGTGATTTGTGTAACACCGGGTTTCCCGGACGCCCTGCGCGGGCAGCTCGGGCGTCCCGGAGTCGCCCCCTCCGATGTGTCGGAAATGTAAAGATCGCGCGGGGGGAATGTGTGCTCATGTCCCGCTCGGCTCGTCGCCCTCAAGAAAAACGCCAACTCCGTTTGAACACGTCGGCCCCCACTTCCGTACGGGTGGGCGAGCGACCGACTGGGGGAACCCCCGGACACCGGAGGTGGGCGTGCGCAAGGATGCGGCCGTGGCCAATGAACGTGGATCGAGGGCCCGACATCGCATGTCCTCATCACAGCCCTCGGAACCAGATGAGGAGCTGATGCGTGCGCTGTATCGAGAGCACGCCGGACCTCTGCTCGCGTATGTCCTGCGGCTGGTCGCCGGTGACCGGCAGCGCGCCGAGGACGTCGTACAGGAAACGCTCATCCGTGCCTGGAAGAACGCCGGTCAGCTCAATCGGGCGACCGGTTCGGTACGCCCCTGGCTGGTGACGGTCGCGCGCCGCATCGTCATCGACGGCCACCGCAGCCGGCAGGCCCGGCCGCAGGAGGTCGATCCGTCGCCGCTGGAGGTCATCCCCGCGGAGGACGAGATCGACAAGGCGCTGTGGCTGATGACGCTGTCGGACGCGCTCGACGACCTGACCCCGGCCCACCGGGAGGTCCTCGTCGAGACGTACTTCAAGGGGCGTACGGTCAATGAGGCGGCCGAGACGCTGGGCATTCCCAGCGGCACGGTGCGCTCTCGGGTGTTCTACGCCCTGCGATCGATGAAGCTGGCACTGGAGGAGCGGGGGGTGACGGCGTGATGAGCAACGGTTACGGGGGAATGCAGGGATATGGCCCTGGTGGTCCGGGTATGTCTGGGCCCATGAGTCCCGGTTCAGGTTCTTCGGTGCCCAGCGAACACGAGACCGTCGGCGCCTATGCCCTCGGGATTCTCGACGACGCCGAGGCAACCGCTTTCGAGGCGCATCTCGCCGGCTGCGAGTGGTGCGCCCAGCAGCTGGACGAGCTGGCCGGGATGGAGCCGATGCTCGCCGCGCTCGCGGATCTGCCGGGCTCCGGCAGTACGCCCGCGATCGGCGACTCGCTGTCCGCCAGGCCCAGCCCGCGGATCGTGGAGAAGCTGGTCGACGAGGTGGCGGAGAAGCGCGCCCAGAAGCGGCGCCGCTCCTTCTACATGATCGCCGCGGCCGCCGCGCTGATCATCGCCGGGCCGCTGGCCGCCATCGCCGCCAACAGCGGCAACAGCTCCGGCGGCGGGCAGGTCACCGCCTCGTCCGCCCAGACGACGTTCTCCGCCATGCCCGACAAGAAGTCGGCCACCGACCCGGCGTCCCAGGCCAGCGCGACCGTCGCCATGGAGCCGAAGGAATGGGGCACCCAGGCCGTCCTGGAGCTGAAGAACGTCAAGGGGCCGCTCAAGTGCTCCCTGGTGGCCGTCGCCAAGAACGGGCAGCGCGTGACCATGTCGTCGTGGTCCGTCCCGGACTGGGGCTACGGCGTCCCGGACGCGCAGACCGAGGAGTCCAAGAAACCGCTCTACATCGGCGGCGCCACGGCCTTCAAGCCGAACGAGATCGACCACTTCGAGGTCGTCACCTTCGAGGGCAAGAAGCTGGTGCAAGTGAACGCGTAGCGCCTGCGGCGGGCTTGGCCGGAATTGGTGCTGTTGGCAGGGGGTGCCGCCTTATGGGGGCTGCGCCCCCAGGCCCCCCGTGTCGGATCGGGGTGCGTCCTGCCGTGCCTCGCCTGCGGGTCCGTCGTGGTTGTTCGCGCAGTTCCCCGCGCCCCTGGGGAGTTGTCCTGCCGTAGCTTTCATGGCGCCCCTTCGCGTACGGTTGACGGCTGCCCAGCACGTCAGAAGGGGGCCCGGTGGCCGCTCAGGTTCAGCAGTCCGCGGTCGGCTCGGTACACGGCGCACACGATTCCGTCCGTGACCGGGAGATCAGCGTCGAACAGGAACACCTGGACCGGGTGTACCGGCGGCTGGAGGAGAAGATCCACGAGGCCGAGTTCCTGATGAACGACGCGGCCAAGCGCGGCCAGGTCGGCACCCCGGGTGCGCTGGCCGAGCGCGACGCGCAGGTCTTCCGGGCGGGGATCCATCTCAACCGGCTCAACAACGAGTTCGAGGACTTCCTCTTCGGGCGGATCGATCTTCTTCTCGGCAAGGACGGGAAGAAGGGGCCCGACGGGGCCTACACGGCGGTGGAGCCGGCCGAGGGTGCCGTGCGGGACGACAACACCGCCGACATCGCCGAGACCCTGCACATCGGCCGCATCGGCGTCCTCGACGAGGACTACGCGCCGCTGGTCATCGACTGGCGCGCGCCCGCCGCCGCGCCGTTCTACCGGTCCACCCCGGTCGACCCCGGGCGGGTCGTACGGCGCCGGGTCATCCGGTCCAAGGGGCGGCGCGTGCTCGGCGTCGAGGACGATCTGATGCGGCCCGAGCTGACCGCCCGCCTCGACGGCCGTGAGCTGCCCGTCATCGGCGACGGCGCCCTCATGGCCGCCCTCGGCCAGGCCCGCACCCACACCATGCGGGACATCGTCTCCTCCATCCAGGCCGAGCAGGACCTGGTGATCCGGGCTCCCGCCGCCTCGATCACCTACGTCGAGGGCGGACCCGGGACGGGGAAGACCGCCGTCGCGCTGCACCGGGCCGCCTATCTCCTGTACCAGGACCGCCGGCGGTACGCCGGTGGCATCCTCATCGTCTCGCCGACCCCGCTCCTCGTGGCGTACACCGAGGGCGTACTGCCCTCGCTCGGTGAGGAGGGCCAGGTCGCCATCCGTGCCATCGGCTCGCTGGTCGACGGCGTGGAAGCGACTCTGTACGACTCCCCGTCCGTGGCCCGCGCCAAGGGCTCGTACCGGATGCTGAAGGTCCTGCGGAAGGCGGCCCGGGGCGCCCTGGAGCTGGGTCCCACCGGCCGTGACGAGGACGCCGAGCCGCAGCAGACGGTCACCGGTCCGCCCACCCGCCTCCGCGTCGTCGCCTTCGGGCGCCGCCTGGAGCTGGAGGCGGCCGAGCTGGAACACGTCCGCCGCACCGCCCTCGGCGGCACCGCGCCCGTGAATCTGCTCCGCCCGCGCGCCCGCAAGCTGCTGCTGGACGCGCTGTGGGCGCGGTCCGGCGCCGCCGGCCGGCACACCGACCCGGAGCTGGCCGCCGAGCTGCGCTCCTCCTTCGACGAGGATGTCGCCTCCGAGGACTCCTTCCTCGCGTTCCTCGACGCCTGGTGGCCCGAGCTGACCCCGCAGCGGGTCCTCGCCGCCATGGCCGACGAGAAGCGGCTCGGCCGCTGGGCCCGGCGGATCCTCAACCCCGGCGAGGTCCGCAGGGTCGCCCGCTCGCTGAAGCGGGACGGGCACACCGTGCACGACATCGCCCTGCTGGACGAGCTCCAGGCGATCCTCGGCGTCCCGGCCCGCCCGAAGAAGAAGCGGGAGCTCGACCCGCTGGACCACCTCACCGGGCTGGAGGAGCTGATGCCAGTGCGCGAGGAGTCGCAGCGCGAGCGGGCCGAGCGGCTCGCGCAGGAGCGCACCGAGTACGCGCACGTCATCGTGGACGAGGCGCAGGACCTCACGCCGATGCAGTGGCGGATGGTCGGCCGCCGTGGCCGGCACGCCACCTGGACGGTCGTCGGGGACCCCGCCCAGTCCTCCTGGTCCGACCCGGACGAGGCGGCCGAGGCCCGCGACGAGGCCCTCGGTACCCGGCCCCGGCGCCGCTTCCAGCTCACCGTGAACTACCGCAACCCGGCCGAGATCGCCGAGCTGGCCGCCAAGGTGCTCGCCCTGGCCATGCCCGGCGCCGAGGCGCCGTCCGCCGTACGGTCCACCGGGGTGGAGCCGCGCTTCACCGTCGTAGGGGAGTCGCTGGAGAAGGCCGTGCGGGCCGAGGCCGAGCGGCTGCTGGACCTCGTCGACGGCACGGTCGGCGTGGTCGTCGCGATGAACCGGCGCGAGGAGGCCCGGCGCTGGCTGGCCGGGCTCGGCGACCGGGTGGTGGCGCTCGGCAGCCTGGAGGCCAAGGGCCTGGAGTACGACGCGACCGTGGTCGTCTCTCCCGCGGAGATCGCCGACGAGTCACCGGCGGGGCTGCGCGTGCTGTACGTGGCGCTGACCCGGGCCACCCAGCAGCTGACCGTGGTCTCCGGGGAGCGGGACGAGCCGGACGCGGCCGGAGTGCCGGACCTTCTGCGGGACTGACGGAACTGACGGGACCGCGGGACCGACGGGACCGACGGGACCGACGGACTGAGTTTTCTGTGAACTGTCCGCAGGGGGAATGGCCCTGGGCATCCGTTTGTTAGCCTGGGTACGGCACCGGCCCGATCCAAGCCCCCGGGCCCAACCTTTGTCCCTGCGAGGGACCACTTGCCGCGAGGCGAGCATGGCGGGTCGGTGTCATAAAGCATGAGAGAGGCCCACGTCCGATGTGACGTGGGCCTCTTTCTTTGTCTGATCGTTTCTCGTATGGTGGAAGTGGTTTTCCGAAACCGACCACTGCTCATGAACAAAACGTCCGCAATCTCAGCCGACTACCGCGTACTCCGCGGTAGGTGCGACGATCGGACAGCACAACTCGCGACACGGTGAAAGCAGAGGAAGTCGGCCATGGCAACGGCGCCCAGCGTCTCCTACTCGATGACCATCCGGCTGGAGGTGCCCGCGAGCGGAACGGCCGTCTCGCAGCTCACCACCGCCGTGGAGTCCTCCGGAGGCTCGGTGACGGGCCTCGACGTCACCGCGTCCGGGCACGAGAAGCTCCGTATCGACGTCACCATCGCGGCGACCTCCACGGCCCACGCCGAGGAGATCGTCGAGAAGCTGCGCGGTATCGAGGGCGTCACTCTCGGCAAGGTCTCCGACCGTACGTTCCTGATGCACCTCGGCGGCAAGATCGAGATGCAGTCCAAGCACCCCATCCGCAACCGTGACGACCTGTCCATGGTCTACACGCCGGGTGTGGCCCGCGTCTGCATGGCGATCGCCCAGAACCCCGAGGACGCCCGCCGCCTCACCATCAAGCGCAACTCCGTTGCGGTCGTGACGGACGGCTCCGCCGTGCTGGGCCTCGGCAACATCGGCCCCAAGGCGGCCCTGCCCGTCATGGAGGGCAAGGCGGCCCTCTTCAAGCGCTTCGCCGGCATCGACGCCTGGCCGATCTGCCTGGACACCCAGGACACCGACGCGATCGTGGAGATCGTCAAGGCGATCGCCCCGGGCTTCGCCGGCATCAACCTGGAGGACATCTCCGCGCCGCGCTGCTTCGAGATCGAGGCCCGCCTGCGCGAGGCCCTCGACATCCCGGTCTTCCACGACGACCAGCACGGCACCGCCATCGTCGTCCTCGCCTCCCTCACCAACGCCCTGCGCGTCACGGGCAAGGCCATCGAGAACATCCGGGTCGTCATGTCCGGCGCCGGCGCTGCCGGTACGGCCATCCTCAAGCTGCTGCTCGCCGCGGGCGTGAAGAACGCCGTCGTCGCCGACATCCACGGTGTCGTGCACGCCGGCCGCGCCGACCTGGTGGACGCCCCGGCCGACTCGGCGCTGCGCTGGATCGCCGACAACACCAACCCCGAGGGCCTGACCGGCACCCTGAAGGAGGCCGTGCGCGGCGCCGACGTCTTCATCGGCGTCTCGGCCCCGAACGTCCTCGACGGCGACGACGTGGCCGCCATGGCCGACGGCGCCATCGTGTTCGCGCTCGCGAACCCCGACCCCGAGGTGGACCCGGCGATCGCCCGCCAGACGGCGGCCGTCGTGGCCACCGGCCGCTCGGACTTCCCGAACCAGATCAACAACGTGCTGGTCTTCCCGGGTGTCTTCCGCGGCCTGCTGGACGCCCAGTCCCGCACCGTCAACACGGAGATGATGCTCGCCGCCGCCAAGGCCCTCGCCGACGTGGTGACCGAGGACGAGCTGAACCCGAACTACATCATCCCGAGCGTCTTCAACGACAAGGTCGCGGGCGCGGTGGCGGGCGCGGTGCGCGAGGCCGCGAAGGCGGCGGGCGCGACGGCCTAGCCACCTCGTGACGTACTGTGCAGGGGCTGTGAGGATCACCACGGCGGCCCCTGCACCGGCGCGTCGTGGAACCAGCCGATGCCGGGCGCCCTCTAGGGTGACGCCGAGCGGGCGCTTTTCGTGTGACTCCCCAGGGTGTTCTCACGACTCCTACGGGTGCCGGATTGGCTTTCCCGCCGCAGGTAGGGGCAGGATGCGTCCCTGGGCGCGAGCGCATCGGCATCGCAGTGCCTGGGCGGCTCCGCCGCGTGGCACACCCCAACGGCAAGAAAAACACGGGAGTAACAACATGAACCGCAGTGAGCTGGTGGCCGCGCTGGCCGACCGCGCCGAGGTGACCCGCAAGGACGCCGACGCCGTGCTGGCCGCGTTCGCCGAGACCGTCGGCGAGATCGTCTCCAAGGGCGACGAGAAGGTCACCATCCCCGGCTTCCTGACCTTCGAGCGCACCCACCGTGCCGCTCGCACCGCGCGCAACCCGCAGACCGGCGAGCCCATCAACATCCCCGCCGGCTACAGCGTGAAGGTCACCGCGGGCAGCAAGCTCAAGGAAGCGGCCAAGGGCAAGTAAGCGCTCCGCTTCGGGCGCCGGTCCACTGGAGCGCCGTTCGATGTGAGCGCCGTGGGCAGTGTGTTGTCTGTGGCTGGTCGCGCCCACGCGACGCAGCCGCAGATGGACACAGCCCCGCGCCCCTCGGGGCGCGTCCACAGCGGGCGTGGACAACGACAATGGGGCGGCCCCTTTCGCCAAGGGGCCGCCCCATTGTCGTAGTGGACCCCGGCCGGGGGCGGTGCTGCCCTGGGCCGGGGTGGCGTGCTGTGCCTGCCCGGGGGCAACCCCCGGACCCCCGGCCGGGGGCGGTGCTGGCCCGGGCCGGGGTGGCGTGAAGATGCCGACAGTCAGCCGAGCGCCTTGCCGGGAAGCTCCACCTTGGCCCCCAGCTCCACGAGCTTCTCCATGAAGTTCTCGTAGCCGCGGTTGATGAGGTCGATGCCGTGGACGCGGGACGTGCCCTCGGCCGCCAGGGCGGCGATGAGGTACGAGAAGCCGCCGCGCAGGTCGGGGATGACCAGGTCGGCGCCCTGGAGCTTGGTCGGGCCCGACACCACCGCGGAGTGCAGGAAGTTGCGCTGGCCGAAGCGGCAGTCGGAGCCGCCCAGGCACTCGCGGTAGAGCTGGATGTGGGCGCCCATCTGGTTCAGGGCCGAGGTGAAGCCCAGCCGGGACTCGTAGACCGTCTCGTGGATGATGGACAGCCCCGTGGCCTGCGTCAGGGCCACCACCAGCGGCTGCTGCCAGTCGGTCTGGAAACCGGGGTGCACGTCCGTCTCCAGCGCGATGGACTTCAGCTGGCCGCCCGGGTGCCAGAAGCGGATGCCCTCGTCGTCGATCTCGAAGGCACCGCCCACCTTCCGGTAGGTGTTCAGGAACGTCATCATCGAGCGCTGCTGGGCGCCGCGGACGTAGATGTTGCCGTTGGTCGCGAGGGCCGCGGAAGCCCAGGACGCGGCCTCCAGGCGGTCCGGGAGGGCACGGTGGGTGTAGCCGCCGAGCTTGTCCACACCGGTGATGCGGATCGTGCGGTCGGTGTCCATCGCGATGATCGCGCCCATCTTCTGCAGCACGCAGATGAGGTCCTCGATCTCCGGCTCGACGGCCGCGTTGGACAACTCCGTGACGCCCTCGGCGAGTACGGCCGTCAGCAGCACCTGCTCGGTCGCGCCCACGGACGGGTACGGCAGCCGGATCTTCGTACCCCGCAGCCGCTGCGGCGCCTCCAGGTACTGCCCGTCGGCCCGCTTCTCGATCGTCGCGCCGAACTGCCGCAGCACGTCGAAGTGGAAGTCGATCGGCCGGCCGCCGATGTCGCAGCCGCCGAGGCCCGGGATGAACGCGTGGCCGAGACGGTGCAGCAGGGGGCCGCAGAAGAGGATCGGGATACGGCTGGAACCGGCGTGGGCATCGATGTCAGCCACGTTGGCGCTCTCGACGTACGTCGGGTCCATGATCAGCTCGCCGGGTTCGTCGCCGGGACGGACCGTCACCCCGTGCAGCTGAAGCAGGCCGCGCACGACGCGCACATCACGGATGTCCGGAACGTTGCGCAGTCGGCTCGGGCCGCTGCCCAGCAGGGCTGCGACCATGGCCTTCGGTACGAGGTTCTTCGCACCGCGGACACGGATCTCGCCCTCAAGCGGGGTTCCGCCGTGGACAAGCAGGACATCGTCGTTGACGGTCATGAATCTCGCGTTCCGATGAGTTGGGCAGGGGGCGGCCGATCACTGTTGCGCGCGGGCCGGGAGAGACAGCGTAGTCGCCGATCACCCCCCGCTCGTAAGCCCGAGGACTGCCAAGGATCGTCATAGATGTGTCACAACACGAAACGTGCTCTATCGGGCACATGGGGTCACCGGAGGCGGGCGTGCGCCGGGCCTCGCCCACCTGGGCGCTGAGCTGCGCACCCCTGTTTGCCCCCGCATTGGCTCCCCACGCCCGGCGAATATGCGGGATCATGTCTGGCATGACCGAGGTGTCCTCGCTCACAGGGCGGCTGCTCGTGGCCACACCCGCTCTGGCGGACCCGAACTTCGACCGTGCGGTGGTGCTCCTTCTCGACCACGACGAGGAGGGCTCCCTCGGTGTCGTCCTCAACCGCCCCACCCCGGTGGACGTGGGGGACATCCTGGAGGGCTGGGCCGACCTCGCCGGGGAGCCCGGGGTGGTCTTCCAGGGCGGCCCCGTCTCGCTGGACTCGGCGCTCGGCGTCGCGGTCATCCCGGGCGGCGCGAACGGCGACCGCGCCCCGCTCGGCTGGCGCCGGGTGCACGGCGCGATCGGCCTGGTCGACCTGGAGGCCCCGCCGGAGCTGCTCGCCTCGGCCCTCGGCTCCCTGCGTATCTTCGCCGGGTACGCCGGCTGGGGCCCCGGACAGCTGGAGGACGAGCTGGTCGAGGGGGCCTGGTACGTGGTCGAGTCCGAGCCCGGCGACGTCTCCTCGCCGGCTCCGGAACGGCTGTGGCGCGAGGTGCTGCGCCGTCAGCGCAACGAGCTGGCGATGGTGGCCACATACCCGGACGACCCTTCGCTCAACTGATGCCTGTGCGCTTCAGTACCCTGGGCGGTATGAGCACTCTTGAGCCCGAGCGCGGGACTGGTACGGGGACCCTCGTAGAGCCGACGCCGCAGGTGTCCCACGGCGACGGCGACCACGAGCGCTTCGCCCACTACGTCCAGAAGGACAAGATCATGGCGAGCGCCCTCGACGGGACCCCCGTCGTGGCGCTGTGCGGCAAGGTGTGGGTGCCGGGCCGCGACCCGAAGAAGTACCCCGTGTGCCCCATGTGCAAGGAGATCTACGAGTCCATGGGCAGCGGCGGCGACGACAAGGGCGGCGACAAGAAGTAGTCCCCCTGCCGTCCGACGTTCCTGAAGCCCTCGGGGCGCGCTCCGGCGCATCCCGAGGGCTTTTGCGTGTCGGGAAGTGGTGCAGACCTCTTGTGGGCATGCTCGTGTAGTCCTAGCCTCCGAGGTGTTGTGCGGAGCGAAACGGTCATTGCGTATGCTGCAACGAGCGCGTGAAGGACTGACATGGCTGATGTGATTCCCGCGCCGGCGAGCGTCCTGCGGCACTCGTCCGGCATCGCGCGCGTGGACAGCGGTACGGCACTGGAGACGCGGCCCGGCACGGAGGGCACCGCGCGCTGGCTGCGGGCCACCGTGGGCGCCGCGACCGGCCTGCCGTTCCCCGAGGCCGCCGACCGACCGAACCGGATCGTGCTGGGCATCGATCCCGGCCTGCCCCCGGAGGGCTACCGCCTGGTCACCGACGAGCAGCCCCTCCGCATCGAGGGCGGCGGCCCGGCCGGTGTCTTCTGGGGCGCCCAGACCCTCCGTCAACTGCTCGGCGCCGACGCCTTCCGCCGGGCACCGCTGCGGCCGGACGGGCCGTGGGAGCTCCCGGCCCTCGCCGTCGAGGACGCCCCCCGATTCCGCTGGCGCGGTCTGCTTCTCGACGTCGCCCGGCACTTCATGCCCAAGGAAGGCGTGCTGCGCTACCTCGACCTGATGGCCGTGCACAAACTCAACGTCTTCCACTTCCATCTGACCGATGACCAGGGCTGGCGGATCGAGATCAGGCGGTACCCGAAACTGACCGAGACCGCCTCCTGGCGGACGCGGTCGAAATTCGGCCACCGGGCATCGCCGCTGTGGGACGAGAGGCCGCACGGGGGTTACTACACCCAGGACGACATCCGGGAGATCGTCGCCTACGCCGCCGAGCGGCATATCACCGTCGTCCCGGAGATCGACGTACCCGGCCACTCGCAGGCCGCCATCGCCGCGTACCCGGAACTCGGCAACACCGACGTCATCGACACCACCGCCCTCACCGTCTGGGACAACTGGGGAATCTCCGCCAACGTACTCGCCCCCACCGACACCGTCCTGCGCTTCTACGAGGGGGTGTTCGAGGAGATTCTGGAGCTGTTCCCCTCACAGTTCGTCCATGTCGGCGGCGACGAGTGCCGCAAGGAGCAGTGGACCGAGTCGGTGGCCGCCAAGACCCGGATCGCGGACCTCGGGCTCGACGGCGAGGACGGCTTGCAGTCCTGGTTCATCGGGCACTTCGACGCGTGGCTCTCCGCGCGCGGGCGGCGCCTGATCGGCTGGGACGAGATCCTGGAGGGCGGGCTCGCCAAGGGCGCCGCGGTGTCCTCCTGGCGCGGCTACGGCGGCGGGATCGCCGCCGCGCGGGCCGGGCACGACGTCGTCATGTGCCCGGAGCAGTACGTGTACCTGGACCACCGTCAGGCCCCGGGCGAGGACGAGCCGGTGCCGATCGGCTTCGTGCGCACCCTGGAGGACGTCTACCGGTTCGAGCCCGTCCCGGACGGGCTCACCGAGGCCGAGGCCCGGCATGTGCTGGGCACCCAGGCCAACGTGTGGACCGAGGTGCTGGAGGATACCGCGCGCGTGGATTACCAGACCTTCCCCCGGCTCGCGGCCTTCGCCGAGGTGGCCTGGAGCCCGCTGCCTCCGCCCGGGGAACGGGACTTCGCCGGCTTCGAGGCCCGTATGGCCGCCCACTACGCGCGACTTGACGCCCTCGGCGTCGCTTACCGGCCACCCGCCGGGCCCAGGCCGTGGCAGAGGCGCCCCGGTGTCCTCGGTCGCCCGATCGAGGGGCCGCCCCCGCACAGGTGACGGCGCCCGCACAGATGACCGCCGTCGCACAAGTGACCGCCCCGGACGCGCGATCGCCCCGAACGCGTGGTGATAAACGCGCCAAGAGTCACCGAAGAGTGTCAATCACCGCGCACCGGTGATGCCGTGCGAAAACGGTCCATCTCCATGATGAGGTGGGCGAATGCTTCCTACTGCCTCTTACCGCCTGCTAGCGGACCCCCGCGTTCGGCCCTTGCGAAGATGTGCCAGAGTTGCCACGTCCGCCCTGTGAGCACGTACCGTACGGCCACACAGGTGGGACCAGGTGGGGCAGCGGGAAGGGGCAGCCGGTTTGACCACGCACGCACCGCAGGCGGCGCAGGCCGTCACGCTGCCCACGACGCTGGACGAGGCGGTGGCGGCCCTCGGCGCCCAGCCCGCCGCCGTGCCCGTCGCGGGCGGCACCGACCTGATGGCCGCCGTCAACTCCGGCCAGCTCAGGCCTGCCGCCCTGGTGGGCCTCGGGCGGATCAGCGAGATCCGCGGCTGGCAGTACCAGGACGGCCACGCGCTGCTCGGCGCGGGGCTCACGCACGCGCGTATGGGCCGCCCCGACTTCGCGGCCCTCATCCCGGCGCTCGCCGCCGCCGCGCGCGCCGCGGGCCCGCCGCACATCCGCAACGCGGGCACCTTGGGCGGCAACATCGCCTCGGCCGCTCCGACGGGCGACGCGCTGCCGGTACTGGCCGCCCTGGAGGCGACGCTGATCATCGCGGGGCCGGCCGGCGCCCGCCGGGAGATCCCGGTGTCGCACCTGCTGGCCGGCATGGAGATGCTGCGCGGCGGCGAACTCATCGGCTACGTGCGCGTGCCCCTGCTGCACGCCCCACAGGTCTTCCTCAAGGCCACCGGCCGCACCGGACCGGGCCGCGCGCTGGCCTCCGTGGCCCTCGTCCTCGACCCCGCCCGGCGCGGAGTGCGGTGCGCCGTCGGTGCCATAGCGCCGATGCCGCTGCGCCCGCTGGAGGCCGAGCAGTGGGTCGCGCAGCTCATCGACTGGGACAACGACCGCGCGATCGTGCCCGAGGCCCTGACCGCCTTCGGTGAGTACGTCGCCGCGGCCTGCATCCCGGACCCGGCACCGGAGCCCGACGGCTCGGTGCCCGCGCTTCCGCCGGCCGTACTGCACCTGCGGCGCACCGTCGCCGCGCTGGCCCGACGAGCACTGGGGAGGGCGCTGTCGTGACCGACGACCAGCACGGAGAGGGCACGCCCCGAAGCGGCGGCCGCTGGGACCCGCTGCCCCAGGGCGACTACGACGACGGCGCCACCGCCTTCGTCCAGCTCCCCGAGGGCGGTATCGACGCCCTGCTGTCCGGCGACAGCCCGCTGGCCGCTCCGGGTCACGGCTACGTACCGCCGCGGATAACGGCCCACCCCGGCACCGGCGAGCCCGCCGCGGCCGGTACCTGGGGCGCGCCCGCGGGCGGCACCGAGTGGCCCGATCCGAATGCCGTGCCGCAGCCGCAGAGCGCGGACGACCGGTTCACCTACCAGCCCGGCGCGACTCAGCAGTGGACCTTCGAGGAGCCCGCCGCCCCGGCCGCCCCCGGACACGACGTCACCGGACAGTGGTCCATTCCCGTCGCCGGCGGTGATCTGCCGGACGAATCGGGCGAGTTCACCACATCGTCCCTCGTCGAGCAGTGGGGCGGCACTCCGCCGGCCACCCTGCCCGGCGGCGCGCCCGCACCCTGGGCGACGGACGGCGCGGGCACCGCCTGGGGCCGGACCCCGGCCGACGTGGACTCCGCTCCGCTCCCGGACCACACCGGCGCACACCCCGCGCACCCCGCAGGCGACGCACCGGCGCCGGACGCCTACACGGCCGAGGAGCGGTACGGGCACGCGCGCGAGGAGCGGTACGGGCATGCGCCCGGGGGGTACCCGGAGCCGGCTCACGCGGAGACGATTCACGAGGCGGCGGGGCACGGGGAGTTCGGTCACGCGGAGTTCGAGCATGACGGGGCCGGTCACGCGGAGTTCGAGCACGACGGGGCCGGTCACGACGGAGCCGGTCACGCGGAGGCCGACCGTCGGGGTCAGCCTGCGGACGCGCACGCCTCCGCCGACCCGCACGCCCCCACCCAGGCCCCTGAGGACCCCGCTGACGTCCCGGCGGGTCACGAGGGCCCCGCACCCCATGTCGCCGCACCGCAGGCCGCCACAGCGGCGGACACGGCCGGCGCGGCGGCCCCCGCCGACCCGGCGGACACGGCCGTACACCCGGACCCGGCGGCCACAGCACACCCCGCCGGAACCGACGCGGGCGCGCCGCACGACACACCGGAACCCACCGGGGAATCCGCCGAGGCATCCGCCGACAGCGCCCCTGGGGACCCCGGACACTCCCCGGCGCCTCAGCCGCCCATGGCGGACCCGGCGTCGGACACCGGCCCGGACACCGCCCCCGCGCAGGCGGCCGACGGCGAGGACGCCGAGGAAGGCGCCGTACCCCTCCCGCCGCACGACGACCACCCCCTCGCCTCCTACGTGCTGCGCGTCAACGGCGCCGACCGGCCCGTCACCGACGCCTGGATCGGCGAGTCGCTGCTGTACGTGCTGCGCGAACGGCTCGGTCTCGCGGGCGCCAAGGACGGCTGCTCGCAGGGCGAGTGCGGGGCCTGCAACGTCCAGGTCGACGGCCGGCTGGTCGCCTCCTGCCTGGTCCCGGCGGTCACCGCGGCCGGCAGCGAGGTGCGCACCGTCGAGGGCCTCGCCGTCGACGGGCAGCCCTCCGACGTGCAGCGCGCGCTCGCCCGGTGCGGTGCCGTGCAGTGCGGCTTCTGCGTGCCGGGCATGGCGATGACCGTGCACGACCTGCTGGAGGGCAACCCCGCGCCGACCGAGCTGGAGACCCGGCAGGCGCTGTGCGGCAACCTGTGCCGCTGCTCGGGCTACCGGGGCGTCCTGCGGGCCGTCCAGGAGGTCGTCGCCGAGCGCGCGGACGCGCACGCCGCCGGCGCTGAGACGAACGCGGACGAGGCACGTATCCCGCACCAGGCGGGCCCCGGCTCCGGCGGCGTCAACCCGTCGGCGTTCGACGCACCCGGCGTGTTCGACACACCGGAGCCTTACAGCTCGTCCGACCCGTACGGCACGCCGGGACCGCACGGCACGCACGACCCGCACGGCACGTCGTACGACCAGCACTACGGCCAGGACGGAGGCCAGGTGTGAGCAACGAAGCCGCCACGGCGACCACCGCCGCGGAGATCACCCCCGAGGCCGAGGCGCTGCCGCACGGCCTCGGCGCGTCCCTGCCGCACGCCGACGCCCGTGCCAAGACCGAGGGCACCTTCCCGTACGCCGCCGATCTGTGGGCCGAGGGCCTGCTGTGGGCGGCCGTCCTGCGCTCCCCGCACGCGCACGCGCGCATCGTGAACATCGACACCACGCACGCGCGTGAGATGCCCGGCGTACGGGCCGTCATCACGCACGAGGACGTCCCCGGCACCCCGCGCCACGGCCGGGGCACCCCGGACCGCCCGGTGTTCGCCTCCGAAGTCGTACGCCACCACGGCGAGCCCATCGCCGCCGTCGCCGCCGACCACCCGGACACCGCGCGGATGGCCGCCGCCGCCGTCATCGTCGAGTACGAAGTACTCGATCCGGTCACCGACCCGGAGCGCGCCTTCGAGGCCGAACCCCTGCACCCCGACGGCAACTTGATCCGGCACATCCCCCTGCACCACGGCGACCCGTCGGCGGTCGGCGAGGTCGTCGTCGAGGGCCAGTACCGCATCGGCCGCCAGGACCCCGCCCCCATCGGCGCCGAGGCCGGCCTCGCCGTGCCCCGCCCCGACGGCGGCGTGGAGCTGTACCTGGGCTCCACCGACCCGCACACCGACCGCAACACCGCCGCGGCCTGCTACGGGCTGTCCCCCGATCGGGTGAAGATCGTCGTCACCGGGGTGCCCGGCGCCACCGCCGACCGCGAGGACCAGGGCTTCCAGCTCCCGCTCGGCCTGCTCGCCCTCAAGACCGGCTGCCCGGTGAAACTCACGGCCACGCGCGAGGAGTCCTTCCTCGGCCACACCCACCGCCACCCCACCCTGCTGCGCTACCGCCACCACGCCGACGCCGAGGGCAGGCTGGTGAAGGTGGAGGCGCAGATCCTGCTGGACGGGGGCGCGTACGCCGACACCTCCGCCGACGCGCTCGCCGCCGCCGTCTCCTTCGCGTGCGGCCCGTACGTCGTCCCGAACGCCTTCATCGAGGGCTGGGCGGTGCGCACCAACAACCCGCCTTCCGGCCATGTGCGCGGCGAGGGCGCGATGCAGGTGTGCGCGGCCTACGAGGCGCAGATGGACAAGCTGGCGAAGAAGCTCGGCCTGGACCCGGCCGAGCTGCGGCTGCGCAACGCGCTCGCCACGGGCGACGTCCTGCCGATCGGCCAGACGGTGACCTGCCCGGCCCCGGTGGCCGAACTCCTCCAGGCCGTACGGGACTTCCCGCTCCCGGCGCTGCCCAAGGACACGCCCGAGGAGGACTGGCTGCTGCCCGGGGGCCCCGAGGGCGCGGGCGAACCGGGCGCGGTGCGCCGGGGCGTCGGCTACGGCCTCGGCATGGTCCACATGCTCGGCGCGGAGGGCGCCGACGAGGTGTCCACGGCCACGGTGAAGGTCCACGACGGCGTGGCGACAGTGCTCTGCGCGGCTGTGGAGACGGGCCAGGGCTTCACGACCCTCGCCCGCCAGATCGTCCAGGAGACCCTCGGCATCGAGGAAGTCCACGTGGCCCCGGTCGACACCGACCAGCCACCGGCCGGCGCGGGCTGCCGGGGTCGGCACACCTGGGTGTCGGGCGGCGCGGTCGAGCGGGCGGCCAAGATGGTCCGCACCCAGCTTCTCCAGCCCCTCGCCCACAAGTTCGGCATGTCCACGGAGCTGCTCCAGATCACCGACGGCAAGATCACGTCGTACGACGGCGTCCTGTCGACCACCGTCACGGAGGCGATGGAGGGCAAGGAGCTGTGGGCCACGGCGCAGTGCCGCCCGCATCCCACCGAGCCGCTGAGCGCCTCCGGCCAGGGCGACGCGTTCGTCGGGCTGGCCTTCTGCGCGATCCGCGCGGTGGTGGACGTCGACATCGAGCTGGGCTCGGTGCGGGTGGTGGAACTGGCGCTCGCCCAGGACGTCGGCCGGATCCTGAACCCGGCCCAGCTGGAGGCCCGGATCGAGGCGGGCGTGACACAGGGCATCGGCATCGCCCTGACCGAGAACCTCCGCACCCCGCGCGGCCTGGTCCGCCACCCCGACCTGACCGGTTACGCCCTCCCGACCGCCCTGGACGCGCCGGACCTCCAGATCGTGAAGCTGGTGGAGGAACGGGACGTGGTGGCCCCCTTCGGCGCCAAGTCCGTCAGCGCGGTCCCGGTGGTGACGGCACCGGCGGCGATCGCCTCGGCCGTGCGCGCGGCGACGGGCCGCCCGGTCAACCGTCTTCCGATCCGCCCGCAGGCGGCGGTGGTGACGGACCGCTGAGCCGCTGTCTCTCGTGATCGACGGAGTGGTGGTCATCACCGGGGTGATGGCCGCCGGCAAGTCGACGGTGGCCCAGCTCCTGGCGGAGCGGCTGCCGCGGGCGGCACACGTCCGGGGCGATGTGTTCCGCCGGATGATCGTGACGGGCCGCGCAGACTACACGCCGGCGGCCGGCGCCGAAGCCGCCGCCCAACTGCGTCTGCGGCAGCGCCTGTCGGCGGCCACGGCGGACGCGTACGCAGAGGCCGGCTTCACGGCGGTGGTGCAGGACGTGCTGCTCGGCGAGGACCTGCGCACGTACACCGGACTGATCCGCACCCGCCCGCTGTACGTCGTCGTCCTGGCCCCGGACGCGGAGACGGTCGCGGCCCGGGAGGCGGGGCGGGCGAAGACGGGGTACGGCGGGGCGTGGACGGTGAGCGGCGGGGCGTGGACGGTGTCCGGCCTGGACGAGGTACTGCGCCGGCGCACCCCGCGCATCGGCCTGTGGCTGGACACGACCCGGTGGACCCCGGAGGAGACGGTGGCGGCGATCCTCGCCGGCGCGCAACGTGCCCGGGTCGCCTGACGTCCTTCCTGGCGAGGGCCGTTGTCAGTGGGGCGGCGTAGTCTGCGAAGCAGTGGGGGCAGGCGCGCCCACCGGAGGCACATGGGGCACGGGGAAGACCGCGGGGGAGCGATGAGCACGACCGACACCGGGGCAGCGGCGATCACACTGACCGAGGCGGAGCTGGACCGCTACGTCACGCACGCGCCGACGCGCGGCCTGCTCAGCGGCTCCGGACTGCCCGCCGAGACCGACCTGCTGACCTTCTCCCCGCTGCGCACCCACGGCCTGCGCACGCTCGCCGACGCCGCGGAAGCCCCCTTCCGGCTGGCGGAGGAGCTGCGGACCCGCCTGGTGATAGGCGAACTGCTGACCCCGGCCGGCATGGAGCGCGAGTCGATCCTGCTCGACGGCGTCACGGGCGAGATCACCACGGCGTATCTCTTCGACCCCTCCGACCCCCGCCCCTTCGCGCCGTCCCTCACCACGCTGCTGCGCTTCGCGGCGGTCACCGAGGAACTGACGGGCCTGCGCGGCCGTTTCGCCTCCCTCGCGGGCCGGTACGGCCCCCAGACGGCCGCCGAGGCGACCCGCCGTCTGCTCTCCCTCTTCGAGGAGGGCGCGAACGGCGAGGTCCCGCCGTACTGGAAGGTGGCGGCCCTGATCCGCCCGCTCGCCCTCGCCGCCGGCCCCGGCACGGCCCGCGGCCTCACCCTGGACGTCCCCGCGCGCGTCCTGGACCAGGAGTTCGGGCACGGCCGGGTGACTCGCTTCGAGGAGGTCGACTTCCCGCCGACGCTCACGCACGAGCCGACGCGGCGCTTCCTGCGCGAGACGGGGCTGCCGGAGCAGGCGGTCCTGTTCCACACCGACACGGACGTCCCGTTGCCGACGCTGAGGGAATTCTTCACGGAGGAGCGCCCGGGCGCCCTCCCGCTGGACGAACTCCCGGCCCACGCCGACCACTTGATCCGCCTGGGCTACCTGCCGGAGGACACGAGCCTGCTGATCGACGGCAGAACGGGCGCGGTGCTGACCTTCAGCGAACCGGACGCGACGCTCCACCCCCTGAACACCGACGTCTCCACCCTCGCCTTCACCCTCTGGCTCCTCCACCACGAGCGGACCATCACCGGCCACCTGCACCACGAGCTGACGACCTCGTCCTACGAGGACCTGGCGGCCGCCATGATCCGCACCCTGTCGACCGTCGACCCCACGGGCACACTGCCCGGCACCGACTGGCACTACTGGACGGAGGCCTTTCAGGACGAGGCGGGCGGGGTGCTCTGAAGCGATTCCTGGGCGTCTACCGCACCACCACACCGGGCGTGAACTCGAATCGCACGCTGTTGCTTTCCCGGAGGACGTAGACGGAGTCGGTCCGGGCCCGCCACCCGCTCGGCACGGCGTAATAGCGGCCGTCCCGCTCCGTGATGAGCCGCAAACCCATGTAGCGGTACCGCAGATGGGTGGTGGGGCCGAGGTCGTGGAATTGGAGCCCGAGTGCGGGGCCGAGGCTGATTTTCCCGGCGCTGAAGACGATCAGGCCGGTGCGCCTGTTGATATGCCGGGCAGCGTCCATGGCGTGCTGGTGGCCGAGCTGACCGGCGACAACAGTGACGGTCCAGAACAGGAACACTCCGGCGGCGAGGATCGGTACGGCTGTGTCCCGCAAGTCGGTCGGGCGGCTCAGGCCGTCGTGCGGGGCCACGCCGAGCAGCAGGCCCAGGGCGATGAGCAGGGGACCGGCCCAGCGGTACGACAGCAGCAACCCCCACTGCCACCACAGGACGAGCAGGAGCAGACCTGCGGCCACGACGAGCACGTGACAGCGGACCAGTGCCTCAGGCAGAGCCCGATGCGACCGGCGTGCGGCGAGGGCGGCGCCCACGAGCAGGACGACGGCACCTGCGAGAACCGGGAAGGTGACCAGGTTCAGGCTTTGCAGGGCGAACTCGGCGAAGCCGAAGCCCAGCGCGAAGGGGGAGAGGTGGTAGTAGTCGTAGTACGCGCTCGTGTAGATCACGCCCAGGTAGAACATCAGCGCGGCGATGAACGAGGCCTGGGCGATCACGACCTTGACCAGTCGGGTCGGCGACGCCAGGTCCGCCGAGCCGGTTCGACGATCCTGCTGCGCGAGGCCGGGCTTCGACTCGCTCACGTTCTGTCCGGAACAGGCATCTGTGGGGTCTCGCCGTGCCCGGGAGGCGATGGGCAGTCGGGATTGCCGGGACAGAGACGCGTGGAGGGGTTGAAGGAAGGCGACGGCGCGATGTCGGGGTTGCCTTTCGCCGACGGACCGGTGTCCGACGGCGGAGGCGGTTCCGAGGCGAGCGACTCGCCGCCGTAGCTGGGTGAGCCGTTGGGCTGTGCCGGTGACGACGCGCCGGACGCCGACCCACCGGGTGACGATGCGCCCGACGCCGACCCACCGGGTGACGACGTGGCGGACGCCGACGCGGAGGACGGTGACGGCGCGGGGGACGACGTCCCGCCCCCGCCATGCCCCCCTTTCGACCCGCAGCCGACGACCATGCCGAGGCAGGCGGCCGTGCAGAGGGCGATGCGAGCGATCCACCCGGGGCGGTGCCTCATGCGAGTTCTCCGTGTCGTACCGGTGCAGTCAGCACGGACCCTGAGGCCGCCTTGCCGACGGACCGAGAACCTGACGAGGAGGAGAGACCAGCTCGCCCCGAAAGGAGCAGTGAAGGAGCTGGTCAGCGCATTACAGCTTGGAGGCCGTGGCGGGAATCGAACCCACGTAACTCGCTTTGCAGGCGAGCCCCTAAACCACTCGGGCACACGGCCATGTTGATGTGTTCGTTCTCGGCCGTGGTGGGGATCGGACCCACGTGACTCCCCGCGAGCGGAGCTCGCTGATGGATGCAGCGCAGGCGAGCCCCTGAACCACTCGGGCACACGGCCGTGTTGATGTGTTCGTTCTCGGCCGTGGTGGGGATCGGACCCACGTGGCTCCCCGCGAGCGGAGCTCGCTGATGGATGCAGCGCAGGCGAGCCCCTGAACCACTCGGGCACACGGCCGTGTTGATGTGAATGAACTTATGGGCCGAGGGAGATGGGCTCAAGGGCATCGGGCGGGCTGCAATGCGACTGCCACACCGCGTTCATGAAACGGGGGGCGTACGACCAAGGTCGCAGGTCGGACCGGTCTCCCGACAGGGGTCAAACGGTGTTGTGGGCCTTACTCTGGCGGGCATGACCGCCCTGGAGCCCCGCGACGCCGATGTCGTGACCGAAGCAGCCGAGACCGACGGCAGAGAAGGTGTGCTGAGCCGGTCGTACCGGGCGCTCAGTGTCGGGATCGTCTCCGTGGTGCTGCTCATCGCGTTCGAGGCGACGGCCGTGGGGACCGCGATGCCGGTTGCCGCGCGGGAGCTGGACGGGGTGGCGCTGTACGCGTTCGCGTTCTCCGGGTATTTCACGACCAGCCTGTTCGGCATGGTGCTGTCGGGGCAGTGGTCGGACCGGCGCGGTCCGCTCGGCCCGTTGAGCGCGGGCATCGCGGGCTTTGCCGCCGGTCTCGTCATCGCCGGCACCGCCCAGGTGATGTGGGTGTTCATCCTGGGCCGGGCGGTGCAGGGGCTCGGCGGCGGTCTCGTCATCGTGGCGCTGTACGTCGTCGTCGGCCGCGCCTACCCCGAGCGGCTGCGGCCCGCGATCATGGCGGCCTTCGCGGCGGGCTGGGTGGTCCCCTCCATCGTCGGCCCCCTCGCCTCCGGCGCCGTCACCGAACACCTCGGCTGGCGCTGGGTCTTCCTCGGCATACCCGCCCTCGTCGTCCTCCCGCTCGCCCTCGCCCTGCCGCAGATACATCGCCGGGCATCCGGACCGGTCCAGACCGGCACGGGTGCCGGTTCATTCGACCGGCGGCGCATCCGGCTCGCCCTCGGCATCTCGCTCGGCGCCGGACTGCTCCAGTACGCCGCCCAGGATCTGCGCCCCCTCGCCGCGCTCCCCGCACTCGCCGGTGCCGCACTGCTCGTGCCCGCCGCCCTCGGCCTCCTCCCGCGCGGCACCTACCGCGCCGCCCGCGGTCTGCCCTCCGTCGTCCTGCTGCGCGGACTGTCCGCCGGTTCCTTCGTCGCCGCCGAGTCCTTCGTCCCGCTGATGCTCGTCACCCAGCGCGGGCTGTCGCCGATGCTCGCCGGGTTCTCGCTGGCGGCTGGCGGGCTGACCTGGGCGCTGGGCTCGTATCTGCAGTCCCGGCCGCGCATGGCGCCGTACCGGGAGCGGCTGATGACCGTCGGGATGGTGCTGGTCGCCGCCGCGATCGCCACCGCGCCCAGTGTGCTCGTGCATTCCGTGCCGGTCTGGACCGTCGCCGTCGCCTGGGCCTTCGGCTGCCTCGGCATGGGCCTGGTGATCTCCTCGACGAGTGTGCTCCTGCTCCGGCTGTCCGCCCCGGAGGAGGCCGGCGCCAACTCCGCCGCGCTCCAGATCTCCGACGCCCTCTCCAACGTCGTCCTCCTCGCCACCACCGGCGCCGCCTTCGCGGCCCTGGGCGGCGGCAGCACGGTCACCACCACGGCCACGACCACCGACGGAACCCACCCCGCCGCCTTCGCGGCCGTCTTCCTGCCGATGGCGGGGGTGGCGCTGGTGGGGGCGTGGGTGACCCGGCGGCTGCGGGAGCGGTGAGCCACAACGCCTGAGCGGTGCGTGCTGTGACGTGGATCCCACCCACGGGCGACCCGGCCTCGTCCGGGCGTTGACGGCGGTGCCGCGCCGGTAGGGTGGCCCGGTTGTCATACGTAGCCACCCGACCTTGATCTACGGAGACCGTGACTACTACCGCCGCTTCCGCCTCCGCCACGACATCGCATCACCTCTCGCCCGCCTTCCCCGGCCGGGCCCCCTGGGGTACCGCCAGCAGGCTGCGGGCTTGGCAGCAGGGGGCGATGGAGAAGTACGTCCAGGAGCAGCCGCGCGACTTCCTCGCCGTCGCCACGCCCGGCGCCGGCAAGACGACCTTCGCGCTGACGCTCGCCTCCTGGCTGCTGCACCACCACGTCGTGCAGCAGGTGACCGTGGTCGCGCCGACCGAGCACCTGAAGAAGCAGTGGGCCGAGGCCGCGGCCCGGATAGGGATCAAGCTCGACCCCGAGTACAGCGCCGGACCGCTCGGCCGGGAGTACGACGGGGTCGCCGTCACCTACGCCGGTGTCGGCGTACGGCCCATGCTGCACCGCAACCGGGTGGAGCAGCGCAAGACCCTGGTGATCCTGGACGAGATCCACCACGCCGGCGACTCCAAGTCGTGGGGCGAGGCGTGTCTGGAGGCGTTCGAGCCGGCGACCCGGCGGCTCGCGCTGACCGGTACGCCGTTCCGTTCCGACACCAACCCGATCCCCTTCGTGACGTACGAGGAGGGGGCGGACGGGATCCGGCGGTCCGCCGCCGACTACACCTACGGCTACGGCAACGCCCTCGCCGACCATGTCGTCCGGCCCGTCATCTTCCTCTCCTACAGCGGCAACATGCGCTGGCGCACCAAGGCGGGGGACGAGATCGCCGCCCGGCTCGGCGAGCCGATGACCAAGGACGCGATCAGCCAGGCCTGGCGTACCGCGCTCGATCCGCGCGGCGAGTGGATGCCCAGCGTGCTGCGCGCCGCCGACCAGCGGCTGACCGAGGTCAGGAAGGCCATCCCGGACGCCGGTGCGCTGGTCATCGCCTCCGACCAGGACTCGGCGCGCGCGTACGCCAAGCTGATCCGTGAGATCACGGGCAGCAAGGCGACCCTCGTGCTGTCCGACGACACCGGCGCGTCCAAGCGGATCGACGACTTCAGCGAGAGCAACGACCGGTGGATGGTCGCCGTCCGCATGGTGTCCGAGGGCGTGGACGTGCCCCGGCTCGCGGTCGGGGTGTACGCCACGACCATCTCCACCCCCCTCTTCTTCGCCCAGGCCGTCGGCCGCTTCGTACGGTCCCGGCGGCGCGGTGAGACGGCCTCCGTGTTCCTGCCGACCGTGCCGGACCTGCTGACCTTCGCCAACGAGATGGAGAAGGAGCGCGACCACGCCCTCGACAAGCCGAAGAAGGAGGGCGAGGAGGACCCGTACGCCGAATCCGAGAAGGAGATGGAGGAGGCGAACAAGCAGCAGGACGAGGACACCGGCGAGCAGGAGCAGTTCTCCTTCGAGGCGCTGGAGTCCGAGGCCGTCTTCGACCGGGTCCTCTACGACGGCGCCGAGTTCGGTATGCAGGCTCACCCGGGGAGTGAGGAGGAGCAGGACTACCTCGGCATTCCGGGCCTCCTCGAACCCGACCAGGTCCAGCTCCTGCTCCAGAAGCGGCAGGCCCGGCAGATCGCGCACAGCCGCAGGAAGCCGGACGCCGAGGCGGACCTTCTCGAACTGCCCGCCGAGCGGCGGCCGGTGGTCTCCCACAAGGAGATGATGGAGCTGCGCAAGCGGCTCAACACGCTGGTCAGTGCGTACGTCCATCAGAGCGGCAAGCCGCACGGGGTGATCCACACCGAGCTGCGCCGGGTGTGCGGAGGCCCGCCCAGCGCGGAGGCCACGGCGGGGCAGCTGCGGCAGCGCATCGCCAAGGTGCAGGAGTGGGCCACGCGGATGCGCTGACCCCCGCCAGCCGCCCCGCTCAGCCGATCCGCTCAGCCGCCCCGCTCGGCCGCCCCGCCCAGCCGCCCAGCCGATCCGCGCGGCCGGAGAGCGGTTTGCGCCGCGGGTCGGGTGCCCGCTCCCGCGTCCGTATCCGGACGAATGCAGGCAGGCTGGATAAGCCCTTGCCCGGATTCTGGACGGAGGCTTCCGCTCAGCGAACTTGCTTCGCTACTGTCCCGCTACGCACACGCCCCGTGGCAGCGTCGCCGCGGAGCGCAGCCGTGAAGCGACCTGGGCCCGGAGCCGCCGGAGCCGTCCTGCCGATCGGCGGCCTCTGAACGCGTCGCCGACGGGACTCGGCCACGCATCCGCCGCTCAGGGGCCCGCCGGCCTCACCACCAAAGGAGTGGGCGTCGTGACCGCGGAGACCTCTCAGACGCTCGACCGGGGACTGCGTGTCCTGAAGCTGCTGGCCGACACCGACCACGGGCTGACCGTCACCGAGTTGTCCACGAAACTGGGCGTGAACCGTACTGTCGTGTACCGGTTGCTCGCCACCCTGGAACAGCACGCGCTGGTACGGCGTGACCTGGGCGGGCGAGCCCGGGTCGGCCTCGGGGTGCTGCGGCTCGGCCGGCAGGTGCATCCGCTGGTACGGGAGGCCGCGCTGCCCGCGCTGCGCTCGCTCGCGGAGGACATCGGGGCGACGGCGCACCTGACCCTGGTCGACGGGACGGAGGCGCTGGCCGTCGCCGTGGTCGAGCCGACCTGGACCGACTACCACGTGGCGTACCGGGCCGGTTTCCGGCACCCGCTGGACCGCGGGGCGGCCGGCCGGGCGATCCTCGCCGCACGCCACTCGTCCGGCACCGGTCCCGGGTACACGCTCACCCACGGCGAACTGGAGGCCGGTGCGAGCGGGGCGGCGGCGCCGCTGGTCGGGGTCACCGGGGTCGAGGGCAGCGTGGGTGTCGTCATGCTGGCGGACTCGGTACCGGAGCGGGTCGGGCCGAGGGTGGTGGAGGCGGCGAGGGAAGTCGCGGAGGCGCTGCGCTGATCAGTCGTCGGCTGCGGTGGAGTGCCCCGTAAGGGGCGCGGGGACCTGCGCGACCACCCCCGATGCACCCGCACCCGCACCAGGCAAACCACGTGTCCACCCCCGATGCACCCGCACCCGCACCAGGCAAACCACGTGTCCACCCCTTTGACCGTCCGGCCAACTGTCGTCTCGCACCTTTGGCCGATCCGCTCACCCCGCCGCCCCATCACCTCCGCATCATCAAGGGCCATACAACCCCCGAGGCGGAGGGAACAACACGGTGGACACAGTGGACACCCGGCCGGAGGCCAGAGCACAAGAAGCGAGCACACGTCGACTCACCAGGCGCCAGCCGGTGCAACGACTCGTCGGGGAAGCCGCCGGCAGTCCGCTCAGGCGGACCATGGGCGTGGCCCAGCTGACGCTGCTCAGCGTGGGCGCCACCCTCGGCACCGGCATCTTCGTGGTGCTCGGGCAGGCCGTGCCGGAGGCCGGACCCGCGATCGTCGTCTCCTTCCTCGTCGCCGGCGTCACCGCCCTGTTCTCGGCGCTGTCGTACGCCGAGCTGGCGGGCATGATCCCCGGCTCGGGATCCTCGTACAGCTACGCCTACGCCACCCTCGGCGAGCTGGTCGCCTGGGTGTGCGGCTGGTGTCTGATCCTGGAGTACGGGGTGTCGGTCGCCGCCGTCGCCGTCGGCTGGGGGCAGTACGTCAACGAGTTGCTCGACCTCACCTTCGGGGTCACCCTCCCCGACTCGCTCAGCGCCCCGCCCGGGGCAGGGGGCACCCTCAACGTCCCCGCCGCCCTCATCGTCGTCCTCGCCATGGTCGTCCTGCTGCGTGGGGCCAAGGAGAGCGCCGTCGCCAACACCATCATGGTCGCCGTCAAGATCGCGGCCCTCGTCATCTTCTGCGCCGTCGCCTTCACCGCCTTCCGCGCCGGGAACTTCCACCCCCTCTTCCCGCTCGGCGCCGCCGGCATGAGCGCCAGAGCCGCCTCGCTCTTCTTCTCCTACATCGGGTTCGACGCCGCCTCCACCGCGGGTGAAGAGGCACGCAATCCGCAAAGGGACCTGCCGCGGGCCATCATCCTGTCCCTCGTCCTCGTCACCGCCCTGTACGTGCTCGTCGCCGTCGCCGCGCTCGGCGCCATGCCGTGGAAGCAGTTCGCGGGCACCGAGGCCACGCTCAGCGAGGTCCTGGTCCGGTCGGTCGGCGGCGGCAGCCTGTGGCCGATCCTGCTGTCCGTCGGCGCGGTCGTCGCCACCACCAGCGTGGTGCTCACCGTGCAGTACGGTCAGATCCGCATCCTCTTCGCGATGGCCCGGGACGGGCTTGTGCCGCCCCTCTTCGCCGAAGTCCACCCGCGCACCGGCGTGCCCCGCGCCAACACCGTGATCGTGTCCGGCTTCATCGCGGTCCTCGCCGCCCTCGTCCCGCTCGGCAGCCTCGCCGACGCCACCAGCATCGGCACCCTCTTCGCGTTCATGCTGGTCAACCTGGCGGTCGTACTGCTGCGCCGGCGCAGCCCCGACACCCCGCGCTCCTTCCGGGTGCCGTTCTCGCCCGTCACGCCGCTGCTCGGCGTCGGCTTCTGCGTCTACATGCTGGGCAGCCTGGGCACCGACACCTGGATCGCCTTCGGGGCGTGGATGGCTGTCGGGCTCGTCATCTACGGCCTCTACGGCATCCGGCACTCCAAGCTCGCCCAGATCTCCCCGGACGATCTCGCATGACCGCCCTCGACCTCACCGCCGACGTCGTCACCCTCACCCGCGCCCTGGTCGACCTGCCCTCCGAGAGCGGGCGGGAGGCGGAGATCGCGGATGCCGTCCACGCCGCCCTGCGCGCCCTGCCCCATCTCACCGTCGACCGGGTCGGCAACTCCGTCGTCGCCCGTACCCGCCTCGGACGCGGCGAACGCGCCCTGATCGCCGGGCACCTGGACACCGTCCCGGCCGCCGGGAACCTGCCCTCCCGGCTCGCCGACGACCGCGTGCACGGGCTCGGCGCCTGCGACATGAAGGGCGGCGTGGCCGTGGCACTCCGGCTGGCCGCCACCGTTCCGGCGCCCGCGCGCGACCTCACCTACGTCTTCTACGAGTGCGAGGAGGTGGAAGGGGACCGCAACGGGCTCGCCCGTATCGGCGCCGAGCGGCCGGACCTGCTCGCCGACGCCTCCCTCGCCCTCCTCATGGAGCCCTCCGACGCGGGCGTGGAGGCCGGCTGCCAGGGCATCCTCACCGCCGACATCGTGGTCAAGGGCGCCCGCGCCCACACCGCCCGCGCCTGGCAGGGCGTCAACGCGGCGCACAAGGCCGGTCAGGTCCTCCAGCGGCTCGACGCGCACCGGCCCGAGCGGGTCGTCGTCGACGGGCTGGAGTACCGGGAGGGGCTCAGCGCCGTCGCCGTACAGGCCGGGGTCGCCGGGAACGTCGTACCGGACGAGTGTGTCGTCACCGTCAACTGCCGTTTCGCACCCAGCCGTTCACCGGAGGAGGCGGAGGCGTACGTGCGCTCGCTCTTCCCGGAGTACGAGGTGCGCGTCACCGAGGCCGTCGGCGGCGCGTTGCCCCGCCTGGACCGGATCGGCGGGCTCGTCGCCGCGCTCGGTGCCGAGCCGCGGCCCAAGCTCGGCTGGACGGACGTCGCCCGGTTCGCCGCGCTGGGCGTGCCCGCCCTCAACTACGGCCCCGGCGACCCCTCTCTTGCCCACACGGCGGGGGAGTACGTCCCCGTGGAGCACCTGCGGCGGTGCGAGGACCGGCTCAGGCAGTGGCTCCGGTGAGCCCCGCCAGCACCCGCAACTGAAGCCAGAGCACCAGCCGTTCGTCGGGGTCGTCCAGATCGACCCCGGCGTGCTGCTGGAGCTGCCTCAGGCGGTAGCGGCAGGTGTTGGGGTGCACGGCGAGCAGCCTCGCCGCGCCCGCCATGTCACAGCCCGCATCGAACCAGCAGACCAGCGTGCGGGCGTACTCCGTGCCGTGCGCGGCGTCGTACGCCAGCACCCGCCGCCAGGCGCCCGCGGTCAACTCCCGCCGCTCGCCCATCACTTCGGCCAGCCGCAGCAGCGTGACGCGGGGCCGCACCTCGTCCACCCCGGCCACGGGCAGGTCGGCGTCCAGCACCCGCAGCACCAGATCCGCGTCCGCCCGGGAGTCCGCGAGCCCCGCCGCGTCCGGCACGACCTCGCCGAGCGCCGCCCGCACCGGCACCCGCAGCGCCTGCCCGGCCCGCGCCACGATGTCCTCGGCGAGCTTCTTGTGGCTGTGTTCATTTGTTCGCCGCAGGGGCGCTCCAGCCGGTGT
>NZ_JAIQYY010000005.1:118866-138527 GCF_020181035.1 Streptomyces sp. CoH27
CGTAGCGGGCCTCGCACTGCAGCCGTACGACGTCCAGCAGCCGCAGGGCGGTGCGCTCGGCGTCCGGGACGCTCGCGGCCGAGTCCAGCACGAAGGCCGCCACCTGGGCGGGCCCGGCCAGGCCCAGGCGTTCCGCGGCCGTCGGCGGGTCCGCCGCCGTGCCGTCCAGCAGACGGCGCAGCAGCTCGCTGCCCCGGTGCCGGGCCAGTTCCCGGGCGGCGCGCGCCCGCAGCAGGAGCAGGGCCGCGGTGGAGGCGCCCTGGGCAAGGGTGTCCTCGGCGTCCGGGGCGAGCGAGCCGCCGTCGATCACCCACACCGAGCCGAGCGTCTCCCCGCCGGCCCGCACCGGCATCGCGAGCCGGGGCAGGTCCCCGTCCGCGAGCGCGGGCAGGCGCAGCGGGCGGTCGGCGGCGAACAGCCGGCGGTACTGCTCGGTGTTCTCCGCGCTGGCCGGCACCTGCCGGCCGAGGATGCCCTGCCGGCGGTCCTCGTCCACCGGCTGGCCGGGGACGGTGGAGTAGGCCAGGATCCGCTGCCGGGGGTCCTCGATGGCCGTCGCCCCGCCGGTCGCCGTCGCGATCGCGTCGGCCAGCGCGAACAGGTCCCCGAGCCCGGTGTCGGAGGGCACCGCGGCGGGCTGGGCGGCGATGGCCGAGGCCAGCAGCAGATGGACCTGGTGCCAGGCCGCGTCCTCGGCGACCGACAGCAGGGCCACGCCGTGCTCCTCCGCCTCCGCGACCGGGCCGTCCGCGCCGCGCACCACCACCCCGGTCAGCCCGGCCCGGGCCGCCGCCCGCAGCAGCGGCCCGGACTCCGCCGCCGGCACGCCCACCGCGAGCAGCAGCGCGCCGGGCTGCCGGGGGAGCGGGGCCCGGCCGTCGTGGAGCACCGCCTCGGTCACCGGGACGGCCTGCCCGGCGGGGGCCGTGTGCAGGCGCAGGGCGGGGCCGCCGACGACGTCCAGGAGGTCACCGAGGGTGCAGGCGTCCATGAGGGGTTCCCAGCGGGCTGTTGGCGGATGATGAAACGAACGTACGCGCGCGTTGGCCGCTCGCACAACACACGCCGGGCCGGCTTTTCCGAGACTCGTGCCATGACAGCAGGAGTCACCATCCGTACCGTCCAGGACGTCGCCTCCCTCGCGGCCGTGGCCGACTACTTCAGCGACGTCTGGCAGACGCCCCGCACCGCCCCGCCCTACCCGGCCGAGGTCCTGCACAGCCTGGTGCACGCCGGCGGCGCGGTGCACGCCGCGTACGACGGGCAGCGGCTGGCCGGCGCGTCCGTCGCCGTCCTCGGTGCCGACCGCGGCACGTACTCGCTGGTGGCAGCCGCCGACCAGGGGCTCGGGCACGCCGTGAAGCTGGCCCAGCGCGACTGGGCCCTCGGCCTGGGCGCCCGCACCATGCGCTGGACCTTCGATCCGCTGGTCGGCCGCAACGCCCGCTTCAACCTGGTCAAGCTGGGCGCCACCGGCACGGAGTACCTGGTCGACTTCTACGGCCCGATGACCGACGGCGTGAACGACGGCGACGAGAGCGACCGGCTGACGGTGACCTGGGAACTGGGCGCGCCACCGGCGCCGTACGACGGCGCACCCCGGGGACCGGTCGTCGCCACCGCCCCCGACGGCGACCCCCTCGCCCGCCGCGACGAGCGGCACATCTGGTGCCGGGTGCCGGAGGACGTCGTCAAGCTGCGCGCCGCCGACCCGGCGCTGGCGCTGCGCTGGCGGCACGCGGTGCGCGAGGTGCTGCTGACGGCCTTCGCGGAGGGCTTCCGGGCCACCGGGATGTCCCGCGACGGCTGGTACACGCTGGCCCGGGCGGAGGGGGCCGCGTGAAGCTGGAGCGCGTCGAGATCGTGCACGTCGCGATCCCGCTGGTCACCCCCTTCCGTACGTCCTTCGGGACCATGACGACGAAGGACACCTTCCTCCTGCACGTCGTCACCGACTCCGCCGAGGGCTGGTCGGAGTTCGCCGCCGACCCCGAGCCGCTGTACTGCTCGGAGTTCGTCGCCGGTGCCGAGATCGTGCTGCGCGACTTCCTGATCCCGCGCGTCGGGGCGCTCGGGGAGGTCACGGCCGCCGCCGTCGCCCCGGCCGTGGCGAAGATCAAGGGCCACGAGCTGGCGAAGGCGGCCCTGGAGACGGCGCTGCTGGACGCCGAGCTGCGCACGTACGGCATGCCGCTGGCGGTCTATCTGGGCGCGGTACGGGACCGGGTGCCCGCCGGGGTGTCGGTCGGCATCAAGAACTCCGTGCCGGAACTGCTGGACGACGTCGAGCGCTACCTCGCCGAGGGGTACGTCCGTATCAAGCTGAAGATCGAACCCGGCTGGGACGTGGAACCGGTGCGGGCGGTCCGCGACCGCTTCGGCGACGCCCTGCCCCTCCAGGTGGACGCCAACACCGCGTACACCCTGGCGGACGCCGAGCATCTGCGGCGCCTCGACGACTTCGGGCTGCTGCTGATCGAGGAGCCGCTGGAGGAGAACAACCTGCACGCCCACGCCCAGCTGCAGCAGCGCCTGCGCACCCCTGTCTGCCTGGACGAGTCCCTGCACCACGCCTCCGACACCGCCGCCGCCATCGCGATGGACGCCTGCCGGGTGGTGAACGTCAAACCCGCCCGGGTCGGCGGCTATCTGGAGGCCCGCCGGGTCCACGACGTGGCGCACGCGCACGGGGTCCCGGTGTGGTGCGGCGGCATGCTGGAGACGGGCATCGGCCGCGCCCCCAACCTCGCCCTGGCCGCCCTCCCCGGCTGCACGCTGCCCGGGGACACCTCCGCGTCCGCCCGCTACTTCGCCGAGGACATCACCGAGCCGTTCGTCCTTCAGGACGGCCATCTGCCGGTCCCGACCGCCCCCGGTATCGGCATCGAGCCCCTTCCGGAGGCCCTGCGCCGCTTCACCCTGGGGCGACGGGACCTGTACGCGGCCTGAGCCACCACTGCTGGTCACGTTAGATTGATCCCGTGCTCTCACGTCTCACACGTCCCCAGGCCGTCGCCGTCTGCGCGCTGCCCGTCGTGGCCCTGCTCGCCACGGCGGCTCTCGCGCCGCTGCCGTTCTCGGTGGCCCAGCCCGGGATGACGGCGAACGTGCTCGGCGCGAACAAGGGCACCCAGGTGATCTCCGTCTCCGGTGCGCCGGTGCGCAGCACCAGCGGGCAGCTGCGGATGGTCACCATCGAGGCGACCGGTCCGGACGCCCGGGTCTCGCTCACCGACGTGGTCGACAACTGGTTCCGCACCGACCGGGCCGTGATGCCACGCGACGCCGTCTACCCGAGCGGCGACACGGTCAAGGAGATCGAGCAGCACAACGCGGCGCAGATGCAGCAGTCGCAGGACGCGGCGACGCAGGCGGCGCTGAAGTACCTCGGGCTGAGCGCCGGCAAGGTCAAGGTCTCGCTGAAGCTCGCTGACGTGGGCGGGCCGAGCGCGGGTCTGCTGTTCACGCTGGGGATCATCGACAAGCTGGACGGCGACGGCAGCGGCGGCGACCTCACGGGCGGCCGTACGATCGCCGGTACGGGCACGATCGACGCCGTCGGCGCGGTCGGCGCGGTCGGCGGGGTGGCCCTGAAGACACAGGCCGCCCGCCGGGACGGGGCCACCGTCTTCCTGGTGCCGAAGGCCGAGTGCGCCGACGCCAAGGCGGACCTTCCCAAGGGGCTGCGACTGGTTCCGGTCACCACACTCAAGGGGGCCGTGGACTCCCTGACGATGCTGGAGAAGGGGAAGGGCTCGGTCCCGAGCTGCTAGACCAGCGCCGGGGTGGGCCTGGGCGTGGAGGCCAGGCGCAGGCCCACCTCCACGAGGGTCCAGCCGAGCCGGGTGCGCAGTTCGACCGGGGGCTTCACCGCGGCGGCGAGCCGGTGGCGCTCGGCCTGGTCGTGCAGGTCGGCCGCATGGAGCTGGGCGAGCTGGGCGTGCGTGTGCATGTCGTGCCTCTCAATCCGTCTTGATGGGGAAGAGGTGCGTGTGGATGCGTACCTGCTCGGAGTCGGGGGTGTCCGTGCCGGGGTCCCGGTCCCGGTACTCGTCGATCAGGTCGTGCACCCTGCCTTTCAGCTCACGCGCCAGGTCGGGCGTCAGCCGCAGCGTCATGTCGCTCATGTCGGTCGAGCGGGCCCAGGCGTGTGACCACTCGTTCCGGGTGGCCAGCCAGGTCGACAGCTCGCGTGTGTGGGCGTTGGCGACCTCGTGCAGGAACGTGTCCATCGCGCCGCGCACCTCAGGGTCGGCGTCCTGGAACTGGTCGCTGTCGAAGACCAGTCCCTGATCGGCCGCCCGCCACCAGCGCTCCCTGCCCTTGCCGTGCTCCGGCGCGTCCTCGACGAAGCCGTGCGCGGCGAGCTGGCGCAGGTGGTAGCTGGTGGCCCCGCTGGACTCGCCCAGTTTCGCGGCCAGTTGGGACGCGGTGGCCGGACCGCCGCGGCGCAGCGCGTTCAGCAGTTCCATCCGCAGCGGGTGCGCGAGCCCGCGCAGTGAGCGGGCGTCCAGGACGCGTGGTTGAAGTGGCTCGTGCTCCGTCATGCGTACAAAGATAGCTATGCAAAGGGTCCTTTGCAACACTCTCTTTGCATCAACTCTCCTGCGGGCGGTCTCCTGCGGGCAGACCGATCACGTTCCTTCGCTGTCCCGGGCGGCCTGCTCCACCAGCGGGATGATCCGCAGCGGAACGGGGTTCTCCATGACGATCGCCGTGGAGGCCCGGACGATGCCGTCAAAACCGACGACCCGGTCGATCACCCGCTGGAGATCGGCGTTCGAGCGGGCCACCAGCCGGCACAGCATGTCCCCGCTGCCGGTCGTGGTCAGCAGCTCCAGCACCTCCGGCACGCCTGCCAAGTGGGCCCGGACATCGGGGCCCTGGCCCTGCCGGATCTGCAGCGTGGCGAAGGCCGTCACCGGATATCCGAGGGCAGCCGGATCCACCTGCGGACCGAATCCGCGGATGACTCCGTTCGACTGAAGCCGGTCCAGCCGCGCCTGCACGGTCCCGCGCGCCACCCCGAGCCGCCGGGACATCTCCAGCACCCCGATGCGCGGTTCCCGGGCGAGGAGCGCGATGATCCGCCCGTCCAGATGATCGATCGCCACGGCCCCTCCAGGGGTGGTCATCCTGTACAGAAAGTCCGCTGAAACCGCCGTACCGCTGAACAGATTGCCCAGCGAATACGGAAACTATTGCGCACCTTGCAGGGCTGGGCCACCCTTCGGCTATGACGCAGACCACACATCACACTCCCGACACCGCCCGGCAGGCCGACCCCTTCCCGGTCAAGGGAATGGACGCGGTCGTCTTCGCCGTGGGCAACGCCAAGCAGGCGGCGCACTACTACTCCACCGCCTTCGGCATGCAGCTGGTCGCCTACTCCGGACCGGAGAACGGCAGCCGCGAGACCGCCAGTTACGTGCTGGAGAACGGATCCGCCCGCTTCGTGTTCACCTCGGTGATCAAGGCGAGCACCGACTGGGGCCGCTTCCTCGCCCGGCACGTGGCCGAGCACGGCGACGGCGTCATCGACCTGGCCATCGAGGTCCCGGACGCCCGCGCCGCGTACGCCTACGCGATCGAGCACGGCGCGCGGAGCGTCGCCGAGCCGTACGAGGTGAAGGACGAGCACGGCACCGTCGTCCTCGCCGCGATCGCCACCTACGGCGAGACCCGCCACACCCTGGTCGACCGCTCCGGCTACGACGGCCCCTACCTGCCCGGTTACCTGGCGGCCGAGCCGATGGTCGAGCCCCCGGCCCAGCGCACCTTCCAGGCCATCGACCACTGCGTCGGCAACGTCGAACTCGGCCGGATGAACGAGTGGGTGGCCTTCTACAACAAGGTCATGGGCTTCACGAACATGAAGGAGTTCGTGGGCGACGACATCGCCACCGAGTACAGCGCGCTGATGTCGAAGGTCGTCGCGGACGGCACCCTGAAGGTGAAGTTCCCGATCAACGAGCCCGCGATCGCCAAGAAGAAGTCCCAGATCGACGAGTACCTGGAGTTCTACGGCGGCGCCGGTGTCCAGCACATCGCGCTGAACACGGGCGACATCGTGCAGACGGTCCGCACCATGCGCGCGGCCGGCGTCGAGTTCCTCGACACCCCCGACTCCTACTACGACACCCTCGGCGAGTGGGTCGGCGACACCCGCGTGCCGATCGAGACCCTGCGCGAGCTGAAGATCCTCGCCGACCGCGACGAGGACGGCTACCTGCTGCAGATCTTCACCAAGCCGGTCCAGGACCGTCCGACGGTGTTCTTCGAGATCATCGAGCGGCACGGCTCGATGGGCTTCGGCAAGGGCAATTTCAAGGCCCTGTTCGAGGCCATCGAGCGCGAGCAGGCCAAGCGGGGCAACCTGTAGGTCCGCGAGAGCTCAGCCGGGCGGCGGCTCGTCGGGTACGCCGCCCGGCGCCCGCAGGGTGGGGTGCTCGGGGTTCACACGGGTGGCCGTGAGTGTCACGCTGTGATCATGAGCCGTATCGAAGCGCCCCGCTCCGAAAGCACCGAAGAGACGAGCAGTCTCACCGACCGGCTCCTGGCCGGCCTGCCCGCCGAGGCCGTCCTGACCGACCCCGACGTCACCGCGTCCTACGCCAACGACATGGCGAGCTTCTGCCCGGCCGGCGCCCCCGCCGTCGTCGTGCTGCCGCGCACGGTCGAGCAGGTCCAGCACGTCATGCGCACCGCGACCGAACTGCGCGTCCCGGTCGTCCCGCAGGGCGCCCGCTCCGGCCTGTCCGGCGCCGCCAACGCCACCGACGGCTGCGTCGTGCTCTCCCTGACCAAGATGGACCGCATCCTGGAGATCAGCCCCGTCGACCGGATCGCCGTGGTCGAACCGGGCGTGATCAACGCGACCCTGTCCCGCGCGGTCGAGGAACGCGGCCTGTACTACCCGCCGGACCCGTCCAGCTGGGAGATGTGCACCATCGGCGGCAACATCGGCACCGGGTCCGGCGGCCTGTGCTGCGTGAAGTACGGGGTCACGGCCGAGTACGTGCTCGGCCTGGACGTGGTGCTGGCCGACGGCCGCCTGATGTCCACCGGCCGCCGTACGGCGAAGGGGGTCGCGGGCTACGACCTCACCCGGCTCTTCGTCGGCTCCGAGGGCTCCCTCGGCATCGTCGTACGGGCCGTCCTCGCCCTGAAGCCCAAGCCGCCGCAGCAGCTGGTGCTGGCCGCCGAGTTCCCCTCCGCGGCGGCCGCCTGCGAGGCCGTCTGCCGGATCATGGAGGGCGGGCACGTCCCGTCCCTCCTCGAACTGATGGACCGGACGACCGTCAAGGCCGTCAACGATCTCGCCCACATGGGCCTGCCGGAGACCACCGAGGCGCTGCTGCTGGCCGCCTTCGACACCCCGGACCCCGCCGCCGACCTCGCCGCCGTCGGCGCGCTGTGCGAGGCCGCCGGCGCCACCCAGGTCGTCCCGGCGGAAGACGCGGCCGAGTCCGAGATGCTGCTGAAGGCCCGGCGGCTCTCGCTGACCGCGCTGGAGGCGGTCAAGGGCACGACCATGATCGACGACGTGTGCGTGCCCCGCTCCAGGCTCGGCGCGATGCTGGAGGGCGTCGAGCGCATCGCCGCCACGTACGACCTGACCATCGGCGTCTGCGCCCACGCCGGCGACGGCAACACGCACCCCACGGTCTGCTTCGACGCGCAGGACGCGGACGAGTCCCGGCGGGCCCGTGAGTCCTTCGACGAGATCATGGCCCTCGGTCTTGAGCTGGGCGGCACCATCACCGGCGAACACGGCGTCGGCGTACTGAAGAAGGAGTGGCTGGCCCGGGAGATCGGCCCGGTCGGGGTGGAGATGCAGCGCGCGGTGAAGCAGGCCTTCGACCCGCTGGGCATCCTCAACCCGGGCAAGCTGTTCTGACCCCTTTGCCTCCTTTGTGTGACGGCTCACTGAGCTGTGCGTGACGGCTCACTGAGCGAGCAACTGGTCGAGGGCGTCGTCGATGCCCAGCTGCGCGCCCTCCGTGCCCGGCGGCACCGCCATCAGCGTCCGCTCCAGCCAGGCCGACACCTGCGGGACGGGCGCCTCCAGCAGCGCGTCGCCGTCCGGCGAGCTGAGCGCGATCAGTACGACGCTGCGCCCGTCGGCCTTCGTCGGCCACACCCGCACGTCCCCCTGCCCGCACGGCCGGAACACGCCCTCCACCAGCAGGTCACGGGCGAACGTCCAGTTGACGGGGGAGTCCGAGTTGATGTGGAAGGCGATGTGGACGGCGTAGGGGTCGTCGCAGCGGTAGCCGAGCCGGGCCGGGACCGGGATGCTGCGCTCGGGCGACAGGATGAGCCTCAGCTCCAGCTCCCGCTCCACCACGGTGTGATGCATGGCGTTGCCTTTCTCTCTCCGGGGCCGCTCGGAACGGGCCCGCACCAGGGGAGAGAGGGCAGGTGCCGGGCCATTACGCGGGTTCTGGGAAATTTTTTTCGGGGACCTGTGAGAGCCGGGCACGGCGTTGCCCGGAAAGAGGTCGGTCCGGCAGGACTGGCGCTGAGTGCTGCCCGGGTCTGATAGATGTGGAGGCCCCCATCCCACCCCCGAGCAGATACGGGACGACGGACATGAGCGCCCCAACCCCGGCCCCAGGTGACGACAGGCCCCGCGAGGGCTACTACCCGGACCCGTCCATCCCCGGCTACGTCCGGTACTGGAACGGCGCCTCCTGGGTGCCCGGCACCAGCCGCCCGGCGCCGAAGGACGGCGAACCGCTCGTCCCGCCCCCCGGCATCCGCCCGGCGGCCCCGGCGACTCCGGCGCCCTCGGCGGTGGAGGAGACGGGCCCCCACTTCTTCGACGAGGACCCCCAGCCGTCGCCCTCCGGGCAGGAGGCGGGGGTCGCCTGGCCTGCCGACGGCCAGAGCACCGGCCAGCCGGGCGCCTGGGCTGCCGATGGGCAGGGTGCGGGTCAGTCGGGTGGCTGGTCCGCCGATGGGCAGGGCGGAGGCCAGCCGGGTGGCTGGTCCGCCGACGGCCAGGCAGGGCAGTCGGGTGCCGGTGCCGGTGGACCGCAGGGGCAGGGCGGGTCGGGTGGCCGGCACGCCGGGCAGGCGGGCGCCGGTGGTGACGGGCGGGCCCCCTGGGCCGACGACCCGAGGGTCCCGGCGGCGGGACCGGCTCAGCGGAGCGGCCGTGCCGAGACTCCGCCGGCGGAGGGCGACGCCCCGGACAACGGCGGCACATTCATCTTCCGCCGCCCGGTCCCGGGCCCCGCGGCCGTCACGGACGACGGCACGATGACATTCCGCCCGGTACCGGGCCAGGCCCGCCCGTCCGCCTCCGGCGCGCAAGCAGGTCCGGGTTCCGGCTCCGGCCCGCAGGCCTCTGGTGCGGGGGCGGATGCGACCAGCCGGCCGGATACGGGCTTCGGTCCCGGCGCGGCCGGCCAGGGTGCCGGCGCGGCGGGTTCCGGCGGCGCGTCCGGGGGCTTCCCCTCGCAGGCCTCTGGCGCCGGTGCCGGTGGGGCCGGTCAGGGTGCTGCGGGTGGTTTCGGGCCGCAGGGGGCCGGGGCCGGGGCGGGTGCGGCCGGTGGCGGCGGTGGCTTCGGGCCGCAGGCCTCTGGCGCCGGTGCCGGTGGGGCCGGTCAGGGTGCTGGGGGTGGCTTTGGGCCGCAGGGGCCCGTCGGGGCGCCGCATCCGCAGGCCGGCGGTGCTTCTTCCGTTCCCTCGCCCGCCGCGGGCCCCGGTTTCGGTGCCGGTAAGGCCGCGGCCGAGCGTGCCGCGGCTGGGCAGGCGGGACCGGCGCCCTCCGCGCCCTTCGGTGCCCAGTCCGCTCAGCCCGCCCCGTCCGCGCCCTCAGCCGTGGCGCCCTCCGTGCCCGCGCAGGCCGGTGCCCCGGCCGCCCCGGTGACCAGTGGCCCCGGCGGTGGCCAGGCGTCCTGGGCGCAGCAGGTGCACCAGTTGGCCGGTGGCGACGAGCAGCCCGTGGCGCCGTGGAAGCCGCCGGTGGAGGACGTCTTCCAGGCCGCCGCCCGCCGCCAGGCCGCCGCCCGGCCGGCCGGACTCGGCAAGCGGCTCGCGGCCCGGCTGATCGACACCCTGATCGTGGGCCTCGTGACGGCCGGCATCGCCGCGCCGCTCGGTCTGCGGGCCGCCGACCATATCCGGGAGAAGATCGACGCGGCCAAGCTGTCCGGCCGCGAGGTCACCGTCTGGCTGCTCGACGGCACGACCGCCACCAGCCTCGGCATCGTCCTCGCCGTCCTCCTCCTCGTCGGCGTCGGTTACGAGGTGCTGCCGACCGCCAAGTGGGGCCGCACCCTGGGCAAGCGGCTGTTCGGCCTGGAGGTGCGGGACATCGAGGCGCACGAGCCCCCGACCTTCGGCCCGGCGCTGCGCCGCTGGCTGGTCTACAGCATCCCCGGCCTGCTCGGGATCGGGATCGTGGGCGTGCTGTGGTGCCTGTTCGACCGGCCCTGGCACCAGTGCTGGCACGACAAGGCGGCCCACACCTTCGTCGCCGGCTGACGAAGTACGGGGCTACTCCGTACGGCCGCGCGCCGGGTGCGGAGCCGGGGCGTTCGCGATCCACTCGGGCCATGAGCAGCGAACCGCCCCCCGGCTCCGGAGAGCAGCCCCCCGAGGACGACCCGTTCAGGAAGCGGCCCCCGTCCGAGCAGGGGCAGGGCAGCTCGGGCACGCCGTACGACACCCCGCAGGGCGGCGCCCAGCCCCCGCCGCCCGGCGGTGAGCAGCCGCCCCAGCAGCCACCCCCGTGGGGCGGGGGCCAGCAGCCACCCCCTTACGGCGGCCAGCAGCCCCCGTCCTACGGCGGCGGCCCGTACGGCGGTGGCCCCTACGGCGCCGGCGGCTACCCCGCCGACCCGCTGGCCGGCATGCCCCCGCTGGCCGACAGTGCCAGGCGCACCCTCGCGCGGATCATCGACATGATCCTCGTCGGCATCGTCGTCTGGCTGCTCACCTGGGCGTTCGGGGTGCGCGAGTACAACGTCAACGGCGACCACGTCGAGGTCGGCAAGTCCGCGGGCCAGTCCATCATCGCGGCCGTGCTCTACATCGCGTACGACACCTTCATGATGAGCAAGTACGGCCAGACCCTCGGCAAGAAGTGGTTCAACATGCGGGTGGCGAACCTGGACAACGGCGCCACCCCCTCCGTACAGACCCTGCTGGTCCGCTCCCTGGTGCTGTGGGTGCCGTTCGCCTTCTGCTGCGCCTGCATCTGGACGGCGATCTGCGGCGGCTGGAGCTACTTCGACAAGCCGTACAAGCAGGGCCTGCACGACAAGGCGGCCAAGACGGTGGTGGTCAGCACGGGCTGAGCGCCGTACAGCGGGCGCCGTACACACGTGAGCGGCGGGTCTGTGCCGGAGGGGCACGGGTCCGCCGCTTGCGTGTGCACCGCTCAGAGGGAGACCGGCTCCTCCTGCGGTGCGGGCTCGACGGGCGTGCCGGGCTCGGCCGGTGCCACGGCCGCGCGGGCCTTCGGCAGCGGCACCGTCATCGCGACGAGCAGCCCCAGAGCCAGGGCGGCGAGGGCGATGACGGTGATCCCGAGGCCCGAACTCGTCTGGGACAGCAGCAGCATGGCGAGCGTCGAGAAGATCACGGTGCAGGAACCGTAGGCGAGCTGTGCGGCAGTCGGACGAGGCATGGCAATCGTGTCCTCGGAAGGCTTCGGGGGTCGTCGGTGGGTCGGGGGGTGCCGTTCGACTCTCTTCGCGTGCATGCCCGAGCCGGACGGTTGGTAAGCGTGACCTAACCCACGCTACCGGTGCACGGGGGGCGCACAGGGTCATGGGGTGGTGGCATAGACCGCTCGCAGATTCGTAAAGCGAACGTCAGCTCGGCATAGTGCACTTGACTTGAGCAAGTCAAGATCTGTCTTTTCTTCTAAACCTCTAGTCAAATGACGTCACTTGACATGCGTCGAACAGACGCAGGGGAGGAACTCAAGTGACCAGCAGATCCTGGACGTTCAGAGCGGCCGCGATCGGCGTGACTCTCGCGGCGGCGTCCGCCACGTTCGCCACCTTCGCCGCCGCGGAGGCAGCCACCCAGCCGGCCCGCTCCGCCGCCGCCCACCGGCACGACCCGGCCCCGGTGAAGCAGGAGGCGCACGACCTCGACGGCCCGCTCAGCAAGACCCGGCGAGCCCAGCGCCAGGAGGCCCTGAACCAGCTCATAGCGGGCAAGGCCAAGGCGCAGGACCGTAACGGCTCCAAGGTCGTCCAGCTCAAGAGCAAGAAGGGCGACTCCAAGTACGTCGAGCTGAGCCGCGAGAAGACCGACAAGATCTTCACCATCCTGGTGGAGTTCGGGGACCAGACCGACCCCAAGTCCGGCGGCACGCCCGGCCCGCTGCACAACCAGATCGCCGCGCCGGACCGCACCAAGGACAACTCCACGGCCTGGCAGCAGGACTACGACCAGAAGCACTTCCAGAACCTCTACTTCGGCACCGGCAAGACCACCGAGTCGCTGAAGAAGTACTACGAGAAGCAGTCCTCGGGCCGCTACTCGGTCGACGGCGAGGTCTCCGACTGGGTCAAGGTCCCCTACAACGAGGCCCGTTACGGCAACAACGCCTGCGGTTCCCACACCTGCTCCAGCGTGTGGAACATCGTCCGCGACGGCCTGAACGCCTGGGTCGCGCACGCGAAGGCGGCCGGCAAGAGCGACGCCGACATCAAGAAGGACCTCGCCCAGTACGACCAGTGGGACCGCTACGACTACGACGGCGACGGCAACTTCAACGAGCCCGACGGCTACGTCGACCACTTCCAGATCGTGCACGCCGGTGAGGACGAGTCCGCGGGCGGCGGCGCCCAGGGCGAGGACGCGATCTGGGCCCACCGCTGGTACGCCTTCGGCACCGACGCGGGCGCGACCGGCCCGGCCGGCAACAAGCTCGGCGGCGCCCCGGTCGGCGACACCGGCATCTGGGTCGGCGACTACACCATCCAGCCGGAGAACGGCGGCCTCGGCGTCTTCGCCCACGAGTACGGCCACGACCTCGGCCTGCCGGACGAGTACGACACCGACGGCGGCGACAACTCCACCGGCTTCTGGACCCTCATGTCCTCCGGCTCCTGGCTCGGCACCGGCAAGGAGGCCATCGGCGACCTGCCCGGCGACCTCAACGCCTGGGACAAGCTCCAGCTGGGTTGGCTGAACTACGACACCGCCAAGGCGGGCGTCTCCTCCTGGCACAAGCTGGGCCTCGCCGAGTACAACACCAAGTACCGCCAGGCACTGGTCGTCTCGCTGCCCGACAAGGCCGTCACGACCGAGATCGTCACCCCGGCCCAGGGGACCGCCCAGTGGTGGAGCGGCAGCGGTGACAACCTCAAGAACACGCTGACCCGTTCCGTCGACCTGACCGGCAGGACCTCGGCCGCGCTCACCCTCGACGGCTGGTACGACATCGAGAACGGCTACGACTACCTCTACACCGAGGTGTCGACCGACGGCGGCGCCAACTGGACGGCCCTGGACGGCACGGTGGACGGCAAGGCCATCCCGCGCGACGGCTCCGGCAAGCCCGCCCTGACCGGCACGGCCGACGGCTACAGGAAGCTGTCGTACTCGCTCGACGCCTACGCGGGCAAGAAGATCGACCTCCGCTTCCGCTACCAGACCGACGGCGGGGTCGCCCAGAAGGGCTTCGCGGCGGACGAGATCACGGTGACGGGGGACGGTACGGCGCTGTTCTCCGACAACGCCGAGTCGGCGGACGCCGGTTGGACGGCCGCGGGCTTCTCCCGCATCGGCGCGTCCTTCACCAAGGACTACAAGCAGTACTACCTCGCCGAGAACCGCCAGTACGTCTCGTACGACAAGACCCTCAAGGTCGGCCCGTACAACTTCGGTTACCTGAAGACCGAGCGGCCCGACTGGGTGGAGCACTACCCGTACCAGAACGGTCTGCTGATCTGGAAGTGGGACACCTCCCAGGCGGACAACAACACCAACGCGAACGCCCACCCGGGCACGGGTCTGATCCTGCCGGTCGACGCCCACCCGAAGGCGCTGCGCTGGTCCGACGGCACGCTGATGCGCAACCGGATGCAGGCCTACGACTCCCCGTTCACGCTGGAGCCGACGGACGCGATCACGCTGCACCAGTCGGGTGTCGCGACCAAGATCAAGTCGCAGAAGGGGGTGCCGGTCTTCGACGACCACGCCGGCGCCTACTACGACCCGGCGAACCCGACCGGCGGGGTGAAGGTCACTGACACCAACACCAAGATCGAGATCGTCAGGCAGGCCACGGACGGCTCGACGGTCGAGCTGGAAGTCGGCCCCGCGGTGAAGTAGCCAGCATTTGTGCAGGTCAGAAGCGTATCGGCGGCAAACCCTTGGCGGGTTGCCGCCGATCGTGTTTAGGTGCGTCCTGTGGACCGCTTATTGACACCGAACGGAACGGGGATGTGACCGCATGGCCGCTGGAGGCTTCTGCAAGCTGCCGAACGGCAGGGTCGTGGTGGCGCTGAACCTGCCCTACGACTCCGCCGGGGTGCGGGTGCTCGTGCACGCCCAGAACCGCGCCCGCGCCCTGACCAGGCTGCGCAACCTGGGGCTCCGCGCGATCTACCTCCGGGGCAACGCGGCCCCGCCGACCCCGGACGAGATCACGGCAGTACTGCACCACCCGGACGGCCTGATATGGCGCACGGCACCGGCCGACAACGGTGTCATGGTCAACGAGCTGTGGCATCCGATCCGGGCGCTGCTGCGAAGACCTCCGGTGGTGCACCAGGGATGACGCCCTAGCCGCTCACCACCGGCTTACCGGTCAGCTCCACTCCCGCCTCCCGCAGCTCCTCCAGTGCCCGCTCCGTCGTCTCCGCCGCCACCCCCGTCGTGAGGTCCAGCAGGACCTGCGTGCGGAAGCCCTCGCGGACGGCGTCCAGGGCGGTGGCGCGTACGCAGTGGTCGGTGGCTATGCCGACCACGTCGACCTCGTCGATGCGGCGGTCGTGGAGCCAGTCGGCCAGGGAGACGTCGTTCTCGTCCTTGCCCTCGAAGCCGCTGTAGGCCGCCGAGTAGGCACCCTTGTCGAAGACCGCGTCGATCGCGCCGGAGGCGACGGCCGGGGCGAAGTTGGGGTGGAAGCCGACGCCCTCCGTGCCCGCGACACAGTGCGCGGGCCAGGAGCGGACGTAGTCGGGGTCGTCGGCGAAGTGGCCGCCGGGGGCGATGTGGCAGTCGCGGGTGGCGACCACGTGCCGGTATCCGGTGCCGGCCGCCTGGCCGATCAGTTCCGTGATGGCGGCGGCGACGTCGGCGCCGCCGGACACCGCGAGGCTGCCCCCTTCGCAGAAGTCGTTCTGCACATCCACGACGATCAAGGCGCGACGCATGATGGTGTCCTTCGACTATCGGCTAATCAACTGAGCCTAGTGACTTCCGAGCCCGTGCGGGAGAGGCGGACGACAGGGCCTAGCTACCCGAGGGCCCGGTGACGTACTCCGTCGGAAGCACGGGTTCCCCGCGGGACAGCTGAGTCGCGGACAGGGGGAGGTTCGCGCGGGCGGCGATGTGCCGGTCCCGGGGCACGTCCAGCGGCTCCCGGGCGACCACGTCCCCGCCCTTGATCAGCTCGACCAGCAGCTGCCGGTCCGCCAGCTCCGTCGGGACCGGCCCGGTGCCGACGACCTCGGCCTCGGCGACCCCGTCCTCGTCCAGCCGGCGCGCCGCCCACTTGCGGCCCCCGACGGAGGCCTTGCCCCCGCTGGACTTCTTCGCGACCGGCACCAGCGGCGCCTTCGGGTCGCCGGACTCGGCGCGGGCGACCAGCTTGTAGACCATGGAGCAGGTCGGGTGCCCGGAGCCGGTGACCAGCTGGGTGCCGACACCGTAGGCGTCCACGGGGGCGGCGGCCAGGGAGGCGATCGCGTACTCGTCGAGGTCGGAGGTGACCACGATCTTGGTGTTGGCCGCGCCGAGCTCGTCCAGCTGCTGGCGCACCCGGTGCGCGACGAGCAGCAGGTCGCCGGAGTCGATGCGGACCGCGCCCAGCTCGGGGCCGGCCACCTCCACCGCCGTACGGACGGCCTCGGCGACGTCGTAGGTGTCCACGAGCAGCGTGGTGCCCCGGCCGAGGGTCTCGACCTGGGCGCGGAAGGCGTCCCGTTCGTGGTCGTGCAGCAGCGTGAAGGCGTGGGCCGAGGTGCCGACCGTCGGGATGCCGTAGCGGAAGCCCGCCGCCAGGTCGGAGGTGGTCGCGAAGCCGCCGACGTACGCCGCGCGGGCCGCGGCCACCGCCGCCAGTTCGTGGGTGCGGCGGGCGCCCATCTCGATCAGCGGGCGCTCACCGGCGGCTGAGGCCATCCGGGAGGCGGCCGCGGCGATCGCGGAGTCGTGGTTGAGGATGGAGAGGATCACCGTCTCCAGCAGCACGCACTCGGCGAAGGTGCCTTCGACGCGTATGACCGGCGAGCCGGGGAAGTAGACCTCGCCCTCGGGGTAGCCCCAGACATCCCCGCTGAAGCGGTAGTCGGCGAGCCAGGCCAGGGTCTCCTCGTCGACGATGTTCCGCTCGCGCAGGAAGGCGAGGACGTCCGCGTCGAAGCGGAAGTTCTCCACCGCGTCCAGGACCCGTCCGGTGCCCGCCACCACGCCGTAGCGGCGCCCTTCCGGCAGCCGCCGGGTGAAGACCTCGAACACGCTCCGCCGTTCGGCCGTACCGGCCTTCAGTGCCGCCTGGAGCATGGTCAGCTCGTACTGGTCCGTGAAGAGCGCCGTCGAGGGAACATCCACCGGCAGCCCAAGGTCCGCTGTGTTCATGGCGAGGATGCTACACCCCTTCGCGTCAGTGTGACGATTTGTGGGGCGCGTGGCAGCATGGCCATGTGACGTCACCCGCGCCCGTAGAGATCGAACGCACCGAGTCGGCGGAGGAGGTCTTCGCCGTACCCGAACCCGACGTCCCCTGGGTCACCATCGTGCACAACGACCCGGTCAACCTCATGAGCTATGTGACGTACGTCTTCCAGTCGTACTTCGGCTACACGAAGGACAAGGCCACCAAGCTCATGCTCGACGTCCACCACAAGGGCCGGGCGGTCGTCTCCAGCGGCACCCGCGAGGAGATGGAGCGTGACGTGCAGGCGATGCACGGCTACGGCCTGTGGGCGACCCTCCAGCAGGACCGCAAGTAGCCAGCCGACCGCCACGCAGCGAAAAGACCATGCCCGGAACCTTCGAACCGCTTCCCGGCGGCGGCGCGGCCGTCGCGCTCGACGATGTCGAGATCTCCATCATCCGGTCGCTGGCCGTCCAGCTCCTGGAGCTCATCGGGCCCGGACCCGGCGCGGACGCCCCCGGGGACCCGCTCGCCGAGCTGTTCGCCGAGGGCCCGAGCGAGCCGCCTGCCGACCCGGTGCTCAGAAGGCTCTTCCCGGACGCCTACAGCGACCCGGAGAAGGCCCCTGACTCGCCCGCCGACGCCGAGGAGCGCCGGGCCCACTCCGCCGAGTTCCGCCGCTACACCGAGAACGACCTCAGGGCCGGCAAGCGGGAGAACGCGCTCGCCGTGATCCGCACCCTCGACGCGCTCGCCCCGGTGGACGAGGGCGCGGCGGTGCTGAAGCTGGTGCCGGAGGAGTCCAGGCGGTGGCTCGGCGCCCTGAACGACCTGCGGCTCGCGATCGGCGCCCGGCTGGAGATCACCGACGAGGACGACACCGATCTGCTCTACCGGCTCCCGGACGAGGATCCGCGCAAGCCGATGGTGATGGCCTATCTGTGGCTGGGCGGGCTCCAGGAGACCCTGGTGACCACCCTTATGCCCTGATTCGGGTAGACGAGTGTTCGCTCAGCGGACGCTCAAATCCGGATAACGATCCCGTCACCATTACGGCCGGTTCTGCCGCATTCGGTCGTTCTTTGTCCCCTTTTTCCTGTGCGATGCGCCACAACGCGCTCCTGTGGTCAGTGTTGCGGCCGTGATAAATCTTCACGACCGCCTGGCTGAGACCACCCATGTCCGGCCGGGTGCGCCACCGAGCCGACGACCGTCGGCCAGGCACGAGCGGACCCGAAGAGCCCGCTCAGCTCCATCAATCCGGGGGGATCGAAAACCCGGTCCGAGGCCGAGACAAGGCCCGGGTCGGCATGGAGAAAGGCGCACCAACACATGACCTCAGCGCAGGTCGACCAGCATCGCGACGGCAACGAGGCCGTGGGCGACGGCGAGGGTGGCGAGGGGTATCAGCGCGGGCTCGGTGCCCGCCAGATCCAGATGATCGCCATCGGCGGTGCCATCGGCACCGGCCTCTTCCTCGGCGCGGGCAAGGGCATTTCCAAGGCCGGCCCCAGCCTGATCCTGGCCTACGCGGTGGCGGGTCTCGTCATCTTCCTGATCATGCGGGCGCTCGGCGAGCTGCTGATGTACCGCCCGGTGTCGGGTTCGTTCTCGGAGTACGCGCGCGAGTTCATCGGTCCCTTCGCGGGCTTCGTCACCGGCTGGACGTACTGGCTGTTCTGGGTGGTCACCGGCATCACCGAGGTCACGGCCGCGGCCGCCTACATGACGTACTGGTTCGACATCCCGCAGTGGGTCTCGGCACTGATCTTCACGATCGTGCTCTACGCTGCCAACCTGATCTCCGTGAAGCTCTTCGGCGAGCTGGAGTTCTGGTTCTCCATGGTCAAGGTCACCGCGATCATCGGCATGATCCTGATCTGCGCCGGCATCCTCACCGTCGGCTTCTCCGACGCGGGCAAGACGGCCTCCGTGAGCCACCTGTGGAGCGACGGCGGCTTCTTCCCGCACGGCGTCGGCAACACCCTGATGACCTTGCAGATGGTCATGTTCGCCTTCCTCGCCGTCGAGCTGGTCGGCGTGACCGCCGGCGAGTCCAAGGACCCGAAGAAGGTCCTGCCGAAGGCGATCAACACCGTGCCGTGGCGCATCGCCGTCTTCTACGTCGGCGCGCTGATCATGATCCTGTCGGTCGTCCCGTGGACCGAGTTCCACCCGGGCGTGAGCCCCTTCGTGGCCGCCTTCCAGAAGATGGGCCTGTCCGTCGGCGCCGGCATCGTGAACTTCGTCGTCCTCACGGCCGCGCTGTCCTCCTGCAACTCCGGCATGTACTCCACCGGCCGCATGCTGCGCGACCTGGCCCTCAACAGCCAGGGCCCGAAGGTCTTCACCAAGCTGACGCCGAGCGGCACCCCGCTCGTCGGCACGACGTTCTCCGCCGCGCTGATGCTCGTCGGCGTCTGGATCAACTACCAGTGGCCGGGCAAGGCGTTCGACTACGTCGTCTCCTTCGCGACCATCTCCGGCATGTGGGCCTGGATCGTCATCCTGGTCTGCCAGATCCGCTACCGGATGAAGGCCGACCGGGGCGAGCTGCCGCAGAGCGAGTTCCGTGCGCCGGGCGCCCCGTACACGAGCATCTTCGCGCTGGCGTTCATCTTCATGGTGATCGTGCTCATGGGCATCGACAAGGACGCCCGGGTGTCGCTTTACTGTGCTCCGCTGTGGGCCGCGATCCTCGGTGTCTCCTACTGGGCGCTCAAGCGCCGCAATCCGGACGCCGCGGCCTTCGCCAGGCGCTGACCACCGGAAGGGACGTCCGGCCGGCGGGAGCTCTCGTGGAGCCCTCGCCGGCAGCCGCTCAGGGCGTCCAGCATGTGGGCCGTCCCGTACCAAGCCT
>NZ_JAIQYY010000005.1:138632-240702 GCF_020181035.1 Streptomyces sp. CoH27
CGCCCACGCGCGCAAGGACCATCCCGACGAGGCGTGCGGCGTGGTCGCCGGCCCGGTGGGCGCCGGTCGCCCCGAGCGGTTCATCCCGATGCTCAACGCGGCCCGCTCGCCCACCTTCTACGAGTTCGACTCGCAGGACCTGCTCAAGCTCTACCGCGAGCTGGACGACCGCGACGAGGAGCCGGTGATCATCTACCACTCCCACACCGCGACCGAGGCCCACCCCTCGCGCACGGACATCTCCTACGCCAACGAGCCCGGCGCGCACTACGTCCTCGTCTCCACCGCCGACACCGACGGCCTCGGCGAGTTCCAGTTCCGTTCGTTCCGGATCCTGGACGGAGAGGTCACGGAAGAGGAGGTCAAGGTCGTGGAGGCGTACTGATCTCACTTCGTGGTCGGAATCCATCCGGCATGTGGGATCACATTCCGGTCCCCGGACCGGGAATCGATACGATGAGCCCATGGTTCTGACTGTGGTGCGCGCTGACAGCTGACGTACCGCGCCCGCTGCCCCGACGACACCTTCCGACAGGAGCCCGCAACCATGGCCATCGAGGTCCGCATCCCGACCATCCTCCGCACGTACACCGACGGTGAGAAGGCGGTGGAGGGCAAGGGGAACACCCTCGCCGAGCTGTTCGCCGACCTGGAGACCCGGCATGCGGGCATCCAGGCCCGCATTGTGGACAACGGCCAGCTGCGCCGCTTCGTCAACGTGTACCTGAACGACGAGGACGTCCGCTTCGTCAAGGGCATCGACACCGAGCTGTCCGACGGCGACACCGTGACGATCCTGCCGGCGGTCGCCGGTGGTATGGCCTGACAGGCCGCTGAGCAGTCATGCGCTACGACTCCCCGCTGGCCGCGGTGGGCAACACCCCTCTGGTGCGCCTGCCGCGGCTGTCGCCGTCCGCCGACGTCCGGATCTGGGCCAAGCTGGAGGACCGCAACCCCACCGGCTCGGTCAAGGACCGCCCGGCCCTGCACATGATCGAGCAGGCGGAGAAGGACGGCCGGCTCACCCCGGGCTGCACGATCCTGGAGCCGACCTCCGGCAACACCGGTATCTCCCTCGCCATGGCGGCCAAGCTCAAGGGCTACCGCATGGTCTGCGTGATGCCCGAGAACACCTCGCAGGAGCGCCGGGACCTGCTCGGCATGTGGGGCGCCGAGATCATCTCCTCGCCGGCCGCGGGCGGCTCCAACACCGCCGTACGCGTGGCCAAGGAACTGGCCGCCGAGCACCCCGACTGGGTGATGCTCTATCAGTACGGCAACCCGGACAACGCCGGCGCCCACTACGCCACGACCGGCCCGGAGATCCTCGCCGACCTCCCCTCGATCACCCACTTCGTCGCGGGCCTCGGCACCACCGGCACCCTGATGGGCGTCGGCCGCTACCTGCGCGAGCACAAGCCGGACGTGAAGATCGTCGCCGCCGAACCGCGCTACGACGACCTGGTCTACGGCCTGCGCAACCTCGACGAGGGCTTCGTACCGGAGCTGTACGACGCCTCGGTCCTCACCACCCGCTTCTCGGTCGGCTCGGCCGACGCGGTCACCCGCACCCGGGAGCTCCTGCAGCAGGAGGGCATCTTCGCGGGCGTCTCCACCGGCGCCGCCCTGCACGCGGCGATCGGGGTCGGAAAGAAGGCGGTCACGGCGGGGGAGTCCGCCGACATCGTCTTCATCGTGGCCGACGGCGGCTGGAAGTACCTGTCCACCGGTGTCTACACGGCGGCCACCACCGAGGAGGCCATCGAGACACTCCAGGGCCAGCTCTGGGCGTGACTCAATAGCACGTCACGCGTAACACCGCATTAACGCGCATCAAGCGGTCACCAGCCCCCTCTTATGAGGGGGCTAAGCCATTCCTATGGCGAGGCAAAGAAATTCTTTCACCACTGCCCGTGGTGTCGGGGCCAGAGCTACGGTCCTCCCGCACCCTGTCATGTCACGCTCACCGGGCGTCATGACAGGTGCCTGAGAGTGTCATGCTCATGACTGCGCGGTTCTGCCGCCGCTACGCGCGTCACGGGCCTGCCAATCCAGTGCGAATCCCCACTTCAACCGGAGGCAGCACCCCATGCGTGAGTCACGCCCGAGCAGCCGGAGACGCAGTCTGCGAAGACTCGTCGCCGTCGCCTTCCCCGCCCTCGCCCTCACCGTCGCCGGCTTCAGCGCCGCACCGACGGCCGGGGCGGCCCAGGCGGCCACCGCTCCAGCGCCCCACACCTCCAAGGTGACGCAGAACAGCAAGGCCCTGACCGACCCGAAGCGGCAGACGTTCCACACCACCGGCAAGGCCGGCCAGAAGGTGCCGACCCAGCACCTGTGCGCCACCGCCCAGCCCGGCCACGCGTCCTGCTTCGCCCAGCGCCGCACCGACATCAAGCAGCGCCTGGCCGCGGCCGTCGCCGCCGCCACGCCCTCCGGCCTCTCCCCGGCCAACCTGCACAGCGCCTACAACCTGCCCACGGCGGCCGGTTCCGGCATGACCGTCGCCATCGTCGACGCCTTCAACGACCCCAACGCCGAGTCGGACCTGGCCACTTACCGCTCCACCTACGGCCTCTCCGCCTGCACCAAGGCCAACGGCTGTTTCAAGCAGGTCAGCCAGACCGGCTCCACCACCTCGCTGCCGACCAACGACACCGGCTGGGCCGGTGAAGAGATGCTCGACATCGACATGGTCAGCGCGGTCTGCCCGAACTGCAACATCGACCTGGTCGAGGCCAACTCCGCCACCGACGCCGACCTCGGCACCGCCGAGAACGAGGCCGTGGCACTCGGCGCCAAGTTCATCTCCAACAGCTGGGGCGGCTCCGAGTCCTCCGCCCAGACCAGCGAGGACTCCCAGTACTTCAAGCACCCGGGCGTCGCGATCACCGTCTCCGCGGGCGACTCCGCCTACGGCGCCGAGTACCCGGCGACCTCCCAGTACGTGACCGCCGTCGGCGGCACCGCGCTCACCACCGCCTCCAACTCCCGTGGCTGGAGCGAGTCGGTGTGGAACACCAGCTCCACCGAGGGCACCGGCTCCGGCTGCTCGGCGTACGACCCGAAGCCGAGCTGGCAGACCGACACCGGCTGCTCCAAGCGCATGGAGGCCGACGTCTCCGCGGTCGCCGACCCGGCCACCGGCGTGGCGGTCTACGACACCTTCGGCGGCTCCGGCTGGGCGGTCTACGGCGGCACCAGCGCCTCCTCGCCGATCATCGCGAGCGTCTACGCCCTCGCGGGCACCCCGGGCTCCAGCGACTACCCGGCGAAGTACCCGTACCAGCACACCGGCAACCTGTACGACGTGACCAGCGGCTCCAACGGCTCCTGCTCCCCGTCGTACTTCTGCACCGCGGGCACCGGCTACGACGGCCCGACCGGCTGGGGCACCCCGAACGGCACCGCCGCCTTCACCTCCGGTGGCAGCACCGGTGGCAACACGGTGACCGTCACCAACCCCGGCAGCCAGTCCACCACCACCGGCAGCTCGGCCAGCCTCCAGATCAAGGCCTCGGACAGCGGCAGCGCCTCGCTCACCTACAGCGCCTCCGGCCTGCCCACCGGCCTGTCGATCAACAGCTCCACCGGCCTGATCTCCGGCACCGCGTCCACCGCGGGCACCTACCAGGTCACCGTCACCGCGACCGACTCCACCGGCGCGACCGGCTCGACCTCCTTCACCTGGACCGTCTCCTCCTCCGGCGGCGGCACCTGCACCTCCGCCCAGCTGCTGTCGAACCCGGGCTTCGAGTCCGGCAACACGGCCTGGACCGCGTCCAGCGGGGTCATCACCAACGACACCGGTGAGGCGGCCCACAGCGGCTCGTACTACGCCTGGCTCGACGGCTACGGCTCCAGCCACACCGACACGCTGTCCCAGTCGGTGACCATCCCGGCCGGCTGCAAGGCGAGCTTCACCTTCTACCTGCACATCGACACCGCCGAGACCGGCAGCACCGCCTACGACAAGCTGACGGTGAGCGCGGGCTCCACGACCCTGGCGACGTACTCGAACGTCAACGCGGCCTCGGGCTACGTGCAGAAGACCTTCGACCTGTCCTCGTTCGCGGGCCAGACGGTCACCCTGAAGTTCACCGGGGTGGAGGACTCCTCCCAGCAGACCAGCTTCGTCGTGGACGACACGGCCGTGACGACCAGCTGATCCCTTGCAGTGAACCCTGTGATCCCGCACGCGGAAGGAAACACTCCGCGTGCGGGATCCGTTCGTCGTGCTGGTACGTCTCATCTGCACCAGGCGGCCGACTCCCCACGGCCACGGCAGAAAGGCGAACCCCCATGCGTCGTAGCACGACGTCCCTCGCGGCCCTCGCGGGCGCGGTGCTGCTGCTCGCCGGTTGCGGCTCCAAGAGCGGCTCGGGCACACACCCCGGAAGCGCCGGCCAGGTCTCACCGCCGGCACCCTCGGCCTCGGCCTCGGCCCCGGGAGGCTGTCCCGCCACGGTGGAGCTGAAGGCCGCCGACACCGGCCGCACGGTCTGTGTGGCCAAGGGCGGCGAGGTCCGGCTGACCCTGGACGGCACCAAGTCCCGCCCCTGGAAGCCGGTCATGGCCAGCGGCACCGCTCTGAAGGGCATCAACGCGGGCTTCGTCGTCCAGCCCGGCAACGCGACGGCCGCCTACCAGGCGGTGGCCACCGGCACCGAGAAGCTGACGTCCTCACGCCCCCTGTGCGCGAAGCCGGCGAAACCGGGCGGCGTGTCGTGCATGGGCATCCAGGAGTGGACGGTGACGGTGACCGTGAAGTAGGTGACCGCGAAGTAGGTTTTTCAGCCCGCCAGGTGCCGTACCTGGTCCCACAGAACCGGGTCCACCACACCCACCCGGCGCCGGAAGTCGCCGAACGGCACCTCGCGCAGCTCGTCCGTCTCCAGGAAGCTGGGCCTCCCCCGGGCGTCGCCGACCGCGCCCGGGGGCAGGGGGATCACCCCGGCCCGCTCGTCGTGGTACTTGCTGGTGATCTTCGCGACCGTGGCCCGGTTCCCGCGCACGGCCAGCACCAGACACGGCCGGTCCTTCGCATCGGCGCGGTCCTCGTACGGCACGTCGGCCCACCAGATGTCTCCGGGGGCCGGCCGTTCGGCACGCGCGCGCGTACCCGCCCGGCCCGGCGGCCGCAGACGTCGCCCACCGGGCCGGCGACCGCGCCCCCAGCCGTCGATGAGCGTGGCGACGAGCGCGAGCAGGACCACGGCCGCGAGCGCCAGCCACCATGACGTGTCCATACGACGACGTTACCGGCGCGCGCCGTTCATCGCGCGCCCTCTGCGAAGACTCGTACGCCCCCGGTCCAGCCGAACCGGTGACAGCACAGGTGAGTTCGCCCACAACGGCCCTTTGCAGAGGAGCGACCCGCCCTTTCGCGCCTTACGCTCGACAAACCGCACGACCCCCGTTTCCTGCCCTTTTGATCTTTCCGCTTTGATCTTCACCGCCAACGGAGGTTTCTGCTTCATGAAGCTCACCGTCGTCGGCTGCTCGGGGTCGTTCCCGTCCGCGGAATCGGCCTGTTCGAGCTACCTCGTCGAGGCCGACGGCTTCCGGCTGCTCCTTGACATGGGCAACGGCGCCCTGGGCGAGTTGCAGCGCCACTGCGGTCTCTACGACCTTGACGCGATCTTCCTCAGCCATCTGCACGCCGATCACTGCATCGACATGCTCGCGTACTTCGTCGCGCGTTACTACCGCCACGACGGCGGCCGCTGCGACCCCATCCCGGTCTACGGCCCCGAGGGCACCGAGCAGCGCCTGACCACGGCCTACGACGACGTCCCGTCCGCCTCCTCGATGAGCGAGGTCTTCGACTTCCACACGGTCAAGCCCTCCACGTTCGAGATCGGCCCGTTCACGGTGCACACCGAGCGGGTCCGCCACCCCGTGGAGGCGTACGGCATCCGGATCGAGCACGCCGGGAAGTCCCTGACGTACTCCGGGGACACGGGCGTCACCGAGACCCTGGACGAGCTGGCCCGGGACACCGACCTGTTCCTGTGCGAGGCCGCGTTCACGCACGGCAAGGAGAACATCCCGGACCTGCACCTCAACGGCCGTGAGGCGGGCGAGACGGCGGCCCGGGCCGGGGCCCGGCGCCTGATCCTCACCCACATCCCCCCGTGGACGAACCCCGAGGCCAACCTCCGTGACGCGCGCGAGGTGTTCGCGGGGCCGGTGGACCTGGCCGCACCGCGGGTGACGTACGAGATCTGAGGCCGCCACGCACGCGTTACGTACGGGGAAGGCCCCGGAGCCTCAATGGCTCCGGGGCCTTCCTCATGCCGTCGCGGCCGTCACGCCTTCGTGAGGTCCTCGATCTCCTCCTCGGGCTCGCGGCCCGGGGTGGGGAGGTTGAACCTGGTGATCGCGAAGCGGAAGACCACGTAGTAGACCGCCGCGAACACCAGGCCGATCGGGATGATCAGCCAGGGCTTGGTCGCGAGGTTCCAGTTGAGCGCGTAGTCGATGAAGCCCGCGGAGAAGGTGAAGCCCGCGTGCACCCCGAGCGCCCAGGTGACCGCCATGGACAGGGCCGTCAGCACCGCGTGGATGGCGTACAGCACCGGGGCGATGAACATGAAGGAGAACTCGATGGGCTCGGTGACACCGGTGACGAACGAGGTCAGCGCGAGGGAGATCATCATGCCGAGGACGGCCTTGCGGCGCTCGGGGCGGGCGGAGTGCGCGATGGCGATCGCGGCGGCCGGCAGACCGAACATCATGATCGGGAAGAAGCCGGACATGAACATACCGGCGTGCGGGTCACCGGCGAAGAAGCGGTTGAGGTCACCGTGGACGATCTGGCCGGCGGAGTTCTTGTAGTCGCCGATCTGGAACCAGGAGACGGTGTTCACGAACTGGTGCATGCCGACCGGGATCAGCGCACGGTTGACCAGACCGAACAGACCCGCGCCCACCGCGCCGAGGCCGGTGATCCACTCACCGGCGTGCGAGATGCCCTCACCGATGGGCTTCCAGACCAGACCGAAGAAGACGCCCATGAGGGTGCCGACGAAGGCCATGATGATCGGCACCAGCCGGCGGCCGTTGAAGAAGCCGAGCCAGTCCACCAGCTTCTTGCGGTGGTAGCGCTGCCACAGCACCGCGGCCAGCAGACCCATGAGGATGCCGCCGAGGACACCGGGGTTGTTGTAGGTCGCGGGTATGTCCGCGCCCGTGGTGATCTTGGCCTCGGTGACCGGGAACGCCTTCAGCACGTTGCTGTAGACCAGGAAGCCGACCAGGGCGGCGAGCGCCGTCGAGCCGTCGGCCTTCTTGGCGAAGCCGATCGCGACGCCGATGCAGAACAGCATCGGCAGGTTGTCGAAGATGGCGCCACCAGCCGTGGCGAACACTGCCGTGACCTTGTCGGGCAGGTGCAGCTTGTCGTGGACGTCCTGCTGGCCCAGGCGCAGGAGGATGCCCGCCGCCGGCAGTACGGCGATGGGGAGCTGCAGGCTGCGGCCGACCTTCTGCAGGCCCTGGAACAGGCCGGATCCCCGCTTCTTTGCGGGAGCCGCCGTGGCGGTGGCGGTGCTCATGGTTGGTTCCTCCATCGGTGGTGGTCTACACCACTCAGTGGTGTAGACCTGTTGTAGCACGATGAAGGCGGGATAAGGAACCACGAAATCCGCTACCGAAACGCTACGCGCCGTGCCGGTGTGCTAAGGGGGCCACAGGGCTCACGCCTTGGTGATGTCCTCGACCTCGTCCTCCGGCTCCCGGCCCGGCGTCTTCAGGTCGAACCGCGTGATGGCGAACCGGAAGACGACGTAATAGACCAGTGCGAAGCACAGGCCGATCGGGATGATCGCCCACGGCCGGGTCGCCAGGTCCCAGTTGATCACGTAGTCGATCAGGCCGGCCGAGAAGCTGAACCCGTCGTGCACCCCGAGCGCCCAGGTCACCGCCATCGAGACACCCGTGAGCACGGCGTGCACGGCGTACAGGACCGGTGCGATGAAGAGGAAGGAGTACTCGATCGGCTCGGTGATGCCCGTCACGAACGACGTCAGCGCCACCGAGAGCATCAGACCGCCGACCTCCTTGCGGCGGCCCGGCTTCGCGCAGTGCGTGATGGCCAGCGCGGCGGCCGGCAGCGCGAACATCATGATCGGGAAGAAGCCCGAGGTGAACTGGCCCGCGTGCGGATCGCCGGCCAGGAACATGTTGATGTCGCCGTGCACCACCGTGCCGTCCGGCTTGGTGTAGCTGCCGAACTGGAACCACATGGGCACGTTCAGGAACTGGTGCAGGCCGACCACCAGCAGCGCGCGGTTCGCCACCCCGAAGACACCCGCGCCCCAGGATCCGATGGACCGCAGCCAGTGGCTGAAGCTCTCCAGCGCGTGCCCGACCGGCGGCCAGATCCACAGGCACAGAGCGGCGAAGACGATGGCGACGAACGCCATGATGATCGGCACCAGCCGCCGCCCGTTGAAGAAGCCCAGCCAGTCCACCAGCCTGGTGCGATGGAACCGCGCCCAGAAGAACGCGGCCAGCAGACCCATGACGATGCCGCCGAAGACACCCGGGTTCTGAAAGGTGAACGGTGTCACCGCGCCCACCCCCGCGCCGGTGCTGACCTGGCAGCCGACCTGCGGGATCGCCGTGGAGCCGCCCGGGCAGGTCTCGGGGAACTGGTGGAGTACGCCGTAGTAGACGAGGAAACCGGCCACCGCCGCGAGCGCCGTCGAGCCGTCCGCCTTCTTCGCCATGCCGATCGCCACGCCCACGCAGAACAGCAGCGGCAGGCCGAGGGAGCCGTCGAGCAGGGCGCCGCCCGCGCCCGTCATCACCTTGGAGACGTCGGTCCAGCCCAGCCCGTCCTTGCCGAACACGTCCGGCTGGCCCAGCCGGTTCAGGATGCCCGCCGCCGGCAGCACCGCGATCGGCAGCTGGAGGCTGCGACCCATCTTCTGCAGGCCCTGGAAGGCCGTCTGCCACCGTCGACGTGCGGCAGAGGTCTCGGTGTCGGCACTCATGAGTTGGCGACCGCCTGTCAGGTGGTGTAGACCAGTTACGGACGATTGGGATGCTGTGACGTCATCTTTCGGTACGTACGGCGCCATCGCTCGCGAAACTGGGCCAACTGTGCGTGAGGAGACCGAAATGGCCAGCAAGGCTGAGAAGATCGTCGCCGGCCTCGGCGGTATCGACAACATCGACGAGATCGAGGGCTGCATCACCCGGCTGCGCACCGAGGTGCACGACGCCTCCCTGGTCGACGACGCCGCCCTGAAGGCCGCCGGCGCCCACGGCGTCGTCAAGATGGGCACCGCGATCCAGGTCGTCATCGGCACCGACGCCGACCCGATCGCCGCGGAGATCGAAGACATGATGTGAGCCGCCGTGCCGGTTCACCTATCAGGCGTGCCGGTTCACCTATAAGGGGCTCTTCCCGAGGCGGGAGGAGCCCCTTCCCCACGTGCGGCTAGGCTCGTCGCCATGTCTCGCATCGACGGCCGTACCCCCGAACAGCTCCGCCCGGTCACCATCCAGCGCGGCTGGAGCAAGCACGCCGAGGGCTCCGTCCTCGTCTCCTTCGGCGACACCAAGGTGTTCTGCACCGCCTCCGTGACCGAAGGAGTCCCGCGCTGGCGCAAGGGCAGCGGCGAGGGCTGGGTCACCGCGGAGTACGCCATGCTGCCCCGCGCCACCAACACCCGCGGCGACCGCGAGTCCGTCAAGGGCAAGATCGGCGGCCGTACCCATGAGATCTCCCGCCTCATCGGCCGCTCCCTGCGCGCCGTCATCGACTACAAGGCGCTCGGCGAGAACACCATCGTCCTCGACTGCGACGTCCTCCAGGCCGACGGCGGCACGCGTACAGCCGCCATCACCGGCGCATACGTGGCGCTCGCCGACGCCATCTCCTGGGCCCAGGGCAAGAAGCTGATCAAGCACGGCCGCCAGCCGCTCACCGGCACCGTCAGCGCCGTCTCGGTCGGCATCGTCGGCGGCGTCCCGCTGCTCGACCTCTGCTACGAGGAGGACGTGCGCGCCGAGACCGACATGAACGTCGTCTGCACCGGCGACGGCCGCTTCGTCGAGGTCCAGGGCACCGCCGAGGCCGAGCCCTTCGCCCGCGACGAACTGAACGCCCTGCTCGACCTCGCCGTCACCGGCTGCACCGAGCTGGCCGCGATCCAGCGGGCGGCTCTGGAAGCCACCCTGAGCAAGTAGCGCGGAACGTAAAGGGCAGACCAACAGGGCGGGCGCACGCGGGCAACCCGTGCGCCCGCACCCGCGTCCTAGGGGTACGGCAGCCTAACCAGGCCTTATCAGGGGAGGGACCACCATCATGGCCGTCAGCCGACGCCGCCATCTCATCGCCGTCGCCGCCGTCGTGGCCACCGCCGCGCTCACCTCCGGGTGCGACAGCGTCAGCAAGGCCCTGGACTGCGTACACACCGCCGACGCCATCGCCGACAGCGTCACCGGCCTCCAACAGGCCGTGGAGAACGCCGCGAACGATCCGACGCAGGCCGACGAGTCCCTCGACTCCATCGAGAAGAACCTGGACAAGATCGGCGACAAGACCGGCCACGCGGACGTGAACAAGGCGGTCGACGACGTGAAGAAGGCCGTCGGGAACGTGCGTACGGCGATCAAGAACGGGGACAGGACGCCGGACGTGAGCCCGGTGACGGACGCCGCCGGCGAACTGACCAAGGTCTGCACAAAGTGACCTAGGGGCGCGGGGCTGTATCGATATGCGGCTCCGCCGCGTGGGCGCGACCAGCCACGACGAACCCGCAGCCGCCAACGGTGCTCAGCGCCTCCGGTCCCGGCGTTCTTCCCGCCGAGCCCGATGCAACTCGTGCCGCTCCTCCCGTCGCTGCTCGCGCAGCATCCTGCGCTCCTCCTTGAGCCGCTTCTGCTCGGCCCGGGTGACCTTGCGCTCCACCGCGACCCCGCCCCAGAAGGCGAACCCCCCGATGACCACCCGCGGAGCGCCGGGCTCGGGCGGCTCGTCGTCGTGGGGATGGTCGAAGCCACCCATGACACCGATGCCCCGGACGACGACCTCGACCCCCGGCGGCACGGTCACCTGCACCCCGCCCATGATCGCCACGCAGTTGATCTCGACCTCGTGGTCCGCGAAGTTCGCCTCGCGCAGGTCGATCTCGCCGCCGCCCATGAACGCGAGGCAGGTGAACCGCTTCGGCACCGTCCAGCGGCCCTTGCGCTGGAACCCCGACATGATCGCGACCCCGCCCGTCGACGACCCCTCACCGCCGACGATCCGGGACGCCCAACTCCCCTTCTCCACCGGCTCCTTGGTGAACGAAACCGGCGCAGGGGCGGTGGCCGCCGGCAGATCGCGGGTGATCGGGGTCAACTCGCCGTACGTGCGCGCCTTGTAGGCCGCTTCCAGCCGCTCCTCGAACTCCGCCATGTCGAGCCGGCCCTCGGCCAGCGCGTCCCGCAGCACCTCGGCCACTCGCTCACGGTCGGCGTCGGAGGCGCGGAGGTCCGGGGCGGGAGCGGCGGCCCGGTGGTGGTCCGGGACTGCCGGGACTGCGTCGTCGGTCATGACAGCAGCCTACGAGACGGCCTTCTCCGCGTACATCTTGGCGATGACAGCCTCGATGTCCGGTTCCCGCACCGACAGGTCGACCAGCGGATACTCCGCCGCGAGATGCGCCACGACCGGCGCCGCCGACTGCCCCGCCGGGAACGCCAGCCACTGCCGCGGCCCCTCGACCCTCACCACCCGCGCCGACGGCACCTCGACCGGCGGCAGCTCCCGCTCCAGGTCCACCACCAGCGTCCGCTCGCTCTCCCCGGCCTCGTGCAGCCCCGCGAGCGGACCGTCGTACATCAGCCGGCCATGGTCGATCACCATCACCCGCGAACACAACTGCTCGATGTCCTGCAGATCGTGCGTGGTCAGCAGCACCGTCGTACCGCGCTCGGTGTTCAACTCCCGCAAGAATCCCCGTACCTTGGCCTTCGACACGACATCCAGGCCGATCGTCGGCTCGTCCAGGTACAGCACCTCCGGATCGTGCAGCAGCGCCGCCGCGATGTCCCCGCGCATCCGCTGACCCAGCGACAGCTGCCGCACCGGCACGTCCAACAGGGTGCCCAGTTCCAGGAGTTCGACGCAGCGGTCCAGGTTCTCCCGGTACCGGGCGTCGGGGATGCGGTACATGCGGTGCGCCAGCCGGTACGAGTCGATCAGCGGCAGGTCCCACCACAGCGTCGTACGCTGCCCGAACACCACCCCGATCCGGTGCGCGAGCCGCGTCCGCTCCCGCGAGGGATCGATCCCCGCCACCCGCAGCCGCCCGGCGCTCGGCGTCAGGATGCCGGTCAGCATCTTGATCGTGGTCGACTTCCCCGCGCCGTTCGGCCCGATGTAGCCCACCATCTCCCCACGCGCCACGGTGAACGACAGCGAGTCCACCGCCCGCACCGCACGCCGCTCCCGCTTGAGGAACCCGGTCTTCTTGCGCACCTCGAAGACCTTCTCGACGTTTTCGAGCACGATGAAGTCACTCACCCTGGCTCCCTAACTCCCTGTGCTCCGATACGAACGAAGTCCCGCCCGCCAGGCCAGCCCGGCCAGCGCACAGCAGCCCGCCGCGACCAGCGGAGGCGTGAACGCCACCCACTCCGGCAGGTCCAGCGGATACGGCCGCCCCAGCACGTAGGTCGCGGGCAGCCAGTTGACGAAGGCCAGCGGCAGCACGAAGGTCACCCCGCGCACCAGCTCCTTCGCGAACACCGTCGGCGGATACTGCAACAGCGTCACCCCGCCGTAGGTGAAGGCGTTCTGCACCTCGGAGGCGTCCTGCGCCACGAACTGGAACGCCGCCCCCGCCACGAACACCGCACTGAAGATCGCGAAGCCGCTCAGCACCATCACCGGCATCAGCAGCAGCTTCAGCGGCGTCCAGGCGATGCCGACCCCGGTCAGCGACCAGCCAAGGATCAGCGAGCCCTGCACCACCCGGCCCAGGCGCCGCAGCGCGAACCGGTCGGCCGCCACCTGCGCCAGCACCGGCACCGGCCGCACCAGCAGCGTGTCCAGCGTGCCGTCCCGCACCCGCCGCCCCAGCCGGTCCATCGAGCCGATCGCCAGATCGGCCAGCCCGAAGGCCAGGGCCGACAGCCCGTACAGGAACGCCACCTCCGGCAGCGAGTAACCGCCGAGCGCGCGCACCCGCGAGAACATCAGCATGATCGCCACGAAGTCGAAGGAGGTCGCCGCGAAGTTCCCGAACGTGGTCATGACGAACGACGCCCGGTAGGCCATCGTGGACCGCATCCACATCCCGGCGATCATCCCGTAGGCCCGCACCCCGGTCACCAGGCGAGCCTCCGTGGGAGTCTCTGTGGGGGTCTCCGTGGGGGGCTCCGTGGGGTTGTCACCCACCCTGGACCACCACCCGCCGCGTCGCCGCCGACTGCATCAGCCGGCCCAGACCCAGCAGCACCACCGCCCACGCCCCCTGAAAGAGATACGTCCGCACCGGATCCGCGTGCCCCAGCAGCACATCGGCCGGCCCCTGGAGCAGCGAGGACCACGGCAGCGCCCGTACGACCTCGCCGAGCGCGCCCGGAAAGACGTTCAGCGGCAGCAGCATCCCGCTGCAGAAGAACCCGGCCAACCACATCATCTGGCTCACCCCCGTGCCGTCCAGCAGCCAGAACGCGCTCAGCGCCACCAGATACCGGATCCCGAAGCCGACCACCATCGCCAGCAGCACCGCGACCAGGAAGGCCAGCCAGGTGCCGGCGTCGGTGGGCAGATAGACCGGAAAACACAGCGCACCGAAGACGAACGGCACGACACCCCGCCCGAGCAGCTGGAAACAGGCCCGCCCGAGATCGGCGGCGAGCCACCACAGCTGGAGATCGGCGGGCCGGTACAGATCGATCGCCACGTCCCCCGAACGGATGCGATCCATCAGCTCCTCCTCGACGCCCCCGCCCCCGATCGCGAGCGTCGACAAGAACGCCTGCCCCAGCCACACATAGGTCACGACCTGCGCCTCGTCATACCCCCCGAGGTGCGGCTTCGCGTCCCACAGCGCCCGGTAGGTATAGACGAGGATCAGTCCGAAGACCGTGTTCGTGAACACCCCTGCCGCAGTGGCGGCCCGATACGTCGCGTACCGTCTGAATCCCCCCGCCGCGACGGCCACGTACAACCGTCCCGCGCCCACGTCAGTCCACCTCCAGGGACCGCTCGACACCGAAGCGCAGGAGCCTAGTCCGGAGGCCCGGCGACCGGCCACGCATTTTCGTGCCGAACCGTGCCGGAATCCGGGAACGGAACGCCAGGTGCGAGAGTCTTCAGACTGGGGGCAGAAGGCGTACGAGGCGTACGGCAACGTACGACGCGAAACAGGAGTCCGTGCACGACATGAGCGACGAGCCGCAGCCGCAGCAGCCGAACGACGGCGTGGCGCCGGAAAAGCCGCTGCCGGCTGAAGGGCCCGGCACCCCGGGACCCCGACCGGGCGAGGGAACGAAGGCCGAGGGTCCCGCACGGGCGGAGAGCCCTGCCGAGGCCGGGCAGCCTGGGCAGACAGGAGTAGGCCGAACGGGTGAGCCGACGGCCCCCCAGGACCGAACCACCTCGATCGCCCGAGCCCGCCAGGCGGCCCGCGGAGGCCGCGCCGAACAGGAGGGGACGAAGGGGACGAACAGGTCCGGGTCCGGCGGGGCTGCGGGGGCCGGTACGGCTTCCGGGTCTGGCGGGGCTTCCGGGTCCGGCGGGGTTGCGGGTGCCGGTACGGCTTCCGGGTCTGGCGGGGCTTCGGGGTCCGATGGGGTTGTGGGTGCCGGTACGGCTTCTGGGTCCCGTGGGGCTGGGTCTGGGGCTTTGGCGTCCGGCGGGGCTTCCGGGGTTGGTGGGGCTGCGGCGGCCCGTGGTGCCGACGCTGCGGCGGCACGCGAGACTTCCGCCGCCGACGACGCCTCGACCTCCGCTTCCGGCCCGGCTCCGGCGCGCGGCGACAGCGGTTCCCGCGCTGCTTCGGCGCCCGGCAGGGCGTCGGCCTCCGGCGGCTCCGTCTCCTCCGGCTCCGGCTCCTCCGGCTCCGTCTCCTCCGGCTCCGGCTCCGACAATGCTTCGGCTGCCGGGCAGGCCGCGTCCCGTGGTGGCGTCGGTTCCGGCGGTGATGCCGGGCGGTCCGGTGGGGCTTCCGGTCGCGAGGGTGCTTCGGCTGCGGGACAGGCCGGGGCCCGCGAGGGCTCCGGTGCTGACGCGGCTCGTGGTGCTTCCGGGCCCGCCGCGTCCGGTGCCGAGAAGCCCCAGTCGCCCGAGAGCACGCAGGTGCTGCGGCGGGTCAACGCGCCCCGACGCGCCCAGGACGAGCAGCCGGGTACGTCGGGTACGTCGGCCCGGGCAGGTCAGGGCCCCGATGAGACGCGGGCGCCCGAGACCACCCAGGTCCTTCGGCGGATCGGTGCACCCCGCGCGGCCGAGCCCGGCGACCCCGCCAGGAACGCAGCCACCGAGCCGGACGCCGACGGGCGTACTCCTCGTACCAACACGCCGGACACCGCACCCCGAGCCGGACGGCCCGGCGGTGCGAACCGGGCTGCCCGCACGGCCGGAGCGCTCGGCGCCGCCGGCACGGCCGCAGCCGCCGGCGCCGGTGCCGCGAACGCCGCCGGCCAGGCATCCCAGGCGGGCGCAGCGGGCACGGCGGCAGCGGGCGCCGCAGGCGCGGCAGCCGCACGCACCCGACGCCCCGGCACCGCAAACGGCCCCCACCCCGGCAACGGCACCGCAAACACCCCCGGCCCCCGCCCCGGCAACGAAAACGGCACCGGCCATCGCACCGCCCCCACCGCCTCCCGCCAGATCCCCGGCCAGGCCCCCGCCCCCTCCTCCGAGGCAGCCACACCCCTCCTCGCCGGAGGCGACGGCACCGGCGGTGGCAAGGGCAAGAAGCCGAAGCGGCCCAAGCGGACCGGATGGCGGCGGATCATCCCCACCTGGCGCATGGTGCTCGGCACCTTCCTCTTCGGCGTGCTGCTGATCATCGGCCTGTTCTTCCTCGGCTACTCGATGGTCAACATCCCGCCCGCCAACGCCCTCGCCACCAAGCAGGCCAACGTCTACCTCTACGCCGACGGCTCCCAGATCGCCCGCGACGGACAGATCAACCGCGAGAACGTCACCCTCGCCCAGGTCTCCAAGGACGCCCAGCACGCCGTACTGGCCGCCGAGGACCGCGACTTCTACACCGAGTCCGCCGTCGACCCCAAGGCCATGCTCCGCGCCGCCTGGAACACCGCGACCGGCAAGGGCACACAGTCCGGCTCGACGATCACCCAGCAGTACGTGAAGAACTACTACCTGGCCCAGGAACAGACGGTCACCCGCAAGGCCAAGGAGTTCTTCATCGCGATCAAGCTGGACCAGCAGAAGTCCAAGGACGAGATCCTGGAGGGCTACCTCAACACCAGCTACTTCGGCCGCAACGCCTACGGCATCCAGTCCGCCGCCCAGGCCTACTACGGCGTGGACGCCCAGAACCTCGACCCGGCCCGCGCCGCCTACCTCGCCGCGCTCGTCAACGCGCCCAGCGAGTACGACGTCGTGGCCCACCCCGAGAACAAGACCGCGGCCGTCGCCCGCTGGAACTACGTCCTGGACGGCATGGTCAAGAAGGGCTGGCTCAGCCAGTCCACGCGCGCCGGGATGAAGTTCCCCATGCCGAAGGAGCAGACGGTCTCCACGGGCATGTCCGGCCAGCGCGGCTACCTCGTCGAGGCGGTCAAGCACTACCTGACCACCAACAACATCCTCACCGACGACCAGCTCGCGGCCGGCGGCTACCGCATCACCACCACCATCCAGAAGAACAGGCAGGACGCCTTCGTCAAGGCGGTCGACGACCAGCTGATCTCCAAGCTGGACAAGAAGAACAACAAGGCCGACAGCTACGTCCGCGCCGGCGGCGCCTCCGTCGACCCGAAGACCGGCAAGGTCGTCGCCATCTACGGCGGCATCGACTACGTCAAGCAGTACACCAACGGCGCCACCCGCGGTGACTTCCAGGTCGGCTCCACCTTCAAGCCCTTCGTCTTCACCTCGGCGGTGCAGAACGGCTCGACCACCCAGGACGGCCGCACCATCACCCCCAACACCATGTACGACGGCACCAACGAGCGCCCCGTACAGGGCTGGAGCGGCGGCGCCTACGCCCCGCAGAACGAGGACCAGAAGTCGTACGGCCAGATCACCGTCACCAAGGCGACCGACCTGTCCGTGAACGCCGTCTACGCGCAGATGGCCGTCGACGTCGGCCCGTCCAAGGTCAAGCAGACCGCGGTCGACCTCGGCCTCAAGCCCGACACCCCGGACATGCAGCCGTACCCGTCCATCGCCCTCGGCACCGCCAACGCCAGCGTTCTGAACATGGCGGAGGCCTACGCCACGCTCGCCAACCACGGCAAGCACGGCACGTACACCCTGATCGAGAAGATCACCAAGGATGGCACCGAGGACGTCAAGCTGCCCGACCAGCAGGCCAAGCAGGCCGTCAGCCGCGAGGCCGCCGACACCACCACCTCCATGCTCCAGAGCGTGGTCGACAACGGCACCGCCACCGCCGCCCAGGCCGCCGGCCGCCCGGCGGCCGGCAAGACCGGTACCGCCGAGAACGACACCGCCGCCTGGTTCGCGGGCTACACCCCCGACCTGGCCACCGTGGTCTCGGTCATGGGCCAGGACCCGGTGACGGCCAAGCACATGCCGCTGTACGGCGCCCTCGGCCTGCCCCGCATCAACGGCGGCGGCGCGCCCACCCAGATCTGGGCCCAGTACACGCACGACGCGCTGACCGGCACCCCGGCCTCCGACTTCGACCTCCAGCTCCAGCAGGGCGCCGACCAGCCGCAGCCCCCCAGCGCCAGTTCCTCGGCCCAGCCGGGCACGACCGGTGACCAGACCACCGGCGCCACCACCGCGACCCCGACCACCGGCGGCACGAGCACCACCCCGACCACCGGCGGCACCAACGGCACCCCGACCAACGGCGGCACCACCACCGGCGGCACGACCACCAACGGCGGCACGACCACCAACGGCGGTCCGACCACCACCGGCGGAGGCACGACGACCGGCGGGGGTACGACGACCGGAGGCGGAACCACCACCGGCGGCGGCACGACCGGAGGCACGACCACCGGCACCACCACCGGAGGCGGCGACACGACCGGCGGCGGTACGACCGGCACACCGGCCGGCGCGGGCGGCGGAGGCCCCGGCGCCTGAGACCCCATGGACCGGTCTCAGTGACCGCTGGTCGCCTTCAGCCCGACGACGGCGACCAGCAGCAGACAGACGAAGAAGATCCGGGCGGCGGTGACCGGCTCACCCAGCACCACCATGCCGAGCACCGCCGCCCCGGCCGCCCCGATGCCCACCCACACGCCGTAGGCGGTACCGATGGGCAGGGACTTCGCGGCGTACGACAGCAGAACCATGCTCGCGACGATCCCGGCACCCGTGAGCACGCTCGGAACCAGCCGCGTGAAGCCCTCGCTGTACTTCATCCCGACCGACCAGCCGACTTCCAGCAGACCGGCGACGACCAGCAGAACCCAGGCCACGACAAGCACCTCCGAGACTTCGTACGGACGGGGGTGCGTCGTCTTTGCCTCCGTCCCGGTACGGCGCGTCTCGTCGGGCTCCCCTCGAACATAGCAAAGGAACGACAAAGGGGCTGGTGACCACGGTCACCAGCCCCTCTCACGAGACGGACTCAGAGATACAGGCCGGTGGAGTCCTCCGACCCCTCGAACCGGTCCGCGGCCACGGCATGCAGATCACGCTCCCGCATGAGCACGTACGCCACGCCCCGCACCTCGACCTCGGCCCGGTCCTCCGGGTCGTACAGCACCCGGTCACCGGTCTCCACGGTCCGTACGTTCTGCCCGACCGCGACGACCTCGGCCCAGGCCAGGCGTCGGCCCACCGCCGCCGTGGCGGGAATGAGAATGCCGCCCCCCGACCGCCGCTCACCCTCACCGGCGTCCTGCTTGACCAGAACCCGGTCGTGCAGCATCCGGATGGGCAGCTTGTCGTGATGCGGGGTGCCCTGCTCGTTTCTGTTGGCGCTCACGCTTCGAACCTACCTGTCCTCGCCCCGTACGTCCGCGCCCGGGTCAGCGCTTGCGCCGCTTACGGCCCACAGCGAGCAGCCCGACCACCCCGACGGCGAGCAGCGCGACAGGCACCACCCGCTCCAGCCGAGGCGCCCCCTCGTCATCGACGAACTTCGCCCGCACCTCACTGACCACCCGGTTGACCTGCACATACGCCCGCCCGACCGTGTGATCGAGATTGGCGACGACCTTGGCCTTCGCATCCCCGATGATCGTCTGCGGATGCACCCGCACCCCGATCTCGTCGAGCGTCTCGGCCAGCACTTCACGGCGGCGCTTGATGTCCGCCTCGATCTGCGCCGGGGTTCTGGTGTCCGACGTGTCCGCCACCGTACGGCCTCCGAAGTCTCTGATGCTGTCCCGGACAGTCTGTCAGCTCTTGCTCTCACCGCACCGCAAGGCCCCCCGGTTACCCTGGCCCGATGAGCGAGCGACTCCAGCCCGGGGACGTGGCCCCCGCCTTCACCCTCCCGGACGCCGACGGCACCGAGATCTCCCTGTCCGCCCACAAGGGCCGCAAGGTCATCATCTACTTCTACCCGGCCGCCCTGACCCCCGGCTGCACCAAGCAGGCCTGCGACTTCACCGACAACCTGTCGCTCCTGGCCGACGCCGGCTACGACGTCATCGGCATCAGCCCCGACAAGCCGGAGAAGCTGGCCAAGTTCCGCGAGAAGGAATCCCTGAAGGTCACGCTGCTGGCCGACCCGGACAAGAAGGTCCTGGAGGCCTACGGCGCCTTCGGCGAGAAGAAGCTCTACGGCAAGACGGTCGTCGGCGTCATCCGCTCCACGGTGATCGTGGACGAACAGGGCAAGGTCGAACGAGCCCTGTACAACGTGAAGGCCACCGGCCACGTGGCCAAGATCATCAAGGATCTGGGCATCTGAGGGGTTCATATCCGCTGCTGGCGGCTCGCACCGGGGTGACCTGGTGCGGGCCCCTTTCTCTTTTCCGGGCGTGACTGTCCGATAACCGGTTCGTTACTCCGTACGGGCTGCGAACGCGCGGCCGGAAACGGAGGGGGCTCGCATGGGGGCCAGTGCGTACACCAGGGAGCGGCTGGAGGAGGCGGCTCGTGGGGCGCGGACGTTGTCGGAGGCGTTGGAGAGGTTGGGGGTGGATCCGAGGAGTTCGACGCGGCGGTATGTCCTGGGGCGGATGAAGAAGCTCGGGGTGGATGTCTCGCACTTCGAACAGGAGGGGGTGAAGTGGACGAGGGAGGTGCTTGAGGGGGCCGTGGCTGCTTCCACGAACATGTGCGAGGTGCTGCGCCATCTCGGCCTGGAGGTCGTCGGCGGCCACCACACGCACATCAGCCGCAGGATCAAGGCGTATGGGATCGACACGTCGCACTTCCAGCTGCCAACACAGCGAGGAAAACCCTGGCGCGCCCGAACGCCGGAGGCCTTGCTCGTCGAGCAGCCGGTCGGCCAGGCCCGGCGCATCCCCAGCGACCGGCTCAAGTGGGCGATGGCGTCCGTCGGCATGTCGGAGCGCTGTGCCCGATGCGGCACAGAGCCGGTGTGGCGGGGCCGTCCGCTCCCGCTGGAGGTCGATCACATCGACGGGAACTGGCGCGACAACCGGGTCGAGAACCTTCGGTTCCTCTGCCCCAACTGCCATTCGGTCACGGACAATTACCGGGGTCGCGGGAAGCGCCGTGCTCGTGGTGGTGCTGTATGAGCAGCGGCGTGCAGTACACGCGCGACCGGTTGGCTGAGGCCGCCGAGCAGTGTGCGAGTCTGGACGAGGTCATCGCCTACTTCGGGACTCGCCCCTACGGCCGGCTGCGCCAATACCTTGTGCGGCGATTCGCGCACTTCGGGATCGACGTCTCGCACTTCTCCAGCTCCGGCAGGTCTGGCCGCCCCGCACCCGAGGAGTTGCGCGCAGCGGTCGCCGAGTCAATCTCCATCGCAGAGACGCTACGCCGCCTTGGGTGCCCGGACACTGGCACGCAGCGCGCGCTGCTGCGTCAGTGGGTCGCCGAGGAAGGCCTGTCGACGGCGCACTTTCTCGGTCAAGCGCACCAACGTGGCAAGACACACACCGCGCGCCGCAAGCGTCCCGAGGACGTCCTGGTCAAGCACGATGGTGGCGGCCGGACGAGAACCCATCTCCTGCGCCGTGCGCTCCACGAGCTGGGCGTACCGGAGGAGTGCGCCGAGTGCGGCGTCGGACCGGAGTGGTTCGGGTGCCCGATGACGCTGGAAGTCGACCACGTCAACGGCGACTGGGGCGACGACCGGCGCGAGAATCTCCGGCTGCTGTGCCCCAACTGCCACGCGACTACGAGTACCTGGTGCCGAGGCGGCGGACGGCGAAACGCGCAGCCCCGTACACTGGGCGAGGCAAAACGGCCTGCAAGGAAATAGTCCGTTTTGGGGCGGTCGTGGCGAAATAGGCGATACGCGCGGGTTTTAGGTGCCCGTGGGAGAAATCCCGTGTGGGTTCGAGTCCCACCGGCCGCACAGGTGAGGGGCCGTCCGTCTGGGCGGCCCCTCTTTCGCTCTCAGCCCAACAACTCCCGAACCACCGGCACCAACGCCCGGAACGCCTTCCCCCGATGGCTGATCGCGTTCTTCTCCTCCGGGCTCAGCTCGGCGCACGTCCGGGTCTCACGCTCCGGCTGGAGGATCGGGTCGTAGCCGAAGCCGTTCGTGCCGGCGGGGGCGTGGCGGAGTACGCCCCTCAGCTGGCCCTCGACCACTCGCTCGCGACCGTCCGGCAACGCCAGGGCCGCCGCGCAGGCGAAGTGGGCGCCCCGGTGCTCCTCCGCGATGTCGGACAGCTGGGCCAGGAGCAGGTCCAGGTTGGCGCGGTCGTCGCCGTGCTTGCCGGCCCAGCGGGCGGAGAAGATGCCGGGGGCGCCGTTCAGGACGTCGACGCAGAGGCCGGAGTCGTCGGCGACGGCGGGCAGGCCGGTGGCCTGGGCGAGGGCGTGGGCCTTGAGGAGGGCGTTCTCGGCGAAGGTGATGCCCGTCTCCTTGACGTCGGGGACGTCGGGGTAGGCGTCCGCGCCGACGAGTTCGTGGGCGAGTCCGGCGTCGGCCAGGATGGCCCTCAGCTCGGTGATCTTTCCGGTGTTGCGGGTGGCGAGGATCAAGCGGGTCATGCTCGCCAGTATTCCTTCCCGCCGGGCCTACAGTTCCGTCTGCCCCGCGCCCTTGAGCGCGTTGAGGTCGAAGGCCTCGGCCATCCTCGCGTAGCCCCGGTCGCTGGGGTGGAGGTGGTCGCCGGAGTCGTAGTCGGGGCGCAGATGGCGGGGGTCGTACGGGTCGCGGAGGGCCTTGTCGAAGTCGACGACGGCGTCGTACACCGTGCCGGAGCGGATCTGCGCGTTCACCTGCTGCCGTATGGCCTCCCGTGCCGGGGTGTAGCCGTGGCGGCCGCGGAAGGGCAGCAGGGTGGCGCCGATGGTCTTCAGGCCGTGGGCGTGGGCTTCGCCGACCAGGGTGCGCAGGCCGGCGACGACGCGGTCCGGGTCGGCGGGCCCTGGGTTGCGCAGGATGTCGTTGATGCCGAGGTCGATGATGACGACTTTGGCGTTCGTGCGGGTGAGGGCGTCGCGGGCGAAGCGGTCGAGGCCGCTCTGGTTCTCGGCGATGGGGGTGCTTCCGCGTGAGGGCATTCGAGTGTGGGGGAGGTCGAGGCCGTCGGTGAGGAGCTGGTTGCCGCTGATGCCCTCGTTCACGACGCTGTAGCGCGGGAGTCGGCTTCCGCTTTCCAGTGCGGTGCGCAGTCGGTTGGCGAGGAGGTCCGGCCAGCGGTGGTTGGTGCCGGTGGTGGAGGTGATGCCGTCGGTGAGGGAGTCGCCGAAGGCGACGATGGCGCCATCGGTCTCGTCGCTGAGCAGGTCCAGGGCTGTCACGTACCGCCAGTGCGGCGTCTGTCGGGTGTACGGGGTGCCGGTCGTGTCCTCGGTGCGGTCGCCGTCGGCGACGTAGGAGAGCTGCCGGGCGTGCGGGTGGTAGGTGACCGGGCCCGAGGGTGTGGGGGAGTAGGTGGTGACCAAGACGTCGCTGTCGTGCGGGACGGTGAGGTGTACGGCGTCGCTGACGGTCTCCTGGCCGGCCGGGATGACTACGCCGGTGGAGCCGCCGAAGGTGAGGCGTCGCATGGAGGCGGGGTCGGCCGTGGCGGTGCCGTCGCCCGTGGACAGGGCGATGGAGGCGTGGGTGAGGGTGAGGGGCGCCTGGCCGTAGAGGTTGGACAGGGTGATCCGGGCGCTGGTACCGCTGGTGTTCGCGTGGATGACGTTGCGTACGGAGTGGCCGGCGAGGCCTTCGGTCTCGGTGCCTGGTTCGCCGCCGACCGGGGCGGTGGCCCAGGCACCTGTCCAGGTGCCGGTGGAGGCGGGGGCGGCGGAGGAGTGGTGGCGGCCGGGGCGGTTGTCGGTGGGGGTGCCGCGGGGGGTGCCGGGGTCGGCGGCGACGGTGACGTAGATGACGGCGGACAGGGCCACGACCAGCGCGGTCAGCGCGGTCAGGATCCCGTAACCACGACGCTTGGTCACGTGTGCGCTGGTCTCCTCGGGAGGGGAGCCTGGGCTCCGGTCTTGGTGTGCCCATGATGCGGTATCCGTTGTGAGCAGACGCCGGGAACTCTTGTTCCGTTCCGGGAGTCGGTCAGGAAGGGACAATTGTGTGCGGGCTCACCGCACGGGTGGACCGGAACGGGTGGAGCTGATGGAAGCGACCGAGACCGAGACGGAGACAGCGCAGGCGTCGGCGCGGGGTGTGTCGTACAAGACGATGACGGCCTTCACTCCGGCCGACGAGGAGCGTCGGCGTGGGGTGCGCCGGATGAAGCTGACGGCGACCGGCATGCTGCTGTTCGTGGCGCTGGTCTATGTCCTTGCCAAGCTCGCCACGCACGAGGGCGCCGGAGCGTGGGCGGCGTATGTCGCCGCGGCGGCGGAGGCGGGCATGGTGGGTGCGCTGGCCGACTGGTTCGCGGTCACGGCGCTGTTCCGGCATCCTCTCGGCCTGCCCATTCCGCACACCGCGATCATCCCCACGAAGAAGGATCAGCTGGGCATCTCCCTGGGCGAGTTCGTCGGGGAGAACTTCCTCTCTCAGGACGTCGTACGGCAGCGGCTGCGCGCGGTCGGCATCGGCGGCCGGCTCGGGGCCTGGCTGGCGGAGCCGGAGCATGCGGACCGGGTGACGGCGGAGTTGGCGACGGCGCTGCGCGGTGCGCTGACCGTGCTGCGGGACTCCGATGTGCAGGCGGTCGTCGGGGAGGCGATCACCCGGCGGGCGGGGGCGCAGGAGATCGCGCCGGGCATCGGCAAGATGCTGGAGAAGGTCGTCGCCGACGGTGGGCACCGGCGGGTGGTGGATCTGGTGGTGGCCCGTGCGCACGACTGGCTGGTGCTGCACCGGGACGATGTGATGGTGGCTGTGGAGGGCGGCGCGCCCGGCTGGACCCCGAGATTCGTGGACCGCAAGGTCGGCGAGCGTGTCTACAAGGAGCTGCTCCGCTTCGTCACCGAGATGCGGGACATGCCCGGCCATCCGGCGCGTGGCGCTCTCGACCGCTTCCTCACCGACTTCGCCTCCGACCTGCAGTCCGATACGGAGACCCGGGCGCGGGTGGAGCGGCTCAAGGGTGAGGTGCTGGGCCGTGGCGAGGTGCAGGACCTGATCGCGTCCGCTTGGACGGCCGTACGGTCCATGATTGTGGCGGCGGCCGAGGACGAGCGCAGCGAGCTGCGGTTGCGGGTGCGGGCCGCGCTGTTGTCGCTGGGCCGGCGGATGGCGACCGAGGCGAAGGTGCAAGGGAAGGTCGACAGCTGGGTGGAGGGCGTGGCGGTGCATGTCGTGACGACGTACCGCGCGGAGATCACCTCGTTGATCACCGACACCGTGGCCGGCTGGGACGCCGAGCACACCACCCGGAAGATCGAGGCGCACATCGGCCGCGACCTGCAGTTCATCCGGATCAATGGCACGGTGGTGGGGTCACTGGCGGGACTGCTGATCTATGCGGTGACGCGGACGCTCGGCGCGTGACGGTGCGGACGCTCAGTGCGTGACGGCGGGGACGCTCGGCGTGTGACGGTGTGGACGCTCGGCGCCTGACGGGGCAGACGCTCGTGCGTACGCTCGGCGCCTGACGGCGGGGGCGCTCGGTGCCTGATCGCGTGGAACACGGGCACCCGTCCTGCCGTCCCCTTCCTGAGGAGGGTCCCATGGCCGCAGCCGAGAGCCCGGCGCCGCCGCCCCGGACCGCCGGCCGGACGATCATCACGGACATCCCTGCCCGGCTGGACCGCCTGCCCTGGTCCCGCTGGCACTGGACGATCGTGATCGGGCTGGGCACGGTATGGATCCTGGACGGCCTGGAGGTGACGGTCGTCGGTAACATCGCGGGGCGCCTGGCGGAGCCCGGCAGTGGTGTGCCGATCACCTCGGGCCAGATCACGGGCGTGGCGGCGGCGCTGTATGTGGCGGGCGCCTGTTCGGGGGCCCTCTTCTGGGGCCGCCTGACGGACCGCTACGGCCGCAAGAAGCTGTTCATGATCACCTTGGCGGTGTATCTGGCGGCCACGGCGCTGACGGCGGTCTCCTGGGAGGCCTGGTGGTTCTTCCTGTTCCGCTTCCTGACCGGCTTCGGTATCGGCGGCGAGTATGCGGCGATCAATTCCGCGATCGACGAGCTGATCCCGGCGGACCACCGCGGCCGGGTGGACCTGATCATCAACGGCAGCTTCTGGCTGGGCGCGGTAGGGGGTTCGCTTCTTTCGATCGTCGCGCTGAACACGGCCCTGTTGCCGAAGGACCTGGGCTGGCGCCTGACCTTCGCGCTGGGCGCGGTCCTGGCCCTGGTGATCCTTCTGGTACGCCGGCACGTCCCGGAGAGCCCGAGGTGGCTGCTGATCCACGGCAGGGACCGGGAGGCGGAGGAGATCGTCTCGGGCATCGAGCGCCGGGTGGAGCGGGAGAAGGGTGTACGGCTGCCCGCGCCGGCGCAGGAGCTGCGCATCCGCCAGCGTGGGAGCGTGACGTTCGCGGAGATCGCGAGCACGGTCTTCGGCCGGTACCCGAGGCGGGCGGTGCTGGGTTTCTCTCTGTTCGTGGGCCAGGCGTTCCTGTACAACGCGATCACGTTCGGCTTCGGCGCGATCCTGACGAGGTTCTTCGCCGTTCCGGCCGACCGTACGGGCTACTACTTCGCGGTGATCGCGGTGGGGAACTTCTGCGGCCCGCTCCTGCTGGGGAAGCTGTTCGACACGGTGGGCAGGAGGGTGATGATCTCTTCGACGTACCTGCTGTCGGGTCTGCTGCTGTTCGGCACGGCGTGGCTGTTCGACCGGGGCGTGCTGAGCGCGGGCACGCTGACGCTCTGCTGGTGTGCGGTGCTGTTCTTCGCGTCGGCGGGCGCCTCCAGCGCCTACCTGACGGTGTCGGAGGTTTTCCCGATGGAGACGCGCGCGATGTCGATCGCCTTCTTCTACGCCCTCGGCACGGCGGCCGGCGGCATCAGCGGCCCTCTGCTCTTCGCCGACCTCACGGGCACGGGCAGGGTCGGCGACACGGTCCTGGCGTTCTCGATCGGCGCGACGCTGATGTGCGCGGCGGGCGTGGTGGCGGCGGCCCTGGCGGTACGGGCGGAACGCCGTTCCCTGGAGGACATCGCGCGTCCGCTGACGGCGGTGGGGAGCGGGCCGTGAGGGTGGTCAGGCACCGGTGCGGTGGCTGACCGGTGCTGGGTACGGCGTGGCCAGCACCTGCTGGAAGCAACGCCGTACCCGGTGGAGCGCATCGCGGCCCGGACGGGCTCTTTCCCGGACGGGCTCTTCGAGGAGCCCGTGCCGGCTCAGGCCTTACGGTCGGCGACGGCCCAGGAGGCGAGGGCGACGGCGCCGGCGACACCGAAGACGGACGGCCAGGCGCCGACCTTCTTGGCCAGCGGGTGCGAGCCCGCGAAGGCGGCGACGTACGCGGCGCTCAGCGCCCCCGCGGCCTTCACTCCGGCTTGCTTGCGCCACTGCTGAGCGGCAGCAACCCCCGCAACAGTCAGCACGGCCCCCCCGAGCTGCCGCTTCTTGGTCCACCGGGCCACGCCGTACCCCCCGACAAGCCCGGCACTGGCGATCACCGCGCTGGGAACCTTGGCCATGACTGCCTCCTCTGTATGTCTTTGTATGTGACATCGAGGCTAACGAGGGACCGCGGGCCGGGGCGCACCAGCCCCACCGAAAGCGCAGGCCGGGGCTGTGGCATCCTGCCTCCCGTCTGCCCCTGTCCTGCTCTCTGTCCTGTCTCTGTTCCTGACTTGCCGGGCGGTGAACCTGATGGCGAACGACCTGGACTCGATCCTCGACCAGGCGCTGACGATCGCGACGGAGCTGGCCGCGTGGGCATCGGAGACGATCCGCCGCCCGCGCGTGGGCGGTGTCCGGGAGAAGGCGGGCCCGGCGGACATCGTGACGCGGACGGACGAGGCGATCGAGGCACACGTCCGCTCGGTCCTGCGGTCTGCATTCCCGACGCACGGCGTCGAGGGCGAGGAGTACGGCGTGACCGAGCCGGCCTGCCCGAACGCCCCGTACTGGGTGGTGGACCCGTTGGACGGCACCACGAACTACGCCCACGGCATCGGTTGGTGTTCCTTCTCCCTGGGCCTGGTGGCCCCCGACGGCACCCCCGTGCTGGGCGTGGTGGCCGACCCCTGGCGAGGCGAGACTTTCACGGCGATCCGGGGAAGAGGGGCGCAGCTGAACGGCACTCTGATCCAAGCAGCCCCGCACACCACCCTCACCGGCCACCTCTTCCTGACGGAATGGGCAGCCCACTCCCACTGGCCGGGCCTGGACCCCCTGCTGTCGGCCCTGTCCCACCGCCACTGCACGACCAGGGTGATGGGCTCCACGGCCCTCTCCCTGTCCCAGGTGGCGGCCGGCCGGGCCACGGCGGCAGCGATCGGCGAGTTCCACGCGGTGGACGGTTTGCCGGCGTACCTGATCGCGACGGAGGCGGGGGCGGTGGCGCTGCCACGGGTCCCCGTGTACGACGAACCGTTGCTGCTGGCGGCGCCGGGGGTGGCGGGGGAGATGGCGGAGGTGTGGGAGGCGAGCCGGGGGAGCGAGGCGGATTAGGGCGCGTAGGGCGCGTATCGGGTCGTGATCGATGAGCATCGCAGCTTGCGGGGCGAGTGCCCGGCTGGGACACGGGACCCGGCGGTCTGTGGCTGCGCCGTGTGGACGCGAGTGACCGGAAGCGTTGCCGGAGGCACGCAGCCGGGGCCCGAGCGTCCCGGCTGCGTGCCCGCCGGGACGGTGTGTCAGACCATGGCGAGGCGGTCCACCAGCAGTTCCACCCTCTGCTCGGTGTACTCCGGCGGCAGCCGTCCCTCCCGGGTCAGGGTCGCGATCCCGTGCAGGGACGCCCAGAACACCTCGGTGAACAGCCCCGGTTCGATGCCGTCCCCGGCGACCTTACCCAGGCACTCCAGCAGCGCGGCGAAGGCGTCCTTCAGCGGCTCCGGGGTGTCCTCCTGCGCGTACGCCAGGCCGCCGTCGAGCTGGAAGATGGCGTCGTAGACGGCCGGGTTGCGCTCGGCGAAGTCGAGGTAGGCGTGGGCCAGGGCGGCGACCCGGGCGCGCGGGCCGTCCGCGGCGCTGGTCGCGGCCCGCACCGCCACGGCCAGCTCGGTGGCGCCATCGAGGGCGACGGCGCCGATGATCTCGCGTTTGCCGCGGAAGTGGCTGTAGAGGACGGGCTGGCTGTATTCGATGCGCTCGGCGAGCCGGCGGGTGGTGACCGCGTCCCAGCCCTGCTGCTCGGCGAGTTCGCGGGCTGTCGCCACGATGAGGCGTTCGCGCTCCGCTCGTTCGCGCTGCTTGCGTTCCTGTACCGACATGCTTCGATCCTAGCATCGCTAGACAAGAGAGCGGCAGCAGTACTAGCGTTGCTTCATCAGCTAGCAACACTAGATGTCGGGGGGGCATCATGCTCAGCGCACTCCAGGTCGTCACCACCGTGGTCCTCGGCCTGATGGTGGGGGTGGAGTTCTCCGTCCTCTTCGTCCTCAACCCGATCCTCAACGCCCTCCCCGAGGACAGCGGCCAACTCGGCCACGCCCACGGAGGCCGGATGCTCGGCGCCGTGATGCCGGTCTGGTACATCGGCTCGCTCGTCCTCATCGTGGTCTGGGCCATCGCCGGCTGGCACCACCACGGCACCGGCCTCGTCGTCGCCGCCGGGGCGCTGCTGATCCTCAGCGTGATCATGTCGATCCTGCTGCTCGTCCCGATCAACAACCGCAACAAGACGTGGACCCCCGAGGACCGACCCGAGGACTGGAAGGAGCAGCTGAACCGCTGGGTCCGCTTCCACTACGTCCGCGTCGCCGTCATCATCGCCGCCTTCACCCTGCTCGTCGCCGCCCTCGCCTGAGCCCGCGGGCTCATCTGCCCGGTCGTCAGCCGCAACCGCTCGGCCATGCGCCCGCAGTGCGGCACCGCCACCTCCCTCTACATCCCCTCTACATCCAGGACCCGGACACCAACACCCTCGAACTCCGCCGGCATCCCCAGGACGCGGGCGCCGGCGACACCCACTGACCGACAGCGAGAGGAAGTACCGAAAATGGCCAAGCTGCAGACCCTGGACCCGAACACGCCGTTGTTCGCGCAGTTCAAGGAGAAGACCGGGCCCATCGTCCTGGCCAACACCTTCGTCGTTCCGAAGGAGAGGACCGAAGCGTTCCTGGCCCTCTTTCACCGGCAGGCGGAGTTCATGAAGGCTCAGCCGGGATTCGTCTCCCTGCAGATGCACAAGGGAACGGCGGACAGCCAACTACTGATGAACGTCGCCGTCTGGGAGTCGACCGAGGCTCTCGCCACGGCGTTCGCCAGCCCGGAGTTCCAGCGCATGGCTGCCGCGTCCCCCGACGACATCGTGTCGTACCCGCACATCTTCGAGCAGATCGACGTATGACACGGCAGCCGCAGCCGGGGGAGGGCAGCCGGAGAAGCCCTGCCTTCCCCCGGGCGGTCACGCATCCCTGCACCGTGCCGGGCCGCCAGGGCCGCCGAGCGAAAGGGAGTGGAGGCCGCTGCCGATTCAGACCGAGAGCGCGCCGACGCTGTCCCCTGGAAGCCTCAACCATCCTTCACGGCGGGCTGGTTGAGGCATCTGTCCGAGAAGGGCGCGATCGGCCCTGATCGTCCTCAGTACTGGCGCCTGCCCCGGAAGACCCGGCGGACGAGGTGGATGATCAGCCAGACGACCAGGGCGATGAAGAGGATCACGAGGATCACGACGACCAGAAGGAAGATGCCGAGCTTCTTGAGGAAGCTCTTCTTCTTGGTCCTCGTCTTGCGGAGATGGACCGCAGACGCGCGATGTGCGGACGTGGCCTGCCTGAAGCGGGTGCCGGCGACAGCGCCCGGAACCGCGGTGACGGCGCGTACGGTACCGGTGGTCGCCGCTGCCGTCCTTGTCACCGAGGCGTGCCGAGCGGCGGCCGCTGCGGTGGACGATGCGGCGGCGGCCGGTGTCACCGCCAGGCCGAGGCCCAGCAGCAGCGTGAGAAATACGGTTGCCGCGCGGCCGTTACGGCCCGGTCGGCGTGTGATGGTCATTCATGTCCTCCCCGTGTCGGATGCGGATGCGGTTGCCGCCTTGCGTAATGCCGCAACTATTGTCTGCGAGACAGTGCTTCCCCTCTCTGGAACCGGACGGTGTACTGATGCGATACCTGGTGCGCGACCGCATGCTGGCCTTCCACGAGGAGGCCTGGGTCGAGACGGAACACCGGGAGAAGTTGTTCAAGGTCAACCGCAAACTCCTGCGGCTGCGCACCACGTTCGACTTCGTCGGCACCGACGGCAATCAGGTGGCGAGCATCGTCAAGAAGGCGCTCACCCTCCACCACACCATCCTCGTCAAGCAGAACGGCGAGACCGTGGGCCGCATCAGCAAGCGCACGTTCCGGATCTTCGGAGACCGCTTCAAGGTGACCCTGCGCGGCGGGCGCCGACTGCGGATAGCGGGCAACCTCTGGGACCGCGAGTTCGACATCGCGGACGACAGCGGCACCCTGGCACACATCTCGCGCCGCTGGTTCACCATCCGCGACGCCTACGCGGTCGACGTGATGAGCGAACCGGACTGGCTGCTCCTGATCATCCTCGCGGTGTGCGTGGACCACATCATCGAGGACCGCGAGGGGGAGCAGCTCACCAACCTCTGACGTTCGCACCTCGGTGACCGCACGGACATCCTGTGATCCATGCACATCCTGTGACCCACGCACATCTTTGACGCTCGTACGACGACGCGCCGTTGACACGGCGCCGGACCGGGGGAGAACCACCTCGCCATGATGGGCCATTCGCACGCCGTGAGCGGCGCCCTGCTGTTCGCCGGCACCGCTCCCTATCTGCCACCCGCGCTGCTGCACACGCATCTGTCGCCCCAGGAGATCCTCATGGGCACGGTGCTGTGCGCGGGCGCCGCACTGCTTCCGGACCTGGACCACCACGACGGCACGATCGCGAACTTCCTCGGTCCGGTCTCCCGGTGGCTGTGCCGGTTCGTCGCGTTCGTCTCCGGTGGCCATCGCCATGCCACCCACTCCCTGCTCTTCGTCGCCTTCATGACGGCCGGTACCTGGGCCGGAATCGCCTATCTCGGCAGGCCGTTCACCCTCGGCATGTGCTTCTTCCTGCTGGCGCTGGCCGTGCGGGCACTCAATCTCTGCCCGCCCGGACACGGCTTCCATGCCTGGGGCACCATCGTGGCACTGGCCGCCCTCGGCACCGCCGCCATCGACAAGTTCATCCCGTCCACGCCGGGCTGGCTGCCCTACCTGGTCGGCCTCGGCTGCCTGGCCCATCTTCTCGGCGACTCCCTCACCAAGCAGGGCGCGCCCTGGCTGTGGCCGCTGAAGACGCGCTACGAGCTCGTGCTGATCAAGAGCAGCGGCAACAAGCTGGAGACCGAGATACTGACGCCCCTGATGGGCGCCGGCACCATCGCCCTGCTCTGGCTGACCGTACTGTCACCGCATGCCCTGCACTGAGGCGGGCGGCCGAGCACAAGCCGGGTCATCGGTGTCGGGTCGGCCGACGGCCCTGGCCGTCGGCGCGGCGACCCGCATGCTGGGCGCGCTCGGTCCCCTTCGACAGGGTTCGCTGTTCGGCGGCTCCGCCTTCGGCACCCAGGTTGCCGTTGATTACTGGTTGGTGGGTTCGCTGCTCCGATAAGGCTGTTGCTTCTCAGGAGCGTCGCCGCCAGCAACGACGATGGCCGGTCAAGTGGTCGGCTGGGTACGAATCACGAGCACGTCTTGACGGAGTTCGTCGTCCGGCCCGGGCAATCCGGCCCAGGTGGCGATCGCGGCAAGGAGGTTGAACGAGCGGCGGGGTGCACAGGTGACCTGCGGGAAGCTCTCTGGTCCGCGGGTGAGATAGGCGAGTGTCGCGCGGGCGGCGGCTTCGGCGTCGGCAGCGTGCTGTCCGGCCGCCACCGGCACAGGCTTACCGGTGGCGGAGACGAAGGCCTCGGTCAGCAGGAGATAGGCCTGCCCGGCGGTGAAGCGCTCTGGCTGGGTGGTCACGGCCGTTTGCGGAGCGAGCGCATGCAGGCGGGAGAGCATCCATGCAGTCTGCGCGATGCCGGTGGCCAGTGCTCCGGCGCCGGCTCCGGCCGACCAAGCCCGGTTGCCTTCTCCCGTGCGGGCGCGGCCCAGCCACTGCCACTCATCACCATGTGGAGCTGGGACGGGGATGGCCATGGGCGCTTCCACGGCCAGGACCGCCCGCCCATCCTCATTCAGAGACCGGACCAGAGCCTGAACAGCGCCCTCTGGGTCGTTCCCGCAGGAGACCACGGGGCGCTCCGGCGAGTCGACGGCTGCCCAGGCGAAGTTGGACTGCTTCACCGACCCGATGTCCACGCCCACGACGCGCATGGGATCTGCTCCCCCTTCGACACCATCGGCGTGCCGGACGCCTGCCTTGTGGCGCCGGTTTCCAGCGCGCGGGCAGGATCATCTCACGCTGCTTCCTCTGAAACAGGCCTACGAAGAACTCCAGCCGGGCTCGCGGCGCCAGAAAAGGGCGGGGTTCATACTCCACACCGAATGTGGCTGTACAGGCGAGCCGGACCTCGCGCAGACGTTGACCGAGAGCCCTACGGGCTTCGTGAACGCTGGAGGAAGGGGACGACATGGCGTTGCGTTGGACTCTTCCCCACCCGATCAGGCGAGTTGATAGTCAGCGTGCGGAATGCCCAGTGCCCACACCGACTCGAAGGCATCGGCACACAGTCTGAGTTCCTGGGGGTCGGTGCTGACGGACGGCTCCAGCCACTCACCCTCGTCGTCGAAGTGATTCACGAGCAGCAGGGACGAGTCGAACAGCCAGAAGTCGTTGCCGGGCAGGGCAATACCGGTGGCTTTCCTGCGCGACAGCCAGCGCACTTCCTCGCCTGCGGCTATGTTCAGGCCTTCGGTCACCTCGTGCTCGAACCGGATGTACGTGCTCACCGGCTCGGACACGATCCGGGCACGGCGGACCTTCACTCCGCGGCTCGTGGCCTCGGAGACCAGGGCGAGCCAGTCGGCCCACCTTTCGGCGGGGTCGATCGCCGCGCCGGCATTCCAGTCGATGTACGCCGGATCCGACTTCATGTAGGAGTCCCGCATCTCCAGATGGACTGCCGATTCGCGGCAGCTGCGGAACAGTTCCTCAAATGTCGGAACCGTGGTCACGCTGTACCTCCAAGAAGAACTGGACCATGCGCCGCGGGATCTCCACCACGGACTCATGGCCGGGGATGTCCATCTGGCCGTGCCGCTCATCGTCCAGCACTTTCCATCCCTGCACGAGGTAGGTGTCCTTCTCCTCGTCCAGATAGACCGTCGGGGAGCCGCCGCTCGGGCTCTGCATGGGTCCACCTCCGTCGAAGGTGACGATCCGTGCCAAAGCGTGCCCGGCGAAGCGCCTCGCGGGACAGCAGCTTGCCAGAACTTGCCACGATCACGTGACTACCCGGACGCCGAGGAGGACTGCGCCCAGTCGTCGAGCAACTGCCTTGCAGCGTCGTCCGTATACGCGTGCCCCGCGAATGCTTCGAAGAGTCGGCTGTAGTGCTCAACATCCTTCGCTTCGCGCAGTACGACCCGCCCCGTGAAGACTTCCAACGTCGCCAGAGTTGTGTCGTAGACGGTGAAGGTGTTGAACGGGACCTCGGACACCCGGGCCGACAGTGGAAGCACCTTGACATCCACGTTCGGACGACGCGACAGCGACACGAGATGCTCGATCTGCTGTGCCATGACGGCTGCCTCACACAGCTGCCACCGGATCGCCGACTCGGTGAGCAGGAACTCGAACCGCTTCTCGGGATCGTTGAGTACGGCCTGCCGTTCCAGCTTCAGGGCGATGACTCGGTCGACGTCCCCTGTTGCCGAGGCCGACGTTCGCGTCATGACGTGCCGCATGTACTCGGGCGTCTGAATCAGTCCCGTGGGAATCGAGGGAAGGAAGTACCGCAGGTGTACAGCGCTCTTTTCCAGGGCGGCGAGCTCAAGCTGGACGCCACTCGCAGCGCTGGACTCCGGTTCCAGGTTCATCTGACTCCCAGGCCAACTCGACAGCTCCCCTGTTCCAGCGGTCTCCACCACCCGGCAGGGGATGGCGAGGTGCTGCTGGACATAGGGCCGACCGTAGCAGCGCAGCGCACGCGCGGGGCTCTGCGCGATGAGCCGAGGCAAGACCGCAAGGGCTTCGGAGTGGTCTCCCGTACCGGCGTGCCGGTACGGTCGGGGAACTCATCCCAGCAGGTGCTCCGCCTTGCTTGCCTTGGTGTCCGAAATCATGGATCGCAGGGCGGATGTGAACGCGTTCCAGGCCGGGCCAGGGATCTCAATCCTGGGACCACTGCTGTTCTTCGAGTCACGCACGAGCACGCCAGATGCGACGAAGGCTGTCTCCACACACTCGGTCGCATTGCCGCCGCTGTAGGACGATTTGAACCACATGGGCTCATCAACAGGCTGAGGGCCGACAGACATTCACAGCTCCTTCAAGGCGCGGTGGATCACGGCGGAGGAGGCCTCCATGTCCAACGCTTGTGCCTGGAGGTACTCGAACGCAAGTCTGTATCGCTCCAGTTCCTCGTCCTTCTCAAGGAAGAGGGACCCCGTGTGGAAGTCGACGTACACCACGTCAAGGGCCGGCTCGGGCCCGCCGATGATGACGAAGCTTCCCAGTGCTGCGGCGTGCGCTCCCTTGGAGAACGGCAGTATCTGGAGCGTGATGTGGGGGGACTCGTTCGCTTCGAGCAGTCGGCCAAGCTGCTCCTTCATGGTCTGAGGTGACCCGACGACGCGGCGGATCACAGACTCATCCAAGATCGCCCAGAGCCGCGGCGGCCTCGGACGGGTGAGGATCTCCTGCCGCTTCATGCGGATGTCGACCAGGCGCTCGATTTCCGTCTGTTCAAGGGGTACTTCGTTGGCTTGCTGCAACGCAGTGCTGTATGACCGGGTTTGGAGGAGGCCAGGGACGTAGACGCAGGAGAAGTGGCTTTCGCGTACCGCCTCATCCTCAAGAGTGAGCAGCAGGTTCATGCTCTCGGGGATGGAGTCTGCGAAGGAGTTCCACCAGCCTTGCTGCTTGGCGTCTTTGGCCAGGCCAACAACGGCCCTTCGCTCGGCCTCAGTTGCGCCATATTCGCGGCACAGCGCCTCAACGACGATCCACTTGACCGGCCCCGCCTGGGTCTCGTACCGGCTGACTGTCGCCTTCGAGACGCCGACGAGCCGCCCGGCTTCCTCAAGGGTCAACCCCTTGCGGGCGCGCAACTTGCGCATCATCGCGCCCAGTTGGCGCCGACGTGTTGTGGTCCGCTCGGACATTCGGCTCCTTCGCCGTGCGTCGGGGTGATGGCCCGGAAATCCCCAACAGGCTAGGTATCGCTGAACCGGGCTCACCACCGGATTCACTCGATCGATTCTCGTGAGAAGTTACACGACAAGACTTCTCGTATGCCATGCTCGTGCTCGGATCGCTACGCAGTGCAGCCGTGCGGATACGGCAGGCGCAGGCATGTGCGTGGCCCGGGAGGGAGGAGGGGCCATGCCCGTCTCCGAAACGATCGACCCTCGACTCCGTTGCGTCCTGCCCTTCAAGGCAGTGCCCGTAGAGGTAGGGCGGCTGCGAAGCGCAGCCGCGAGGCAACTGGCCAAATGGGGAATGCCGGTATCTGTCGAGGAAGCCGAAGTCATCGTCACCGAGCTGGCGACGAACGTCGTCAAGCACGTGGGGGAGGGCGCCTCGGCGACGCTGGTATTGGAATGGAGGGGCGACCGCCTGCGGTTGGAGGTGCACGACAGGAGCCCTGCTCTCCCCGCTGCACGGGTGGCGGACTGCTACGAGGAATGCGGTCGAGGCCTGCACCTCGTCGCAGGGCTGGCTATCGACTGGGGTGCCGTTCTTACCGCCGCTGGTAAGGCGGTCTGGTGTGAGGTGCCCCTCAGCGTTGGGAAGGGACGCGAGAGAATCGCGCGGGCCGTCGAAGCGCTGGAGAGGTACCAGAGCGCCAAGACCGGTGCGGGCCGACGAGTGAGGAGCCGGGATGCCGGCCTTGAGGAGTCGGCGGTCGAGCTGATCGCTGATCTCCTCCACTGGACTGCCGCCCGCGGCCACGACCCGGACGACATCCTTGACCGGGCTCAGATGCACTACGAAGCCGAAGCGGACGCTGCCTAGTGGAGGGAGCGGACTTCCGTCGTCCACCCAAGAAGGCGTCCGAGTGATCAATATCGTAGGAGTGTGTAGGCGTGGCGGAGGGTGCGTTCAGCGAACCGCGGAGTGTGGGGCACACTTGGTGAGGTCTCGTTGTCAGTGGGGTCTGTCACCCTCAGTGATGGTGGATTGCAAGATGCGTCTGCCGCTGCACGGCTGTAAGGAGGGGGCATGACCCACACGAAGGAATCGGGGCGCGCGAGCGCAGAGCCGGCCGAGCCCGAGTTCATCTCGATCGAGATCTGCGCTGGTGCTGGTGGACAGGCTGTCGGCCTGCACCAGGCGGGCTTTGGGCATCTGGCCCTGGTCGAGATCGACCAGCATGCTGTTGAGACTCTCGAACTCAACATCAACGACCACGAGGTGTGGGCGTGGGAGAGGGAGCACTGCGACATCCTGTCGGCCGATGTCAAGAAGTTCGACCCTCACAGTGACCTGACCAAGGGTGCTGATCTGCTGAGGAAGAGCGATCTGGACCTCTTGGCCGGCGGTGTTCCCTGCCCTCCGTTCTCGCACGCAGGAAAGCAGCTCGGCAAGGACGATGAGCGAGATCTCTTCCCGCGCATGCTGGAGTTGGTCGAGACTCTGAAGCCCCGGGCCGTGATGATTGAAAACGTCCGAGGGATCATGGACCCCAAGTTCTCGGACTACCGCGACTGGATCAAGGCACGGCTCCAGGGCGGCAAGTACCGAGGCGACGATGGGCAGCTTGCCTATGAAAAAGGTCTTGGCTACACGGTCGCCAAGTGGGGTGTCTTGGAGGCCAGTGATTTCGGGGTGCCACAGCTTAGGCCACGGGCCATCCTCGTCGCGTTCCGGAACGACGTCATCAAGGACCTCAAATACGAGTGGCCCTCGCCTACGCATGAGGATCCGGTCAGTGTCGCAGACAGCCTTGAGCCGTCCATGCGGGAGCGTTTCGAACCGTACTTCGAGGGTGTGCACGCCGAGAAGGCCCGCGATGCCTTTGATCGGTGGCTGAGGAAGGCTCGCGATCGAGATGCCGAACTCAAGGGCAAGGGCGGCGGCATCGCACCCACGCTCGTCGGCGGGTCGAAGAAGCATGGTGGGGCCGATCTCGGACCTAGTCGTGCGAAGGCGGCCTGGAAACAACTTGGCGTCTCGGGCATGGGCGTGGCCAATGATATCGAGACGTCTGCAACGAAACAGACCGAAGACCGTGACCTCTTCGGCCCTGACGGACCGATGCTTACCGTGCGACAGGCAGCCATCATTCAGGGCTTCCCGCCTGAGTGGGACTTCTCGGGCGGGAAGACCGCTCAGTACCGGCAGGTGGGTAACGCTTTTCCGCCGCCGGTGGCCAGGGCTGTCGGCAGGTCGATCATCGACGTACTGAAGGCAGCCAAGGAGCGCGACCAGAAGAAGAGCTGATCAGTCGTTCGCCTTCCCCTTGCGGGCTGCGCTGCGACGCCTCTCGACCTCGGCCGCGATGCGGGCAGCGCAGTCCTCTGAGGGCTCATGTTCCCAGAACCGGAGTACTGTCCAGCCGGCTTCTTCTAGACGTCGGTCGGTGTCCCGGTCGCGGGCGATGTTCCGGGCAACCTTGTCTGACCAGTAGGAGGGGTTGGTCTTCGGTGAAACGTAGTGTTGCGGGCACCCGTGCCAGTAGCAGCCGTCGATGAAAACAGCGAGCTTCGTCGGTCGGAATACAATGTCCGCAGTTCTGTGGAGTCCGGGCAGTGGTTTCGCAGCAACACGGTATCGGAAACCTCGGGCGTGGAGGAGGCTCCGTACCAATCTTTCAGGCTTGGTGTCGCGGCTGCGGATCGCTTGCATGTTTCTGCGTCGAGCTGCAGACGAGGCCCAGGAACCCTCTGGCGCCTGCCAAGGCTGGTCGTCCATTTGTTTCTTCTTGGAATCTTGCATAGAATCCGTCACCATTTAGCCAATGTCATGACCAGCTGCTCATAAGGCAGTACGCGACGTTGTTTCGTGCACTCCTCCCAGTCTCCCTGCTGGCCAATGTTGCCAACATCCCGCACCGCACGATCGAGAGCGTCATAGGCGATATGATAGACAGCGTCGATCTCGCCCGTACCACGGGCGATTGCCACAATTCTTGACGGAAGAGGCTCGGCGGTCACCACGACCAAATGTGGTTGCCTACCTCTACGATGACGAATGAGCCCGTTGAATTCATGACGCGTGTTTTGCACTCGATCGGACCGGATTGTCCACTTGCAAGAGATTGCCGCATGCAGCACGGGGAAACCATCGGTAAGTGGCGAGTCACACGGAATCCCAACGGTGACATCCGGCTTCACCAGGTAGTCAGTTCCGATAGTGATACGCAATTCAGGGTTCGATTTAACCAAGTCATCAAGTGCGTTCAGATGACGGTACTGAGCGAACTGACGCGCCTTAACACCACGTTGGACAATCCACTGGCGATCAGGTTTGGCTTGTAGTAGCTGTGTCTCCAAGTCATTTCGAACGGCCATCTCAAGCAGCTTGCCCGCCTCCCCCTCACCGGGTGCCTGTGCAGTTGGCACAGCAAGGTGACGAAGCATTGCCCTGGCCAGAACTTTCGATTGCTCACTGTCTGAGTCAGCGACGTTGGGAACGCCGGAGGCTCGCCAGCCGAGAAGGAGGGAAGCGAAGGGAGCAGTCATGGACAAAGGCTACTGCAGGGGCGTTCTGCGCTGCAGCCCAGCAGAACATCCCCGCAGTAGCAAACAGGGCCAGTGTATGCAGCAGATGCTGACGCTAGGGTACTCCGTCAACCGCCGAGTACCGTAAGGGCGGCTTCTCTTACGCTGCTGGGGGCCTTCTTGCTGCGAAGGTTGTTTTTGATGATGGAGGGGATAATGCCTATGTCTAGGGTGAGCGACTTAAGCATGTAGACGTCCACACCGTTGGCCTTGCGTGTTTCAATATCTAGCCCAAGCTCCCGCAGTTCACGGGTTCGGCGTTCGGCATGAACTGAGTCCTTCGTCACTACTCGCAGCAGTGAAGCAGTCACCGGATTTCCGAGATGCTGAAGCAGCAGAGTGAAAAGTTCTTCATGTGTGCGGCTGCCGTATGGGACGCTTAGGTACTCCTCGGGAATTTGGTCACCATACTGCGATAGCATGACTTCGCTAAGCTCCTTGCGAAGATCCTGGAATGTTGTAATTCCGCTCGGAAGACTCGTGCGGATGAGGGCCTGCATCGATTCGGCAAGCAAACGCTTTGCATAGAGATATGTATCCAGAAGGTCCTGTGCGGAAGAGTCCTGCTGGATCTGCTTGAGCAATTCCCCAACTGCATGTTCGGTGGACGGCTTGAGCCGATTCCAGTCAGCCAGCGGGGTGGACTCAGAGTCGGGCATTAGACGGACTCCTATCTCTTCATGGCGTCGATGACACTGCTGTCAGGAGGGTATCGGAGTATGTGGCTGTCTTCACCGGCATTTTCTACAGCTTCCAGATCACCTAGCCACTCGCGGAGGAACTGAGCGCCGGCCACATCAGGGCTGTTGGCTCGAAGGAAGGTAACTTGGCTGCCAATCTTTACGCGTGAATCACGCGTAGTTGTGTCGGGCGAACGGAGCGAGTCGCGCAGGCTCAGGCCTGCCGCGAAACGACGGATATCAGAGACGAAGTCCAGAACAACCACTTTGTCCTTTCCTGGTGCTAGGCGCAGGCCACGCCCCAGTTGCTGGACAAAGATTCGCCGACTATGTGTGACACGCTGGAAGACCACGATGTTGACATCAGGAACGTCGATGCCTTCGTTAAGCACATCAACAGCACACAGGACACCAATGCGGGCGTCAGAAAAATCCCAAAGAATGCGATTGCGTGTTGGAATATCTACAGTCTTGCCACCTGAAGTCCGTGAGGCGATGACGTCGGCGTTGGTAAAGCCCAATGCATTGATGCGACCAGCCATGCGTTCAGCGTGGTCGATCGTGCCGCAGAAAACAATGGCTCGTGGGTTAGGCTGCTCTAGCCACACCTCAGCAAGCCGATTTACTACAGCGTCATCCCACTCATCTATGAACAACGTGCGATTTATTCCCCGTGGAGTCAAGGGCGGGAAGGGCTTGGAAAGTCCACGAACCAAACCATCCCAATCAATGTTGTCTGTGAACATCCGGTAGTCAACGTTGGCCAGGTACCCTTCCCGGAGGCCGCGAACCATGTCTATGTCTACGATGGGGTAGTCGAACCACTGGGCCAAACTCTTCCCATCCGGCCTCCACGGTGTGGCAGTCATACCAAGAAGGAAGGCCCCGCCATTCCCAGCTGAAACCTCACTCAAAATTGTGTTGTAAGCCAAAGTGCCGAGATGGTGGCACTCATCGACGATCACAAGACCGAACTCTGGAAGAGTACGTCCTGCTGCCGCTGCGGAGGCAACACTGTCTACACATGCAAAAACAATATCCGTATCAGCCAGCGCATCGGCATCCGGGCGCTCATAGCCGTTCCACACCACGGTTGAGACAGAGGATGGCAGCATAGGCCAAAAGGACTTCTCAAGCTGGTATACAAGTTCGTTACGGTGCGCCAGGACCAGAGTTTTGGCGCTTGGCCGAGAAGCGTGGAAACGCCGATAAAACTCGGCAGCGACAAACGTCTTCCCAAGCCCTGTCGCAAGCACGACCAAGGCGCTGCGAGATCCGTTGACCAACTCTCCCATCGACTGATTCACCGCTCGCTCTTGGTAGGAGCGCAACTGGTAATGCTCGGGCAGCCGTTGAGACAAGGAATTAATTGGGATGCGTTCAGCTTGCCTCATCAAGGCACGCCGATCCCACAATTGCAGAGGAACTCCGTTGGCTGCCAAATGCTCTCGCTGGGCACGTACCGAGGTCTCGAAGCCGTTCAAGCTCACCACAACAGGAATATCGGCATCGTAGCGCCTACACGCGGAGATGGTCTGCGCAATAACCTCTGGTCCCACGGGGGTTTTCCAGCGTTTAACTTGGAACAGCCATCTACGTCCATTGAGTGTGCCGATTACATCGGCCCCTCCGTCGCCGGAGGCGCCCACGAGTTGAACACCGGTGTATCCGCGAGCGATGAGGAGACGCTGCACTGTGCGCTCAAAGGCTTGCCATCCTGTTCCCGCCAGGTGCAGATCTGAGACAATGCGTTGAGTCATGAGAGCTTGTCAGCCAGGAACTCGACGGCTGCGCGGGCGCGAACGACGATGAGCCGCTCTGGTTGTTCGTAACGCATGTAAGAGGCGCAGTCCTCCAAGCAGCGTAGATATTTGAGTCTCAGATCCTCTCGCAATCTCCCTGCGATGACCTGGCCGACTTCGGCTTCACTCGGCCATGGATCTTGCCAAACAAGTCCGTTGAACCAGCCCTCGGCGTGATGAGCGAAGAAAGCCGTGACGGTGTCACGGTCACAGTAACGCAGATAACCACCTGTGCTTTTTAGCCGACCGAGTTCGGCCAGATCGACGCCAGCCTTGACCATCGACTCAGCCAGCGCCAGCTGCTGGGCCTCGTCAAGCTCGCCGTAAAAGTCGTCAGCATGTGGCGCAGTCAGGATTTTCTCGGTGATCTGACTGAACAGAGTCTTGATGTCATCGCGTACGGTGTCAGCACTATCAGTGACTGCGTCCCCCCAAGCTGCCTTGAGGATGTCCGCAGTCAATCCGCTAATTGTGTGTGCGGGCTGCGTTTGCAGGTTTCGGTGAAGGGAATGGATGAACTGTGCTGCTTCTGATGCAATGAGATACTCAGGGCGAAGGCCCATTGCAGTGAAGGCAGAATGAGTTGGGTCCAGATATACCGTGATCTGCCCCATTTTCGCCTCCGTGACCATTGGAACTGAATCACGGCCGAATGAGGGAATGATCGGACGGTGTACCGTTCTCACCTTTATGTCAAGCGGACTGCTCTTGGTGCCATCTGCGAGATCGATTGACAGCTGAAGTGCTTCTAGAGCTGGATCTTCGATTGAGTTTGGGGTGAGAGACTCAGGGCTGGCTGGATGAAGCGCACCCTTGATGCTGTCGCACTTTTCGCAGTATTCAGCATCGGCTTTATTATCTTCTGAGCAGAAAGTGCATTTCCAGGGAGATTTAACCTTGGGGATCTGTGATGTGCCGCAGTGCGCGCACGATGACGCGGAGCGTGGAATTTGCGCTCGACAATCCGAGTTGAGGCACGCTTTCCCGTTCAGGACTTGGCCGCATCCGCCGCATTCCTCAGCTGCCGCCGTATTCTGAAAGCCACATTCCTCGCATTCGGGGAGATCCTGAATTGGTGGCTCGCCTGCCGTTTCTACCAGTTCCCACCACTTTTCGTCGGTGTAATAGCCTGGCTCATGGCTGAGGAATTTTTGATAGTAGGCCCGTTCGGTCTCACGTGAGATGCGGTCGGCCTTTCCTTTCGCGGGATTGTATTGCCCCATATACATGTCGCCGCGGCCGAAGTTACGGACCTTTCGGTAGCCCTGAAAGAGCCGCGATACATACGAGTCGTTGCCCTCGCCGTCACTCCACTTAGTGGGAAGCAGAGAGCCGCCGCGTAGGTACCGCATTGCAGCCTGCCACTCGTCCGTTGCCTGCTGGAAGTTCTGCTTTTGGAAGTCCACTGGAACCTGATCGAGGTGGACCTCGCCAACGATTCTTCCGTACTGCTGATCGATGGGGTATTCACGTTCTGATCTGCCCGTAGATTCATCCGTGAATTCGAAGAAGGCGGTCTTTTCCGCTACGCGGATGGCTCGCCCATTTCGGATCAAGTCAATGCCGAAATCATTTTGATCATCGAAGCGCTGGACCCCCACCCAGCCGCGGACCCGGTGTACGATCTCCCGGCTCTCGGTCCCTTGGCATCGGGGGCATTTTTCCGAGTCCCCGAAGTCAGTACCGTCGTGGAGGCACCGGCGTGCCCGATCGATTTCGTCGTCAAACCTAATTAGTGCCGGGATTTTCCCATGCCCCTGACGCTCAACAAAACGCTTCTCTGACCACACGCAATGCTCGTATGGCTGGCATCGTTCGTTGTTGACGCTAATAACTACTGGAGTCGTAGTGCTATCTCCACGCAGGAGAGAGGCATAGCGACGCCCCAGCCGCTCTCGAAGTGTCTTCTTAGGCATCTTGACCAGGCTTCGGATGAACCCCCCATTCGGGTCCCCGTCTGGCCACCACTCGCGAATTTCTACGACGGTTCCGTGTTCCAAGCCGTGCGGTTTTTCGATCTGCTCAGATTGTGCGGTGAACTTCTGTTCCTGGATCAGCTTCGGGAGATCGAGAGTGACCTGGATTGCGTAGTCATCTTCAGTGCGAGCTGAAATCACTCTAGTGATGCGCCCCATTTTGCCGGTGGCGATATTAAAGCCCATGCCAAAGAGGCCGAGGGTGTCGAAGTGGTTCTTCGACGAATATCCAGCCCGCATTGAGTCGGCGATCTGATTTTCCGAGAGCCCTGGTCCCGTATCTCGAACTCTTATGATCCCCTCATTGCGGCTTACCTCAGTGGCACTGGGGATGTCGATCAATACTTGCCGAATTGGTGATGGCTTGCCGGAAATGGCGGCCGATCGAAATGAATCGATCGCGTTGTCGATGAGCTCACTCAGTGCATCGAGAGGACTGATGGGGGTGCGGGTCAGCGCCATCAGTACTTGTGGCGTCGGAGCGATATCCACCGGCTTGGGTGCCATTTAGGGTCTATCCGTCCTCAGATTTAGAGTGGTTTCGCGGGTAGCTAAGGACCACTTAACGCGATCGATATTCAATCGCTGAGTGTTGTTTTGTCAGCTTGTCGAGCAGCGAGTCGCTGCATGAGGAGCCGGTCTGCTTCGCTCGCTGAATTGACGGCTTGCACAAACCACGGAGAAATCCAGGAGTGCACGCGGTAGGGCCATTCGCCCTGCTTGAGTACATCACCAGGTAGCCACTCGGGCCCGGGGCGTCGACTAGATCGCACTGCGGCAAGCACTTCCACCGGAGGCTCGCCATTCTCGGTCTGACGTTGGCCGAGTTCTGCAGTCACTCCAATCAGCCACCATTGGAAGGGTCTATGATCTGCGGATTCCACAAGGCGGCGTATCGACCCCGTCGTGAGGCCGGCAGCTCTGTAAGCGGCTAGTGCAAGCCCGTCCGGAGGATCGATGAATGCACAGGTGCTCTGGGTCACGGGTTCGGGTGTCTGAGACTTGTCTGCTGCTATGGCTTCTGCCGCACGGTCGATCTCTTCGTAGGTAGTCTGGGTCAGCTGCACTTCTGGCTTCAGGAACTGGTTGATACCTTCGAAGAACGTTCGCGGTTCTTCCAGGCGGAATTCTGCCTGTGAACGGAGCCTCAGTTCATCAAATAGAGTTGGCCAAGGACGTTTCGCCCGCCCCTGTTCCGCCTTCTGGTACCAGTCTTCTTTGCTCTCAGAGAGCCCGTCTGACGTTACAAGGAGGACGCGTCGTGACGCGCCGAGCGTGGCTGCCTTCTCAAGGATTTCGGCCCAGATGAGATAATCGCCGGCTGCTTCGAGTGGCGTTCCCTTTCCCCAGTCGGAAAATCCGGGTGGAATTCGATTGGGGAATCGATACGCGGATGCCTCGTTGACTCGCTGCTGAACTACGTCCGGTGGAGTCGGTTTTGCGACGCGATCTCCATAGAGAGCGGCAATGCGAGGTAGTATTGGATCGTTGGTTTCGATCGAGTTCAGGCGAACGTCTTGTTCGTCCTTTAGATGTTGGACGTGTTGCTTTAGCAGTGTGCGCCATTCTTCAAGCCGTTCATCGATGGCTTGATTGTTGATTTGTTTATCGAGAGCGGCGCTTGCTTCCTCGTCCTGGGCGTATTTTTCAAGGAGGTCTTTTACGAAGCTGCTGGCCTCGATAACTGCTTGTCGGGCCCTTTGGAGTTTTTTATTGAGAGCGTCGGGAGCTTCCCCGAGTGCCTTCACGCGGTTGGCGATTACGCGGTGTCTCCCACGGGTGAACTCAAGTGCTACTTGGTGGGGGAGCCAGAGTCGGGGGGCTATCTGTTCGAGTGAAGCAAACACCTGTTCTCGTGCTGCGGGTGTGTACTCGTACAGGCTAAGCAAAATGTTCGTGTCGAGAACTACGAGGCCGTCGGTGAAGAATGTCTCCCGCTCATCCTCATCCATGCCCCCGTTAGGCATGAGCCAGGCTCGGTATTGCTTCACCAAGGGTAGATCCCCGTGGTTCACAGCGCCCCCACGTTTCTGATGTACGTCTGCTCATTCTCAAGAGGGGATGTGGCGCTGGTCAAGGCGGGCCTCGTGATTGGCCCTGCTTAACGTGCTACCCGTACACCCCCTGCTGCGGTTGTTGTGCCTATTGGGCATCGACTCCGTGGCACTCGCTATATCCCTGGCCTGCCCCACACCAACACCCCGCCCCCCTCTCCGGCGGCCAAGCCACCGCCCGTCCCCGCGCAGCCAGCGTCGTAGCGTACTGCGGCAGCAGCGTCACGTCCCCCGGCGACGACCCCTCCGACGCTGCGAAGGCCTCGTACGACGGGACCGTGCCCGTGACGATGCCCAGGTTCCCCGTGCCCGAGGCGGACAGCTCGCGCAGCGAGGACTCTATGGTCGACAGGTGGTCCTCGTGGGAGGGGTACTCCGCGGACAGGGTCGGGTACGCCGACGTCAGTTCTGTCAGTTCCGCAGCCGGCCAGTGCAGGACCGCTACCGGGAAGGGGCGGGAGAGGGCCTCCCTGTAGGCACCCAGTTCGGCTTGGAGGCGGGAGATTTCGGCGGCCAGTTCGGCGGGGTTGTCGGAGCCGAGGGACCAGACGCGTTTGGGGTCGTGGAGTTCGTCCAGGGAGACCGAGGAGGAGTGGAGGGTGTCCGCCAGGTCGTCCCAGGTGTCGTGGGGGAGGCCGCGCATGCGGCGGACGCGGTGGCGGCCGTAGAGGAGGGGGTGGACGGCAGAAGGGGGCTCTGAATCGGTCGGCAGGAGCAGGCTTGCTGCCTGCGTGAACGTCTCTTCCGCCGTCTCCAGCTCGTCGTGCGACTCCAGGGACTCCGCGATGATCAGCCAGGGGGCCGGGTCGCGGGGGGATGCTGTGCGGAGGCCGTCGATGATCGCCCTTGCCTCCGCCTCGTGGCCGTACTCCCAGAGGTTCGAGGCCTTCAGGGCGCGGATCAGGGCGGGGTTGTCCAGCTCTTGCGCGGAGGTCAGCAGGCGGTCGTAGAGGGCCGTCGCGGCGGGGCGGTCGCCGGACAGTTCCAGGTGGGCCGCTGCGCGCAGGAGCAGGGCCTCGGCGTCCTCCGGGTACAGGCCGGCGGTTCGCTCCAGGCGTGCCGCTTCGGCGGTGTGGTCGACGTTCTCGGCAGGCGTGTCGGGGCGCATGGGGGACACCGTACTGCCGCGCGCTGACAAAAGTGAGGCGCGGAGGGGGCGTACAGGAAGGCCCGCTATCGTCGTGCGGGAACTCAGATGTGTGCATCCGGTGGGGGTGGCGTGCAGAACGCTGATGTGCTGGTCCATGACGACAGTGATCAGCAGGGTGCCGGGGGGCGGGGGGAGCAGAGTGCCGCGCCGCCTCCGTACTGGCCCTTGCTGCTCGTCTGTGCTGCCGTTGTGCCCGGTGCCCTGCTGTATATCGCCGGGCGGTGGGGGGATGCTCCTGCCGTGCAGGCCTGGCGGACCGTCTGTCTCGCCGTGACCGTGCAGGCCCTGCCCTTTCTGCTGCTCGGGACCGCTCTGTCCGGGGCGATCAATGCGTTTGTGCCTGAGCGGGTGTTCCAGCGGTTCCTGCCGCGCAGGCCGCTGCTCGCTGTTCCGGTGGCCGGGGTCGCCGGGGTCGTGCTGCCGGGGTGTGAGTGTGCGTCCGTGCCCGTCGCCAGCAGTCTCATCGGGCGAGGGGTTCCGCCGGCCGCCGCGTTCGCTTTCCTGTTGTCCGCGCCCGCCATCAATCCCGTTGTTCTGACCGCCACCGCGATCGCGTTTCCCGGGCAGCCCGCCATGGTGCTGGCCCGGCTGGTCGCCTCGCTCGCCACCGCCGTCGTCATGGGCTGGCTGTGGCTGCGGTTCGGGCGGGCGGAGTGGCTCAGGCCCGCGGTACGGCAGCACACCGGGCATCAGGACGGCCGTAGCCGGTGGGACGAGTTCCGGCGCGGCTTCCAGCACGACTTTCTGCACGCCGGCGGGTTTCTCGTGCTCGGGGCCATGGCGGCGGCCACCTTCAATGTGGCCGTTCCGCGCTCCGTGCTCGACGCCTTCGCCGGGTCGCCCTGGCTGTCCGTGCTGTTCCTGGCCGGGCTCGCCGTGGTGCTGGCCGTGTGTTCCGAGGCCGATGCGTTTCTCGCCGCCTCCCTCACCGGGTCCCCGGCGGTGGCGCGGCTGGCGTTCATGGTCGTCGGGCCCATGGTCGACCTGAAGCTCATCGCGCTTCAGGCGGGGACCTTCGGGCGGGCCTTCGCCGTGCGGTTCTCCGCCGCCACCGTTGTCGTCGCCGTCGCGTGCAGCGCGCTGATCGGGGGGTTCCTGCTGTGAAACGGTCCGCTGCAAAAAGGTGGCTTCAGGCGGGGCTGCTCCTGCTCTGCGGGCTCGGGCTGCTCCACGTCTCCCTCGTCACCGACATCTGCCTGCGGTACGTCAAGGAGAGCATGCGGCCCCTGCTCATCGCCTCCGGAGTCGTCCTCGTCGTCCTGGGGATCGCCAGTGCCCTCCTCGATCGGCAGAGGGGGCACGAGGAGCACAAAAGCCACGACCACGGGCACGATCACTCCGCCCTCCCCCGCGTCTCCTGGCTGCTCCTCCTCCCCGCGCTCAGCCTGCTCGTCTACGCCCCGCCCGCCCTCGGCGCCTACACCGCCGCCCGGCAGCCGGCCAAGGTCATCACCCAGCGCAGCTCCTTCGATCCGCTGCCGAGTACCTCCCCGCTGCCCATGACCCTCTCCGACTTCACCAGCCGGGTGCAGCAGGACCGCGGGCAGGCCATCGAGGGGCGGACCGTCCTGATGACCGGGATTGTCACCCCCCGTGGGGACGGCAGTTGGGATCTGACGCGGATCATCATCAGCTGCTGCGCGGCGGACGCCCAGTCCGTGAAGGTGCGGATCTACGGCGGCGGTCCGGTGCCGTCCGCGAACACCTGGGTGTCGGTCACCGGGGCCTGGCACCCGGGCGGCACGCTCGGCACCGGGTCCGCGGCCGTCGCGCTGGACGCCCGCACGGTCGAGAAGATCCCCCGGCCCCTCAACGGCTACCAGGACGCCCTGCCGCCGCCCTCGACCATCACACGGTGACCCCGTCCACCTGGAGGGTCTGCACCGACTTCGCCGCGAAGGGGACCGAGATCGACTTGCCGGACAGGTACGTGTCCGAGTGGGCCGTGTAGAGGTCCGAGCCGCCGGTCGTGACCGTGTTCCAGCGGGGGACCAGGCCGCCCGAGCCGCCCGTCACCGAGGAGAAGGACGACAGGTCGAACGTCAGGGTCGTAGCGGAAGTGGATGTGTTCGCGGCCACGATCACCAGGCGGTTCGCCGACCTGTCCAGCGCCGCGACCGCGTAGCTGACTCCCGTGTCCAGGATCGTCATGCCCGGCCGGATGTGGCGGGTGAACTGGGCCAGCGTGTAGTACTTCGTCTGCACCGCGCCCGGCTGGAGGGTGGAGGCGTCGTAGGCGATCGTCGCCCAGCCCGAGCTGGGGTCCATGACCTGCCAGTACACCCAGGCCGTGGGGTGCAGCCAGCGGAAGTCGTACAGGAGGTTGCTCGCCAGGGTCAGGCCCGTCGAGTCGCCGTCGCCGTACTCCGAGTTCCACAGGCCCTTGCCGGACGTCGTCACCACGTCCGAGTAGAGCAGGTCGCGGCGGCCGCCGGAGCCCTGGTAGCCGTGGACGTTGACCCGGTCGACGTAGCCCTTCGTCGTCGAGGAGAAGGAGCCCCAGGTGGTGCGGGCGAGGTCGTAGGTGTTCTCGTCCGACGCCGAGATCTTCGTGCCCGTCAGGCCGCGTGTGTTCAACTCGCTGCGCAGGTACGGCAGTACGGCCGCCTGGACGGTGGAGTCGATGTGGCAGCCCTCCTGCGTGCCCGTCGCCGTCCACCAGGACGAGGACGGCTCGTTGAAGGCCTCGACCGTCGTGAAGGTCACGCCCCAGTTCTGCTTCGCGTACAGCGCCACCGCGGCCAGGTGGGAGGCGTGCTGGCGGTAGTTCCAGGACTGGAGGTTGTTGCCGCCGTCCGAGGCACCGGACGGGTTGTGGTTGTAGCACATCCACCACATGGGCGAGTTGGCGAACAGCTCGCTGATCGCGCCGCGCTGGGTCGCCTTCACCAGCATCGCGCGCTGGGTCGCGTCCGCCGTCCACTTGAAGGACGAGGAGGTGGGGTCCTCGCTCGTCCAGTCCTGCCAGTACCCCTCGATCTGCTTGAACTTCGGGATGTTGGGGGAGGCGGCCATCGTCGTGCCGTTGACGCTGTTCCAGCTGCACGCGCCCAGGTTGTAGCGGGCGATGTTCAGGCCCAGGCCGGGCAGTGACGTGCCGTTGTACGTCGTCGACTTGGTGGTGAAGAAGATGTCGGCGAAGTCGTCCCGCGTCCCGAAGACGTTCGCCCACCAGGCCAGGGAGGTGCCCCAGCCCTCCCAAGAGCCGTAGGCGGCCGATGGGTTGAGCGGGATCGTCGCGTCCGCTCGCGCGGTGCCCGTGGCCAGGGCGCTGCCCAGCAGGCCGCCGCCCGCAGCGGCCAGCAGTGTTCTCCGTCGGATCATGGTGGCTACTCCGCCTCTTCCCTCGCGGCTCCGTTGCGGCTCCGGCAGCAGGAAGCATCGGGGGTGACGGGTGAGGTTGTCGAGGGTTGTGACAGCCCTTTCTAAAACCGGTGGAGGAAGCCGAGGGGAGGCTGTTCGGCATCCCGAACCCCTTGTCGCTATGGCCAGTTGTGCGCCCTGCACCTATCCTCCGGGCGGCTCCGGGCAGTTCCGGGCGGCTCCGGCGGCTTTCGTGGAGGTGGGTACGGATGACGGCATTGTCCGGCGTGCGCGTCGTACGGCACAGCGACCGTCGTCGGCGTGCCCGGCGGCGGAGGGTGCTGTGGGGCGGGGGCGAGGCGCTCGTCACCGTCGGGGTGCTGCTCATGCTGCTGGTGGTGCACCAGTTGTGGTGGACCAACCTGGAGGCGCGGCGCGGTGCCGAACGGCAGGTGGCGGACCTGGAGCGGGAGTGGGGCGCCCCGGGTGCCCTAGGCACCCCGGGGTCCGGTACCGCCGGAGGGGTCCCCTCGGTCGCCCCCTCCGGCACTCCCTCCGGCTCACCCACGGCCGTCCCGTCGCGCGCACCCCGGTCGTCGTACGTCCCCGTCGCAGCCGTCCCCCAAAGCTCCCAGGCGTACGCCGTCCTCGACATCCCCCGGCTCGGGCTGCGGGTGCCCATCGCCGAGGGGGTGAGCAAGGCCGATGTCCTCAACAAGGGGTACGTCGGCCATTACCCAGGGACCGGTCAGCCGGGCCAGGCCGGGAACTTCGCGCTCGCCGGGCATCGGAACACGCACGGCGAGCCCTTCCGGTATCTGCCCCGGCTGCGGCGCGGGGACGACATCGAGGTGGAGACGCGGACGGCGACGTACACCTACGACGTCGACCAGATCCTGCCGCAGACCTCGGCGTCGGACTCGGGGGTCGTCCGGCCCGTCCCGCGCTCTCTCGTGCGGCCGTCCTACGGGTACGACACCCCCGGCTACTACATCACCCTGACCACCTGCACCCCCGAGTTCACCTCCCGGTACCGGATGGTGGTCTGGGGGAAGCTGGTGTCCATGCGGCCCAGGTGAGCCACCCGCAGATTCAGCGGTGCTCCCGCAGCACCACCACACTCACCGCCCCCACCGCCGCCAGCCCCGCCGACACCGCCAGGGCGAGATTCGCGCCGTGGGCCAGATCGCCGGAGGAGGTGGCGAGGGCGATGGTCAGGGCGACGCCGGCGCAGGAGCCGATGTAGCGGAAGGTCTGCTGGGCGCCGGAGCCCATCGCGGCGCGTTCGCGCGGGACCGAGTCCACGGCGAGCAGCGGCAGCGCGCCGTTGAGCAGGCCGCTGCCCACTCCGCCGATGATCAGGCCGGGCAGCAGCCGCGTCCAGGAGCCGGAGCCGAGGGCGCCGAGCATGGTCAGTACGGCGATGGCGTGGAGCGTGAAGCCGACGGCCAGCTGGGTGCGCGGGGCGATGCGGCCGGCCAGGTGTTTGACCTGGAGGGCGACCGCGAAGCTCAGCCCGGCCCAGATCAGGAACAGCCAGGCGGTGTTCATGGGGGACAGGTGCACCGTCTGCTGGAGCAGGGTCGGCAGGAAGCTGAAGATGCTGATCACCGCGAGTCCGGTGAACAGGCCGCCGGCCGACGAGGCCAGGAAGGGGGTGTGGCGCAGCAGGCCCAGGTCGATCATCGGCGTGCGGGTCCGGCGTTCCACCGCCACGAAGAGCGCGATCAGGAGGACGGCCGCGGCGAAGAGGAGGCCGACGGGGGTGCGCAGCCAGCCGTCCCGGCCCAGGGTCAGGGCCGCGACCAGGGAGACGAGGGCCAGGCCGAAGGTCAGCGCGCCCAGCACGTCCGGGCGGCCGCCGCGCGGGGCGCGGGACTCGCTGAGCGTGCGGGTGCCGAGGGCGGCCACGACGAGGGCTGCGGCGCCGAGGACGCCGTACGCCATCCGCCAGCTCGGCATCGCGCCCGAGACCAGCGGGCCGGCCGCGATGCCGCCGCTGACGAAGGCGCCCCAGACGCCGGTCGCGTGCAGGCGGCCGCGCGGGGAGGGGAAGGCCGCCACCAGCAGGCCCAGGCTGCTCGCGAGGAGCGCCGCGCAGGCCGCGCCCTGGGCGATGCGGGCGAGGGTGAACTGCCAGGTCGACGTCGTGAAGGCGCCGAGGGCGGTGGTGAGGCCGAGGGCCAGGGTGCCGCTGAGGAAGAGCCGGCGGCGGCCGTAGTCGTCGGCGAGGCTGCCGGCCACCAGCAGGAGGGCGGCGAGGCCGAGCGGGGTGCCGTTCAGCAGCCAGGCCTGGCCGGACAGGGGGGTGTGCAGGGCCCTCGCGGTGTCCGGGAGCGTGACCATCGGGGCCGTGTACGTCATCAGCGCCACGGCGGTGGCCGCGCTGGTCAGGGCGAGGGTGGCCCGGGGGCGTGCCGGGGCGTCCCGGGTGGTCCCGGTGCCGGTGTCGGTACCGGTGGCTGCGGGGGTGGTGGCGGAGTCGAGCCCGGTCATGGCAGGTCCTGTCCCTCCGGGGCGTGAAGGCTCAGTTCGGTCATTGAACCTAGCTGTCCCGGCCACCGTAACACGGTAGGTTCGGTCACCGAACCAAGGAGTCGGAAAGTGGCTACAGTGGAGGGCATGGCACTGGGCAAGGACTACGCGACACAGGAGTGCTCGATCGCGCGCGCACTGGAGATCGTCGGCGAGCGCTGGACGCTGCTCGTCGTCCGGGACGCGCTGTACGGCGTGCGGCGCTACAACGACTTCCTGGCCCACCTCGGCATCCCGCGCGCCGTCCTGGCCGCCCGGCTGCAGACGCTGACCGCCGAGGGCATCCTCGAAAAGCGCCGGTACCAGCAGTCGCCGCCCCGCGACGAGTACGTCCTCACCGAGCGCGGCATCGCCCTGTGGCCCACCCTGCGCGCCCTCGGCCTGTGGGGCCGCGAGCACTTCACGGACGCCCAGCTGCGCGTCTTCCGGCACGTGGACTGCGGCACCGAACTCGGGCCGTACGGCGAATGTCCCGTGTGCCGGGCCGCCGTACCGGTCGGGGACGTGGTCATGCATCCCGGTCCGGGCCTCGACCGGGATCCGGCCGACCCGGTCAGCCGGGCCCTGCTGAAGCCGAAGCGGCTGCTGGAGCCCTTGGAGCCCCTGGACGTGCCGGGACAGGAGGCTCGGGTATAAAGGGCTGAAGGCCGGACGGATGCCGGTGGTTGCTCACGGGGAGGGAGGGGACCGGATGAGACGCGGATTCGTGTCGTCGCGTGCGGTCGCCTCGCTGCTGCTCGTACTGCTGCCCGTCCTGCTGCTCGACACCGGCAACCTCTCCGCGACCGTGGCGCTGGCCGCGACCGCCGCCGCCGGTTCCGCGCTCTCCGCCTGCGCCCTCCTCGCCGCCCGCAGCGCGCCGGCCGTTCCGCCCACGCGCGTGCGCACGGCGATCCGGGACCGGGCCAGACGTACGGCCTTCCTGCCCCAGCGTGATCCCGACGCGCCCGGCCGCCGCCGGCCCAGGGCACCCGGGCGCGCCCTTCCGGCGACCGCCGCGTAGGGCACGTACTCCTCTCCTGTATTCGTGACCCCGCGCGGGTCGTCATGCCGTTCTGATCATCTCCTTTCCGGCCATGTCCGGACTTCGGCACGACGAGACCCCCGGAGGGCTCACCCATGTCCGTCTTCGCTGTCTTCGCCCGCCTGGTCGAGCATCTCGCCGACCTGCTGACCCCGCTGTTCCAGGCCTCCGCGGCCGCCGCCGCGATCGTCCTGTTCACCGCGCTCGTACGACTCCTCGTCCACCCCCTGTCCCGCGCCGCAGCCCGTGGCCAGCGGGCGCGGGCCGCGCTCCAGCCGCGCATCGCCGAGCTGCGCGAGAAGCACGCCAAGGATCCGCAGCGGCTCCAGCGGGCGGTGCTGGAACTGCACGCCGAGGAGAAGGTCTCACCGCTCTCCGGCTGCCTGCCGAGCCTGCTCCAGATGCCCGCCTTCTTCCTCCTCTACCGCCTCTTCTCCACCTCCACGATCGGCGGCCGGGCCAACGGCCTGCTCGCGCACCGGCTGTTCGCGGCACCGCTCGGCGGACGCTGGGCCGACGCGCTCGCCGACGGCGGTCCGTTCGGCCCGGCCGGGCTGGTGTACCTCGGCCTCTTCGTGCTCGTCGCGGCCGTCGCCGCCTTCAACTACCGCCGCACCAAGCGGATGATGGCCACCGGCCCGGCCGCCGCGAGCGCGGGGGACGGCGCGCAGGTACCGGGCCTCGGCGCGGTCAACAAGGTCATGCCGTTCATGTCGTTCTTCACGCTCGTCACCGTGGCGGTCGTCCCGCTCGCCGCCGCGCTGTACGTGGTCACCAGCACGACGTGGAGCGCGGTGGAACGGGCCGTCCTCTACCCGTAAGGGGCCTGGTTACGGTCCAGTACGTGAACAAGGTCTTGCGGAGTGGACCGGGTGATTGGAGGATCAGCCAAGTCCTCCGATGGCTGCACACGTCGGCCGGGCGCCCGCGATCGAAGGAGAAGGTGACCATGAAGCTGCTGCGAGTCGGTACGGCGGGAGCGGAGCGGCCCGCGCTGCTCGACGCCGAGGGAACCCTCAGAGACCTCTCGGGAATCGTGGCCGACATCGACGGCGAGCTCCTCGCCGACGCGGCCGCGCTCGGCCGGGTACGGGCCGCCGCCGAGTCCGGCGAGCTGCCGGTCCTCGACGCGACCGGGCTGCGGATCGGACCGCCGCTCGGCCGCATCGGCAAGATCGTGTGCATCGGGCTCAACTACCACGACCACGCCCGCGAGACCGGCGCCGAACCGCCCGCCGAGCCGGTCGTCTTCTTCAAGGCGCCGGACACGGTCGTCGGGCCGAACGACACCGTGCTCGTCCCTCGCGGCTCCCGCAAGACCGACTGGGAGGTGGAGCTGGCCGTCGTCATCGGGCGTACGGCCCGCTACGTCGAGTCGGCCGAGGAGGCCTTGGGGCACGTCGCGGGGTACGCCGTCGCGCACGACGTCTCCGAGCGGGAGTTCCAGATCGAGCGGGGCGGGACCTGGGACAAGGGCAAGAACTGCGAGACGTTCAATCCGCTCGGGCCCTGGCTGGTGACGGCCGACGAGGTCGCCGACCCGCAGGACCTCTCGCTGAGGCTGTGGGTCAACGGCGAGCTGAAGCAGGACGGCATGACGGCCGAGCAGATCTTCCCGGTGGGCGAAGTCGTGCGGTACGTCAGCCAGTTCATGACCCTCTACCCCGGGGACGTCATCAACACGGGGACGCCGGCGGGGGTCGCGATGGGACGGCCCGAGCCCAAGCCGTATCTCCGCGCCGGGGATGTGGTGGAGCTGGAGATCGCCGGGCTCGGCCGTCAGCGCCAGGAACTGAAGGACGCGTAGGCGCTCCGCTGGAGGGCCGGGGAACTGCGGTTTCGTTGTCGGGTGCGGGTGATTCGTGGCTGGCCGCGCCCACGCGGCGGAGCCGCATATCAAACACAGCCCCGCCCCCCTTCGGGGCGCTGCCCCTCACTTCAGTAGATCGGCCAGCCTGCGCCACTCCTCCCTCGGCAGCGCCTCCCTCGCGCCGCCGGTGACGATCTGCAGGGCCACGTGGTCCGCGCCGGCCTGGTGGAAGGTGTCGATGCGGTCGCGGACATGGTTCTCGTCGCCCCAGGCGAAGACCGCGTCGACCAGGCGGTCGCTGCCGCCGTCGGCCAGGTCGTCCTCGGTGAAGCCGAGGCGCAGGAAGCTGTTGGTGTAGTTCGGCAGGGCGAGGTACATCGAGAGGGTCCCGCGGGCCAGGGTGCGGGCCCGGTCCGGGTCGGGCTCCAGGACCACCTTCAGCTCGGGCGCCAGCAGCGGGCCCTCGCCCAGGATCTCGCGGGCCTGGGCGGTGTGCTCGGCGGTGGTCAGGTACGGCACCGCGCCCGCCGCCCGCTCGCCGGACAGCTCCAGGATCTTCGGGCCGAGGGCGGCCAGCACCCGGCGCCCCGCGGGCACCCCGGCCGCGTCCAGCGCGTCGAGGTAGTCGACCAGCGCCGCGTACGGGCGGCGGTACTGCTCGGCGAGCTTGGCGTGGCTCACGCCGAGGCCGAGCACGAAGCGGCCGGGGTGGGCCGCCTCCACCTCGGCGAAGGCCGCCGCGCTGATCTCCGCGTCGTACTGCCAGATGCTCTGGATGCTGGTGCCGACGGTGAGGCGGTCGGTCCCCTCCAGGAGCGGTACGGCGTGCGGGGCGGCGCTGCTGCCGCCCAGCCATACGGCGCCGAAGCCGAGTTCCTCCAACTCGGCTGCCGCTTCTGCGAGTTCACCGCGCCGGGCGGGATCCTCCGACCGCAGACCGATGTTCCAGATGCCGTACCGGCCGATGCTGTCCTTCAAGGTGCTCGCGGTGCTCATGGGGTGTCCCTCCGGATGAGGCCTTGATCGTCTGATCGTCACGTCTGCAGCCATTCCCAACCGGAGGGATCCCGCCACGAATTCCCGGCAGGTGTCACCTGGTAACCGGAGGATGTCCCGGCCTTCAGGCCGGGGAGGAATCCGGCTTCCCGCGTGGCGGAGCAGGGTGAGCCTGATCGCTGCCAGGGCGATCAGGCGTCCCGGAAGACGTGGTGGCGAGAGCAACCTCAAGCAGATGCAGGATCTCGGAGTTGATGGACCGCCGGTCGGCAGCCGCCTGAGCGGTGAGCCGGGCGTGGAGATCTTCGGGAAGGCGCAACGCGAAGCGAATCATGATGCTACGGTAACCGCATGACGACATCATCGGTAGCCGAGATCGCCGGGTATGCCCGGTGGACGTTCCGGCTGCGCGTGTCGTCCACCGCCCACACTGCGCTGATGACGGAATGGGACCGCTGCCGCTGGATCTGGAATGAATGCGTCGCCAAGTCCAAGGCCGTACACCTGCGCAACAAGGCCACCGGAGACAAGCAGACGTGCGGCCCGGCGCAGCTCGACAAGATGCTGACCCAGGCCCGTGCCCGCACCCCGTGGCTGCGCGAGGGCAGTTCGGTCCCGCAGCAGCAGCTCATCCGTGACTTCGGCAAGTCCCGCGCCAAGGCACAGAAGGACATCAAGGACCGGCTGCCCCCGCACCGCCGCGCGGGGATGCCCGCGTACAAGAAGAAGCGCGAAGCCGACCCGAGCCTGAACTACACCAAGCGCGGCTTCCGCCTGAAGGACGGACGACTGCACCTGGCGGGCGGGATCACCCTGACGGTCGTGTGGTCCCGCGGTCTTCCTGCCGACCCATCCAGCGTCCGTGTCTATCGGGACGGTGTCGGCTACTGGTACGCGTCCTTCGTGGTTCCCGCCCCCGTCGAACCGCTGCCGCGAACCGGTGCGGTGATCGGCATCGATTGGGGCGTGACCCAGACCGCGTCCACCACCTCCGACGCCCACGACCTGCACCATGCCCAGCACGGGAAGAAGGCCCGGGCGAAGCTGACCCGGTACGACCGGATGATGGCCCGCCGCAAACCGAAGAAGGGCCACGCCGGATCGAAAGGCTACCGGGAGGCGAAGAAGTGGCGGGCGAAGACCTACGCGAAGATCGCTCGGCAGCGGCAGGACACCGCCCGCAAATGGGCCAAGCGCGTTGTCGCCGACCATGATGCCCTGGCCGTCGAGGACTTCAAGCCGAAGTTCCTTGCCAGGACAACGATGGCCAAGAAGGCCGCTGACGCCGCCATCGGCGCCACCAAGCAGGCCCTGATCGAAATGGGCCGCAAGCACGGCCGTGCCGTGCACCTGGTCCACCCCGCGCACACCACGATGGACTGCGCGCAGTGCGGAGCGAGAGCCAAGCACGCACTGCCGCTGGGAATGCGTACCTACACCTGCACCGCGTGCGGGGCCGTGTCCCCCAGGGACAAGAACTCCGCACGCGTGATGCTCGTCCGGGCTGGTCTCAACCCGGCTGGTGCCGAGGGCGTAAGACCACCGGGAGCGCCGCTCCCGGAGGCTGCCTGAGCCAGGAATCCTCTCCCCTCCGGGGAGAGGGGGATTCAAACCTTCAGGAACTCTTCCAATGCCGCCACGACGAACCTGTGGTCGTCCAGCTGGGGCAGGCCGGAGACCGTCACGGCGCCGATGACGCCCACGTTCTCGACGTTGATCGGGAACGAGCCGCCGTGGGCCGCGTAGACGTCGGGGTCCAGGCGGGAGGAGTCCTCGAAGGTGGTGCCCTTGGCGCGGAAGCGGGCGCCGACGAGGTAGGAGGAGGCGCCGTAGCGCTCCACCACGCGGCGCTTGCGGGCGATCCAGGCGTCGTTGTCCGGGGTGGAGCCGGGCAGGGCCGCGTGGAAGAGCTGCTGGCCCGCGCGGTGGATGTCGATCGCGACCGGCGCCTGGCGCTCGCGGGCCAGCTCGACCAGGAGCGAGCCGAGGGCCCAGGCGTCGTCGTACGTGAACTGACGGAACACCAGGCGGCGTTCCTGTGCCGCCAGTTCCTCGACGGACGGGGTCAGTTCGGGGGTCGAGCGGGGAGTGATCTGGGGCATCAGAGGGTCACCGTCACCTTGTCCTGGGCCGAGCGGCGGGCCGCTTCGAGCACGTCGAGGGCGGCGGCCGCCTCCAGGGCGGTCACCGGGTTGGGGCCGGTACCGCGCAGGGCGTCGGCCACGGCCGCGTAGTAGGCGGGGTAGTCGCCCGGCAGGGTCGGTACGGGGGTGCCTCCGCCGGTCAGCGGGGACTCGCCGGCGCCGATACGGCCCCACAGGGGCTCGGGCTCGGCACCCCACCGCGGGCCGGGCCGCAGGCCTTCCCGCAGCGCCCCCTCCTGCGGATCCAGGCCGTACTTCACATAGCCAGCCGCCGAGCCCAGCACCCGGAAGCGCGGGCCGAGCTGAGGGGTGGTCGCGGAGACGTAGAGGTGGGAGCGGACGCCGTTCGTGTGCGTGAGGGCGATGAAGGTGTCGTCGTCGGTCTCGGCGCCGGGGCGGCGGACGTCCGCCTCGGCGTACACCTCGGCGGCCGGGCCGAACAGGACCAGGGCCTGGTCGACGACGTGGCTGCCGAGGTCGTAGAGGAGACCTCCGATCTCTGCCGGGTCGCCGGACTCGCGCCAGCCGCCCTTGGGCTGGGGCCGCCAGCGCTCGAAGCGGGACTCGAAGCGCCGTACGTCACCCAGCTCTCCTTCGGAGATCAGCTTGCGCAGGGTCAGGAAGTCGTTGTCCCAGCGGCGGTTCTGGAAGACGGACAGGAGCAGGCCGCGCTCCTCGGCGAGGGCTGCGAGGTCGCGGGCCTCGGCGGCGGTGCCGGCGAGCGGCTTGTCCACGACCACCGGCAGGCCCGCCTTGAGGGCGGTGGCGGCCAGCGGCACGTGCGTCTTGTTCGGGGACGCGATGACGACGAGGTCCAGCTCACCGGCGCGGTCGAACAGCTCCTCGGGGGTGCCGGCCGTGCGGACGTCCCCGAACTCCGACCGGGCCTGCTCCTGCCGCTCGGGGTTCGAGGTGACCACGGTGTCCAGGGCGAGGCCCTCGGTGGCGGCGATCAGCGGGGCGTGGAAGACGGAGCCGGCGAGGCCGTAGCCGATCAGGCCGACGCGGAGGGGGGTGGCAGCAGTCATGGGTTGGGCCATGCGTCCCACTTTCGCAACGCTGTTGCCAAAGTGCAAGTGGCGGGGACAATGGGTGGCGTGAACAGGACGAGGGCGAGGGCGGGGGCCGGGGCGAATCTGCGGGCGGTGCGGTCGCACAACACCGCGCTGGTGCTGGGGCTGCTGCGGGACGCCGGAGCGGGGGGCATCAGCCGGCTCGAACTCGCCGAGCGCACCGGGCTGACCCCGCAGGCCGTCAGCAAGATCACCGCGCGGCTGCGGGAGGAGGGCTTCGCCGCGGAGGCGGGACGGCGGGCCTCGACCGGGGGCAAGCCGCGGACCGTACTGCGACTGGTGCCGGAGGCCGGGCACGCGGTGGGCGTGCATCTGGACCGGGACGGGCTGCGGGCGCTGCTCGTCGATCTGGACGGGGCCGTGGTGGCGGAGCGGCGGGCGGGGCTGGATCTGGGGGCCGGGGCGGAGACGGTGCTCGGGGTGGTCGTCCGGGCGGTGGAGAGGCTGGTGGCGGATGGCCTGGGGGTGGGTGACGGGAGCCCTTCCGGTGCCGGGAGCCTTTCCGCTGCCGGGACGCTGCTCGGGGTGGGGGTGGCGTTGCCCGGACCGCTCGACCATGTGCGGGGCGTGCTGCACCGGATGACCGGCTTCCCCGAATGGGACGGCTTTCCGCTGCGGGACGCGCTGGAGGCCCGGCTGGGGGTGCCGGTGGTGGTGGACAAGGACACCAACGCCGCCGCGCTGGGGCTCTCGGTGGGCGGTGAGGGCGGATCGGGCTCCTTCGCGTATCTGCATCTCGGTACGGGGCTCGGGGCCGGGTTGGTGATCGGCGGAAGCGTGCACCGGGGGGTGCGGACCGGGGCGGGGGAGTTCGGGCACCAGGTGATCCAGCTGGACGGGCCGTTGTGCCCGTGCGGGAACCGGGGGTGCGTGGAGGTGCTGTGCCTCGGGGCCGTGGAGCGCGGGGAGCCCGGGGAGGCGGCGCGGGTGCTGGGGGTGGGAGCGGCCAATCTGGTGGGGCTGCTGGACATCGACGCGGTGCTGCTCGGGGGGCGGACGGTGGCGGGGGCGCCGGAGGTGTTTGTGCGGGGAGTCGGTGAGGTGCTGGAGGACCGGGTCCGGCGGGAGGGGCGCGGCGGGGAATCGGTACCGGTTCGCGTGGCGGCGGGCGGAGAGCGGGTCGTCGCCGAGGGGGCTGCGCAGTTGCTGTTGGGGCCGTTGTTCGGGCGGGGGGATGGGTGAGGGCCCTGTGCGAGGGCTGGGGCTCGGTCGGGTGGAGGGCGCGGGTTGGCTGGGGCTGGGCGGGGTCGCTTGCCGGGGCGTGCAGGGTGCCTCCCCCACGCTCGGCTTCTCCCCCACGCTCGGCTTCGCTCGCGCGGGAGGTGCCCCCATCGCGGGGGGACCCCCATCGCCCACCCGTGCCGCCCTGGGGGTACCCCCTGCTCGAAGAGCTTGGGGGAGGCACGATTGCCCGGAGCTGGGGCGGCGCGCGATCACCCGCGGCTGCGGCTGCCCGCGGCTGCGTGCGTCGGCTCATCGCCCCACCATGGAATCAACCGCATCAATCGACTCGACGGGCGACTCCCGTCCCGCAGGACGCACCAGTCGCCGCAGTGAGGAGTGAGCATGCGCTGCTCCCGTACCCACTCCAGGATTTTCATCGCCGCCGCCCTCCTGGCCTTCGCCGGGCCGGTCGCCGTGTCGCCCGCCTTCGCCGCTTCGCCCGCCTTCGCCGCCTCGCTGGTCGGCACGGTCAGTCCCGCCAAGGTGAAGGCCGGTCAGGACGTCCATCTCACGCTCGCCGGATGCAGCAAACCCCGCGAGGGCGGTCGCGCCGAGGGAGCGCTCATCGAGACGGTCGACCTCACGCTCAAGGTGACCGGCACCCTGGTCGGGACCGCCCGGATCGACCCGGACGCGCATACGGGCGAGACACAGATCCACCTGGCCTGCGTCTCGGACCCGGACGACGTGGCCACGGTGGACGTCACGATCACCAGCTGACCCGGCGACCCGGCACGGCACCCTGGATCCTGCGCTGATCGAGCGGACTTCGCAGCCGCTGCGGGGTGGCATCCCGCGCACCCGCAGGGGCCCGGCATGGTTATGTGTTCATGCGATGGTTCGCCTCTCCGCCCGTGTCCCTGTCCCTGTCCCGACGCCTCGCGGTGGCCGCCGTCGCCGCCACCGCCCTCGTTCTCGTGTCGCCGCAAACCGCCCGGGCGGCCGCGGCCGCCCCACCCCCCGCCTGCGTCGGCGTGAACGCGCACGCCTTCCCGCTCACCGCCCGGATCCGCGGTGGACCGGGCTCGTACGAACCGGGCGGTGGCTACGGCACCTGGTACATCGACCTCGGCAACACCACCCGCCACACCTGCACCGGCATCCATCCGGTCGTCGTCCTCGTCGACAGCAAGCGCACGCTGAAGCCGGGCCAGCCGCAGCTGGACTTCTACGACGGCGCCAAGGCCCGCCCGGTGTCGTTCGAGACCACCGATGAGCAGGAGCTGGTCGGGGTGCTGGACGGCCAGGGGTTCGGCGGGTTCGCCGTGCCGGCCGGCGGGACCGTGAGTGTCAAGGTCAGGCTCGCCCTCACCTCCGACGCCCCGGCCGACCAGGTCACCGCCAGCGCCGCCGTCGTCCAGCGCCGGGGTGAGGACGGGGACTGGGTCGGGCAGTCCAACGCGTACCGGTTCGCCATCGCGCAGGACGGGGAGAAGCGCGGGGAACGCACGACGTCCGACCCCGGCCGTACCCAGGACGGCGGAGGTCTTCCGCCCCGCCCCGCCTCTGCCACCTCCACCGCTTCCCCCCACACCACCGCCCCCAGCCTCCCCTTCGCCGAAGCGGCGGCGGAAGCCGGTGAGCGGGCTCGCGAGCTGGCGCGTACCGGGCTCGGCCTCGCCCACGGGCTGTTCGCGGCCGTCCTCGCCCTGCTGGCCGTCGGCGGCAGCGCGTACCTCCTCGTCCGCCGCCGGCGCTGACGTCGGGTCCCGTGCCGGCCGTCCCCACCCCGTCTGCGACGATCCCTGCGTGGACTACCCGAACGACCAGGCCCCCGGCGCCCCCGTCCGCTCCGGCATCCCCGAGCACGGGCGCATCCCCAAGTACTACGCGGTGAAGGCGCGGATCGCCGCGCTCCTCGACGAGCTGGGGGAGGGCAGGTCCATCCCCACCGAGCGGGATCTGGCCGAGCGGTACGACGTCGCGCGCGAGACCGTGCGGCAGGCGGTACGGGAACTGGTGCTGGAGGGGCGGCTGCGGCGCCAGGGCCGCGGGACCGTCGTCGCCGGGCCCAAGCTCGAACAGCCGCTGTCCCTCGCCAGCTACACCGAGGGCGTGCGCCGCCAGGGCCGTACCCCCGGCCGTACCCTCGTCACCCTCGACCGGTTCCCGTGCCCGGACGCCCTCGCCGCCGAGACCGGGCTCACCCGGGGCGAGCCGGTGTGGCACCTGGAGCGGGTGCTGCTCGCCGACGAGGAGCGGGTCGGGCTGGAGAGCACGTACGTCGCCGTCGCCCGGGTGCCGCGGCTGGCCGACGACTTCGATCCCGACTCCTCCTTCTACGGCTACCTCACCGCCCAGGGCATCGCCTTCGGTGACGCCGACGAGCGCATCGAGACCGTGCTCGCCACGCCCCGCGAGGCCCTGCTCATCGGCACCCCGCCCGCCCTGCCCATGCTGCTGATCCACCGCGTCTCCCGGGACACGGGGGGCCGGCCCCTGGAGCGCGTGCGCTCGCTGTACCGGGGAGACCGGTTCTCCTTCACCGCCCACCTCAAGGGCTGAAAAACGCCGATATCGACGCCCACTCCAGTGTCACGAAAAGGTAACGGGTCTAGCCCAAACGTGATGGGTCGTTCACGCTCTCGTTGTCAGCCGGATGCCTCCGGTTACCCGATCCCGAGGAGCGTTGCCGCCGTGAGAGTGACAGTCGTCGGAGCAGGCGTGGTGGGCACCATGCACGCCTGGCAGGCAGTGGAGCGCGGCCACCAGGTCGTCCAGATCGAGCGTGAGGCGGAGGCGCGCGGCGCCTCGCTGCGCAACTTCGGGCAGATCTGGGTCAGTGGCCGCGCGGGCGGAGAGGAGCTGGAGACCGCGCTGCGGGCGCGGGAGCTGTGGGAGGGCATCGGTGCCCGTGTGCCCGAGCTCGGCTTCCGGGCCAACGGGTCGCTGACCCCGGTGCGCGGCGCCCTCGAACTCGCCGTCGCCGAGGCCGCCGTCGCCCGCCCGGACGCCGCCGCCCGCGGCTACAAGCTGCTGCTGCCTGGCGAGGCGCGGGCCCTCAATCCCGCCCTGCGCGGCGACTTCACCGCCGCCCTGTACTGCGAGCGGGACGCGGCCGTCGAGCCGCGCACCGCCCAACTCGCCCTGCGCGAGGAGCTGTTGAAGTCCCCGAACTACACCTTCCTGCCGGGGCGGGAGGTACGTGACGTGGTCGGCGCCGGAGCAGTACGGGACGACCACGGGGACGTCCACCACGCCGACGCCGTCGTCCTGTGCACCGGCGCCTGGCTCGGCGGACTCGTCCGCGAGCTGGCCGGGCCCGAGTTGCCCGTGCGCCGGGTCCGCCTGCAGATGATGCAGACCGACCCGCTGGGCGAGCCGCTCACCACCTCGGTCGCCGACGCCGACAGCTTCCGGTACTACCCGGCCTACGCCTCCCCGGCACTGGACGCGCTCAACGCCGAGCAGCCGCAGCCGGAGACCGCCGCCGAACACCGGATGCAGCTGCTCATGGTGCAGCGCGCCGACGGCGGACTGACCATCGGCGACACCCACGAGTACGAGCACCCCTTCGCCTTCGACACCGTCGAGGAGCCCTACGAGCACCTCGTCGCAGTCGTGGAGTCCCTGCTCGGCCGGCCGCTGCCGCGCATCCGCCGCCGCTGGGCTGGTGTGTACGCGCAGTGCACCGACCCGGGCCGGGTCGTGCACCGGCAGCGGGTGGGCGACGGGGTGTGGCTGGTCACCGGGCCCGGCGGGCGCGGCATGACCTGCGCCCCCGCGATAGCCGAAACGACCGCGAACGAACTGGGCTGGTGAGCACCACGATGACCACCACGATGACCACCACAGCAACTGCTTCCGACATCCGACTCGTCGTCCTCGACATGGCCGGCACCACCGTCGCCGACGGCGGCCTCGTCGAGCGTGCCTTCGCCGCCGCCGCTGCCGAACTCGGCGTCGAGCCCGGCTCGGCCGAGCACGCCGGGCACCTCGCGTACGTCCGCGCCACCATGGGCGAGTCCAAGATCTCCGTCTTCCGGCACCTGTTCGGCGCCGAGGAACGCGCCCAGCGGGCCAACACCGCCTTCGAGAAGGCGTACGGCGACCTCGTCGACGAGGGCCTCGTCGCCCCCGTCCCCGGCGCCCGCGAGGCCATCGAGGAACTCGCCGGCAGCGGCCGTACCGTCGTCCTGACCACCGGCTTCGCCCGCGTCACCCAGGACGCGATCCTCGACGCCCTCGGCTGGCGGGACCTCGTCCCGCTCACTCTGTGCCCGGCCGACGCGGGCGGGCGCGGGCGGCCGTACCCCGACATGGTCCTGGAGGCCTTCGTCCGCACCAAGGCCGCCGAGGACGTCCGGCAGATCGCCGTCGCCGGGGACACCTCGTACGACGTGCTCAGCGGGGTGCGCGCCGGAGCCGGGCTGGTCGCCGGCGTACGCACCGGGGCGCACGGGGACACGGAGTTCCGCGCCGCCGGCGCCACCCACGTCCTCGACTCCGTCGCCGGCCTGCCCGCACTGCTGGCGGGAGACCGGTGAAGCGGCCGCCGGGAGCTGACTGACCTGGACAATCCTGGAGCAGACCGGGATCAAGATCAGGCCACTGAACATTAGGCTGTGGGCGTCGGTACGTCGTGGTTCCGGCGCCCCATCTTCTTGACCGTACGCACACGACGTCGACGAATGATGATGACTGACGCTCCCGCCCCCCGCCGCCGCGCGCGCCGCCGCCAGGAGACGCACAACGTGACTCCACCCACGCGTAAGCGCGCGGGCTTCCTGTGTCGGTGGCTAGGCCACGTCGCAGAGGGCCAGCCCGGCCCTGTTGAGAACATTCGTCGCGCCGACGTGGTCCGCGTTCGCGGTGAACCCGCACGCCATGCACTGGAATTTGGCTTGGCTGACGCGGTTCTCCTTCGCGACGTGCCCGCAGCCCCCAAGCGAGGGCGGGCACGTGCGGGAGGTGTTGCGCGCGTCCACGGGTACCGTGAGGCGACCGGCGCTCTCAGCCTTGTTCGCCAGGATCCCGAGGAACTGCGCCCAACCCGCGTCGAGGATACTGCGGTTGAGTCCAGCCTTCGCGGCAGCACCGTTCGGCAGGAAGCTGCCAGGCGTGTCCGGGTCGGCCTTGGGCGCGGGCGTCTTGGTCATGCCCGCGGTGTTGAGCCGCTCGTGCGCGATGACGTCGTGGTCACGTACCAGCGCGTGTGCGGTCTTGTGGTGGAAGTCGAGGCGCTGCCGCCGGATCTTGGCGTACAACTTGGCGACCTTCCGGGCGGCGGCGCGGTGGCGCTTGGTGCGCTGCCGAGTCCGCTTGGGGAACGTCGCAAGGTGACGCTGGGCTTCGGCGAGGCCTTCTGCTGCTGCGCCAAGAAAGCGAGGGTCGGCGACGTGCTCGCCGTCCGAAGTGGTCAGAAAATGCACGGTGCCCATGTCGATACCCACGGTTGCGCCGGTGGGCGGCAGTTCCTCGGCGCGGGCGAGGTCGCACACGAGGATCACGTACCAGCGGCGTCCTTCACGCTTGACGGTGATCGTCTTGACGCGGCCCTGTACAAGCCGGTGCTGGTGGACGCGGATGTGGCCGACACCCTGGAGGCGCACGCGGGTCTGCCGATCGTGCGGGGTGGATTCCCAGCGGCAGCCGTCGCCGTCCTTTGGGAACGTGACGCTGTCGAAGTGCCCGACACCCTTGAACCTGGGATAGCCGGGTTTCTCACCGGCCTTGGCTCGGCGGAAGAACGCCTGGAATGCCTTGTCCAGGCGACGCAGGGTGGCCTGCTGGCTGGAGAACGACCAGCGGCCCTGACGTTCTGGGTCGAATGCCCGGATCGCCTTGAGCTGTGCGGACTGGTCGCCGTACCGGACGGTGGTCTTCGAGACGTGCCGGTACGCGGCGCGGCGCTCCTGAAGTGCGCCGTTGTACAGGGAGCAGTGGTCCCGAAGCATGTCGGTGAGCGCTGCCGCCTGCCCCTTGGTGGGGCGCAGGAGGAACTTGTACGCCCGGATCACGGGCCGTCCTCCTTCCGCTCCCTCCAGGGCCGCTCCCACTGGGTGTCGATGTACCGGCGAATGGTGTCCGCGGACACGTCGCCGACCGACGCCGCGAAGTACGAGGACGACCACAGTGTCGGGAGTTGTGACTTCAGGTGCGGGAATTCGTCGCGCAGGACGCGGGACGTGAAGCCCTTGAACTGGTTCGCGACGTATGAGGCGGACGACTTCGGGTCGTGTTTAACGAACAGGTGGACATGGTCGGGCATCACTTCGAGTGCCGCGATCTCCCATCCTCGTTCGTCGGCCTTCTGCCGGATCAGCTCGTCCAGACGTGTCGCGACCCGGCCGCTGAGGACCGGACGGCGGTACTTCGGGCACCACGCCACGTGGAGCCTGAGGTCGTACACGCCGCCGGAGAACCGGCGAACCTTCGTGGTCGCAACCATGTATCGATTATACACGCGGCATGTGTCTAATAGTCCGCGAACGTCGTGGCCGACGCCGACAGTGCGGATCAGTGGACAACGCTGAGGTCAGAGCAGTGCTGAGAAGTAATTCCCGCCGGCTGAAGCCGGTGGTCCCCTTGCTAGGAGGATTGATGGCAGACCGCAAGCCGATCGAGTCGTGGCTCACCGACATGGACGGTGTCCTGATCCACGAGGGCGTTCCGATCCCCGGCGCCGACGCCTTCCTGAAGAAGCTGCGCGAGTCCGGGCGGCCCTTCCTGGTGCTCACCAACAACTCCATCTACACCGCCCGTGACCTGCACGCCCGGCTGCGGCGGATGGGCCTGGACGTGCCGGTGGACAACATCTGGACCTCGGCTCTCGCCACCGCCCAGTTCCTGAACGACCAGCGGCCCGGCGGCAGCGCCTACGTCATCGGCGAGGCCGGCCTGACCACCGCGCTGCACGACATCGGCTACATCCTCACCGACCACGAGCCCGACTTCGTGATCCTCGGCGAGACCCGCACCTACTCCTTCGAGGCCCTGACCAAGGCCGTCCGGCTGATCAACAACGGCGCCCGGTTCATCGCCACCAACCCGGACAACGTCGGCCCCTCCACCGAGGGCGACCTGCCCGCCACCGGCTCGGTCGCCGCCCTGATCACCGCCGCGACCGGCAAGAAGCCGTACTTCGTCGGCAAGCCCAACCCGCTGATGATGCGGGCGGGCCTGAACGCCATCGGTGCCCACTCCGAGACCTCCGCGATGATCGGCGACCGCATGGACACCGACGTCCTCGCGGGCCTGGAGGCCGGTATGCGGACGTTCCTGGTGCTCAGCGGGGTCACCCAGCCCGACGAGGTCGACCAGCACCCCTTCCGGCCGTCGAAGGTCGTCGACTCCATCGCGGACCTGGTCGACCTCGTCTGAGCAGGCATTTTCAAACCTCTCCTCGCTCGAATGGAGCAATCGGGCGCCCTCCGAGGATGCGGGGGCGCCTGGTGCGGGGGAGCCTCCAGATAACTGGAGGTTCACGATGGGCTCACTACGCCTCACTCTCTGTACCGGAATCCTGGCCGCCGCCGCGCTCACACCGTCGGCTCACGCCGTCGACGGCGGCTCGGTCGACGTGACCCCCGGCTCCCCGGGGCCCGGCACCGATGTGTCCCTGCGGGTCCACGGCTGCTCCGGGCCCGAGGGCACGGCCGTCTCGACCGCCTTCGTCGCCGACGCCCGGCTCACCGGCAGACAGGGCACCCTGTCCGGCGAGACCCGCGTCCGCTCCTCCCTCGCACCCGGCACCTACGACGTGCGGGTCACGTGCGCCGACTTCGTCTTCAACAGCAGGCTCACGATCCCCGACCGAGGCATCGGGGCCGGCCGGGGCACGGACCAGGGAGCCGGCCCGGGCACGGATCACGGCACCGACCCCGGATCGGGCCAGGGAATCGGCCGGGGAACGGACCAGGCGAGCGGCTGGGGAACGGACCAGGGAGCCGGCCGGGGCACAGACCACGGCACGGATCACGGCACCGACCGCGGATCGGGCCAGGCAACCGGCCGCGGATCCGACCAGGGCGCCGGCCAGGGAACGGACCAGCGGACCGGTCCGATGGACCAGCCCGACCCGCGGCCCGATGCGGCGGCCTCGCCCGTCGCCCCCGTCCACGCGGGCGGCGGTGGCACGGCCACGCACTTCGCCACCGTGGCCACCAGCGAGTCCGGACCCGGCACCGCCCAGACGCTCACCGGCCTCGGACTGGCCGGGATCGCCGCGCTCGCCGTCGGGCTCCGCGCCCATCGGGGCCGTAACGGCCGCGACCGCGGCAACCCCCGCTGACCGGCCGTATGACCGGCGACCGCGAGCACCCGCACACCACCACCGGCACCGGGCGTCTGCTCACCGTCCTGGCCTGGGCGGTGCTGCTGTTCGGGCTGTGGCTGTGGGGGCGGGAGATCACCGGCCTGCCGGACCGCACGGGCGGCCCGGCCACCGGTGACGTGTTCGCCGTCGGCATCGCTCCCACCTCGCTGCCCCGCCCGGCCGCGCCGCTCGCCGACGCCGTGCCCCAGCGTCTCGACATCCCCCGGCTGGGCGTCCAGGCACCCGTGGTCACCCGCGGCCTGGACGCCCAGGGCGCCGTCGACCCGCCGCCCTTCGACCAGCCGGGCGTGGTCGGCTGGTACGGCGCCGGTCCCAAACCCGGCGCCCAGGGCGCCGCCCTCCTCGTCGGGCACGTCGACACCGAGACCCGGCCCGCTGTCTTCTACAAGCTCAGCACGCTCACCCCGGGCGCCACGGTCCGGGTGGTCCGCTCGGACGGCACGGTCGCCGAGTTCACCGTCGACGACGTCCGCGTGCTGCCCCGCACCGACTTCGACGCCCGCCAGGCCTACGGCCCCCACCGGGCCGGCCGCGCCGAACTCCGCCTGATCACCTGCGGCGGCAGCTTCGACCGCGCCACCAACAGCTACACCGCCAACGTGGTCGTCTCCGCCTACCTCACACGAACCACGCCCTGAGTCATGAGCACCACGCACTGCGTACTGCCCCCGCGCGCCCCGTCACGCGACCTCGTGGCGAACCGTCCCGATATGCCAGCATGGGACGGCATTCGGGCCAGTGCGCCCATGACCAGTGCGCCCATGACCAGTGCGCCCATGGGGGACCAGGGGGGAATCGCATGTACGACAACAGGGGGGCCCGGCCGACCGCGCGGGCGTCCGCGGCGGCGGTGCTGGGGGCGGCACTGCTGCTCGCCGGCTGCTCCTCGTCAGGCGGGGGCGGGGGCGGGGGCGGCGGCAAGAACACCGACCCGGGGGCGCCGATCACCCAACAGCCCACGTCCGCCGACCCGTTCTGGGTGAACCCGGACGGCACCGCCGCCCGTCAGCTCGCCGCCTACACCAAGGCTGGAAAGACATCCGACGCGGAACAGATCCGGAAGATCGCCGAGCAGCCGGTGGGGGAGTGGATCGGCCCGGAGAACCCGGAGCAGGAGGCCCGCGGCTTCACCGAGGCCGCCCAGCACGCCGACCGCACGGCCCTGCTCGTCCTCTACGACATCCCGCACCGCGACTGCGGCCAGTACTCCCAGGGCGGCGCGGCCGACGGCGACACCTACCGCGCCTGGATCGACGGCGTGGCCCGGGGCATCCAGGACCGCCCCGCCGTCGTGATCCTCGAACCGGACGCCGTACTGCACCTCGTGGACGGCTGCACGCCCGCCCCGTTCCACGAGGAGCGCTACGACCTCCTCAAGGGCGCGATCACCACGCTCAAGTCCCTGCGGAACACCAAGGTCTACCTGGACGCGGGCAACGCCGGCTGGGGCCGGCCGGACCAGATCTACCAGTCCCTCCAGCAGGCCGGCATCGACCGGGCCGACGGCTTCGCCGTCAACGTCTCCAACTTCTACTCCACCCAGGACTCCCTCGCCTACGGCAAACAGCTCTCGGCGAAGGTCGGCGGCAAGCACTTCGTCATCGACACCAGCAGAAACGGCAACGGCCCCGACACCTCCGGCGACCCCTCCCAGCGCTGGTGCAACCCCCCGGGCCGCGCCCTGGGCGAAACCCCGACGACGCGGACGTCGGACCCCCTGGTGGACGCCTACCTGTGGGTCAAGCGCCCGGGGGAGTCCGACGGGACGTGCAAGGGAGGGCCGAAGGCGGGGGAGTGGTGGGCAACCTACGCTCTTGAACTGGCGAAGAACAGCCAACCTTAAGGGGCGCGGGGAACTGCGCGACCAGCCACGACGAGCCCGCAGCCGCCGAACCAGCGCAGTTCTCCGCCCCTTTCGCGCTACGGAACCCGAACCCACTGCGCCTTACTGGGCGTCCCCTGATCGTCATCCACAAACAGCATGTACCACCCCGAGGTCACCAGATTCCGGTTCCCCGGCACCGTCACCGTGACCTTGTCCCCGGCCGTCTTGAAGTCGAGTGCAATGGACCGCTGATCCACATCCGTCACATGCGTCGACGCACTCGGCCGAATCAACCGCACCTTCTTGATGTCGGCCGCGTGATCCGACGTGAACGTCCCCGAAGCGCCGCGGGCAATCGTCTGCGGACCGCCGCCGAGCGACGGCCGTGAGCCCCGGTACAGATACGGCGGGGTGTAGATCTCGATCCGCTGCTCGAACTTCCCCGGCTTGGTGTTCGCCTTGTCGCCGTACAGCGAGTCGGACCCGAAGAACATCACCCGCCCGTCCGGCAGCAGGATCGACCCGGAGTGGTAGTTCCGCCCCACCAGCGGATCGGCGACCCGGGTGAAGCTGTTGCTGTCGGGGTGGTAGAGCCGCGCCTGGAGAATGTCGGAGTCACCGCGCCCCCGGTAGTCCTGCGAGCCGCCCGAGACCAGCACGGTGTCGTCGGGCAGGATCGAGGACTGCGGATACCGGGTCCCCTCCGCCAGCTCGGGCCCGTCCACGAACCGGGGGCTCCTGGCCTTCAGATCGATGAGCCGCGTCTTCCTGCTCGACAGCTTCGACTCACCGACACCCCCACCCCCGATCACCAGGAACTTCTCGTCCTGCGCCGGCGGCAGCAACACCGTCCCGGAGGTCTCCATCATGTTCGGATCACTGAGCCCGGGCAGCTTCACAAAGGCATTGGTGTCGACGTCCCACACCCCCGGATCCCGGCCCACGTCGTCCGGCCCGTACCCCGCGTTGGACCCCGAGTAGAAGATCTTCCCGTTCTGCATCAGGAACAGCGCCGGGTACGTCGGGAACTGCCGGACGGTCTTCGTGTACGTCCACTTCTTCGTCGCCGGGTCGAAGGTCTCGTTCTTGCCCGGCACCAGCTGACCGATGTCGTCCAGCCCGGAGACGCTGAGGATCCTGCCGTCCGACAGCGTGGTGAGCGTCGGGTACCAGCGGGCCTCGTTCATCGGGTCCACCTTGATGTACCGCTCGGCGACCGGATCGAACTCGTAGGCGTCCTTGATCCCCTCGAAGTCCTTCTTGTCGAGGGCGAGTTTCTGCGCGATGCCGTAGGTGTTGCGCTCGTCGGCGCCGGTCAGGCCCTGGATCCGGTAGTTGTCCTGGGTGCCGGTCTCGTACTGACTGCCCTCGCGCGGCGCCTCGACGTAGACCCGGCCGTAACCGGGGTTGTTCCGCAGCCACTTGCCGGTCCGGTCGAAGACCTTCGTCGCGCGGGGGATCAGCACCGGGTCCTGGGAGAGGAACGTCCTGCCGTTCTGCCTGCCGGTGAACCGTGTGCCCGCCGGCAGGGTCATCGGCTTGTCCGGGTTCTCGTTGTAGAGGATCATGACGCCGCCGGCCTTCTTGACGTCACCCTTGAGCTTCTCGTACCGCTTGGTGCCGCCGGCGATCAGGATGTCGCCGTTGCCGAGCTGGGTGTGGCCGGTGCAGAACAGGTCGGCCGGGGTGGGCACCTTCTTGATCGTGCCCTTGACCGGGTCCCAGATCCGGGTGTCGAACTTCTTCGCGTTGAAATTGTCCTGGTTGTTGCCCGAGCCGGCGATCATCAGGATCTTCCCGGTGCGCAGCAGGCTCGCGTGGATGGTGTCCTGCCGGAACTCCTTGGGGAACTCGATGATGTCCCAGTGGCCGTTCTCGGCCTTGTACTCGGGTCTGTTGATCTTGTAGTGGTGGTACTGCGCGGTCCCGAAGCGGTAGACCCACGGCCCGTTCATCCCGGCCAGCGCGAGTACCACCGCCGTACCGATCGCGAACCGGCGGGCGCGACGGCGGCCGGACTGGTCCTTCATTCCTCACGTCCCCCCAGTCCGCCGAGGGCGATCCGCATGGTCTGCTCGCTGTCCCCGGCCGCCCAGGCGGGCCGCGGCTGGGGCACGGGCATGGGCACGGGCACGGCGTCGCGCGGTTCGGCGACCGCCCCCGGCTTCGCCTTCCGTTTCTCCTGCCGCAGCGTGTACCGCCAGGCGAGGATCGGCGAGGCGGTGATCAGCAGCGCGAGACTTCCCCAGACGATCATCGCGGGGTGGGGGTGCCCGAGCGCGAAGCCGGCGCCGAGCGAGCCGCCGAAGACCAGGATGAAGAACCAGTGGATGCGGAAGGTGCCGAACAGCGTGTCGGGGCTGGCCGATTCACCCTTCGGCGTCACCACGAACCTGCTCTTGCGGCGCAGTACGGCGTCCATGAGCGAGCGGGCGTAGACCGGCGCGGACAGCGCGGACATCACCATGCCCGCCACACCGCCCGACCCCTCCGGCTCGTGCGGGGAGACATTGTGCCGCCGGTTCCAGATGTACAGCCCGATCTGGAGCGCGGAGGCGTTGCCGTACAGCATCAGCCACACCGTCGGGTCGATGTTCACCCCCGACGCGCCCAGGCCCAGGAACAGCGCGCAGCTCAGCGCGGCGAGGATCCAGTTGAGGGCGGACATCGGGTAGAAGATGATCATCATGGTGTAGTTGAAGAGCTTGCCCGGCCCCAGGGTGAACAGGCCCCTCCAGTACTGCTTGAGGATCGTCTCGTACGTGCCCCGGGACCAGCGCAGCTGCTGGGTGAAGAAGTCCGTCCAGGCGGCCGGGCCCTCGCCGACGGCGAGCACGTCCGGGGTGTAGACGGACCTCCACTTCCGGCCCGTGGCGGGGTTTCTGGCGCGGTGCATCTCGAACCCGGTCGCCATGTCCTCGGTGATCGAGTCGTAGAGCCCGCCGATCTGCTTGATGGCGCTGATCCGTACGGCGTTGGAGGTGCCGACGAACATCGGGGCGCCGTAGCGGTTGCCGGCGCGCTGGATCAGGGCGTGGAAGAGGAACTGCTGGGACTCGGCGGCCTTGGTGACGAACGTGTCGTAGTTGCCGTAGACCTGCGGGCCGATGACGAAGCCGACGTCCGGGTCGCGGAAGTAACCGAGCATCCGCTCCAGGTAGTTGGGCAGCGGGACGTGGTCGGTGTCGACGGAGGCGAAGTAGTCGTAGCCGTCGCCGTGCGCCTCCAGCCAGGCGTTGTAGTTGCCGTGCTTGGTTCTGGCGCGGTGCGGTCCCGTGGGCCGGTTCCACCTCTCGACGCCCTTGCGGGAGAAGTGGTGGACCCCGAGCCGGGCGCAGACCGCCCTGACGGCCGGGTCGTCGCCCTCGTCCAGCAGCCACACGTGCAGCAGCCCCCGGTGCCGCAGCTTCACCGCCGCCTGAAGGGTCTTCGTCACCATCTCCAGCGGCTCCTTGCCGGGCACGAAGGTGGTGAGAAAGGCGACGCGGGTACCGGTCTGCGGGACCACCGGGACCGGGTCGCGGGCGACGAGGGTGGCATGCGCGTTGGACAGCACGTTCATGCAGCGGAAGAACTCGATCAGACCGATCGAGACGAGCATGACCGTGTCGAGGGCCGGCAGGAAGCCGTAGGCCGGATGGTCGCGTGCGGTCCAGTGCTCCGGACGCAGCAGCCAGAACAGCAGCACGAGGGAGAGGACCGGGGCCGCACCCAGCATGAGCGCGGCGCGCAGGCGATGCGGTTCCTGCGACAGCAGCGACCGGTACCGCACCCGGTACGGCTTCGTCGGATCGGGCTGGGTGAGGGGGCCCGCGAGCCGGCTGTAGTGCTCGTAGTCGTATCTGGGCAGGTTCTTCCTGGCGGTCCGATGTCCCAGCACCCTCAGGTGCAACGTGGGTGATCGGTCGTGTGCGTACGGTGACTGGTCGCGGCTGTGCCCGGCGCCCGTCGGCGTCGACGTCATGAGTCATTCCCCCCACACGCGAGTCCTCGCGTGTCTGTCTAATTCCCCCCAACTGCCGCCAATCGGCGGCAGCTTGGACATCCAGGGTTCTACGCCGCTCCGCATGATCGCAAGCATGGAAACCTGGTGTTTACCGGTCAAACCCCTTCATTGGGGCGCGTGTGGGGCTCGGGAGAATGGGGTGCGCCGGTGCTCTCGGGGAGCCGGGGTGCGCCGGTGGTGGAGAGGCGTGCGTCGGCCATTCAGGGCATACGAAAGGCCCCCCGCTGTCGCGAGGGGCCTTTCGGCAGGGGGTGTGGGTGGCGGAGCCCCCACAACGCGCGGCGGAGCCGCGCAACAACAGAGATGGCGAGCCAGGTCCGCGCTATGTGCGGACGTGGCTCGCCATCGTCATCGTGCGCCGCCAGGGACTCGAACCCCGGACCCGCTGATTAAGAGTCAGCTGCTCTAACCAACTGAGCTAGCGGCGCCTGCTGACAGAGAGAACTCTACCTGACCTGGAGGGGTGCTTCCGACCACCCCCGGGTGGCCGGGAGGGTCGATCGGGGCCGCGTACATCATTCGGACCGTCAAAGTGGCGGTCCGCTGGACAGTTGGAAAAATGATCAACGTGCACACTCGCGGACAAATCTCCCCCGAATGTGAGGCAGATCGCATGACGGCTCCGGTGTTCGAGGAATTCGACCCCGCGGGCGACTGCGACTGCCCGGGCTGCGTCCAGGCGCGCCGGCTGGGCGAGCCGGGCACCCGCGCGCTGTCCCGCCGCCCGGCCGTCCGCGGTCTCGTGGTCGTCGCCGCCGCGTCCGCCGTCGTCCTCGGCGCGGCCACCCCGGCCGCCGCCCTCACCACCGGCCGGCCCGCCGTCCAGCGTCCCCACGTCCCCGGGGACGGCGAGCCCGCGACCCCCCAGGGCGCCAAGACCCCGCTGCACGGTCCGGGCGGCAGGCCGACCGGGTCCGATCCGGTCCGGCTCCCCGCCACCACCCGCACCGCGATCATCAAGCGGGCCAAGGTCTGGGCGGCCGCGCAGGTGCCGTACAGCATGAGCGCCTACTGGAGCGACGGCTACCGGCAGGACTGCTCCGGCTATGTCTCCATGGCCTGGGGTCTCGGGACCAACGAGTGGACCGGCAGCCTCGGCCAGTTCGGCGTGAAGATCACCAAGAAGGAGCTGGAACCCGGCGACATCCTGCTCTACCACAACCCCGACGACCCCGAGCGGGGCTCCCACGTGGTGATCTTCGGGGGCTGGACCGACTACACGCGCACCTACTACACGGTCTACGAGCAGACACCCCCGCACACCCGCAGCCAGGCCACGCCCTACCCCTACTGGAGCAACACCGACAAGTACGTCCCCTACCGCTACAAGGGCATCACCCCGGCCACGGGCGCGGCGGCCGGCGGCACGACCAAGGCCGCCTACGGCGTGCCCGGCTTGTAGGTCCCCCCACGTTCACGACGCAACCGGCGCGGAGGCTGGAGGCACACATGAGTACGACCATGTCACACACACCACAGGAATCCGAGGAGCCCCCGGAGGGCGCAGTGGACGCGGCCGGCCTGCCGGCCCGGCTGATCCAGAACGAGGTGACCACCGAGATCCCCGTCCACCTGCTGTTCCGCGGCGACCCGGACCCGGCGAACCCGGTGAGCCCAGCTGATCCGGTGAGCCCAGGTGACCCGGTGAACCCGGTGAGTCCCTTGAAGGTGCCGATCAGGCCCGCCGTGGTGGACCGCCGGAAGGGCCTCGGCGAGCAGCCGCGCGGCCGGCGCTCGGCGCCCGTGTGCGGCCGGGTGCTGCCGGAGGTCGATCCTGAACTGGCCGAGCGCCCGGCGCGGGTGCTGCCGGGGGCGGTCGGGGTGCTCGCCGGGCTGAGCGCGGTCGCCGGGTGTGCGGCCACCTCGTGGTGGGCGGGGCTGCTGCCCCCGCTCGCGATGGCGGCGCTGCGGCTGCCCGCGTCGGCCGGCGAGGGCCTCGGCCCGGCGCAGTGGGCAGCGTACGGCGGCGCCGGGGCGCTCGCGGCGTTCGGCTTCGGCGGGCTGACCCGGGGGCGCACCGGGCGGGCCTGGGTGCTCGGCCTGTTCGGCCGCTACCGGGGGACCGTCCGGCGCACCGGGCTGCTCTGGGTGAACCCGCTGGTGCCGCGCAGCCGGGTGGACGTCCGGCTGCGCCACTGGCGCAGCGAGGCGATGCCGGCGGCGGATCCGGAAGGGCTGGGGCTCCGGGTGGTCGTACTGGTGGTGTGGCGGGTGCGGGACACCGCGCGGGCACTGCTCGGCATCGACGACCATGAGGCGTACCTGCGTGAGTGCGTGGAGGCGGCGCTGGCCCGGGTGCCGGTGGAGTCCGCGGACGGGACGCGGGACGAGGACGCGCTGACCCGGCTGGTGGCGGCGGAGACCGCCCCGGTCGGCCTGGAGGTGTTCTCGGTGCGGCCGGTCCAGGTGGAGTACGCCCCCGAGGTCGCCGCCGCGATGCACCGGCGCCGGATCGCCCAGCTGGAGGCCCGGCAGCGGGCCGACGTGCTGAACTCGGTCGTCGACTCGGTGGAGGACACGGTGACCCGGCTGACCGCGCGGGGCCTGGTCGAACTCGACGACCACGAGCGGAAGGCGCTGGTGCGGGACCTGACGGTCGCCTTCTGCTCGGGGCGGGGGGAGCCGTCGTAGAGCTCCGGCTCAACGGGTGGCGAAGCCGCGCAAAAACGACGATGACGAGTCAGGACCGCGATTTTGCGGTCATGACTCGCCATCGTCATCGTGCGCCGCCAGGGACTCGAACCCCGGACCCGCTGATTAAGAGTCAGCTGCTCTAACCAACTGAGCTAGCGGCGCATGACTCTCGCCCTCCGCCGGTTTTTGTTTCCCGCGGCTGGCGACGAAGAAAATACTACCTGGTCCTGAGGGGTGCTCGTGACCACCTAGAGGGTGAGTGAGAGAAGGACGGGTGCCGCGCTGCGGTTGAGCGCGTCCGCGGCCTGCTTCAGCCGGTGCGCGTGCTCCACCGGGAGCGAGAGTGCCAGGCAGCCGACCGAGGAGCCCGCGGTGATCGGGACGGCCGCGCAGACCGTGCCGATCGCGTACTCCTGGAGGTCGAGCACCGGCACCGTCGGCGGCTGGGACTCCAGGCGGGAGAGCAGCAGCTTGTCGCTGGTGATGGTGCGCGAGGTGAGGCGGGCCATCTTGTGCCGGGAGAGGTGGTCCCGGCGGGCGTTGTGGTCGAGCTGGGTCAGCAGGCTCTTGCCCACGGCCGTGGCGTGCGCGGAGTAGCGGAAGTCCACCCACTCGTTCACCGCCGGGGTGCCCGGTCCGGCGGCGTACTGGGTGACCCTGACCTCGCCGTCGACGTACCGGCTGATGTAGACCGCCGCGCCGACCGAGTCGCGCAGCCGGTCCAGGGTGTGCTGGAGCTTTTCGCGCAGGGCCCGCTCGCGGTCGTGCGCCGAGGTGAGCCGGCGCAGGGTGTCTCCGGTGACGTACGCCCCGTCGGTGATCTGCTCGACGTAGCCCTCGCGGCGCAGCATGCGCAGCAGCGCCGTCAGCCGCTCGGTGCCGAGGCCGGTGAGGCGGGCCAGCTCGGTGTCGGTGACACCGGCGGAGTGGCGGGCCACGGTCTCCAGCACGCGCAACGCGTCCTGGGCGGAGTGGTACGGGGCGGTCGGCTCGTGCATCAGCGCCACGGTGTTCCCCTTGCGCTCGCCTGTCGGTGGCCGCGGAATCCCTACCACGATATCGAGCAGGGAGCCGTTGGGGAGAGGGTGTTGGCAAGATTGTGGTGCGCGTATCCCTCTCCCAACTGGGTGCTAACCCCCTGGCATATGCCAGAGGCACCATCAGAGGACGGCGCCGAGGAATTCCCGGGTGCGGTCCTGCTCAGGGTCGCCGAAGATCTGCTCCGGCGGGCCCGACTCGATGATCCGGCCGCCGTCGAACATCAGTACCTGGTCGGAGATGTCCCGGGCGAAACCCATCTCGTGGGTCACACAGAGCATCGTGATGTCGGTGCTGCGGGCGATGTCCCTGAGCAGATCGAGCACGCCCGCGACCAGCTCCGGGTCGAGCGCGGAGGTCACCTCGTCCAGCAGCAGCACCTTCGGGCGCATCGCCAGCGCGCGGGCGATCGCGACCCGCTGCTGCTGCCCGCCGGACAGCCGGGTCGGCTTCGCGTCGGACTTGTCGGTGAGCCCCACCAGCTCCAGCAGCTCCCGGGCGCGCGCCTCGGCCTCGTCCTTGGACATGCCGAGGACCTGCACCGGCGCTTCGGTGATGTTGCGCAGCACGCTCATGTTCGGGAACAGGTTGAACTGCTGGAACACCATCCCGATCTTCTTGCGGACCTCCCGGACCTGCTTCTCCGGCGCCGGGAACAGCGGCTCCCCGTCGACGGTGATCCTGCCCTCGTCCGGCTCGGTGAGGGTCATCAGCAGCCGGAGGATCGTGGTCTTGCCGGAGCCGGAGGGCCCGATCAGGGTCACGTGCTTGCCGGACCGGACGGAGAAGTCGAGGTGGTCCAGGACGGTGTTCGCGCCGAAGCGCTTGGTGACCTGGTCCAGGCGGATCAGCTCACCCGGCGCGGTGCCGGCGGCGGGGGACTTCGTACGGGGCTCAACGGACAAGGCGACGCTCCAGGGCTCGCAGCAGAAGGGAGGCCAGGTAGGAGATGACGATGAAGGCCACTCCGATCACGGTCAGGGGCTCGGTGAACTGGAAGTGCTGCTGGGAGAAGAGCCGGGCGCGGCCGAGCATGTCCAGCACGGTGATCACCATCAGCATCGGGGTGTCCTTGAGCATGGAGATCACGTAGTTGCCGAGCGCGGGGATCACCCGGCGGACCGCCTGCGGCAGGATCACCGCGGTCCAGGTCCGCCGCCGGGGCAGGTTCAGCGCGGTCGCCGCCTCCCACTGGCCGACGGGCACCGCCTCGATCCCGGCGCGGTAGACCTGCATCGTGTACGTCGAGTAGTGCAGGCCGATCGCGAAGACGCCGGTGGCGAGGGCCGAGAAGGTCAGCCCCCACTCGGGCAGCACGTAGAACAGGAAGAACAGCTGGACCAGCAGCGGGGTGTTGCGCACGAACTCCGTGACCACCCCGACCGGCCAGCGCACCCACCGGCTCGGCGTCCGCATCAGCAGGGTCCAGACCAGACCGAGGGTGAAGGAGAGCAGCGAGCCCAGGGCCACCGCCTCCAGGGTGACGAGCAACCCCTGCCAGAACTGCGGCATGAAGTCACTCACGGCGTTCCAGTCCCACTTCACGCGACACCACCCCCCACTCCGGTCGTCTGCGCGCGCTTGAGCTCACGCGCCGCCGACTCGGTGGCGGGGCCCTTGCCGACCCCGGCCTTCAGCCGCTTCTCCAGGGCGCGCATCAGCCGGGTGAGCACGAAGGCGATCGCGAAGTAGATCAGCAGCACGTACGTGTAGATCTCGGCGCTCTGCTGCAGCGCGAGCCGCACCAGATTGGCGCTGAACGTCAGATCGCCCATACCCATGACCGACACCAGCGCGGTGCCCTTGAGCAGTTCGATCAGCAGATTGCAGAAGGAGGGGATCATCTCCGGCACGGCCTGCGGCAGCACGATCAGCCGGAGGCGCTGCGCCGGCGTGAAACTGAGGGCGATCCCGCCCTCCTTCTGCGCCGGGTCGACGGCCTGCAAGGCCCCGCGCACGATCTCCGAGCCGTACGCGCCGTACGTCAGCCCGAGCGCCAGCGTGCCCGCCCACATGGGCACCAGCTGCCAGCCGAAGGCGATCGGCAGCACGAAGAACACCCAGAAGATCATCACCAGCGCCGAGGTGCCGCGGAACACCTCGGTGTAGAAACCGGCCACGAAACGCACGATCCAGAGCCGGTGCGTCCGCGCGATGCCGACGACGAACGAGACGGCCGCCGCGAGCAGCGCGCTGAACACGAGCAGCTGGACGGTGGTCCAGACACCCTTCAGTACGAGTTCCCAGAGTCCCGTGGTCATCCGCCGCACAGCTCCTTCGCGGTGAGGTCGGTCATCTCGGCCTGGGTGAAACCGAAGGGCCGAAGGATCCGGAACAGCTCCCCGCTCTTCTTCAGCTTGTGCAGCTCGACGTTGAACGCGTCCCGCAGCCGGGTCTCGGCCGGCCGGAACGCGAACGCCCCGCCGTCGACATGCGGCTTGCCCTTGACCAGCGGCGCGAACGCCGGCGTGGCCTCCGCCTTGCCGGACTTCTTCACGACCTCGCGGGTGGTGAGCGCCGTACCGGCGAAGACGTCGACGCGCCCGGCCTCGACGGCGTTCAGCCCGGCCACCTGGTCCGGGACGATGAGGATGTCGCTCTGCTTGTACCCGGCCTCGACGGCGTACTCGATCTCGGCGTATCCGGTGCCGGTGGCGAACTTGGCCTTCTTCGCGACGACGTCCTGGTAGCTGTGCAGGCCGAGCGGATTGCCCTTGCGCACGATGAACGAATCGAGCATCTGGTAGTCCGGATCCGCGAAGATCACCTGCTGGCAGCGCTCGGGATTGACATACATCCCGGCGGCCACGACATCGAACTGCTGCGAGTTCAGCCCAGGGATCAGCGACCCGAACTCGGTGGGCACAGGCTGTACCTTGTCCACCCCGAGCCGCTTGAAGACGACCTTCGCCAGCTCGGGCGCCTCCCCGGTGAGATGCCCGTCCTTGTCGATGTACCCGAAGGGGATCTCCCCGGCTATCCCGAGCCGTACGACCCCCTGCGCCCGGAGCCGTTCGAGCAGGTCACCGCCCTTTGTACCGGACGCGGCGGCCACCCGCGTGCACCCGGCCGCCCCCAGCGCCCCGAGCGCCGCGAGACCGCCGAGCACGGACCGCCGGCTGCGTCTGTCTCCCGACCGGATTGTGTGTACGTCGTTCCCAAGTGGTGGAGCCATGGCGGCGCGGCTACCCAAGCGCACCCGGCCTATGCACCCTGGATCACATGGCCGATCGCTTCGTCACCGTCTCACTCGACAAGCGGAACGTGCACTGCACAGCCCGCCTCCTGACCGACCGAGCGCCCCTGACCTGCGAAGCGGTATGGGAAGCCCTGCCGCTGTCGGGCGACGTCTACCACGCCAAATACGCCCGCAACGAGATCTACGCCCTCTTTCCGCCGTTCGCCTCCACGGAACCCCCACTGGAGAACCCGACGGTCACCCCGATTCCCGGCGACCTCTGTTACTTCTCCTTCACGGGCGCCGAACTGGGCACCAGGGCCTACGGCTACGACCGCGAGGTCCGCCCGGGTACGACGGTGGTCGACCTGGCCCTGTTCTACGAACGCAACAACCTGCTGCTGAACGGGGATGTGGGGTGGGTGCCCGGCATCGTCTGGGGCCAGGTGGTGGAGGGGCTGGAGGCGATGGCGGAGGCGTGCAACGACCTGTGGCGGAGGGGGGCGGAGGGGGAGAGGCTGGGGTTTCGGCGGGGGTGAGGGTCTTACCCTGCACAGCCCTGACGAGTAGTTCCGATGGTCATGGCGGGGGTGTCAGTGAAGCCAGCGCGGTCGGCTGCACCGCGCCGGCGGCGGCCGAGCCGAGCAGCAGGTCGGCCAGGTCATGGGGGCGCGCCTGCTCACCGGTCGGAGCCGCCGCGGTGATGCGGTCCAGCCGGAAGCCTCGGCCGGCCTGCCGCGTGCGGCACCAGGCGATGAGGTACCACTTGCCGTCGGCGGTGAGCAGGCCGGCCGGTTCAACGGCGCGGTCGCTCTCCTGCCCGGCCGCGTCGACGTAGGACAGCCGCAGCACCGTGCCGTCCGTGAGAGCCTGCTCGACCGCGGTCCGGACCGACTCCACGGTCCGTGTCGGCAACGCGACGATCCGGGCGGCGAGTTGCTGGGCCGCCGTCGAGGCGGGGCCGGTCATCGAGGCCGCGATCTTCTGGGACGCCGTACGGACCGCGCCGGTGTAGGGGGCGGAGGCGTCGGCCACGGCGAGCGCGGCGACCAGCGCAGCGGCCTCTCCGGCGGTGAAGCGGACCGGCGGGAGAGTCATCGCCGGGTCGATCGACCAGCCGCCGCCCCGCCCGCTTGTGGTGCGCACCGGGACACCCGCCTCCATCAGCGCCTGGAGATCGCGCTGCACCGTGCGCGTGCTCACCTCGAACCGCGCGGCGAGCGCAGCGACCGTCAACGATCGCGGCGCCGCAGCGCGCAACTCTTCCACCAGTGCGTAGAGCCGAGGAGTGCGGTTCACGGGACCGACGCTACCGTCACGCACCGGCCAGGAAGTCCCGCTCCCGCTGCTGTTCGCGTGCGGTGATGGTCGACGGGAACAGCGTGAAGCCGTGCATCGCGCCCGAGACGACGCCGAGTTGCACGGGCGCCCCGGCCGCCTGCCATCGCTGGGCCAGGAAGAGCGAGTCGTCCAGCAGCGGATCTTGAGTGCCGACGACGATCCGGGCGGACGGCAGGCCGGTCAGATCGGCGTACAGCGGCGAGACCTCCGGGTCGCGGCGCTCCTCCGGACCCATTCCCGGTGTGAAGAGCTCGTAACTTCCCTGCACCGACTCGGAGTTGCTCAGCAATCGCCGGGAGCCGAACAGCCGCTGGCTCGGTGTCATCGACAGGTCGTACGCGCCGAAGGCCAGGTGGGCCGCGCGGAACGTGCCGGTGATGCCGTGCCGGTCGCGAAGCCGCAGCAGGGTCAGGACGCTCAGGTGGGCACCGGCCGACTCGCCACCGATCAGCAGCCGCCCAGTACCGAACTCGGCCTCTGCGTGGTCCACCAGCCACCGTGCAGCCGCCTCACAGTCCTCGGGTCCGGCGGGGAACGGGTGCTCCGGCGCCAGGCGGTAGTCCACGCTCAGCACGGCCAGCCGGGCCTCCACGGCAAGCCGCCACAGCTTCTCGTCCTGCCCGTCCGCAGAGCCGAACGCCCAGCCGCCGCCGTGTATGTGCAGGTACACGCCGTCGACGTGATCCGGCACGAACGCCCGGACCTTCACCCCGCCCGCGACGACGCGGTCCTGGCCCTGCGGCAGTCGCACCGGTGGCGCGTCGCCACCGAGCCGGTTGCGCCGCAGAAGTGCCAGCACGTCCGCATCCGGCGCTTGCCCACGAGGTGGACGGCTCGCGGCAGCAGCCTCGAACTGGGCGTTGAATGCCAGGGTCTCGGCGAGGCAGTCCTCATCTGTGATCGTCATGCGTCGACAGTCGCAGCTGCCTGCGACAACACCCTGTCACCCTTTCCCCGTGAACTGCGTCACGTTGCCCGACGTCCTGACTGCCCGACGCCATGAGCGAGCCCGCTCGAAGATGCGCGGATGTCCGCAGTCACAGGGATGTCCGCTCCGGCGAGAGGCGAGACGCTACGCCCTTGCGACGGCGGTGACCGTCGGCGCAGCCACCACCCCCGCGTCATACAGCGCATGCGCCGCCCGCAGCACCAGATCGTCCCGGTGCCGGGCGGCCACGAGCTGCATGCCCACCGGCAGCCCGTCCCCGTCCGTCCCCACCGGGACGGTGGCCGCGGGCTGCTGGGTCAGGTTGAAGGGGTAGGTGAACGGGGTCCAGCCGGTCCAGCGGTGGTGGGCCGAGCCCCTCGGCACCTCCAGGCCCGCCTCGAACGCCGTCACCGGCAGGGTCGGCGTCACCAGCACGTCGTACGTCTCGTGGAAGCGGCCCATCCGGCGCCCGAGGTCCATGCGGACGTCCACCGCGGCCAGATAGTCCAGCGCGCTGTACCGGGCGCCCTGCACGCAGATCTCCCGCAACCCCGGGTCCAGCAGCTGCCGCTTGCGTGGGGAGAACCGCTGGGTGAGCCGGGCCGCGCCGCTGAACCACAGGGTGTGGAACGCCTCCACCGGTTCACTGAAGTCGGGGTCGGCCTCCTCGACGTACGCGCCGAGGTCGGCGAGGGACGCCACCGTCCGCCGTACCGCCGCCGCGACCGCGGGCTGGACCGCCACCTGGCCGCCCAGGGACGGGGAGTACGCCACCCGCAGGCCCCGCACGCCTCCCCGCAGAGCCTCGGTGAAGGAGCCCGGCGCGGGTGGCAGGGCCGACCAGTCGCGGGCGTCCGGCGCGCCGATCACGTCGAGCAGCAGGGCCGCGTCGGCCGCGTCCCGGGTCATCGGGCCCGCGTGGGAGAGGGTGCCGAACGCGCTCGCCGGGTACAGCGGCACCCTGCCGTACGTCGGCTTCAGGCCGAAGATCCCGCAGAACGCGGCCGGGATCCGGATGCTGCCGCCGCCGTCCGTGCCCAGCGACAGCGGGCCCGCGCCGAGCGCGACGGCGGCCGCGCTGCCCCCGCTGGAGCCGCCGGCGGTGCGGGAGAGGTCGTGCGGGTTGCGGGTGATCCCGGACAGCGGGGAGTCCGTGACGCCCTTCCAGCCGAACTCGGGTGTCGTGGTCTTGCCCAGGAACACCGCGCCGTGCTCGCGCAGCCGCGCCACCGACGGGGCGTCCTCCTCCCAGCTCCCGGATTCGGACACGGTCCAGGAGCCGCGCAAGGTCGGGTGGCCGGCCAGCAGCAGGATGTCCTTCACCGTCACCGGCACCCCGTCCAGCAGCCCCGCCGGCTCACCGCGCCGCCAGCGTTCCGCCGACTCCCGCGCCCGCGCCCGCGCGTCCTCCTCGGTGAGCCGCACGAACGCGTTCACCTCCGGCTGGATCCGCCGGGCCCGTCCCAGCGTCTGTTCGGTCGCCTCCACCGGACTGAACTCGCCCTTGCGGTACCCCTCGATGAGCTGAACGGCGGTCAGGTCGGTGAGCTGCATGCACCCTCCCAGAGGTGTCAGTGACCGGGGACGTAGCCGCGTTTCTTGTCGACCACGTTCACCAGAGGTCTGCCCGCCGCCCACCGCTCGTACAACTCCACGAACTGGTCACCCAGTTCGTCCCGCCAGCCGACCGTGTCACCGCTCATGTGCGGGGAGACGATCAGACCGGGCAGCTGCCACAGGGGGCTGTCCTCGGGAAGGGGCTCGGTGGTGAAGACGTCCAGTGCGGCGCCTGCTATCCAGCGCCGGGTCAGGGCGTGGGCGAGGGCGTCCTCGTCGACGAGCTGACCGCGGCCGACGTTCACGAAGAACGCGGACGGCTGCATCACGTCGAACCGGTGGCTGTCGAACATGCGGTACGTCTGCTCGGTGAGCGGTGCCGCCGCGATCACCCAGTCCGCGCGGGAGACCAGCCGGTCCAGGTCGGCGGGGCCGTGGACGCCGGTCCGCGCTTCCCGTCCCACCAGGGCCGTCGTCACGCCGAGTGCCCGCAGCGTCCGTACGATCGCCCGGCCGATCGGACCCGAGCCGACCACGCACGCGCGCGTGCCCGCCACCCGCCGGCTCTCCCGGTGCCGCCAGGCCCGCTCCCGCTGGTGCTCCAGCGTGCGCGGCAGATCCTTGGCGACCGCCAGCACCAGGGCCGCCACGTACTCGGCGATCGCCTGGTCGAAGATCCCGCGCGCGTTGGTCACCACCGTGTCGGACGCGGCCAGCTCCGGGCACATCAGATGGTCCACGCCCGCGCTCGCCGTGTGCACCCAGCGCGGCCTGGGCCCGTCGCCCGGCCAGGCCTCGCGCACCGCGTGCGAGGTGAAGTCCCAGACCAGCAGGACGTCCGCCGCGGGCAGCCGCTCGGCCAGGCGCGCCGCGTCCGTGCGGACGATCCGGGCCCGGCCGGTGAGGCGGCCGAGCCGGGGCGGCGGCTCGGCATCCAGGACGAGGAGCGTGGGAAGGGTCGTCATACGGGGCGGCTCCGGGCGTCGTCCGACATGCGTGATCAAGCGACCGGCATGCGCGGCTCAAGCGTCCGACATGCGTGATCAAGCGTCTGGCATGCCTGGCTCAAGCGTCTGACATGCGTGGATTATCCGTGGATTGACCACGCTCGCACCCGAACCTACCTTCGTCAACACGGGCGTACACGCCATCCCTTGCCCCTCGTTCTCCTCTCCTTCTCCGCGTGAGGCGGTGCCTGTCATGGAGGTCTCCTTTCTCGGCGGACCCCGCCCGCAGCGCGGTGTGGGGGTCGTCGCCCCTTTTGACTTCGCCCTCGACCGGGAGCTGTGGCGCTGGGTCCCGGACGAGGTGTCGCTGCATCTGACCCGCACCCCGTTCGTGCCGGTCGAGGTGAGCCTGGACCTGGCCCGGCTGGTCAGCGAGCACGAGACCCTCGGCGACGCGGTCCGCGCGCTGACCGCCGTCGCCCCCGAGGTCATCGGCTACGCCTGCACCTCCGGCAGCTTCGTCGGCGGGATCGCCGGGGAGCGGGCGATGTGCGCGGCGATGAGCCTCGCGGGCGCACCGGCCGCGGTGACGACCTCCGGCGCGCTGCTGGAGGCGCTGACCGAGCTGGGCGTACGCCGGGTCGCGCTGGTCACGCCGTACACCGTGTCCGTCACCCGGGTGCTCCAGGAGTACGTCGCCGAGGCCGGCGTGCAGGTGACCGGGTGCGCCTTCATGGGGCTGACCCGGGAGATCTGGCGGGTGCCGTACCGGGACGTCGTCGCCATGGCCCGGCAGGCGGTCCGGCCCGGCGCCGCCGACGCGCTGTTCATCTCCTGCACCAATCTGCCGACGTACGACGTGATCCCCCAGCTGGAGGCCGAGCTGCGCATCCCGGTGCTGTCCGCCAACCAGGTCACGATGTGGGCGGCGCTGCGCAGGCTGGGTACCCGAGCCGTGGGGCCCTATCAGGCGCTGCTCGACGAGTCGGCGCGCGTCTGGCCCCCCGTACTGCCGGAAGAACAGCAGGAGCATCAAGAAGGGGCGTCATGACCGCACTCGGATTCCTCTACCCGGGCCACTCCGGCGAGGACGACTACCCGCGCATCGAGCAGCTCCTCGGCAGCGACATCCGGCTGGACCTGGTCCACACCGACATCGGCGAGGACGCGCACCGGGTGGACGCGCTGCGCGAGATGGGCTCCGAGCGGCGGCTCGCGGCCGGGGTGGCCGAGCTGCGGCTCACGGGCGCGGAGGCGGTGGTGTGGGCGTGCACCAGCGGCAGCTTCGTGCACGGCTGGGAGGGTGCCCGGGACCAGGTGCGCACCCTGGCCCGGCTGGCCGGCATGCCCGCCTCCTCGACGTCGTTCGCCTTCGTGCACGCGGCCCAGGAGATCGGGGTACGCCGGGTCGCCGTCGGCGCGACCTACCCGGACGACGTGGCCGCACTGTTCGCCGACTTTCTGCAGGTCGGCGGCCTGGAGGTGACCGGGGTGCGCTCGTCGGGGATCGTCACGGCGGCGGAGGTCGGCACGTGGGGGGAGGCGGAGGTGCTGGCGCTGGCGCGGGCCGCCGACACTCCGGATGCGGAGGCGGTACTGCTCCCGGACACGGCCCTGCACACGGCCGCACACCTCCCGCTGCTGGAGAAGGAGCTGGGCAAGCGGGTGCTCACGGCCAACCAGGTGACGGTGTGGGAGGGCCTGCGGCTGGCCGACCGGCGGGTGAACGCGCCGAGGCTGGGGGCGCTGTTCACGCGGGAGCCGATCGTGCAGGTCTGACGCTCGACGCCGACGGCTCGGCGAGGAATAAGCGGAGACAGCCTCCTGTTAGCCGAAGGCGAGGACAGCCCACGCCACAAACAGGAGGCCACACCGTGTCGGCAGACGAGGCAGACGAGATCCGGGGTGCGACGCTCGGCACCGCCCCCGTCCCCCTCTCCGTACTGGACCTGGTGACCGTCGGCGCGGGCAGTACCGCCGGTGACGCCCTGCGCACCAGTGTGGCGCTGGCCAAGTTCACGGAGGCCCGCGGGTTCCACCGGTACTGGGTGGCCGAGCACCACTCCATGCCGGGGGTCGCCTCCTCCTCGCCCGCCGTGATCCTCGCCCACCTCGCCGCCCACACCGACCGCATCCGGCTCGGCTCGGGCGGTGTGATGCTGCCCAATCACGCCCCGCTGGTGATCGCCGAGCAGTTCGGGACGCTGGAGGCGATGGCGCCGGGCCGGGTGGACCTGGGGCTCGGGCGGGCGCCGGGCACGGACGGGGCCACGGCCGCGGCCCTGCGCCGTAGCGAGACGCTCAACGAGGGCGCCGACGACTTCCCGCAGCAGCTCGCCGAGCTCATCCGCTTCCTGGACGACGACTTCCCCGACGGGCATCCGTACCGCCGTATTCATGCCATCCCCGGGCCGGTGCAGGCGACCAGCCCCGGTGGCGTCCAGTCCCCGCACCGCCCGCCCGTCTGGCTGCTCGGCTCCTCCGGCTTCAGCGCCCGCCTCGCCGGGATGCTGGGCCTGCCGTTCGCCTTCGCGCACCACTTCTCCGCGCAGAACACCATCCCGGCTCTCGACCTGTACCGGCAGACGTTCCGCCCCTCCGCGGTCCTCGACGAGCCGTACGCCCTCATCGGCGTCTCCGCCCTCGCCACGGACGACCCGCGCGAGGCCGGCCGCCAGACCCGGGCGATGGCCCTGAACATGCTCCGGCTGCGCACCGGCCGCCCCGGCCTCTTCCCCGGCCCGGCCGAGGCCGAGCAGCACGAATTCAGCCCGATGGAGGAGGAGTTCGTCACCTCCTGGACGGCCAACATCGTGCACGGCACCGCCGACGAGGTCCGCTCCGGCCTGGATGATCTGCAGAAGCGCACCGGCGCCGACGAGCTGATGCTGGTCAGCCACGCCCACCGCGGTGAACTGCGGCTGCGTTCCTACGAGTTGATCGCGGACGCCTACGGCTTGCCGACCGCGTAGGTCTGTTCGCCGAGCAGCTCGGAGATACGATCCGGCGGCACCGGGCGGGAGTACAGCCAGCCCTGGCCGGTGTCGCAGCCGATGCGGCGCAGCCGGGTGGCCTGGGCGGAGGTCTCCACGCACTCGGCGGTGACGGTGATGCCCAGGCGGTGGGCCAGCTGGATCATCGCCTCGACGATGACCTCGTCCGCCGGGTTCGGCGCGATCGCCTTCTGCTCGCCCTCGTACTGGAAGCCGCGCACGAAGGAACCATCCAGCTTCAGCGTGGAGACGGGCAGGCGGCTGAGGTAGGCGAGGTTGGAGTAGCCGGTGCCGAAGTCGTCGATGGCGATGCGCACACCCATGTCGCTGAGGGCCTGCAGGGCCTGGAGCGGGCGGCCGGCCGAGCCCATCACCGCCGACTCGGTCAGCTCCAGCTGGAGGAGGTGGGGGGCCAGGCCGGTCTCGGCGAGCACCTCGGCCACGTCGGCCACCAGGTCGGAGTCCCACACCTGCCGTACGGCCACGTTGACGCTGACGAAGATGGGCGGCTCGCCGGGGTGGGCCAGCTGCCAGCGGCGGGCCTGCCGGCAGGCGGTGCGCAGCGCCCAGCGGCCGAGCTGCACGATCGAGCCGTCCTCCTCGGCCAGCCCGATGAACCGATTCGGCGTCAGCGTGCCGAACTGCGGGTGATGCCAGCGCACCAGCGCCTCGACCCCGGACAGGCGGCCGTCCTCCATGCCGACCAACGGCTGGTATTCGAGGGCGAATTCGCCACGCTCGATGGCGGGGCGCAAGGTGGAGGACAGGGCCTGACGGGTCATCCGGTGCGCGTTGCGCTCGGGGTCGAACAGGGTCCAGCGGCCCTTGCCGTCGGCCTTCGCCCAGTACAGGGTCGTGTCCGCGGCCTGCATCAGACCGGTGGCCGTCGTACCGGCCGCGTGGCGCTCCACGACGCCGATGGAGGCGGTCAGGGACAGCCGCTGGCCCGACAGGTCGAAGGGGTCCTCCAGGGCCTTGAGTGCCGACTCGGCGAGATCCGCGAGCTGTTCGGTGCCGGTGGAGTCCTCCACGAGCAGCGCGAACTCGTCACCGCCGAGCCGGGCCACCAGGGGGGTCGCGGCGCGGGCGTACCCGGCCTCGTCGGCGACCCGGGTCAGCCGTTCGGCGACGGCCGCGAGCAGCCGGTCGCCGACCCGGTGGCCGAGGGTGTCGTTGACGGCCTTGAACCCGTCGAGGTCCAGATAGCACAGGCCGATCCGGCCGGTGCCGCTCTCCTCGTACGACTCCGCCTCCAGCGCGGCCGACAGGCGCTCGAAGAACAGGGTGCGGTTGGGCAGCCGGGTCACCGGGTCGTGCATCTGCAAGTGCCGCAGCCGCGCCTGGAGTTCCCGGCGGGCGCTGACGTCGGCGACCGACAGCAGGACCCCGGGTTCGCCGCTCAGCGGGGCCACGGTGACCTGCACCCACACCGAGTGCCCCTCGGGGTGCTTCAGCCGGCGGGTGCAGCGCAGGCGGGCCTGCCGGCCGCGCAGGACCTCGCGGTAGGCGTGCCAGCTGCGGGTGTCGGAGGCCAGGTCCACCAGATCGGCGGCGACCCGGCCGGTGAGGGTGTCCGCAGCGATGCCCAGCAGCTCCCCGAAGGCCGCGTTGGCACGGACGACGAGTCCCGCGCGGTCCACGACGGCCATGGCGAGGGGGGCGGCCGCGAAGACACGGTGATAGGTGGTGTGGTCACTGTCTGTGACGGCTGACCGGTCGAGGTCTGCCGCGGGCGTCGGCCCTTCGGACGTTCCGCTCACCGCTCGCTCCCGCAGTGCACTCGATCTGTGTCCGTGCCTGTCCGTGCCGGAAAGTGTGCCGATCATAGAGGCTGGCCCCGAGCCCTTCCAGCCACTCTCCAGTGTCCCGGATCGAGCAAGGGTTCTGACAGATCGTTTCTGCCCGCACCTGGACGGGTTCTTCAGGCCCCCGACCAGTTGTGACGTTCCGTGAGTGCTTCGGGGTGTCGAGCGCCGGAGCGCGCCGTGAGCGCCGCGGAGCGCACTCACCCTTCTGGTGCCGGATAACAGGGCAAAGCGTATTCAACCCCCTCAAGGTGGAATGCGGGTCCCGTGAACCGCGTCCGGAGGTCAAGTCCGTGCCCAAGCTGCGCAGCGCCGCCGCCGTGTGCACCACTTTGTCGGCGCTCGCCGCCACCTCGATCCTCTCCGGCCCCTCGGTCGCCGAGTCCTTCTCCACCGCCCCCTGCGCCCTGCACCGCACCGACGCCCACCACTCGGAGGGCGCCGACACCTGGAACCCGGACTACACCCGCCCGACCGGCACCTTCGACGCCGTCCTGATCTACCTGTCCTTCCCGGACGCCACCCCGCGCACCACCCCCGCCCAGCTGACCGCCGACCACTTCCCGGCCACCAGCCGCTACTACGCGCAGGCCTCCTACGGCCGCTTCACCCTGCGCCCGCACCCGCTGAACCACTGGCTGCGCATGCCGAAGCCCTCCACGGCGTACGCCATGAAGCGCGACTGGAGCGCCGAGAGCCGCGCCACCTATCTGCAGGACGCCTTCGCCACCGCCGACCCCCAGGTGGACTTCTCCCGCTACCAGGTCGTGTACTTCGTCGCCGACCCCGACGCGCCCGGCGTCGACTCGGACGCCACGAAGGTCGTGAACCTCGACACGCCGGTGCACGTGGACGGCACGGACGTCCGCCGTGTCGTCACGGTCTTCGAGAAACACCCGCCGGACCGCCTGGTCCTCGCCCACGAGACCGGCCATGTCTTCGACCTGCCGGACCTCTACCACCGCCCGGTCGACGGCAAGGGCGACTGGGACACCTACGTCGGCGACTGGGACCTGATGGGCAGCCAGTTCGGCCTCTCGCCCGACTTCTTCGCCTGGCACAAGTGGAAACTCGGCTGGCTGGACCCGCGCCAGGTGGTGTGCGTGCGCGGCGCGGGGCCGACCCGGCTGTCCCTGGAGCCGCTGGAGGCCGGCCCGGGCGTGCCGGTGCGGGGCACGGCGGGCGCCCCGGCCTTCGGCCTCGGGCACGGGGTGAAACTGGCGGTCGTGCGCACCGGCCCGGACAGCGCCCTGGCCTTCGAGGTGCGCGTCGCGGCCGGCAACGACCGGGCCGGCTGCCGGGAGGGGGTGCTGGTGTACCGGATCGGAAGCGGCGCGGAGTCCGGCGCCGGCCCGGTGGAGGTCGTGGACGCCCACCCGCACACCGCGGCCTGCTGGGAGAACTCGGTCTACCCGCCGCTCGCCGACGCCCCGGTCGCCCTGGGGGAGAGCTTCACCGTGCCCGGGGAGGGCGTGAAGGTGGAGGTGGAGGACCGGACGGCCGCGGGGGAGTGGACGGTGAAGATCACGCCGGGAGTCAGAGACTGACCGTCGAGGGTGGCGTGTGCACGAAAACGGCGGGTCCGATTCTTTCGAATCGGACCCGCCGTCCTCTTTCGCGTGCGCCGCCAGGGACTCGAACCCCGGACCCGCTGATTAAGAGTCAGCTGCTCTAACCAACTGAGCTAGCGGCGCCTGCTGACGTCGTAGACATTAGCATCCTGGTCGGCGGGAGGAAAAATCGATATCCGCACCGCCGCCCTGGCCGCCCGCACGGCCGCCCAGAGGACCACCTCCGGGCCCGGCAGCCAGGGGTGACGCTGGTCCGGGGCCACCAGCCAGCGGCAGTCGCCCGCGCCGGTGCCCTCGCCGCCCGGGGCCGGGACGGTCACCTCGTCGCCGGTGCCGTGGCACAGCAGCGGCGGCACCGCGTCCGTACGGTGCGAGCCCCACTCCTCCCAGGCCAGCAGCGAGGGCAGCCGGTGGGCCGTGCCCGGGGCGGCGAACAGCAGCATGCGGCCCCGGAACACCGCGACCGGGCCCGAGCCCGGCCCCTCGTCCCACAGCCGATCCAGCATCCGGCGGCCGAAGATCGCGGGGGCGCTCACCACGTCGAAGGCGGTGCCGCAGGGCAGGACGAGCGGGGTGTCCGGGTGGCGCTCCCAGCGGGCGAGCGTGCGCCAGGGGTACGTTCCTGCCGAGGCGAGCCAGGCGACGCCGTCGGAGGTGACTCGGGTGACGTTCGGTGCGCTGCTCATGCCACCTAGATGTACCGGGTGTGAGCGCTTCGTTCTTCTGAGTTGCCGAAAACCCGGACAACAGCGGCGGGAGAGGAGTATCTTGCCCGCCCGGCATATGCCAGACGGGTTGCCTCATCGCTCACACGGGGTCGGGGGACGTGCGCCCCTCGCCGTTGCCCCGCATCAGGTCTCGCCCGAACTCGACCATCTTCTTCGCGTAGTCCTCGGTCCACTCCGCGCGCTCGGCGATGTCCGCCGGGGTCAGCCGGTCGAAGCGGCGCGGGTCGGCGAGCTGGGCCGCCGCGACGGCCTGGAACTCCACGGCCCGGTCTGCGGCCGCGCGGAAAGCCTGGGCCAGCTCCGTCGCCCGGCTCAGCAGCGCCCGCGGATCCTCGATCGACTCCAGGTCGAAGAAGTGCTCGGGATCGCCGGCCGCCTCCGCGGGCTCGAAGATCAGGGGCGCGGGGCGTAGCCGCGGTTCGGTACGACGCGGCGTGGGCTCCGCCATGTCTTGTCTCCTCCTCGTACGGTTCGCAGGGCACCGCCTTCAGGTGGGCCACCGTCCATTGTCCCGCGCCCCCGCAAGGGCCCCTCCCGGACGACCTACGGCTTCCAGCCCACCCGGCGCCGGGAGGGTGGTGTCGGGGGCGGGGCGGGTTCGGTCATGGCCGCCAGGTCACCCGGTGTTCCGCCAGGTGGGCCAGGACCGCGTGGTTGGCCTCCCAGCCGTCAGGGCTGTGTCCATCGGCCGCCTCCGGCGGCGTGCCGGCCTCCGTCCGGCGGGAGGGTGGTGTCGGGGGCGGGGTGGGTTCGGTCATGGCTTCCAGGTCACCCGGTGTTCCGCCAGGTGGGCGAGGACCGCGTGGTTGGCCTCCCAGCCGTCGGGAAACTTCACCAGCGTGCCCAGCTGGACCGGTTCCGTGGAGGGGTAGTCGTCCAGGAGGTCGCTCACGCCGGCGCGGCAGACCACGATGCACGCGTGGCGGTGGCGGGAGGCCAGGACGCACAGGCGGCCGGTCTCCAGGTGGAAGGCGGTGGCGTCGGGGCGGCCGGAGAGCGGGTGCAGGACGACCGTCACGTCGTACTCGCGGCCCTGGAGGCGGTTCGCCGTGTCGACCGTGACGTCCGCCACGCCCGGGCCGGCGAGGGCCGCGCGGACCGCCGCCGCCTGGTCGCGGTGGGCCGTGCCGACGGCGATGCGGTCGGGAGTGAGGGGGGAGGGGGCCGGTGAGCGCTCCGAGGTGGCTGCGCCGCCTCGGTCCAGCAGGCGGCGGACCACCGCAGCCACCGCGCGGACCGCCTCCGGGTCCGTGCGCGGGGTGTGCCGGGCGGGCAGCTCCAGCAGGCCCCAGCCGGAGCGCGCCGCCTCGTCGATCACCCGGTCCGGGCCGGAGCCGTCCGACGGGACGGCGAAGGCCAGCGCGCGGTCGGCGTGGTCCGTGCCGCTGCGGAAGGGGGTGTAGGGATAGAACGCGTCCGAGACCAGCGGCGCCGCCGAGGCCGGGAGCCGCCAGGAGACCGGGAGACGGTGCTGGGGGAGGGCCGGGTTGTGCGCCAGGAGCGTGGTGACGGCCGAGGCCGAGGGGTCGTACGACAGGCCCGCCCACTGCTCGCTGCCGACGATCGCGAACGGGTCCAGCTGTCCCGGGTCGCCCACGAACAGCGCCCGCTCGAACAGCCCGGCCACGGCCAGCAGCGCGTCCGAGCGCATCTGGTACGCCTCGTCCACGATCGCGTGCCGCCACGGCTCGTCCACCGTGACGTGCGCCCACTTCGCGGCCGTGGAGAGGACCACCGGCAGGCCCTTCAGGTCGGCCGCCTTCGCCGACGTACGGACCTGCGGCAGCGCGTCCAGCGCCGAGTCGTAGGCGTCCGCGTCGCTGCTGTGCAGCCGGCCGACCGGCAGCTCCGGGTTCTTCTCGGCGAGCCGCAGGACCAGGTCGTCCACCTGGGCGTTCGTCTGCGCCACCACCATCAACGGGCGCTCCGCGTCGGCCAGTTCGAGCGCCGCGCGGACCACCAGCGTCGACTTGCCGGCACCCGGCGGGGAGTCCACGACCACGCCCCGCTCGGTGCCGTGCAGGGTGTCGCGGAGGATCGCGTCGGTGGCGCGGGCGGCCGCGGCACCGGGGTCGAAGCCGGCCGCCGGCACAGCGCTCACGGGGCTCACAGGACGTCCTCCTCGGTCACGGCGTCGGGCGCCTCCGGCGCGGACTCGCCCGGCGGGCCGCCGTGCGTCCACGGGGTCTGCTCCGGGTCGGGCAGCTTCGGGCCGCCGCGCTGTTCGTGCTCGAAGAGCGTGAAGCAGATCCGGTCGCCCTTCTCCGGCACCGACCCGGGCTCCGGCTCCTTGCCGCGGCCCATCTTGTCCAGCACGCGCAGGACCAGGACGCTCTCGGCCTCCTGCCCGACGAACTCCGCCGACTGCGGCTTGCCGGCCAGCGAGCGGTACACCTTCACCCGCTCCGTCAGCTGCGGCAGATCGTCCGTGCGGACCGTCACCAGCGGGCGCGGGCTCGGCCGCTTGCCCTCGCTGTACGCCATGACGACGTCCAGCACCTCGCCCGCGAACGCCTCCCCGGCCAGCCGCCGCCCCGCCATCACCAGCGGGTCGTCCAGCGCCTCCTGCGCCTCCAGCCGGGCCTGCTCGCGCTCGCGCGTGGCCAGCTTGTTCGCCGCCGTCACCGCGTCGTCCCGGCGCGGCTGCGGAGGCTCCCCGGCCAGCACCCGGTCCCGGTGAGCGGTGAACGACCAGCGGTCCCGGATCCAGCGCTCCTCGGCATGCGCGCCCTCCGGCAGCGCCCGCAGCAGGTCCAGGCCCCGCCACACCGCGTCCCAGGTGGGCCGGGTACGGCTCGCCACCAGGTCGCGGATCTCCCGCTCGGCCGCGGTGAGCGCGGCCAGCCGGTCGTCGGCGGCCACGGGGTCCTCGGCGGCGGCGAGGGCGGCACGCGCGCGGTCGTAGCGCTCGATCGCCGGGGCCAGCAGCCTGTTGTCGAACGCCGGATCGGTGGCGGGGCCGGCCGGCGGGCACAGCAACTGGCCGTCGGCGTCCCGCGCCAGCTCCGCCACGCGCGCGGCCTCGGCGCCGGTCATCTTCTCGGGCGGGTCGATCCAGGCGAGCAGCGCGCCCAGGTGCTGGTCCTCCAGGCTGGACTGGCCGGTCGCCCAGTGCCGGGACAGCACGTCGGTGAGGGCCAGCAGGAGCGAGGAGCCGGGCACCCGGGCCCGCTCGCCGTAGTGGGTCAGCCAGCGGCCCAGCAACGGGATGTGCGGCGGCGCCGGATGCGGCGCCTGAGGGTCCTGCTCGGCCGTACGGCGAAACCGCATCGAGCGGCCCAGCAGCCGTACGAAGTCCAGGCCCGTGCGGCTCGGCACGATCAGCTGGGGCGCGTCCGCGCACAGCTCCACCTCGACCTTGACCCGCTTGCCGGTCTCCGGGTCGGTCTCGGTGCGCTCGGCCGCCTCCACCGCCTGCGCGTGCGCGTCGATGTACGGCAGGATCACCTCGGCCAGGTCGGCGAGGAAGCCGAACCGCAGTTCGCGGTCGCGGGGCTGCGGTACGACCAGCAAGCGCGGCTCGTCCCGGTCGGTGCCGACCAGCGCGCCGAGCGGGGCGCCGGTCTCGCCGGCCGTGGTGAGCGGCACGAACACCAGCGGGCGCGCGGACAGATGACGGTGCCGGACGGTCGCGAGGGGCTGGGCCCGGCCGCTGTCGACGGCCTCCAGCCGGGCCAGGGTGGTGATCAGCGACACGCGGCCACCTCCGCCCCCGCCCGTGCCTTCGCGCCCTCCAGCGCCTCGGCGCGCAGGGCCGCCGCCCGGCGCAGGGCCGCCACCGCCGGGTCGTCCGGGTCGCCGCTGAAGCCCCGGGCCGCCGCGAGGACCTCCTCGACCGTGGCCAGACCGCCCAGTTCGGCGCGCAGCGGCCGGCCGAGGCGGGTGACGGCGCCCGCCTCACGCGCGCGTTCCCGGCAGTGGAAGGCCAGTTCGCACGCCGACAGACACTCCGGCGCGTACGTCGCCGGCACTGCCGCCACCGCCGCCGTCAGTTCCTCGGCACTGCGGTCGGGCGCGAAGCACGTGCCCTCGGGCAGGGCCTCGGCGATCTCCTCGATCCGGGTGAGCCGGGCCAGCTGGCGAGCGGTGACCGCGCGCTGCTTGCGCACGTCCACGGCCGAGGCGGCGGCCAGGTTGGAGAAGTCCTTCGGGCACACCAGCAGCACCCGGTGCCGTACGACCGCGGCGCGGGTGCTGTCATGGGCGCTTTGCCTCCGGGGACCCCTGTCCCCCTCGGCACCGGCGTGCCCCTCCGGCTCCGCACCGATGCGCTCGGCCACTTCCTCCAGGGCCAGCACGTACACCGCCGCCTGGCGGGCCGCCGCGCCGACCTTCGCCGGGTCCGCCGCGCCGTCCAGCATCGGGAACGACTTGATCTCCACCACCGACCAGCTGCCGTCGGGGTGCACCACGACCGCGTCCGGCTCCAGGAAGGCGAGCGAACCCGCCACGTCCAGCGCCAGCATCGGATGGTCGAGCAGCGTCCAGCCGCCCGCGCGCGTGGCCTCGCGCAATGCCAGCGCCGTACGGGCCGTACGCCCCTCGGGGCCGTGCGCGGTCAGGTCGGGTACGGCGGCCGCCTCGGGCGGCTCGGCGCCCGGGTCGAGGCGGGCGTGCGCCAGGCGCAGCAGCTCCGCGCCGCCGTCCGCCTTCACCCGCGCCTCGAACGCGTTGCCCCGGGTCAGCGCGAACTGCGACTGCCCGAATCCGGACGGCGCGCCCAGCGCGCCCGCCAGCCGCACCTTGTCCACCCCGGCGCCGTCCAGGATCGCCCGCCGGCGGCACCCGGGGTTCGCGGCGAGCGCCGCGAGGGCGCGCGCGTCCAGGGCCTTGGCCGGTACGTCGGGACCGCGCAGCTCAGCGAGCCGGTGCCGCAGCGCCTTCGCCCTCGTCGCTGGGGGAGGCGTCCGCTGCGGACCCGGCGTCGGGCTGGGACGCGCGCTGGCGTGGAATTCGCTCACCCGCGGAAGTCTGGCATCCGCCACTGACAATCGGGGGAACCGTGGCGCCCGCGACGGCCGTGGAGCGCGGGAACAGGCGGGCCCGCAGCCGGTCCAGGCCCCGCATCACGCGCGGCGCCAGCAGGTGGCCGACGCCCATCACGGCGACGCCCGCGACCGCGTCCAGCAGGTAGTGGTTGGCGGTTCCCATGACCACGAGCGCGGTGCCCAGCGGATAGGCGACACCGAGGATCTTCGCGACGCGCGTGCCCCCGTGCCGCCACAGCATCACCCCGCACCACAGCGCCCAGCCGACGTGCAGGCTCGGCATCGCCGCGTACTGGTTGGTCATCCCGCCCAGGCCGCGCGGCGCGCTGGCCTCGCCGCCCCACCAGCCGTAGGAGCTGTAGTGCGCCATGGTGTCCACGAAGCCGTGCCCGGCGGACAGCAGCCGGGGCGGGCAGGTCGGCAGCAGCGTGAAGCCGATCAGACCGATGAACGTGGACGTCATCAGCCAGGTGCGGGCCCGCCGGTAGTGCTCGGCGCGGGCCCGGAACAGCCAGATCAGGATGGCGGGCGTGATCAGGTAGTGCAGCGAGGCGTACCAGAAGTCCGCCGGCACACCGAGCCAGGACTCGCGCGTGAACAGGCGGTTGAGCGGGTGCTCGGCGTTCAGGTGCAGCGCCTTCTCGATGCGCAGGATCGCCAGACCGTGGTCGACGGCTGAGGCGACGTCACCGCGCGCGAGGAGGCGGCCGGCCGAGTAGCAGCCGTAGACCAGGAGGATCAGGGGCAGCTCGGTCCACCAGCGCAGCCGGGTACGCGGGACCGCCTCGGTGCCCGGTGTCTCGGTCTGCGGCATCCGATCGCCCTCCCCCTTGTCGTGCTGTGCGGTGCGGTACGCCCCGGCGGGCGACCGTGCCACTTTACGGTGTCCGTACATCGCCCACGCGGGCGCTCCCTCATGGCTTGAGGGCGACCCGAGCGTTTGCCCAGGTACGCGCCCGCGCGGGCGCTCAGCCCTCGAAGACGCCGAGATCGCCCACCGGGTTGCCCGGGTACGCGGTGAGCGATGATGGAGGGGTCTCCTTCGCATCCGGAAAGGTCTCCCATGGCACCGCGCATCCTGCTGGCCCGGCACGGACAGACCGAATGGTCACTGTCCGGCAAGCACACCGGCCGGACGGACATACCGCTGCTGGAGGAGGGCCGGCGCGGGGCCAAGCTGCTCGGTGAGCGCCTGCACCGGGCCCCGCTGGACGGCCTGCCGGACGTGGAGATACGCACCAGCCCGCTGGTACGCGCGCGTGAGACGTGCGAACTGGCCGGCTTCGGCGACCGTGCCACCACCTGGGACACGCTCATGGAGTGGGACTACGGCGCCTACGAAGGCCTCACCCCGGCCGAGATCCACGCTCAGCGGCCGGGCTGGCTGATCTGGCGTGACGGGGTGCCCGAGGGCGAGACCCTCGCCGAGGTCTCCGCGCGCGCGGACGAGGTGGTCTCCTGGGCGCGCTCGGCCGACCGGGACGTCCTGATCTTCGCCCACGGCCACATCCTGCGCTCCATCGGCGCCCGCTGGCTGGGCCTGCCGCTGGACTTCGCGGCCCGGATCCGCCTGAACCCGACCTCGCTGTCCGTGCTGGGCTGGGCCTACGGGGAACCGGCGATCGAGAGCTGGAACGACGTGGGTCACCTGGTCGCGTAGCCGGGGCGCGACTGCCCAGGGGCCGTCAGACCCGGCCCGTTCTCGGCACGGAAGCATGCCGGTCCAGAAACTCGGAGACCCCGGACGCCCGCCGGTGCGGCAGCAGAACACGCGCCGTACCGGCCAACATGCCCTGGATGCGCGAGGACTGGACCTGGTCCAGCAAGGTGAGTACGCGCAACCCCGCCTGCGCCGCCTCGTCGGGACGGCCTTCGCGCGCGAGGTCGTCGGCCAACTCGGCCGTATAGAGCGCGATGTTGCGCGTGAAGTGAGGATCCTGCAGCTCGGTCGCGCGATACGCGTGACGTGACGCCCGCCGCCAGTCGCCCAGCGTGGACCAGCACTGCGCCTCCAGCCCCTCCAGCTCGGCCTCGCCGTAGAAGCTCATCCACTCGGGGTCGGCGTCCGAGTGGCCGCGTGCGAAGAAGGCCTGGGCCCGGGCGAGGGCCTGCTCGCAGCCGGTGCGGTCGGCGAGCCCCGCCCAGCCGCCCGCCTCGCGCAGGGCGAGCAGCGACATCAGGCGCGCCGAACCCAGCGGCGCGGCCGCGCGCTGGGCGGCCTGCGCGGCGCGGACCGCCTCCCGGGGCCGGCCTGCGTCCCGCGCCAGGAACGCGGTGTTGCAGAAGGCGTGCGCCTCCAGGCCCGGATCCCCGGTCATCCGGGCGGTGGCCAGCGCCTCCGCGTAGTGCGAGCGGGCATCGTCGAAACGGCCGGAGTCATGGGCCAGCCAGCCCACGGAGATGGCGAGTTCACCGGCGCCGGAGTGCAAACGGTCCGCGGTGGTCTGCCGGGTCGCGCCGGCGTCCAGGAGCGCGTAGGCCGCGCGCAGCGGAGCCGCCGCGCGCCGGTAGAGCCCGTCCGCGCCGTGCCGGTCGTCGAGCAGCCGGATGCGGCGGACGGCCTCCTCCAGGGCGCTTGCCTCGGCCGTGCCGGGCCGCCCGGGCCGCCCGACCGCGGCCGCGACGTCCATGGTGGGCCCCAGCGGGGCCAGCGTGACGGCGGCCACCGTGGCGCCTCCGCCGGTCATGAATGCGCGACGCAGCACGTCGCTCTCCTCGTGGTTCAGGTGGTGGTTCTCGTACGGCTCGTGCGGGTCATACGGCTCGTGCGGGTCGTACGGGTGGTGCTGGTCGTGCGGATGGTGCGGGTCGTACGCGTGGTCCGTGTCGTCCCGCGGGTCATACGGATCGCACGCCCCCCGTGACTCACCGGACGG
>NZ_JAIQYY010000005.1:240790-294416 GCF_020181035.1 Streptomyces sp. CoH27
GCGTAGTTCGGGCAGCGGATCTCGCCCGCCTCGACCCTGCCGACGTAACGCGCGTCACAACTCACCCGCTCACCGATCTCGCGCGCGGCGCGCCGTACGAGCGCCGCGAACTCGGCCGGTGAGCGCCTGCCGCGCAACTGCCGGAAGGCGAGGTTGGGCCGCAGTGGCCGGTCGGGCTGTGACGAGGTCACGGTTGACGACGCCATGGCCGGGTCCTCTCGTGCGAACCGTCGAACCGGGCATGAACGTACCTGCTGTGACGGACCCGCCACGCGGTGTTTGGCTACAAACCGGATATCTCATCCACGATCTGCCATGAAGTGCCATCCTTTGCGGCGCACTTGTGCCGTAGCCGTTGACGGGCTCGCGCGTTGGACAGGTTGGACCGCAACAGTGCTGTGTGGTGGAGGCCGGGATGGAGACCAGCCAGAGCAACGAACGCTGTACGTCGCCGTCGTCGGACGCGGGGGGTGGCGCGGACACGGCGGCGTGCGACCTCGTGACGGTGCCCGCCCGGCAGGGACTGGAGGCGGTCGACATCCTGCGGCGCGGTTCCGGCGACACGATGGGACCCGTGCTGCACGACGACGGCTGCGGCACCCTCGGCTTCCTGGTCCCGGCCGGCACCGCGGCCTGCTGGGACGTCCCGGGCAGCACCTGCACGGAGACCGACGGGCGCGGCATGCGACTGACCCCCGAACCGCCGGTGGAGGGCTCGGACTGGCTGCTGCCTCCCGGCGAGGCCGACCTCGCCACCGACCCCGTGGTGCTGCGCAGGGCGCTCGGCGAGGCGGCCCGGCTGATCGAGGCGGCCGACAGCCGCCGGTGAGGCACCCGGCCCCGGCACCTGCGAAAATGGGCCGGTGGGCAGGTCGAGGAGTACGCGGAGCACGAAGGACACCGGGCGCACGCGGCGCGGGCCGGCCGCCGTGGAACCCGTCGTGGAGGCGGTCGACGGCGGTCTCGCCCAGCTCGTCCCCGATCCCGACCGCGGCCGTGCCTGGACCCTGCTGATCGACGGCGCCCCGCAGTCGCACGTCGACCTGGACGACCCGGCGTATCTCTCCTTCGAGTACCAGCGCCGCCTCGGCCATGTCATCGACCTCGTCGCCCCGCCCGGCAAGCCCGTGCACGCCGTGCACCTCGGCGGCGGCGCGCTCACCCTCGCCCGGTACGTCGCCGCCACCCGGCCCCGCTCCACCCAGCAGGTCGTCGAGCGGGACGCGAGCCTGGTCCAACTGGTGCGCCGGGAGCTGCCGTTGGATCCGAACGCCCGGATCAGGGTCCGGTCGGTGGACGCGCGCGCGGGGCTCGGCAAAGTCCCCGACGGCTGGGCGGACCTGATCATCGCCGACGTCTTCAGCGGCGCCCGCACCCCGGCCCACCTCACGTCCACCGAGTTCCTGGACGAGGTCCGCCGCGCGCTGCGGCCCTCCGGGGTCTACGCCGCGAACCTCGCCGACGGCCCGCCGCTCGCGCATCTGCGCGGCCAGATCGCCACCGCCGCCGCCCGGTTCGCGGAGCTCGCGCTGATCGCCGACGCGGCCGTGCTGCGCGGCAAGCGCTTCGGCAACGCGATCCTCGTGGCCTCGGACGCCCCGCTCCCGCTCGCCGAACTCACCCGCCGCGCCGCCTCCGACCCCCACCCGGCCCGCCTCGAACACGGCAAGCCGCTCCTGGACTTCACCGGCGGGGCCGTACCCGTGACGGACGCGGCAGCCGTGGCGTCGCCCGCGCCGCCGCCGTCGGTGTTCCGGTAGGCCGGTCCCTCAGTAGTTCCCGACCTCCACATGCGGCGGCCCGTCGTGCCAGGTGCAGAACACCGACACCCGGTCCGTGCCCCGGGTGAACTCCACCCGGATCCAGGTGTCCGTCTTCCACACCTGCATCGACCAGCCGGCCCCCGGTGTCGCCGAGACGAACGTGGCGCCGGCCGCGCCCAGGTCGAACACCGCCCGGCCGCCGTCGGTGTCGTACGCCTTGACCTGGCCGGAGGTGGTCGCAGATGGGCTCGGGGTGTGGGCCGGGGTGCGTGAAGGTGTGGGCGTCGGGCGTGGTGACTGTGTCCGCGAGGGGGAGACGGAGGACGACGGCGGTGGGGGCGCGGGCGTCGAGGCCTGGTTCTTCGCGTCGGCCGCCGTGACCGGCAGGGCGCGCGGCGGGTCGTACGCCGTCCCGGCCATGACCGTGTGCACACCCCACCACGACAGCGTGACCGCCGCTCCCGTCGCGAGCAGCCACGCCATCACCGGTACGAGTCCTCTGCGCATCGCGGGCCATACTGCCTCACCACCCACACGGGTTGTCCACAAGCCCCGAGTTGTCCACAGGCCCGAACGGGGTCCGCCGGCATGGCGTACGGTGCGGCGCATGGCAAGTGTGCTCGTGGTCGAGGACGACCAGTTCGTACGCTCGGCGCTGATCCGGCATCTGACCGACGCCGCGCACACCGTGCGCAGTGTCGGTACGGCGCTGGAGGCGCTGCGCGAGGTCGCCCATCTCCGCTTCGACGTGGTCGTCCTGGACCTCGGACTGCCGGACCTGGACGGCTCCGAGGCCCTGAAGATGCTGCGCGGCATCACCGACGTGCCGGTCATCATCGCCACCGCCCGGGACGACGAGACGGAGATCGTCCGGCTGCTGAACGCGGGGGCGGACGACTATCTGACCAAGCCGTTCTCGGTCGAGCACCTGTCCGCCCGGATCGCCGCCGTGCTGCGCCGCGCCCGGTCCGCCGGTGCCGAGCCCCCGTCCTCCCCGGTGCTCCGGGTCGGCGGCCTGAGCGTCGATCCGCTGCGCCGCCAGGCCGAGCTGGACGGGGTCCGCCTCGACCTCACCCGCCGGGAGTTCGACCTGCTCGCCTTCCTGGCCGGCCGGCCCGGGGTCGTCGTCCCGCGCAAGGAACTCCTCGCCGAGGTCTGGCAGCAGTCCTACGGCGACGACCAGACCATCGATGTGCATCTGTCCTGGTTGCGCCGCAAATTGGGGGAGACGGCCGCTCAGCCGCGTTATCTGCACACCCTCCGGGGTGTCGGCGTGAAGCTCGAACCCCCGGCGGCTCCTCCTGCGGACGGGGTGCCGGTGCGATGAGGTGGGCCCTGGTCAAGGTGTGCCTGGCGGTCACCACGATGGTCGTGGTCGCCTTCGCCGTGCCGCTCGGACTGGTCGTCAAGGAGATGGCCCGCGACCGGGCGTTCACAGGCGCCGAGCGGGAGGCCGCCGCCGTCGCGCCCGCGCTGTCCATCACCACCGACCGGGACAAGCTGGAGCGCGTGGTGGCCTCGGCCGGCGCCGACTCCGGGATGGCCGTGCACCTGCCCGCCGCCGACGGCCGCCCCGCGCTCGACCTCGGCAGACAGCGCGCCGCCGGCCGTGACATCGAGGCCGTGCGGCGCATGGGCCGGGCCTCGACGACCTCCGTCCCGGGCGGCTCCACCCTGCTCCAGCCGGTCGCGCTCGGCTCCGGCACCATCGCGGTCGTCGAGGTCTACGTCCCCGAGTCCGAGGTCACCCATGGTGTCGGCACGGCCTGGGCGGTGCTCGCGGCCGTCGGTCTCGCGCTGATCGTCGGCTCGGTCGCCGTCGCCGACCGGCTCGGGGTGCGCATGGTGCGGCCCGCGCAGCGGCTGGTGCGGGGCGCGCACGAACTGGGCGAGGGCAAGCTGGGCTCCCGGGTGCCGGAGGACGGCCCCACCGAACTCAGGCTCGCCGCCGCCGCGTTCAACTCCATGGCCGACCAGGTCGTACAACTTCTCGCCAATGAAAGGGAGTTGGCGGCCGACCTCTCTCACCGCCTGCGCACTCCCCTCACCGTCCTCCGGCTGAACGCGGCCTCCCTCGGCGCCGGACCGGCCGCCGAGCAGACCCGGGCCGCCGTCGCCCAGCTGGAGCGCGAGGTCGACACCATCATCCGCACCGCCCGGGAGGCCAAGCCGCAGACGGCCGCGGCCGGGCCCGGTGCCGGGTGCGACGCGGCCGAAGTGGTGCGCGAACGCATGGAGTTCTGGTCCGCGCTCGCCGAGGACGAGGGCCGGAAATGGCGGGTGGCCGGCGTCGAGAGACCGGTGCGGACACCCGTGGCCCGCGCCGATCTGGCCGCCGCGCTCGACGCCCTGCTCGGCAACGTCTTCCGGCACACCGCCGAGGGCACCGCCTTCGCGGTCGACGTGCACAACGGCGAGGACGCGGTGATCGTGCTGGTCTCCGACGCGGGCCCCGGCATATCCGACCCGGACGCCGCGATGGCCCGGGGCCGCGGCTCGGGCAGCGCCGGCTCGACCGGACTGGGCCTCGACATCGTGCGCCGGCTCGCCGAGTCCACCGGCGGGGACGTGCGCATCGGCTCCTCGGTGCTGGGCGGGACCGAGGTGCGGATCTGGTTCCAGCTGGACGGACGCCGGCCGGTCGGGCGGGGACACCGCGGCGGTGTGCGCCGCCGCCGACCGGGCAGACCGGTCCCGACTGGTCTCGACCATTAACCGTCCCCGATCCCTTCCTTAAGCGCACCCTAAGGTCTGCAACGGCCGTCCCGATCAGGCCGTTTGTCCGATTCCGGCTCGCTAGCGTGCTGCCGCACCCCACCCCCGTGAGCATCGAAGGCAGGCAGGCGCATGAGCACGCACCGGCGCAGGATCAGTGGCAGGAACAAGGCGATCGGCGGCCTCGTGGCCGCGGCCGTCGCGGGCGGCGGCGCGGTCCTGCTCACCGGTACCGCGAACGCGGCCGGGGTGAACGCCGCGTACACGAGGACCAGCGACTGGTCGACCGGCTACACCGCCCAGTACGTCGTCACCAACAACAGCGGCTCGCAGGAGAAGAGCTGGACGCTGGAGTTCGACCTCCCGGCGGGCGCCAGGCTCAGCTCGCTGTGGAACGGCGAGTCGAGCGTGAGCGGTTCGCACGTCACCGTGCAGCCCGCGAAGTGGGACACCGAGGGCCTCGCCCCGGGCAAGTCCGTGACCGTCGGCTTCGTGGTCGACGGCAGCGGCGCCCCGACCGGCTGTCGTATCGACAACTCCCCGTGCTCGGCGGACAGCGGCCCCACCCCCGAGCCGAGCGGCCGCCCCACCGACACCCGGTCCCCGTCCCCGGCCCCCACCCCGACGGTCACGAAGACCACCACTCCCACCCCCACCGCCGGCCCCACGACCGGCACCGGCAGCGGCACCACCGCCTCCGCCGGCTTCGCCCCCTACGTCGACACCTCGCTCTACCCGGCCTTCGACCTGGTCGGCGCGGCGGACGCGACCGGGGTGAAGAACTACAACCTCGCCTTCATCACCGACGGCGGCGGCTGCACCCCCAAGTGGGGCGGCGTGACCGACCTGACCAGCGATGCCGTGGCGGCGCAGATCGGCGCCCTGCGGGCCAAGGGCGGTGACGTCCGGGTCTCCTTCGGCGGCGCCTCCGGCTCCGAGCTGGCCACCACCTGCTCCTCGGCGGACGCGCTGGCGACGGCGTACGGCAAGGCGATCGACGCGTTCAAGCTGACCAAGGTCGACTTCGACGTCGAGGGCGGCGCGCTGCCGAACACGGCGGCCAACACCCTGCGGGCGAAGGCGATAGCGAAGCTCCAGGCGCAGCACCCGGGCCTGGACGTCTCCTTCACCCTGCCGGTGATGCCCGAGGGCCTCACCCAGGACGGTGTGAACCTGGTGTCGAACGCCAAGTCCAACGGAGTGAAGGTCTCCACCGTCAACATCATGGCGATGGACTACGGCGCCTCGTACAACGGCGACATGGGCGACTATGCCCAGCAGGCCGCCACCGCCACCCAGGCCCAGATCAAGGGCGTGCTCGGGCTGTCCGACGCGGCCGCGTGGAAGGCCGTCGCGATCACTCCGATGATCGGGGTCAACGACGTCTCCGCCGAGATCTTCAAGGTCGACGACGCCACCCAGCTGGTGGACTTCGCCAGGTCCAAGGGCCTCGGCGGGCTCTCCATGTGGTCGGCGGCCCGCGACAAGCAGTGCGCCGGCGGCGCGAAGAACTCCGCCGACCCCACCTGCAGCTCCATCGTCCAGGCCCCGTTCGCCTTCTCGAAGGCCTTCGGCGCCTTCAATTGATCAGTCCGGCGTGATCATCCCTATGGAGGTACGGCCCGCCCCCACGACGGGCCGCGCCCCGTCTTTCAGGCGGCCGAGTCCGCAGGCGACAGCGTCCCCGTCCGGGCCACCTCCCCGTACCACCGGGCACTCGACTTCGGGGTGCGCTCCAGCGTCGCGTAGTCCACGTACACCGCGCCGAAACGCTTGCCGTAGCCGTACGCCCACTCGAAGTTGTCCATCAGGGACCACAGGTAGTAGCCGCGCACATCGGCACCGTCGGTTATCGCCCGGCGGACCGCCGCGAGGTGGCTGTGCAGATAGGCGATGCGGTCGGGGTCGTGGACGCGGCCGTCGGGGTCGGGCTTGTCGTCGTAGGCCGCGCCGTTCTCGGTGACGTACAGCGGCAGGCCCGGGGCCTCGCGCGTGTAGCGCATGATCAGGTCGTACAGGCCGCTCGGGTCGATCGTCCAGCCCATCTCCGTGCGCTCGCCCGGAGTCTGGTGGAACAGCACGTCGTCGGCGCCCGGCCAGGGGGAGTGGTCGCTGCTGCCGTGGCCGTCCGCCCGCGGGCCGGTGACGTCGCAGGACGCGGCCGAGACCAGCGTCGGGGTGTAGTAGTTCAGGCCCAGCGCGTCCAGCTCCGCGTTCGCCGTGCGCAGGTCGCCGTCCAGGACGTACGACCAGTCGGTGACCGGGGCCGTCGCCGTGAGCAGCGACTCCGGGTAGGCGCCGTGCAGCATCGGGCCGTGGAAGACCCCGTTGGCCAGGTCGTCGATCCGGCGGGCCGCGGCCAGATCGGCCGGGTCCTGCGAACGCGGCCGTACCACCGAGGAGTTGAGGCTGACGGCGATCTGGTTGCGGGCCGGCATCACCGAGCGCAGCGCCGACGCCGCCAGTCCGTGCCCCAGGTTGAGATGGTGGGCGGCGCGCAGCGAGGCCACCGGGTCGGTACGGCCGGGGGCGTGGACACCCGAGCCGTAGCCCAGGAAGGCGCTGCACCAGGGCTCGTTGAGGGTGATCCACTGCTCCACCCGGTCGCCGAGGGCCTCCCCGACCAGGCGCGCGTACTCGGCGAAGCGCAGCGCGGTGTCCCGCTCCGGCCAGCCGCCCGCGTCCTCCAGCTCCTGCGGCAGATCCCAGTGGTAGAGGGTGAGCGCCGGCTTGATGCCATGGGCCAGCAGCTCGTCCACCAGCCGGCGGTAGAAGTCCAGGCCTCGCTGCACCGCCGGGCCCCGGCCCGTCGGCTGCACCCGGGGCCAGGACACCGAGAAGCGGTACGCGGTCAGGCCCAGCTCCGCCATCAGCGCCACGTCGTCGCGGAAGCGGTGGTAGTGGTCGACGGCGATGTCACCGGTCTCGCCGCCGGCCGTCCTGCCCGGCGTATGGCTGAAGGTGTCCCAGATGGAGGGGGTACGGCCGTCCTCCCGCACCGCCCCCTCGATCTGGTACGCCGAGGTCGCCGCACCCCACAGGAAGGCGGGCGGGAAGGTGACGGAGGAGACAGAGTCAGGCATGGAAGCGCTCCCATAAGAGGTCGTGGAAGACCGGTGAAGTGAGAAGAGCGAGGGAGCCGGGACGGCGGTGGCCCGGCCCCCTTCAGCGCGATCGGGTGCTCAGCCCTTGACCGCGCCCTGCATGATCCCGCCCACGATCTGCTTGCCGAAGATCGCGAACACCAGCAGCAGCGGCAGCGTGCCGAGCAGCGCGCCCGCCATGATCAGCGACTGGTCGGGCGTGTAGCCGCGGCCCAGCGCGGAGACCGCGACCTGCACGGTCGGATTGCCGTTCTGGGTGAGCACCAGGAACGGCCACAGGAAGTCGTTCCAGGTCTGCACGAACATCAGCATGCCGAGGACCGCCATCGCCGGCCGGGCCGCCGGGAACACCACGTGCCACACCACACGCCAACTGCTCGCGCCGTCCACCCGGGCCGCCTCGATGATCTCGTCCGGCAGCGCCTGCATCAGGTACTGCCGCATGAAGAACACCCCGAACGCGCTCACCAGCGACGGCAGGATCACCGCCTGCAACTGGTCGGTCCAGTCCAGCTTGGCCACCATCATGTACAGCGGGATGATGCTGAGCTGCGGCGGCACCATCATCGTGCCGATCACGATCAGCATCATGGCGTTACGGCCCTTGAACCGCAGCTTGGCGAAGGCGAACCCGGCGATCGTGGACAGGAAGACGATGGTCCCCGCCGAAACGCCCGCCACGAATGTGGTGTTGACGAACGCCTTGCCCAGATTGGCGTCGTTCCAGGCGACGTTCAGGTTGTGCGCCAGGTTCGAGCCGAACCAGAACGGCGGCGGGGTCTCGGCCAGCCGGTTGTTGTCGCGGGACGCGGCGATCGCCGTCCACACCAGCGGGAACAGCGAGCCGATCGAGAACAGGATCAGGACCGCGTAGGCGACGGGGCCCGCGTGCAGCGTCCCGCCGGCCCGCGCCGCCTTCGGCCGCCGAAGCCGCCCGGGCTCCTTGTCCGTCGCCCCGGTGGTCGGGGTCAGGGTCGTCGTCACGGCCGTACTCCTAACTACTCTCGCGCAGGCGGCGCGAGATGACGTAGTTGACGATCCCGATCACGATGAGGATCAGGAACATCGTCCAGGCGATCGCGGAGGCGCGGCCCAGGTGCTGGTTGACCCAGCCCTGCTCGTACAGGTACAGGCCGAGCGTCTGGAACTGGTGCTCGGCGCCGCCGGAGGCGCCCTTGTTGGCGTCGAACATCAGCGGCTCGCCGAACAGCTGCGAGGCGCCGATCGTCGACACGACACAGGTGAACAGGATCGTCGGGCGCAGCTGCGGCAGTGTCACATGGAAGAACTGCTGCCAGCGGTTGGCCCCGTCCAGCGCCGCCGACTCGTACAGGTCCTGCGGGACGGCCTGCATCGCCGCCAGGTAGATCAGCGCGTTGTAGCCGGTCCAGCGCCAGACCACGATCGAGGAGACCGCGATCTGCGAGGGCCACTTGTCGTTCTGCCAGTCGATGTGGCCGCCGCCGACGAAGTGCAGCGCCCAGTTGATCATGCCGTAGTCACGGCCGAAGAGCAGCACGAAGACCAGCGAGGCGGCGGCGATCGACGTCGCGTACGGCGCCAGCATCACGACCCGGAAGAAGGTCGAGGCACGCAGCTTGTAGTTGAGGATGTGGGCGAGCCCCATCGCCATCGCCAGCTGCGGGACGGTCGAGATGATGCCGATGGTCAGGGTGTTCTTCGCCGCGTTCCAGAAGAAGTCGTCGTCGAAGATCCGGGTGTAGTTGTGCAGCCCCGCCCACTGCATGTCGGTGGGCGCGGTCAGCTCCACCGTGTGCAGCGAGGCCCAGCCCGTGTAGATCAGCGGGAACAGCCCGAAGGCGATGAAGAGCAGGAAGAAGGGGGAGACGAAGGCGTACGGACTGAAGCGCATGTCCCGCTGCCAGCGGCGGGACAGCCGCGCCCGCCGCCGCTCGTCCGCCGTCCGCACCACCTCGGGGCGGGCCGGGGCCGCGCCCCCCTCCTTCGCGGGGGGCGCGGCGGTGTCGTGCCGGGGTGCCGTTCCGGTCACCTGACGTCTCCTACGAGGCGTTGGCCTTCAGGCCGGAGCCCAGGAGGCATCCACACGATCGGGTGAACTGTGCTCGATGCGTTGCGAGAACCAGGCATGTGGCTGGATCCTTGATCTCGGTTAGACCGGGCTTCCAACCCGGCTGGTGTTGATCGCGTAAGACTCGATCGCTTGCTGAGTGACCGAGCGGCGTGAGCCAGGAATCCCCTTGCTCCGGCCGGGGGAGGGTTCAATTCTCCAGGTTGTTGTCGATGGTCTTGGTGGCCGTGGACCAGGCCTCGTCAGCGGACTTGCCCTTGGTCACCAGGATGACGCCGTTGTCCGTCAGGCCCTGCTGGATGATCTGGTCCTTCGGGCCGATCGGCTGGGTCGGGATGGACTTGGCGGCCTGGGCGAAGATCGTGCCGATCGGGGCGTCCCCGGTCATCTGGTTCTTCGCGCCGGTGACCTGGGACATCGTGTACGCGGACGGTGCGCTCGGGAAGCTGCCCTGGACGGCGAAGAGCTTGGCCTGCTGGGCGGGCGCGGTCAGCCAGGTCACGAACTTCTCGGCCTCGGTGACGTTCTTGCCGGACTTGGGCACGGTCAGGAACGTGCCGCCCCAGTTGCCGGCCTGCGGCGCCTGGGCCACGTCCCACTGGCCGGCGGCGTCCGCCTTCGACTTGCCCTTGATGTAGCCGAGCATCCACGGCGGGCAGGCCACCGCGGCGAACTTGCTGTTGGAGATCAGCTGGTCCCAGCCCGGCTGGAACTGGGGCTGCGACTGCACCAGCCCGTCCTTGGCGGCCTGCGCGGTCAGGTTGAAGGCGCTCCGCACGGCCGGGTTCGACTTGTAGATGACCTTGCCGGAGGCGTCGTAGAACTTCTGGCTGGCGCTGCTGAGGATCGCGTTGAGCAGACCGCCGGGGGAGTCCATGAAGGTGGTGCCGCTGGGCGCCTTCTTCTTGTACTGCTCTCCGGTGGAGACGAGCTTGCTCCAGTCACCGGCCCACAGCTTGGACACCTGGTCGCGGTCGGAGGGCAGGCCGGCCGCCTTGAACAGGTCCTTGCGGTAGCAGATCGCCATCGGCCCGATGTCGGTGCCGAGGCCGATGGTCTGGCCGCCCTGGGTGGTGGCCTGCTGCCACTTCCAGTCCAGCCAGTTGCTCTTGTCGACACCCGCGACCTTGGACAGGTCCTCCAGCTTGCTCGCCTGGGTCTGCACGACCTCGGCGATGTTGCCGACTTCGACGGCCTGGACGTCCTGCAGACCGCTGTTGGTGGTGAGGTGGTTGACCAGGGCCGGGTAGTAGTTCTCGTTCTTCTCGATCACGTTCTCCTGGATCGAGATGTTCGGGTGCAGCTTCTCGTACTCGGTGTAGAGGCCGGCCTCCTTGAAGCCCATGGTGCCGAACAGACCCAGGGTGATCGTGGTCTTGCCCTTGCCGCCGCCGTCGCCCGAGGTGTCGGACTTGCTGCCGCTGTCGTTGGCGCAGCCGGTCAGCAGACCCGTGGTCATCGCGGCCACGGCCGCGAGGGCCCCCAGCCTGCGAGACCGGCGGATGCTCGTGCGCATTGCGTCCTCCTGTTGCCTGACGTGCCGACCCCCCGGCCAACTGCACTGTTGGGCCCGTCTGTCACTCGCTGCGGCTCGGGCGGGGAACGTGCGGGACGTGTATGTGTCAGGTAGTGTGGGAGCGCTCCCACAAGTGATGTGTTGAAGGGTCGTCGGTTCGAGGCGGGGTGTCAAGGGAGTGCGCGCGGAGGAGTGCGTTCGGTTATCGGGCTGTTAGCCGGGGGCGGAGGTCCGGGGGCGGCAGCCCCACGGACGGCAACCGGACGAGCGGTGCTGTTACATTCGGCCAGCACAGGGAACGGCGGAAAGGCGGAGCCCATGGCAAGCCACGGAGCGCGGGGCCGGAGCGGTGGGCGGCCCACGCTCGAAGAGGTCGCCGCACGGGCCGGGGTCGGCCGGGGCACGGTCTCGCGGGTGATCAACGGCTCGCCCCGGGTCAGCGACGCCACCCGCGCCGCGGTCGAGGCGGCCGTCGCCGAACTCGGCTACGTCCCCAACACCGCGGCCCGTGCACTGGCCGCCAACCGCACGGACGCGATCGCCCTGGTCGTCCCGGAACCGGAGACCCGCTTCTTCGCCGAGCCGTACTTCTCCGACATGCTGCGCGGTGTCGGCGCCGAACTCGCCGACACCGAGATGCAGTTGCTGCTGACCTTCGCGGGCAACGACCGGGGCCGCCAGCGCCTCGCCCAGTACCTGGCGGCCCACCGGGTGGACGGCGTCCTCCTGGTCTCCGTCCATGCCGACGACCCGCTGCCCGACCTGCTGGCCCAGCTGGAGATCCCGGCCGTGATCAGCGGCCCGCGCTCGGCCGGCGAGACGCTCACCTCGGTGGACTCGGACAACTACGGCGGCGCCCGCCTGGCCGTGGAGCACCTCCTGGCCCGGGGCCGCCGCCGGGTCGCCCACATCACCGGCCGCCTGGACGTCTACGGCGCGCAGCGCCGCGTCGACGGCTACCGCGACGCCCTGCGTGACGCGGGCCACGGGGTGGACGAACTCCTCATCGAACCCGGCGACTTCACGGAGGAGGGCGGCCGGCGCGCGATGACGGCACTGCTGGCAAGGCACCCCGACCTGGACGCGGTCTTCGCCGGCTCGGACGTGATGGCGGCGGGCGCCCGTCAGGTGCTGCGCGAGGCCGGCCGCCGTATCCCCGAGGACGTGGCGCTGATCGGCTACGACGACTCCGCCATCGCCCACCACATGGACCCGCCGCTGACCAGCGTCCGCCAGCCCATCGAGGAGATGGGCCGCGCGATGATCGACCTCCTCCTCGCGGAGATCGCCGACCGCCGCCCGGCTGCCTCGCGCGGGCTGGAGCGCCGGCATGCGGTGCTGCCGGCGGAGCTGGTGGTACGGGCGTCGTCGTAGCCTTCGGGCTGCCGCTGGTCCTCGCAGGGGTAGCGGATATCGACGCGGGAGCCCCCTCGGAGTGGTATCGCATCACGTACCGGCTCAAGACTCGCGCTGGACTACGGTCACAGGCGACCCCACGCCACGAAGGCGGCCAGGGCGATGTAGAGCAGGTCCACCAGGACGAGGTGGAGTTCGTGGCGGCGGATGCGGGTGAGTGCCGCGCCGATCATGAGCAGGACCAGACCGGCGGCGGCCAGTGGGACCAGGACCGGGGCGATGCCGAACACGGCGGGCAGGATCAGGCCCGCCCCGCCCAGGATCTCCAGGGCGCCGATGGCCTTGACGCCGCCGGAGCTGAAGTCGTTGACCCATTCCCCGGCGGCTCCGGCGGCGGCGATCTTCTCCTTCGGCGTGGCCAGCTTGTAGCTGCCGCCGAAGATGTAGGCGGCGGCCAGCAGCCCGGCGACGATCCACAGAGCGACGTTCATGAGGTTTCTCCCTGCTGAGTGGTTGCCTGTGCGCTGTCGCCCCTCTAGGACAAGAGACCCCGGCGTTCTGTGAAAGGAAGAGATGTGATGCGCGTCACCGCGGGAGCGGACGCCTACGGATACCGGCCGCTGCTGTTCTCCATCGCCTACGGGATGACCGGATCCGTCGGCGATGCCGAGGACATCGTGCAGGACGCCTTCCTCGGCCTGACCCGCGCGCACCGGGCCGGGACCACGGTCGGGAACGTGAAGGCGTACCTGACCACGGCGGTCACCCGGCTCGGCATCAACCACCTGGGCTCGGCGCGGGTACGGCGCGAGACCTACGTGGGCGACTGGCTGCCGGAGCCGGTCGTCACGACCACCGACCGGCCCGGACCGGCCGAGCACGCCGAGCTGGCCGACTCGCTGTCGATGGCGTTCCTGGTGCTGCTGGAGATCCTGACCCCCGTGGAGCGCGCGGTGTTCGTGCTGCGCGAGGTCTTCGGGTACGGCTACCCGGACGTGGCCGGGATCGTCGGCAAGTCCGAGGCGAACTGCCGGCAGATCTTCGCCCGTGCGAGGAAGCGGGTCGCCCCCGACGGGCGGTCGGCCGAGCCGGTGTCGCCGCCGGTGCGGCGGGCCGAGGGTGCGGAGCTCGCCCGCAGGTTCTTCGAGGCCGCCGACAGCGGTGACATGGACGCGCTGCTCGGCCTGCTCAGCCCCGACGTGGTGTTCCAGGGCGACGGCGGCGGCAAGGCGCAGGCGTTCGGGACGTCGGCGGCGGAGCCGTGGCGCGTCGTCCGGATGCTCGTGGGCGGCTTCCGCCGGGTCCGGACGCTCGGGGCCGCCTTCCGGCCTGCCTGGGTCAACGGCCGGCCGGGTGCCGTGGCCTACGACGCCGAGGGGCGCGTGGCGAGCGTGGTCGAACTCGACATCGCCGACGGCGTGATCCGGGCGATCCACGCCCTGACCAACCCCGACAAGCTCGCGCACCTCGGTCCGGTGTCCGACATCGGGCTGCTGGCGGGCGAGGAGGCGAACCGGCGGACGGGCGGCGGCTGTTGAGCCATAGGTTTGGATCAGGACGCGACCGGTTCCGCTGAGGAGAGTCCCACGCATGAGCGATCACGCGCCCCTGTCCGGACCGGCCGGGGGCGCGACGGCGTACGTGGACGCCGATCTGTACGACCCGGAGCGCATCCTCGCAGCCGCCGCGGGGACACTCGACGCGGCCGCCGCGGAGACACGCGACCTGGCCCCGTCCCACGGCGCTGATCCTCAGCGGCATCCTCGGCCATGTCGCCGACGACGACGAGGCCTGCCCGCGCGTCCGCCGGCTGCTGGACGGTCTGCCCCTCGGCAGCTCAGGGCAGTCGCCGGTGGCGATCGGGCGGTATGGCGGGGTGGGGCCGTAAGCACTGAGAAGCAGTTCGGCCGGTGGTCCGCTTGCGCGGGCCACCGGCCGACTGATCAGGGTGAGTGACGGGACTCGAACCCGCGACATCCTGGACCACAACCAGGTGCTCTACCAGCTGAGCTACACCCACCATGACCGGTGGTGGAACTTGTCGTTTCCCCGACCGGCCGAGAAGAAGTCTACAGGGTCCGAAGGGGTGCTCGCGCACACGTTTTCGCGAGCACCTTTCCCGGGCCCTACTGCGCGGGCAGGACGTGTTTGGCGGCGATCGCCTTCGCCGTGTCGGAGTCGGGGCCGGGCTGGGGCACGAAGACGGCCTCGCGGTAGTAGCGCAGCTCGGCGATCGACTCGCGGATGTCGGCGAGGGCCCGGTGGTTGCCGTTCTTCTCCGGGCTGTTGAAGTACGCCCTCGGGTACCAGCGGCGGGCCAGCTCCTTGATGGAGGAGACGTCCACGATCCGGTAGTGGAGGTAGTCCTCCAGGGTCGGCATGTCGCGCAGCAGGAAGCCGCGGTCGGTGCCGACGGAGTTGCCGCACAGGGGAGCCTTGCCGGGCTCCTTCACGTACTTCTTCACATACGCCAGCACCTGCTCCTCGGCGTCCTTGAGGGTCGTGCCGTTCGGGAGCTCGGCGAGCAGCCCGGACGCGGTGTGCATCTGACGCACCACCTCCGGCATCGTCTCCAGTGCCTGGTCCGGCGGGCGGATGACGATGTCCACCCCCTCGCCGAGTACGTTCAGCTCGGAGTCGGTGACGAGGGCGGCCACCTCGATGAGAGCGTCGTCGGACAGCGAGAGGCCGGTCATCTCGCAGTCGATCCACACCATGCGATCGTTCATGCGACCACCCTAAAGCGGGCCTGAGCTTTTCGGTCCCCCTGTGCGGAGTGCTCTGCGGGGAAGCGCGAGAGCTGACCAGGGGGGCGGGACGGGCCCGCCCCCCTGGTCACTCTCAGCTCCCGTGCCTCGGCCCCGGCAGCAGGCTCACCGCGCCCGCCGGAGTGCGGCGGCTCTGGATCGGTACGCCGCTGTCCGGGTGCAGGAGGGCCGGTACGTGGCCCACCGGGCCCGGGGCGGGCAGGCCCGTGGGGGCGCCGGGTACGGGGACCGAGGGTTCCGGCTCACCCGGTTTGTCGCCCTGCGGCCGGCGGGCGCGGTAGGCGGCCCGGTAGGCGGCGGGGGACGAGCCGAGCTGGCGGCGGAAGTGGCCGCGCAGGGCCACCGGCGAGCGGAAGCCGCAGCGGCCCGCCACCTCGTCCACGCTGTAGTCCGACGTCTCCAGGAGGCGCTGTGCCTGCAGGACGCGCTGGGTGATCAGCCACTGCAGGGGTGCGCTGCCCGTGAGCGAGCGGAACCGGCGGTCGAACGTACGGCGGCTCATGTAGGCGCGTGCCGCCAGCGTCTCCACGTCGAACTGCTCGTGGAGGTGTTCCAGCGCCCAGGCGACGACCTCGGCGAGCGGGTCGGCGCCGATCTCCTCCGGTAAAGACCGATCGAGGTAGCGCTCCTGGCCGCCCGAACGGCGCGGCGGGACCACCAGGCGCCGGGCGAGCGCGCCGGCCGCCTCGTTGCCGTGGTCCGTCCGCACGATGTGGAGACAGAGATCGATTCCGGCCGCCGTACCCGCTGAGGTGAGCACGTCGCCGTCGTCCACGAACAGTTCCCGTGGATCGACGTGCACCGACGGATAGCGCTTGGCCAGCGTCGGCGCGTACATCCAGTGGGTGGTCGCCGGGCGGCCGTCCAGCAGGCCCGCCGCCGCGAGGACGAAGGCGCCGGTGCACAGCCCTACGATGCGGGCCCCCTCCTCGTGCGCCCGGCGGAGTGCGTCGAGCGCCTCCTCCGGTGGCGGCGAGGTGATCGACCGCCAGGCCGGTACGACGACCGTCCCGGCGCGGGAGATCGCCTCCAGCCCATGCGGTGCGGTGAGTTCCAGGCCCCCTGTGGTCCGCAGCGGGCCCTCCTCGCCGGCGCACACCAGCAGTCGGTAGCGCGGCACGCCGGCGTCCTGGCGGTCGATTCCGAACACCGACAGCGGAATGGAACTCTCGAAGATGGGGCCGCCGCTGAACAGCAGCACCGCGACGATCTCCTTGCGGCGGCGCCCGGAGAGTTTCCGGGCCGCGGCTTCCGGCGCGGCAGTGGAGTCGTGGCTCATACTGCTAAGCCCCCCTCGGTGGTCGCGGCTCCTCGGTTGTGTCGCTCCTGCACGTTTCCCCTCGGTCCTGCACGAGTCCCCCGCCGTAAAGACAGTCAAGATCGAATCTACTGGCTACCGCGGTCTCACGGTGGCCGGTTCGACACGCCGGACATTGTCGACATGACAACTTGGCGTGAAGCATTCGATCACGAAGCGTTGCACTCGCGAGGGGTGTAGGGAAGTACGCCTTGTGGCAGTGGCCGAACCGCGTAGGGTGCGCAGCCGCTCGTGGACCCTTTCCGTGCAGGTCAAACGGGGGTTGGGGGGTGCCCGGGACCCCCCTGGGGTGGCATCGAGAAGTTGGCCGAAAAGAGACGTTCGGGGGTACGGAAACAGGTCAGTCGACCGGTGTCTGTCCCCGGGTGTGAGGCCTGCCGCTTTGCGCACCGAAGCGTTCTGCCCGCCGGCGGCGAGGTGCCGGCCCTGGCTCGCCCGGTTCAACGCCTGTCCGGCCGGACGGTCACCGTTCGCTCACCATCCGTATGGATACGGATCCTGTCCGTACGGATGTGGAGCCTGTGCAAACCGCCTGTACGGGCCAGCAACCATTGCGTTACGGGCGCCGCTCGTGCATGCTCCGGTGAACCCCTACGGACGTCGGGGGGCCGCTTACGGAGCGTGCGCGGGATCTGGGCTCAGGAGGCGTGCCGCCGTACCCTTGGGGGTATGGGGTTGGGAAGATGTTTCCCGGACACGGCTCTGGGAACGGCTCCACCGCACACTTCCGTCGCACACTGTCGTCCCCACCCATAAAGGATCACAACGCCGAGACAGCCATGGCCGGTCACGAATTCTTCGAACCAGCGGACCGCAAGCGGCCGGTCGCCGACCCCACGGCGGCCGATCCCCAGGCGGCGGCAGAGCCACGTCCATCCTGCGACCCCGCGTTCCGGCACGGAGTCGTCGTCGGCTTCGACGGCTCCACCTCCAGTGAGCGCGCCCTCGCCTACGCCATCGGGATGGCCCATCGCTCCCACTCCGGCCTGATCATCGTCCATGTCGCCAACCGGCTGCCGTCCACCGTGTGGGCCGGCTGCGAGCCGCCCGTCTTCGTCGACGTGCCGGACCACCGCACGGAGGTCCTCGGGCTGGAGCTGGCCTGTGCGGACTATCTGGCCGAGGTGCCCTGGATCCTGGTCGAGCGGGGCGGGGACATCTGCCACGAACTCGAAGAGGTGGGGCGGGAGTACGAGGCGGACGCGATCGTCGTCGGCTCCACGCAGGGCATCGTCGGCCGGATCTTCGGCTCCGTCGCCGGCCGCCTCGCCAAGCGGGCGCAGCGGCCCGTGATCGTCATTCCGTGACGGTCGTCCCCTGAGCTCCTCAACTCCCTTGGTGCAGCGCGAAACTACTCGCGCGTAGAGGTGGTTTGTGCCCTTGTGAAGGGCATATATCGGTCACCCGCGCAACAGCACAGCATGAAGGGAGCCCGCCGTGGACAACGGAAGTACTACGGTGGTCGGCCGACTCGCCCTGGGAATCACCCTGTTGGCGTTCGGCCTCGGTACGACAGGCGTGATCCACGGTGTGGCCGCGTCCGACGCCGTGTCAGTGGCCCACTACGTGGGCGGAGTTGCTCTGTTCCTGGTCGGCCTGCTGGCCTTCCGCGGCGGCGACGGCGTTTCCGGCACGGGCTTCGCGGCCCTCGGCGCGCTGTGGTTCACCTGGGCGGTCGGCGGTCATTCCTCCGCCAACGCGGCCGGACTCTTCCTGCTCCTCTTCGCCCTGGTGGCGCTCACCCTGACCCTCGCCGGCGGGGACAGCCTCGGCCAGGTCATGCACGGGCTGCTGTTCCTGGCGATGCTGGTGCTGGCTGTCGCGGCCTTCGCCGACAGTTCGTCTCTGGCCAAGGTGGGCGGCTGGGTCGCCGCTGTGTCCGGTGCGGTGGCCTGGTACGCGGCCACGGCAGCGCTGGCTCACTGGCCGACGGCGCTTCCGGGCCGTGCTGCTGGCCGGGGGGTGACGGCCGCCGGCTGATCCGAGCAGCACTGAAGGGACCCCCACGTGAAGGTGGCCACGTGGGGGTCTGTTCTTTGCGCCTGAGCCGGCGCCGCTCTCGCGGACGTGGTTGCTCGCCGCGGGGGTTGCTCAATTATCGCTTCGGCGGTCGGTGGATTTCCTACTCCACCGTTACCGACTTGGCGAGGTTGCGGGGCTTGTCAATGTCCCGGCCCAGGGCCTTCGCCGTGTGGTACGCCAGGAGCTGGAGCGGGATGCCCATGAGGATCGGGTCCAGTTCGTCCTCGTTCTTCGGGACGACGATCGTCTGGTCCGCCTTCTCCTGGTGCTGGTGGGCCACCGCGAGGATCTTGCCGCTGCGGGCCTTGATCTCCTCCAGGGCGGCGCGGTTCTTCTCCAGCAGGTCGTCGTCGGGGACGATCGCGACCGTCGGCAGGGCCGGCTCGATGAGGGCCAGCGGGCCGTGCTTCAGCTCGGAGGCGGGGTAGGCCTCGGCGTGGATGTAGGAGACCTCCTTGAGCTTCAGGGAAGCCTCGCGGGCCACGGGGTAGCCCCGGACACGGCCGATGAAGAGCATCGAGCGGGCGTCGGCGTACAGCTCGGCCAGCTCCTTGATCTGCTCCTCCTGCTTGAGGATCTCGGTGATCTGGTCCGGCAGCTTGCGCAGGCCCTCGATGATCCGCTTGCCGTCGCGGACCGAGAGGTCACGGGTGCGGCCCAGGTGCAGGGCGAGGAGGGCGAAGGCCACCGTCATGTTGGTGAAGCACTTGGTGGAGACCACGCAGACCTCGGGGCCCGCGTGGACGTAGATCCCGGCGTCCGCCTCGCGGGCGATCGCCGAGCCGACCACGTTGACGACGCCGAAGACCCGGGCGCCCTTGCGCTTCAGCTCCTGGACGGCGGCAAGGACGTCGTACGTCTCACCGGACTGGGAGACGGCGACGTACAGGGTGTCGGGGTCCACGACCGCGTTGCGGTAGCGGAACTCGGAGGCCGGCTCGGCGTCCGCGGGGATACGGGCCAGCTCCTCGATCATCTGGGCGCCGATCATGCCCGCGTGGTACGAGGTGCCGCAGCCGAGGATCTTCACGCGGCGGATCTGCCGGGCCTCGCGGGCGTCCAGGTTGAGGCCGCCGAGGTGCACGGTGGAGAAGCGGTCGTCGATGCGGCCGCGCAGCACGCGGTCCACGGCGTCGGCCTGCTCGAAGATCTCCTTGTGCATGTAGGTGTCGTGGCCGCCCATGTCGTACGACTCGGCCTCCCACTCCACCGTCGTGGGCTCGGCGGTGGTGCGCGTGCCCTCGGTGGTGTAGGTGCGGAAGTCGTCGGCCTTGAGCGTGGCCATCTCGCCGTCGTCCAGCGTCACTATCTGGCGGGTGTGCATGACCAGGGCGGCGATGTCGGAGGCGACGAACATCTCCTTCTCGCCGATGCCGAGGACGACCGGGGAGCCGTTGCGGGCCACCACGATGCGGTCGGGGAAGTCGGCGTGCACGACGGCGATGCCGTAGGTGCCCTCGATCACGCGGACCGCCTGGCGGACCTTGTCCTCCAGCTTCTCGGCCGTGGAGCGGGCGATCAGGTGGGTGAGGACCTCGGTGTCGGTCTCGGAGAGAAACTCGACGCCGTCCGCCTCCAGCTTGCGGCGCAGGTCGGCGGCGTTGTCGATGATGCCGTTGTGCACGACTGCGACCTTGTTGTCGGCCGACATGTGCGGGTGGGCGTTGACGTCGGAGGGGGCGCCGTGGGTGGCCCAGCGGGTGTGGGCGATGCCGGTGGTGCCCTTGAAGCGCGCCGGGACCTTGGCCTCCAGGTCGCGTACCCGGCCCTTGGCCTTGACCATCTTCAGACCGGGCGTCTTCGGGGAGCTGACGACGATGCCCGCGGAGTCGTAGCCGCGGTACTCCAGCCGCTGCAGGCCTTCGAGCAGCAGCGGGGCTACGTCACGCTTCCCGATGTATCCGACAATTCCGCACATATACAGGTATCCCTCAGCCTGGCATCTCAGCCGTAGACCATGCGGCGCAGCTGCCTGAGCGTCAGCTCCGGCGGCGCCACCGCCCGGTATCTCAGGTCCGCCTCGATCCGTTCGAAGATCTCCGCGTTGACCAGGCCCTGGACCTGGAGTTCGCGGTGGCGGCGACGGACGAAGTCCTGGGTCGTCTCGTCGAAGTAGGCGAGCACGTCCTGGATCACCCGCAGCGCCTCGCCCCGGTTCAGGGGCGTGGATCGCGTCAGATGATCAACAAGTTCGTCGTGCACCCGTAGATCCTGAGCCACCGGCGCCGGTTTCGCAAGAAACGTGCCCGATTTCGGGCAGGCCCCTGTCAGCGGGGCTGTTGGATCTCTGTTCGCAAGCCGTCCATGCTGTGTCCTGCGTCTCGTTGCCCGGACCCACGAGTTTCGGACGCCATGGACATTCCTCGTATGGGAGTACCGGACCAGCTCGCCGAGCGCATGAGCATGGCCGAACAGCACGAGTACCTGCGCGCGAGATTCTCGCGGCGCAACCTGATCAGAGGCGGCGCCGTCACGCTGGGCGCCGTCACGGGCGGCGCGTTCGTGACGGGCGCCACCGCCCAGGCCGCCGTACCCACGCAGCGGACCGCCCCGGCCACCGAGCGGGTCGACGGCGCCCTCGTCGCCCCCTTCGGCCGTCACCTCGCCTACGGCAACGACCCGCGCACCGAGATGACCGTCTCCTGGCAGGTGCCGGTCGCCGTGCGGAAGCCGTTCATCCGCATCGGCGCCCACCCCTGTGACCTCTCCCGCAAGATCGAGGCCGAGGTCCGCGCCCTCTACACCCCGGCCGGCGTCGGCGCGAGCGGCGACCACACGCAGTACTACCTGCACGCCAAGCTCACCCACCTGCGCCCCGGCAAGACCTACTACTACGGCGTCGGCCACGAGGGCTTCGACCCGGCCGAGCCGCACCTGCTGGGCACCCTGGGCACCTTCACCACCGCCCCCGCCCACAAGGCGCCCTTCACCTTCACGGCCTTCGGCGACGAGGGTGTGGGCTACCACGGCCTGGCCAACAACGCCCTGATCCTCGGCCAGAACCCGGCCTTCCACCTGCACGCGGGTGACATCGCCTACGGCGACCCGGCCGGCCAGGGCAAGTCCACCGACACCGGCTTCGACTCGCGCACCTGGGACCAGTTCCTGTACCAGACCGAGTCGGTCGCCAAGCAGGTCCCGTGGATGGTCTCGTACGGCAACCACGACATGGAGGCCTGGTACTCGCCCAACGGCTACGGCGGCGAAGAGGCCCGCTGGACCCTGCCGGACAACGGCCCGGACGCGAAGAACCTGCCCGGCGTCTACTCCTTCGTCCACGGCAACACGGCGATCATCTCGCTGGACCCCAACGACGTCTCCTTCGAGATCCCGGCGAACCTGGGCATCTCCGGCGGAACCCAGACGAAGTGGTTCGAGAGCCAGCTGAAGCGGTTCCGGGCCCGGGACGACATCGACTTCGTCGTCGTGTTCTTCCACCACTGCGCGTACTGCACGTCCACGGCGCACGCCTCGGAGGGGGGCGTGCGCCAGGAGTGGGTGCCGCTGTTCGAGAAGTACCAGGTGGACCTGGTCATCAACGGCCACAACCACCAGTACGAGCGCACCGACGTCATCAAGGGCGACAAGGTCACCAAGAAGCTCCCGATCGGCGGCACCGCCTACCCCGAGACCGAGGGCGTGGTCTACGTCACCGCCGGTGCCGCGGGCCGCAGCCTGTACGCGTTCAGCGCCCCGGACTCCTACGAGGGCCACGAGCACGAGGTCGACTCCGTCGCGTCCTTCATCAACACCAAGGACGGCAAGGTCAACGAGACCGTCACCTGGTCCCGGGTGCGCTACCTCAACTACTCCTTCCTGCGCGTCGACGTCTGCCCCGCGCCGAAGGGCCGCCAGACCACGCTGAAGGTGTCGGGCATCGCCGAGACCGGCGACCGCATCGACCACTTCACGGTGTCCCGCACCGCGAAGTAGCTCCCCCGGCCCACGTGGGCGGTCCTCACAGGCGCTTGAGGACCGCCTGCTTGGCCAGCGTGAACTCCTCGTCCGTCAGCACCCCGTCCCGGTGCAGTTCGCCCAGCTCGCGCAGCCGGCGCAGCAGCGTGTCGTGGTCGTCCCCGGCAGGCGCCTTGTCGAGCACCGGCGGGTCCTGCGGCGCGTCCGCCTCCGGCGCGGCGGGGTGCGGCAACCGGGCCTGGACGGCCGCCGCGACCAGGGCCATCAGCGGGTCCTTCTTGAAGCCCCACAACTCGACGGCGTTCGGGTCGTACTTGGGCGGTGCCGTGACCGGGGCGCCGCGCACCAGGAAGCGCAGGTGCCCGTTCTCCAGCCCGGCCGCCGGCTGCCAGTCCACGCCGGTGATCTCCGTGACGGGTATGGCGCGGGGCCCGGCGGCGGCCTTGGCGTCCTCCGTCTTCCAGTTCCACTCCAGCCGGACCCGCTCCCCGTCGAAGCTCGCCGTGCCGTCCCCGGCGGAGGCGGCCACCGGAAGCGCCGGACCGGGCAGCAGGAAGGCGTCGACCGGGTCCGGCGGGATCCCGTCCAGCAGCAGCGCCTGGCGCACCTCGTCCGCGACGTACTCGGCGACGCCGTACCGGTCGGACTGCACCGGAAGCTGATACGGGTCGTCCCCCTCCGCGAGCCGCCCGGCCGTGGCCTGCGTCAGGGGGTCGGCGCCGTCGCGCAGCCGCAGCCTCAGCCGCCCGGACTTGCGCCCCTGCTCGAAGGAGACACCGGCCAACGCCCTCAGCGGGACGAGGAGTTCGCCCAGCTCCCGGCGGAACAGGCTCACGTTCTTGTCCCGGCCCGGGGTGAGCCGCAGGGCCTCGCCGTCGAAGGCCCAGGTGCCGTCCTTCTGGATGATTTCCGCCATGGGGGGATTGTTTCACCGGATCTGCGGGACAGTGGTCTCGACCAGATCTGACGGTCGATCACATCCGAAGGGAGCGCTTGTGAGACGCAACCACGGCACAACTCCCCGAACACCTCGACTGCTCGGCTCGCTGCTGCTGGTGGCGGCGGCCGGGATCGTCACCCTCGGCGCCGCCCCCACGGCGCGGGCCGCCGCCCCCACCCCGCTGGACCGGGTCATTCCGGCCCCCGCCTCCGTGCAGCCGGGCGGCACCCCGTACCGCATCACCCGCGCCACCGGCGTCCGCGTCGACGCCACCCCCGAGGTCCGCCGCATCGGCGCCTACCTCACCGGCATCCTGCGGCCCTCCACCGGCTACCCGCTGACCCTCACCGACCACGGCCCCGGCGGCGGCATCCGGCTCCACCTGGCCAAGGGCGACTACGGCGCCGAGGGCTACCGGCTGCACAGCGACGCGGCCAGCCTCACCCTCACCGCGAGCACCCCCGCCGGCCTCTTCCACGGCGTGCAGACGCTGCGCCAGCTCCTCCCGGCCGGCGTCGAGAAGAAGACCGTCCAGCCCGGCCCCTGGCGGATCGCCGGCGGCACCATCGAGGACCGCCCCCGCTACGCCTACCGCGGCGCGATGCTGGACGTCTCCCGGCACTTCTTCACCGTCGCCCAGGTCGAGCGGTACATCGACCGGCTGGCCCTGTACAAGCTCAACGAGCTGCATCTGCACCTCAGCGACGACCAGGGCTGGCGCATCGCCATCGACTCCTGGCCGCGCCTCGCCGCCTACGGCGGCTCCACCGAGGTCGGCGGCGGCCAGGGCGGCTCCTACACCAAGGAGCAGTACCGCGAGATCGTCCGGTACGCGGCCTCCCGCTATCTGGAGGTCGTCCCCGAGATCGACACGCCCGGCCACAGCAACGCGGCCCTCGCCTCCTACGCCCAGCTCAACTGCGACGGCGTGGCGCCCCCGCTCTACACCGGCACCAAGGTCGGCTTCAGCTCGCTGTGCGTGCCCAAGCAGGTGACGTACGCCTTCGCGGACGACGTCATCCGCGAGCTGGCCGCCCTCACCCCCGGCCGCTACCTCCACATCGGCGGCGACGAGGCCCGCTCCACCAGCCACACCGACTACGTGACCTTCATGGACCGCGTGCAGCCCATCGTGGCCAAGTACGGCAAGACGGTCATCGGCTGGCACCAGCTCACCGGCGCCCACCCGGCCCAGGGCGCCCTCGCCCAGTACTGGGGCCTGGACAGCACCAGCGCCGCCGACAAGGAGCAGGTCGTCAAGGCCGCACAGAACGGCACCGGGCTGATCCTGTCCCCGGCCGACCGGGTCTACCTCGACATGAAGTACACCAAGGACACCAAGCCGGGCCTCACCTGGGCGGGCCTGGTGGAGGTGCAGCGGTCGTACGACTGGGACCCGGGCGGCTATCTGCCGGGTGTTCCGGCCTCGGCGATCCGGGGCGTGGAGGCGCCCCTGTGGTCCGAGACCCTGAAGACGAGCGCCGACATCGAGTACATGGCGTTCCCGCGCCTGCCCGGCGCGGCCGAGCTGGGCTGGTCGCCGGCGGCCACGCACGACTGGGACACCTACAAGGTGCGCCTCGCCGCACAGGCCCCGCGCTGGGACGCCCTCGGCATCGGGTACTACCGCTCGCCCCAGGTGCCCTGGCCGGCGAAGTGAGCGAGGGGGTTCCGCAGGCTGCCGACCAGCTGGAGCGCGCCGGACGGATCGGCCAGGTCCACCATCTGCCGGTTGTCCCGCAGTTGCAGCCGGTTGAGGCAGGACAGCGCGAACTCCGGGGCGAAGATGTCGTACTGCCGGAATTTCCCGGCCAGTTCGGGCACCGAAGCCTGATAGTCGCGGGTGACCTCGGCGACCGTGCGCCAGAACTCGTCCTCTGACAGGACCCCCTCGGTGGCGAGATTCGCGGCGAGGAACCGGAAGAAGCAGTCGAAGACATCGGTGAAGACCGACAGCAGCTTCTTGTCGTCCGGGACCTCGACGCGGATCCGCCGTACCTCGGGCGGCAGTACGGCGTCCGGGTCCATCACCGCGATCTCCTCGGCGATGTCCTTGTAGACCGCCCGCCGTACGACCCCGTCCTGAAGGACCAGGACGACGTTCTCGCCGTGCGGCATGAAGACCAGGTCGTAGGCGTAGAAGCTGTGCAGCAGCGGGGTGTAGTACGCCCGCAGGTAGCGGCGCAGCCACTCCGTCGGGGGCAGTCCCGACCGCTCGATCAGCGCGCCCGCGAAGGAGGCGCCGGCGTGGTCCACGTGCAACAGGGAGGCCATGGTCGCGAGGGACTCGCCGTCCTGGAGCGAGGGGACCGGGCTCTCCCGCCACAGCGCGGCCAGCATCTTGCGGTACGGCGAGTAGCGGTCGGTGGCCTGCTCGTACTCCAGATGCCGGTACCCGACGGCGGCCCGCTCCCGGATGATGCTCAGGCCGGTCGCCTTCAGCACGGGGTCGTTCTCGATCAGCTGGGCCAGCCAGTCGTTGATCGCCGGGGTCGCCTCCATGTAGGCGGCCGAAAGTCCGCGCATGAAGCCCATGTTGAGCACGGACAGGGCCGTCTTCACATAGTGCTTCTCCGGATGGGAGCTGTTGAAGAAGGTCCGGATGGACTGCTGGGCCAGATACTCGTCGTCGCCCTCGCCGAGACAGACCAGGTGCCGCCGGGCCACCTCGGCGGCGAAGGTGATGGAGAGCTTGTTCCACCACTGCCAGGGGTGGACCGGGATGAGGAGGTAGTCGGCGGGGTCGAGGCCCTGCTCGGTGAGGGTTGAGCGGAAACGGTTCAGCGTCGGCTCGCCCAGCTCCTCCCGCAGGAAGTCCTCGTACGCGATCCCGACGCCCGCCGTGAACGCGGCCCGCGAGCGGTGCGCGGCCAGCCACACCAGCCGCACCGGGCTCGCGGTCTCCGGGGCGTACGACAGATACTCGTGGACGCCGAACCCGAGCCGCCCGTTGTTCGCGACGAAGCACGGGTGGCCCTCGGTCATCCCGGTCTCGATCGCCTGGAAGCCGCTGCCGGCCAGCTCCGCGGAGCTGACGCGGGGCTTGGTCAGCTTGTAGCAGGTGCCGGAGAGGGTGGAGGAGATCTCCTCCAGGTAGACCGGCAGGATCTCGTCGCTCAGCCCGAGCGACTCCTTCAGCTCGATGAAGAAGTCCAGTGCGGCGAGCGGGAGTTCGGCGCCGTCCCGGTGCCGGGTGATGGACGCGGCGTCGACCTGCCAGTGGTCGAGGGCGCGGCGGACGGCCGCGAACCGGTACGCGGTGTTCCCGTCGTCACTGCGGACGACGTAGCCCCCGTCTTCGCTTTCGGGATGGATCAGGCGCTCATGCGCGAACTCGGCGAGCGCCTTGCGTATGAGCAGGCGGTTGGCCGTCTCCCAGCGCTCGGGGGAGAGGTGGGCCACGGCGTCGGCGAGGATCATGCGGTCACCGCCTTCTCGAACTGCTCGCGTGTGCAGAAGCTCAGCAGCGCCTTCTTCTCCGGCTTCTGGATCTCCCGCTCGGCCACGAACCCGACGGCCGCGTTCAGGGCGTGGACGGCGGCGTTGGCGATGTCCGGCTCGACGACGACACGCTCGTTCGCCGGGTCCGCGAAGAGACGGGCCAGCACGGCGGTGATGACGGCCCTGGTGAACCCGTGCACAGGGGTGTCCGTCGCCGGGGTCAGGAAGTGCATGCCGACGTCACCAGGCAACGGGTCGTACAGGCCGACCAGTTCGCGGTGCGCGGGGTCGTAGTACTCCATGAGGAACGCCGGTTCACCGCCCTGGAGCCCGAGCAGCGCGTGATGGTGCTCGTCGGCCGCGATCTCCATGTAGGCCCGCTCGACGTCCACCAGCGTGGCGTCCTGCATCATCCAGAAGGCCGCCTTGGGATGCGTGACCCAGGCGTGGAGAAGCTCGGCGTCCTTCAGGGGGTCCAGCGGCCGGAAGGTGAAGGTCATACGGCGAACTCCTGGAATGCGATGGTCTTCTCGACCGGGTAGTACTCGGTGCCGAGCAGCTCACGGATGATGTACGAGTTCCGGTACGCGCCCATGCCGAGGTCGGGGCTGGTGATGCTGTGGGTGTGCACGCCGGCGTTCTGGAGGAAGACCCCCCGGCCGGTCTCGTCGATCGTGTAGTTGCGGGCCACGTCGAAGTTGCCGTGCGTGTCGTAGCGCAGGCGGCCTCTGACCGGGGCCAGGAACTCCGGCTCGGTGTACCGGTAGCCGGTCGCCAGGACCAGGCCCTGGGACTGGAGCTCGTAGTCCTTCTCCTGCTCCTCCTGGCGGAAGGACAGCGTGTACGTGCCGTTCTCGTGCCGCGCGCCGGTCAGGGCGGAGTTGGTCAGCAGCCGCGTGGGCACGGGACCGCCGAGGTTCTTCTGGTAGAGCAGGTCGAAGATCTCGTCGATCAGGTCACCGTCGATGCCCTTGAACAGGCCCTTCTGCTGCTCGGTGAGCCGGTAGCGGGTGGCCTCCGGGAGCTCGCGGTAGTAGTCGATGTACTCCGGGGAGGTCATCTCCAGGGTGAGCTTGGTGTATTCGAGCGGGAAGAAGCGCGGGGAGCGGGTCACCCAGTTCAGCCGGTAGCCGTGGACGTCGATCTCGCTGAGCAGGTCGTGGTAGATCTCGGCGGCGGACTGGCCCGAGCCGACGATCGTGATCGACTCCTTCCGTTGCAGCTCCGCTTTGTGCTGTACGTAGCGGGAGTTGTGGAAGAAGTCGCCGTCCAGGCCGCGCACCGCCTCCGGGTAGTGCGGGGAGGTGCCCGTGCCGAGGACGAGATGCCGGGCACGGAACGTTTCGCCGCCCTCGGTGCGGACGACGTAGACCTCGTCCGCGTCCTCGTACGTCACCTCGGTGACCGTCGTGCCGAAGCGGACGCTGCTCAGCTTGTTCGCCGCCCAGCGGCAGTAGTCGTCGTACTCGACCCGCAGCGGATAGAAGTTCTCGCGGATGTAGAACGAGTACAGCCGGCCCTTCTCCTTCAGATAGTTGAGGAAGGAGTACGGCGAGGTCGGGTCGGCCAGGGTGACCAGGTCCGACATGAACGGGGTCTGGAGGTGGGCGCCGTCCAGGAACATCCCGGCGTGCCACTCGAAGTCCGGCTTGGACTCCAGGAAGACCCCGTTCAGTTCGGCGATCGGCTCGGTCAGACAGGCGAGGCCGAGATTGAAGGGGCCGAGCCCGATCCCCACGAAGTCATAGGTGCGGCTGGCTTCAGGAAGCGCGGTCAAGGGACTCTCCCAGGTACTGCTCGGCGTGGCCGGCGATCAGGTCGAGGACGGCGGCGATGTCGGCCGCGGTCGTCTCGGGGTTGAGCAGGGTGAACTTCAGGTAGTGGCGGCCGTCGGCCTTGGTGCCCGCGACCACGGCGTCGCCGGAGGCGAACAGGGCCTTGCGGGCGTAGAGGTTGGCGCGGTCGATCTCGGCCGGGTCGGTGACGGCCGCCGGGATGTAGCGGAAGACGAGGGTGGAGAGCGAGGGCTCCACGACGACGTCGTAACGGGGGTCGGCGGCCAGCAGCCTGAAGCCCTCCTGCGCCAGGTCGCAGACCTCGTCGAAGAGCTGCCCGATGCCGTCCGCGCCCATCACACGCAGGGTCAGCCACAGCTTGAGGGCGTCGAAGCGGCGGGTGGTCTGGAGGGACTTGTCGACCTGGTTGGGGATCCGTTCGCGCACCATGCGGCGCGGGTTGAGGTACTCCGCGTGGTAGGTGGCGTGGCGCAGCGTGGCCGCGTCGCGGACCAGCAGGGCGGACGAACTCACGGGCTGGAAGAAGGACTTGTGGTAGTCGACGGTGACCGAGTCGGCGCGGTCGATGCCGGCGATGCGGTCCCGGTACTTCAGGGAGGCGAGCAGTCCGCAGCCGTAGGCGGCGTCGACGTGCAGCCAGGTGTCGTACTGCGCGCACAACTCGGCGATCTCGGGCAGCGGGTCGATGGAGCCGAAGTCGGTGGTGCCGGCGGTGGCGACGACGGCCATGGGGACGAGGCCGTCGCGGGCGCAGCGCTCCAGTTCGCGGGCGAGGGCGACGGTCCGCAGGCGCTTGTCGTGGTCGACGGGAACGGAGACCACCGAGTCGGCGCTCAGGCCCAGCAGTTTCGCGGCCTTCTGCACGCTGAAGTGGCTGACCTCGGAGGTGAAGATCCGCAGTTTCGCCAGGCTGTCCCCCTCTTCCCACCCTGCCCGCCCTGGCTTGGCCTCCTCTCTCGCGAGCAGCAGTGCCTGGAGGTTGGACTGGGTGCCGCCGGAGGTGAACACGCCGTCGGCGGCGGGGCCGAGGCCGATCCGCCGGGCCGTCCAGTCGATGAGCTTGCGCTCGATGAGGGTGCCGCCGGCCGACTGGTCCCAGGTGTCGAGGGAGGAGTTGACGGCGGAGAGCACGGCCTCGCCGAGCACGGCCGGGATGACGACCGGGCAGTTGAGGTGGGCGAGGTAGCGGGGGTGGTGGAAGTAGACCGCGTCCTTCAGATAGACGTCCTCCAGCTCGTCCAGGACGGCGGCGGTGTCGCCGAGCGGCCGGTCCAGGTCGATGGTGTCGATCCGGGGGGCGAGGGCGTCCACGGTGACGCCGGTGAACGGACGGTCGGTGGTGGCGAGTTTGGCCGCCACCCGCTCGACTCCTTCGGTCACGGAGCTGCGGTAGTGCTCCGCGGTGAGGCCATTGAGCAGGTGCGAGCGCATGTGGGGGTCCTCCGAGGGACAGTCCGTGCGGGGGGCTTGGGTCTAACTTAGGTTAGCCTAACCTAAGTTACTTGGATCAAGGTGTGCCTCACCCGTGACAGCCGTCACGGGACGACGGGTTACTCCGCCGCCCGCAGCTGTTCCTCGGTCATCCCCTGCCGCCAGTACCCGACGAACGTCACCCGCCGCCGGTCCACCCCGCGCTCGCCCACGAAGTGCCGCCGCAGCGCCTTCACCTGCCCCGACTCGCCCGCGATCCACACGTACGGCCGCTCGGCGGAGGGGAGTCGGGCGGCTCGTACGGCATCGACGGCCATGGGGGCCCCGTCGTGCCGTACGAGCCACGTGATCTCCGCGTCCGCCTCGGTCCGCACGTCCTGGACGTCTTCGGCTTGCGGCACCTCCAGCCAGGCGCGGACGCGGGTGCCGGCCGGCAGCGACTCCAGGATCGCCGTCGCCGCGGGTACGGCAGTCTCGTCGCCCCACAGCAGGACGAGATCGGTGTCCTCGGGCGGGCGGAAGCGGATCGCGCGGTTGTCGGCGAGGACCGGCCCGAGCACCAGGACCCGGTCACCGGCGGCAGCGTGCGCGGCCCAGCGGGAGGCCGGGCCGGCGGGGGTGGGGGCGCCGGGCTCGATGCCGTGCAGCGCGAAGTCGATGTCGATCTCGACCGTGCCGCCTTCGGCGTTTCGGCGCAGAGACCGCAGCGTGTACGAGCGCATCACGGCCCGTACGTCGTCGGGCAGTTCACGCCAGGCCTGCCACCAGCTGTCCCCGAGATCCAGGGGCACGACGGGCTCCGGCTGGCCGGGATGCGGCAGGAACAGGGAGAGGGACTGGTCTCGTCCGTCGGAGTGGAACGCGTGCAGACCGGCTCCGTCGAAGGTGACGCGGACGAGAGACGGCCCCAGCCGCCTCGTCCGTACGACCTGCAGGGAGAAGAATCGGAACGGGGCGGCTACGGCCGTCGTCATAGGGGAGCTCCTCAGCTAACCTTCTTGGCCTTCTCCAGGGCCTCGGCAAGACTCGTCAGCAGCGGTACGCACTTGTCGTACGAGAGAATCGGCTCCGGAGACCGGGCGATGACCTGGCCCGCCCTCACCGCCGGCAGCTGCTTCCAGGTCGGCTTGGTGATGGCGGCGGGCTGGAGCGCGGACGACCGGTCGTCCATCATGATGATGTCGGCCGGGTACTTGTCGACGTTCTCCCAGCTCAGCGACTCGTACCAGCCGCCGCCCTGCTTCTTCGCGCTCTCCGGCGGCTCGACGAAGTTCACGCCGAGGGCCTTGAAGTACTCCAGGTCGACGGAGAGGTTGGTGCCGGAGACGTAGAAGAGCGGGTCGCTCGCGCTGCCGGCCATCACCTTGAGGCCGGGCTTGGCCTTGGCGGCGGCGCGCAGCCGGGCCGCGGCGGCCTCGAACCGCTTCTTGGCGCCGGTCACCTCGGCGGCCTTCATGTCCGCACCGAGCGACTCGGCGAGGTCCCACATGCGCTGCAGCGGCTCGGTGAGCTGACGGTCGTAGACGGAGATGCCGATGCTCGGGGCCAGCTGGGCGATCTTCTTCTTGGACTCCTCCGGGACGTACCAGAGGGTGCCCGCGTCGTCGAACATCGTCGTGATCAGCAGGTCCGGGGCGAGCGAGGCGTACTTCTCGATGTTGAACTGTCCCCAGGTGTTGCCGAGGACCGTCACCTTGCTGACGTCCATGTCGCCCGCCTGCACATCGGCCTTGCCGTCCTTGGTGGTTGTCGGGCCGAAGACGCCCTTGACCTGGACGCCGTAGTCGTGGAGCGCGGCGCCGACGCCGGTGAACGCGACGATGTTCGCGGGGGTCTTGTCCAGCTTCACGGTTGTGCCGCGGTCGTCCTTGAAGGACCAGGGGCCGGACGCGCCGGACTCCTTTCCGCTGCCGGTGCCGCCGTCTTTGCCCTTGTCCCCGCAGGCGGCGAGCGCGGCGCCGAGGCCGATGGCGCCGCCCGCGGCGAGGATGCCGCGGCGGGTGGGGTGGGTGACGCGGGCAGAGGGCATGGGTGTGACTGCTTTCGAACGGGGCGAGGCGCCCGCCGGACAACTTCGAAGGTAGGTTAGCCTAACCTCACTAGATGTCCAGCGGGTGGGGGCGCCTCGCACCCGGACCCGAGCACGGCCTTCGGGCCGCCGCGGCTACCTCAGCCGGCCAGCCCCAACTCCCGTGCGATCAGCATGCGCTGGACTTCGCTCGTGCCCTCGCCGATCTCCAGGATCTTGGAGTCGCGCCACATCCGGGCCACCGGATACTCGTTCATGAAGCCGTAGCCGCCGTGGATCTGGGTGGCGTCGCGGGCGTTGTCCACCGCGATGGTGGAGGAGTACAGCTTGGCCAGGGCCGCCTCCTTCTTGAAGGGCTCGCCTGCGACCAGGCGGGAGGCCGCGTCGCGCCAGGCCAGGCGGGCCGTGTGAGCCTTCATCTCCATGTCGGCGATCTTGAACTGGATGGCCTGGTTGGCGCCGATGGGGCGGCCGAACGCCTCGCGCTCCTTGGCGTACTTCACCGACTCGTCCACACAGCCCTGGGCCAGGCCCGTCGCGAGCGCCGCGATGGCGATGCGGCCCTCGTCCAGGATGCGCAGGAACTGGGCGTAGCCCCGGCCCTCCTCGCCCAGCAGGTTGGCCGCCGGGACCCGGACGTCCGAGAAGGAGAGCTCGCGGGTGTCCGAGGCGTTCCAGCCGACCTTCGAGTACGGCGCCGCCACCGTGAAGCCCGGCGTGCCCGACGGGACGATGATCGAGGAGATCAGCGGCTTGCCGTCCGGCTTGCGGCCCGTCACCGCCGTGACCGTCACCAAGCCCGTGATGTCCGTACCGGAGTTGGTGATGAAGCACTTCGTGCCGTTGATCACCCACTCGTTCGTGTCCGGGTCCAGCCGGGCCGTCGTACGGGTCGCGCCCGCGTCGCTCCCGCCGTCCGGTTCCGTCAGACCGAACGCGCCCAGGATCTCGCCCGAGCACAGCCGGGGCAGCCACGCGCGCTTCTGCTCCTCGGTGCCGAACAGGTGGATCGGCATCGCGCCCAGCGAGACGCCCGCCTCCAGGGTGATGGCCACGGACGAGTCCACCCGCGCCAGCTCCTCCAGGGCGATGCCGAGCGCCAGATAGTCGCCGCCCATGCCGCCGTACTCCTCCGGGAACGGCAGCCCGAACAGGCCCATACGGCCCATCTCGCGGACGATCTCGTACGGGAACTCGTGATGCTCGTAGAATTCGCCGATCTTCGGCGCCACGACATCGTGCGCGAACTCCTCCACCGTGCGGCGGAGTTCTTCCAGCTCGGGGCTGAGACGGTGGTCCATGCTGATCACTGGTCCTTGTGGGAGAGAGCGCGGACGGTACGGGACGGGCTGGGCCGCCCCAGCTGTTCGGCCATCCACACGCTCGTGGCGGTCAGACGGCCGAGGTCGACCCCGGTCTCGATGCCGAGTCCGTGCAGCATCCAGACGAGGTCCTCGGTCGCGAGATTGCCGGTGGCCGACTTGGCGTACGGACAGCCGCCGAGCCCCCCGGCGGAGGCGTCCACCGTCGTGACCCCGTGCTCCAGGGCCGCGTAGGTGTTCGCGAGCGCCTGGCCGTAGGTGTCGTGGAAGTGCACGCCGATCTCGTCGGTCGGGACGCCCTCCTCGTTGAGCACGTTCAGCAGTTCCTGGACATGGCCCGGGGTGGCCACGCCGATCGTGTCGCCGAGGCTCAGCTCGTCGCAGCCCATGTCCCGCAGGGCCGTGCACACGGCGGCCACCTGGTGGATCGGCACCGCGCCCTCCCACGGGTCGCCGAAGCACATCGAGACGTAACCGCGCACGTGCGCGCCCGCCTCCTTCGCGCGGCGCACCACCGGCTCGTACACGCCCAGCGCCTCCTCCAGCGAGCGGTTCAGGTTGGCCCGCGCGAAGGACTCGCTGGCGCTGGCGAAGACCGCGACCCGCTCGGCGCCGAGCGCGAGCGCCCGGTCCAGGCCGCGCTGGTTCGGCACCAGTACCGGGAGGTCGGCCCGCACCTCGGAGAGCATCGGGAACAGCTGCTCGGCGTCGGCCAGCTGGGGCACCCACTTGGGGTGCACGAAGCTGGTCGCCTCGATCGTCGTCAGCCCCGCGTCGGCCAGCCGGCGGATGAACTCCGCCTTCACCTCGGTCGGCACGGACGACTTCTCGTTCTGGAGCCCGTCGCGCGCGCCGACCTCGTGGATCCGCACCCGCGCGGGCAGGCCGGCGGCCGGTACGACCATGGGCAGTCCGTCGGCGCTCACTCCGTCACCTCCTCGTGCGGTGCGATCACGGCCAGCACCTGGTCCATGGCGACCGTCGTGCCCGGCGTGACGTCCAGCTCGGCGACCGTGCCGGCGTGCGGGGCGGAGATGACGTGCTCCATCTTCATCGCCTCCACCACCAGCAGGCTCTGCCCCGCCGTGACCTCGTCGCCGACCGCGACCTTCACCACGGTCACCGTGCCCGGCATCGGCGCGGTCAGCGAGTCGGCGCCGGCGTGCGCGGCCCCGGTCAGGGACGCGGTGACCGGGTCGTGATCGCGCACGTGCCAGGCATCGGCGTCCCGGCCCAGCCAGTCACCGGCCCGGTGGAAGGTGTGGCGGACGCCGTCGAGGGTGACGCTGACCGTGGTGTCGGTGACGGTGGCCGTACCCCGGGGGGTGTGGGTCACCGGGTCCTGGACCCGGAGGTGGAAGGCCGGCGGCTTCGGGGTGCCGCCGAGCCGCCAGCCGTTCGGCACCGAGAAGGGGTCCACCCAGCCCTGCGACCGTGGCTCCAGGGCCTTCGCCCGTACGGCGGCCGCGGCCTCGTAGACCGCCTCCGGTACGTCCGTCGGGACCAGCTCGTCCACGACCCGCTCGACCAGACCCGTGTCCAGCTCGCCCGCCACGACCGCCGGATGCGCGAGCAGCCGCCGCAGGAAGCCCGCGTTGGTCTGCACGCCCAGCGTGACCGTCTCCGCGAGGGCCGCCCGGAGCTTGCGCAGCGCCGTCGCGCGGTCGGGGCCATACGCGATGACCTTGGACAGCATCGGGTCGTACAGGCTGCCCACCTCGGTGCCCTCGCTGAGCCCGGAGTCCGTGCGGACGCCGTCGCCCTGGGGTTCGTCGAGCAGCAGGACCGTGCCGCCGGAGGGGAGGAAGCCGCGTGCCGGGTCCTCCGCGCAGATCCGGGCCTCCACCGCGTGCCCGGTCAGCCGTACGTCGTCCTGCGTGAAGCCCAGCTTCTCGCCGGCCGCGACGCGCAGCTGCCACTCCACCAGGTCGAGCCCGGTGACGAGTTCGGTGACCGGGTGTTCCACCTGGAGGCGGGTGTTCATCTCCATGAAGTAGTACTGGGTGGGGTCGCCCCCCGGCACGATGAACTCCACCGTGCCCGCGCCCCGGTACCCGCAGGAGCGGGCCGCCTGCACCGCCGCCTCGCCCATCGACGCGCGCGTGGCCTCGTCGAGGAGCACGCTGGGCGCCTCCTCGATGATCTTCTGGTGCCGCCGCTGGAGCGAGCACTCGCGCTCGCCGAGGTGCACGACGTTCCCGTGCCCGTCGGCCAGCACCTGGATCTCGATGTGCCGGGGCCGGTCGATCCACCGCTCCACCAGCAGCGTGTCGTCGCCGAAGGAGGCGCGGGCCTCACGGCGGGCGGCGGCGATCTCCTCCTCCAGGACCGTCATGTCCCGCACCAGCCGCATGCCCTTGCCGCCCCCGCCGGCCGACGGCTTCAGCAGCACCGGCGCCCCCAACTCACGGGCTGCCTCGGCCAGTTCGGGGTCGCGTCCGCCGGGCACGACCGGCACCCCGGCCGCCTTCACCGTCTCCTTGGCGCGGATCTTGTCGCCCATGAGCGCGATCGCGTCCGCCGACGGGCCGATGAAGACCAGCCCCGCCTCCTCGCACGCGCGCGCGAAGGCCGCGTTCTCGGCGAGGAAGCCGTACCCGGGGTGGACGGCCTGGGCGCCGGTGCGGGCGGCGGCCTCAAGCAGCCGCTCCACCGACAGATAGCTCTCGGCGGCCGGCGCCGGGCCGATCCGTACCGCCGTGTCGGCCTCCCGGACATGCCGCGCGTCGGCGTCGGCGTCGGAGGAGACCGCCACCGAGCGCACGCCCAGCGAGCGGAGCGTACGGATGACGCGTACGGCGATCTCGCCCCGGTTGGCGACCAGCACTGTGTCGAACACGGGTCCCCTCCTCACATCCGGAAGACGCCGAACTGGGGCTCGCCCAGCGGCGCGTTGGCACAAGCGGTCAGGGCCAGACCCAGCACCTGACGGGTCTCCAGCGGGTCGATCACGCCGTCGTCCCAGAGCCGGGCGGTGGCGTAGTAGGCGTTGCCCTGACGCTCGTACTGCGCGCGGATCGGCGCCTTGAAGGACTCCTCGTCCTCGGCGGGCCACTCCTCGCCGCGCGCCTCCATCTGGTCCCGCTTGACGGTCGCGAGGACGGACGCGGCCTGCTCGCCGCCCATCACGGAGATCTTGGCGTTCGGCCACATCCACAGGAAACGGGGGGAGTAGGCCCGGCCGCACATCGAGTAGTTGCCCGCGCCGTACGACCCGCCGACCACCACCGTCAGCTTCGGCACGCGCGTGCAGGCCACCGCCGTCACCATCTTGGCGCCGTGCTTGGCGATGCCGCCCGCCTCATAGTCCCTGCCGACCATGAACCCCGAGATGTTCTGCAGGAACACCAGCGGGATCCCGCGCTGGTCGCACAGCTCGATGAAGTGGGCGCCCTTCTGGGCGGACTCGGAGAAGAGGATGCCGTTGTTGGCGACGATCCCGACCGGGTGGCCGTGGATCCGGGCGAAGCCGGTGACGAGCGTCTGCCCGAACTCGCTCTTGAACTCGGCGAACCGGGATCCGTCCGTGATCCGGGCGATGATCTCGCGTACGTCGTAGGGGGTACGGGAGTCGACCGGGACGGCGCCGTAGATCCCGTAGGGGTCGACCTTGGGTTCCGTGACCGGCGTGACCTCCCAGGGGAGGGAGCGCCGGGCGGGCAGCGTGGCGACGATGTTCCGGACGATCCTGAGCGCGTGCGCGTCGTCCTCGGCGAGGTGGTCGGTGACGCCGGAGATGCGGGAGTGGACCTCGCCGCCGCCCAGCTCCTCGGCCGTGACGACCTCACCGGTGGCCGCCTTCACCAGCGGCGGCCCGCCGAGGAAGATCGTGCCCTGATCGCGGACGATCACCGCCTCGTCGCTCATGGCGGGGACGTAGGCGCCGCCCGCCGTGCAGGACCCGAGCACGGCCGCGATCTGCGGGATGCCCGCGCCGGACATCCGCGCCTGGTTGTAGAAGATCCGCCCGAAGTGCTCGCGGTCCGGGAACACCTCGTCCTGCATCGGCAGGAAGGCGCCGCCGGAGTCGACCAGGTAGACGCACGGCAGCCGGTTGTCGAGGGCCACCTCCTGGGCGCGCAGGTGCTTCTTCACGGTCATCGGGTAGTAGGTGCCGCCCTTGACCGTGGCGTCATTGGCGACGATCACGCACTCGCGCCCGCTGACCCGCCCGATCCCGGCGATCACCCCGGCGGCGGGGGCCTGTCCGTCGTACATCCCGTCGGCCGCGAGGGGGGCCAGCTCCAGGAACGGCGAGCCCGCGTCGAGCAGCGTGTCCACCCGGTCCCTGGGCAGCAGCTTGCCGCGCGCGGTGTGGCGGGCCCGCGCCTTCTCGCCGCCGCCCAGGGCGGCCGTGGCCAGCTTGGCGCGCAGCTCCCCGACGAGTGCGAGGTGGGCCTGTTCATTGGCCCGCCAGGCCTCCGACGCGGGATCTGCCGCGCTCGTCAGCTCCGGTGCCTCGTGCATCCTGCGGTCCCCTCAGCGGTGATCGAACCTGTTGATCGAACCTGTAGATCGCCTGTTAATGAGCGTTAACCATTTCCTTCAGGTTAACGACCGCTAACCTCGCTGTCTAGAATTACTCGCATGGTCACCAGAACCGACGCCCCCACCCGGCGCGAGCAGATCCTGAAGGAAGCCGCCCGGCTCTTCGCGGAGCGCGGCTTCCACGGTGTCGGCGTGGACGAGATAGGCGCCGCGGTCGGCATCAGCGGCCCCGGTCTGTACCGCCACTTCCCGGGCAAGGATGCGATGCTCGCCGAGCTGCTGGTCGGCATCAGCGGCCAGCTGCTGACGGGGGCCAAGCGGCGCCTGGCGGAGGCCGACGGAGTGCCCGCGCGCCGCATCCTGGACTCCCTGATCGAGGGCCACATCGACTTCGCCCTGGACGACCGCCCGCTGATCACCCTGCACGACCGCGAGCTGGACCGGCTGCGCGACAGCGACCGCAAGCTGGTGCGCCAGCTCCAGCGGCAGTACGTCGAGCTGTGGGTGGAGGTGGTCCGTGAGGTGTACCCGGCGCTGACCGAGCCCGCCGCCCGCTCCGCCGTCCACTCGGTCTTCGGCCTGCTGAACTCCACCCCCCACCTCGGCCGCGCGGGCACGCTGCCCGGCCGGGGCACCACGGCGGCCCTGCTGCACCGGATGGCCTGCGGGGCGTTCGAGGCGGCCGGGGAGGAGTGAGGGGACCCGGGGTCCCGGGCTCCCGGGAGGAGTGACCTGCGTCTCTGGACGCATCCCCGTACTCGCCGGTATCTTCGAGTCTGAGCAAGCGCTTAGACATGCCCGATGCCATGCCGAAGTACGTGGAGGTAGCCGTGCGCCGTACGGTGTTCAACGAGGATCACGAGGCGTTCCGGGAGACCCTCCGCGCCTTCATCGAGGCCGAGGTCGTCCCGGTCTACGACGAGTGGTTCGCCGCCGGCCAGGCGCCGCGCGAGTTCTACTACAAGCTCGCCGAGCTGGGCGTCTTCGGTATCCGTGTCGACGAGGAGTACGGCGGCGCGGGCATCGACTCGTACAAGTTCGAGGCCGTCCTCTATGAGGAGACCGCCCGCGCGGGCGTGTCCTTCGGTGGTTCCGGCGTGCACGTCCTGCTCGGCCTGCCGTACATCAAGCTGCTCGCCACCGACGAGCAGAAGAAGCGCTACCTGCCGAAGTTCGTCTCCGGTGAGGAGATGTGGGCGATCGCGATGACCGAGCCGGGCACCGGCTCCGACCTCGCGGGCATGAAGACCACCGCCAAGCTCTCCGAGGACGGCACGCACTACGTCCTCAACGGTGCCAAGACCTTCATCACCGGTGGCGTGCACGCCGACCGCATGATCGTCTGCGCCCGCACCTCCGCGCCCACCGCCGAGGACCGCCGGCACGGCATCTCCCTGTTCGTCGTGGACACCAAGGCCGAGGGCTACTCGGTCGGCCGCAAGCTCGACAAGCTCGGCCTGAAGACCTCCGACACCGCCGAGCTGGCCTTCGTCGACGTCAAGGTCCCGGTCGAGGACCTCCTCGGCGAGGAGAACAAGGGCTTCTACTACCTTGGCCACAACCTGGCCTCCGAGCGCTGGGGCATCGCCTTCGGCGCGTACGCGCAGGCCAAGGCCGCCGTCCGGTTCGCCAAGGAGTACGTGCAGCAGCGCACCGTCTTCGGCCAGCCCGTCGCCGCCTTCCAGAACACCAAGTTCGAGCTGGCCGCCTGCCAGGCCGAGGTGGACGCGGCCGAGGCCGTCGCCGACCGCGCGACGGAGGCCCTCGACGCCGGTGAGCTGACCCCCGCCGAGGCCGCCAGCGCCAAGCTGTTCTGCACCGAGGTCGCCCACCGCGTGATCGACCGCTGCCTCCAGCTGCACGGCGGCTACGGCTTCATGAACGAGTACCCGATCGCCCGCCTGTACGCGGACAACCGCGTCAACCGCATCTACGGCGGCACCAGCGAGATCATGAAGACGATCATCGCCAAGGACATGGGCCTGTAAGGCCCACGAAACCCGACGCAATCACTGGCCGGTACAACTGATCCCATGAGTCAGGCACTCCAGGATCTCCTCGATCTGCTCGACCTGGAGCAGATCGAGGAGGACATCTTCCGCGGCCAGTCCCGCTCCGCCGTCGTACCCCGCGTCTTCGGCGGGCAGGTCGCGGCGCAGGCGCTGGTCGCCGCCGGCCGGACGGTCCCCGCCGACCGCCCCGCCCACTCGCTCCACGCGTACTTCCTGCGCCCGGGCGACCCCGGCGCGCCGATCGTCTACACCGTGGACCGCATCCGCGACGGCCGCTCCTTCACCACCCGCCGCGTGGTCGCCGTCCAGCACGGCAAGCCGATCTTCCACCTCTCCGCCTCCTTCCAGGTGGACGAGGAGGGCCTGGACCACCAGACCCCCATGCCCCCCGCCCCGGATCCGGCGACCCTGCCCACCTCCCAGGAACGGCTGCGCGGTTACGGCCATCTCGACCCGGCCGTGGTCGAGAAGTTCCTGGAGGCGCGGGAAGCAGTCGATCTGCGCTACGTCGAGGAGCCGCCGTACGGGCAGTTCGGCGCACCGCGCGAGCCGCACAGCCAGGTGTGGTTCCGCACCAACGGCAAGCTCGACGACGACCCTCTCCTGCACGTCGTACTCGCCACGTACGTCTCCGACATGACCCTCCTCGACTCCGTGTTGCTCGCGCACGGCCGTGGCGGCTGGGCGGTCGGCGATGTCGTGGGCGCCTCCCTGGACCACGCGATGTGGTTCCACCGCCCCTTCCGCGCCGACGAATGGCTGCTGTACGACCAGGAGTCACCGTCCGCGCACGGCGGCCGGGGCCTGGGTCAGGCCCGTATCTACACGCAGGACGGGCAGCTCGCGATCACCGTCATCCAGGAGGGCGTGGTCCGCGTTCCGCGCGCCTGATTCGCCCCGAGATGCCGAATGGCGGATGTGCTAATACGCTCTTTCAGTGAAGCCGCAGTACGCAGCGTGATTGACTGATCACGGTTCGTGCACCGCGGTGACACCTCAAAAGCGCGCCGTGCGTTCCCCTTCCGTGAGCACGGCGCCCGACCATCCGATCCGCCCCTCCCCTCCCCTGGGAGATGCGGCAGATGATGGAAACGAAAGGGCACATCCCATGCGAGCACAGCGCATCAAGCGTTATGTCGTGCTGTCCACCGCCGGTCTGATGCTGGCCGGCGGAGCCTCGATCGGCGCGGCCGGCACCGCTTCGGCGGCGCCCGAGGGCAACCGCGGCGGCCACCACCGGCACCACGAGTGCGGCTGCGGCGGCGGCCGGCACCATCACGGCGGCCGTCACCACGGCGGCCGCCACGGCCGCAACGGCGGCGGCGAGAACGGCCGCAACGGTCGCGGCGAGAACGGCCGCAACGGTGGTGGCTGGAACGGTGGCGGTGAGAACGGCCGCAACGGCGGTGGCTACGGTGGCGGCAACGGCCGCTGATCACTGACGCACACAGCGCCCATACTGTGCGGCTCCGCGCGCGAGGAGCCGCACAGTGCTGTCAGGACAGGAGTCCGGACGCGGCGAGCAGATAGGCCGTCATGGGGTCGTAGTAACGCGGGCTGGGCACATGGTCGTCCAGCGGTACGACGGCCTGGAGGGTGCCCTCGGCCTCGGCGAGGAACAGCGCGGGGTCGTTGCAGTCGGCGTACCCGACGGAGTCGACGCCGTGCTGCCCCGCGTACCCGGCCCACCCGTGATCGGCGACGACGAGGTCCGGCAGCGGCCGCCCCGCCCGCTCAAGTCCCGTGAGAACGGCCCGCATCGGCTCCCCGGAGTGGGTGTGCCACAGTGTGGCCCCGTGCTCCAGGACGGCCACGTCCGCGAACTGCATGACGTACCCCTCGTCCGTCTGCAGCCCGTCCGGGATGACCACGATCTCGCAGCCCGCGCCGCGCAGCGCGGCGGCCGTGGCCCGGTGCACGTCCAGCAGACCGCCCGGGTGGCCGGTGGCGAACAGCACCCGCTGCCGCCCCTCCGCCGCCTTGCGCAGCCGCGCCGCCATCCGCTCCAGGGCGTCCACGGTCAGCTCGGGGTCGATGGTGTCCTGGCCGTACCGGTACTCGGGATCGTCATTGACGCCGGCCTTCTCCGCCATCACGGCGAGCACGTCCTGCTCGTCCGCCCAGCGGTCGCCCAGCTCCAGGCCGAGCCAGTAGTGACGGTCGCCGTTGGCCAGCTTGCGGTAGTGGGAGAGGTTGTTCTCGCGGGGCGTGGCGACGTCCCCCGCGATGCGGGTCCTCACCAGATGGTCGACGAGCTGCGCACGGCTGGGTGTCCCGGATATCGGCATGCCTTCCATTGTGAGGGATAGCATTGCGGGCCGAATTGCCTCACCCCTTCCTTCCGTTGAGCCGTTGAGTATGGGAGCAGCAGATATGCGTGCCGCCGCCGTGACGTCCGCCGGTGATCTGATGCGCTGGGTGGAACTGCCCGGAGCCGAACCGGCCCGCGTGTACGTGCACGGGCTCGGGGCCACCTCGCCGGCCTACTTCGCCGAGGCCGCCGTCCATCCGCTGCTGGCCGGCCGCCGTTCGCTGCTGATCGACCTGCTCGGGCACGGCATCAGCGACCGCCCGACGGACTTCGACTACACGCTGGAGTCGCATGCGGACACGCTGGCGGCCGCCCTGGAGTCGGCCGGTGTGGCGGGGGCCGAGTTCGTCGCGCACAGCATGGGCGGCTCCGTGGCGATCGTGCTGGCCGCCCGGCATCCGAAGCTGGTGTCGCGGCTGGTGCTGATCGACGCCAACCTCGATCCGCTCCAGCCCCGGGCCGGCCTGGGCGGCAGCAGCGGCATCGCCCACTACTCGGAGGAGGAGTTCCTGTCGGGGGGCTGGGCGGAGGTCCGCGACCGGGTCGGCCCGCACTGGTGGTCCACCATGCGCCTGGCCGGCCGGGAGGGGCTGTACCGCAGCGCCGCGCATCTCGTCCGGGGCACCCGCCCCACCATGCGCGAACTGCTGGTCGCCCTGAGCGTCCCGCGCACCTTCCTCCTGCCCGCCGCCGACGACTCGCTGACCGGCATCGAGTCCCTGGAAGCGGCCGGTGTCACCGTGACGCGGGTCCCGGACTGCGGCCACAACATCATGCTGGACAACCCGGAGGGGTTCGCGCGGGCCGCGGCGGCCGGTCTGGCCTGACCGCCCCGGGCCGACCGGCCAACTGCCGGTCGCCCACTGTCCGTTGCCCGCCCCCGGCAGCCGGCTCGTCAGCCGTGCCGCAGCGCGAACCACAGCTCCATCCGGACGTCCGGGTCGTCCAGGTCGGTGTCCAGCAGGGCCGCGCAGCGGGCGATGCGTTGCCGCACGGTGTTGCGGTGCACGTCCAGGGCCACCGCCGTACGGTCCCAACTGCCATGCAATGACAGCCAGTTGCGCAGGGTCTCGGTGAGCTCGGGGCGGCCGGTGAGGGGGGCGAGCAGAGCGCGGGCGTGGGCCTCGGCGTCCGTGGGCGGCACCAGGTCCGCCAGTCCGGGCCGGGCGCCGTGCCGGACCAGCGGGGTGCGGGTGGCACGGGCACGGGCCAGGGCGCGGGCCGCCTGGGTGTCGGCGGCCGGCCACTCGCGCGGCTCCACGGCGGCACTCACCCCGAGCGTCCAGCCCGGCTGCGGCTCCGGCTCCCGCCCGCCCGGCACCAGCACCCGTACGACGTCCCGCGCGAGGTCGACCAGCGGTGAACCCAGGGCCGCGCCGAGGGCCGAGGCGGCGACGGCGTCCGGGAGCTGCGTCTCGGGGCGGGCGTGGACCACCAGCCAGCTCGCCTCCCCCAGCAGCGGCGCGACCGCCTCCGGCGCCGAGCCGAGCAGGAGCCGTACCAGCGCCGAGGAGCGGGCGGCTCCGGCCCCGCTGTGATGCTCGCCGGTCAGCAGCGACAGCAGCACGGAGGCCACGGAGGTGATGGTGTGGTCGCCGGGTTCGCGCCGTGCGCTCGCCACCGCGAGGACGAAACCCTCGCCCGCCCCCAGCGCGTAGGCGGCCAGGTGCGCGTCGCCCAGGGTGTCCGTGGCCGACGTGGGGCCGGGGACACCGGTCCCTCCCGGGCGTACCACCCCCGCCAGGTCCGCCAGCGCCTCCCGTACGCCCGCCCCCGGCTCCCGGCCCGCCGCCGCGATCTCGGTGCCGTCGGCGCCGTACAGCACCGCATGCCCGGACAGGCGCTGGGCGAGCTGGCGCAGTACCGACGGCACCGGATCCGGGCGGGAGGCCGCCGCCGCGAGCCTCTGCTGGGCCTCGGTGACGCGGCGCAGCTCGGCCAGCCGGGCCTGCGCCATCAGCTGCCACACCGCACGGGCCACGCCGGAGAAGGTGGTCTCGGGCGGGACCTCCAGGAGGGGCAGGCCGTACCGCTCGCACGCGGCGACCAGCGCGCGCGGGACCGTGTCGTGCACCGGTGCCAGTCCGAAGCCGAGGGCCGCGCCGCCCGCCGCGACGATCCGGGAGACGTAGTCGTCGAAGTAGGTGCCCGAACCCGCCGCCTCCGGGATGTGCACCCCGGCCGTCAGCAGCAGCTCCCCGCCCAGGAGGTACGGGTACGGGTCCGCCATCTCCGAGGTGTGCGCCCAGTGGATCACGGTCCCCTGGTCCGTCGGGCCCGCGATCTGCCGCAGGGCCAGGTCCTCGCGGGCCAGCAGGGCCGAGAGCGGGACGGGTGGGGTCGGTGGGACCGCTGGGGTGATCGACTCCGGCATGGTGTGCATTCCCTCCACTCCACCCCGTTCATATGGATGAAACGTACACTTCGCAGTCGCTTTCCGGCCACCTACTGTCGAGGGACGTCACCCGCCGGCGATCCGATCCCCGTACGACTTCGAGTGGAGGAGGGCTTCATGGCCGTCGACTACACAGTGATCGTCGTCTATCTCGCCGGCATGCTGGCCATGGGCTGGTGGGGCATGCGCCGCGCCAAGTCGAAGAGCGAGTTCCTGGTGGCCGGCCGCCGCCTGGGACCGGCCATGTACTCCGGCACCATGGCGGCGATCGTCCTCGGCGGCGCGTCCACCATCGGCGGGGTGGGACTGGGCTACCAGTACGGCCTGTCCGGCGCGTGGATGGTCTTCACCATCGGGCTCGGGCTCCTCGCCCTGTCGGTCTTCTTCTCCGCCCGCATCGCCCGGCTGAAGGTCTACACGGTCTCCGAGATGCTGGACCTGCGCTACGGGGGCCGGGCCGGCCTGATCTCGGGCGTGGTCATGTGGGCGTACACCCTGATGCTGGCGGTCACCTCGACGATCGCCTACGCCACGATCTTCGACGTCCTGTTCGACATGAACCGGACCCTCGCGATCGTCCTCGGCGGCTCGATCGTCGTCGCCTACTCCACCCTCGGCGGCATGTGGTCGATCACCCTGACGGACATGGTCCAGTTCGTCGTCAAGACGATCGGCGTGCTGCTCCTGCTCCTGCCGATCGCCGTGGTCAAGGCGGGCGGCTTCAGCGAGATGAAGGCCAAGCTGCCGACCTCGTACTTCGACCCGCTGGGCATCGGCGGCCAGACGATCTTCACGTACGTCCTGATCTACACGTTCGGCATGCTGATCGGCCAGGACATCTGGCAGCGCGTGTTCACCGCCCGCAGCGACAGGACCGCCAAGTGGGGCGGCACGGTGGCCGGAACCTACTGTCTGGCCTACGCCCTCGCCGGCGCGGTGATCGGTACGGCCGCCAAGGTCCTCTACCCGAAGCTGGGCAGCCCCGACGACGCCTTCGCCACCATCGTCAAGGACGAACTCCCCGTCGGTGTGCGCGGGTTGGTGCTGGCCGCCGCCCTCGCCGCCGTGATGTCGACGTCCTCCGGCGCCCTGATCGCCTGCGCGACGGTCGCCAACAACGACATCTGGTCGCGGCTGCGCGGTGCCGTACGGCGCGACGGCGAGGACCATGACGAGGTCGGCGGCAACCGCGCCTTCATCCTGATCATGGGCGTGGCGGTGATCGGTACGGCGATCGCGCTGAACAACGTGGTCGAGGCGCTCACGGTGGCGTACAACCTGCTCGTCGGCGGCCTGCTCGTGCCCATCCTCGGCGGCCTGCTGTGGAAGCGCGGCACGGCGCAGGGCGCGCTGGCGTCGGTGATCGTCGGCGGCCTGGCGGTGATCGGCCTGATGGCGGGCTACGGCATCCTCGCCAACGAGCCCGTGTACTACGGCCTGCTCGCCTCCCTCGCCGCCTACGTCACCGTGTCCCTGGCCACCAGGCCCACCGACGAGACCGTCCTCACCGCCTGGCGCGAGCGCCTCGCCGGACGGTCCCCCTCCGAACTCTCGTCCGAACCGCTCCCGGCTCACCAGTAGAGTCGGAGAGGAAAGCAGTACATGCGCGACGAAGCGCAAGAAGGAAGGCATTTCACCATGAGCAGCAACGAGACGCCCCGCGGTCCCGTCGACTCCTCCCGCATCCCGCGGTACGCCGGCCCCGCGACCTTCGCCCGGCTGCCCCGCCTGGACGAGGTCGGCACCGCCGACGTCGCCGTCGTGGGCGTGCCGTTCGACTCCGGCGTCTCGTACCGGCCGGGCGCCCGCTTCGGCGGCAACGCCATCCGCGAGGCGTCCCGGCTGCTGCGCCCGTACAACCCCGCGCAGGACGCGTCGCCGTTCGCCCTCGCCCAGGTCGCGGACGGCGGCGACATCGCCGTGAACCCGTTCAACATCAACGAGGCCGTCGAGACCATCGAGGCGGCGGCGGACGAGCTGCTCGGCACGGGCGCCCGGCTCATGACCCTCGGTGGCGACCACACCATCGCCCTGCCCCTGCTGCGGAGCGTCGCCAAGAAGCACGGCCCGGTGGCGCTGCTGCACTTCGACGCCCACCTGGACACCTGGGACACCTACTTCGGCGCCGAGTACACCCACGGCACCCCGTTCCGCCGCGCGGTGGAGGAGGGCATCCTCGACACCTCGGCCCTCTCCCACGTGGGTACGCGCGGACCCCTGTACGGCAAGCAGGACCTCACCGACGACGAGAAGATGGGCTTCGGCATCGTCACCTCGGCCGACATCTACCGCCGGGGCGCCGACGAGGTGGCCGACCAGCTGCGCCAGCGCATCGGCGACCGCCCGCTGTACATCTCCATCGACATCGACTGCCTCGACCCGGCCCACGCGCCCGGCACGGGCACGCCGGAGGCAGGCGGCATGACCTCGCGGGAGCTGCTGGAGATCCTGCGCGGCCTGGCATCCTGCAACCTGGTGTCGGCGGACGTGGTCGAGGTCGCCCCGGCGTACGACCACGCGGAGATCACCTCCGTCGCCGCCTCCCACACGGCCTACGAACTGACCACCATCATGAGCCGCCAGATCGCGGCGGCCCGGAAGGACTCGGCAGCGAAGTGACTCACGACCACGACCTGGTGCTCCGCCCGACCGATCGGCAGACGGAGGCCGCGCTGAATCCCCCTCCCGGCCGCAGCGGCGGAGACCTGGTCGTGGAAACGCTGGCCGGGCTCGGCGCGACGACGGTCTTCGGCCTGCCCGGCCAGCACGCCCTCGGCATGTTCGACGCCCTGCGCCGCTCGTCGCTGCGCTACGTGGGCCTGCGGGTGGAGAACAACGCGGGCTTCGCGGCGGACGCGTACGGCCGGATCACGGGCGAGGCGGCACCCTTGCTGCTCTCGACGGGTCCGGGCGCGCTGACCTCGCTGGCGGCGCTCCAGGAGGCAGCCGCGGCATCCGCCCCCGTGCTGGCGATCAGCAGCCAGATCCCGACGGCGGGCCTGGGCGGCGGCCGCCACGGCTACCTCCACGAACTCCCGGACCAGTCGGCCTCGTTCCGGGGTGTGGTCAAGTCCGTCCACACGGTCCGTACGCAGTCCCAGATCCCGTCCGCGATCGCGGCGGCCTGGAAGTCGGCCCTGACGGCACCGCACGGCCCGGTGTGGGTGGAGATCCCCCAGGACGTACTGCTGGCGCCGACCGCGCTGCCGGTGGTGACGGCGGTGGACGCGACGCCGGAGGAGTTGGTCCCGCGTGTCGAACTGACGGCGGTGGCAGCCGACTTGCTGTCGCGCGCGTCCCGCCCGGCGATCATCGCGGGCGGCGGGGTCGTACGGTCGGACGCGTCGGGCAAGCTGCGCCGGTTGGCCGAGAAGCTGGACGCTCCGGTCGTGACGACGTTCGGCGGCAAGGGCGCGTTCCCGTGGAACCACCCCCTGTCCCTCCAGTCCTGGCTGGAGGACCGGCACACGACGGACTTCCTGGAGGACGCGGACGTCCTGCTGGTGGTCGGCTCGGGCCTGGGCGAACTGTCCTCCAATTACCACACGTTCAAGCCCCGGGGCCGAGTGATCCAGATCGAGGCTGACCTCGGCAAACTGGAGTCCAACCACCCGGCACTGGGCATCCACGCGGACGCCCGCCTGGCGTTGCAGGCCCTGCTGGAGACGGTGGAGGAGCGGACGGACCCGACGGCGCCGGAGCGGGTGCGAGAGCTGCTGGCGAAGGTCGCCGACCGTCTCGCTGGGCAGGAACTCACCCTGGAACAGCAGGTGTTGGCCGCCGTCCGCTACGCCCTCCCCGCAGCGGCACCCTCCTTCTGGGACATGACGATCCTGGCGTACTGGGCTTGGTCGGCCTTCGACCCCCGCGGCACGAACCTGATGCACTCGGCCCAGGGCGCCGGCGGCCTCGGCTACGGCTTCCCGGCGGCGCTGGGCGCGGCGGCGGCGGACCCCACCCGCCCGGTCCTGGCGGTGTCGGGCGACGGCGGAGCCCTGTACTCGATCGCGGAACTGGCCACGGCACGCCAGTACGACCTCCCGGTCACCTGGCTGATCGTCGACGACGGCGGCTACGGCATCCTCCGCGAGTACATGACGGACGCCTTCGGCCAGGCCACGGCCACGGAACTGACCCGCCCGGATTACGTGGCCCTGGCGGAGTCCTTCGGCGTGCCGGGGGTACGGACGACTCCGGAAACGCTGGAGGAGGACCTGAGGAAGGCGCTGTCGGCTCCGGGGCCGTCGGTGGTGGTGCTCCCTGCGGTCCTGCGGATGTTCGCGCCGACGCACGTGGGCTAGTCGGAGTTCTCAGGCTTCTTACGAACCATGGCTTCCTCTTGCGGCGCAGCGCGCCAAGGGAGTCTGATCCCCTGGCGCGCTGTGTGGTTCCCGAAGCGGGGGTGTTGGCTCAGTTCACGTCCGACGGGTCCAGGCGGTAGACCGTGGACTGGGTCGTCTGCGACGACGTCTTGCCGGCTGACGTGGAGCTCGTGGTCTTGCTGTACGCGCTCTCCTTCACCAGCGTGCCGTGCTTCTTCACCCAGGCCGTGACCTCGGAGGACACGCTGTTGTTGTCGCCGCCGGGGCCGCCGCCCATCATGCCGCCGCCGAGCTGGATGTAGTGCAGCTCGCCCTTCTTGACCAGTTCCTGGAGCTTGGCCACGGTCATCGCGTCGTCGGTGCCGGTGAAGCCCCACATCGAGATGACCGGCACCTTCGCGCTCAGCTCGATCTGGGCGGCGCTCTGCGAGTTGGAGACCGCGAGCAGCCAGGTGGCGCCGTCCTGGTGCTTCTTCAGGTAGGCGATGAGGTCGCTGTTCGCGCCGCCCATACCGCCGCCGCCCATGCCGCCGCCCATTGCGCCGCCGCGCATGCGTCCCGACTCGCCGTTCGCGGCACCGGTACCGGTACCGGTGCCACCCGGCGCCGTACCAGCCGGTGCCGTACCGCCCGACGCGCCCTGTCCGCCGGGGAGTTCACCGTTCCCCGTGCCGCCGCCCGGGAAGCCACCGGCCTGCTGTCCGCTGCCGCCCGGCATCTCCCCGCCCGAGGGAGCACCACCGGGGAAGCCACCTCCCGCCTCGGCGTTCCGGCCGCTGCCGCCCGGCATCTCCCCGCCGCCCGGGAAGCCGCCCCGGCCCCCGCCTCCGCCGCGCCCGCCGAAGCCGCCGCCGGTCGACGGGCCGGCCGTCGGGTTCACCCCGCTCATGCCGCCGCCCGAACCGGACGGCACCGACCAGGCGTACGCCGCCGGACCCGCGAGCGCGGCCACGACCGCGGCTGCCACGGAGGCCGCGAACAGCCGCACACGGCTCCCGGAGCGGAAGACGAACAGGCCGGCGATCGCCGCCGCCGTCAGCACCCCGACGGTCGGCCACAGCCAGGTGTTCCAGCCCGAGGCGCGGCGGAGCAGGACGACGGCCCAGATCGCCGTCACCGCGAGACCGGCCGGCAGGGCCCACATCCACCGCTTGTCGGTGCGGAACGCGCGCAGCAGCAGGACGCCACCGCCTCCGCACAGCGCCGCGATGCCGGGGGCGAGGGCGGTCGTGTAGTACGGGTGCATCGTGCCCTCGGCGGTCGCGAAGGTGACGTAGTGCAGGACCGCCCAGCCGCCCCAGAGGATGAGCGCGGCCCGCGTGAGGTCGGTGCGCGGGGCGCGGCCGCACAGGATCAGGCCGCAGATCAGGGCGAGCGCCGCGAAGGGGATCAGCCAGGAGATCTGGCCGCCGAGAATGGTGTTGAACATCCGGCCGAGCCCGGCGGAGCCGGAGAACCCTCCGCCGCCGCCCCCGCCACCACCGCCGTTGCCCTGGCCGCCGAAGATCCGGCCGAGGCCGTTGTAGCCCATGATCAGGTTCCAGGCGGTGCCGTCCGTCGAACCGCCGATGTACGGCCGTTCGGAGGCGGGGACCAGGGACACGGCGACCGCCCACCAGAAGCTGGAGACCGCCAGGACCACGCCCGCGATCAGCAGGTTCACGATCCGCTGCACGAGCTTCGGGCGCGCCGCGAGCAGGTAGACCGCGAAGACGGCGGGCAGCGCGATGTAGCCGGCCAGCATCTTCGTGTTGAAGGCGAGACCGAAGCAGACCGCCGAGCCGAGCAGCGGCAGCAACGTGCCGGTACGCGTGGCGCGCAGCGCGAGCGCCGCCCCGCCGACCATCAGCAGGACGAGGATCGTGTCCGGGTTGTTGTCCCGGTTGATCGCGACCGTGACCGGGGTCAGGGCCAGGACCAGTGCGGCCACGGCCGCCGCCGCGTGCCCGAACGTCCGCTTCACGGAGGAGTGCAGGATCCAGATCGCGCCGAGCCCGGCCGCGACCTCCGGCAGCATCATCTGCCAGGTGCCGAAGCCGAAGATCCGGCACGACAGGCTCATGACCATGTTCGCGAACGGCGGCTTGTCGACGGTGAGGAAGTTCCCGGCGTCCAGCGAGCCGAAGAACCAGGCCTTCCAGTTCTGTGTGCCGCTGTAGATGGCCGCGCTGTAGAAGCTGTTGAGGCTGGAACCGGACAGGTTCCAGGTGTACAGCACGCCGGCCAGCAGCAGGATCGCGAGCAGCACGGGCAGCGACCAGCGCGGCGCGGGCTCAGGGGGTACGGCGGCGTCCGGCGCCGACAGGCCGGAGGACGCGGTCGTCACGGTCGTCGTGTGGGGGAGGGGATCGGTGGCAGATGTCACGGGGGTAGCGTGCAAAGGCGGATTGAGCGCTCACTGTGGCGTGCCTTGCCGTTGCCTGTGAATCGACAAAGGGGTGGGTAAAGGCCAGGCGGCGCCAGACGTATCTCCGGCGCGGGGTACTAGGGCCTGTGTGAGGTCGTGATCAATCTCGGGTTCTGGTCCCGTGCGGGGACAGGACCTGGTAGGACGCTGGGTGTGACACGTAGACAACTCACCGACGAGCAGTGGGAGTTTATTGAGCCGTACCTGCCGATAGTCGAGTACGGTCCGTACCCCGAGCGGCTGCGGGACCAGTTCGAGGGGGTGATCTGGCGGTTCCGGTCCAGCGCCCAGTGGCGCGAGATGCCCTCCGAGTTCGGACCGTGGGCGACCGTCTACGGGCGCTTTCGCGTCTGGCGGGACGCCGGGGTCTTCTCGACACGACAAGATGCCCGAGAGCTACCTCGCCGGCCTCCACCTCCGCGCCTCGATGATCTGGATCAACGACCTCCTGAAGGCAACTACCTGATCACAACATCACGCAGGCCCTAAGGCGTCGCCGTGGCCTGTTCGGCGGTCAGGCGGGCCCGCCAGTCACGGACGTCGTCATGGGAGATGGAGGCCAGGCGGGCTATCTCCGCGTCGTCGCGGCCGTCGGCCCACGCCAGTATCCGGGTCACGGTGCGGTTCCGCGCGGCGCGGAAGTCCCTGAGCATGCTTTCGAGACGTTCGACCTCCTCGCCTTCGTAGACAAGCTGCCGGTCGACGGAGGCCCGTTCGTCGGCGCGCAACCGCTGCAGATAGGCGGACAGGCCTGTCAGGACCAACCCCTCCTCGTGCGCGGCGCTCTGGAAGCGTTCGGCCAAGGCCGCCAGCACACAGTCCGGCACATCGGCGAGCGTGGCTCCGGGGGGCTTGGCCGCCTCCCAGGTGCTCCTGCCGGCCTCTGTTGTCTCCAGCCAGGTGCGGGCCTCCGTCGGGGAACGGTCGCCGCACGCCCGGGCGCGATAGGCGTACAGGGCGGCGCGGTGGCCATAGAAGGTGAAACCGTCCTCGATCTGCCGGTCGGCGGGGCGGCACATCCGCCCCGGGACACCGCCGTAGCCCGAGTCGGGCCGGTAGTCGGCGTAAGCCTCCAGTTCCGCGTCGGTGGCCACTCCCCAGGACGGGTCGCACAGGTCGGGGTTGCTCGCGAGGAACGCGCCGACCTCGACCCGCCACGCGGGGACCGGGCTCATCCGGAGCCTGGGCCAGACGACCGCTCCGGAGGGAGCGAAGGTGTAGGTGGCGGCCTGCTCGATGTCGTCCCAGGCGGTGGCGGCCTCGGCGGACCACTCCAGTTCGCCGGCCGGTCCCGTACGGTGTATCGAGTCCACGAGCCGCTGTACGGCGGGGAGTATGCGCAGCGCGAGCGCATGCAACTCCTCGGCGGTGAAGAAGCGCCAGGAGTAGCCGCGCTGCTCGTCGTGCGCTAGGTGGGTCAGCAGGTACACGAGAACGCCGGGGGTCGGCAGCGTCCCGTCGCCGAGTGCGCTGCGCGGGACACCGGGGAGCTGGCGCTCCAGGTGCTCGCGCGAGGCCCGCCAGTCGACGTCCCCGAACCAGACCGCACCGCTCTGCGCGTCGATGGCCAACCATTGGTGGTATCCCACGCCCGGGCCGTACCGCTCCTCTTGTTGCTCGGCGTCTTCGTCGTGCCAGACGTATTCGGCGGGGGGCGGGTTCAGCTCCACGGCCACGAAGCCGTCCTCCGGGCGGTAGCCGGTGAGGATGCGGGCCGTGATCGGTGCGCTGTCGGCGGCGGTCATGAGGGGTTTCCTCTCGGTGGAACAGCAACCGCCGCAAACCGTAGTGCGCCCGTCCACCATTAGTTCAATTTCCAGTCATTTGCGCCTGGCCCGACACGGCAGGCGGGCACCGCCGGGGCCTCGGCGTCACGCGAGGTCTACGCGCATGCAAGCGGCCACCAGGTTGGCCGTATTTCACATGGCCTCCACGTTTTGCTCACTTCACGGGATGCTTCCGCAGCCCGCCCTCGATCGATTCGAAGGCATGTCAGGCGTATACGGCAACATTGAACACTGGGCGCCAGGTCGGACCTGCTCCCGCGGTGCCGGTTACCAGCAGCACCCCCTGTGTCATCTGCCCAGACCGGCTACCCAGCGTACGGATACAGCGACGGACCGTCCGCGGGCGCTCGCGGGAACCAGCCATCTGCCGCAGGCCTACGAAAGTCCCTGCTCGCCCACCAGGCCCTCCGGGACTCGG
>NZ_JAIQYY010000005.1:294532-365270 GCF_020181035.1 Streptomyces sp. CoH27
CGGCGGGGAAGCTCAGCACCGGACCGCTCGGGTTCTTGGAGTCACGGACGGGGATCACACCGTGCGAGGCGGCAAGGTTGACGGCGACTTCCACGCAGTTGCCGCCGTTGTTGCTGTAGGAGGACGTGAACCAGCGGGGAGCGTCGTTCGTTGTCACGGGGTGCCCTTTCGAAGCTGATCGATCATGGCCACGGAAGCCGCCTGCGAGAGTGCTTCGGCCTGTAGTTGATGGTAGGCCGCCATCATGGGCCGGATGGAAGTGGTTTCACGGTCCAGGTGGCCCTGAGCTTGGGACTCGGCGTAGGCGACCATGGACTGGTCGGACAGCGTCAGCAAGTTGACGGGCAGATCGTAAGGACGCTTCTCGCCTATCTCGAACGGGGCGATCTGTAGCACCGTGTTGGGGCGGGCGGCAAACTCGACCAGGCTCTCAAGCTGGGCGCCCATGACCTTGGTGCCGCCGACCAATCGCCGAATGCAGCTCTCATCCATGACGACAAGCACCGAGAGGAGCTGGGGCCGCAGTAGCGTCTTCTGCCGCTCCAGCAGGTACGCAACCCGCTCGTCAGCCTGCTCGGGTGTGATGGCTCCCCGCCTGACGGCGCTGTCCGCCAGTACTCGCGCGTACTCGGGCGTCTGAAGCAGACCCGGGATGATTCCGATCTCATAGAGCCGAATCTCAACTGCGCGGGCTTCGTAGTCGACATACTCAGCGAAGCCCTCCAACAAGGAGCCAAGGGTGAGCTCGCGGAAGCGGCGCTCGAACATGTCGCCCGTGCCCAACGTGCGGTCAGCACTGCGCGAGAAGCGCAAAGTTGGCATCTTCCGACCAGTTTCAACGGCCGAAATATGTGAGCTGGAATATTCCATTCTGGAAGCTAACTCCTCCTGCTTCCACCCCCTCTCTTCCCTCGACCTGCGCAGTTGAGCTCCGTAGGCCGCCTGTGGGCTGCGCTCGGGGTTCAGCACTTTCACGTTGGCCAACCCAACCTCCAACTAATCTGCCAGATCTGACACGTTGAATAGTTCCCAACTGTAGGCCACGCTGAACGCACTTGGTAGTCACGGCGCTACGGAGAGGAGCGATCATGCCCGAGGTTGACCAGAAGCAGGCGGAGGCCTTCCCCAAGTGCTACGGGTCGCTGAAGGAGTTGCGTGAAGCCCTGGCCAGCGTCGGCGTCTCCCTCCCCGGCCTCCGACTCGACCCAGCGTCCTTCGGCGACGGTGACGGGATCCCTCTCTTTGACCTCGGCCGTTGCAACATGACCAACGCGGCTCGCCTGGTCGAAGTGCTTCGGAAGGGAGTCTCGCCGCGACGGGACGGAAACGTGTCCGAGTAGCGGTCAGACCGCCACCTGACCCGTCAGAGACCGGCCCCGGTCGTCTCTGTTCCCCCAAGGGGCGACCGGGGCCTCTCCATGCCCTGAACCGAGGCCGGAAGAGATGTCGAAACCCCCGCGACCACGCGACCGGTCCGGGGGCGTGGCCATCAACAAACGCAAGGGAGTTGACGACATGCGTCACCGTATCGCCCGCTTCTTCACGTCGCTGCTGTTACGGCGGAACGGGCCGACCAGCTACGGCACCGGCACCTGGCCCCCGCGGCCACAGTCGGTGCCCCCGGTCACGGTGCCCGGGATCGGCATGGGGTCGTGCGGTATGCCGCCGGGCGTGGAGGTGAGGAAGTGAAGGACGGCACCAGCGCACGCCTCCTGCCCTGGGCGGGCTCGGAGGGCAAGCCCTGTTACCTCATCACCGACGGAACCGGCTATCTCTCCCGGGTGGCCGACGGCATCGAGTCCGTGCAACTCGGCATGGTCACCGGCCTCCTCGGCCATGCCTCCGACCTGCTCGCCGACGACCAGGCGACGTCTGCCCAGCTCCGGTTCCTGCTCGCCCGGATGCGCGAGGCGTTGACCGACGTGCACAGGATTGCCGTGAGCCGGGGCGTCCGCCTCACTTCAGGAGAGCGGGAAAGTCCTCTTTGAACTGGGCCAGTTGGGCGTCGTAACCGGCGATGAAGTCCGGGCGGCGGTCGTCGCCGAGGGTGCCTGTGGGCGGAAGCGGCCCCTGCTCCAGGAGGTCGGGCAGCGAGCGGAACACCGCCGCTGCCGCCTTCCAGTGCGCGTCGTCGCGCGTGCGGGCCCGCAGCAGGGCGTCGTACGGATTCGACCTCAGGTCGTTGATGCGCTGTGCCGGGACGAACTTGCCCGTGAAGGCGTCCGCGCCGGGCAGGGGCTGGCCCGGATCCGCGAGCGAGCGCAGCACCGCCACCACCGCGAACAACCGTCCCCACCGTCTGACTTGACTCTCGGTTCCGTCCGTCATGAGGGGATCACTGCCACGCGCCCCACCTCCCGAATCCCGCGAACTGCCTTGATAAGAACTGGTGTGCAACCATTCGGCCGCCCCCGCATGTCAAGTGGGGTATGAATCACCGGACATGGAGACGTACCAGCGCACTCGCCGCCGCCCTGCTCATACCGGCGGTCACCGCCGTGGCCGCCGCCGGTCCGGCCGCCGCGGCCACGCCCGCCGTCAGCTGTACGTCCGCCAAGGCGGGCCTCGCCGCCAAGCTCCAGAAGGACATCACCGGCGCCCTGGCGGGCCGCAAGAGCACGGTCGCCCTCGGCCTGTACGACCGCAGCACCAACACCACCTGCACCCTGCGCGCGACCAGCGCCTACGACTCGGCCAGCACCGTCAAGGTCACCGTGCTCGCCACGCTGCTGTGGGACGCCAAGAAGCACAACCGGTACCTCACGGACACCGAGACCAAGCTCGCCACGGCCATGATCACCAGGTCGGACAACAACGCGACCAGCACGCTGTGGAAGCAGCTGGGCCTGACGAAGATCAAGGGGTTCCTGTCCGCCGCCGGGATGACGAAGACCGTGCCGGGCACGGGCGGTTACTGGGGCCTGACCCAGGAGAACGTCACCGACGAGCAGAAGCTGCTCAAGCTCATCACCGCCAAGAACAGCGTGCTGAGCGACAACTCCCGCGCCTACATCCTGAAGCTGATGGGCCAGGTCGTCTCCGACCAGCGCTGGGGCACGCCCGCCGGTGCCCCGTCCACCGTCTCCGTGCACGTCAAGAACGGCTGGCTGGAGCGCTCGACGCACGGTTGGCGGGTGCACAGCCTCGGCACCTTCAACGGCGCCGGCCACGACTACATGATGTCGGTGCTCACCCAGGACAACAGCACCATGGACTACGGCGTGACCACCATCCAGAACGTCGCCAAGGTCATCCACAAGGATCTCGTGCCGACCACGGCGACCACCAAGGTCTACGTCCCGACGAGCAAGCCCAGTGAGGCCTTCGTCGCGGTGCCGCCGCAGGGCTGACGCGTCGACACGGCGTTTCACGGTGCGGTCTCCCGCGGGACACCCGGCCGCCCTACGGTGACGGGCATGCGTCTGAGAACCGTACTCGCCACCCTCACCGTCGGCCTGGCGGCGGTCACCTCCCTGACCGCCGCCGGGCCCGCCAGCGCCAACTCATCGATCAGCAAAGCCTGTTCGCCATCCGTCTCCCTCGACCGCTTCTCCGACGTGCTCGACAAGACGACGTACGACGGCACCTTCGTCGGCAACTTCTCCGCGCTCGCCGTGGACCGGGACGGTTCCCTCGCCGCGCTGGAGGACCGCTCCTCCCTCTTCGACCTGGACCCGACGACCCTCCAGCCGAAGCGGGCCGTCCACCTCGCCGACGAGAAGGGCGCCGACCTCGACTCCGAGGGCCTCGTCATCGACCGGGACGGCACCCGGCTGATCACCTCCGAGACCGAGCCGTCGGTCCGCCGCTACTCCGTCGACGGCAGGATCCTCGACCGCCTCCCGGTCCCGTCCTCCCTCCTGGTTGCCCCCGCCGGCCGCGCCACCGCCAACCAGACCTTCGAGGGCCTGACCCTGCTGCCCGGCGGACACACCCTGCTGGCCTCCATGGAGGACGCGATCTCGGGCGACTCGACCGGGATCGTCCGCTTCCAGACCTGGACACGTCACCAAGGCCCTTTCGAACTGTCCGCCCAGTACGGCTACCGCACCGACCCCGGCCTCGGCGTCCCCGAGGTCCAGGCCACCCCCGACGGCCGCCTCCTGGTCCTGGAGCGCGGCTTCACCGCGGGCGTCGGCAACACCGTCCGCCTCTATCTGGCCGACCCCCGCCATGCCTCAGACACGAGCGGCATCGAGAATCTCACCGGGCAGCCTTCCGTCCGCCTGATCAGGAAAACCCTGCTGACCGGCATCGTCACCTGCCCCTCCCTCGGCGCCACCGCGAAGCAGCCCCAGCCCAACCCCCTGCTGGACAACATCGAAGGCATGACGATCACAGGGCGTGACCACACCGGCCGCCTGAAAGTGGTCCTGGTGAGCGACGACAACCAGAACCCGGCCCAGACGACCCGGTTCTATTACCTGCGGGTACGGGTCTGATACCTGCGGGTACGGGTCTCATATCTGCGGGTACGAGTCTGACCCTTTCCCCGAACCCTCCCCCCTCGTTTGTTGCAGAGGGATGAAATCCGCTCCCGCGCGCGTTGGTGCCTTCCGGTAGACCAGGTCAACAGGGAGGCACCGGCGTGGCAGCGCAACGGGGATGGGCAAAGCGCCTGGCGGGCTACGCCTGGCGGTATCCGAAGGACGTGATCCTCGCCCTCGGCTCCTCGCTCGCCGGCATGGCCGTCATGGCCGTCGTGCCCCTGATCACCAAGGTGATCATCGACGACGTGATCGGGAACCACACCCGCTCCATGGCCCCCTGGGCCGGCGCCCTCATAGCCGCCGCCCTCCTCGTCTACGCCCTCACCTACATCCGCCGCTACTACGGCGGCCGCCTCGCCCTCGACGTCCAGCACGACCTGCGGACGGAGATGTACGGCACGATCACCCGGCTCGACGGGCGCCGTCAGGACGAGCTCAGCACGGGACAGGTCGTCGGCCGGGCGACCAGCGACCTCCAGCTGATCCAGGGGCTTCTCTTCATGCTCCCGATGACCATCGGGAACGTCCTGCTCTTCGTGATCTCCCTGATCATCATGGCGTGGCTGTCGCTGCCGCTGACCCTGGTCGCGCTCGCCGTCGCGCCCGCGCTCGGCTGGATTGCCAGGCGCAGCCGCAGCAAGCTGCACCCCGCCACCTGGTACGCGCAGGCCCAGGCCGCCGCCGTCGCGGGTGTGGTCGACGGCGCCGTCAGCGGCGTCCGGGTGGTGAAGGGTTTCGGGCAGGAGGACCAGGAGACCGGGAAGCTGCGCGAAGTGGGCCGGCGGCTGTTCGCGGGGCGCCTGCGCACCATACGGCTGAACAGCAAGTTCACCCCCGCCCTTCAGGCCGTCCCCGCCCTCGGTCAGGTCGCCATGCTGGCCCTCGGCGGCTGGCTGGCCGTACGCGGTCACATCACGCTGGGCACCTTCGTCGCCTTCTCCTCCTACCTCGCCCAGCTGGTCGGCCCGGTCCGCATGCTCGCGATGGTCCTCACCGTCGGCCAGCAGGCCCGCGCCGGCACCGAGCGCGTCCTGGAGCTGATCGACACCGAGCCGACCATGCAGGACGGCACGAAGACCCTGCCCGCCGACGCGCCCGCGACCGTCGAGTTCGACGACGTGTCCTTCGGATACGACCATGAACGCCCGGTCCTCGAAGGGCTCACCTTCGAGATCCGGCCCGGTGAGACCCTCGCCGTCGTCGGCTCCTCCGGTTCCGGCAAGTCCACCCTCTCCCTGCTCCTGCCGCGCTTCTACGACGTGACCCACGGCGCCGTGCTCATCGGCGGTCACGACGTCCGCGAGCTGACCCTGGACTCGCTGCGGGCCGCGATCGGTCTCGTCCCCGAGGACTCCTTCCTCTTCTCCGACACCGTCCGCGCCAACATCGCGTACGGCCGTCCGGACGCCACCCAGGAGGAGATCGAGCAGGCCGCCCGCGCCGCCCAGGCGGACCGTTTCATCAATGACCTCCCCGCGGGCTACGACACCAAGGTCGGCGAGCAGGGCCTGACCCTCTCCGGCGGCCAGCGCCAGCGCGTCGCGCTCGCCCGCGCCCTGCTCACCGACCCCCGCCTGCTGGTCCTGGACGACGCCACCTCGGCCGTGGACGCCCGGGTCGAGCACGAGATCCACGAGGCGTTGAAGCACGTCATGGAGGGCCGGACCACCCTCCTCATCGCGCACCGCCGCTCCACCCTCAACCTCGCCGACCGCATCGCCGTCCTCGACGGCGGCCGGCTCGCCGACCTCGGCACCCATGACGAACTCCAGGAGCGGTCCGCCCTCTACCGCCGGCTGCTCACCGACCCCGACGAGCTGGGCGGGGTCTCCCCGGGCCATGCCCTGCCGGTCCCGCCCGCCGAGGACACGACCGTCCGCGAGGAGCTGGACGCCGAGTTCGACGCCGAGCGGGGCGTGACCCCCCGGCTGTGGAGCGGCGACCGGGAGCCCAGGGACCTGGCGCTGTCCGGCACGCCCGCCACCCCCGAACTGCTCGCCCAGGTCGACGCGCTGCCCCCGGCCACCGACACCCCGGACATCGACGAGGCACGGGCGGTCCGGCGCGAGGACTCCTACGGGCTGCGCCGGCTGCTGCGCGGCTTCGGCGTGCCCCTGCTGATCAGCCTCGGGCTGGTCGCCGTGGACGCGGGCGCCGGTCTGCTGCTGCCGGTGCTGATCCGGCACGGCATCGACGCGGGCGTGACGAAGATGGCCCTCGGCGCGGTCTGGGCGGCGTCCCTGCTCGGCCTCGCGACCGTCCTCGTCCAGTGGGCCGCGCAGATCGGCGAGACCCGGATGACCGGCCGTACCGGCGAACGCGTGCTGTACACGCTGCGGCTGAAGATCTTCGCTCAGCTCCAGCGGCTCGGCCTCGACTACTACGAGCGCGAGCTGACCGGCCGGATCATGACCCGGATGACGACCGACGTCGACGCCCTGTCGACGTTCCTGCAGACCGGCCTGGTCACGGCGTTCGTCTCGGTCGTCACCTTCTTCGGCATCATGGTCGTCCTGCTCGTGATCGACGTCCAGCTCGCGCTCGTCGTCTTCGTGACCCTGCCCCCGCTGATCGTCGCGACCGTCTTCTTCCGCCGGGCGAGCGTGAGGGCGTACGAACTCGCCCGCGAGCGCGTGTCGGTGGTCAACGCCGATCTGCAGGAGTCGGTCGCCGGGCTGCGGATCGTGCAGGCCTTCCGGCGCGAGCGGGACGGCGGTGCGCGGTTCGCCGGGCGCAGCGAGGACTACCGGCGCGCCCGGATCCGCGGCCAGTGGCTGATATCGGTCTACTTCCCCTTCGTCCAGCTGCTGTCCTCGGTCGCGTCGGCGTCCGTGCTGATCGTGGGCGCGCACCGGGTGGAGGCGGCCACGCTGACGACCGGTGCCCTGGTCGCCTACCTCCTCTACATCGACCTGTTCTTCGCGCCCGTCCAGCAGCTGTCCCAGGTCTTCGACGGCTACCAGCAGGCCACGGTCTCCCTGGGCCGCATCCAGGAGCTGCTGCGCGAGCCGACGTCCACGAAGTCGGCCGACGAGCCCCTCGAAGTCCTGTCCCTGCGCGGGGACATCGCCTTCGAGGACGTGCACTTCGCCTACGGCGCCGAGGAGGAGGCGCTGACCGGCATCGACCTGACGATCCCCGCCGGGCAGACGGTGGCGTTCGTCGGCGAGACGGGCGCGGGCAAGTCCACCCTGGTCAAGCTGGTCGCGCGCTTCTACGACCCCACCGCGGGGCGGGTCACGGTCGACGGCACGGATCTGCGCGCCCTCGACATGACCTCGTACCGGCACCGCCTCGGGGTCGTCCCGCAGGAGGCGTACCTGTTCCCCGGCACCATCCGTGACGCCATCGCCTACGGCCGCCCCGACGCCAGCGACGCCGAGGTGGAGGCGGCGGCGCGGGCGGTCGGCGCGCACGAGATGATCGCCGGGCTGGAGGGCGGCTATCTGCACGAGGTCGCCGAGCGCGGCCGCAACCTCTCGGCCGGCCAGCGCCAGCTGATCGCGCTCGCCCGCGCCGAACTGGTCGACCCCGACATCCTGCTCCTGGACGAGGCCACGGCCGCCCTGGACCTGGCCACCGAGGCCCAGGTCAACCAGGCCACCGACCGCCTGGCCGGCCGCCGTACGACCCTGGTCGTCGCCCACCGCCTGACCACGGCGGCCCGCGCCGACCGGGTCGTGGTGATGGACCACGGCCGGGTCGCGGAGGATGGCACGCACGACGAACTCCTCGCCCGCGGGGGCCGGTACGCCGAGTTGTGGCGGACCTTCGTCGGCGGGGCTGAGCCGGAGGAGCCGGTTCCCGCCACTCGCTGAGGCGTTCCGCTGACGGTCGTGCAACCTTCCGACACACTGACGCGTCCGTACATCAGTACGGGCCATCGGGGGAGGGTGACCGTCATACGGGGCAATACGGGGAGGACAACTGTGGACCGTGGTGGGATACGCCGGCGGCTGGCACTCGGCGCGGCCGTGCTGGCCGCCTCCGGGGGGCTCGCACTGTTGGCGTCGGGCACCGCTCAGGCCGACGCCAACTCCTGCGCCGGGCGCGAGGTGCGCACGCTGCCGTTCGACACAGGTGTGACGCACGTGTACAAGGACAACGGCTACGTCTGCGCCATCACCGTCGCCAGACGCGCCGGCACCAGCCAGACCATGTCCGTCAGCGTCCAGGCCCGCGGCAACCGCCCGGTCGCCGACACGGGCAGCTACTACTACCAAGCCGGCCCCGTCACCGTCCACGCCGGCCACCGCTGCGTGTGGATCAAGGGCTCGGTGGGCCGGAGCTCGGTGAGTTCCGGGTGGATCCTGTGCTGACCGCGCGCTGAGGCCTCACACCCGCGACCTCACACCCGCGACCTCACACCCGCGACCTCACACCCGCGACCTCACACCCGCGACCTCACACCCGCCGGGCGCAGCCCACCGGGTTGCTTCCGCCCAGCTGGACGTACAGGGCCGTCGACGCGGGACACTCCGCCCGCGTCGCCGCCGCCCTGGTGATCCGGTACTGCGGCCGGTGGGTGCCCGAGCCGTCGCACGGGGTCTCGCGGACCTGGCCGGCGCCGGAGGCGTACACACAGTCGCCCGGGATCGTGCGCGGGCCGCCTCCGCCGCCGGGGTCGCCGGGGTGCGGGGGCTCCAGGTTGCGCATGCACGCGTAGCCCTGGGCGCCGATGTGCAGCACGAAGTCGGTGGTCGCCGGGCACAGGGGGCCGTCGGCCGTCGCGCCGTCGTAGCGGGCGACGACCCGGGCCGCCGCCCGCTCGCTCGTGCACGGCACCTCGGTGAACCTGGTCGTGCCGAACGAGCTGCACGTGCCGACGGCGAGGAACTCGGCGCCGTAACCGCCGACGGCCGTGGGGCGGGCGTCGCCCACCGGGGTGCCCGCCGTGCCCCGGCAGCCGGTCAGCGAGGCGGCCAGCAGCAGGCACGCCAGTACGGAGACACCTTTCCCGCGCATCGCCACCCCCCGGACACACACCCCCGCCCAGCGTGACCCGGGGCCCCGGTGACACGCCAGACGATGAGGGAGGGTTTCCGGCGTTCGATGGCGGTACGCCCGGTGTGTGACGTACGCCTAGTACGTCAGCCCGTGTCCGATCGGGTACAGCACCTGCGCCGGATCGTCCGCCCGCTGCACCGGCACCGGCAGCTTCCCGCGCGGCGACACGCGCCCGGCGATCACCCGGGCCGCCGCCCGCACTTCGACATCGGTCCAGCCGTAGGACGCCAAGCAGGCCTTCACGGAGGCGAGTTGGGCCACGTCGTAGGGGTTGCGGACGGCGAGGGCAGCCAACGGCCTGCCCGTGGTGAGCAGTTGTTCCACCAGGGTGCGTTGCGGGCTGTCCGCGGTGACGTTGTACGTCGCCACGACCACCGCGTCCGCGCCCTTCGCCGCCGTGACCGCCTCGGCGACGGTCGCGGCGGAGGGGGCGGTGCCGGTGGACAACGCCGTTGCGGTGAAGCCGAGTTCGGTGAGGGCGGCCGCCAGGACGCCGGTGGGCGGGCCGGTGGTGCCGGAGGGGGAGGCCGGGTCGGCGCCGACGACCAGGATCCGGCGTGCGGTGCGGGGCGTGAAGGGGAGGGTGCGGTCCTCGTTGACCAGCAGGGTCGTGGTGCGCTCGGCGATCCGGTCGGCGGCGGCCAGGTGCGCCTCGGTGCCCACCGTGCGCTCGACGGCCGCCCGGCTGGTGTACGGCGCGTCGAAGAGGCCGAGCCGGGACTTCAGCCGCAGGATACGCAGGATCGATTCGTCCAGGCGGGACTCGGTCAGCTCGCCGTCCTGTACGGCCTTCAGCACGGCGTGCCAGGCCACGTCGATCGACGGCGGGTTGAGCAGCTGGTCCACCCCGGCCTTCAGCGCGAGCACCGGCACCCGGTCGTCGCCGTACTTCGTGCGGACGCCCTCCATGCCCAGGGAGTCGGTGATGACGACGCCGTCGTAGCCGAGCTCGCCGCGCAGGATGCCGGTCAGGATCGGGTGGGAGAGGGTGGCCGGGTCGCCGGAGTCGTCCAGGGCCGGGAACTGGATGTGCGCGGTCATGACCGAGTCGATGCCGGCGGCGATCGCGGCCCGGAACGGCACCGCGTCCAGCTTCTCCCACAGGTCCCGGCTGTGTGTGATGACCGGGAAGCCGGTGTGGCTGTCGACGGCCGTGTCACCGTGCCCCGGGAAGTGCTTGGCGGTCGCCGCGACCCGGGACTGCTGATAGCCCTTCACCTCGGCGGCCACCAGCCCCGCCACCGCCTCCGGGTCGGCCCCGAACGACCGTACGCCGATGATCGGGTTCGCCGGGTTGACGTTGACGTCGGCGTCCGGGGAGTAGTCCTGGTTGATGCCCATCGCGCGCAGCTCGGCGCCGGAGATCCGGCCGAGTGTCTGCGCGTCGGAGTGTGAGCCGCCCGCCCGTCTCCCACCACCGCCCTTCTGACGAAGCGCTTCGCGCCCTCTTTCTCCTGCGCCGAGGGCCATCGCGCCGGGGAAGAGGGTGGCGGGCCTGCCGACCCGGCAGACCGCGCCGTGCTCCTGGTCGGTGGCGATGAGCACCGGCAGACCGCGCGCCTGGCCCAGCGAGGCCCGCTGGATGCCGTCGGAGAGGTCCGCGATCTGGTGCGGGTCGCGGGTGTTGTGAGCCCAGGTGAAGTAGATGATGCCGCCGACCCGGTACGTCGCGATCAGCTCGGCGGCCGTGCGGACCCCGAGCTCTTTGCGGTTGGCGTCGATGTCGGCCTGGGCGGGGGCGGTGGCGGAGTCGCCGTAGACCCGCATCACGAACAGCTGGCCGACCTTCTCCTGAAGGGTCATGCGGGAGATCAGGGCGCGCAGCCGGCGGTCGTCGGGGGGAGTGGCGGGAGTGGCGGGAGCGGCGGGGGTGGTGGCGTGGGCGGCGGCGGACGGTACGGTCAGCGCGGCGGTGAGGCCCGCGCCGGCGGTGAGGACGGCGCGTCTGGACGGTCTGCCGGTGTCGGGCACATGCGCTCCTTCCAGAGGAGAACCACTGAAGGAAACTTCCGAGAAGCCACCAATATCCGGGAAGTTTCTTTCCGTCAAGGACATGCGCAGCAACCCCGGCAGGGGTCGGTTCCGGCCACTCCGGTGTCCCAGTTCATGGACAGCGGGCTCCCGGCGGGCGGCCGTACGGCCATCATGGGGGCCATGCCCGCAGTCGAGATCCCCGGTTCCAAGTCCATCACCGCCCGCGCCCTCTTCCTCGCGGCCGCCGCCGACGGTGTCAGCACCCTGGTACGGCCTCTGCGGTCCGACGACACCGAGGGCTTCGCGGAGGGCCTGACCCGGCTCGGCTACCGGGTGGGCCGCACCCCCGACACCTGGCAGGTGGACGGCCGCCCGCAGGGCCCGGCGCACGCCGAGGCCGACGTCTACTGCCGCGACGGCGCCACCACTGCCCGCTTCCTGCCGACCCTGGCCGCCGCCGGCCACGGCACCTACCGCTTCGACGCCTCCCCGCAGATGCGCCGCCGCCCCCTCGGCCCGCTCACCCGCGCACTGCGCGACCTGGGCGTCGACCTGCGGCACGAGGAGACCGAGGGCCACCACCCGCTCACCGTCCGGGCGGCGGGTGTCGAGGGCGGCGAGGTGGTCCTGGACGCCGGCCTCTCCTCCCAGTACCTGACCGCCCTCCTCCTGCTGGGCCCACTCACCCGCACCGGCCTCAGGATCCGGGTGACCGAGCTGGTCTCGGCGCCGTACGTGGAGATCACGCTCGCGATGATGCGGGCATTCGGGGTGGAGGTCGTCCGGGACGGCGACGTGTACGCCGTCCCGCCGGGCGGCTACCGGGCCACCACCTACGCCGTCGAGCCGGACGCCTCCACCGCCAGCTACTTCTTCGCCGCGGCCGCCGTCACCCCGGGCCGCGAGGTGACCGTCCCGGGCCTCGGCACGGGCGCGCTCCAGGGCGACCTGCGGTTCGTGGAGGTGCTGCGCCGGATGGGCGCCGAGGTGGAGACCGGGGCGGACCGGACGACCGTACGCGGCACGGGAGTTCTGCGCGGACTCACCGTCAACATGCGGGACATCTCCGACACCATGCCGACCCTGGCCGCGATCGCCCCGTTCGCCGACGGACCCGTGCGCATCGAGGACGTGGCCAACACCCGGGTGAAGGAGTGCGACCGTCTGGAGGCCTGCGCGGACAACCTCCGGCGGCTCGGCGTGACGGCGACGACCGGCCCGGACTGGATCGAGATCCAGCCGGGCAGCCCGCTGCGGGACGTCGAGATCAAGACCTACGGCGACCACCGCATCGTCATGTCCTTCGCCGTGACCGCCCTGCGCACACCTGGCATCACGTACGACGACCCCGGTTGCGTACGCAAGACCTTCCCGGGGTTCCATGAGGCGTTCGCACAGCTGGGCTGACCTACGCCGCCTCGCCGAGCAGCCTCAGCAGATGCTGCCGTCCCCCGCCCAGCAACTCGGGAAGCGGCGCAGCCGACTCGTACCACCGCTTCTCGTACTCCCAGCACAGCCACCCGTCCCAGCCGTTGCGGCACAGGACGTCCACGCACTCGGTGAGCGGAAGCACCCCCGCCCCGAGCGGCAGCGGGGTCGTGTCCTCGGCCGAGGCGATGTCCTTGACCTGCACGTATCCCAGGTGTGGAGCGAGTGCGGCGTAGGTCTCCGCGGGCTGTTCGCCGCCCAGCCAGGTGTGCATCACGTCCCACAGCGCGCCGACGTGGCCGTGTCCGACCGGCCCCAGGACACGGATCGCGGCGGCTCCGGTGCGGTGGGAGTCATGGGTCTCCAGCAGGACGCGTACTTCGAGCGCGGCGGCGTCCTCGGCGACCGTGCCGAGCCGCCGGGCGGCGGCCGCGTCGGACTCGGCGGCGGGCAGGGCCGGGTCGGCGCCGGGGAAGACCCGGATGAAGGGAGCGCCCATGTCATGGGCGAGATGGAGGAGTTGGCGGATCTCGTCGACGACCGGGGCGTCCTCGCCGGGCGCCGCGACGCGCGCATACCCGGCAATGCCCAGGACTTCGACCCCGGCCGCCTTGAACTCGGCGGCGACATCCGCCCGCCCGGCCGCCGAGAGGCCCGGATGCACCGGCTCCTCCGGATGCGCGCGCAGTTCGACGCCGTGGTAGCCGTGCGCGGTCGCGAGCGCCAGGACGTCCGGCACCGGCAGGCCGGGAACCCCGAGGGTGGAGAAGGCTAGCTTCATGGTCACGGACCCTACTCGTCACTCGCCCGATCGGTGCAGATCCAGGCGCCAGTCCTGGCCGATCAGGTCCTTGCCGAAGGAGCGGTGCGGTTTCTCCGCGGTGAGCACGAAACCGTGCCGCTGGTAGATGCGCCGGGCGGCGCCGAGCACGTCGTTCGTCCACAGCACCAGGTCCCGGTAGCCGACCCCGCGCGCGAAGTCCACGACCGCGCCGACCAGCCGGTCCCCGAGGCCGAGCCCCCGTGCCTCCGGCTCGACCAGCAGCAGCCGCAGCCGTGCGGTGCCGGGCGCGTCGTCCCGTACGCACATCACGCATCCCGCGGGCCGCCCCGCCAGCTCCGCGATCCACACCCGCTCCAGATGGGGATCGTGGTCCTCGGCGAAGTCGGCCACGATCCGGGCCACCAGCCCCTCGTAGTCGGCGTTCCAGCCGTACTCGGCGGCGTACAGCGCGGCATTGCGCTGCACGATCCACCCCAGGTCACCGGGCCGGGGCTCACGCAGCGCGACCCCTGCGGAACCCTGCGGGGCCGGGCTGCCGAGGAAGGTACGGAGCGTTTCCCGGGCCCGCTCGGCGAGCAGCCCGGCGGCGGCCCGTCCGCGCGCGGTGAGTGCCACGCGCGTCCCGGCGGGGGCCCGCTCGACCAGTCCGGCCGCCGCGAGGGAGTCGAGTGTCCGGCTCACGTGTGCGGCGTCCAGCCCGAGTCGGGTCCGCAGCCCGGCCTCGTCGCTGTCCGCGGTGTGCGCGAGTTCGTACAGCAACCGGCACTCGGCGATGGTCTGGACGGTCATGGCTGGACCCCGATGGTTTCCTGCGGCGATGGTTTCCTGCGGCACCGATGGTTGAAATCTTGAACTACCTTGACTTCTCTTGCAGTTATCTTCTCTCGCCGCGGCCTGCTTTTGACTTCCCCGCTCTCTCATCGTAGGTTTAAACACGAACGTCACTTATGTCCGTTTAGAACCGGAAGTGACGGATCCGCCGCAGATCGCCTTTGCGGGCGGCGGACCCCCGCTCGGAGCTGCGCGCAGGCTCTGGAGCGCCAGGAGAACGGCCCCGATCGCGGCCGTCGAAAGAGAAATCACACCCTCGGAGAGGGGCACACCATGCGCGCGCACACCACCCGTATCAAGAGAGTGGCCATCGCTGTCTGCTCGGCCCCCATCCTGGCACTCGCGGCCGGGGCCGGAGTCGCCAGCGCCGCCACGACCGCAGCTCCGACCACGGCTGTCCAGCACGACGGCGGCGGCTGGGGTTGGGGAGACCACGGCGGCGGCTGGGGCTGGGGCGACGGCGGCGGCTGGGGTTGGGGAGACCACGGCGGCTGGGGTTGGGGAGACCACGGCGGCTGGGGCTGGGGTGACGAAGGCGGCTGGGGTTGGGGCGACTGACCACCAGCTGTGACGTGACACCCCCCTGACGACAACGAAGACGAAGGGTGGATCCGGGTGCCCGGCTCACGGGCACCCGGATCCATATGCCCTCCGCACAGGGAATCCCCGTAGGGGTGAAGGCAGTGGTGAAGGCGGTGACCGGATGAGGATCGTCTGCGTGGGCGGAGGCCCGGCCGGGCTGTACTTCTCGATCTCGGCGAAACTCAGGGACGCCGGGCACGAGATCACGGTGATCGAACGCGACCCGCCCGAGGCCACCTACGGCTGGGGCGTCGTGTACTGGAACGACCTGCTGGACATCCTGCACGGCAACGACCCCGAGAGCGCGCGGGCGGTGAGCGCCGGCTCCGTGCTCTGGGAGGGGCAGGAGATCCAGCTGCACGGCAGCCGGCACGACGGTACGGCGTACTTCGGGGGCTACGGCTACAGCATGGGCCGCGCCTCCCTCCTGGACGCGCTGACCCGGCGCGCCCGGTCGCTCGGTGTGGACGTACGGCACGGGGAGTATCTGGCCGACCCTGCCGAGCTGCCCGAGGCCGACCTGATCGTGGCCGCCGACGGCGCGAGCAGCCGGATCCGGCAGAGTCGCGCCGAGCACTTCGGCACGAAGACCGAGACCGGCCGCAACCCCTACATCTGGCTCGGCACGGACCGGCAGTTCGACAGCTTCGTGTTCTGCTTCGAGGAGACCGAGGCCGGCTGGGTCTGGTTCCACGCCTACCCGTCGATCCGCGGGATCAGCACCTGCATAGTGGAGTGCTCCCCACAAACCTGGCAGGGCCTGGGCCTCGACTCGATGGAGACCGAGGAGGCCGTACCCCTGCTGGAGAAGATCTTCCACCGGGCCCTGGACGGCCACTCCCTCATCAGCCGGTCCCGCGGCGCCCCGGCGAAATGGCAGCGCTTCACCCACATCAGCAACGAGACCTGGTTCGACGACACCGACGGCAGGCTCGTCGTCCTGGCCGGCGACGCCGCCCACACCACCCACTTCACCCTGGGCTCCGGCACCCGGCTCGCGATGATCGACGCGATCGTGCTGGCCCACAGCCTGGCCCACCACGCGGATCCCCGCGCGGCCCTGCGCGCCTACGACCAGCACCGCCGCGAGGAACTCCACCCCGTCCAGGCCGGCGCCCGCTCCAGCATGGCCTGGTTCGAGCAACTCGACGACTACCTGGACCGCGACCCGGTCTCCTTCGCCTACGCCATGTCGGTCCGCACCGGCAAACAATCCCCCTGGCGTTACCAGGTCCACCTGGCCACCCAGATCCCGCCCGTACGCAAGGCCCGCCTGGCCTACGACAGGGGCCGCCGCTGGTACCGCGACAGGAGGAGGGGCGAGGCACCGCTGCCGCTGCTGGGGCGGTCACTTCACGGGTGACGGCGAGGGAGCGCGGGGAGGGTCGCGGGGAGGATCGCGGGGAGGACGGCTCGCTTCCCGGCCGGCCGGAGAACGAACCCCGGGCGGGTCACCTCTCGGCCGGCCGGAGAACGAACCCCGGGCGGGTCACCCCTCGGCCGACCGGGTCGGGTGGCGGATGGGCACAGGCCGGGGATGGGGGGCGGAGCCCCCAGGTGGGCCGCTCAAGCCCGGGGCACCCCCGAAGACCCCCGCACCATCAACTCCCCGCGAACCGTCGCGATCCCGCCGGGGGGCGGCTCCTCCCGCCCCATCGCGATCCGCCCGGCCCGCGCCCCCGCCTCCGCCAGCGGCAACCGCACCGTCGTGAGCGCAGGCACCGCATCCACGCTGAACGGCAGATCGTCGAACCCGGCGACAGAGACATCGTCCGGAATCCGCAGCCCCGACTCCCGCAGCGCCGCACACGCCCCCAGCGCGACGGAGTCGTTCGCCGCGACGATCGCCGTCAGCCCGGGATCCCGCCGCAGCAATTCCAGCGTGGCCTCGTACCCGGACCGGCGGTCGTAGCGGCCGTACACCGTCCAGCGCGGATCCTCCTCTATCCCCGCCGTGGCCAGCGCCGCCCGGTGTCCCTCCAGCCGATGTCGTGTCGTCGTCCGCTCCTCCGGCCCCGCGATGTACCCGAGCCGCCGGTGACCGAGCCCGAGCAGATGCTCGGTCAGCCGGTGCGCGCCCCCGCGGTTGTCGAAGGTGAGCGCCACGGCATCGGTGCCGGGCACCGGCGGCCGCCCGCACAGCACCACCCGCGTCCCGGCCTCCGCCAGCTTGCGCAGCTTCGCCGAGACCGCCGCCGCGTGCGGCACGTTCTCCATCGCGCCGCCGGTCAGCACCACGGCCGCCGCACGCTGCCGCTGGAGCAGCGTCAGATAGGTCAGCTCCCGCTCGGGCGACCCCCCGGTGTTGCAGACGACGGCCAGCCGCTCGCCGCCCGCCCGGCCGCCGGGTCCGCCGATCTCGGCCTGGATCGCGGACGCCATGATCCCGAAGAAGGGGTCCGCGATGTCGTTCACCAGGATCCCGACCAGGTCGGACGTGGCGGCGGCCAGCGCGCTGGCGGGACCGTTGAGGACGTAGTCCAGCTCGTCCACCGCCCGCAGCACCCGTTCTCGCGTGGAGGCGGCCACCGGGTAGTTGCCGTTCAGTACGCGCGACACCGTCGCGGGGGAGACCTGGGCGCGGGCCGCCACATCCGCCAGGGTCACCGTCATGTCGTCGTCCTCCGGTCGCGCTTCGTGTCGTACGCCCTCGTAGACAGCCGGGCACTGCTCCTGGTTCCGAGCAGATCTCCAGCAGATCTTCCAGCAGACCTTAGAGCCATGGACCCCGTTTGTTCGCCCCCTCGAACAACTCGAAGGGGCAACGGTCTTGTACAGACCACTGTTCAGAGGCTAGCTTCTCAGGTGATAGAAAGCGCTTGCTGTACCCGTATATGAGGGGACTGACGTGACACGCAAGACGGTGCGTATCGCCATGAACGGCGTGACCGGGCGCATGGGCTACCGCCAGCACCTCGTCCGGTCGATCCTCGCCCTGCGCGAGCAGGGCGGCCTCGACCTCGGCGACGGCACCGTGCTGTGGCCGGAGCCGATCCTGCTCGGCCGCCGCGAACACGCGCTCCAGGAGATCGCCGAGCGCCACGGCCTGGAGCACATCTCGACGGACCTGGACGCGGTGCTGGCCGATCCTTCCGTGGACATCTACTTCGACTCCCAGGTCACCTCGGCCCGCGAGGAGTCGATCAAGAAGGCGATCGCGGCCGGAAAGCACATCTACACCGAGAAGCCCACCGCCACCGGGCTGGAGGGCGCCCTCGACCTCGCCCGCCTCGCCCACGACAAGGGCATCAAGCACGGCGTCGTCCAGGACAAGATCTTCCTGCCGGGCCTGCTGAAGCTGAAGCGGCTCATCGACGGCGGCTTCTTCGGCCGGATCCTGTCCGTCCGGGGCGAGTTCGGCTACTGGGTCTTCGAGGGCGACTGGCAGCCGGCCCAGCGTCCCTCCTGGAACTACCGCGCCGAGGACGGCGGCGGCATCGTCGTCGACATGTTCCCGCACTGGGAGTACGTCCTGCACGAGCTGTTCGGCCGCGTCACCTCCGTCCAGGCCCTCGCCACCACCCACATCCCGCAGCGCTGGGACGAGCAGGGCAAGCCCTACGACGCGACGGCGGACGACGCGGCGTACGGCGTCTTCGAGCTGGAGGGCGGTGCGATCGCCCAGATCAACTCCTCCTGGGCGGTCCGGGTCAACCGCGACGAGCTGGTGGAGTTCCAGGTCGACGGCACCGAGGGCTCGGCGGTGGCGGGACTCAGGAACTGCCGGGTCCAGCACAGGTCGGCGACCCCCAAGCCGGTATGGAACCCGGACATCCCCGCCACCGAGGTCTTCCGCGACCAGTGGCAGGAAGTGCCGGACAACGGCGACTTCGACAACGGCTTCAAGGCCCAGTGGGAGCTGTTCCTCAAGCACGTCTACGCCGACGCGCCGTACCACTGGGACCTGCTCGCCGGCGCCCGCGGTGTGCAGCTCGCCGAACTGGGCCTGAAGTCCTCCGCCGAGGGCCGCCGCCTCGACGTACCGGAGATCTCGCTGTGACCATCCAACTCCCGTCGGCGGACGGCACGTTGCGGACGTACGAGCCGCGCACCGAACCCCTCCTGTTCTCGTCGGGCACCCCCTTCAGCTCCCGTACGGTCTTCTCGGCGGCCCACGTCGTCGCGGACCCTTACGCGGACACGACCCCCGACTCGCCCGCGGCCGTCGACTGGGACGCCACCCTCGCCTTCCGCCGCCACCTGTGGTCCCACGGGCTCGGTGTCGCCGAGGCGATGGACACCGCCCAGCGCGGCATGGGCCTGGACTGGGTGGGCGCGGCCGAACTGATCCGCCGCAGCGCGGCGGAGGCGCGTTCGGTCGGCGGCCGCATCGCCTGCGGGGTCGGCACCGACCAGATCACGGGCGGCACACTCGCCGACATCCGCGCGGCCTACGAGGAACAGCTGGCCGTGGTGGAGGAGTCCGGCGCCCAGGCGATCCTGATGGCGTCGCGAGCCCTGGCCGCCGTGGCCTCGGGCCCCGAGGACTACCTGGAGATCTACGGCCATCTGCTGCGCCAGTCCGCCGAGCCGGTGATCCTGCACTGGCTGGGCCCGATGTTCGACCCGGCGCTGGGGGGCTACTGGGGCTCGGCCGACCTCGACGCGGCGACGGAGGTGTTCCTGGAGGTCATCGCCGCCCACCCGGACAAGGTGGACGGCATCAAGGTGTCGCTCCTGGACGCCCAGCGCGAGATCGACCTGCGCCGCCGCCTCCCGCAGGGCGTCCGCTGCTACACCGGCGACGACTTCAACTACCCCGAGCTGATCGCGGGCGACGACCAGGGCTTCAGCCACGCCCTGCTGGGCATCTTCGACCCGCTGGGCCCCCTGGCGGCGCAGGCGGTACGGGTCCTGGACACGGGCGACGTGACCGGCTTCCGAGCCCTGCTGGACCCGACGGTCGACCTCTCCCGCCACCTCTTCCAGACCCCGACCCGCTTCTACAAGACGGGCGTGGTCTTCCTGGCCTGGCTCGCGGGCCACCAGTCGCACTTCACGATGGTCGGCGGCCTCCAGTCGGCCCGCTCCCTGCCGCATCTGGCCCGCGCCTACGAACTCGCCGACGGCCTGGGCCTGTTCCCGGACCCGAAGCTGGCGGAGGAGCGGATGAAGAACCTGCTGTCGCTGTACGGGGTGGACCGATGACCGATCTCTCCCGGTTCAGCATCAACCAGATGACGGTGAAGCAGCTGTCCCTGCCGGAACTGGCCGATGTCTGCGGCCAGTTGGGCGTGAGCCAGGTAGGCCTGTGGCGCGAACCGGTCCAGGCGTACGGCGTGGAGGCGACGGCCAAGCTCATCCGTGAGGCGGGCCTGACGGTGACGACCCTGTGCCGGGGCGGCTTCTTCACGGCGATCGACCCGGAGGCTCGCGCGGCGGCGCTGGCCGACAACCGGCGCGCCATCGAGGAGGCGGCGACCCTCGGCACCGACACCCTGGTCCTGGTCTCCGGCGGCCTCCCCGCCGGCAGCAAGGACCTGCGGGCGGCCCGCGAACGCATCGCCGACGCCCTGGCCGAACTCGGGCCGTACGCCGAGCAGCACGGCGTCCGCCTGGCCATCGAGCCCCTGCACCCCATGTACGCCTCGGACCGCTGCGTGGTCTCCACCCTGGCCCAGGCCCTGGACATCGCCGAGCGTTTCCCGGCGCACCAGGTCGGGGTGACGGTGGACACGTACCACATCTGGTGGGACGACCAGGCCCCGGCCCAGATCGCACGGGCGGGCGCGAGCGATCGCATCCACACCTTCCAGCTCGCCGACTGGACCACCCCGTTGCCGGAGGGCGTCCTCAACGGCCGCGGCCAGATCGGCGACGGCGCGATCGACATGCGGGAGTGGAAGGGGTACGTGGAGGCCGCCGGCTACACGGGCCCGATCGAGGTCGAACTCTTCAACGACGCGCTGTGGGCCCGGGACGGGCGAGAGGTGCTGGCGGAGACGGCGGAGCGGTTCGTGGAGCACATGGCGGACTGAAGGATCCGCGGCCGCCGGCCATCCGGCGGCCGATGCCCTGTTCGCGGGGGAGGAGGAGGTCCTCGACCTCCTCCGCGATTCCGAACTGCGGACCGCGTTTCTGCACTTCCGGGGTGTCAGCTACTGATACGCCCGTCCCGCACGGCCCCGACGAACGCGGCCCAGCCGTCGGTCGAGAAGTTGAGGGTAGGACCGGTGGCGTTTTGCCGAGGCGCACGCCTTGGCCAGCCTGACCATGATGCCGGAGTTGCGGCGCGGATCGGGTCCCCGCAGGCTGGATCTGGCGAGCGACCTCGATGACGTGAAGAGGTGATCGGGTTGCGGAAGACACTCGCCGTACTGACCGGAGCCGCGCTGGCAGCCGGACTCACCAGCCCCGCATTCGCAGCCGGCGCCGCTCCCTCATCCACGGCGCCCAGGGCGTCGGCCACGGCGTCGGGGACGTCGGTCGTGGAATGGAACCGCGAGCTCATCACCATCCTCGGCGATCCGAAAGCGCAGCCCGCCACCGTCCAGCCCACGCGCAGCTTCGCGCTCCTCCAGGCCGCCGAGTACGACGCGGTGGTGTCGATCAGCCGGGGCGGCCCCGCCTACCTGTTCTCGGTGTCGGCGCCGCGAGGCGCTCGTGCGGATGCCGCGGCGGACCAGGCGGCCCACGATGTGCTGGTCGCCCTGTACCCGGGCAAGCGCGCGGGCGTGGACCAGCGGCTGAGGAGCCAGCTGTCCGCGATTCCGGGCGGCCCGGACAAGCAGGCGGGCACGGCTGTGGGAGCCGAGGTCGCCCGCAGGCTGATCAGCCTGCGGTCCGACGACGGGTCGTCGGCGACACCGCCGCCGTTCCACCCCGGCGACAAGGCCGGTGACTACCGGCCCACCCCTCCCGACCATCCGGCACCGGTGTTCACCGACTGGGGCTCGGTCAAGCCGTTCGTGCTGACCAGCGGACGCCAGTTCCGCCCGGCAGCACCGCCGGCCGTGAGCAGCGAGGCGTACGCCACCGCCTTGAACGAGGTCAAGGGCCTGGGAAGCAAGACCAGTACCACCCGCACCGCCGATCAGACGGCGGCCGCGAAGTTCTGGTCGGCGGCGCCCGTCTGGAACGTCTGGAACCAGATCACGCAGAACCTGGTCACCTCGCAGAACACGAGCCTGGAGCAGGCGGTGAAGGTCTTCGCCCGGCTCGACCTCTCCCTCGCCGACACCACGATCGCGACGTACGACGCCAAGTACACCTACCGCGTGTGGCGGCCCGTGACCGCCATCCGGCTCGGCGGTACGCACTACAACCCGCGCATCGTCGGCGACCCCAACTGGACCCCCCTGTTGAAGACCGCCCCGGATCCGTCCTACCCCAGCGCTCACGCCGCCCTCAGCCAGGCGGCGGCAACGACGCTCGCCGGGCTCTACGGTGCGCGGCACCGGCTCACGGTGACGTCGAAGGGCATCACCCGCACCTTCGCCGGCTTCCAGGACGCCGCCACCGAAGCGTGGCTCAGCCGGATCTGGGCCGGCCAGCACACCTCTCTCGACAACCGCGCGGGACAGCAACTCGGCACGCAGGTGGCGGGTTTCGTGGCAGGCCGGCTCTGACCGTCGGCCCGGCGGTTGTTTAGCTACGGCCATGGAACTGCGTCAACTTCGCTACTTCGTGGCCGTCGCCGAGGAACTGCACTTCGGGCGGGCCGCCGAACGGCTGCTGATCGTGCAGTCGGCCGTCAGCCAGCAGGTGCGGCGGCTGGAACGGGAGCTCGGCACCGACCTGTTCGACCGGTCGCCGCGGCGGGTGCGGCTGACCGAGGCGGGGCAGCGGTTCCTGCCGGCGGCGCGCGAGGTGCTGGCGGCCGAGCAGCGGGCGCGTGCGACGGTGGCCGACTACGCCGCCGCCCGCGCCGACCGGTTGCGGGTGGGCACCAGCACCGGGATGGGGGACCGGCTGGATCAGGTGCTGGAGGTGCTCGCCGTTCAGGCCCCCGAGCTGCGGGTGGAGCTGGCCTCGGCCCCCACGGCCGTACGACTGGAGCAGGTGGCGCGTGGCGAGCTGGACGCCGCTTTCGTGCGCGGGGTGGAGGAGGGCCCCGACGGAGTCCGGCTCGTTCCGGTGTGGCAGGACCGGCTCCTGGTGGTCCTCGGCGCCCGGCACGTCCTGGCCCGGCAAGCCGAGCTGGAGCTGGCCGAGCTGGCCGCTCTGCCGCTGTATCTGACGGCGCGGCGCAACAATCCGCCCCTGGTGGATCTCGTCGTGGGCGCATGCCGTGACGCCGGCTTCGAGCCCGTACCCGGCCCGGCGCACAGCTCGCTCCAGGACACCCTCGCAGCTCTGGGGGCGGGCAGTCCCGGCTGGAGCGTGGTGTACGCGTCCCACGCCGCCCAACTGGCCACCGAGCGGGTCGCCTTTCTGCCGGTGCGGGAGGCCGGCGGGCACGGGACCCCCCTCGTCCTGCCGACCGCGCTCGCCGTGCACCGCACCTCACCCCCGGCCCGCCTCGGATCTTTCCTGGACGCCTGCCGTGCGGTCGGCGCGAGCGATCACGCATCGTGAACGCTGCGTGCGCGAGGTGGCCCTGGGTCGCGCGCCCCGGATCGAGTGAACTGGTGGTCGTACAAGGAACACGCAGCAACACGCAGCAACACGCAGGAACACGCAGGAACTCGCTCATCGATCTCAGGAGATGAACATGCCCATCGTCACCGTCCAGCAAGGCCCGCGCAGCACCGAGCTCAAGCGCGAACTGATCGCCCGCATCACGGACGCCTTCGTGGACGCCTACAAGATCCCTGCCGACACCGTCCAGGTGTGGATCAACGAGGTCCCGGCCGACAGCTGGGGCGCCGCCGGCACGCTCACCGCCGACAAGTAGCCGGACAAGTAGCCGGACAAGCAGCCGAGAGGAACCGACGCCGCCATGACCACCGCCGAGCGCACCGAACGCACCGAGTCCGACGAACCCAGGGACGTGGTGCTGCGCTACTTCGAGGCGCTCGCCGCCGGGGACCAGGAGACCATCTGGGACAGCTGGGCCGACGACGGCATCTGCTGGTACGGCGGTGACCTGCCCATCTCCGGCACCTGGCAGGGCCGGGACCAGGTCATCAACGGATTCCTGGCGACGGCCTTCGCCCACCTGGACCCCGACCGCGAGATCGGCCTGAAGATCACCAACGTCTTCGGCGAGGGCGAGCAGGTGCTGGTCGAGTGGGACTCCTGGGCGACCGGCAGGACCGGCAGGCCCTACCACGAGCACAACATCGGCGTCTTCACCGTCCGCGCCGGAAAGATCACCGGCATGCGCGAGTACGCCGACACCCAGCACTGGGAGCGTGCCCTCGTCGCCCCGGACCCGGTCCGCTAGAAGAACGCCCGCCAGAAGAACGCCCGCCAGAAGAACGCCCACCAGAAGAACGCCCGCTAGAAGAACACCCCGCACCGCAACAGCACATTGGCGTACGGCCGCGCCTCCCCGGTGCGGACCACCAGCCGGGCGCCCGCAGAGAGTTCCTTCAGCCGCTCGTGCGGGACCAGCTCCAGGTCCTCGAAGTGGCCCTCCAGCAGCGCCCGGTTGGTCCCGCGCAGCTCCTGCGCGGCCGTGGCGCCCTCCACCACCAGCTCGGCCAGCAGCCCGTCCAGCACCTCCGCGAACGACGGCACACCGGCCCGGAACGCCAGGTCCACCACCCGCGGCCCGGCCGGGATCGGCATACCGGCGTCACACACCAGCACCCCGTCCCCGTGCCCCAACTCGGCTATCGCACCGGCGAGATGACGATTGAGGATCCCCGCCTTCTTCACAGGGCCTCGACCTCCTCCGCCGTCGGGTACGACTCCTGCGCGCCCCGCTTGGTCACCGCGGCGGCGCCGACCCGGGCCGCGTACTGCGCCGCCTCCGCCAGAGAGGCACCCGACCCCAGCTTCCAGCCGAGAGCCGCCGTGAAGGCGTCGCCCGCCCCCGTCGTGTCCACCGCGTCCACCTTCACCGACGGCACCCGCGTCACCCCGGAGGAGTCGCACACCAGCGCCCCCTCCGCGCCCAGGGTCACGACCACCGAGCGCGGCCCCTTGGCCAGCAGCAGCCTCGCCCAGTCCGCGGGCTCCTCGCTGACGCACGCGTCGCCGAGGACGACCCGGGCCTCGTGCTCGTTGACGATCAGCGGGTCGCAGGCCGCCAGCACCTCCGAGGACAGCGGCCGCGGCGGCGACGGGTTCAGCACGAAGCGGCTGTCCGGAGACAGGTTCCGTACGACCTCCACCACCGTCTCCAGCGGGATCTCCAGCTGCGCCGACACCACCCGGGAAGCGTGGAAGAGGCTGCCCGCCGCCCGGACGTCCGCCGGGGTGAGCCGGGCGTTGGCCCCGGGGGACACCACGATGCTGTTGTCCCCTTCAGGGTCGACGGTTATCAGCGCCACGCCCGTCGGCGCCCCGCCCACCAGCACGCCGACCGTGTCGACGCCCGCCGAGCGCAGCGAGTCGAGGAGCAGCCGGCCGTGGCCGTCGTTGCCGACCCGCGCCAGCAGGGTCGTAGCGGCACCGAGCCGGGCGGCGGCGACCGCCTGGTTGGCGCCCTTGCCGCCCGGGTGGACGGCGAGGTCACCGCCGAGCACCGTCTCTCCGGCGGCCGGCCGCCGCTCGACATCGATCACCAGGTCGGCGTTGGCCGACCCCACGACCAACAGGTCGTAGTCGTACATCAGTTGACTCCCCTTGATCCCCGTGACAGTCCTGCGGGACGACCCGGGGCGGACGGCCGCCACCCGGAACACCCGAGGTGCCCATGGTGTACGACCGCCCGCCCGAGCCGTCCGTCATCAGCCGCTGAAACCGGCCACGTTGTCCTTCGTGACCACCTTCACCGGCACCTTCACCGTCGACTCGACCTTCTTGCCCTGCACGGCCTTCAGCGCGTTGTCCACGGCGATCCTTCCCAGCTGCGACGGCTGCTGGGCGACCGACGCGTACAGCGTGCCGTCCTTCACCGCGGTCAGCCCGTCCGGGGTGCCGTCGAAGCCGACGACCTGCACCGACGTGCCGGCCTTGGAGCCGAGCGCCTTGATCGCGCCGAGCGCCATCTCGTCATTGGCGGCGATCACGCCCTGCACGTCCGGGTGGGCCTGGAGCAGGTTCGACATCACGTCGAGGCCCTTGGTGCGGTCGAAGTCGGCGGGCTGCTGGGCCACCACCTGGATACCGGGGTAGGCCTTCAGACCCTGGGCGAAACCGGCCGCCCGCTCGCGGGCCGCCGACGTACCGGCCTGGCCCTGGAGGATCACGATCTTGCCCTTGCCGCCGAGCTTCTCGGCGATCGTCTTGGCCGCCAGCTCACCGCCCGCCACGTTGTCGGACGCCACCAGGGCATCCAGGTCGGCCTTGTTGACACCCCGGTCGACGGCGATGACCGGGATCTTCGCCTTGTCGGCGGCCTTCACCGAGTTGCTCGCCGCGTCCGAGTCGACGGGGTTGACGATGATCGCACCCAGCCCCGAACTGGTGAAGTTCTGGAGCTGGTTGGCCTGCTGCGAGGCGTCGTTCTGGGCGTCGGTGACGGTCAGGTCCACGCCCAGCTTCTTCGCCTCGGCCTGGGCACCGGCCCGGATCTGCACGAAGAAGGGGTTGTTCAGGGTGGACAGCGACAGACCCATGCGCGGGGTCGCCGACGAGGACGACCCGGTGTGCAGGAAGGAGGTCGCGCCGACGACCGCCACGGTCACGACGGCCGCGAGCGCGTACGTCGCCGCCTGCTTGCCCTTGCCGCCCGGAGCACCGCCGGTGGTCACCGGGGTGGCCCCGGCCTTGCGGCGCACGGTGTCCAGCAGCACCGCCAGCGCGATGACGACACCGATCACGACCTGCTGCCAGAACGCCGACACCGACAGCAGGTTGAGGCCGTTGCGGAGCACCGCCAGGATCAGCGCGCCGATCAGCGTGCCGGACGCCTTGCCGGTACCGCCCGCGAGCGAGGCACCGCCGATGACGACCGCCGCGATCGCGTCCAGCTCGTAGCCGGAGGCGGCCTGCGGCTGCGCCGAGGACAGCCGGGAGGCCAGCACGATGCCGGCGACGGCCGCGAACAGCCCGGACAGGGCGTAGATCGCGAGCTTCTGCTTCGACACCCGCAGACCGGAGAGCCGGGCGGCCTCCTCGTTGCCGCCGATGGCGTACATCGAACGACCGATGTACGTCCGTGCGAGGACCACGGCCGCGACGAGCCCCATCACCACCATGACCAGCACGGGCACCGGCAGCCAGCCGCCGAGCGTGTCACCGAGGTGCGAGACCGAGTCCGGGAAGGCGATCGGCGAACCCTGCGAGATGACGAGCGCGAGCCCACGCCCCACGGACAGCATCGCCAGCGTCGCGATGAACGGCGGCAGCTTGCCGTAGGCGATGAGGAAACCGTTCACCAGCCCGGCCACGACACCCGTGCCGAGGCCGAGGAGGACGGCGACCGGCACCGGCACCCCGTGCTGCGTGGCAGTCCAGGCCAGCACGGTCGCCGACAGCGCGGCCACCGACCCGACCGACAGGTCGATGCCCGCCGAGACGATCACGAAGGTCACACCGAACGCGAGGATCGCCGTGACAGCGGCCTGCACACCGATGTTGAGCAGGTTGTCGGTGGTCAGGAAGTCCCCGGACAGCGCCGACAGGGCGATGACCAGGACGATCAGCGCGGTGAGCGCGCCGTTGTCGAGGAGCAGCCGGCGCAGGCCGCCGGGGCCTCCGGGGGCGCCAGTCGCGCCCTTCGTGCTCGTGAGTGTGTCAGTGGCCACGGCTGGCCTCCTTCTGGGTCTTCTCGGTGCTGGGGGTGGAGACGGCGAGGGACATGACCGCGTCCTGGGTGGCCTCGTCGGCGGTGAGCTCACCGGCGATCCGGCCCTGGGCCATGACCAGCACCCGGTCGCTCATGCCGAGCACCTCCGGCAGATCGCTGGAGATCATGAGTACGGCGGCCCCGGCGGCGGTCAGTTCATTGATCAGCTGGTAGATCTCGACCTTGGCGCCGACGTCGATGCCACGCGTCGGCTCGTCGAGGATCAGCACCTTGGTGTCGGCCAGCAGCCACTTGCCGATGACGACCTTCTGCTGGTTGCCGCCGGACAGGGTCCGCACAAGCTGCCCGAGGCCCGCCATCCGCACGCCCAGCTGCCCGGCGATGCGCTCGGCGGCCACGTGCTGGCTCTTACGGTCGACGAGCCCCGCCCGGGTGGCGGCCCGCATGGTGACGAGCCCGAGGTTCTCCTCGACGGAGGCGTCGAGCACGAGCCCCTGCCCCTTGCGGTCCTCGGGCACGAGCCCGATTCCGGCGGCCATGGCGGCGTTCACGTCATGCCGCTTGAGCCGCGTGCCGGAGACGGTGACGGCGCCGCCGTCGTAGGGGTCGGCCCCGAACACGGCCCGCACGACCTCGGTCCGCCCGGCTCCCACGAGCCCGGCGATCCCGACGACCTCCCCGGCGTGCACCTCGAAACTCACGTCGTGGAACACCCCGTCCCGGGTGAGCCCCTCGACGCTGAGCAACGCCGAGCCCCGCTCGGGCCGCTGCCGCGGATACTGCTGCTCGATGGACCGCCCGACCATGAGCCGTACGAGCTCGTCCTCGGCCGTGGAGGCGGGCACCTGCCCGACACTGCGCCCGTCCCGGATGACGGTCACCCGGTCCCCGAGGGCGGCGATCTCTTCGAGGTGATGGGTGATGAAGACGACCCCGACCCCGTCCTCGCGCAGCTGGCGCACGATGCCGAAGAGCTTCTCCACCTCCTCGGAGGTGAGCACGGCGGTCGGCTCGTCCATGATGAGCACGCGCGCGTCCAGGCTGAGCGCCTTGGCGATCTCGACCATCTGGAGCCGGGCGATACCGAGTTCACGCACACGCGCGCGTGGCGACACATGGACACCCACGCGCGCGAGCAGAGCCTCGGCGTCGGCCTCCATCCGCTTCCGGTCGATCATCCCGAAGCGCCGGGGCTGGCGCCCGAGGAAGATGTTCTCGGCGACGGTGAGATCGGGAACGAGGTTGAACTCCTGATAGATGGTGGCGATGCCGAGCCGCTCGGCATCCTGCGCACCATGGATCCGCACTTCCTGACCGTCGACGCGGATCCGTCCGTCATCGGGCGTGTAGGCCCCGGAGAGCATCTTGATGAGCGTGCTCTTGCCGGCGCCGTTCTCACCGAGCAGCACATGGACCTCGCCCCGGCGCAGATCGAAGTCGACGCCGTCGAGCGCGACCACGCCGGGGAAGGTCTTGCGTATGCCCTCGATGCGCAGCAACTCGTCCGGGTTGCTCACGACGTGCTCCTTTGCACTGGGGAGGGGGACTGCGTGGGGGATGGCAGGGATGTGGGCGGCTCACCGCACGAGCGGCGTACGACGAGCCGGGCGGGCAGGGTGACGGACCGGGGGGTGCGCCCCTCGATCCGGTCGACGAGGGCCCGTACGGCGGCCCGCCCCAGCTCACCGGTCGGTTGGGCGATCGCGGTGACGGGCGGATCGGTGTGCACGAACCAGGGGATGTCGTCGAACGCGGCCAGCGCGATGTCGTCCGGAACGCGCAGCCCACGCGCGCGTACGGCGTCCAGGGCGCCGAGTGCCATGAGGTTGTCGGCGGCGAAGACGACGTCCGGCGGCTCGGGAAGATCCAGGAACCCCTCGGTCACCCGCCGCCCGCTCTCGGCCTGGAAATCGCCCTGGCCTATGTAGGCGTCGGGAAGCTCAAGCCCGTACTCGGCCAGCGCGGCCCGGAAGGCCTCGACGCGCTCACTGCCGGTCGTGGTGGCGGCGGGCCCGGCGATGATCGCGAGCCGCCGTTGCCCGAGGGAGTGCAGATGCGCGACCAGATCCCGTACGGCGGCCCGCCCGTCAGCCCGTACGACAGGCACGTCGAAGCCCGGGATCCACCGGTCCACGAACACCATCGGCGTCCCGGCGCGGGCGGCGTCGAGCATGAGCGGCGACCCGCCGTCGGTGGGGGAGATGAGCAGCCCGTCGATCCGCCGGTCGAGCAGATTCCGCACGTGATGATCCTGGATCTCGGGCCGCTCGTCGGCGTTCCCGATGATCACGCTGTACCCCAGCGCCCTGGCCTCCTCCTCGACGGAGCGGGCCAGCTCGGTGAAGTAGGGGTTCAGCACGTCGCTGATGACGAGCCCGAGGGTGTGCGTCTGGTCGGTCCGCAGCGACCGGGCGACGGCGTTCGGCCGATACCCGAGCGCTTCTACGGCGGCCAGCACACGCGTGCGTGCGTCCGCACTGACCGACGGATGCGCATTCAGGACACGCGACACCGTGGCCACGGACACCCCGGCCGAGGCGGCGACATCCTTGATACTCGCCAACGCGCTCACCTCCTCGTGAGACTCCCTGTGGAACGGACAGCGGTGTAACCATCGAGTCGTGTAATCGATTCCATGCCGTGCCGCAGGAAGGATTGGAATCGATTACATGGCGGGATGCAAGAGGTTGAAGGTTGACCGAAACCTAATCGTGACCGGGGTGGGGGTGTGAGGTGGCGAGGTCGGCGGGGGTGGACGTCGGCTGCGAGGTTGCCGTGGGGCCGCCCGCTTCTCGGCGAGTGTCGTGCCTCCGCGAGCTGCGTCAAGGGCGCTCCCGTTCCGCTTCGCTCCACTCCCGCGTCGGCTGACGCCGATGGCCCTCCGGGCCACCCTTGACTCACCTCGCTCCAGCACGGGGGAGAAGCGAGCGGGCAGCCCGGGGAGCAGTGGGCGCCTTACCGGGGTTGACCCCTGAGTCGGCTGCGTTCGTGGCCTTGGCTGTGGGGGCGCGGTCGCGTCTCGCATGGACGCCGGGTGGGCGAAGCAGCTTGCGAGTTGTGGGGGCGGGAGTGGCGCGCGCCTGTGGAGTGGCAGCGCGCCGGGTGGGTGTGGGCTGAGCGGCGATCACCCGGTGAGTGGAGAGTTTGGGCGCGCGGGTGGCGGGGCGGTGTGCGTAAGGAAGCCTCATCCACCACCTGCCCCGACCGTCTGCCGCCCCAGTCCGTGGCCCAGATCTACCAATTGCCGCCCAGGCGAACTCGATTGAGCCTGCCTCGACCTTCGGCATGACCAGGGATAGCCGCTGAGACGGCCCGGCGTGCCGACGAGACGCGATCGCGCCTCCGAAACCGACGGCGACTACTCAGTCTCCCTCAGGGCCCGGTACCGGCCGGGGCCACCGCTCTTCCGGGCCGCTCGCTCGCTTCTTCCCCGTGCTGGAACGGGCCGGGTCAAGGGTGGCCCGCAGGGCCATCGGCGCAGCCGACGCGGGAATGGAGCGCAGCGGAACGGGAGCGCCCTTGAGGCGGACCGTGGAAGCACGACACTGAGAGGAAGCGAGCGGCCCCACGGTCACTTGCTCACTCCGTGTCGAACAGCTCCGCGGCGTCCGTGGCGTGTACGGCTCGCTGGGCCCAGACCTCCAGTTGGCCGAGGTCCGTGCAGGTGCTGACGCACTCGCGGACAGAGTCGGGCACCGGGATACCGCGCCACTCCAGGACCCGGAGCACCATCTCCGCCTTGGCCTCGGCTCGACCCTCTTCCCGCCCCTGCTCCAGACCTTGTTCCAGGCCCTGTTCCCGGCCTTCCTCCCGCACCTGCTCGGCCAGCGGGTGTCGCCAGAAGTACTGGACTGCCGTCATGAGATCCCTCCACATCTGCTTCGCCTGGGGGTCGGTCAGGCATGAGTCGACGAACTGCACGAAGACTGCGGCGCTGTCGGGGTCGATGGTCCGCAGGGCGGCGGCCAGGGACTCCAGTATGGCCGGAGCCTGGGGGCCACGCCCGTGTGTCATGGCCGAGAGCACCGCGAGGGGGACGTCCAGCTCGGCCTGTTTCTCGTCCGCGATCACCGGGACGTTGTCCGGGCCGAGTACGAGCGGCCGTACCGTCAGCGACTCCCAGCCCGGGAAACCGAGCCGGATGGGACGCGCGGCCCAGCGTTCCGTACGGCTGCTCTGGGTGATGACGATGAGGACGGGCTCGCAGCGGTACTTCTCGTACAGGTAGCTGAGGTAGTAGGGCCAGCTGCCCCGCTTCCGGTCGTCCACCTTCCCCTGCGACTCCACGACCAGCAGGTACGTGCCCTCGTCCGTCTCCGCCCGCAACAGGGTGTCCACGCGGCGCTCGACCGGTTCGATCTCCGTGAGGTCCACGTTCAGCGCGGCGAACTCCCTCGGTTCAGGGAAGGGCACGTGCAGGACCTTCTGTAACGCTTTCGTCAGCAGTGTCGGGTCCTTCTGAAAGATCTGGTGCAGCGCCTCATGGGACGAGCTGACCATCACTTCTCCTCTCGTACGACGTCGTGATCAACGAGCTAGGCGGCCACAAGTTCGCACCACACGAACTTGCCCTTGCTGCCGAACCGGGCCGCCGGCTGCCACCCCCAGAGGTCCGCACACGCCATGACCAGCCCCAGCCCGCGCCCCTCCTCCAGCTCCGCCACCTGCTCCAGCGCACGCGGCGGGTCGGGCGGTACCGGGTCGGTGTCCCAGGCCCCGATCCACACCATGCCCTCCGGGGACCGGCGGACCCTGAGCGCGGCGGGCCCCTTGGTGTGCCGTACGGCGTTGGAGACCAGCTCCGTGGCGAGGAGTTCGGCGGTGTCCACCAGTCCGGTCAGACCGTGCAGGGTGAGGATCAGGCGAAGGGTGCGGCGGCACACCGTGACCGCTCTCAAGTCTTTGGGGATCTGGAGGGTGTAGTCCCAGGTTTCGGGCATGCGTCATCAACTCCGTTGAGGTGAAGGGATTTTTGGGCGCAGGGTGGCAACGCCGCATACGCGGTGCACTTCCGCTGCGTGTGCGGTGCGTCACCGACGGTAGATCTAAATCTAGGGACGCGGCAAGCCGGTCGCGTAATCTGACGCCGAACGAGTTGCGCCAAGAGGCGTGTGAGGAGAGCCAGTCGATGGTGAAGAGGCGCGAACCAACGGCACGTCAGATGCGACTGGCAACCGAACTGCGCAGACTCCGTGAGGCTGCGGGTCTCAACTCCCGCCAGGCGGCGGCGCTCCTCGGCGTGGCCCCCGCCCAGATCACCCATATCGAGTCCGCCCTCGCGGGCGTGAGCGAGCAGCGACTCCGTCGCCTCGCCTCCCACTACGCCTGCACCGACGAGGAGTTCATCGACGCCCTGGTGGCGATGGCCACCGACCGGACACACGGCTGGTGGGAGGAGTACCGGGGCTTGCTGCCCACGTCGTTCCTGGACCTGTCCGAGCTGGAACACCACGCCCGGTTCCTCCGCCACGTGGCAATCCTGTACGTACCGGGCCTGCTCCAGACCGAGGACTACTCGCGTGCCGTCTTCTCGTCCAGGCTGCCGGAACTGACCGCCGAGGAACTTGAGTTGCGTATCCAGCACCGCAAGGCGCGCCAGGAGTTCGCCATCCCCTACGAAGCGGTGATCCATGAGGCAGCACTTCGGATCAGAGTCAGCGACCGTGCCACCTCAAGGGCCCAGCTCACCCGGCTCCTGGAGCACTCCGAGGCGGATCACATCACCGTGCGCGTCATCCCCTTCGACCTGGACGGCTTCGCCAGTGCCTCCAGCACGATGACGTACGTCGGCGGCCCTCTGCCCAAGCTGGACACCGTGGTCCGCGACGCGCTGCACGGCTCGGCCTTCATTGATTCAGAGGCTCAGCTCAACACCTACCGAACGAGTTTCCGTAAGGTGGAGGCCGCTTCACTCGACCCCGGACAGTCGCGTGAATTCATCCACAGCTTGGCGAAGGAGCTATAGGACCCCATGGACAACTGGCGGAAGTCGTCCTACTCGGGCCCGGGTGACGGCAACGAATGCGTGGAAATATCCACCACCCCCACCCACACATCCCTCCGCGACTCCAAAACCCCCACCCGAGCCACCCTCACCTTCCCCACCCCCACCTTCACCACCTTCCTGGAAGCCCTGAAGAAGGCGGACCGGTAACCCACTGTCATACCCCACCGGTACCGTCGGATCATGGCTCAGCAGGCGGGGACCCAGACCGGAGAGCGACGGCTCGCCACGCTCGAAGGCGTGCTGGAACGCATCACGTACGCCAACGAGGAGAACGGCTACACGGTCGCCCGGGTCGACACGGGCAGAGGCGCGGGCGATCTCCTCACGGTCGTCGGCGCGCTGCTCGGTGCCCAGGTGGGGGAGTCGCTGCGCATGGAGGGCCGCTGGGGCTCGCACCCGCAGTACGGCAAGCAGTTCCACGTCGAGAACTACACGACCCTCCTGCCCGCCACCGTCCAGGGCATCCGGCGTTACCTCGGCTCAGGGCTCGTGAAAGGGATCGGCCCCGTCTTCGCCGACCGGATCACCCAGCACTTCGGGCTGGACACCCTCCGGATCATCGAGGAGGAGCCCAAGCGGCTCATCGAAGTTCCCGGCCTCGGGCCCAAGCGGACCAAGAAGATCGCCGACGCCTGGGAGGAGCAGAAGGCGATCAAGGAGGTCATGCTCTTCCTCCAGACCGTGGAGGTGTCGACCTCCATCGCCGTGCGGATCTACAAGAAGTACGGCGACGCGTCGATCTCCATCGTCAAGAATCACCCCTACCGACTCGCCGCCGACGTCTGGGGCATCGGCTTCCTGACCGCCGACAAGATCGCCCAGTCCGTCGGCATCCCGCACGACAGCCCGGAGAGAGTCAAAGCCGGCCTTCAGTACGCCCTGTCCCAGTCCGCCGACCAGGGCAACTGCTTCCTGCCCGAGGAGCGGCTCATCGCCGACGCGGTCAAGCTGCTCCAGGTCGACACCGGGCTGGTCATCGAGTGCCTCGCCGAGCTGGCCGCCCCACCGGAGGAGGACGGAGCGGATCCCGGCGTCGTACGGGAGAAAGTACCCGGGCCGGAAGGTGACAAGGACGAACCCGTCACGGCCGTCTACCTCGTCCCCTTCCACCGCGCCGAAATTTCCCTCTCCGCCCAGCTCCTCCGTCTCCTGCGGACCGAGCAGGACCGCATGCCCGGCTTCCAGGACGTCGACTGGGGCAAGGCCCTCGGCTGGCTGAAAACGCGCACCGGTGCGGACCTGGCGCCCGAGCAGGAGGCCGCCGTGAAGCTGGCGCTCAGCCACAAAGTGGCCGTGCTCACCGGCGGGCCCGGCTGCGGCAAGTCCTTCACGGTGCGGTCGATCGTGGAGCTGGCGCGGGCCAGGCGGGCCAAGGTGCTGCTGGCCGCCCCGACGGGGCGGGCCGCCAAGCGGCTGGCCGAGCTGACCGGTGCCGAGGCCTCCACCGTGCACCGGCTGCTGGAGCTCAAGCCGGGCGGGGACGCCGCCTATGACCGGGACCGGCCGCTGGACGCCGACCTGGTCGTGGTCGACGAGGCCTCCATGCTCGACCTCCTCCTCGCCAACAAGCTCGTGAAAGCCGTACCGCCCGGTGCGCATCTCCTCTTCGTCGGGGACGTCGACCAGCTTCCCAGCGTCGGCGCGGGGGAAGTCCTCCGGGATCTTCTGGCCGACGGCAGTCCCATCCCCGCCGTACGGCTCACGCGCGTGTTCCGGCAGGCCCAGCAGTCCGGTGTCGTCACCAACGCGCACCGCATCAACGCGGGGCAGCATCCGCTCACCGACGGGCTCAAGGACTTCTTCCTCTTCGTCGAGGACGACACGGAGGAGGCGGGGCGGCTCACCGTGGACGTGGCGGCGCGGCGGATTCCGGCCAAGTTCGGGCTCGATCCGCGGCGGGATGTCCAGGTCCTCGCGCCGATGCACCGGGGGCCTGCCGGGGCCGGTGTGCTCAACGGTCTGCTCCAGCAGGCCATCACCCCCGGCCGGCCCGATCTGCCCGAGAAGCGGTTCGGCGGGCGGGTCTTCCGTGTCGGGGACAAGGTGACCCAGATCCGTAACAATTATGAGAAAGGGGAGAACGGCGTCTTCAACGGCACCGTGGGCGTCGTCACCTCGCTCGATCCGGTCGACCAGACGCTGACGGTGCTGACGGACGAGGACGAGGAGGTTCCGTACGAATTCGACGAACTGGACGAACTGGCGCACGCGTACGCGGTGACCATTCACCGCTCGCAGGGAAGTGAATATCCCGCCGTGGTGATTCCCGTCACGACCGGGGCATGGATGATGCTCCAGCGGAACCTGCTGTACACCGCCGTGACCCGGGCCAAACAGCTGGTCGTCCTTGTCGGTTCACGCAAGGCGATCGGGCAGGCGGTGCGCACGGTGTCTGCCGGACGGCGGTGTACGGCCCTGGACTTCAGGCTCATCGAGTCCCATCGCGAAAAATGATCGATCAAATGAGTCACGAAGGTCACAGAGCACTTCCGGATGCCCCTTCCAGGGGGCAGGATGGGCAAGTTGGCGGCACTGAGTGCCGCCAATGGGCCCAATGGTCGACCCCGAGTGCACTCTCCTGAGCCAAATGGGGGATGGTAGAGACAGTCAGGGCACCTCGAAGATGAGGACTACGTCGGTGAGGGAAGACGTGAGCGACAACTCTGTAGTACTGCGGTACGGCGACGGCGAGTACACCTACCCGGTGGTCGACAGCACCGTCGGTGACAAGGGCTTCGACATCGGGAAGCTCCGCGCCCAGACCGGTCTGGTGACTCTGGACAGCGGCTACGGCAATACGGCCGCCTATAAATCCGCCGTCACCTACCTCGACGGCGAGGCGGGCATCCTCCGCTACCGCGGCTACCCCATCGAGCAGCTGGCCGAGCGCTCCACCTTCCTGGAGGTGGCGTACCTGCTGATCAACGGTGAGCTGCCCACCGTCGACGAGCTGGCCACGTTCAAGAACGAGATCACGCGGCACACGCTGCTGCACGAGGACGTCAAGAACTTCTACAAGGGCTTCCCGCGCGACGCCCACCCGATGGCCATGCTGTCGTCGGTCGTCTCGGCGCTGTCCACCTTCTACCAGGACAGCCACAACCCGTTCGACGAGAAGCAGCGCGACCTCTCCACGATCCGGCTGCTCGCGAAGCTCCCGACGATCGCGGCGTACGCGTACAAGAAGTCGATCGGCCACCCCTTCGTCTACCCGCGCAACGACCTCGGCTACGTCGAGAACTTCCTGCGCATGACCTTCTCGGTCCCGGCCCAGGAGTACGACCTCGACCCGGTCGTGGTCTCCGCGCTGGACAAGCTGCTGATCCTGCACGCCGACCACGAGCAGAACTGTTCGACCTCGACGGTCCGCCTGGTCGGCTCCTCGCAGGCCAACATGTTCGCCTCGATCTCGGCCGGCATCAGCGCGCTGTGGGGTCCGCTGCACGGCGGTGCCAACCAGTCCGTGCTGGAGATGCTGGAAGGCATCCAGGCCAACGGCGGCGATGTCGACTCCTTCATCACCAAGGTGAAGAACAAGGAGGACGGCGTCCGTCTGATGGGCTTCGGCCACCGGGTCTACAAGAGCTTCGACCCGCGCGCCAAGATCATCAAGGCCGCCGCGCACGACGTCCTCTCCGCGCTCGGCAAGAGCGACGAGCTGCTGGACATCGCGCTGAAGCTGGAGGAGCACGCGCTCTCCGACGACTACTTCGTCTCGCGCAACCTCTACCCGAACGTCGACTTCTACACCGGCCTGATCTACCGGGCCATGGGCTTCCCGACCGAGATGTTCACGGTCCTGTTCGCCCTGGGCCGCCTGCCGGGCTGGATCGCCCAGTGGACCGAGATGATCAAGGAGCCGGGCTCCCGCATCGGCCGCCCGCGCCAGATCTACACGGGCGTGGTCGAGCGCGACTTCGTTCCGGTCGAGGAGCGCTGACACCTGCCGGTGAGGGGCCGGATTCGTTGGTCCCCTCACTGGAGCAGGTGCTCTTGGTCGGGTGTGCGCCCAAGAGTCTGCCCCTGAAGGTGCGTGGGCGGCTGCCGGCTCGTTGTGGCTTGTCGCGCAGTTCCCCGCGCCCCTCAGGCGGGTGCAGTAGCCCGACGCTGCTTACGCAAAAGCAGAAGGCGCCCTGAGCCGTCAGTCCCCCCACGGGCCGACGACCAGGGCGCCTTCCCATGTCCCGGTGCGGATTCCCCCCACGGGATCCGGCCGGGCGCTCGGAGAGGACAGCGCCTGAATCGCTGTCTGTCGAGCAGAACGAGCAGAACTCGTCCCACTCCAGTGATGCGGTGCGATCTGCCGGGACAGCGCACGCTGGGAGGGCCGCTCAAAGCTCCCCGGTGTACGTGCCCCGGCAACGCATCTCTGAGGAAGTCCCCCAAGACATCCCCAGATGCCGGCTGACGCCCCCCAAGACGCCGAACCGACATCGCCAACTTAGACCTTCGAACCCCTTCGATGGTTACGTTCGCATCACTGTGATCTGCGTCTCTTGCATATGTCCCTTAGGTGCGCAAGAGCCCCGATACGGCGATCGGGGCCCAAGCGTAAGGATGATGCGCGAGCCTTGTGAAGAGCTTATGTGAGGCGCGCGCCCGACTCCAGAGGGTGTCTCACTTCGGCTGGGGCGAACCGCCGGTAACCTCTGGGGACTTCAGCGGAAGCGGCGCAGCCGCAGGCTGTTGGTCACCACGAAGACCGAGGAGAACGCCATCGCCGCGCCCGCGATCATGGGGTTGAGCAGCCCGGCGGCGGCCAGCGGCAGCGCGGCCACGTTGTAGCCGAAGGCCCACACCAGGTTGCCCTTGATGGTGGCCAGCGTCCGCCGGGACAGCCGGATCGCGTCCGCCGCCACCCGCAGGTCCCCGCGCACCAGCGTCAGATCGCTCGCCTCGATCGCCGCGTCCGTGCCGGTACCCATCGCCAGGCCCAGGTCGGCGGTGGCCAGCGCGGCCGCGTCGTTGACGCCGTCGCCGACCATCGCCACGGCGTGTCCCTCGTCCCGCAGCCGCCGTACGACGTCCACCTTGTCCTCGGGGAGCACGTCGGCGTAGACGTCCGCCGGGTCGATGCCGACCGTCTTCGCGACCGCCTCGGCGACCGTCCGGTTGTCCCCGGTCAGCAGGACCGGCGTGAGACCCAGGGCGTGCAGTTCGGCCACGGCCGCCGCGCTGGTCTCCTTGATCGCGTCGGCGACGGCGAGGACCCCGCGCGCCCGCCCGTCCCAGCCGGCCACGACGGCCGTACGGCCCTGCTCCTCGGCCTCGCGGGCCGCCCCCGCCAGCTCCTGCGGCAGCTCGTCGTACAGGCGGCCCACGGCCACCTCACGGCCGTCCACGCGTCCGCGTACGCCCCGCCCGGGGACGTTCTCGAAGTGCTCGACCTCCGGCAGTGCTCCGGCGCGCTCCTCGGCGCCGGCGGCGATCGCGCGGGCGACCGGGTGCTCGGAGGCGTGTTCCAGGGCGCCGGCGAGCCGCAGCAGCTCCTTCTCGTCCTCGCCGTCGGCGACGTAGACCGCCTGGAGGGTCATCCGGCCGGTGGTGACGGTGCCGGTCTTGTCGAGGACGATCGTGTCGACACGGCGCGTGGACTCCAGCACCTCGGGGCCCTTGATCAGGATGCCGAGCTGGGCGCCGCGGCCGGTGCCGACCATCAGCGCGGTCGGCGTGGCGAGGCCCAGCGCGCAGGGGCAGGCGATGATCAGGACGGCGACGGCGGCGGTGAACGCGGCGACCGCGTCCCCGGTCACGCCCAGCCAGCCGCCGAACGTGGCGAGCGCGATGCCGATGACGACGGGTACGAACACGGCGGAGACACGGTCGGCGAGCCGCTGCACCTCGGCCTTGCCGTTCTGTGCGTCCTCCACGAGCTTCGCCATGCGCGCGAGCTGGGTGTCGGCCCCGACCCGGGTCGCCTCGACGACCAGTCGCCCGCCCGCGTTGACCGTGGCCCCGGTGACCCGGTCGCCCGGTCCCACGTCCACCGGCACCGACTCGCCGGTCAGCATGGACGCGTCCACCGCGGAGATGCCCTCGGTCACCGTGCCGTCGGTGGCGATCTTCTCGCCGGGCCGTACGACGAACCGGTCCCCGACGGACAGAGATGCCACGGGGACGCGTACCTCACGGCCGTCCCGGAGCACCGCCACGTCCTTGGCGCCCAGCTCCATCAGGGCCTTCAGGGCCGCGCCCGCCCGCCGCTTGGAGCGGGCCTCCAGATAGCGGCCGAGCAGGATCAGCGCGACCACTCCGGAGGCGACCTCCAGATAGATGGTGGAGGCGCCGTTCATCCGCGAGATGGTGAGCCGGAACTCGTCGTGCATGCCGGGCATGCCGGCGTCGCCGAAGAACAGGGCCCACAGCGACCAGCCGAACGCGGCCAGCGTGCCGACCGAGACCAGCGTGTCCATGGTCGCGGCGCCGTGCCGGAGGTTGGTCCAGGCGGCCTGATGGAAGGGCAGACCGCCCCAGACGACGACGGGCGAGGCGAGAGTGAGCGAGAGCCACTGCCAGTTGTCGAACTGGAGTGCCGGGATCATCGCGAGCAGGACGACGGGCAGCGCGAGCAGCGCGGATATCAGCAGCCGCCGGCGCAGGGCGCCGAGCTCGGAGTCGTAGCCGGGAGTCTCTTCGGTCGTGGCCTCGGGCTGCGGCGGGGCGGGCTCCTCGGCGGTGTAGCCGGTCTTCTCCACGGTGGCGATCAGGTCGGCGACCTGGACGCCCGTGCCGAAGGAGATCTTCGCCTTTTCGGTGGCGTAGTTGACGGTGGCGCTGACCCCGTCCATCCGGTTGAGCTTCTTCTCCACGCGCGCGGCGCAGGAGGCGCAGGTCATCCCGCCGATGAGCAGCTCGACCTCGTCGGCTTCAAAGGAGGTCCCGCCTATCGCCGGGGCTTTCTCTGTGCGGGTGGTGCTGGTCATGTCCGGACTCCAGACATCGGACCGGACTGCACGGAGCCAGTATCAGCTGGTCGGCACAGCCCGGTCGGGGGATCGAGGGGGTTGCTCAGGCCCGGCCGGCCAGCTCGAAGCCGGCCTCGTCCACAGCGGCGCGCACGGCCTCGTCGTCCAGCGGGGCCCCGGAGACGACGGTCACCTCGCCGCTCGACGCCACGGCCTTCACCGAGGTGACGCCGGGGATCTGGGAGACCTCGCCGGAGACGGCGCCCTCGCAGTGGCCACAGCTCATGCCGGTCACCTTGTAGACGGTGGTGACGGAACCGGAGGTGTCGGTGTGGGCGGTCATGTCGTTACTCCTCGTCAAGGCGTAGGGGCCAGTGGGGTCCGCGAGGGCCGCTGGGCCACGGGAGAACCCCTCATGTTCCCAACACTATACCCCTAGGGGGTATTCCTCCAAGAGGAGTCCTGGCGTGCCAGCGACCGCACCCAGCCGACCCCGGCCAGCGCCACCAGGGCCAGCCCGCCGACCGAGAACAGGGTGAACAGATGCTCCTGCGTGGCGCTGGGCCGGGCGAGGTACTGCTGTGCGGACAGCAGCCGGTCCAGACCGGCCCCGGTCAGCCGGGCCGTGGCCCAGACCGCGAGGCCGTGCGTCGAGTCCCACAGGGTGTGCAGCAGGGCGACGCCGAGGCAGGTGCCGACGACGGGGGCGGTGACGCGGAAGCGGCCGGTCAGCCGGCGCCGGGACAGCAGGGCGGCGCCGGCGATCGCGGTCCACAGGCCGTGCCCGAAGGGCGCCAGGACCCCGCGCAGGATCTCCGTCTCCAGCAGCGCGCGCAGGTCGGCGCCCTCGGAGGAGACGGCCGCGTCGAAGGCGTACCCGGCGCTCTCCAGGGCGGCGAAGCCGAAGCCGACGGCCGCGCCGAGCACCAGCCCCGCGCGCGTGCCGCGGACACCGGGCTGGCTCCGCAGCACGAACACCAGCGCGGCGAGCTTGGCCGCCTCCTCGATCAGGCCGACGCCGAGGAACATCCCGAGAGAAGGATGCGGCAGATACGACTCCACCAGCGAGGCACCGAGCACCCCGAGCGTGCCGCCGGTCAGGAAACAGCCGAGGATCGCGCTGACACCCAGGTCCCGGCCGTGCCGCTCGTACGCCCACAGCACGAAGACGACCGGCGCCAGAAAGCTGCCGAGCAGGATCAGCGTCGGCAGCAGCGTGCTGTCGCGCGTCTCGTACGTCACCCAGGCCGTCAGCGCCCACAGGGCGAGCCCGCCGCCCAGACAGCGCCGCCACAGCCCCGCGCGGATGCGGGGATACGGCGGCGGAGGCTGCTGCGGGCCGGGGATGCGGGCCTTGGGCGTGCCGGGCGGCGGGGAGTGGGTCACGGGCGTCCCCTCGACTGCTGCTGGGCGATGTATCCGCGCTGATTTATCCGCACTCTAGGCATATGTTCCAGTTGCCGCAGTCCGGGTGACTCCCTGGGGTCACCTGCGGCCGTCCGGGCGTACTCCGGAGCCTCTGAGCGGTCCTGGCGAAGTCGGCTGCGGTTCGGCAGCGCCCCCGAAGGGGCGCGGGGCTGTGTTCGACGGCGGCTCCGCCGCGGGGCGCGACCAGCTACGACGGGCCCGCAGACGATCGACGGCCCATCGCGGCACTTCGCGCGGAGCGCCTAGTCTTCGCGGAGGTCCCCGAAAGGAGCGCGCATGCGAGCGGTCGTCTTCGAGCGGTACGGCGCCCCCGCCGAGGTACGTGAGCTGCCCGACCCCCACCCGGCCCCGCACGGGGTGGTCGTCCGGGTCGAGGCGACCGGCCTGTGCCGCAGCGACTGGCACGGCTGGATCGGCCACGACCCCGACATCAGGCTGCCGCACGTGCCGGGGCACGAACTTGCCGGTGTCGTCGAGGCGGTGGGGCCCCTGGTGCGGCGCGCGCGGCCCGGCGACCGGGTCACCGTGCCGTTCGTCTGCGCCTGCGGCACCTGCCCGGCGTGCGCGGCGGGCGACCAGCAGGTGTGCGAGCGCCAGACCCAGCCGGGCTTCCACCACTGGGGCTCCTTCGCCGAGTACGTCGCGCTGGACCACGCCGACGTCAACCTGGTCGCGATCCCGGACGACATGGCGTACGCCACCGCCGCCGCCCTCGGCTGCCGCTTCGCCACCGCCTTCCGTGCGGTGGTGCAGCAGGGCCGGGTGGCGGCGGGGGAGTGGGTCGCGGTGCACGGCTGCGGCGGGGTCGGACTGTCGGCGGTGATGGTCGCGGCGGCCTCGGGGGCGCGGGTGGTCGCCGTCGATGTAGCACCCCAAGCCCTCGATCTGGCGCGGAAGTTCGGGGCGGCGGAGTGCGTGGACGCGACCGGTGCGGCCGATACGGCCGCCGCGGTCCGCGAGCTGACCGGCGGCGGGGCGCACCTCTCCCTCGACGCACTCGGCTCCCCGGCCACCTGCGCGGCCTCGGTGAACGGCCTGCGCCGCCGGGGCCGGCACGTCCAGGTCGGCCTGCTGCCCTCGGCCGACGGCACCACCCCCGTCCCGCTGGCCCGCGCCATCGCCCTGGAGCTGGAACTGCTCGGCAGTCACGGCATGGCCGCCCACGCCTACCCCGAGATGCTCCGCCTGGTCCGCTCCGGGGTGCTGCGGCCCGACCTGCTGGTGACGTCCACGATCCCGCTGGCCGCGGCACCGGCCGCCCTCGCGGCGATGGGGACGGCACCGGGTGCCGGGGTCACCGTCATCGAGCCGTGGAGCTGAGGGGTTTCACTCTCTGCGGCCGCGGTTGCCCGGCCGGGAGGCGACCCAGGCGCGGACGGTGTCGGCGTACCAGTAGGGCTTGCCGCCCTCCACATGGTCGGGCGCGGGCAGCAGCCCGTGCTTGCGGTAGGACCGTACGGTGTCGGGCTGCACGTTGATGTGCGCCGCGATCTCTTTGTAGGACCAGAGCCTGCGGTCGGTCATGAGTTGCACCTCCCTGCGCACGCCACGGCGGCGGCCTGGGACGGCCGTCGGGGGAGCCGGGCGCTGCGCTGGCGATCACCAGCCTGCGTCCGGTGAACGACGCGGAGTGAGCAGGGGACAGTGCTTGTCGACCGGGTGTGACGCACAACCCGCGTACACGAGACACATGTGACACAGGCGGTGCGTTTGTGACACAGCTACCGCAAAGCGGCCCTTACGCCCCGCAGGACCGCAGAAACGCCCTGGTTCGCCTGGCGATCGGCAGCGGAGTGTCCGGCTCGCACGGGTACATGTCCTGCTCGACGATCGCGAACAGGTCGGCGTCCAGCCGCTGGGCCGCTTGCAGCACCGGCCCCAACTCCGGTACTCCACTGGGCGGTTCGCACATCACGCCCTGTGCCACGGCAGGCCCGAACGGCGTGCCCTTGGCCCGCACGTCCGCCAGGATCTCCGGGTCCACCTGCTTGAGGTGCAGATAGCCGATGCGCTCGCCGTAGGTCTCGATGAGCTTCACGCTGTCCCCGCCGCAGTACGCGTAGTGCCCGGTGTCCAGGCACAGGGACACCAGGCCGGAATCCGTGCCGTCGAGGAAGCGTGTGACGTTCTCCTCGCTGTCGATGTGCGTGTCGGCGTGCGGGTGGACGACGATCGTCAGGCCGTAGCGCTCGCGCACCTCCCGGCCGAGCCGCTCGGTCAGCGAGGTCAGGTTCCGCCACTGCCCGGCCGTCAGCGTGTCGGGCTCCAGCACCTCGCCGGTCTTGTCGTCCCGCCAGAAGGAGGGGATGACGACCAGGTGCCGGGCGCCCATCGCCTGGGTCAGCGCGGCGATGTCCGACACGTGTGCCCAGGTCTTGTCCCAGACCGCGTCCCCGTGGTGCAGGCCGGTGAAGACCGTGCCGGCCGACACCTTCAGGCCGCGCCGGGCGGTCTCCTCGGCGAGTACGGCCGGGTCGGTCGGCAGATAGCCGTAGGGGCCCAGCTCGATCCACTCGTAGCCGGAGTCCGCCACCTCGTCGAGGAAGCGCTGCCAGGGAACTTGCTGCGGGTCGTCGGGGAACCACACGCCCCAGGAGTCGGGCGCCGATCCGATCCGGATACGGGAGAGTGAGGAGGAGGGTGACAACGACGTCATGGCCGTCAGCGTGCGGGTGCGTGGAAAGCGGTGTCAAGAGCTGGTCCGAATGTCTGGACAAAACATTGACAGGGCTCGGCGTGCGGGACTACAAAGCCGTGGAGAGCCGTGACGAAGGGAAGCCGATGGCCTACGACCTGATCACCATGGGGCGGATCGGAGTGGACCTGTATCCACTGCAAACCGGTGTCCCGCTCGCCCAGGTGTCGTCCTTCGGCAAGTTCCTCGGCGGGTCGGCCACGAACGTCGCGGTCGCCGCGGCCCGGCTCGGCCGGCGCACCGCCGTGATCACCCGCACCGGCGACGACCCGTTCGGCGCCTATCTGCACGAGGCGCTGCGCGGTTTCGGCGTCGACGACCGCTGGGTCACCCCGGTCCCGGGCCTGCCGACCCCGGTCACCTTCTGCGAGGTCTTCCCGCCGGACGACTTCCCGCTCTACTTCTACCGGCAGCCCAAGGCGCCCGACCTGGAGATCGACGCCCACGAGCTCGATCTCGACGCGATCCGCGACGCCCGCATCTTCTGGGTCACCGGCACCGGCCTGAGCGAGGAGCCGAGCCGTACGGCGACCCTCGCCGCCCTCGCCCACCGCGCCAAGTCCGCTGCGACGGTCTTCGACCTCGACTGGCGCCCCATGTTCTGGTCCGACCCCGACCAGGCCCGCCCCTTCTACGCCGAGGCCCTGCGGCACACCACCGTCGCCGTCGGCAACCTGGACGAGGTGGAGGTCGCGACCGGGGTGCGCGAGCCGCATGCGGCCGCACGCGCGCTGCTGGACGCCGGGGTCGAGATCGCCGTCGTCAAGCAGGGACCCAAGGGCGTCCTCGCGGTAAGCGCTTCCGGCGACTCGGCCGAGGTGCCGCCCCTGCCGGTCACCGTCCTCAACGGGCTCGGCGCCGGGGACGCCTTCGGCGGTTCCCTGTGCCACGGCCTCCTCGAAGGCTGGGACCTGGAGACGATCATGCGTCACGCCAACGCGGCCGGCGCCATCGTCGCCTCCCGGCTGGAGTGCTCCTCCGCGATGCCCACCCCGGACGAGGTGGCCGCCGCCCTGGACGCCGGAGCGGTGCTGTGAGGGCCGGCCGTGTCACGGGCACCCACACCGAGGGCGGGGACGCCGGACGGCAGCCGCGGGTCGATGTCGCCGAGCTCGTCCGCATCCGCACCCACCACCCCGAGGCGATCACCGAGGCCGCCACCCGCCGGGCCCGCAGGCCGCTGCTCAACGAGAGCGGCAAGCTGATGATCGTCGCCGCCGACCACCCCGCCCGGGGCGCGCTCGGCGTCGGCGACCGCAAGCTCGCCATGGCCAACCGCGCCGACCTGCTGGAACGGCTCTGCCTGGCGCTGTCCCGCCCCGGCGTCGACGGCGTCCTCGCCACCGCCGACATCCTGGACGACCTGCTGCTGCTCGGCGCCCTCGACCACAAGGTGGTCATGGGCTCGATGAACCGGGGCGGACTCCAGGGCGCCAGCTTCGAGCTGGACGACCGCTTCACCGGCCACCGGCCCGAGGACATCGAGCGGCTCGGCTTCGACGCGGGCAAGCTGCTGCTGCGGATCGACTACGACGACCCCGGTTCGCTGACCACCCTGGAGTCCACCGCCCGCGCCATCGACGCCATGGCGGCGCGCCGGCTGCCGGTCTTCGTCGAGCCGTTCATCAGCCGCCGCACCCCCGAGGGGAAGGTGAAGAACGACCTGAGCGCCGAGGCGGTCACCCGGTCCATCGCCATCGCCTCCGGCCTCGGCGGCTCCTCCGCCTACACCTGGCTGAAGGTGCCCGTCACCGACGACCCCGACGACATGGCCCAGGTCATGGAGACGTCGACCCTGCCGGCCGTGCTGCTCGGCGGTGACATCGGCGATTCGCCCGAGGACCAGGTCGCCGCCTACGAGAAGTGGCGCGGCGCGCTCCAACTCCCCACCGTGCGCGGCCTGGTGGTCGGCCGCTCGCTGCTGTACCCGGCGGACGGCGATGTGGCCGCCGCTGTGGACACCGCCGTAGGACTGCTGTGAGGGCCGCATGACCAGCACCGATCTGCATCTGGCCAAGGGCGCGACCCGGAACGCCCAGTACGCCGTCGACATCGGTCCCAAGGTGGCCGGCTGGACACACAGCAGCTTGCGTGTCGTCGAGTTGACGCCTGGTGGCACGCATATGTTCACCACCGGTGACAGTGAGTGGATCGTGCTTCCGCTGGAAGGCGGATGTACCGTCCACACCGAGGAAGAAGAGTTCCAACTCCTGGGTCGGGAGAGCGTGTTCGCGGCAGTCTCCGACTTCGCGTACGTTCCCCGGGACGCCCGGGTCCAGATCGCCTCCGGCGCGGGAGGCCGCTTCGCCCTGGCAGGAGCGAAGTGCGAGCGACGACTCCCCGCCCGCTACGGTCCCGCGCCGGAGGTCCCCGTCGAGCAGCGCGGCAGCGGCACCTGCGCCCGCCAGGTGCGCAACTTCGCCTCCGCCGACTCGTTCGACTGCGACAAGCTGATCGCCGTCGAGGTGATCACCCCCGGCGGCAACTGGTCCTCGTACCCGCCGCACAAGCACGACGAGCACCGGCCGGGCGAGGAGTCCGAGCTGGAGGAGATCTACTACTTCGAGATCGACGGCCCGAACGGTCTCGGCTATCAGCGCGTGTCCCCCTCGCGCGAGGGCGGCTCCGACGTCCTCGCCGAGGTCCGCTCCGGCGACGCCGTCCTCGTCCCCGACGGCTGGCACGGCCCGTCGATCGCCCAGCCCGGCCACGACATGTACTACCTGAACGTCATGGCGGGCCCGGGCGCCACCCGCGAGTGGCGGATCTGCTTCCACCCGGACCACACCGACACCACAGGGGGGTACCGATGACGACGACCCGGCTGACCGTCGCCCAGGCACTCGTCCGCTTCCTCGCCGCCCAGTACACCGAGCGGGACGGCGAGCGCCGCCGGCTGATCGGCGCGACCTGGGGCATCTTCGGGCACGGCAATGTCGCCGGCCTCGGCCAGGCGCTCATCGAGTACGCCGAGACGATGCCGTACCACCAGGGCCGCAACGAGCAGTCCATGGTGCACGCGGCCGTCGGTTACGCCCGCCAGGCGAACCGGCTGTCCACGCACGCGGTGACGACGTCGATCGGCCCCGGCGCGACCAACCTCGTCACCGGCGCGGCCCTCGCCACCATCAACCACCTCCCGGTCCTGCTGCTGCCCGGCGACGTCTTCGCGACCCGCCCCGCCGACCCGGTGCTCCAGCAGCTGGAGGTGCCGTACGCGGGCGACGTCTCGGTCAACGACACGCTGCGCCCGGTGTCGAAGTACTTCGACCGGATCACCCGCCCCGAGCAGCTGATCCCGTCCGCGATCCAGGCCATGCGGGTCCTCACCGACCCGGTCGAGACCGGCGCCGTCACCCTCGCGCTGCCCCAGGACGTGCAGGCCGAGGCGTACGACTGGCCGGAGGAGTTCTTCGCCGAGCGCGTGTGGACCGTACGCCGGCCGGGCGCGGACCCCGTCGAACTGGCCGAGGCGGTCCGGGCGATCCGCGCGGCGAAGCGGCCCCTCGTCGTCGCGGGCGGCGGGGTCCACCACAGCCGCGCCGAGGAGGCCCTCGCGGAGTTCGCGTCGGTCACCCGGATCCCGGTCGCCTCCACCCAGGCCGGCAAGGGCTCGCTGCGCTGGGACCACCCGCAGGACGTGGGCGGGGTCGGCCACACCGGCACCGCGACCGCCGACGAACTGGCCCGCACCGCCGACCTGGTGATCGGCGTCGGCACCCGCTACACCGACTTCACCACCGCCTCCGGCACCCTCTTCGCGAACCCGGACGTCCGCTTCCTGAACCTCAACATCGCCCCCTTCGACGGCCACAAGCTGGGCGCGCTGCCGCTGATCGCGGACGCCCGCAGCGGTCTGGGCGAGCTGACCGAGGCCCTCCAGATGCACGGCCACCGGGTCCAGGACTCCTACGTCACCGAGTACACCGAGGACAAGGAGCGCTGGGAGCAGCGCGTCGACGCCTGCTACGAGGCCGACGAACCGGACGTACGGCCGACCCAGCCGCAGGTCCTCGGCGCCCTGGACGCCCTGGCCGACGAGTCCGACATCATCATCAACGCGGCCGGCTCGCTCCCCGGCGACCTGCACAAGCTGTGGCGGGCCCGCTCGTACGACCAGTACCACCTGGAGTACGGCTACTCCTGCATGGGCTACGAGATCCCGGCCGCGATCGGCGTGAAGCTCGCCGCGCCGGAGCGCAACGTGTGGGCGCTGGTCGGCGACGGCACGTATCTGATGATGCCGACGGAGATCGTGACGGCCGTGCAGGAGGGCATCGCGATCAAGATCCTGCTGGTGCAGAACCACGGGTACGCGTCCATCGGCGGGCTGTCGGAGTCGGTGGGCGGCGAGCGCTTCGGCACGGCCTACCGCTTCCCGACGGACGACGGGACGCTCACGGGTGCCCCGCTGCCCCTCGACCTCGCCGCCAACGCGGCCAGCCTGGGCATGCGGGTGCTGCGCGCGAAGACCGTACGGGACCTGCGCGAGGCACTCGCCGAGGCGCGGGCCGCCGACACTCCCACATGTGTCTACGTGGAGACCGAAACGTCCGACACTGTGTCGGGCGCGCCTCCGGCGCAGGCCTGGTGGGATGTTCCTGTGGCCGAGACCGCGACGCGACCGTCGGCGGTCAAGGCACGTGAGCTGTACGAACGGCACGTCTCGACCCGACGCCGCCATCTGTGAGTAAGGAGTCTCTGGTCATGACGAAGATCGTCAACCACTGGATCGGCGGCAAGACCGTCGAAGGCGCGTCGGGCACGTACGGGCCGGTCACCGACCCGGCGACCGGTGCGGTCACCACGAAGGTCGCGTTCGCCTCGGTCGACGAGGTGGACGCGGCGGTGGCGGCGGCCAAGGAGGCCTTCGTCACCTGGGGCGAGTCCTCGCTGGCCCAGCGCACGAACATCCTCTTCAAGTTCCGCGCGCTGCTGGACGCCAACCGGGACGCCATCGCGGAGCTGATCACCGCCGAGCACGGCAAGGTGCACTCCGACGCGCTCGGTGAGGTCGCGCGCGGTCTGGAGATCGTGGACCTGGCCTGCGGCATCAACGTGCAGCTCAAGGGCGAGCTGTCCACGCAGGTCGCCAGCCGGGTGGACGTCTCCTCCATCCGCCAGCCGCTCGGTGTCGTCGCGGGCATCACGCCGTTCAACTTCCCGGCGATGGTCCCGATGTGGATGTTCCCGATCGCCATCGCGACCGGCAACACCTTCGTGCTGAAGCCGAGCGAGAAGGACCCGTCGGCGTCGATCAAGCTCGCCGAGCTGCTGGCCGAGGCCGGCCTGCCGGACGGCGTCTTCAACGTCGTGCACGGCGACAAGGTGGCCGTCGACCGGCTGCTGGAGCACCCGGACGTCAAGGCCGTGTCCTTCGTCGGCTCGACCCCGATCGCCCGCTACATCCACACCACCGCCGCCGCCAACCACAAGCGCGTCCAGGCCCTGGGCGGCGCCAAGAACCACATGCTGGTCCTGCCGGACGCCGACCTGGACGCGGCCGCCGACGCGGCGGTCTCGGCGGCCTACGGCTCCGCGGGCGAGCGCTGCATGGCCATCTCGGCCGTCGTCGCGGTCGGCTCGATCGGCGACACGCTGGTGGAGAAGATCCGCGAGCGCGCCGAGAAGATCAAGATCGGTCCCGGCAACGACCCGACGTCCGAGATGGGCCCGCTGATCACGGCCGCCCACCGCGACAAGGTGGCGTCCTACGTGACGGGCGCGGCGGCGGAAGGCGCCGAGGTCGTGCTCGACGGCACCGGGTACACGGTCGAGGGCTTCGAGGACGGCCACTGGATCGGCATCTCGCTGCTCGACAAGGTGCCGACCAGCGCCAAGGCCTACCAGGACGAGATCTTCGGCCCGGTGCTGTGCGTGCTGCGCGCGGAGACGTACGAGGAGGGTCTGGCCCTCATCAACGCCTCGCCGTTCGGCAACGGCACCGCGATCTTCACCCGGGACGGCGGCGCGGCCCGCCGCTTCCAGCTGGAGGTCGAGGCCGGCATGGTCGGCGTGAACGTGCCGATCCCGGTGCCGGTGGGCTACCACTCCTTCGGCGGCTGGAAGGACTCGCTCTTCGGCGATCACCACATCTACGGCAACGACGGCACGCACTTCTACACCCGCGGCAAGGTCGTCACCACCCGCTGGCCCGACCCGGCCGACGCCCCGGCGGGCGTGGACCTGGGCTTCCCGCGCAACCACTGAGCGACCGACAGGGCCTGACAGGGCCGTCCGCTATGCGGACGGCCCTGTTTTTTTGGGCCGGGGCGCTGCGATTCTCGTACGGCCGCAACGGCCCGAGAATGTGGACGGTTGGTGCGGGAATCCGTTGTTGATCGCTTTTTGGCTGCGGATTCCGTAGGTGAACACCCATTGACGCGGCGGTTTTCGTCGGGGTTCCCTATGCACCGCCGGGAGCGGACGAGACACACACGCACCACGATCCGCCGGAGGCGATAGCGCGCTCCCGAGCCCCACCCTCATGTCACACGAGTCGATCGGAACCGCCGCATGACCGACACGTTCAGCCCTGCCGAGACATCCGCCCCGGGCGCTTCGCACAGTCCCCGGCAACTCAAGCGCTCCATCGGCGTGGTCGGCGGCACCCTGCTGACGCTGTCCTGCGTCACGCCCGCCTCGACGCTCTTCGTGATCGTTCCCGACCTGTTCTCCAGTCTCGGCACCGCGACCGCCCTGTGCCTCGTCATCGGCGCGCTGCTCTGCATCCCCGTGGCCTTCTGTTACTCGGAGCTGGGCACCCTCATCCCCAGCGCCGGCGGCGAGTACGCGATCGTCTCCACACTGGCCGGGCGGCTCGCCGGCTGGCTGGCCTTCGTGATGTCGCTGCTCGTCGTGATGATCGTCCCTCCGGTCATCGCGATGGGCACCGCCGACTACCTCGCCCCGGTCGTCCACCTCGACCCGGCCTGGACGGGCGCCGGCGTGATGATCGCGGCCACCCTCGCCGGCCTGCTGGACCTGCGCGCCAACGCCTGGATCACCGGCATCTTCCTGGTCCTGGAGGTCGTCGCCGCCGGTGTCGTCGCCGTCCTCGGCTTCAGCCACTCCCACCGCGGTGCGGGCAGCCTCGTGAGCTCGCTCCAGGTGGCCGGTGACCACGCGCACGTCAACCCGGTCACGGCCATGATGGTCCTCTCCGGGCTCGCCATCGCCCTCTTCGCCACCCAGGGCTTCTCCACCGCCATCTACCTCTCCGAGGAACTGGAGAACCCGCGCCGCAGCGTCGCCCGTACCGTCCTCGCCACCCTCGCCATCTCCAGCGTCGTCATCCTGGTGCCGGTCATGGCGATCACCCTGGGCGCCGGTGACCTCAAGACCCTGACCGGCGGCGACATCTCCAGCATGGTCATCGCCTGGAGCAACTCGGCCGTCGGCACCTTCGTCAGCCTCTGCGTCGCCCTCGCGATCATCAACGCGGGCATCGTCATGGTCATCCAGAACTCCCGCGTCCTGTTCGCCTCCGCCCGCGACAAGGCCTGGCCCGCGCCGGTCAACAACGCCCTCGCCAAGCTCGGCCGGTTCGGCTCCCCGTGGGTCGCCACCCTCGTCGTCGGCGTCCCCGGCGCCTTTCTCTGCTTCGTGAACCTGGACACCCTCTACGGCGTCACCGGCGTCGCCGTCACCGGCCTGTACCTGCTGGTCGCGATCGCCGCGCTGCTCGCCCGGCGCGGAGCGCACGGCACCCGGCAGGCCTGGCGGATGCCGCTGTGGCCGGCGATGCCGATCCTGCTGATCGCCGTCCTCCTCTACATCCTGGTCGAGCAGGACCCGTCGTACCTGTGGTGGACCGGCGGCATCACCGCCGTCGCCACCCTCTACTGGGCCTTCTACCTCCGCCCGCGCCGCGAGACCCGCTGGCTGGTGTCCCTGCCGGAGGACGTCCGGGTGCCGGAGAACGCCCAGGCCTGACGCCGGCCCTTGCGTACCGCGCCCGAAGTACGGCGGCGCGGGTCCGTACGCCCCAAGGAGGGGCCCGGGTTCAGCCCGGGGGATCCATCGGATGTCAGTGCGGGCCCGTACCGTTGGGGCATGGATCTTCGCCGGCTCTCGGTGCGAGGGCTGCTCAAAGGACCGCGGCGGCTGACGGCCGCCGCGGCCGCTGTCGTGGTGCTCGCCGGCGCCGGGACGTGGACGGTCGCCGCCGCCGATGACGGCCCGCCCGCGGTGCACCGCACCGACCAGGTCATGGCCATGCCCGGCGGCGCCCGTCTGGACACCTCGTACTTCACCCCGGCCGGCTCCGGCCGCCACCCCGCCGTCCTGCTGGCGCACGGCTTCGGCGGCAGCAAGGACGACATGCGCGGCCAGGCCGAGGACCTCGCCCGGGACGGGTACGCGGTCCTGACCTGGTCCGCGCGCGGCTTCGGCAGGTCGACGGGGAAGATCGGGCTCAACGACCCCAAGGCCGAGGTCGCCGACGTCTCCCGGCTCATCGACTGGCTCGCGAAGAAGCCCCAGGTCCAGCTCGACAAACCCGGCGACCCGCGCGTGGGCGTGGCCGGCGGCTCCTACGGCGGCGCGATCTCCCTGCTCGCCGCCGGATACGACGACCGGGTGGACGCCATCGCCCCGGCCATCACGTACTGGAACCTCGCCGACGCCCTCTTCCCGAACGGCGTGTTCAAGAAGCTGTGGGCCGGCATCTTCTTCAACACCGGCGGCGGCTGCGCCCACTTCGAGCCCGAGCTGTGCCAGATGTACAACAGGGTCGCCGAGTCCGGCACCCCGGACGCGGCCGCCCGCACGCTGCTTCAGGAGCGCTCGCCGTCCGCCGTAGCCGCCCGCATCAAGGTGCCCACCCTGCTGGTCCAGGGCCAGACGGACTCCCTGTTCCCCCTCGGCCAGGCCGACGCCGCCCAGAAGGCGATCCGCGCCAACGGCGCCCCTGTGGACGTCGACTGGATCGCGGGCGGCCACGACGGCGGCGACATGGAGAACGGCCGCGTCCAGACACGCGTGCGTGCGTGGTTCGACCGCTATCTGAAGGGTGAGAAGAGCGCCGATACCGGACCGGCCTTCCGGATCACCCGGACCGGGGGCGTGGACTCGCGCGACGGCACCGCCCAGTTGCGCGGCGCCAGTGCCGCCGCCTACCCCGGCCTGCACGACCACCAGCGCTCCGTCGCCCTGACCGGCGGCACCCAGCAGGTCGCCAACCCGGCAGGCGCCAGCCCGCCCGGCGTCTCCGCGCTGCCCGGCCTCGGCGCCTCCGGCGGCCTGAGCCAGCTGTCCGCGCTCGGCGTCGGCGTCTCCCTCGACTTCCCCGGCCAGTACGCCAGGTTCGACTCCGCCCGGCTCACGCACGACCTCCAGATCACCGGCGCCCCCACGGCCACCGTCCACATCACCTCGACCAGCGACGACGCCGTCCTGTTCGGCAAGGTCTACGACGTCGGCCCCGACGGCACCCAGCAGGTGCTGCCCTCCCAGCTCGTCGCCCCCTTCCGGGTGACCGGCGCCAAGGCCGGCCAGGACGTCACGGTCACCCTCCCGGCGATCGACCACAAGGTGCAGAAGGGCCACCGGCTCCGCCTGGTCCTCGCCTCCACCGACCTCGGCTACGCCTCCCCGGCCGCCCCTGCCACCTACACCGTCTCCCTGAAGGGCGCGCTGAGCGTGCCGACGGCCCCCGCCGTCACCGCCGCCGCCGCACCCCTGCCCGCCTGGGTCTGGTGGCTGCCCGGGGCCGGCGCCGTGGCCGCGCTCGCCCTGCTGCTCACCGGCCGTCGCCGGACGACCGCCCCCGCACCCGACCCGGAGCTCACCGACGTCCCGCTCGTCATCAAGGACCTGAGCAAGCGGTACGCCAAGTCCACCGACCGGTACGCCGTGCGCGAGCTGTCCTTCCGGGTGGAACGCGGCCAGGTGCTCGGCCTGCTCGGCCCCAACGGCGCGGGCAAGACCACCACCCTGCGCATGCTGATGGGCCTGATCACCCCGGACGACGGCGAGATCAGGGTCTTCGGCCACGCCATCCGGCCCGGCGCGCCCGTGCTGTCCCGGGTCGGCGCCTTCGTGGAGGGCGCGGGCTTCCTGCCGCACCTGTCCGGCCGGGAGAACCTGGAGCTGTACTGGCGGGCCACCGGCCGCCCGCCCGAGGACGCCCACCTGGACGAGGCCCTGGAGATCGCCGGGCTCGGCGACGCGCTCGCCCGTGCGGTGCGCACCTACTCCCAGGGCATGCGCCAGCGCCTCGCCATCGCCCAGGCCATGCTCGGCCTGCCCGACCTGCTCATCCTCGACGAACCCACCAACGGCCTCGACCCGCCCCAGATCCGCGAGATGCGCGAGGTGATGATCCGCTACGCGGCCGCGGGCCGTACGGTGATCGTCTCCAGCCATCTCCTCGCCGAGGTCGAGCAGTCCTGCACCCACCTGGTGGTGATGGACCGCGGCCGGCTCGTCCAGGCGGGCCCCGTCCGGGAGATCGTCGGCTCCGGCGACACCCTGCTGGTCGGCACCGCCGTGCCCGTGCAGGACCCGGTCGTGGAGAAGGTGGGCGCGCTGCCCGGCATCGCCTCCGCCGTACGCACCGACGACGGACTGCTGGTCCGGCTGGAGCCGGGCGGCACGGCCGAGCGGCTGGTCGTGGAGCTGGTGCGCCTCGATGTGCCCGTCGCCTCGGTCGGCCCGCACCGCCGCCTGGAGGACGCCTTCCTGACCCTGATAGGAGGTTCCGCATGAGCACGCTCACCGAGGAGGTCGCCTCCGGCTATCAGACCCGGCACACCCTGCCCCTGCGGGTCGAGCTGGTCCGCCAGCTCAAGCGGCGCCGCACCCTGGTCATGGGCGCGATCTTGTTCCTGCTGCCGTTCGTCCTGCTCATCGCCTTCGCGATCGGCACCCCGCACGACCGGGGCGGCCAGATCACCCTGATGGACACGGCCACCGCGTCCGGCGCCAACTTCGCCGCGGTGAACCTGTTCGTGTCGGTGGGCTTCCTGCTGGTGATCCCGGTCGCCCTGTTCTGCGGGGACACCGTCGCCTCCGAGGCCAGCTGGTCCTCCCTGCGCTATCTGCTGGCCGCGCCCGTGCCCCGGGCCCGCCTGCTGTGGTCCAAGCTCGTCGTGGCCCTCGGGATGAGCCTCGCCGCGATGGTGCTGCTCCCGGTCGTGGCGCTCGCCGTCGGCACGGCCGCCTACGGCTGGGGCCCGCTGCAGATCCCCACCGGCGGCGCGCTGGACACCGGCACGGCGGCCCAGCGGCTCGTGCTGGTCGTGGCGTACGTCTTCGTGTCCCAACTGGTCACCGCCGGGCTCGCGTTCTGGCTGTCCACGAAGACGGACGCCCCGCTCGGCGCGGTCGGCGGCGCGGTCGGCCTGACGATCGTCGGCAACGTCCTGGACGCCGTCACCGCCCTCGGCCACTGGCGCGACTTCCTGCCCGCGCACTGGCAGTTCGCCTGGGCCGACGCCATCCAGCCGCACGCCGAGTGGTCCGGCATGATCCAGGGCGCCGCGATCTCCGTGTCGTACGCCCTGGTGCTGTTCGCCCTGGCCTTCCGGGGATTCGCCCGCAAGGACATCGTCTCCTAGGGCGTGTATCGGAAGTGGATCTTTCGACGTGAGATGATCTTGGTTCGTGGCACGTGGAGACCTGACGGACGCGCAGTGGGCGGTGCTGGAGCCGCTGTTGCCGAAGGGCAAGAAGCCAGGACGGCCGCCGATATGGACGCGTCGGCAGTTGATCGACGGCATACGGCTCCGGGTCCGCACCGGGATCCCCTGGCGGGACTTGCCCGAGCAGTACGGGCCGTGGGGCCGAGCGTACGACTTGTTCCGCCGCTGGCAGCGGGACGGAACCTGGCATCGGATCTTCACCGAGTTGCAGGCCCAGGCCGACGCGAAGGACCTGATCACCTGGGACCTCAACGTCGACTCCACCGTTGTGCGCGCCCATCAGCATGCCGCCGGGGCGCGGAAAAAGGGGAGCTGCAGAAGGAGCCGCCCGGCGGCGTCGCGGCCGAGCCTGCCGACCATGGGCCGGGCGTTCGCGCGGGGGCCTGACCACGAAGCTGCACCTGGCTGTCGGGCAGTGGCAGAAGCCCATGTCGATCGTGATCACGGCCGGGCAGCGGGGTGACTCCCCGCAGTTCGAGGTCGTCCTGGGGCGCGTCCGGGTTCCCCGCCCCGGGTCTGGCCGGCCGCGCACCCGGCCAAGTCGGGTCCGTGCCGACAAGGCGTACGCCTCGCGTAAGAACCGCGCCTACCTGCGGCGGCGTGGCATCCGCTGCACCATCCCGGACAAGGCTGACCAGGTGCGCAACCGCAAGAAGCGGGCTCGCGCGGCGGTCGTCCTCCGAAGTTCGACGCCGAGGACTACAAGGCGAGGCACGCGGTCGAGTGCGGCATCAATCGCCTCAAGAGGCATCGGGCGGTTGCCACGAGGTATGACAAGTTGGCGGTCCGCTACGAGGCGACCGTGCTGGTAGCAGTCATCAACGAGTGGCTGTGACCGGCAGATGCCGAGGCTGAGGGTTCGCTGGGCAGCGTGGTTGGGGGCGGTTGTGGAGGGCGCGGGTGACGGTGGTCAGCAGGTCGTCCAGGCCGTTGGCGAGGAACCCTTCGGGACGGAAGGCGTGGACCGGGCCGCCGTACTCGGCAAGCTGAGGCCGCACGCGTAGATCCCTCTGCCAGTCACGCAGGTCCTCGTGATGCCGGACCATGGCGACGCGGTCCAGACCGGTCAAGCCCAGCTCACGCAGCTCGATGCCCAGGGCGTCGAAATACTCGCGGGTCTGCCAGTTGGAGGAGCTCCGCGGGTGGATAGGGGACAGGCCGGTGACGACGAGCGCCCACGGTCCTGCGGGAGGTGTGCCGATCCGTGTCGCCAGGCGCCGGGCGGTCTCGCGGGTGTCGATCCTGTCTGACACCGAGTCGGCTTCGTAGTCCAGCCAGTCCTGCGGATCCCACCGGCGGACCACGAGGGTGTAGTCGACGGGTACGCCGATCACCCGGGGGCGGCGGCCGGAGTCGATGGCCACGATGTCACCAGCCTCCCCGTCGGCGAGCATGCGCCGCTGCTCCGCCCGGGCCGCCTGGGCCTGGTAGCGCGTGCGGCGCTGGTCGGGAGGGAGCACATGCTCCGCCGGCGGGAGGGGTTGCTCCCACGCCTCCACCGCCTCGGGGCTCAGCCACCCCGTCCGGTCCGGCTCGGGCCGACTCTCGGACATTTCCCGGGTCAGACCGGCGAATGCTGCGCGAGGCCCGCCCGCGGTCCACATCGTCTGGAGAGCCACCCGCAACTGCCCCGGAGTGGTCTGCAGATCCGGGTTCACGTGCGGCCATGGCTCCCGATATCGGTTCGGCACAAACGCTTCCGCGTGCGCGTTGCCGAAGACATCGACCAGGTACGCGACACGGGAACCGCGGCGAGCCAGGGCTACGCCAACGGCTGCACTCAGCAGACTGGACCCTTGCTTCTCGCCGACGCTGATGAACTCGATGCACCCCCTGGGGCCGGAGGTCGACCCCGAGGCGTGGACTTGCCTCGCGGACTGTGCAGACTCCTCTTCCATGCGGACCTCCGTGAGACCCCAGATTCCTTGGCAACTACGCCCTGGTCATCGGCGACGCGTGGGCGTCGGCCTTCGCCGTCGAAGGATCCGTCGAGGACCTGCAGAAGTTCGCCCGACGCGTCTCGGCCATCGTCGAAAGCCTGCCCCAGACAGCCGCCACGACCAAGCCCCGCACCTGACACCGATGGCAGCGGCGCTAAATCAACCCGCTTTGCCCCGGCAATGACAGGAGCCTGACCATCCACAGCACGCCACGGCGCCACAGCTGTTCAGGCTCTCTATCTGTCACGAGGCGACCGCCGTCACAATCCGCAGCGAAGATCTGTGATCCAGAACTTTCGATACACGCCCTAGCGGCCCGGCCACGAGGACGTCCTGCTCGCCGAAGGTGAAGCAGAAACGGCGGCGGGCCACCGGGGGGCTGGTGACCCGCCGCCGCGGAAGGACTCGATCAGCCGTTGTTGGTGCCGTTGCCGGACAGCGCGGAGATGTCGTCCAGGATGTGCGACAGGGCCTCGTCGCCCTTGGCCTGGGTGGAGTTCTCGGTGCACTGCTGGTTCTGCGGCGAGGACAGGACCGGGATGTCCTGCACGCCGACGTTGACCAGGGCGACGAGGGACTGGACGTCCGCCTTCGCCGGCAGGCCGATGCAGGGCTTGTTCAGCGAGCCCTGGACCAGCGAGAGCTGCGGGCTCATGTTGCCGAAGGTGGCCGAGTTGCCGAACGACTGCGTGGCGTCATTGCCGCTGAACGACGTGGTGCCGTGGTCGTCACCGATGGCGAGGGCCTGGGGGGCCGCCATACCGGCGAGACCGGCGACGGAGGCGGCGACAGCCGCGGTTGCCCACAGCTTCTTCATGTTCGTTCCCTTTCGAAAGGCGGACTCCGGGGAGGAGCTGCGTGATTGTCAACGCTGCCGATCCGCCCCGGGTTGCGCTGTTTGCCCCGATCGGGCCAGCGCAGTCCGATGAGGTCACAAGCGCCCTTGGCCTGCGGGGCCGGTCAGGACAGACCGAAGGGCTGCCGGGAAGCGGCAGCCCTTCGGGGCGGGCCCGTACGGGGCCCGGGAGATCTCCGGATCAGTGGTTGCCGGTGCCGTTGCCGGACAGCGCGGAGATGTCGTCCAGGATGTGCGAGAGCGGCTCGTCGCCCTTGGCCTGGGTGGAGTTCTCGGTGCACTGCTGGTTCTGCGGCGAGGACAGGACCGGGATGTCCTGCACGCCGACGTTGACCAGGGCCAGGATCGACTGGGCGTTGACCTTCGCCGGCAGGCCGATGCAGGGCTTGTTCAGCGAGCCCTGGATGAGCGCCATCTGCGGGCTCATGTTGCCGAAGGTCGCGGAGTTGCCGAACGCCTGCGAGGCGCCGTTGCCGCTCAATGACGTGGTGCCCGTGTCGTTGCCGATGGCCAGGGCCGGCGACGCGACGGCGGCCGAAGCACCGACGACGGAGGCGGCTACCGCGACGGTAGCCATAACCTTCTTGATCACTTGCGCATTCCCTTCTGAAGAAACCCCGTCCACCGGAGCACCTGGTTCAACTTCCCATCTCATGAATGGTTGCTCCGGTTCACTCCGATGGCCCACACAGGGGCGTGTGGACCTGCCCGGTGCGCGGGCTGAGGAATTCCACCGGTTCCGTCAAGCCGAACGATCCGATCGGGTGACGCCCCGCAACCGATCCGCTGCGGGCCGGTTGTTGCGGGGGCAGGAACGTGCGTCTTGGCGAGGAGTCAGGAAAGGAAAGCGAAATGCTGAAGAAGGCAATGGCCGCGGCGGCGGTCGCCGCGTCCATCATCGGTGTGTCGGCGGCGGCGGCCCCCCAGGCGCTTGCCATCGGCAACGACACGGGCACCACGTCGCTCAGCGGCAACAGTGCCAGTGAGGTGTTCGGCAACAGCGTGACCGGGGGCAACCTCAGCCCGCAGGCCACGCTGGTGCAGAGCTCGCTCAACAAGCTCTGCGTCGGCCTGCCGGCGAAGGCGGACGTCCAGTCGGTCGCCGCCCTCATCGCCAACGTCGGTGTCCAGGACATCCCGGTGCTGTCCTCGCCGCAGAACCAGCAGTGCACCGAGAACTCCACCCAGGCCAAGGACGACGAGGCGCTGTCGCACATCGTGGACGACATCTCGGCGCTGTCGGGCAACGGCACCAACAACGGCTGACCCACACCGATCCCACCACCGCCCGGACGGCGCGCCGATTTTCGTGCCGTCGCCCGGGCGGCTTTTGCGCGTCTTCCTGGAGAAGCGTTTCTCTGCCGCAGCCTCATGGCTTCCGCGGACGTGTCAAATCTATGGAGGCGTTCGAGTGAATTCCACGACGGTGCACGTTCCAGAGTTTCTTCGGCTGTCTATCCCTCGTTCTACAAGCAGCCGGTCATGGTGCGAGCCGTTCCAGTTGTGCTCGCTCGGTTTCGAGCCGTCATAGGGGCATGACCGCAGAGAAGGGAAAAGTCATGAAGAAGAGCACTGCTGTCATCGCCGGCGCCATCCTGGCCCTGGGCGGGGCCGCCCCGGCATTCGCCGACGCCGGGGCCAACGGTGCCGCCACCAACTCCCCGGGCGTCCTTTCCGGCAACGTGATCCAGGTTCCGGTGCATGTTCCGGTCAACGTCTGCGGTAACACGGTGAACGTCATCGCGCTGCTGAACCCGGCGTTCGGCAACGTGTGCACCGCCCACTGACGGCGTAAGCAAACCCTCAGCCCACCGGCTGTGTTCTGGCTGGCCCCGGATCGTCGATCCTCCGATCCTGTTCGTCCCGGGGCCGGCCTTCCCATCTGCTTCGAGCAGGAAGACAACGAGATTGCGACAGACTCTCAGCAAGGGCATGGTCGTGGCCGCCGCCGCGACCGGCGTGCTGTCCTTGTACGGCGGCAGCTCCGCGCTCGCCGACTCCAACGCGCAAGGCGTCGCCCAGGGTTCGGCCGGCGTGCTGTCCGGCAACAGCGTCCAGGCACCGGTGAACGTCCCGGTCAACGTCTGCGGCAACTCCGTGGACGTGGTCGGGGCGCTGAACCCGGCGTTCGGCAACTCCTGTGCCAACGAACAGGGTTCACCGACGCGCCAAGGCGGAAGCGACCAGCCGGGTACCGGAAGCAAGACCACCCCGCCCCCGCACGGCGGCGACACTTCGCCACCTCCGCATGGCGGGGGTGCTACCACCCCACCATCCCGCGGCGGGGGCGGGACCACCCCGCACGGCGGCGACACTTCGCCACCTCCGCATGGCGGGGGTGCTACCACCCCACCATCCCGCGGCGGGGGCGGGACCACCCCGCACGGCGGCGACTCGACGCCTCGCACTCCTGGCGGCGGTAAGTCGACACTCCCGAGCCGTGGTCACAGCATGCCCCCCAGCGGCGATCACACCACCCCACCCGGCGGGCGCGAGGCCACCCCGCCGGCCGGCGAGGACCGCCAAGCGCCGCCGCCGACCCTTGCGCACACCGGTGGTGACGGCCCGGTCATGCTCGCGGCCTCGGCCGCCGGCGCCGTACTGATGGCGGCGGGAACGGTCCTGTACCGTCGCGGCCGAGCCGCGGCCCGCCGATAGGGCGCCGGGGGCCGGAGCCCGAGAGTCCGGCACACAGCCCGCGCCCCGAAGGGGCGCGGGCTGTGTTTGACAGGCGGGGCTACCACCGCCTAGGCACGCCCGGCAACTGACCCGCAGAGGCTCGACGGCCCGTCAAAACAACGACCCTTTCAGCGGAGCGCCCCGCCGGAATCCGCCACCCTGCCGCCCCCGCGCGCAGCCGCCGTACCCTCGGCGCCGGCGTGCCAGCCGTGAAGGCTGCGCCGCGCACGAACCGTGTCGCGGAGCCGTGACGAGACCGGCCAGGAGCAGTCCGGGGTCTCCGGCGCCCCGTCGGCGCCCGTGGCCAGCAGGGCCCGCAGCTCGGGGGGAGCGCAGCCGCAGCCGGTCCCGGGTGGCGCGGACCCGCTGCCGGGCCTTGTTCGAGGGCAGTCGGGCCACCACTCCGTCCATGGGTACGGTGGGCAGTTCCAGCACAGGGAGTTGGCCACCGTGCGGCGCGGGCCGCGCCAGTGGTCGTAGATCCGCTCCACCGCGCCGCCCGGCCGTACCTCGCGGAAGCCGATCAGCGTGGTGCGCGCCGCGTCCGTCAGTGCCACGGTGAGCGCGCCGGCCGCGCGCCCGTTCTCGGCGTCGTCCAGCAGGACGTCCGCGTAGTCGGAGATCGCGCCGCCGAGCGGCACCAGCGCGGGCCGCGGCCGGCGGACCAGCATCAGCGGCGCTGCGGTCACCAGTTCACCGCCGGAGCGGACCAGCAGCAGCCGTAGCCGGCCGCACCCGCCGTACGACAGCCACCAGGAGTGCAGCCAGGCGTGGCTCTGGAACAGGGTCGCGGTGGCGCACCGTCCGTTGCCGGCGCGGCGAAGCCCGCCTCGTCGGTGACGAGTTCCGTGCCGAGTCCGGTGATGCTGCCGGGACGTACCGTCCCGGTGGCCGTCACACCCTGCCGTGTGCGTCTGCGGCGACGGCCGGGCCGGGCACCGAGGCCGGACGTGCGGACTGCTCCTCCTCCGGTCGGCGCCTCAGCCGTACCAGCAGCCCGAGCGTGCCGAGCAGTCCGCCCGCGCTCGCCCCGACCAGGGCGGTCACCTTGACGGAGGCCGAGCTCGGCGCGGTCGGCTTCACCGCACGGGAGAACTGAAGTAGCTGGACGTGCGTCTCCGCCGCGGTGTCGTCGGCGTGCCGGATGAGCGCGCGGGCCACCGCGTTGGCCATGTCTACTGACAGGGTCGGGCGGGTGGACGTGGCGGAGACCGAGACCATCGGTGCGTCCGCCGAGGTCGCGGTGCGGACGCTGTCGCGCAGGATGTTCACCGGCACTCCGGCCCACACCTGGGCGTCGCCGAGCACCGCGAGCTGGGTGGCGACCCGGCCGTAGGCCTGCGCGAAGCCGAGGGCGGAGGCGGTGTCGGACCTGTCGATGGGTACGGCGATGACATAGCTGGTCGCCGTGTACGCCGGGGGCTTGACGACGCCGTACTCGACGCCGAGCAGCCCGCCCGCGACGACCCCGGCCGCCACCAGTGACCAGGCCGGGAGCGTGCGGAGACGGGAGAGACGGACAGTTCGGTGGTTCTTGGCCATGAGGGTTCGCTCCCTGCTGGACGGTGACCTGGTCGGGGACTTGCGGGCCGTGAGCGCCGCCGTGTAGACGTCCATGAGGCGGGCGGCGCTGCGAGTGATGCGGCAGTGGTGGGTCGCCTTGGTGCGGTGCGCGGGCCGGGTCCGGCGGCGCGGACCTCGGCGACCAAGCGGACGCAGGCGTCGGCGTCGCACCTGAGGCGCACCGCGTCCGGAGCCGCCTCGGGCGGGACGTCCTGCAGGACCGGGCAGGAGGTGTAGCAGACCGGCAGCCCGGCGGCGAATGCCTCAAGGACCGCGAGTCCGAACGCTTCCTCCAGGGAAGGCGCGGCGAGCACGTCCATCGCCGAGGCCGGCGCGGGCAGGCCCCGGCCGGACGAGTCGTCGCCGAGGTACGGCCGCTCTCCGGCGAACAGCACCCGCTGCGGCGACCCCCACCTCGCGGGCGGCCCGCCGCAGCGGGCCCCTCTGGGCCGACTCCGGCCGGAAACAGCCAGGAGCCGGGGTAGTCGGGGCAGAGCGCGGTCAGGGCGCCGAAGCGTTTGCCGGGGCGAGTCGGCCGATGACGAACGCGTCGGCGGGCAGCCCGAGTCGGTCGCGGGTGCGCCCCCGGGCCGCCGGGTCGAAGGCGAACCGGGCCAGGCCGATGGCGTTGGGCGCAGATTGCCGCCCCAGTGCGGCCGCGCGTAGGCCACCCGGCCACCCTCGGGGACGCGGACCTCGGCACGGGAGCAGGCGGGCGCTCTCGGGGCAGGGCGGTGCGGCCGGCCGGCTGGGCGACGGTGGGGGCGGCGAGGGCCAGGGCGCCCGCCGTTGTGAACAGCAGCGGACCGAGGAACTTGCGCATGACCGGCGGGGCCCTTTCGCACGTGCTGGAGAGATCCACAACTCTAGTGGCCATACGTATTAATCTGGCGAAACAGGATATAGGTGTTGAAATGCTGAAGGCTCCCCTTTCCGGCGCATCACCCCTTTGGCGGCACAACTCCCGGCGCTGTGGCGCGTTGACCACGGCGCCGGGCATCCGCCCGGATGTTTGTGTCGATCCCAAGGAGCACCTCTCCATGTCGCGTATCGCGAAGGGTCTGGTCCTGACCTCCGCCGCCGTCGCGGCCGTCGCCGGCGGTGCCGGTGTGGCCTCCGCCGACTCCGGCGCGATCGGTGGCGCCGCCAACTCCCCGGGCGTGCTGTCGGGCAACGTTGTCCAGGTTCCGATCCACGTTCCGATCAACGTCTGCGGAAACACCGTCGACGTCATCGGACTGCTGAACCCGGCGTTCGGTAACACCTGCGTCAACCACTGACGTTCGGGCGTCACCCTTCGGCCGGCCGTCCGCCCCGCGTCATCGCTTCGGGGGCGGGCGGCCGGTTTTGCGCTCGCCCACATGGGTCACTATGCGTGTTCGAACGGTTGCGGACAGCGATCGGTCAACAGACGGTGGCATCAGGTCTCGATGTACACCGAAAGGAACACCCTTATGCGTGGTTTGCCCGCGCGGCGCCTTGCGTCCACCACTCTCTGCGCCGCCGCCCTGGTCGGTATCACCGGCCCGGCAGCCGTCGCCGCCGATTCGGCCGGAGAGCGAGCCCACAGCTCCTCCCAGCCCGCCGTGCCGGGCGCGGAGAAGCTGCTCGCCCGGGTCAGAGCCCTGGACAACACCGGTTCCGTCCCCCAGCCGGTCGTCGACCTGCTCAAAGTGTCCCTGCAGAAGGGCAAGCTGCCGGCCGACGAGGCCAGGGAGCTCGGCGACGCGGCCCATCAGGCCATCGCCGAGGCGGCGAAGTCCGACCCGGCCTCGCTGATGAAGCCCACGACGCCCGCCACCCCCACGACAGCCGCGAAACCCACCGCCCCGGCCGTGTCCACGCCTACGGCGCCCGCCGCGTCCAAGCCGTCGACTTCGACCGTGCCGGCTGCCAAGCCGTCGGCGTCCGTCGTACCGTCGGCCGCCAAGCCGACCGCACCGGCCGCGTCCAAGCCGACCGCGTCCAAGCCCACTACGTCGGCTGCGTCCAAGCCGACCGCACCGGCCGCGGCCAAGCCGTCCACGTCCGCCGCCAAGCCCACCGCGCCGGCGGTCCCCTCGACCGCCGCCGTACCGTCCACGTCCGCCGTACCGTCCACCCTTCCCTCGACGTCCGCCGTCCCCTCGACGTCCTCCGCCGCCACCTCCAAGCTCCCCGCGGCCACGGCCGCTCCGGTGGCCGCGAAGTACCTCGACGACGGGAAACCGCCCTCGTCCCGTGACCTCACCTCCGACGCGCTGGCCAACCTGGAGAAGGCCATCGACAACCTGGTGAAGGCGGTCACATCCGACCTGTCCGCGGTGCTCTCGTCCGCCACCGGCCTGGTCAACCTGCTGACGAACACGCTCCTCGGCAGCGGCCTGCCCTCCCCGAGCCCGACCTCCCTGGCCTCGCTGCCGTCCGCGCCGTCGCTGGCGGCTCTGCCCGCGACCAGCTGACCGCGGCCGTCACCACCGTCTCAGCCGCCGTGCCCCGTCCGGGCGCGGCGGCTGAGCGCTTTTCCCGCTCATATGTCTTCTCGGCGCGGGGTTTCCGGCCCGGCCGGGCCTCGTTAGGCACGGCGTCAGAACTCCCTGGGGTGACTTGAGTTGCCGAAGAAAGGAACACGATGAAGTCCCTGAAGGCTGCCGCTGTCGTTGCCGGTTCCGTGGCCCTCGCGGGCGTCGCCGCGCCCGCGTTCGCCCACAACGCCGCCGACGTGACGCCCACCAGCCTCAACGGCGCCGTCAACCAGCTCACCAAGGCTCCGCTCACCCTCGACGACGCGATGCCGCTGCAGCACCAGTCGGACGCGCTCAACACCGAGAACAAGCACTCCGTGCTCAACACGGTCAAGCGCGTGACCGGCGCGGTGAACCAGCACAACCCGCTGCTCGGCGGACTGCCCCTGCAGAGCTGACACCCCGTTCGCCCCCGCGCGCGACGTTCCGGCCTCGCTTCCCTCGTTCGTGTGGAGCGGGGCCGGGCACTGGTCCGGAAGGGTGAGAAGCCGCCCGGTGGCGCGCGGACGCGTCGATAAGGTCGCGCGGTGACCTCAACCTCAAGCGACCTCCGCCCGGCCGACCTCGGCACGCTCGTCCTCCTGGCCTGGAGCGGCGAGGCTCCCGACGGCGCCGACATGCCCTACCTGCTGGCCTACTCCCTCGGTGACGCCGAGGGCGGCCCGCAGACCACCGCGGCCGCCGTCGAGAAGCTGCTGACCAGCAACGGGCTGCCGGTCGGCGGCGACCTGGTCGACGGCAACGGCCGGCCCAGCCTCCCCGTCAGCCTGCTGGTCGAGGCCGGCCAGGCCGTCGTACGGATGCCGCAGCTGGTCGCCCAGGCCGACGCGCCCAAGGAGTGGCTCGCCGCCGTCGCCGAGCGCGGCTACGCCTACCTCGTGTTCACGACCCGCGCCTGGCCCGAGGGCGAGCCCGGCAAGACCGTCGAGCCGGCCGACCTGGCCGCCTTCGCCGGTGCCGACGAGACCCTGAAGGCCGCCGCGCACGTCGTCCTGCCGGCCGGCAGCGTGCGCCGCTGATGGTCAGGGCCCTGGCCGGCGGCCGGGGGTTCGGGCTGCTGCTGGTGCTCACCGGGGCGGCCGGCCTGCTCGCCTCCTGGGTCATCACCCTCGACGAGTTCAAGCTGCTGAAGAACCCGAACTTCGTCCCCGGGTGCAGCCTGAACCCGGTGGTGTCCTGCGGCAGCGTGATGAAGAGCGCCCAGGCCTCGGTGTTCGGGTTCCCCAACCCGATGCTGGGTCTGGCGACCTACGGCGTCGTCGTGTGCGTCGGCATGAGCCTGCTGGCCGGGGCCCGCTTCCCCGGCTGGTACTGGCTGGCGTTCGAGGCCGGCTGTCTGTTCGGCGTCGGGTTCGTCTCCTGGCTCCAGTTCGAGTCCCTGTACCGGATCAACGCGCTGTGCCTGTGGTGCTGTCTCGCATGGGTCGCCACGATCCTGATGTTCTGGTACGCCACCTCGCTGATCGTCAGAACCGGCTACGTGCCCGCGCCCGGCTGGCTGAAGCGGTTCTTCGCCGAGTTCACCTGGGTGCTCCCGGTGCTGCACATCGGCGTGATCGGCATGCTCGTGCTGACCCGCTGGTGGGACTTCTGGACCAGCTGAAGAGACCAGCTGAAGAGTGACGAGCCGACAATTACGGCAGCCGGGGGAATTGTGCACTGAAGCGGTTTTCCGGCTCGTTACGCGGTACGGACGTCGAATTCCCGCAGCCCCGCATCCTGAAAGGGAGACCGTACCTGACATGAAGTCGACTACCCGAGGAATCCTTGCCGTCGTCGTCGCGGGCGCCGCGGCCGCCGTGGGGGCCGCAGCCACCCCCGCCGTCGCGGTCGGCACGGTCCCCGTCCCGGTGCCGCTGGAGGGCGTCTCCCAGTCGCTCGGCATGGAGGTGCCAGAGGCCGGCCTGGAACTGCCGCTGCTGACCCCGGGCACGCCCGAAGGCCCGCGCTATGTAACCGGGCACCTCCTGCCCGACCGGACCCTACCCCAGCTGCCCGTCAACGGCGCGCTACCCGGCGCCGACCTGCGGGCGCCGCTGCCACAGCTTCTCGGCGAGCGCTTCGACCACGTGGGCATCGAAGCCCCCGCCTCCGACCTGCGCACCCTCGGCCCCGGTCTGAACCTCGACGCGCCCCTGACCCAGCCCGATCCGCGCAACTTCGGCCTCCCGGACCTCAAGCTTCCCGAGGCCGGCGTTCGCGCCCCGGTCCTCCAGACGGTCGCGGGCGCCAACCTGAGCAGCGGGCCGGGAGTGTAGACCCGGAGAGCACGGGGCCGGGGCCGTAGCCCCCCGCACCCGGGCCGCCGTACCCACGGATGGTTCTCAGGCGGTGTTGTTCGGGAAGCGCAGCGGCGGACGTGCCGCCGCACTTCCCGTTCAATGGCGCCACGCGTGGCTGGTCACGGTGATTGCCCCGGGGGCATCCTTTTAACGGCAGCTTCACTGGAGTGCGGAGCGATGGCGGATACCGCAGACTGAGGTTGCCGTACGGCATCTGCCACACCGCACGGTTCCGGTCCCACAGGCGGCCGTACCGCGTGGTTCCCGTCCCGCGGGTGGCCGTGACGCGTGGTTCCTGGCCGTCCGTACGCCGCGGTCGCCCTCAGGGCAGCAGCCGTACCGGGGAGCCCGTCAGATAGGCGCGGATGTTCTCCACCGCCTGGCCGTAGTACGTCGTGTAGTTGGACCGCGAGACATAGCCCAGGTGGGGCGTGGCGAGCAGGCGGGGCGCGGTGCGCATCGGGTGCCCGGCGGGCAGCGGCTCGATGTCGAAGACGTCGACGCCCGCGCCCGCGATCCGGCCCTCGTGCAGCGCGGTCAGCAGGGCATCCTGGTCGACCACCGATGCCCGGGAGGTGTTGACCAGATAGGCGGTCGGCTTCATGAGGGCCAGTTCGGCGGCGCCGATGAGGCCGCGCGTGGCGTCCCCGCCGGGCACCTGCACGGAGACGAAGTCGCTGCCGGCGAGCAACTCCTCTTTGGAGTTGGCCAGTTCGACCCCTTGCCCGGCGGCGCGCTCCTTGGTCAGGCGGGGGCTCCAGGCGCTGACCCGCATGCCGAAGGCGAGGCCGACCTGGGCCACCCGGCCGCCGATCCGGCCGAGGCCGAGGATGCCGAGCCGGGCGCCGTGCAGATCGGTGCCGACGGTGGACTGCCAGGGGCCGCCGGTGCGCAGCGCGGTGTTCTCCTGGACGATCCCGCGGGCCAGCCCGAGGATGAGCGCCCAGGTCAGCTCGGCGGGCGGGATGCCCGAGCTCTGCGTGCCGCACACGGTGACGCCGTGGCGCTCGGCGGCGGCGTAGTCGATGACGCTGTTGCGCATGCCGGAGGCGATGAGCAGCCTGAGCCGGGGCAGGCGGGCGAGCAGGGTGCCGGGGAAGGGGACCCGTTCGCGCAGAGTGACGACGATGTCGTAGCCGGCGAGGGCCTCGGCGCGGGCGTCCTCGTCGGCGAGGTGCTCGCGCAGCGCGACGACCTCGACCTCGTCCTCGATCACCGACCAGTCCGCCAGTTCGGTGGCCACGCCCTGGAAGTCGTCCAGTACCGCACAGCGAAGTCGCATGTCGATTCTCCCTTCCCCGTTCCCCGTTCGGGGACTCTAACGCGCGGGGCAGAGGCCATGCGGTGGGCGGGTGGGTTCGTGGGGATGCGGAACGTGCATCCCCATTTCGTTCGTGAGGCGGATCACAAGGCGATATCAAGACGAACTGTGCGGCGCTACCTTAGGGGGTTGCCGCCTCCGGCCCAGCGATGCGCGGGAATGCGGCGCCATGAAGAAAAATGCCCCGTCTGGGGTGGGGCATCGAGACAGGGGGACCCGTGCCTTATCCGGCTGCAGCGCAGTTTCTGCGCACAGCGATTCCCGACATCGTCCGCTCCTATCAGAGCGCGCTGCGGGCGGTCCGCAGTCCGCTGGCGACGCGCAAGGAGGCGTGGCCGAAGTGCCGCGACCAGGCGCAGGCGATCGTCGAGGACTGTGTCACGGCGCTGATGGGCGAGCAGCCGTCGCCGCCCGCCGAGGCCCGCAGGTACTCGCATCTGGTGGGCGTCGACCGGGCCACGCAGGGGATCGCGGTGGCCGAGTCGGTGCGTGCCGTGGACATCCTGTGGAGCGCGATGCAGCCGGCCGTGCGCAGTGCCGTGAGCTGCGAGGCGGCGGCCCGGCGCACCGCCGCGCTGCTGGTGATCAGCACGGCGTTCCGGGCCAGTTCGGGCAGCCGGCTCTACGCCGGAGCCGTCGGGTACGACGCCGCGCCGCCCCCGCTGCCCGAGGAGCCGGCGGAGGAGGAGGCCCGCTCCGACGCCTCCGGCGAGACCCCGGTGCAGTCGGCCGCCTGCGCGGGGCTGTCGCAGCGTGAGAGACAGGTGCTGGAGAGGGTGGCGAGAGCCATGACCAACAGCCAGATCGCCCGTGACCTCGGCATCGAGACGGCGACCGTGAAGCGGCACCTCAACAACATCTACGCCAAGCTCCAGGCGGAATCCCGGATCGACGCCATCAACAAGGCCTACGGGCGGCGCTGAGCCGGTCTGCTCCGAGGCGCCGGCGGGTGGCTTCGGGTGCGCAGCGGCCGGGCCCGGGTGCCGTGGTGCGGGTGGGCGCGGCGCCGGGTCCGAGTCGGCTGGCCCGGGTGCCGTGGCCGACGGCGGCACCGGGTTCCGAAACGGCCGGG
>NZ_JAIQYY010000005.1:365361-382538 GCF_020181035.1 Streptomyces sp. CoH27
CGCATCGTCGTCGTCGCGTGCAGCACCAGGGCCGCGACCATGACGAGGTTCGCCGTGTACTGGGTGCGCATGAAGGCGCGGTAGGCGCTGCGGCGCGTGTGCTTGTCCGCGCCCTCGATCCGGGCGGTGCGCACGATCTGCGCCACCACACAGACGGCTCCGACGGCCACCGGCACCATCGCCGCGAGCGTCAACGGCGCCCAGCGCAGCGCCGCCAGGACCCCGCCCGTGCCGACGGCCAGCGCGCCCGCCGCACCGAGCGCCCGCGCCAGCCAGGCGCCATGGCGTACCGCCACGGTACGGCGCCCGCCGGTGGCGTCCCCGTCGACGTCGCTGAGGTCCTTGACCACCGATCCCACCAGGGCCATCCAGGCGCTCATGACGGTGGCGAAGACGAGTCCGGCCGTGTCCAGCCCGCCGCCGGCGGTGGCGGCACCGCCCGCGAACGAGGTCCAGCCGAGACCGAACACCACGACGGCGCACGCACTGCTCCAGCGCTTCGCGGGAAAAGGCGGCGCCGAATAGATCCAGCCCAGCAAGAGGAATGCCGCAGTCCAGATCGTGAGTCCGGGAACGAATTGCGAAAGGAGAAGCGAACCCGCGGTGGCGCCCGCGGTCAGGAAAGCGGCCGTCCTTTCCGGCAGATCCCCCCGCGCGATCGGCCGGACGGACCCATTGGCGCGGTCCTCCTTGACGTCCATGACGCCATTGATGAGGTAGGCGGCGACGACAGCCAGCCACCAGGCGAGAGCGCCGACGACCAACTGCTCCGGGTTCGGCCCGTGTTGACGCGAGGTGAATGCGGTGCCCAATGCGTACCGCAGAAGGAAGACGATCTGAACGGTCGGGCGCGCCTCCACCAGAGAAAGACGTGCGTAACGAAAGACGAGGCTGGGTCGCGCCTTGGAGATGAGTATTCCGTCGGTTATCTCGGCCACGACGATCACGTTACGAGGCTCTCCGGCGCCGGGTGAGGCATCTGCACCCTAGGGTGCATCCCCCCGAATTTCCCGCATGGTTCCTTGGTTGCAGTCGCCCCTGTTCCGGCCGTGCACCGGCCCCGGAAGCCGTCACGATGACCGTCCGAGGCATGCACCGAAGCCTTGACGCCATTGGACCGACGAAGGTTTGGGAGGTGGGCCATGACGGACGTGGTCATCGCGGGCGGCGGCCCGGTGGGACTGATGCTGGCGTGCGAGCTGCGGCTGGCCGGCGTGGACGTGCTGGTGCTGGAACGGCTCACCGAGCGGGTACCGCACTCGAAGGCGCTCGGCATGCACGCGCGGACCCTGGAGGTGCTCGACCAACGGGGCCTCGCCGAGCGCTTCCTGGAGGGCCACAAGCGGGCGCCCACCACCCACTTCGCCGGTCTGCGGCCGCTGGAGTTCGACGCCTCCGCCACGCGGCACCCGTACATGCTGCTCATCCCGCAGGCGCACACCGAACGGCTGCTCGCCGAGCGCGCCGCCGAACTGGGCGTGGAGATCCGGTACGGCACCGAGGTCACCGGTCTCACCCAGGACGCCGACGGCGTCGACATCGAGGTGGCCGGCGGCGCGCCGCTGCGGGCCCGGTACCTGGTCGGCTGCGACGGCAGCCGCAGCACCGTGCGCCGGCTGCTCGGCGTGGACTTCCCCGGCACCCCGGCCACGCTCACCGCGATGATCGCCGACGTCACCCTCGACGACCCCCCGGCCACACCGGCGCTGCTGGCCCGGCACCCGGGCGGGCAGGCCGGGGTGCTGGAGTACGAGCCCGGGACGTACCGGGCGATGACCATCGAGTACGACACGGTGGCCGACCCGGACGTCCCGGTGACCTTCGACGAGTTCAAGGCCACCTTCCGGCGGATCGCCGGCACCGACCACGGCATGCGGGATGCGATCTGGGTGTCCCGGTTCGGCGACGCCGCCCGGCAGGCCGACCGGTACCGGGTGGGCCGCGTGTTCCTCGCCGGGGACGCCGCGCACATCCACAATCCGTCCGGCGGACAGGGCCTGAACCTGGGTGTGCAGGACGCGGTGAACCTCGGCTGGAAGCTGGCCGCCGCCGTCCACGGACACGCCGGCGAGGACCTGCTGGACAGCTATCACACCGAGCGCCACCCGGTCGGCGCGCGCGTACTCCAGAACACCCACGCCCAGGTCGCGCTGAGCCGCCCCGGACACGCGGTGGACGCCCTGCGCGAACTGTTCGCCGAGCTGATCCGGGCCGAGGAGGTCAACCGCCGGCTCACCGGCCTGGTCAGCGCGCTCGACGTGCGCTACCCGGTCGACGGCGCCCACCCGCTGACGGGCGCGCGCATGCCGGACGCCGACCTCAAGACCCCCGACGGCGACACCCGTGTGTCCCGGCTGCTGCACTCCGGCCGGGGCGTCCTGCTCGACCTGACCGAGGACCCCGCGCTGCGCTCCGCCGCGGCCGGGTGGACCGGCCGCGTCGACCTCGTACCGGCCCGGCACGCGGACACGCGCCTGGACGGCGTGGACGCGGTGCTGGTGCGCCCCGACGGCTATGTGGCCTGGGCGGCCCCGACCGATGTGACCCTGCCCCACGCGCTGAACACCTGGTTCGGCCCGGCACGCTGACGCTCCAAGCCGAATCACTCACCCGACCAGCAATAAAACAAAGGCACTTGATGAGTCTCATACCCGAAAGCCACCGCGACCTCCTGGAGCGGCCGCTCTTCGCCCACCTGGCGACGACGCGGGCCGGACAGGGCGGCCCGCAGGTGAATCCGATGTGGTGCTCCTGGGACGGCACCCATCTGCGCTTCACGAGCACCAGGACCCGCGTCAAGTACCGGAACGTGACGGCCGATCCGCGGGTCGCCGTGTCCATCAACGATCCGGACGAGCCGTACCGCTATCTGGAGATCCGCGGTGTCGTCGAACGCGTCGACGACGACTCCTCCGGCGCGTTCTTCGTGGAACTGGCCGACCGCTACAGCAGGGAGCTGAACGGCCGGCTGCCCCAGGATGTCAAGGACCGCGTGGTGTACGTGGTCCGGCCGACGGCCGTCAGCTACCAGTGACGAGCCGTCCGGACAGGATCTCCTCGGCCGTGCGCACCGCGGCACCCGCCGCGGCCAACTGACCGAGGACCCGGTCCTGTTCGGCGGCCGAGACCGTGGTGGTGGCATCGGAGACCAGGGTGACCCGGTAGCCCGATGCCAGCGCCGTCCGGGCCGTGGCGGCCACTGCGTGCGCCGTCGACAGGCCGGCGATCACCACGTCGCTGATCCCCCGCGCGGCCAGCCGCGCCGCCAGATCCGTCCCCTCGAACGCGTCGAGGCCGTGCTTGACGACCACCAGGTCGCCCGGCCCCGGTGCGACACGCTCGTGCAGCCGGCCCGCAGGGGCCTCGGGCCCGCCGTCGGAGCCGCCGGCGTGCAGGTGACGGACCAGCACCACCTCCGTGAAGCCCGCGCGCAGCCGGGCACAGGCACCGACGAGCGCCGCCGCGGGCGTCGGCTCCCACGGGTGCATTCCCAGGATCCACTGCTGCAGGTCGACGAGTATCAGCGCGGCACGGGTCTCGGTCATGTTCTGCATGTTCTCCCCCAGAGCAGTTGAGTTCGGGCCGGAAGGCTAGCAGAAATGATCAACGAGATTTCCACTGCACCCTAGGGTGCAGTTCCGAACCAGGGGGCCCGAACCCCTCGTAATGTAGAGCTCGCGGTCGAGAACACAATTCCCGGTCCTCGGAAAGGAAATGAAAAGACATGGAGCTCAGGGCGGATCGTCTGGACGGTCTGGGTAAGTACTTCGGCCGGCTGACCGCCGAGGGAAAGATCCCCGGATATTCGGCCATGGTGTCGCAGCACGGGGAGGTGAAGTACGAATCCTCCGGCGGAATGGCGAACATAGCCGAGGGAATTCCGATGACGGCGGACAGCATCTTCCGCACCTGGTCGCTGAGCAAGCCGATGACCTCGGTGGCCTTCATGAAGCTGGTCGAGGACGGCCTGGTGGGTCTGAACGACCCGCTGGCCGACTATCTGCCGGCCTTCCGTGACCAGCGGGTCTACCGCACCGGACTGCCGGCGGCCCCCGTCACCGAGGGCCTGCTGGAGCCGATCCGGATGTGGCACCTGCTGACCCACACCGCGGGCCTCGGCTACGGTGCCCACCAGTCGCACGCCGTGGACACCCTGTACGTGGGCCAGGGCTACACGGTGGAACCGCCGGCCGGCACCAGCCTCGCCGAGGCCGTCGACGCCTGGGCCTCCTTCCCGCTGCGCTTCCAGCCGGGCACGGGCTGGAACTACGGCGTGAGCACCGACGTCCTGGGCCGGGTCATCGAGGTGGTCTCCGGCAAGCGCCTCGACGTCTTCATGCGCGAGTCGTTCTTCGAGCCGCTGGGCCTGACGGACACCGGCTTCCGCGTGGACCCGCGGAACAAGGACCGGTACGCCGAGATCTACAGCCCCACCGCCGACGGCGGCATCGAGCACAACCCGCAGGCGAGCGTCTACCCCACCGAGGAGCCGGTCTTCCTGTCGGGCGGCGGCGGCATCTACACCACGGTCGCCGACTACATGAAGTTCCTCGGCATGCTGGCGGCGGGCGGCAGGATCGCCGGCGGCTCCGACTACTATCTGTCGCCGCTGACCGTCGAGTCGATCCGCGGCAACCATCTGCCGGGGAACATCACGCTGGGCGCCGGATTCGGCAACTGGGCCGTGCCCGCCGTCAACGAACTGATGCCCGGCGCCGGCTTCGGACTGGGCTTCATGACGGTCGAGTCACCGCGCGAGACCCATCTGCTGACGCGTCAGGGCGAGTACTTCTGGCTCTCGATGAGCAGCGCCAACTTCTTCATCGACCCCGCCTCGGGCGTCGCCGCGCTGGTCTCACCGCAGCTGTTCCCGTCCCGCACCCTGCCGGTCACCAATCGCCTGCGGCAGTTCGTCTACCAGGCCTGCCGATGAACACGAAATCGCTGCCCGTGGAAATCCCGCTCAGATGGGGCGACATGGATTCCTACGGTCACGTCAACAACTGCGAAGTCGTCCGGATCATCGAAGAAGCCCGTATGAGATGGCTCATGACGAGCGGGGTCTTCGACGGGGAGACCGCGGTCGTCGCGGCCCATGAGATCGGATATCTGCGTCCGCTCCAGTACTCGCTCGACCCGGTCAACGTCGAGGTGTGGACCTCGAATGTCCGGCGGTCCAGCTTCGAATTCAATTTCCGGGTTCTGAACAACGCCCGGCAGGTGAGCGTCAAGGCCGTCAGCCGGATGGTGATGTTCGACCTCGTCAAGCAGGAGGCGTACGCCATGAGCCCGCGGCTGCGCGAACATCTCGCCGCCGCCAGCGGAGAACGCCTGTAGCTCCCGTCCCCCCAAGAAAGGGAATCCTCCATGTCGACCGTGGTGTCGAAATCCCCCCCACGCCCAGCACAATCGACCATGGGCACGCTGGGCCTGACCATCGTCCTGGTCGCCGCGGCCCTGACGATGATCGACGCGTCGATCGTCAACGTCGCCCTGCCGTCGATCCAGTCGACCCTGCACACCGACGCCTCGGTGTCGCAGTTCGTGGTCAGCGGCTATGTCATCGCCTATGCCATCCTCCTGGTGCTGGGCGGCAAACTCGGTGACCGCTACGGCCGCCGGCGCCTGTTGCAGATCGGTGTCCTGGCGTTCACCCTGACCTCGCTGGCCTGCGGGCTGGCACCGAACATCGACTCCCTGATCGTCGCCCGGGTCCTGCAGGGCGGATCGGCCGCCTTCCTGCTCCCGCAGGCGCTCTCCACGATCCAGACCTCCCTGGCCGACGCGGCCAAGACCCGCGCCATCGGCCTGTACGGAGCGATCGGCGGCCTGTCGGCCGCGGCTGGCCAGCTGCTCGGCGGCGTCCTCGTCTGGGCGAACATCGCGGGCCTGGAATGGCGGCCCATCTTCCTGGTGAACGTCCCGCTGGGCATCCTGGCCCTGATCGGCGCGAAGGCCCAGGTGCCCGACACCAAGGCCGCCGCCAACCAGCCCATGGACCTCGGCGGCACGGTACTCCTCGGCGTCGGCGTGCTCGCGCTGCTGATCCCGCTCAGCGTCGGCCGGCAGGTGCACTGGGCCGTGTGGTGCTGGGCGCTGATCGCGCTCGCGGTCGTCGCCGGCGTCGTACTGTGGCGCTACGAGCGGAAGTTGGAGCAGCAGGGGCGCACCCCGCTGATCCCGCCGTCGCTGGTCCGGCTGCGTCCGGTCAACCGCGGTCTGCTCGTCCTCGGCTCCGGCTTCCTGGTCTTCAGCGGCTTCTCCTTCGCGGTCCCGCTCGCCCTCCAGGACGGCAACGGCATGAGCGCGGTGGAGTCCGGCCTGTCGGTGGCCCCGCTGGCCGTGGGCGCCTTCCTCGGCTCGCTGCGGGCACCGAAGGTCATGGGCAAGTTCGGCATGCGCACCGTGAACGTCGGCGGCGGCTTCCTCGTCGCCGGTCTGGCCCTGCTGATCGTCGCCGCCAAGGCGTGGTGGCCGCACCTGCACTTCTACGAGCTCATCGTCGCGATGTTCCTCATCGGTGTCGGCAACGGCCTGTTCATCCCGCCGGTGTTCCGCACGATCCTCACCGCCCTGCCGCCGGACCAGGCGGGCGCGGGCAGCGGGATCATGTCGACCACCCAGCAGACCTCGGTCGCCGTCGGCACGGCGGTCCTGGGCCAGGTGTTCATCAGCTTCGCCGCCGGCGGCGACATGAACCTCGGGTTCGTCACCGTGACCGCCGCCTACCTCGTGGTCGGCGCCCTGCTCCTGCTCTTCGGCGGCGCGGCCCTCACGCAGAAGACCGGGGACTGACATGTTCATCGGCGACCTGTACCTCAACGGCTGCGCGGTGTCCTATCCCACCACGCGCGTCCCGGTGGCCGAGGCGCTGGCGCAGGGGCTGGTCCGCGACTTCGACGAGACCATCGGCAACCCGGACGTACCCGTCTTCGACGAGAACGCGCCGGCCGCCGACATGGCCGTGGAGGCCCTGCGCCAGTCGCTCAAGTCGACCGGCACGGACGCCTCGGACGTGGACCTGCTGATCCACTGCGGATGGTGGCACCAGGGCTTCGACATCTGGAGCGCGGCGCACTACGTCGCCCACCGGACCGGTGCCCTGGGCGTCGTACCGATGAATCTCTCGCAGGGGTGCAACGCCCCCATGGCGGCGCTCGAACTCACCGTCCGGGCGATGCGGGCCGACGACACCATCCGGACCGGCGCCGTCACGGCGGCCGACGCCATGCAGTTCCCGCAGGTCGACCGCTGGAACCTCAACTACGGCTGTGTGCACGGCGACGCGGGCACCGCGATGCTGGTCTCGCGAGAGCCGGCCGCACGGAACGCCTTCCGTATCGTCTCGATCGCCAGCAAGGCGGCCCCCGAGCTCGAAGAGATGAACCGGTCCGGATACACCGCGACCCCCGGCCCCGCCCTGCGGGACGGCGGCCGGGTGGACCTGAAGGCGGCCAAGAAGGCGTACCTCACGCAGTACGGCATGGACGGGTTCATGGGCCGCTCCCGTGAGGCCCTCACGGGGTGCGTGCGCCAGGCCCTTGAGGACGCCGGACTCGACGGCGGCGAGAGCCGTATCCGCGTCGTCTCGGTGCCCCGGCTCAGCGGAAAGATCTTCGAGACCGTCTACCGGGCCCAGCTCGCCCCGCTCTTCGGCGCCGAGAAGCTGGTCTGGTGGGGCGACCGCACGGCCCACCTGGGCGTCGCCGACGTCGGCGCCAACATCGAGGACACCCACGACGAACACGCCCTGGAACCCGGCGACATCACCGTCGTGGTGAACGCGGGCGGCGGCTACACCTGGTCCTGCCTGGTGCTGGAGTCCGTCGCCTGACCCACCCACCCCTCCACGAAGAAGACACACCCACCGAAGGAAGAAGAAAAATGACCACTGCTTTCGTTTCCGACGAGACCATCCGCGAGACCACCCTCGACATCATCGTCGACGAGCTGGAGCTGGACGCCGAGCCCGACGAGGTCGACGGCGCCGCCGACCTGATCGAGTTCTACGGCGCCGACTCCCTCGGCCTGATCCAGGTCCTGGCCCGCGTCAACAAGCAGCTGGGCATCCGGGTGCCCCGCGAGCAGGCCGTCGACCTGCGCACCGTCGAGCTCCTCGTGCAGCGCATCATCGACATCCGCGACGGCAAGGGCGGCGACCAGTGATGCGCCCGGCACGCCGGGTCGTCGTCACCGGCATGGGATGTGTGAGCAGCATCGGCACCGGCGTCGAGGAGTTCACCGAGGGCATCAAGGCCGGTCTGAGCGGAGTCTCCGAGATCGCGTCCTTCGACGCCGGTGACTTCCCGGTCCGGCTGGCCGGCGAGGTGCAGGGCTTCGACCCCGCCGCGATCGTCCGCACCATCGACCTCGACGACTGGGGACGTACGGCCCACTTCGCGGCCGCCGCTGCCCGGCTCGCGATGGACGACTCCGGGCTCGAACTCGACGAGGAGACCCGGGCGACGGCGGGCGCGATCATCGGCACCACCAACGGTGAGGCACCCTCCGTCGACACCCTGACCCACCAGTGGCTGGACGGCGGCCCCAGCACCCTCTCCGCCGACGTGGCCCGCCGGATCTCGGCCGGCAACATCGCCGCCGCCGCGGCCACCGAACTGGGCCTGTACGGCGAGACCGTCGTCATCCCGACGGCGTGCTCGGCCGCCAACTACGCCATCGGCAGCGCCGCTGACAAGATCATCGCCGGTGAGGCCGACGTGATGGTGGCCGGCGGCGCGGACAGCGTGAACCGCTTCACCCACGCCGGCTTCCTCAGCCTCGGCGCGGTCGCCGACGGGGTGCCCCGGCCCTTCGACCAGGACCGTTCGGGCATCGTCACCGCCGAGGGCGGCGCGGTGCTGGTCCTGGAGGAACTGGAGCACGCCAAGGCGCGCGGCGCCCACATCTACGCCGAACTGCTCGGCTACGGGCTCAGCTGCGACGCCCACCACATCGTCCACCCGGACGCGGAGTCCATCGCCACCTGCATCCGGCGGGCGCACGCCAACTCGGGCATCGTCGCCGAGGACGTCGACTACATCTGCGCCCACGGCACCGGCACGCCGACCAACGACATCACCGAGGTCACCGCGACCCGGCTGGTGTTCGGCGACGAGCACCCGCCGATGAGCTCCATCAAGTCGATGCTGGGCCACACGATGGGCGCGGCCAGCGGATTCGGCGCGATCGCCTGCTGCAAGGCGATCGAGGACGCCTTCCTGCCGCCCACCATCAACCTGCGCACCGTCGACCCGGCGTTCGGCGAGGGCATCGACTTCGTCGGCAACGGTGCCAAGGGAGCCGCGGTGCGCGTCGCGCAGAACCACGGCTTCGCCTTCGGCGGCAACAACGCCATCACCATTTTCGGCGCCTATGCCGACGGCGAGCCCGTCGGCGCGGGGGAGGGACCGCGATGAGCGCGGCAGCAGAACTCCAGATCTCCGATGTGTCGGTGCTGTCCGCGGCCGGTGTCGGCCTGGACGCCCTGCGCGCCCGGCTCCGTGAGCCGGGCGCGGCCCCCGGCGGCGCCCCCGCCGAGGACGTCACCCAGTACGAGGGTCTGCCCGGCCAGGTCGCGGCCGTACCGGACTTCACGATCACCGACTATGTGCCGCGCAAGGGCACGAAGAACCTCGACCGCACCACGAGGCTCGGCCTCGCCGCCGCCACCCTGCTCAAGCGGTCGCTGGACGAGCGGGCCGCGATCGGCGAGGCGTCCTGGGCGTCCACCGGGATCGCCATGGGCACGGTCATCGGCAGCCTGCGCAGCAGCGTCGACCTGGACATCGACATCATCGAGGGCAAGGGCACCGACCTCGTCAACCCGGCGGTCTTCCCCAACACCACGATGAACTGCTGCGCCAGCCAGATAGCGATCTGGCACAGCTTCCGCGGCCCCAACTCCACCCTCGCCAACGGCACCGTCAGCGCCCTGTCCGCGCTGGCTTACGCGGCCCGGCTGATCCGCTGCGGTCACGCCGAGCGGATGCTCGTCGGCGGCGTCGAGGAGCTGTCGCCCCACACCGCGTGGGGAATCCGGCTGAAGAAGGAGGTCCAGGAGTCCGTCTTCATCGGCGAGGGCGCGGCCCTGGTCGCCCTCGAACCCGCCGGAGCGGACGCCCCGCCGGCCGTGGCCACGGTGACCGCCTGCGAGGTGATGTTCGCCCCCGAGCGCACCCAGGCCGGCCGCACCGCCGCGCTGCGCCGCGCGGTCGACCGGGCGCGGGCGGCGGCCGAAGCCGCCGGCACCGGCATCGACCTGGTCCTGCCCGGAAACGTCGGAACGGCTCTGCAGACCGCGGAGGAGTCGGCCCTCGACCACGTCGACGCCGAACGCGTGGACGTGCGGGCCGCGGTCGGTGAGTGCGGCGGCGCCCTGGGCGCCATGCAGCTCGCCGCCGCGGTCGCCCTCGGCCGGCCCGGCACCGGCGTGCTGATCACCGGGGTCGACGAGTCCGGGGCGGTGGCCGCGGCCGTGCTCACCATCGAGGAGCACGCATGAGCCCCACCCCCGTGGCGACGGCGCCCGGCACCCGGGTCCGCCGGGAGCTGGTCCACCGCGCCAACGAACAGGAGATCCTGGTCTCCCCGCCCTGGCGGGCCGAGGACGGCGGCTACGGCGGTACGACGGTCACCACGGACCTCAGCCCGTACTACCGCGACCACCCGGGAACCCACTGGCTGGACGCCCTGCTGCTGATCGAGGCCTGCCGCCAGGCGGCGCTCAGCGCGGCGCACGAGTTCGAGGACCTCTCGTCCGACATCGCGTTCTTCTTCAACTCGATCGACATGGAGATCACCGAGCCCGCACAACTGGCGGGCCTCGAAGGAGAGCTGACGATCCTGTCGGAGTTCGAGGAACTCCGGTTGCGCGGCGACGGCTCGCCGAAGCAGATCACGTACCACCAGCGCGGCACGGACGGCTCCGGCCGGACCGTGGTCCGTACGTCGATGGCGGTGCAGGGCCTGCCCAAGGGCCGCTACCCGGAGCTGCGGGCCTACCAGCGGGGCGGCTCGCCCGCCCCGACCACCGCGGCCCTGCGCTCCGCCGCCGGCCCCCGGACCGCCCTCAGCACACCGGCGAGCGTGGCCCGCACCGAGGCCGCCGACGTGGCGATCGCCGGCGTACGGCGTGAGGCGGGCACCCTGGTCGCGGACCTGGCCCCGGACTTCGGCAACGGCAGCCTCTTCGACCACGACTACGACCACTATCCGGCGATGGTGCTCATCGAGGCCGGCCGGCAGCTGGCGCTGTCCGGCACGCCGGACCCCGCCGGGCACCTGGTCACCGCGGTAAGCGCCACCTTCGACAACTTCGCCGAACTCGACGCGCCGATCCGGCTCGTGGCCCGGCCCGGCGAGCGGCGGGTCGACGTGAACTGCCTCCAGGGCGACCTCGTCGTCACCCGGATGTCGTTCGCGCTGGCCCCCGCCCCCGGCGGAAAGAGGCAGGCGTGATGAGGACGGCGACGAGGAGCGCGACGAGGACCGCGACGAGGACGGCGATCTGGACCGACTTCCGCGGGGTGATGACCCCGCCGCTGCGGGAGGGACTGCGCGCCTACTGCGAGGGCAAGCCGTTCACCCCCGAACAGCTCGGGCAGTGCCTGCGTGTCATCGCCGACCGCCACGGCTGCCCGGACGGGATGGCCGTACTGGACTCCGGGATCCTCTCGGAGCGCCAGTGGGCGGCGGAGATCGAGCAGGAGCTGTCCGCCCGGTTCGGCGTGCGCGCCGACCTGTCCGGGCTCGGCCCCGAGTGGTGGAGCGACCGCCGGCTCGACCCCGAGTGGCTCGCCGCCCTGCGCTCATGGCGGCAGGCGGGCGCCTTCGTGGGCGTGATCTCCAACCTCCCCGTCGACTGGAAGGACCACTTCGCGGGCTTCCTGGACTGGGACGAGCTGTTCGACGAGGTCCTGCTCTCCTGCGACCTCCAGGCCCGCAAACCCGACGCCGGGATGTTCCGCCACGCCGAGTCACGCTCCGGCCTGCCCCCCGAGTCCAACGTCCTCGTCGACGACCTGGACGACAACGTCGCCGGTGCGCGGCGCGCGGGCTGGGTCGGCGTGCTCGGCGGCGGGGCCGCCACGCGTGCCGCCATCGAGCGGATCGACTCGATCGTGCGCTCCGGCGCACCCCACCACCTCGTGCGCTCCGGCGCACCCCACCAAGGAGCAGCATGATGACCAGTCGATCGGTGTTCGTCACGGGAGCCAGCCGGGGTATCGGCGCGGCGATCGCGAGCGACCTGAACAAGCAGGGCTACCGCGTGGTCGGCACCGCCCGCACCACCCGGCCCGAACTCGAAGGCGTCTCCTTCGTCCAGTGCGACGTGCGCGACCCGGAGTCGGTGCGCACGGCGGTGGAGCAGGCCCGCGAGATCGTCGGCGAGATCGACATCGTCGTGAACTGCGCCGGCATCATGAACGACGGCCTGCTGCTCACCCAGACCCAGGAGGGCGTCCAGGAGGTCCTCGACACCAACCTCACCGGCTCCATCAACGTGGCCCGCGAGACCGTGCCGGACATGCTGGCCAACAAGTGGGGCCGCTTCGTCTTCGTGTCCTCCATCGTCGCCCTGTGGGGATCGCCCGGCCAGGTCAACTACTCGGCCTCCAAGAGCGGCCTGATCGGTGTCGCCCGCTCCCTCGCCTGGGAGCTCGGCCGGGCCGGGATCACCTCCAACGTCGTACTGCCGGGTCTGATCGAGACCGACATGATCGCCGACCTGTCGGACCGGCGGCGCAAGGAGATCGTCTCCCAGACGGCGCTGCGCCGCACCGGCCGGCCCGAGGAGGTGGCCGCACTGGTCTCCTTCCTCGTCTCCGAGGACGCCGGCTTCATCACCGGCGCCTCGATCCCGATCGGCGGCGGCGTCGGCATGGGCGTCTGATGGGCGCGGCGACGATTCCCGTACGGCCCGACGCGCGCCGGATGCCGCTGGTGGCCGTGGACAGCGTCGAAGCGGTCGACGGAGGCTTCATCGGCCGCAAGACGATCACCACCGACGACCCCTATCTCGCCGGGCACTTCCCGTCCCTGACGGTGTATCCGGGAGTGTTCCTCATCGAGAGCCTCCAGCAGATGCTCGAACTGCACCTCGACGGCGCCCTGGGCGGTATCGAGCTGGTGGAGCTCGCTTCGGCCCGGTTCAGCCGCCCGGCGCTGGCCGGCGACGAGGTGACGTTCGAGGTCGCGGTCAGCGGCGACCGTACGAGCCTGGTCACCAAGGCCACGTGCAGCAGCGGCGGCCGGCGCATCGCCCGCATCACCGCGACGTGGAGGAGCCGGACATGACCACCCCGACGCAGGCCCAGTCCCTTTCCGAGACGCAGACCCAGGCCCAGGCCCTTTCCGAGACGCAGACCCAGGCCCAGGCTCTTTCCGACGGGCTGCCCGACCCCGGCGACCTGCTGCCCTACGGCTACCCGGCGCTCCAGGTCGACCGGATCGTCCGGCACACGCCGGGCGCCCTTGAGGCCACCAAGGCCGTGACCTACCACGAGCTGGACGCCCACCTGGGCGGCTCCCGGCCGGGCCGGTTCCCCGCCAGCCTCACCCTGGAGTCGTTCCTCCAGGCCTGCGGGCTGCTCCTGATGCGGGAGACCGATCCGGACGACCGTCAGCTGCTGATCTTCGGATCGGCGCGCGGCGTACGGATGCCCGACGCGGCGCGCGCCGGTGAACTGCTGGTACACACCGTGGAGTTGGTCGACCGGGACGAGGAGACGGCCACGTTCGCCGGGGTCTCCCGGGCCGGGGACGGTCGTACCGTCCTCGAAGTCGAACGCGCCATCACCCTGCTGCGCCCCGCCGACTCGTTCGAGGGCTACGTCAGCGGCAGCTGAGATTTCCCAAGATTCTCAAGATTCCCAACATTCTCAAGATTCCCGAAGATTTCCGAAGATTTCCGAAACGGAGGATCCGGTGGTGTACCACTATGTCGTGACCGCCCCGGGACAGGGAGTCCAGCGGCCCGGGATGCTCGATCCCTGGCTGGACGCCGTCCCCGGGGCACCCGCCCTCGTCGCCGACTGGTCGCGGGCCGCGGGCTTGGACCTGGTCGAGGCCGGCCGTGACGAGGCCCTGCTGGCCGACACGGCCTACGCCCAGCCCCTGATCGTCGCCGCGTCCCTGCTGGCCCACCAACTGCTGCGCGACAGGCTGCCCTCGGCCGCCGGTGAGGTGCTGTTCGCGGGCCACTCGGTCGGCGAGCTGGCCGCGGCGGCGGGAGCCGGCTACCTCAGCCCCCGGGACGCGGTCGCCCTCGCCCGGGTGCGCGGCGCGGCGATGTCGGCGGCGTGCGCGGTGGCGCCGACCGGCATGGCCGCGGTGATGCCGGCCAGGCGGAACCCCGCCTCGGACGAGGAGATCGTCGCCGCCGTCGGTACGGCAGGCCTGACGGTGGCCAACTTCAACGGCAGCCACCAGTTCGTGGCGGCGGGACCGGCCGACCGGGTCGAGGCCCTCGCCGACGCGCCGCCGCCGGGCATCCGGGTCTCGCCGCTCGCCGTCGCCGGCGCCTTCCACACCGAGGCCATGGCGCTCGCGGTGGCACAGTTCGCCCGCGCCATCGAGGACGTACGGATCGCGGAGCCCGCCTCGGCGCTGCTGGGCAACGGAGAGGGCGAGCCGGTCGCCGGCCCGGAGGACCTGCGGCGCCGGCTGATCACCCAGATCACCTCGCCGGTCCGCTGGGACCTGTGCGCGCAGGCGATAGCCCGCCGGGCCCCCGGCGCCCTGCACATCGAGCTGGCACCGGCGGGACCGCTCACCCGCCTGCTCCAGCGGGCCCGCCCCGAGGCACGCGCCGTCGCGCTGGGCGTCCCGGAAGACCTCGACCGCGTACTGGCCGAGGCCGCCAGGAGCCGCATGTCCGCGGTGGCGGGCATGCCGGAGGAGCGCGAGCTGGTGGGCGCGGGATGACGACGACGGCTTGTGCGGACGGCAAGGGAGGATCCGATGCGTAGTGGTGTCGAGGAGCTGGCGAGTCTCCGGCGCGAGATCGCCGAGGGCCCGGACCCGGCCGCCACCCAACGACAGCGTGACAAAGGCAAGTTGACGGCCCGGGAGCGGATCGAGCTGCTCCTGGACCCGGGGTCCTTCCAGGAGGTCGAGCAGCTGCGCCGGCACCGGGCGACCGGGTTCGGCCTGGAGGCCAAGAAGCCGCACACGGACGGTGTGATCACCGGCTGGGGCACGGTGGAAGGCCGTACGGTCTTCGTCTACGCCCACGACTTCCGCATCTTCGGCGGCGCGCTCGGCGAGGCCCACGCCGAGAAGATCCACAAGATCATGGACATGGCCATCGCGGCCGGCGCGCCCCTGGTCTCCCTGAACGACGGCGCCGGCGCCCGCATCCAGGAAGGCGTCACCGCCCTCGCCGGCTACGGCGGCATCTTCCAGCGCAACACCAAGGCGTCCGGCGTGATCCCGCAGATCAGCGTGATGCTCGGCCCCTGCGCGGGCGGCGCGGCGTACAGCCCGGCCCTCACGGACTTCGTGTTCATGGTCCGCGAGACCTCGCAGATGTTCATCACCGGCCCGGACGTGGTCAAGGCGGTCACGGGCGAGGAGATCAGCCAGAACGGCCTGGGCGGCGCCGACGTCCACGCCGAGACGTCCGGCGTGTGCCACTTCGCGTACGACGACGAGGAGACCTGCCTCGCCGAGGTCCGTTACCTCCTCTCGCTGCTCCCGCAGAACAACCGTGAGAGGCCCCCGGCGACGGCGCCCGACGACCCGGCCGACCGGCGCTGCGAGGAACTCCTCGACCTGGTCCCCGCCGACGGCAACCGCCCCTACGACATGCGCGCGGTGATCGAGTCGCTCGTCGACGACGGCGACTTTCTGGAGATCCACGAGCGCTGGGCCGGCAACGTCATCGTCGCCCTGGCCCGCCTCGACGGCCAGACCGTCGGCATCGTGGCCAATCAGCCCCAGTCGCTGGCCGGCGTCCTCGACATCAACGCGTCCGAGAAGGCCGCCCGCTTCGTCCAGATGTGCGACGCCTTCAACATCCCGCTCGTGACACTCCTCGACGTCCCCGGCTTCCTGCCCGGCGTCGACCAGGAGCACGGCGGCATCATCCGGCACGGCGCCAAGCTGCTGTACGCGTACTGCAACGCCACCGTCCCCCGCATCCAGCTCATCCTGCGCAAGGCGTACGGCGGTGCCTACATCGTCATGGACTCCCGTTCCGTGGGCGCTGACCTGTCGTACGCCTGGCCCACCAACGAGATCGCGGTGATGGGCGCCGAGGGCGCCGCGAACGTCATCTTCCGGCGCCAGATCGCCGGCGCCGACGACCCCGAGGCGATGCGGGCCCGCATGGTCAAGGAGTACAAGGCCGAGCTGATGCACCCGTACTACGCGGCCGAGCGGGGCCTGGTGGACGACGTGATCGACCCCGCCGAGACCCGCGAGGTGCTGATCCGCTCCCTGCACATGCTGCGGACCAAGCACGCCGAGCTGCCCTCGCGCAAGCACGGCAACCCGCCCCAGTGACCCCACCAGTCCTGCCCGCCCCACCCGAACGGAGCTGATCCAGGTGACCACAGCCATCGAGCGCACCGCCCCGGCCCCTCTGGTCCGCGTGGAACGCGGCCTGCCCTCCGACGACGAACTCGCCGCCCTGACCGTGGCGTTGCTCTCCAGGGCCATGATCGCCGGCCCGGGCACCCCCGCCGCCCCGCCCGTCCCCCTGTGGGACCGCCCGGAGCGCCACGCGTCGTATCGCCCCATCGGCTGGCGGCGGTAGCGCGGGGAGGCGAGTACATCCCAGACGAGTACATCCCAAGGGAGCGTCATGGAGCAGGAGTTGGAGGAGATGGACATGTCCGGAACACACCGCGGCGACTCGGCACGCGGCACAACGCGGAACCAGCCCACGGAGCGGCCCTCGCCGCCGCGAGCGCTGTTGGCAGGAGAGGAGGACGGTGGCGATGAGCCGCACATCCAGCGCGGGATCGACTGAGACCGCTGAGGCCACTCTCATCGGCGGCGGAGGCGCGGTGCGCAAGGTACTGATCGCCAATCGCGGCGAGATCGCGGTCCGGGTCGCGCGGGCCTGCAAGGACGCAGGGATCACATCCGTCGCCGTATACGCCGACCCGGACCGGGACGCGCTGCACGTCCGCGCGGCCGACGAGGCGTTCGCCCTGGGCGGTGACACA
>NZ_JAIQYY010000050.1:0-26179 GCF_020181035.1 Streptomyces sp. CoH27
CCGAACCCGGAAGCTAAGCCTCACAGCGCCGATGGTACTGCAGGGGGGACCCTGTGGGAGAGTAGGACGCCGCCGAACTTCTTTTACAGCTCCGGCTCTTGGGTACTGCCCAGGGGCCGGAGCTTTTTTGCGTTGAGGTAGGGTCAGGGGGCATCGTTGGCTCGTTTTCGCACAGGAGGCCCCCGGGTGGAGGTCCAGGAGACCCGTGTCCAGACAGACCGGGTCCTCACCATCCCCAACATTCTCAGCATGGCGCGGCTCGTCGGCGTACCCCTCTTCCTGTGGCTGATCCTCAGGCCCGAGTTCGGGGGTCCCAAGAGTGACGGCTGGGCTCTCCTCGTGCTGGCCTTCAGCGGCATCAGTGACTATCTCGACGGGAAGCTCGCCCGGCGCTGGAATCAGATCAGCAGCCTCGGCCGGCTTCTCGATCCAGCGGCCGACAGGCTCTATGTCCTTTCCACGCTGCTCGGTCTCACCTGGCGCGACATCCTGCCGATCTGGCTGACCGCTCTGCTGCTGGCGAGGGAACTGGTTCTCCTGGTGATGGTGGGAGTCCTTCGCCGGCACGGGTATCCGCCGCCGCAGGTGAACTTCCTCGGGAAGGCCGCAACCTTCAACCTGATGTACGCCTTCCCGTTGCTGCTCCTCAGTGACGGAAGTGGTTGGATCGCGTCACTCGCTGCTATTTTCGGATGGGCGTTCGCCGGATGGGGTACAACGCTCTACTGGTGGGCAGGAGTGCTCTACGTGGTACAGGTCCGCCGTTTGGTTCGGGCGGACAGCATGGCCGATTGAGCTCGGCGATTGTCCTGACGTTATGTCTCGATGGCCCGCAGCCGAAAAGTGCGGGACAATCAGGACGGGTGAAGTCGGCTAGACCGTCGTCTCTTGCGAGGAGGACGCTTCCGACATGAAGGCCGTCGTGATGGCCGGAGGCGAAGGCACACGCCTGCGCCCCATGACCTCAAGCATGCCCAAGCCACTCCTGCCCGTGGCCAATCGCCCGATCATGGAGCATGTGCTACGGCTGCTCAAAAGGCACGGGCTCACCGAGACCGTTGTCACCGTCCAGTTCCTGGCATCGCTCGTCAAGAACTACTTCGGCGACGGCGAAGAGCTCGGAATGGAGCTCACGTATGCCAATGAGGAGAAGCCACTCGGTACCGCCGGAAGCGTCAAGAACGCCGAAGAGGCGTTGAAGGACGATGCTTTCCTCGTCATCTCCGGTGATGCCCTGACCGACTTCGACCTCACCGACCTGATCAATTTCCACAAGGAGAAGGGCGCGCTGGTCACGGTCTGTCTGACCCGTGTGCCCAATCCGCTGGAGTTCGGCATCACCATCGTCGACGAGGAAGGCAAGGTCGAACGCTTCCTGGAGAAGCCGACCTGGGGTCAGGTCTTCTCCGACACGGTCAACACGGGCATCTATGTCATGGAGCCCGAGGTCTTCAACTATGTCGAACCGGATGTTCCGGTCGACTGGTCCGGTGACGTCTTTCCGCAGCTGATGAAGGAGGGCAAGCCGGTTTACGGCTATGTCGCCGAGGGCTACTGGGAAGACGTCGGTACCCACGAGAGCTATGTGAAGGCCCAGGCCGACGTGCTTGAGGGCAAGGTCAACGTCGACATCGACGGATTCGAGATCTCGCCGGGCGTCTGGGTGGCGGAAGGCGCCGAAGTGCATCCCGACGCCGTACTGCGTGGGCCGTTGTACATCGGTGACTATGCCAAGGTCGAAGCCGGCGCGGAGATCCGTGAGCACACCGTCGTCGGATCGAATGTCGTGGTCAAGAGCGGTGCTTTCCTGCACAAAGCCGTCGTGCACGACAACGTGTATGTCGGTCAGCACAGCAATCTGCGAGGCTGTGTCGTCGGGAAGAACACCGACATCATGCGTGCCGCCCGGATCGAGGACGGCGCGGTCATCGGTGACGAGTGCCTGATCGGTGAGGAATCGATTGTTCAGGGCAACGTCCGGGTGTACCCGTTCAAGACCATCGAGGCCGGCGCCTTCGTCAACACCTCGGTCATCTGGGAGTCCAGAGGCCAGGCCAATCTCTTCGGTGCCCGTGGGGTGTCAGGCATCCTGAACGTCGAGATCACGCCTGAGCTGGCGGTGCGGCTGGCCGGGGCCTACGCGACCACGCTGAAGAAGGGCTCCACCGTCACCACCGCTCGCGACCACTCCCGGGGCGCCCGTGCGCTGAAGCGTGCGGTGATTTCCGCGTTGCAGGCGAGCGCCATCGACGTACGAGACCTGGAGAACGTGCCACTGCCCGTGGCCCGGCAGCAGACCGCGCGCGGCAGTGCCGGCGGCATCATGATCCGGACCTCGCCCGGGGTGCCGGACTCGGTCGACATCATGTTCTTCGACGGGCAGGGCGCCGACCTGTCGCAGGGCGGGCAGCGCAAGCTGGACCGGGTGTTCGCGCGGCAGGAGTACCGGCGGGCGTTCCCCGGTGAGATCGGCGATCTGTACTTCCCGGCGAGCGTCTTCGACTCGTATACCGGCACGGTGCTGCGGAACGTCGACATCACCGGTATCGCCGAGTCCGGCCTGAAGGTCGTCGTGGACGCCGCCAACGGCAGTGCCGGGCTGGTGCTGCCCAGCCTGCTCGGCAAGCTCGGGGTGGACTCGCTGACCATCAACCCCGGTCTCGACGAGTCGCGGCCCACCGAGACGGCCGAGATGCGACGGGGCGGGCTGGTCCGGCTCGGCGAGATAGTGGCGTCATCGGGGGCCGCCTTCGGGGTGCGGTTCGACCCCGTCGGCGAGCGGCTGTCGCTCGTGGACGAGAAGGGCCGGATCATCGAGGACGACCGGGCGCTGCTGGTGATGCTCGACCTGGTGGCCGCGGAGCGGCGCAGCGGGCGGGTGGCACTGCCGGTCACCACGACCCGGATCGCCGAGCAGGTCGCCGCCTATCACGGCACACAGGTCGAGTGGACCACCACTTCGCCCGACGACCTCACGCGCGTGGGGCGCGAAGAGGGGACGATCTTCGGCGGTGACGGCAAGGGCGGATTCATCGTCCCCGAGTTCAGCGGGGTCTACGACGGTACGGCGGCCTTCGTACGGCTGATCGGGCTCGTGGCCCGCACGCAGCTCACGCTCAGCCAGATCGACGCGCGCATCCCGCGGGCGCACGTCCTCAAGCGGGACCTGGCCACGCCGTGGGCCGTCAAGGGTCTGGTCATGCGGCGGGTGGTCGAGGCGGCCGGGGATCGCTTTGTCGACACGACCGACGGTGTGCGGGTCGTGGAGACGGACGGGCGCTGGGTGATGGTGCTGCCCGATCCGGCTGAGGCTGTCACCCATCTGTGGGCCGAGGGCCCCGACGACGCCTCTGCGCAGGCCCTGCTGGACGAGTGGTCGGCCATCGTGGACAGCGCCGGCCGGTGAGGAGCCCGCAACAGGGCGGCACCGTACCGAAGGCGTGAATCCACGCACGCGCGCGTGTCGGACAAGTGTCCCCATGGGGGCCTGTCCGGCACGTCCGTGGGGCCATTCGGAGGTACGGCCCGCGACATGCGACGATGTGCGGCATGCCGCAGCAACCCCCCGTTCGGAGCAGCCCTGTGCGGCCGCAGCGTCCGGACGCCTCCATGTCGTTGATCACCAATGTCATGGATCACAGCCTTGACGACGGGTACGCCGAGGCCGCCGCCCGGAAGAAGTCCCAGGGCGAGGGCGGGCTGCCCAGGACGCTGCGGGCGAAGCTGGGCCTCGCGGGCGGTCTCGTCCTTGCCGCACTCGTCGTGACCCTCGGTGCGGCGCAGGCGCAGGTGGCGGCGCCCGTGGTGGCCAAGGAGCGGCAGGAGCTGATCGACCGCGTCGACAGCGAGACCGCGAGTGCGGACAAGCTGCAGAAATCCGTCGACCAGCTGCGTGACGACGTCAGCGCGCGCCAGCGTGCGGCGCTGAAGTCCAGCGGCGGCAGCGCGCAGGCGGACCTGGTGGGCGTCCTGTCGGGGGCGACCGACGTGCACGGGCCGGGTGTCAAGCTCGTCGTGAACGACGCCAAGGAGGCCAGCACCGGCGGTGACGCGACCAGCCCGCGGGAGACCTCCGGTTTCTCCGACACCGGCCGGGTGCGCGACCGTGACATGCAGCGCGTGGTCAACGGTCTGTGGGCGTCCGGGGCCGAGGCCGTCTCCATCAACGGGCAGCGGCTGACAGCCCTGTCCGCGATCAGGGCCGCGGGAGACGCGATACTGGTCGACAACAGGCCGCTGGTGCCGCCGTACACGGTGCTGGCGGTGGGGGACGGGGAGAGGTTGAGCACCGGGTTCCAGAACAGCGCGGACGGGCTGTATCTGCATGCCCTGGAGGAGAACTTCGGGATCCGCGCCACCATTTCCACCGAGGGCGACGTACGGTTGCCCGCCGCACCGAGTGTGATCGTGCGCACCGCACGGCCGAGCACCGAGAAGACTGAGAAGGGCACATCGTGATCGCCGTACTGGGCCTCGTCGTGGGAGTCGTGGCCGGCCTGTTGGTCCGGCCCGAGGTTCCGGCGGTCGTCGAGCCGTATCTGCCGATCGCCGTCGTGGCGGCGCTGGACGCCGTCTTCGGCGGCGTGCGGGCCATGCTCGACGGGATCTTCGACGACAAGGTCTTCGTGGTCTCGTTCCTGTCGAACGTCGTCGTCGCCGCCCTGATCGTGTTCCTGGGCGACAAGTTGGGCGTGGGCGCGCAGCTGTCCACGGGTGTCGTGGTGGTCCTCGGTATCCGGATCTTCTCCAACGCCGCGGCGATCCGGCGGCACGTCTTCCGGGCGTGACAGGCATGAGCGAGCCGAACGAGCAGCCGGAGAACAGGCTGCGCAAGGAACTGCCGGCCGAGGTGCCCGCGGAGGCCCCCGAGCCCGGTCAGGCGGCCGAGCGGCTTCAGGCGCCGCTGACCGGTCGGCAGCGGCTGGTCAAGGGTCTGTGGCCGCCGCGTTTCACCCGAGCCCAACTCATCGTCGCCCTGCTGCTGTTCGGCCTCGGCTTCGGCCTGGCCGTGCAGGTGGCCTCCAACAGCGAGACCGACAGCGCGCTGCGTGGTGCCCGGCAGGAAGATCTTGTGCGCATCCTCGATGAACTGGATGCGCGTACTCAGCGTCTTGAGGACGAGAAGCAGGGACTGGAAAAGCAGCGCCAGGAGCTGCAGAGCAGCTCCGACCAGGCGGCGGAGGCCCGTCGGCAGACGGCCGAGAAGGAGAGGCAACTCGGCATTCTGGCGGGCACCGTGGCGGCGCAGGGTCCCGGCATCACGATGACGGTCGAGGACACGAAGGGGACGGTCAAGGCGGACATGCTGCTCGACGCGGTCCAGGAGCTGCGCGCGGCCGGGGCCGAGGCGATCGAGCTCAACGGGGTGCGGGTGGTCGCGAGCACGTACTTCGCGGATGCCGGCAACGGCGTGAGCGTCGACGGGAACAAGATCAACGCCCCCTATCGTTTCCAGGTCATCGGCAAGCCGCAGGATCTGGAGCCGGCGCTGAACATCCCGGGAGGAGTGGTGCAGACCCTGGAGAAGGAGCAGGCCACGGTGACCGTCGAGGGCTCGGACAAGATCGTCGTGGATGCCTTGCGGCAGGCGAAGCGGCCTGACTACGCTCGGTCGTCCTCCCAGTGAACCGGCGGTGCATGAGGGGCGTCCGGCAGGGGCATGAGGTTGCGGGGGGTCGGCGCACTGAAGAGGTGGTGCGTGGTGGAAACTGTCCGGTGGATACGGACGTTGTGAGAATGTCCGGCTCAGCCGGTGAAGGCAATCAGGGTTCGTCCTGCCCCACGGGCGGGTCTGTTTCGGTCAAGGGGAATCGCCCGTGAAGTTGTTTGCGAAGTTGTTCGGCAAGAGCGCGCGAGAGGGGAGCGAGAACGCCACCGCTCGTCATCGCGCCCAGCCCGACGCGGAGGGCCAGCGCCCGCTGTTCCGGGACCAGGTCTCTGGTCCGGGCGGTGACATTTCCGGAGGCCAGGGCGGGGCGTCGGTTGACCCGTCCCAGTCCGGCGGCATAGGTTTCGGGCAACCGTCACCCTCGGGTACGGGTGGAGGGTTCGCCTCCGGTCCGTACGCGTCCAACGCCCCGGCGGGGCAGCCGCCGCAGGAGGATCCGTCCATGTCGGTCCTGGTGTGTACGAGGTGCGGCAACCGCAACGCGCAGAACGCCCGCTTCTGCTCCAACTGCGGCGCGCCGCTGCGCCCCGGGGTGACGCCGGAGCGTGCCTCCGAGACGACGTCCACGATCTCGATCTCCGGTCTGGAGGCCTACGACGCCGAGGTCACCGGCCAGACGCAGGTCCCGACGCTGTCGCCGGAAGCGCAGGCCGCGGTGGACGCGCTGCCGTTCGGTTCGGCGCTGCTGGTGGTGCGCCGGGGACCGAACTCGGGCAGCCGCTTCCTGCTGGACGCCGACCTGACCACGGCCGGCCGTCATCCGCAGAGCGACATCTTCCTCGACGACGTGACGGTCTCGCGTCGCCACGTGGAGTTCCGCCGCTCCCCGGACGGCTCGTTCACCGTGGCCGACGTGGGCAGCCTGAACGGCACGTACGTCAACCGCGAGCCGATCGACCAGGTCGTGCTGCAGAACGGCGACGAGGTGCAGATCGGCAAGTACCGGCTGGTGTTCTACGCGAGCCGGCACCAGGGCATCTGACCCGCCCCCGGACCGGTGTCCGGGGGGACCCCAGGGAAGGTCCATGCTTCAAACACCGAGCGGCGGTGCCGGAAGCGGTACCGCCGCCAGGGACAGTGGACTGATGAGCATCGGCACGGTGCTGAATGTGCTGCGCGACGAGTTCCCCGAAGTCACCATCTCCAAGATCCGCTTCCTGGAGTCGGAGGGGCTCATCGAGCCGCAGCGGACCCCTTCGGGGTACCGCAAGTTCAGCGCCGGGGACGTCGAGCGGCTGGCGCACGTGCTGCGGATGCAGCGGGACCACTATCTGCCGCTCAAGGTGATCCGTGAGCACTTGGACGCCATGGAGCGGGGTGAGGCCGTCCAGCTGCCCGTCGTCGGGCGTCAGCGCACCCCGGAGGACCTCCAGATGCCTCCGGCGGGGCCCACGGTCGCCCGGGTCGGCCGGGCAGAGCTGCTGGCCGCGGCGGACGTCGACGAGGGCGAGCTGAAGGAGTGGGAGTCCTACGGGCTGATCGCTCCGCTGGCGGACGGGTCGTACGACGCCGAGGCCGTCACCGTGGCCGCGCTCGTCTCCGAACTGGGCCGGTTCGGGATCGAGCCACGCCACCTTCGGGTGATGAAGGCCGCCGCCGACCGTGAGGCCGGGCTCGTCGACCAGGTCGTGGCCCCGCTCAAGCGCCATCGCAACCCCCAGACCAGGGCGCTGGCCGAGGCCCGTACGAAGGAGCTGGCGGCGCTCACGGTGAAGCTGCACACGGCTCTGGTGAAGACCGCTCTCGGGGTGCGACTGCCCTGACAGTGCCCTGATGGCCGGGGTCCGTCGGGCACCGGATCGCGCGGCGGATCGGGCACCTGTTCCCGGCCCGACTACCCAAAGGCAGCGGGCACGGCCTAGGGTTGCTGTGTGAACGAGCTCGATGTCGTAGGTGTCCGGGTCGAAATGCCCTCCAACCAACCGATCGTGCTCCTGCGCGAAGTGGGGGGCGACCGTTACCTCCCCATCTGGATCGGGCCGGGGGAGGCGACGGCGATCGCCTTCGCCCAGCAGGGCATGGCCCCCGCCCGACCGCTGACGCACGACCTGTTCAAGGACGTGCTGGAGGCCGTCGGCCAGGAGCTGACCGAAGTACGCATCACCGACCTGCGGGAAGGCGTCTTCTACGCGGAGCTGGTCTTCGCGAGCGGGGTCGAGGTCAGCGCCCGTCCCTCCGATGCCATAGCGCTGGCCCTGCGCACCGGGACGCCGATCTACGGCAGTGACACGGTGCTGGACGACGCGGGCATCGCCATCCCGGACGAGCAGGAGGACGAGGTGGAGAAGTTCCGCGAGTTCCTCGACCAGATCTCGCCCGAGGACTTCGGCACCAGCAGCCAGTGATCCGCGCGTGGCCACCGGTCACGCACGAGCGGTGACCAGGAGCGGGCGCGTACGGCGAATGCCGTGAGCCCCGTATGGGCCGGTGGGGCGGGCACTTGCCACCGGCCATTGAGAGCGTCCTACGGCTTCCCGCGAGCGCATTCGGCTAGCCTTTCCCCGCGGTGGGACACGGGAAACCACTCCTTGGGTGATTATCACTCGGCGTGCCGAGTGTGGCGATCGTTGACGCACCCCTGGTGACTGCCTACCGTCGAGAAGGCAGGTCAAGGACGGAGGTCGGCGTGAGAACGAGCGGCGACGGTACGGCTGGGGGTGCCCCCGGACGCGGGTTCGGGGAGAGCGGTCCGTACCCTCCCCCGGGTTCTCAGCTGCGTTCGAACGGGGGGTACCCCCAACCGGGCAGCGCGGTCGATCACGCTCGGCAGCGGCCGACGGCGGTGCCGGACGGCGGAGGGGCGGCGGCGATGACGTCCGAGCAGATCGGCTACCGCGGGCCGACGGCGTGCGCGGCCGCAGGCATCACCTACCGGCAGCTGGACTACTGGGCGCGCACCGGCCTGGTCGAGCCGAGCGTGCGGCCCGCGTACGGGTCGGGCACCCAGCGGCTGTACAGCTTCCGGGACGTGGTCGTCCTGAAGATCGTCAAGCGCTTTCTGGACACCGGGGTTTCGCTGCAGAACATCCGCACGGCCGTCCAGCATCTCAGGGAACGCGGTTTCCGTGACCTGGAGCGGATGACCCTGATGAGCGACGGCGCCACGGTCTACGAGTGCACCTCCCCGGACGAGGTCCATGCCCTGCTCCAGGGCGGTCAGGGCATCTTCGGGATCGCTGTCGGCGTGGTGTGGCGGGACGTGGAAAGCGCGCTCTCTCAGCTGCACGGTGAGCGCATCGACACGGGCGAGACACTCGTCGGGCACAACCCGGCCGACGAGCTGGCCCGCCGGCGCAACCGGGCGGTCTGAGCGCCGTATCGCGCACGGTCGTCCTCCGCACCGCGGCAATGTCAGTGCCGTGGTGCAGCATCGGAGATGTGAGACGCGCGCCGACCATCCTCCATCTCGACATGGATGCCTTCTACGCCTCTGTGGAGCAGGCATCCAAGCCGAGCCTGCGCGGGAAGGCGGTCGTCGTGGGCGGGCTCGGTCCGCGTGGGGTGGTGGCCACCGCGTCGTACGAGGCCCGGGTCTTCGGGGTGCACTCGGCGATGCCGATGGGCCAGGCCCGCCGGCTGGCGCCCAACGCCGCGTATCTGGTGCCGCGCTTCGGTCTGTACCGGGCGGTCAGCGAGCAGGTGATGGCGCTGCTGCGGGAGCTGTCACCGCTCGTGGAGCCGCTGAGCCTGGACGAGGCGTTCGTGGACCTGGAGGCCGGCGGGAGGGCCTGGGACGCGGAGTCGGCGCGGCTGACCGGGATCAAGCTGCGGGCGGACATCCGGGCGGTCACCGGTCTCACCGCGTCGGTGGGGCTCGCCGCCTCCAAGATGCTCGCGAAGATCGCGTCGGAGCAGGCCAAGCCGGATGGGCTGATGCTCATAGAACCGGGGACGGAGCGGGCGCTGCTGGGGCCGATGCCGGTGCGTACGCTGCCGGGGGTGGGCCCGGCCACGGGGGACCATCTGCGGCGGGTCGGGATCACCACGGTCGATGAGCTCGCCGAGGCGGGCGAGGACGAGCTGGTACGGCTGCTCGGCAAGGCGCATGGGCACGCGCTGTACGCCATGGCACTGGCGCATGACGAGCGGCCTGTGGTGGCCGAGCGCGAGGCGAAGTCGGTGTCGGTCGAGGACACGTACGACGTGGACATCCATGACCGGCTGCGGATCGGTCTGGAGGTGCAGCGGCTCGCGGACCGGTGCGTGGGGCGGCTGCGGGGCGCGGGGCTGTCCGGGCGGACGATCGTGCTGAAGGTGCGACGGTACGACTTCTCGACCCTGACCCGCTCCGAGACGCTGCGTGGGCCCACGGACGATCCGGCGGTCGTGCGGGAGGCGGCCGCGCGGTTGCTGGACTCCGTGGACACCACGGGCGGGGTACGGCTGCTCGGGGTGGGTGTTTCCGGGCTCGCCGATTACACGCAGGAGGATCTGTTCGCGCAGGCGTTGCCTGTGCCTGTGCCTGTGCCTTCGGCGGAGGAGCCGGAGAGGGGGGTGGGTGAGGTCGCTCCCGAGGGGCCGGTGGCTGTCGAGCGGCAATGGCGGGCCGGGCAGGATGTGCGGCATGCCGAGTATGGGCCCGGCTGGGTGCAGGGGAGTGGGTTGGGGCGGGTGACGGTGCGGTTCGAGACGCCTCAGTCGGCTCCGGGGCGGGTACGGACGTTTTTTGTGGGGGATCCGGCGCTGGAGTCTGCTGAGCCGTTGCCGTTGGTTGCGGACTCTGCCCACCCGCCCGCCCGTCTCGGTCAGTCAGACAGTGACCGACACGGGGCTCCGCCCCGGACCCCGGACGAGGGCGCCGGCGCCGACGGGTGGGGCGGGGACCGGGAACAGGCTTCGGACGCGACTCGGGTTCCCGACGGAGCCAGAGCCGCGGATGAGGATCGGGCCCCGGGCGCGGCTCCGGCTCCGGCTCCAGGTGAAGCTGAGGTCTCGGGCGGAGGTCAGACTTCGTCCGAGGCTCCGGCCCCGCGGGACGCTCGGGCTTCGGACGGGGCTCGGGCTCTGGGCTTGGGGTCGGCGCCGGATGGAGCCGAGGTCTCGGGTGATGCGTGGGTTCCGGTCGACGCCCTGGCCACGGATACGGGTCGGGCTTCGGAAGCCGGGGCCCAGGCCCCGGACGAAGCTGAGCGCTCGGGCGAAGCTCGGGGTTCCGGTCGCGGGTGAGATGTCGGATGGGGGGCTTGGGCCTCGAAGGAGGGTCGGGCTTCGGGTGTGTCTCAGGCCCCGGACGGAGCTTAGGTCTCCGGTGAGGCTTGGGTTCCGGTCGAGGCTCGGGTGTGGGGTGAGGGTGGGCTTCGGGTGTGGTTCAGGCTCCGGACGAAGCTGAGGTCTCGGGTGATGCTTGGGTTCCGGTCGACGCCCTGGTCGCGGATGCGGGTCGGGCCTTTGGTGAGGCTTGGGTTCCGGTCGAGGCTCGGGTGTTGGGCGACGGTCGGGCTTCGGGTGTGGTTCAGGCTCCGGACGAAGCTGAGGTCTCGGGTGAAGGTTGGGTTCCGGGTGGCGTCCGGGCCCGTGACGAAGCCCCGCCCGTGATGAAGTCCCGTCTGTGAGAAGCCCCGCTTGTGATGGCCCTGGCCCTTGATGGAGCCCCGACACCCGGACGGAGACCGGGGCTCTGAAGAAGCCCCGGTCTCTGGTGAAACGCCGGGGCACAGTGGGGTCGGGGTGGCGGCGGGTCATGGTTCCTCTGAGCCTGCCAGTTTGCCGAAGTCGTGGTCCGGGAGGGAGGGCGGTGGGGCCGTGTCCAGGCCGTAGTGGTGGTAGAGCTGGAGTTCCTGGTCGGGGGAGAGGTGGCGGCCCACGCCGAAGTCCGGGGCGTCCTTGATGAGAGCGCGGTCGAAGGGGACGTGGAGGGTGCCCTCGATGAGTTCGCTCGGTTCCAGGGGGACGAAGGCGTCGCGGGAGAACAGGCCGGTGCGTATGGCCGCCCACTCGGGTACGCCGGTCGCGTCGTCCAGGTACACCTCGTCGACGGTGCCGATCTTGGTGCCATTGCGGTCGAACGCCTTGCGGCCGATCAGGTTGCGCGGATCGATGTCGGTCTGCACGGTCCCTCTCCCTCCACGTGGTCGCAACTCATCCGTAAGCACTACAAAAGAGCACATTCGCGGAGGCGGCCACTCGAAGGCTCGGGCGTTGACCTCGCTGGTAGTCTGACAACGGCTGCTGAACCCGTGCGGGAGAGTCCTCCGACCACTTCGGAGGCGCCGAAGGAGCAAATCCTCCCCGGAATCTCTCAGGCTCACGTACCGCACGGACGAGGTCACTCTGGAAAGCAGGGCGGGTGTCGACGGCTTCCGCCCTCACCGACGGTGAAAGCCGGGACCTTCGGGCGCCCGGTGAAGCTCTCAGGTTGAGATGACAGAGGGGGAGGCCGTCGGGGCACCCGTGCCGTGGTGTCCCTCGAAGGTCGCGTCAGACCAGGAGGCCTCCGCAATGACCGCCCATCGCCCCTCGCTCTCCGAGCTCGAACAGAGCATCCCGTTCGAGCAGCGTCACATCGGGCCCGACCAGGAAGCGCGGGCCAAGATGCTCGCGCACATCGGTTACGGTTCGCTGGACGAGCTGACCGCCGCCGCCGTGCCGGACGTGATCAAGAACGCCGACGCCCTCGATCTGCCGGACGCCCGTACCGAGGCCGAGGTGCTCGCCGAGCTGCGCGGGCTGGCCGACCGCAACCAGGTGCTCGGCTCGATGATCGGGCTGGGCTACTACGGGACGTTCACCCCGCCCGTCATCCTGCGCAACGTCATGGAGAACCCGGCCTGGTACACGGCCTACACGCCGTACCAGCCGGAGATCTCCCAAGGGCGGCTCGAAGCGCTGCTGAACTTCCAGACCATGGTCGCCGACCTCACCGGCCTGCCCACCTCGGGCGCCTCCCTCCTCGACGAGGGCACGGCCGCCGCCGAGGCGATGGCGCTGTCCCGGCGCATGGGGAAGAACAAGAAGGGACTCTTCCTCGTCGACGCGGACGCGCTGCCGCAGACCATCGCCGTCATCGAGACCCGTGCCGAGCCGACCGGTGTCGAGGTCGTCGTCGCCGACCTCAGCGAGGGCATCCCGGCCGACATCGCCGCGCGCGAGATCAACGGCGTGCTGATCCAGTACCCGGGCGCCTCCGGTGCCGTACGCGACATCAAGCCGGTCATCGACCAGGCTCACGAGCTCGGCGCGCTCGTCACCGTCGCCGCCGATCTGCTCGCCCTGACGCTGCTGGTCTCGCCGGGTGAGCTGGGCGCGGACATCGCCGTCGGCACCACCCAGCGCTTCGGCGTGCCCATGGGCTTCGGCGGTCCGCACGCCGGCTACATGGCCGTACACGAGAAGTTCGCGCGCAGCCTGCCCGGCCGGCTCGTGGGCGTCTCCGTCGACGCCGACGGCAACAAGGCCTACCGGCTCGCGCTGCAGACCCGTGAGCAGCACATCCGCCGCGAGAAGGCCACCAGCAACATCTGCACCGCCCAGGTGCTGCTCGCCGTGATGGCCGGCATGTACGCCGTCTACCACGGGCCGGACGGGCTCCGGGCCATCGCGCAGCGGACGCACCGGTACGCCACCATCCTCGCCGAGGGGCTGAAGGCCGGCGGTGTCGAGCTCGTGCACGGTGCCTTCTTCGACACCGTCACCGCGCGCGTGCCCGGCAGGGCCGCCGAGGTCGTCGCCTCCGCCCAGGAGAACGGCGTCAACCTGCGCCTGGTCGACGCCGACCACGTCTCCGCCGCCTGCGACGAGACCACCGACCGGGCTCAGCTGGGCGTCGTCTTCGCCGCCTTCGGTGTCAAGGGCGACGTCGAGGCGCTGGACGCGACCGCCGCCGACGCCCTCCCCGAGGGGCTGCTGCGCGGTGACAGCTACCTCACCCACCCGGTCTTCCACCAGCACCGCTCCGAGACCGCGATGCTGCGCTACCTGCGCAAGCTCGCCGACCGCGACTACGCGCTCGACCGCGGCATGATCCCGCTGGGCTCCTGCACCATGAAGCTCAACGCGACCACCGAGATGGAGCCGGTCACCTGGCCGGAGTTCGGGCAGCTGCACCCGTTCGCCCCGGCCGAGCAGGCCGAGGGCTACCTCACGCTCATCCACGAGCTGGAGGAACGTCTCGCCGAGGTGACGGGATACGACAAGGTGTCCCTCCAGCCGAACGCCGGCTCCCAGGGCGAGCTGGCCGGGCTGCTCGCCGTACGCGGATATCACCGGGCGAACGGTGACGAGCAGCGCACCGTCTGCCTGATCCCGTCCTCCGCGCACGGCACCAACGCGGCCAGCGCCGTCATGGCCGGCATGAAGGTCGTCGTCGTCAGGACCGCCGAGGACGGCGAGATCGACGTCGAGGACCTGCGCGCCAAGATCGAGCAGTACCGCGACGAGCTGGCGGTGCTGATGATCACGTACCCGTCGACGCACGGCGTCTTCGAGGAGCACGTCGCCGACATCTGTGCCCGGGTGCACGAGGCGGGCGGCCAGGTGTACGTCGACGGCGCCAACCTCAACGCGCTGGTCGGCCTCGCCAAGCCGGGCCACTTCGGCGGTGACGTCTCGCACCTGAACCTGCACAAGACCTTCTGCATCCCGCACGGCGGTGGCGGTCCCGGCGTCGGCCCGGTGGCCGTACGGTCGCACCTGGCGCCGTATCTGCCGAACCACCCGCTGCAGCCGGCCGCGGGCCCGGAGACAGGCGTCGGACCGATCTCGGCCGCTCCCTGGGGCTCGGCCGGGATTCTGCCCATCTCCTGGGCGTACGTCCGTCTGATGGGCGGCGAGGGCCTCAAGCGGGCCACGCAGGTGGCCGTGCTGTCGGCGAACTACATCGCCAAGCGCCTGGAGCCGCACTACCCGGTGCTCTACACCGGCCCCGGCGGCCTGGTCGCGCACGAGTGCATCATCGACCTGCGTCCGCTGACCAAGGCGACCGGCGTGAGCGTCGACGATGTCGCCAAGCGGCTCATCGACTACGGCTTCCACGCGCCGACGATGTCCTTCCCGGTGGCCGGCACGCTGATGATCGAGCCGACCGAGTCGGAGGACCTCACCGAGCTGGACCGGTTCTGCGACGCGATGATCGCCATCCGTGCGGAGATCGAGAAGGTCGGCGCGGGCGAGTGGCCGGCGGCGGACAACCCGCTGGCGAACGCTCCGCACACCGCCGCCGCGCTCGGCGGTGACTGGGCGCACGCCTACAGCCGCGAGGAGGCCGTCTTCCCGGCCGGTGTCTCGGCCGCCGACAAGTACTGGCCGCCGGTGCGCCGTATCGACCAGGCCTTCGGCGACCGCAACCTGGTCTGCTCCTGCCCGCCGCTGGACGCGTACGAGGACTGAGCGCGCGGTGGTTCGCAGGGCCCCGTCCGGTTTCCGGGCGGGGCCCTCGCCCTGTCACGTGGTCGCGAGAGCCACCTCGGTCGCCTTGATCAGAGCGACCACGTCGGAGCCGACGAAGAGGCCGAGGTCGGTGGCCGCGTCCTTGGTGATCGCCGCGGTCAGTTCGCCGCCGTCGACGGCGATCTTCACGGAGGCCATGGCGGCGCCCGTCGTGAGGCCGGTGACCGCGCCGGGAAGCTGGTTGCGGATCGACAGGCCCTGGAGCCGGCCGGTGGCGAGGGAGACCTCGGTCGACTTCACCAGGGCACGGACGGGCGTGCCCGGGGCGAGGGCCAGGTCCTCGGCGGACTCCTTGGTGATGGCCGCCGTGAGGTCCTGACCGCCGTCCAGCCGGAGTTTCACGGTGGCCATGGCCTCGCCGGTGTGGACCTCGGTGACGGTGCCGGGGAGCTGATTGCGGATGCTCAGGGTCATGGCCTCACACCGTAGTGCGCGGGCGCGTTCAGGCTGGGTATGCATGGGTCTGCGTCGCTTTGACCGTCGCCCAGACTGGTGCACCCGGGTGCAGATCCAGCTCGGCGGCGGCGACCGTGGTGAGGTCGGCGGCGAGCGGCAGTTCACCGGTGAGGTCGGCGCGGATCTGGTCGCCGTGCGCCTCCAGGCCCTCCACCTCGCAGCGCCACAGGTTCCGGGCGCTGGCGCCGGTCGGCCGGTCCCGGAAGAGGGTGACGGCGGCGGGCGGGAAGGCCACGAAGACGGGTCCGGACAGGTCTTCCGTGGTCGTGATGGACGGCCCGGCGTCGAGCCGTACCCCGTGTCCGTCCGCCTGCCCCCGGTAGAGGTTGAGGCCGACGAGCTGGGCGATGTAGTCGGTGCGCGGGTGGCGGGCGATGTCGGATGGGGTGCCCTCCTGGACGACCTGGCCGTCCTCGATGACCACCAGCCGGTCCGCGAGCACCATCGCGTCCAGCGGGTCGTGGGTGACCAGGACGGCGACCGCCTCGAACCGGGCCAGGTGGCGGCGGAGCTGGGCCCGGACCTCCAGGCGGGTACGGGCGTCCAGGGCGGCCAGCGGCTCGTCCAGGAGCAGCAGCCGGGGCCGGGTGGCCAGGGCCCGGGCGAGGGCCACCCGCTGGGCCTGCCCGCCGGAGAGCCTGCGCGGCTTGGCGTGGGCGTGGTCGGCGAGACCCATGCGGTCCAGCCACGCGGCGGCCTGGGCACGGGCCTCGGCCTTGGAGACGCCCTGGCAGCGCGGCCCGAAGGCCACATTGTCGAGGGCGGTCAGGTGCGGGAAGAGCAGATAGTCCTGGAAGACCACACCGACCGGGCGGGACTCCGGGCGCAAGCGCTCCAGGGAGGCGCCGTCCAGCCGCAGATGCCCGTCGGAGAGCGGGACCAGACCGGCCAGGGCCCGCAGGGCGGTGGTCTTGCCGGCGCCGTTGGGACCGAGCAGGGCGACGACGTCCCCGGGGGCGGCGGTGAGGGGCACGTCCAGGCGGAAGGAGCCCCGGTCGACGACGAGGCGGGCGTCGAGGCCCTCGTCGCCCGCCTGCCGGCGGCCGGCTGCGGGGGCGTCGATGTCGGTCACAGGACCGTACGGTCGCACATGCGTCGGGTCGGCTGCCACGCTCACGCTCCCGTCATCCAGCGGTCCCGCAGCCCCGCCAGTACCGCGATCGACACGGCCAGCAGGACCAGGCTGAGGGAGATGGCGGCGTCGGGGTCGTTCTGGAGGGCGAGGTAGACCGCGAGGGGCATGGTCTGGGTGCGGCCGGGGAAGTTGCCGGCGAAGGTGATCGTCGCGCCGAACTCGCCGAGCGCACGGGCCCAGGCGAGGACCGCGCCGGCCGCGATGCCGGGGGCGATCAGCGGCAGGGTGACCCGGCGGAACGCGGTGAAGCGGGACGCGCCGAGCGTCGTCGCCGCCTCCTCGTAGCGCGGGTCGGCCGCGCGCAGGGTGCCCTCGACGCTGATGACCAGGAACGGCATCGCGACGAACGCCTCCGCGATCACGACCCCGGCGGTGGTGAACGGCAGCGTGATCCCGAACCACGAGTCCAGCCACCTGCCGACCACCCCGTTGCGGCCCAGGGCCAGCAGCAGGGCCACACCGCCGACCACCGGGGGCAGGACGAGGGGCAGGGTCACCAGGGCCCGTACGAACCCCCGGCCGGGAAACTCCGTGCGGGCCAGCAGCCAGGCCAGGGGCACGCCCAGGACGAGGCTCGCGGCCGTCGCCGCCGTGGCGGTGACCAGGGACAGCTGGAGGGCCTGCCACACCTCGGTGCCGGTCAGCTGGTCGGGCAGGGTGCGCCAGGGCGCGCGGACGAGCAGCGCGAGCAGCGGCAGCAGCAGGAACGCCAGCGCCACCAGGCCCGGCAGCAGCAGCGGCAACGGCACCCCGCGCCGGGCCCCCGCGCCCACGCGGCGACGCCGCGGCCGGTCCGTGCGGGGACCGCTCGCGGCGCCGGGCTTGAGAGGCGAGGTCACGGCTGGAGGAACCCGGCCCCGCTCAGCACCTTCTGGCCCTCGGCGGACTGCACGAGGGCGATGAACGCCTTGGCGGCCTCGGCGTTCGGCGCGTTCTTCAGCAGCACGATCGGGTAGTCGTTGATCGCCTTCGCCGCCTCGGGGAACTCCACGCCCTGCACCTTGTCACCGGCGGCGTGCACATCGGTCTTGTAGACGACCGCGGCGTCGGCCTCCTTCAGCTCCACCTTGTTCAGGGCGCTCTTGACGTCCTGCTCGTAGGAGACCGGGGTGAGCTTGAGGTGGCCGGCGTCCAGGGCCTTCTGCGCGGCGGCACCGCACGGCACGGTCTTGTCGCACAGCACGACCTTCAGACCGGACTGGGTGAGGTCCTTCAGCGAGGTCACCTTGTGCGGGTTGCCCGGCAGGGTCGCGATCTCCAGCTGGTTGCGGACGAAGGTGGCCGGGGTGCCGGCGGCGTCCTGCTTGTCCGTGACGATCTTCATCGTCTTGGGGCTGGCGGCGGCGAAGACGTCCGCCGGGGCGCCGCCGGTGATGCTGGCGGCCAGGGTGTCGCTGCCGCCGAAGTTGAAGGTGATCTTGGTGCCCGGGTGCTGCTGCTCGAACTCCTTGCCCAGGGCCGTGAAGCTCTCCTTCAGGGAGGCGGCGGCGAACACGGTGACGTCGCCGGAGAGCTTCGGCGAGGCCGAGCTGCCGGCGCCGGTGGACTTGGCCGAGTCGGACGAGCCGGACGAGCCGGACGAGTCGGACGAGTCGGAGGACGAGGAGCAGGCGCTGAGGGCCAGCAGGGCGGCGGCTCCCGCACCGGCAACCTTCAGCATGCGCCGGGTGCGGCGCACGGAACGGGTCATCACGGATGTACTCCTCGCGTTCTGTGGAACAAGTGTCGCGCCCTGTCACGGACGGCGGAACCCGGCCGTGCGGCGATGATACTGCCGCATCTACCAGCCATAAGTCTCCTGTCGCATCGCATGAGCTGCGAACTTGTGACGTGTGGCTTGCATGTGCGTTTGTACGGCGCGCCCGCGCGGGTACCGTCCTGCGGGAGGTGGTCGCACATGACGCTCGCGCAACTCACCCTGACCGGCGATCTGGCCCGGCCCGCCCGGCTGACCGTCCCGGAGCTGCTGCGCCTGCCGCAGCACCAGGTGGACGTCAGCTTCGACTGCGCCACCAGCGGCATCCAGCAGCACCGCTTCACCGGACCGCGCCTGTACGACGTCCTCGCCGACGCCGGCCCGGACTTCGACCCCGCCCGGCGCAAGGACCGGCTGCGCTTCCTCATCGCCGTCAGCGGCGCCGACGGCCACCACGCGCTGCTGTCCTGGGCCGAGATCGACCCGGACTTCGCCGACGCGCCGGTCCTGCTGGGCGTGACCATCGACGGCACCCGGCTGGACGCGGCCGGGCCCCAGCTGGTGCTGCCACAGGACCGCTGCGGGGCCCGGCACATCAGCGGGATCACCGCGATCCGGGTGGACGGCGGCTACCGCTGTGGCGCTCCAGCTCCCGCCACACCCGGTCACGCAGCAGCGGCAACTCGGTGAAGCGCACGCCCGTCGCGTCCCGCAGCGCGTTGGCCAGGGCCGGGGCGACCGGGTTGAAGGGGCTCTCGCTCATCGACTTGGCGCCCAGCGGGCCGATCGCGTCCGCCGTCTCCATGAAGTGCACCTCGGTGCGCGGCACGTCGGCGTACTGCGGGAGCCGGTAGCGGCGGAAGGCGGCCGTGTCGACGGCACCCCGCTCGTCCAGCAGGACCTGCTCGAAGAGCGTGGCGCCGAGCGCCTGCGCGACCCCGCCCTCGACCTGCCCCCGGCACTGCATCGGGTTCATCACCTTGCCCGCGTCGGCCGCGTGCACACTGCGCAGGATGCGGATCTCGCCGGTGCCGGGGTCGACGGCCACCCGGAACCAGTGCGCGTTGAAGGCGACCGAGCGCGGGGTGCCGCCGAAGTGCCCGTCGGCCGTGAGCTCCAGGCCGACGGCCCGGGAGGCGGCGTACACCTCCTTCAGCAGCAGGCGCCCGCCCGGGTGCAGGACGGCCTCCTCCGTGAGCCGGCAGTCCGCACGTGGGACGCCGAGGTGGGCGGCGGCGAAGTCCAGCAGCTGGTCGGCGAGGGCGCGGGCGGCGCGCAGGGTGGCCTTGCCGGCGACGACGGTGCCGGTGGAGGCGAAGGCGCCGGTGTCGTGCCGTACGACGTCGGTGTCGGACTGGCGGATGGTGATCCGGTCGACGGTGGTGGCCAGTTCACCGGCCGCGATCTGCTGGTGCACGGTGGTGGTGCCGTTGCCGAACTCGGCGGTGCCGACGGCCAGATCGAAGGTGCCGTCCGGGAGGAGGGCGGCCTTGGCATCGGCGATGTGGCCGCCTGGCGGGCCGGTCGCGATCATCGCCAGGGCGGCACCCTCGCCGACCAGCCAGCCCTCGGGGGCGCCCTCGACGGGCTCCGCCTGGGCCCGGCGCACGATCGACACGCACTGGTCCAGGCCGTAGCTCGCGATGTGCAGGTCCTCCTCGTGACCGCCCGGAGTGAGCATCGGCTCGTCCGGGCCGATGATGTTGCGCGCCTTGAACTCCAGCGGGTCCAGGTCCAGTCGGCGGGCCAGCTCGTCCAGCGCCGACTCCACCGCGAACAGCACCTGGCCGAGGCCGTAGCCGCGGAAGGCGCCCGCCGGGACGGTGTGCGTGTATACCGAGAAGGCGTCGACCTTCTTGTGCGGGGCGCGGTAGACGGCCATGGACTCACCGACGCTGTGGAACATCACGGCCGGGCCGTGGTTTCCGTACGCGCCTGTGTTCGCGACGACGCGCAGCTGGAGCGCGGTGAGGGTACCGTCGCGGCGGGCGCCCGCCTTCACCCGGATCGTGAAGGGGTGCCGGGTGGTGGCGCCGTAGAACTGCTCGGCCCGGGTGTACTCCAGCTTCACCGGGCGGCGCAGTTTCAGTACGGCGAGGGCCACGATGTCCTCGACCAGCATCTCCTGCTTGCCGCCGAACCCCCCGCCGACCCGGCCGGCCACCACCCGGACCTGCTCGTGCGGGAGGTCGTACAGCGCGCACAGGGCGCGGCGGGTGAGGAAGGGTGTCTGGGAGCTGGTGCGGACGGTGAGCCGGCCGTCCTCGTCGATCCAGGCGAGAGCGCCGTGCGTCTCCAGGCTGGCGTGCTGGACGCGCTGGGTGCGGAACGTCTCCTCGTAGACGACGTCGGCCGCCGCGAAACCGGCCTCCACGTCGCCGATCTCGCCGTGCGCCTCGCCGATCACGTTGGCCTCGGGGCGGGCGATGCGGGCCGTCACCGGGTCCTTGGCGTGGACGACCGGTGCCCCGGGCCGCATGGCCTCCTCCGGGTCGAGAACGGCGGGCAGCACCTCGTACGTCACCTCGATCCGCCGGCAGCCCTCCTCGGCCGCCGCCTCGCTGTCGGCGACGACGGCGGCGACGCGCTGGCCGATGTAGCGGACCGTGTCGTCCAGGACCCGGGTGTCGTCCGGGTCCTCCTCGGGGTGTTCGTGGCGGGCCGTGGAGAAGTGCCGTTCCGGGGCGTCCCGGTGTGTGAACACCGCCTGGACGCCGGGGACGCGCAGGGCGGCGGAGGTGTCGACGGCGAGGATGCGGGCGTGGGCGTGCGGCGAGCGCAGCAGCTTCATGTGGAGCAGGCCGGGCACGTCGAGGTCGAAGGTGTAGCGGGCGGTGCCGGTGACGACCTGCGGTCCGGCCGGGGCGGCCAGACTGCGGCCGACGGACTCGCCGGGCGCGGGCGCCTCCACGTTCTTCACCCCGCGTACGGCGTCCTCGATGGCCCGGTACCCGGTGCAGCGGCACAGGTTGCCCTTGAACGCCCTTGGCAGATCGGCGAGTTGGTCTTCCTTCAGGGCTGCCGTGGTCATCAGGAAGCCGGCCGTGCAGAAGCCGCACTGGAAGCCCTGGGCGTCGAGGAACTTGCGCTGCACGGGGTGGAGTTCGCCGTCCGGGGCGGCCAGGCCCTCGACCGTGGTGACCTTGTGGCCGTCGGCCCGGAAGGCCGGGTACAGACAGCTGTGCACGGGCACGCCGTCGACGTGGACCGTGCAGGCGCCGCAGTCGCCCGCGTCGCAGCCCTTCTTCACCCCGAACCAGCCGCGTTCGCGCAGATAGGTGCGCAGGCACTGGCCGGGGCGAGGCTGCTCCTCGTGGGACCGTCCGTTGACCTCGACCCTCATCGCCGCTCCTCCTCCGTCAGTTCCCGACGGATCTCCTCCGCCAGCCGCAGTGCCATGTGCCGGCGCCACTCGGGCAGTCCGTGGATGTCGTCGAACCACTCGCCGTCCGCGACGGCTCCCTCGACCGCCGCCCGCACCGCGTCGGCCGTCGGCGGCAGCGGGAACCACAGCCGCACCGGGCGGACCGTGGCGGCGGTGACGGTGACGGTGAGCGAGTGGTCGACCGGGTCGAGGGTGCCGATGACGAGGGCGGCCGAGCGGCCCAGGCCGTACAGGGAGACTTGCCGTAACGCCGTACGGCAGCCCAGGGCGCGGGCGGGCAGGGTGACCGAGCGCAGCAGTTCACCCTCGGCGAGGTCCTTGCGGCCCGCTCCGGTGATGAAGTCGGCGACCTTGACCCGGCGCAGGGACCCGTCCTGCGCGATGAGCAGACAGGTGCCGTCGAGCGCGGCCGTGAGGGAGATCATCGGGCCGGCGGGCAGGCCGTTGCACAGGTTCCCGCCGACCGTGGCCATGTTCCAGATCTTGAACGAGGCGAGGAAGGCCCGGCAGCACTGCTCGAAGAGGGGAGCGGCAGGAGCGATCAGGTCGCGGGCGTAACGGGACAGTTGGGCGATGGTGCAGGTGGCGGCGATCTCCAGCGAGCCGTCCGGGAGCCGCTGCGCGGGCGTCCAGCCCATGCGGCTCAGGTCCACCAGGCGCCGCAGGTGCGGCTGGGGCTCGGAGAACAGATAGGTCCCGCCGCCGAGCCAGGCGTCCCCCGGCCGCCAGGGTGCGGGCCGCCCGGCGTCTCGTATCTCGGCCACCGTGTTCAGGTCCATGGCCGGAAGTGAACCAACGGGAACCGGCCGAAACGACTGGTTCAGGACACGGAAACACCGACGCCCGAGGCTCCGGCACTGGAGGATTCACCAAGAGGCGTTCCGTTGTCGAAGGCTTGCATTTACGATGCTCTCTCTCGCACTCGCCTGGTGAATGCGAGAGGCCGGGAGTCTGCTCGCCCTCCGGCGGCCGTACGAGGAGCCAGCGCATGCACGTCGAACACCTCCTGGGGGACGCCTCCCTCGGGCTGCGCCTGCTGTGGGCCGAGGACGCGCTGTTGCGGCGCGAAATCAGCGGAGTGACCGTCACGGACCTGGAGGACCCGGCCCGGTTCGTACGGCCCGGCGAGGTGGTGCTGAGCGGGCTGGTGTGGTGGTCGCCCGACGGCGGTCACGGCAAGGCGGAGCGGTTCGTCTCGGCCCTGAGGGATGCCGGAGCCGCCGCGCTGCTCGCGGGCGAGGAGACCCACGGGAGTGTGCCGGACGACCTGATCCAGGCGTGCGTGCGCCACGGTGTGCCGGTGGCCGGGGTGCCGGCGCACATCATGTTCCGGTCGATCACCGACACCGTGTATCTGCGGCAGTGGGGAGGCTTGAGCCGGCATCACGCGCTGCCGGAGAACGCGCGCGTGCGGCTGAGCCGGCTGCTCGCCCGGGAGGCCGGGCCGGATGCCATCCTCGCGGAGGCCTTCGCCCACCTCGGCGGTACCACCGCGTATGTCTTCACGGCGTCGGGTCGTACGGTCGCGGCCACCGAGGGCGCACCGCGGGTGCCGGCGCGGGAGGCGGTCGCGCTCGTGGCGGACGGTGCCGGAATGACCGCCTCCGTGGACGCGAGCGGGGTCTCGCCGTACGAACGCTGGCTGCTGTACGTGCCCGACCCCGACTGCGCCCCGCCGCGCATGCTGCACGAGGTCGCCGCCGTGCTGGCCCACTGTCAGGAGGCCGCCGCCCGGCGCCCCTCGGCCGGGCTCCGCGCGGCGGACGAACTCGGCGCCCTGCTCGCGGCTCCGGAGGCCCGCGAGGACGGCACGGTGGAGGCCGCGCTACGGCGGTGCGGGCTGCCGGAGACGGGGCCGTACCAGGTGCTCGTCGCCGACGCCGCCACGCGGCAGCCGGACCTGGACGAAGGCCTGCTCGCCGAGGGGGCGTTGAGCGAGCTGGCGGGGCATGTGGTGGGGGGCGGTGGTGTCTGCGGGTTGGGGGCTGCCGGTGCTGCGGATGGCGTGAGCAGGGCGCGGGCCGCCGGCGGTGTCAGTGGTGTCAGTGGGGCCTCGGCTGCCGGTGGTGCCGGTGGTGCCGGTGGTGCCGGTGAGGGCGGTGCGGGCGGTGCGGGCGCTGTCGGCGGTGCTGGGGCGGCCGGCGCGCGTGCCGAGGGTGGTGTGGTGGGGGCCGGGCGAGCCGGCGGTGGCTCGGTGGCGGCTGGGCGTGCCGACGGTGGTGTGGTGGCGGCTGGGCGTGCCCGCGGTGGGGTGGCGGCCGGTGGGGAGCGTGGGGCCGGGGGTGCGGTGGCCGTGGGGCGATTGCCGGACGGGTCCGCCTTCGCGGTGCTGTCCGGGGTGCCGGGAGGCTGGGCGGAGGAGGTGTGGCCGCTGGTCGCCGACTGTGCGCCCGGGGTCCTGCTGCACGGCGGCACCGGTGCGCCCGCGGCGGGGCCCGAGGAGCTCGCCGGGGCGCTCGCGCAGGCCCGCTACGCCCTCACCTCGGCCCGGACCACCGTCCCCGACGCCTCCCGGCTCACCGACGCCGGCTCCCTCATCACCCTCGACGCGCTGCTCACCGGCGTACCGGCCGAGGTCCGCACCGCTTATGCCCGTACGGTCCTCGGTCCGTTGCTGGAGACCGGGCGGCCCTCCATCGCCGCCCTGCTGGGCACGCTGGAGACATTCCTCGCCTGCGACGGCTCCTGGGCGCGTACGGCACAGGCGCTGCATCTGCACGTGAACACCGTCCACTACCGGGTGGAGCGGATCGAGCGCCTGACGGGCCGTGACCTGTCCCGGCTGCGGGACCGGCTCGATCTGTGGGCGGCGCTGCTGTGCCGGTGAAGCCGGGGGCTCACACGCGGTCGATGTGCACGTTCGTGGACTTCACCCGCGCGGTGGCCTCCATGCCGACCTCCAGGCCCAGTTCCTCGACGGCCTCGCGGGTCAGCAGGGACACCAGCCGGTGCGGGCCCGCCTGGATCTCGACCTGGGCGGCGACGTCGCCGAGCTTGATCGCGGTGACGATGCCGGGGAAGGCATTGCGGACGGAGGTGTAGGAGGCGTCCTCCTCCCCGCCGGCCGTCCTGGCCAGTTCGACCGAGAACGCGGCGAGATCCCTGCCGTCGATGAGCCGTCTCCCGGCCTCGTCGCGATGGGTGGCCATCCGGCCCGCGTCGGCCCAGCGGCGGGCGGTGTCCGGGCTCACGCCGAGCAGCCGTGCCGCCTGGCCGATCGTGTAGGACTGCATGCCGGTCACGATAGGGCCCCGCGCCGGGAACCGCGGCCGTGGGGTTGGCCGTTGGGTATAACGCGATATAGCGTTAGTGGGGACGGTGGCTCCCCTCGGGGGCATTCTGGATCGGGGTGAGGGTATGGCGGCCGAACTGCTGCCCACGGAAACATCATCGGGGCTGCGCGCCTCGCACGCGGACCGCGACCGGGCGGTGGACGTGCTGACGGGCGCCGCCGCAGACGGCCGGCTCACGGCCGAGGAGCTGGACGAGCGGGTGGCGGCCGCGCTGTCCGCGCGCACGCTGGGCGAGCTCGCGGCGCTCACCGCCGACCTGCCGGAAGAGACCGGCACGGCACCGGCGAAGGACGTCGTCCGGATCGAGCAGCAGTACGCCTCGGCGACGCGCGAGGGCCGCTGGGCCGTACCGCGCAGGCTGGAGATCGAGTCCGGGTTGGGAAACGTGACCCTGGACTTCTCCGACGCCGTGATCACGCACGACACGCTCGACATCGACCTGGACATGTGCGGCGGCACCCTGCGTCTGATCACCCGGCCCGGCGTGCTCGTGAACGCCGACTCCCTGGCGGTGGGCTACGGCAAGACCAGGGTGCGGCCGCCCCGTGATCCCGAGGCGCCGATCGTGCTCCGGGTGGAGATACGGGGGCAGCTCAGCATGGGGAAACTGGACGTACGGCCGCACCGGCGCTGGTTCGGCAGGTAGGCCGGCCCCGCCGCGACCGTGGGGCCGACCCTCGTCGAATCCTGGCCGGCCTCAGCCGGTGTGCACCCGAGGCCGGCGGGCCCGGTCCGGCTCCGCCTCGCGCAGGACCTCGCGGGTGACCGGGGCGACCTCGCCCTGGCCGAAGAGGAAGAAGCGCAGGAAGTTGGCGAAGGGGTTGCCCTCGGTCCACTCGAAGTAGATGTGCGGGGTGCAGCCGGTCATCTCCCGGGCGTGGAGGAGGAGCGCGGCCAGGGCGTTCGGGATGGACGCGGACTCCAGGGTCAGCACCCGGTAGCGGTCGTGCAGCACCTCTCCACGTACGGTCAGCCCCGCCTCGAACTCGGACGGGTCGGTGACCGTCACCTCGACGAAGACGAAGTCCTCGTGCTCCGTGAAGTCGTTGTCCGCACGGATCTGCTCGACCTTGTCGCGGTACTCGGCCTTGTCGCGGTGGCCGGGCTCGTTGGCGATGAACCGCATCTTGCGGCTGGCCATGTCCCGGATGAATCGTTCCGC
>NZ_JAIQYY010000050.1:26189-26640 GCF_020181035.1 Streptomyces sp. CoH27
GACGCGCAGCTCGAAGGCGCGAGCCAGCCGGGACAGCAGCGAGACCAGGATGATGCCGGCGATGAAGCAGGCACCGATCTTCACACCGTCGGGGCGTTCGATGACGTTCACGACGGTCGTGTAGAGGAATACCGCGGAGATCACGCCGAAGCCGATGACCCACTTGCGCTGCCCGGCCTTGCGCGCGGCGATGGTCACGGCGATCGCCGCGGAGCTGATGAGCACCAGCACGCCGGTGGCGTAGGCGCCGCCCTGCGCGTCGACGTTGGCGTCGAACAGCCAGGTGACCAGGAAGGCGACGAGCGTGAAGACGATGACCATCGGGCGCACGGCGCGGGCCCAGTGCGGGGCCATGCCGTAGCGGGGCAGATAGCGCGGCATCAGGTTCAGCAGACCGGCCATGGCGGAGGCGCCGGCGAACCACAGGATGGCGATGGTCGAGATGTCGTAG
>NZ_JAIQYY010000051.1 GCF_020181035.1 Streptomyces sp. CoH27
CGCCCTCTGCGCGAACTCCAGGGTCTCTTCCACCGTGATGACATACTCCGGCGCACTCATCGCCGGCTTGCACAGCCTCGGCATATCTGGAATCCACTTCTGTCGGGGTCTCGACGGCATGGGCACGTGGAACACGCAAAACAGCAGGTGGGACACGTGGGACGTAGAGCCGATGGCGGCACGACGGTGAGGTGACACGCAGCCCGGACGGCACCGGGCAAGCGGTGAACGCGGCCGGCTGCCGTGGATCACAGGGGGGGGCTCGGTCTCGCTCGTACGAACTCGTACGGCCTTGCGGGGACCGGCACACACGACGCTCGATCCACTGCCGTGCAACTGCTTTCGGGCAGGGAAGGCGTGCTGGAATCGTGCCACCTGCGCCGTCCCGGCGCCAGGACATCACCGGGTGACCCGACCCGGAGTCCAGCGGCCTTCCAGCCGGCGTCGACCTGCAGCGCCGCACTAGTGAGGCTTGTGCCGCGCGCGAGCGGTTCCGGACAGTATCGGTGGTACGACCACGGGGGCGACGGACATCGGTCGGGCACTGCCGTAGTGCGTGCATCGGTGCGGCGCGGGCTGCCGCCGACCCAAGGGGAGCGTGAGGATGCCGGTCGCACTGGTGCACCGCGTGGTCTCGGAGGCAATCGCATCGGCCCCGGCCGGAGTGCTGTACGGGCTGATCGCCGACGCCACCCAATGGCCGCTGTTCTTCCCGCACTACGTGCACGTGGAGCGGCTGGGCTTCGACGGCGCCCACGAGCGGCTGCGCTCATGGGTCATCTCGGAGGGCCGCATCCACTCCTGGGTGGCCAGCCGCGAGCTGGACGTGGCCCGTCGGCGTGTGACGTTCAGCCACGAGATGACGGACGCTCCCATCGAATCGATGAGCGGCGAGCTGACGGTGCATTCGCTGGGCGATCGCTCCCGGATGGAGCTGGGCCTCAACTTCACCGTCACCGGAGACGCGCCCGCGGACCTGGCCTGGGCGGAGCGGGTCGCCCACGCCACCGGCCGTGCCCAGCTGGACCGGCTGGCCTGGCTCGCCGAGCACTGGCTCAAGCTGGACGACCTCCTGCTGTACTTCGAGGACACCGTGCGTTTCGAGGGCTCCTCCGACGCGGTCATCGACTTCCTCTACCGGGCCGAGAACTGGCCCGCCGAGCTGCGGCACATGCGCAGCGTGCACCTGGTGGAGAAGATCCCGGGCGTCCAGGTCATGTCGGTCGACAGCCTCGCGGACGGCGACGCGCAGCACACCGAGTCGGTGCGCCTCTGCTTCCCCGGCGCGGGGCGGCTCGTCCACAAGGAGACGGTCACCTCGGCCCTGGTGTCCGCGTACACCTGCGAGTGGTCCGTCGAGCCGGACGAGTCGGGCCTCGTCCTCACCGCCCGGCACCACGTGCTGCTCCAGGAGGACGCCATCGCCGGCGTACTGGGCGAGCACGCGACCGTGGCGGACGCGGGGCAGTACGTGCGCGCGGAACTGAGCCGGCAGGGACGCCTCGTCCTGCACCAGGCGAGGCGGCACGCCGCGAGCGGCGTACCGGTCCGGTGACCACCGGCGGCGCACCGGTCGCCGGGACCGCGGCGGCCCCGGCCTCCTGACACCGGGGCCGCCGCCCCCGGCCGGGCCCGCCGCCCAGGTGTCCCCAGGGCTTCGAGAGCGGATTTCGAGCCCTGTCGACACGCCGTCAGGTCATTTCGGGGGAAACTCCTGAAGGATGTGCCAGCGACTGCGAGGAGGACGAGACATGGCGAGGTCGAGCCGCCGGCGCCGTGTACGGATCCGTACCGGCCGCCGTCCAGCCGTACTCGGCGACATCGTGCGCCCGGCCGTGCAGATGCCCTGGCAGCGGTGCGAGGCGCTGCTCGACTCCACCATGGACCGCTCCACGGGACGGCATGTGGAGCAGGTCTGGTGGTGTTGGTACGGGCCGCTGGACATGGCGCGGTTCGTCGCCGCCTGGCAGTCCGTCGTGCAAAGAGAAACCATTCTGCGGACATCCTTCGCGCAACACCCGGCCCCGCACCTCGTCTGCCACCCCCAGGCACGCGCCGAGGTGACACGGCATCCCGCGGGCACCGTCGACTGGGACCGGCTGCTGGAGCGGGACCGGCTGCGCGGCATCGACGTGACCCGGCCCGGCCCACTGCGCATCACCCTCGTCGACACCGGCGAACCGAACACCACCCGGGTGCTGCTCACCTTCCACCGCGGGCTGCTGGACGGCGGCAGCGTGGACCTCCTGCAGAACGAGTTCACCCGCGCCTACCTCGCGGACGGATCTCTGCCCGGCGGCGAACGCCGGCCCGACATCCGCGACTGGATGTGCTGGCTGGAGCGTCAGGACACCACCGCGGCACGGGACTTCTTCAGCCGGGACCTCTCCGCCGGAACCCCCGCCTTCCTGCCCGTGCCGTCCGGCCCGCGCACCCACCGGCACGGGCACGGCCGGGCGGGGTCCCGGCTGGCCACCGCCGAGGTGAGCCGGCTGCGCCGGTGGGCGGCCCTGCGGGGCCTGCCGGACTCCAGCCTGCTGCACGCCGCGTGGGCGCTCCTGCTCAGCCGCGCGGCGGGTACGACCGAGCCGGTCCCGGTGAGCTTCGGCATCACCGTCTCCGGGCGCGGTATCGCCCTGGACGGCGCCGAGCGGCTGGTGGGACCGCTGCGCGGCTGCCTGCCGATGACCGCCCTGGTCGACCCCGCCCGCCCCATCGGCGCTCTGCTGGCGGACCTGCGCGACCGGGCGCTGGACATGGCGGCGTACGAGTGGGTCTGCCTCGGGCAGATCCAGGAGTGGACCGGCCGCTCCGCCCGGCCGCTGGAGAGCCTGGTCTCGGTCGAGCCCGCCCCGCGCACCCTGCCCGACCTGCAGGACGAGCTCGACGACGCGGGCATCGGCTACGGCCGCCGGCACACCGGCGGCGCGCACTCCCTGCTGCCCGTCACCCTGCTCGTACGGGACGGCGCCGACGGCTCACGGGACCTCACCGTCCTGCACGACCGGGCCCGCCTGTCCGACACCGAAGCGGGCCTGCTGGCCGACCGGTGCGCCCGGCTGCTGTGCCACCTGCCCGCTCTCGACGACACCGAGACCGTCGCCGAGGTGCTGGCCGTACTCACCTAAGGGCTGACCCGTAAGCGATCTTGATGTGGGATGGTCTTGGGCCGTGGCTGGTGTGATCACGGCGTCGGAGCCGTCTTGGACAGCCCCCTTCACCGGGCTGAGTCCGCGCATCTTCGGCAAGCTGGTGAATCAGTTGCGCCGCGAGGGCGCCGGGGCGCCGGGCCGTGGTCGGCCCTGGAGGCTTCCGCTTTCGGACCGGGTGCTGCTGGTGATCGCGTACTGGCGGACCAACCTGACGCTGCGGCAACTGGCACCGCTGTTCGGGGTGTCGAAGTCCGCCGCGGACCGGGTCATCGGCCACCTCGGACCGAAACTCGCGCTCTCACCGTGGCGTCGCTTCCGCAAGGATGCCGTGCTGATCGTGGACGGCACCCTCGTACCGACGCGCGATCACTCCGTGGCCGAGCAGTCGAAGAACGATCGGTATTCGACGAACCATCAGGTAGTCATCGACGCCGACAGCCGACTGGCGGTCGTGGTCGGCCGCCCACTGCCGGGCAACCGTAACGACTGCCGGGCCTGGGCTGAGTCCGGCGCGAAGGGCGCCGTCGGCAAGACCGTGACGATCGCCGACGGCGGCTACCGCGGAACGGGACTGGTCATCCCCCACCGCCGTAGCACGGTCGAGGAACTCCCCGCCTGGAAGCAGGCGCACAACAAGAGCCACAAACAAGTCCGGGCCCGCGTCGAGCACGTCTTCGCCCCCATGAAGACCTGGAAGATCTTGCGCGACTGCAGGCTCCGCGGTGACGGCGTCCACCACGCGATGCGCGGCATCGCCCGCCTGCACAACCTCAACCTCGCCGGACAAGCGAATCGGCCGCCCCGTGGCCGCAGCCACGAGCTGCCGATGAACGAGTCGGCCCACGCCGGTCCCGAGGTCACTTCATCTGCCTGCGGGCCTGCTTCACTTCGCGGTCAACGGCCCAGGCGTCGGCGACCGGCCCGAGGTGGCCGAGCTTGTCGGGATTGATCACTGAGCGAATGGTCTGGATCTGCCCGTCGAGCACCTCGATAGCCAGGATGTGGAGCACCTTGCCGTCCCGGTCGCGAAAGATCGCGCCGGGCTGCCCGTTGATCTCGTGCGCCTCGAACATGACGTCGATCCGGGCCATCAGGGGGAAGACGGAGGCGAGCAGCCGGGCCACGTTCTCGGTGCCGCTGACGGCCTTGGCGAGCTGCGGGGCCTTGCCGCCGCCGTCCCCGACCAGCTGGACATCGGCGGCCAGCAGATTCCGCAGCCCGCCCACGTCACCATCTTTCAGCGCGTCGAGGAACCGCGTCGCCAGCTCCTGCCGCTCCTGACGGTCCGCTTCGAAACGTGGCCGCCCGGCCTGCATGTGCCGCCGTGCCCGTACCAGCAGCTGTCGGCACGCCGCCTCCGACCGCCCCACCGCCGCGGCGACCTCGTCGAACCCGAAGCCGAACACCTCACGCAGGACGAACACCGACCGCTCCAGCGGGCTGAGCCGCTCCAGGAGCAGCAGCGCCGCCATCGACACCGAGTCGGCCAGCTCCGCCGAACGCGCCGGATCCTGATACGGATCGCTGAGCAGCGGCTCGGGGAACCACGGGCCCACGTACTCCTCCCGCCTCACCCGCGCAGAGCGCAGCACGTCGATCGAGATCCGCGTCACCGTGGCCGACAGAAACGCCTTGGCCGACGCGACCTGGGTCGCCGAGCCGTCGAAGCGCAGCCACGTCTCCTGCACCGCGTCCTCGGCCTCACCCACGCTGCCCAGAATCCGGTAGGCGATCGAGAACAGCAGCGGGCGCAGCTCCTCGAACTCCTCGACCTTGTTCACGACGAAACCCCTCCCCGTGCGTCTTCCCACCCGACCGCACTCGCCGGCGCAGACATCTTCTGTGATCACCCGGACCACCGGTAGTCACGCTAACGCCGCCGAGCCCGGGCCCGGGCCCGGAGCCCGCAGCCGGACCCGAGCCAGTCGCTGATGCCGTTCAGTGGAACTGTCCGGGCTCGTAGTCGCCGGCCGGCTGCTGGGTGATGATGTTCAGCCGGTTCACCGCATTCATGAAGGAGACCAGGACCACCAGGGCGGTGAGCTGTTCCTCGTCGTAGTGCTTGGCGGCGTACGCCCACACCTCGTCACTGACGCCCCTGGCCGCATCCCCGACCCGGGTCCCTTCCTCCGCCAGTTCCAGCGCGGCACGCTCGGCCTCGGTGAAGACCGTGGCCTCCCGCCACGCCGCGACCAGGTTCAGCCGCACCGAGGTCTCGCCGGCGGCGGCGGCCTCCTTGGTGTGCATGTCGATGCAGGCGGCGCAGCCGTTGATCTGGCTCACGCGCAACGCCACCAGCTCCTGCGTCGCGGCCGGCAGCGGCGAGTCCTTGAGCGCCTTGCCCGCCGACATGAAGTACTTCAGGGCCTTGCCGGCGGTCGGGCTGGCGAAGTAGTTCAGTCGCGCGTCCATGCGGTGCTCCTCTGTGGTCGTCAGTGGCTACACCTCCTGAGACGAGGTGGCCCGACCCCCTGTGACACGGACGAATGTGACCCGCGTCTCCCCGCCGTCGGCGCCCGTCAGGTGGCGAAGGTCCCGCCGTCCACGGAGCTTCCAGGGCACGACCACGGCCGACGCGCAGACATCCGAACGGTGCAGCTGAGCCCTTGGGTTGTGGCTGAAGTGGGCACATCGAGATTACTTACGGGACATCACTTAGATTTCAGGTCCGCTCGGCGACCGGTTCGGGGAAACCCACGAGCATCGGGCGCCGGTGATATCGGCTCAGCAGGGAGAGCAGCGTCTCCGCGGGGAGGTCCGGCAGGAAGTCACAGCTGTCCGTCGGGGCCAGACGGGCCAGCAGTCCCAGGATGAGGGGATCCCCGTCGCGATAGACGGTCGATCTTTTCGATTCCGTCGCCATGACTGAAAGGTAACAGCGCACCTCTTCATGGAGACTTCGATTCCTCTCGAATTCCTCTCGCGAACGACCCGAGAAAATCACAGAAGAATCAGCGATGAATCCATCTTGAAGCCATGGTGTAAAGCATGAAGATAAAGGTGCTAGGTGCGCTGAACGCCGAAGTGAACGGAATCTCGATCGTCCCGAGCGCGGCCAAGCCCCGCCAGATCCTGGCGCTGCTCGCGCTCCACCCCGGCCGGGTGGTGCCGGTGCCCACCCTCATGGAGGAGGTCTGGGGCACCGACCTGCCGCAGAGTTCGCTGGCCACGCTCCAGACGTACATTCTCCAGCTGCGCCGCATGCTGGGCATCGCCATGGGCCCGGACGTACCGGGCTCGGCCAAGGGCGTGCTCGCCACCCGCTACGGGGGCTATCTGCTGCAGATCCCCGCCGAAGCGGTGGACGTCTACCGCTACGAGCGGCTGGTCGCCGAAGGCCGGCAGGCCTTCGAGAGCGGCGAGGACGCCGGCGCGGCCGCCCTGCTGCGCGAGGCGCTGGCCCTGTGGGAGGGGCAGGCCCTGGTCGACGTCCGGGTCGGGCCGGTCCTGGAGATCGAGGTGATGCGGATGGAGCAGAGCCGCCTGGTCGCCCAGGAACGCCGGATCGACGCCGAGCTGCGGCTGGGACGGCACGTCGAACTGCTCGCCGAGCTGAGCGACCTGATCGCCCGTCACCCGCAGCACGAGGGGCTGCACTCGCAGGCGATGGTGGCCCTGTACCGCTCGGGCCGGCAGGCTGCCGCGCTCGATGTCTACCAGCGGCTGCGCCGGCGCCTCGTCGGCGAACTCGGCGTGGAGCCCTCGCCGCAGCTCCAGCGCCTGCACCAGGCGATGCTCGCGTTCGACCCCCGCCTGGACATCGCCGCCGGCCCCCGCCGCACCTCCACGTTCGACCTGTACGCCGCCTGACGCCGACCACGCCCGCACTGCCGGCCTGCGCGCGGCGGGGGCGTGCGGTACGCCGACGGGCCTGATCCGGCATGCCCCGAACCGGTCATGGGGCGGGCGGCGTTCGGACGGTGCCGTCGTCGCCCGGCTCGGGCCGTGACGGGGGCGGGCCGGCATCGCCCCCGCACGGCCGTGGGCCGACGGCTCGGGTCAGGTGACCGTCCCCGGCGGACGTCAGACCGTACGGGTGGTCACACGACCCCTCGTGGCGTTCGGGGGCGTTGCCGCCGGGGCATCGGAGCGGGCCACATCGGAGCGGGCCATGAGGATCGCGCGCTGGAGGCGGCCCAGCGCGGCGGACGGCTCCAGGCCCAGCTCGGAGACGAGCGTGTTGCGCAGTCGCTGATAGACGTCGAGCGCCTCGCCGCGCCGGCCCGAGCGGTGCAGAGCCAGCATCAGCTGGCCGTACAGGCTCTCGTGCATCCGGTACTGGTTCACCAGCACCGTCAGCTCCGGCAGCAGCTCGCGGTGGCGGCCCAGCTTGAGGTCGGCCTCGATGCGCTGGTCGAGTACGGACAGCCGCGCCTCCTCCAGCCGTCTGGCCTCCATGTCGATCAGGATGCCGGCCTGGACGTCGGTGAGCGCGGGCCCGGTCCACAGCGAGAGCGCGTCGGCCAGCCGACGGGCCGCGCCGCTGTAGTCCTCGGCGTCCATGGCCCGGTAACCGGCGCCGGCGCGGCACTCGAACTCCCGGAAGTCGACGGTTCCCTCCCGCGTCACCAGGCGGTAGCCGCCGGGGACGGTGGCAAGGATGTCCTTGGGGGTGCACCGTTCGTCCTCGCCATGGGTGAGCGCCTCGCCGATCAGCTCGCGCAGCTGCAGCACGTACGTCTGCAGTGTGGTGCGCGCGCTACGCGGCGGCTCGCTCCCCCACAGCTCCTCCACCAGCGCGGTCACGGGGACCACCTGGTCGGCGTGGAGCGCGAGCAGGGCCAGGACCTGTCTCGACTTGGGTGCCGTCGGCACGATCGACACACCGTTCTCGCGCACTGACAACACGCCCAGCACTTCGATGTCCACGTTCTCCCCCATGAGCCAGTGCTCCGCTTGGCAGGACACCTTCGATAAAGAAACAGCGCAGTCGGTTTGTCAAATACCAGACAGCCGGCGCCCGGCGAACCGGCGACATTCGGCCATTGATGCGTCGAACCGATGTTCGCTCAACCGCCCGCGCAGCCAGGAGGAGGAGCAGGCTGAGCCCGGCGTTCCGCTTCCGCAACGCATGGAACAGCGAAAACAAAGAGCCAACGGAAGACCGAAATGCGTCGACTCGAATCGTATGGATTTATGCAACCCCCCACCCCACCGGGCGGCTCGAAACGGGAGCCGCCAAGACCGGGGGCGCTCCCGGGGGTCACCTTGCCCTTTACGACTCCTTTGCTCAGCCATGGAGGGAGGAAAAACCATACACCTGGTATGTTTGTCGGGTCGCAGGTTCAGCGTTCAGCCGACGGGCGCGGGTTCCGGGACGATCCGGCGGGCGACGCGACAGGCCCGGCCCAGGAGCCGGGGCAGCTGACGGCCGCCGCGTACGAAGAAGTGGCGCCCGGGTACGGTCCGCGACCATACGGGGCCCTCGGTTCGCCGGTGCCAGCCCTCGGCCGTGGAGTGCGCGGCAAGCGGGTTGTCCTGCGAAGCGACGACGAGCACCGGGGTGGTGAGCGGGCCGGCCGGAGAGGGCCTGTCGACCGCCTCGTGCAGGTCCTGGGCCAGCTCCAGATCGGCGCGGAGCACCGGCAGCATGGCCTGCAGCAGGATCCCCTCGTCGCTGCCGAGCGGCACGGCGCCCCTGTCGCTCAGCTCGTGCAGCAGCTCGGCGTCCGTCGCCCGGTGGGCGGCCGGCAGCCCGGCGGGCAGGGGCGACGGCGACCAGCCGCCGACGGCGAGGAACGCCGGGCCCGGCAGGCCCGCCTCGTGCAGGGCACGCGCCACGGCGAGCGCCATCATCGCACCGAGGCCGTGCCCGTACAGGGCGTACGGGCCGGAGAAGGAGTCGGTGAGCTGCGGCAGCACATCGGCCAGCAGCGCCTCGTGCGTGGTCACCCGGGGTTCGGTCCGCCGCTGTGCGCAGCCCGGCAGGAGGACCGGGACCGGCTCCACACCGGGTCCTGTGCTCGCCGCCCACTTGTCGAAGACGGAGATGCCCTCGGCGGAGTGTGCGAAGCAGTGCAGCCGCACCGGTTGTTCGGCCGACATGGCGTCCTCCTCTGGGTCCGCTCCCGGTACGACCACGTCCGCACCCGGGACGACGGGGCTGGGTCCGAGAATTCCCGGAGTGCCTCGAACCGCACTTGAGACCTGGCCGAAACCGCGGTTCGGAGCACCAGCCGGAAGCCTGGCCCTGCTGCCCCTCCCGTCCGGAAGACGACGGCCCTCACGGCCGCAGGACGGGCCCCTCAGGCCGCGTACCGGTCGAAGGTGGAGCCTCGGCGCGGCCCGGCCACCACGTCGAGTTCCGGGTCGACCGCGAGCATGGCCTGGTGCAGGCGCTGCAACTGCGGCGAGGGCTCCACCCCCAGCTCGTTCTTCAGTCCCTCGCGCAGCTTCCGGTACACGTTCAGGGCGGAGGCCTGCCGTCCGGACCGGTACAGCGCCAGCATCGCCTGCGCGTGCAGGCCCTCGTGCTGGGGGTGACGGGCGATCAGGTCGGTGAGCTCGGCGATCAGTTCCACGTGCCGGCCGAGCCGCAGATCCGCGTCGATCCGCCGTTCCGTGGTCACCAGCCGGGACTCCTCAAGCCGTGTGACCTCGATCGCCAGGACCGGGCCGAGTCCCACGTCCACCAGCGCGGGCCCGTGCCACAGGGCGAGGGCCTCCCCGAAGCAGCGGGCGGCCCGCTCGTCCTCCCCCTCGTCGAAGGCCTCCTGGCCCTCGGCGACGAGGCGCTCATAGGTGTGCACGTCCACGGACTCCGGCGGTATCTGCAGCAGATAACCACCGTGCCGGGTGGCCAGGACGTTCTTCGCGGCACCGGGCGCGTCCGGCCCCATCGCGGTACCGAGGTAGCGGCGCAACTGCATGATGTACGTCTGCAGCGTGGTCATCGCGCTCTGCGGCAGCTCCGTACCCCATATCTCCTCCATCAGCGTCGGCACCGGTACGACGCGGCCGGGATAGAGCGCGAGCAAGGCGAGAACCTGGCGGGGTTTCCCGGCCGTCGGGACGATCGAGTCCCCGTTCACGGCGGCACACAGCGGACCCAAAACCTGAATCTCCATGGTTCCCTCCGTTCGTCGTCGGGCACACCCGATGGCGGAAATTCGTCGGCGAACTTGCACGCTAGCCGCACCCGCACCGGAGGCATCGGTTCCTTCAGCAGCATTTGAGCAATCCTCAAAGAGGAAACGAAGGCAATACGCACCGAGGGAAACACAGGAGAAAGCACCGACAACGGGTCCGGAAATAATTCACCGAGGATCCGGAAAGTCCGGCCGCCGGCGCGGCGAGGCACGGGAGACCTGCCGAGCCCCGCCGGACACCGAGCGAACCCGCTGCCGCCCCGCCCGCTACCGCTCGGGCTGCGCCAGCCCCGGCTGCACCCTCGGGGACACGACCGCCGACGAGCGGGAGCCGGAGGACACCAGGGCCTCCGGCTCCCGCCGGTCGGTCAGCAGCGGCAGCAGCAACTCCCAGATACGGGTGACGTTCTGCCGGGACAGCCAGGAGGCGTCCTCGCCGCCGAGCACCTCCAGACCCACGGTCACCGCGACGACGACGCGGGCGGCATCCTTCCAGGACACCCCCGCGGCGAGCGCACCGGCGTCCTCGGCCCGGCGCAGGCTCTCCTCCACCCAGCGCTGCCACTCCTGGCGCAGCGGAGAATGGGCACGGCGGGCGATGTCACCGGCGAGTTCGAAGCCGGCACGGACCACAACGTCCCTGGCCAAAGAGCCGATCAGCTCGTGCATGGCGTCCACCACGGCCTGCAGTGAGTCGCCGTGCCGGGCCCGCGCCGTCTCGGCGAGCTGCCGTACCGCCTCGGTGGCCTCCGCCTCGACGGCCTCGGCGAGCATGCTCTTGTTGGCGAAGTGAAAATGCAGCGCCCCGTTGCTGACACCGGCGCGCGTGCTGATGGTGCCCAGCGACGCGGGGACGAAGCCCACTTCTGCGAACACCTCGGCCGCCGCATGGATCAGCGAACGCCGCGTACGTGCGGCCCGCTCCTGCTTGACCATGTGCTGCCTCCTGCGTACCGGGACATCGAAAGGCCGAAGCCAGTCCCAGACTAACAAACCGCGTACGCGGTTTCATATAGGGGAAGGTGAACATGGCTGGTCAATGGCTGAGAGGCCCCCTTGAGCACCCCTCAGTCGTCCCTCACCGGCGTCATCGTGCCGAGGAACTCGACGTAGACGTTGTACGGCGACCAGTCGCCGATGACCGGCAGGATCCAGTCGGCCTGGAAGAGCCGGGCCGATGGCGTCGACGAGCGTCAGCAGCAGCGTGTGGAAGCCGATCGCCACGAGTTGGCGGCCCGCAGACCCTTGGGGACGGGCTGGCCATCCTCAGGAAATGGTAGATCTGCAGCAGGGACGGCCGAACAGCGGTGATCTGCGTCGCCGTGGCGGGACCGGCCTAAGTCCCGCCCGCTGCACGGCAGTTCACGCTTACCGGGAGCCGCTGCCCACGCGGGCGGTGGCAAGCGGTGCCGTGGCGAGCGGCTGGGACTCGGCCCCCAGCAGGTTCTCCGCCCCTGCGACGAGGATCGACTGCTGAAGCCGGCGCAGCCTCGCCGAGGGCTCCAGGCCCAGGTCCCGCACGAGGGTGCCGCGCAGCTGGTGGTAGACCTCAAGGGCCTCGCCGCGCCGGCCGGAGCGGTGCAGCGCCACCATGAACTGGGCATGCAGGTTTTCGTGGGTGCGGTAACGGCTGGTCAGCACGGTCAGTTCGGCGAGCAGTTCGCGGTGCCGGCCGAGCCGTAGGTCCGCCTCGATGCGCTGGTCGAGGGCGCACAGCCGGCTCTCCTCAAGCCGCTTTGCCTCCATCTCCAGGCGCGCACCGGTCCGGATGTCGGCGAAGGCCGGGCCGACCCAAAGGCCGAGCGCCTCACGCAGCAGGCGCGACGCCTGCTTGAAGTCGCCCGCGTCGATCGCGCGGTAACCCATGCCCGCGAGCCGCTCGAACTCGCGGACGTCACTGTCTCCGCCGTCGGAGACCAGCATGTATCCGCCGGGCGCGGTGACCAGGACGTCCTTGGCGCTGCGCCGCGGGGCCCCGGGCTCGGTGGCGGCCTCCTGCTCCAGCGCGGCCGTGATGAGGTCGCGCAGCTGGAGGATGTAGGTCTGCAGAGTGGTGCGCGCGCTGCGCGGTGGCCGGCCGGCCCACAGCTCGTCGGTCAGAGCGAAGACCGGCACCACCTGGTCGGCATGCAGCGCGAGAAGCGCGAGCACCTGCCGCGGCTTCGGCGCGGTCGGGGCGATGAGCACCCCGTTCACCCTGACGTCCAAAATGCCCAGTACGCCGATCTTCATGCCGTTTCCCCCAGATGAGTGCGCTCTCCAAGCTGGCCCTCATCGAGTAGAAAACAGGCCGGACGGTTTGTCAATACCAAACCAAGTATGCTGTTTTGATGGACTGCGCACCGACTGAGGCACGACACCCTCAAGTCGCGTCCGACGTGCAGATTTAGCCAACTCTACGCCACCGTACCGCCGAAGCACCGCAGCTCTCCATCGAGCTTCGCCACATTTCACCCCACCAAACGAACGGCCAAACTGGGGACTACAGGCCCACCCGACCGGGATAACAAACCATTCATGCCGTTCTCTTCTCCTGCCGCCGAGGCGTTTGCCCGTTCACTGCGGCGGGTTGCCGTGCTTACGCGAGGGCAGGTCGGCGTGCTTGCTGTGCAGCATGGCCAGCGAGCGGATCAGCACCTCGCGGGTCTCGGCGGGGTCGATCACGTCGTCCACCAGGCCGCGCTCGGCGGCGTAGTACGGGTGCATCAGCTCGGACTTGTACTCCCTGACCATCCGCGCGCGCATCGCCTCGGGGTCCTCGGCCTCGGCGATCTGCCGGCGGAAGATGACGTTGGCGGCGCCCTCGGCGCCCATCACCGCGATCTCGTTGGTGGGCCAGGCGTAGGTCAGGTCGGCACCGATGGACCGGGAGTCCATGACGATGTAGGCACCTCCGTACGCCTTGCGCAGGATGAGCGAAATCCTCGGCACGGTCGCGTTGCAGTAGGCGTACAGCAGCTTCGCGCCGTGACGGATGATTCCGCCGTGCTCCTGGTCCACACCGGGGAGGAACCCCGGCACGTCCAGGAAGGTGACGATCGGGACATTGAAAGCGTCACACATCTGCACGAAGCGAGCGGCCTTCTCGGACGCCTCGATGTCCAGGACGCCGGCCAGGGATTGCGGCTGGTTGGCGACGATCCCGACCACCCGGCCGTCCATCCGGGCCAGCGCGCAGATGATGTTGCGGGCCCAGCGCTCGTGGACCTCCAGGTACTCGCCGTCGTCGACGATCTCCTCGATGACCTTGGTCATGTCGTACGGCCGGTTGCCGTCCGCCGGGACCAGGTCCAGCAGCACGTCACTGCACCGGTCGACCGGGTCCGCGCTCTGCACCCGCGGGGGGTTCTCCCGGTTGTTCTGCGGGAGCAGCGAGATGAGGTAGCGGACCTCGGCGAGGCAGGTCTCCTCGTCGTCGTACGCGAAGTGGCACACGCCGGACGTCTCGGCGTGCACGTCGGCGCCGCCGAGGCCGTTCTGGGTGATCTCCTCACCCGTCACCGCCTTGACCACGTCCGGGCCGGTGATGAACATCTGCGAGGTCTCACGGACCATGAAGACGAAGTCCGTCAGGGCCGGCGAGTAGGCCGCGCCGCCCGCACACGGGCCCAGCATCACGCTGATCTGCGGGATGACACCGCTCGCCTTGGTGTTGCGCTGGAAGATGCCGCCGTACCCTGCGAGCGCACTGACACCCTCCTGAATACGGGCGCCCGCACCGTCGTTGAGCGACACCAGGGGCGCGCCGGCCGCGATGGCCATGTCCATGATCTTGTGGATCTTGGTGGCGTGGGCCTCGCCCAGCGCGCCGCCGAAGATCCGGAAGTCGTGCGCGTACACGAAGACCGTACGGCCCTCGACCGTGCCCCAGCCGGTGATCACACCGTCGGTGTACGGCTTCTTCGCCTCCAGACCGAAGCCGCTCGCCCGGTGCCGGCGCAGCTGCTCGACCTCCTGGAAGGACCCCGGGTCCAGGAGCAGCTCGATCCGCTCCCGGGCCGTCAGCTTGCCCCTGGCGTGCTGCGCCGCCGTCGCCTTCTCACTCGGGCCGGCCGCCGCCTGGGCCCGTATCGCGTGCAGCTCCGCCACATGACCGCGTATGTCGGCCGAGGCTGTCCCGGTCGGCACGGGGGCAGTCGTCATCGCCATCTCTGGTCCTTTTCTGGGACAAGGCTGGCGAGCCTGCCCCGGTTCCATCGCCAAAGTAAAACCGCATGTGCGGTTACATTTTCTTGCAGGTGGACGGCACCTCGGACGGCGGGCGGCTCACCGCCAGCTGCCGGGCGGCGCGTAGTCGTGCGGCCGCTTCCACCAGTTCCAGCCAGGCGACGGCGGCTGCGTCTCGGGCTCCTCCTGGCCGCGCGCCCGCAGGGCGAGCAGCACCGTCGCGACGGCGGCCAGCTCTTCCGCACCGGCCTGACCGCGTTCCACGCGAAGCACGGTTTCCACGTTGTCCATACGGCGTTTTCCCCTCCTCGCAGCCCTGGCCCATGGTCGATCAGGGCACTCGAACAGTGCTCTGAAAAGGCTTGAGAGCCCCCCTCGGCAGGCGGCCCCGAGGGGCCGCTGGGGAGCAGGCCGGCGCACCCCGCACAGGGGCGGTCGTCGGCCATGGGCGTCATCCGAGGTCCCAGCGGACAGGGCCCCCTGGGACCGTCCCGACGGGTCCTCGGAAAACCGGACCGGCGCCCCGATATGGAACCGGATCCTCCACAAATCGCAAGGGCGGAGTGCCTGCTACCGCTAGAAATTAAACCGGTTAGTTTGTATCTTCGGTGTCCTGACACACCCACATGTGACGCCGCTCAGGGGGACCCAGACATGTCTGCGAGCACGTTCCGTGGCAACGGCACGATATCCGCCAGCCAGCAAGGGAAGAGCGACACCACCACCGGGCACGCCAACCTCGCACCGCACCACACCTCGTGGACCACCACGGTCCCGAGGGAGTTCGTCCACCGCGCCAGCATCGCCGAGGTGATGCTGACCGACTGGAGGCGCGTGGACGACAACCACTTCAGCCTCGCCGCCCAGTGGCCCCGCGGCCACAGCTTCTTCGCCAACGTGGACGGCTGCCACGATCCGCTGATCGCGGCCGAAACCATCCGGCAGGCCGGGATCCTGCTGGCCCACGCCGAGTTCGGCGTTCCGCTCGACCATCACCTTCTGATGTCGGACCTCAGCGTGGCCGTACGGCCCGAGCACGTCCGCGTCGGCTGGGCGCCCGCCTCGCTGGAACTCGACGTCACGTGCACGAACGTGACGTGGCGGCGCGGCGGCTTCACCGGCTGCACCATCGAGGTGAATATCCTCCGCGACGGCTTCGTCGCCGCGACCGGGGGCGGCACGGTCAGCTGCATCGGCCCCAAGGTCTACGGACGGCTGCGCGCCGCCAAGCTGCTCGACGGCGGACAGCCCCGGGTCATGCCGCTGACCGCCCCGGAAGCCCCGCAGACCGTCGGGCGCATGTCGCCCATGGACGTCGTCCTGTCGCCCGTCGGGGAAGCCGGCCGCTGGCAGTTGCGGCTGGACACCCGGCACCCCGTGCTCTTCGACCACCCGGTCGACCACGTGCCCGGCATGGTGCTGCTGGAGGCCGCCCGCCAGGCCACGGCCGCGACGCTGGGACATGCCTCGCTGCCGCTGGCCATCACCAGCGAGTTCGTGCGCTACGTCGAGATGGACGCGCCCTGCGCCATAGAGGCGCTGCGGATCCCGACGTCGGAGCCCGACCGGGAGGCTGTGCTCGTCTCCGTCCTGCAGGACGGACAGCTCGCGTTCCGGGCCACCGTGGCCATGACGGCAGGCCAGGGATGAACCGTCGGGGGCGGGGGGCNGGGGGGCCCCGGCACCGTCGTACCAGGGCTACACCGTGACCGGGGCGAACGCCTCCAGATGGTCCTCGGCCCACTGCCGGAACGATCGCGCCGGGCAGCCCGTCACCGTGCGGACGGTGTCCTCCACCCCGGCCTTGGCGCCCGCCCGCTGCCGCCGGGCGCTCGCCAGCAGCGCCTCGACGACCGGCTCCGGACAGCGCCTGCTCAGCCCGGCGCGCGCCGCGTCCGGGGTCAGCTCCTCGAAGCGCAGCGGAATCCCGAGCAGCCGGCCGAGCAGGTCCGTCTGCCCGGCCGCGGTGACCGCCTCCGGTCCGGTCAGCGTGTAGGCACGTCCGGCATGGCCCTGACCGGTCAGAGCCCGCACGGCGACGGCCGCGACGTCCCGGGGATCCACACAGGCGTTGGCGGACGTCCCGTACAGCGCGCGGACGGTGCGCTCGGACCGTATGGAGGCCGCCCATGACAGGGAGTTGGACATGAACGCGCGCGGACGCAGCAGGGTCCACTCCAGGCCGGAGGCGCGCAGCAGTTCCTCACTGGCCCGCTGCCATCGGGTGATGAGGTCGTCGGCCTCGGGGTCGAGGACGGCCGCTGCGGAGAGTTTCACCACCCGCCGCACTCCGGCCGTCCGTGCGGCGCCGACGAACCGGGCGTCATGCTCGCCCGATGGATCGGTGGTGACGAGAAACGCCGTCCGCACTCCCGCCAGCGCCCGCGCCAGCGACCGCGGATCCGCGAAGTCCCCGGCGACCGTCTCCGCCGCCGACGGCACCCCGGGAGCCTTCGCGGGGTCCCTGACCATGATGCGAACGGGCACGTCGGCGGGCAGCAATCTGACCAGTTCCCGCCCAACCGTTCCGGTGGCCCCGGTCACCAGGATCACCGGCTCGTTCCCGTCTCGTTGCGTACGCGTGGACAATTCACTGCTCTCGCACCCTCCCGATCAACCAAAACGATGTAAGATACAAACTGGGCGGTTTTTAATTGCTCTGTCTCACAGACGAAGGGGGCCGACAGTGGTGACGCAGGACCGGGCGATCCGCACACGGCGGACGATCCTCACGGCGGCGGCCAAGGTCTTCGAGGAGCGGGGCTACCAGGCCGCGACGATCAGCGAGATCCTGACCACCGCAGGTGTGACCAAGGGGGCTCTCTACTTCCACTTCGCCTCGAAGGAGGACCTGGCGGAGGGGGTGATCAGCGAGCAGGACCAGCAGCTGCCCATTCCCGGACGGGCCTGCAAGGTCCAGCAGCTGGTGGACACGGTGGCCGTGCACGCCTATCACCTGCAGACCGACCCCCTGGTGCGGGCAGGTGTCCGGCTCTCCCTCGACCAGCAGGCCCAGGGGCTCAACCGCAGCGCCCCCTTCCTGCGCTGGGGCGAGATCGGCGTCGAGCTCCTGACGACGGCGCAGGCCCAGGGCGAGCTGCTGCCCCATGTGGTGCCGGCCGAGACGGCCGACGTCCTGGTGGGAGCCTTCGCCGGCGTCCAGGCCATGTCCCAGGCCACGTCCAACTACCAGGACCTGCCGCGCCGGGTGACCTCCCTGCTGCGGCACATACTGCCGAGCGTCGTGATGCCCTCGGTGCTCGCCGCGGTGGACGTCACCGAGGGCCGGGGAGCAGCGGTCCACAACGAGCTCCAGCAGACGCGCTCCCTGCAGCCCGCGGCGGCTCTCACCTGACAACGCCCGACAGCGCACCGCTCGCCTCCGTCCGGAGTCCATCGGCCTGCACTCCCCCGCCGGCACCGAAGTACGCCCTGAGCGCGAGGGAGAGCGGCCCGCCCCCGGCCGCCCAGCCGACATACCCGTCGGGCCGTACCAGCACGGCCTCATACGGCAGTTCGGGCACCGGCTCGCACCTCACCACCCTGAGCAGCCCGGCCCAGGGCCGCGCCTCGGCCTCGTGGCCTCCGCTGTCGTAGCCACCGCTGCCGTAGCCGCCGCTGTCCTGCCCGCCGGAGAGCAGGAGCAGCGGCCGTCCCTCGCCCAGCAGGCCGATCACATCGGTGTGCCCGTCCCGGGTGGTCAGCGCGATGTTCTGCAGAAACCTTCCCTCCCAGGGTGAGGAATCGGCACCGCGCGCGGGCAGCACCGTGTCCTGGGCGCTGAGCATGGACGCCAGCACCCCGCTCTGGGGTTCCGAGGCGAGCAGCTCGCCGAACAGGGCGCGCAGCGGTTCCAGTTCGGCGCCCGGCCGCATGATGGCGAGCTGGGCGAGCGTGTTGTCGATGACCCGCCGCGCCGCGGGCCGGCGCTCCTGGTCGTAGGTGTCGAGCAGCCCGTCGGCCGCCGTGCCGCGCACCGTGAACGCCAGCTTCCAGCCGAGGTTGAGGGCGTCCAGCACGCCGGTGCTCAGCCCCTGGCCGGCGATCGGGAAGTGCAGGTGTGCCGCGTCCCCCGCCAGCAGGATCCGCCCCTTGCGATAGCACCCGACGAGCCGGGAGAAGTCGCTGAACCTGGTCAGCCACTGCGGTTCGCGCATCGCGATGTCCCGCCCCGCGATCCAGGAGACCTCCCGCCGTAACTCCTCCAGGGTGAGCGGCAGATGACGTGCCGGATGCGTGCTCACACAGTTGAGGGTTCGCAGGTGCGTCCTGCCGTGCGGGGCGTCCTTGGCGACGATCCAGCCCCTGGCGGTGCGGTGCCAGCCCGGCCGCAGGGCGTCCGCGTTCTCCAGCCGGACATCGCCCGCCATCGCCGAGACCGTGGCCGGGCGCGTCCAGGACTCGAAGCCCGCCTGTTCGCGTACGGTGCTGCGCGCGCCGTCCGCTCCCACCAGGTACGCGGCGGCGCAGCTGATCCCGCCGCGCGGCCCCTGCGCCATGACCCGGACCCCGTCCGGACCCTGCTGCACCCCGGTCACCCGGTGCCCTCGCAGGATCACCGCACCGGCGGCCCGGGCCCGTTGCTCGAAATGCCTCTCCAGTTCCTCCTGCGGGCACTTGAGGATCGGCGTCGGTTCCATCGCCGGGGCGGAGATGGTGAGCCCGGGGATCCCCGCGAAGTGGAACGGCCGGCTCACCGGATCCGGGCCGGTCCCCTCCCCGGCGAGGTCGCCGAGATGTCCGCGCCGGGCCAGCGACTGCACGGCCCGGGCGTGCAGCGTGGTCGCCTTGGGCCGGCCGGACACAGCGGTCTCGGCCTCGACGACCACGGTACGGACCCCGTGTCCCGCCAGTTCGCCGGCGATCAACAGACCGACCGGTCCGCCACCCACGACCACCACATCTGCCTGTATGTCATTTGTCATCCCGGAATGCCCCCTGTTCCCGGATCGCGGTGCCAGTACACCAAATCAGGCAGGATTCCTGCCGAATCGGCCGATTCTCTCCATCGCGCGAGGCAAAAATATACCGGGGGGACGGTTCTCTGCAATGCTCCGCGACGCGTGTCTGGTGAACCTTTTTTCGGAACATTCCGTCAGAAACGCTACATAAACTCAGAAAAGCTAAAGGGGCAAGGTGAGACCCAGCTGCTCCACTGCCGACGGCCGCTCCGACACCGCCGGAGCGGCCGGTCCGCCCCCAGAGCGCTCCGTCTTGCGGCCCTTGGTGCCCGGGGCGAGGGTGCGCGGGTCCACGGCCTCCGCGGGCGCCCCGGTGGCGTACAGCCCGTCGGGCTCGGTGTCGCGGTCGTGCGGAAGCAGCCAGAAGACGCGACGGCGGAACGTGCCCGAGGAACGGGAGGGTTTGGCCTCGGGGCCGAGCAGCGCGTAGCCCACCATCCGGCCGTCGCGGTGGTAAGGGGGCCGGCTGCGGCGCGTCGGCAGCCGGTCGAGGCTCTGGCGCACGTAGTCCAGCTTGCTGATGTCCTCCAGCCAGACGAAGTCGACCTCGTGGACGATCTCGTCCTCTGCGATGAGGGCACTCATGCTGTCTCCTCGTCGGCGACCAGTCCGATGCCCGGGTAGTACTTGCGCTGGTTGGACAGGACCATCTCCTTGGGCGACGCGAGCCCCACCATCTCACGGACCCGTGCCGCGAACGCCCGGGACGACATCGCCTGGGCACCCTCATTCTGACACCATGTCTTGTAAGCCGCGTAGAGCCTGGCTTGTTCCGCTCGCATCGCGGGCTCGATCCGGCAGCTCTCGCTCAGAAAGCGACCCGTGTAGTCCTCGGTCTCGGCATACGCGGTCGTCGCGATCCGTACCCGCTCCGGCCCGCTGAGCTGCCTCTCCCCCGCCAGATAGCGACGCGCGCCCGTGACGAGCCAGTTGAGGATGCCCGGCCCTTCCTCGCTGACGAGGATGTCCGCCAGGTTGTCGATCTTACGGTCGTCGGACACGACGCGTTCGAACGGAATCAGCCGCATCCGCCGCCAGAACGCGAAGCCTCCGGTCCCCACCTCGGGCCGGTGGTTGCCCAGCAGCCAGAGCTTGTGGGTGGGCTGGAAGCTGAAGAAGTCCTGCCGCATCCGGCGGGCCTTGATCCGGTCACCGCCGGTCAGCAGCTTGACCCGGGCCTCGTCGAAGCGGTCCCCCGGCTTGACCTCGTTGCACACGATGACCCGGCGGCCGTGCAGCTCGGCCAGGTCGGTGGGGTGGCCCTCGAAGGGGCGGGCCATCAGGAACCCGGGCGGCGCCGCGTCCGCGTAGTCGCCGATCAGCTTCATCACCACGTCCAGCAGTACCGACTTGCCGTTCTTGCCGGAGCCGAACAGAAACGGCAGGACCTGGGCTCCGACGTCACCGGTGATGGAGTATCCCAGCAGCAGATGGAGGAAGTCGGTCATCTCCCGGCCCTCGGCGTCCTCCCCGAAGGTGTCCGCGAGGAACCGGTCCCAGCGGGGCGTCGGCATCGCCTGCGGGGCCACGGTGGTCGAGCGGGAGTGGAAGTCCCGGTTCGGGGCGGGCCGGTGCAGCCGTCCGGTACGCAGGTCGACGACCCCGGCCGGGGTGCACAGCGCGTACGGGTCGGCGTCCAGCTGCGAGGCGTTGAGCACCATGCCCGGCGCCGACTTCGCCTGCATGAGCAGCGCGTTGATGCCGCTGGTGCTCAGCGCACGGCGCCGGTGCTGCTGCAGCGCGCCGGTGCTGTGCACGCCGCGCGGGTCGGTGGTGGCGATGGACTCCGCCAGATCACCAGCCGCCCACAGCACGGTCTCGTCCTCGTCGATCTGCCAGCGGGTGCCGTCCCACCGGAACCAGCCGAGCCCGGGCACATGCCGGTAGTCGTTGGCGTAGACCTTCACGAACAGCTTGGCGTTGCCACGGTCGCTGAGCGTGTCCGGCAACAGGCCGTCGGCCGTGACGTCGGCCGTGACCGCGGTGCTGTCGCGGACCTCCCGAGGCGCGGGCAGGGCGACGGGCTGGGCAAGGATCTGCGCAGCGGCGGTCTGGGCGTCGAAGTGGAACAGGGCCTGCTCGTCGGAGGTCATCGCCGGCCCCCCGGAGACGGCAGCCGTACCCGGCCGGCGCCCACGGCACAGCCGACGCCGGGCAGCTGTCCGCGCCCGCGGGCAAGGCCGAATAACCCCCGCAGCTCAGAGGCCATGCGCACCCCCCGTCAGCGACCGAAGCGACTGAGCGACCGACACAGACTAGCGAAGCCTGCGCGCACCAAAGTGGCACGTGGGAAACAATTTTCGAGGCGCGGCCCGGGCCAGCGACTGAACCGCACACGGACCAGCGACCGAAGCCGCTTCGCAGTCGGGCTCAGTAGCTCGACAAAAGTGCAGGTCAAACCACACACAAAGACCAAAACAGCGACTGAAGCGACTCAAGCTCTCTATCTATGACGCGCACACGCACGTACGTTGCACGTCATATACCCGACCCTTGAGTCGCTTCAGTCGCTGTCTGTCTCTAAAAGCAGCCCTGACCTGCGCATTCTCTCCAGCGACTGACAGCGACCGAAGCCGAATCGAGTCGCTTCGCCTCAGTCGCTGCCTCGCGAGCCGCCCACCCCCCAGCGACTGAAGAAGCGACCGAGGAGCGACTGAAGGGGAGGAAGGACAGGGAGAGCTGAAGAGGGACACTGCCCGACAGGTCCCCAGAAAGCCTTGAGCGGCCCTGCACCGCCCCTCCAGCCGGGTGCACAGCCGGGAAGCCTCAGGGGTCCCAGGAGGGCCTAGCAGGCGGCCTGAGCGCCCGTCACGGCGCCCGCTGCGGGCCCCTGCTGGGAGCGGGGTGTCTTCTCCCCGACCTTCCTGACCTCGATCGTGCGCGGATCCACGGCCTCTTCCGGCGCGCCCTCCTGATAGAGCCCCTCGGGCTGGGCATCCCGGTCATGGGGCAGCAGGAAGAAGACCCGGCGGCGGGGGTCTTGTCGAGCGCCTGTCGGACGATCGTGAGCCGGATGGGGAAGCTGGTAGGGGCGCTCGGGCGGCCCGCGGGTTCCGGCGGCCGCGGGAGGCGAGGGTGACGACGGCAGCGGCGGGCTCGGACGGCCCGGACGGCCCGGACGGCTCGGACGGCTCGTGGGTGATTACGGCGTAATCACCTCGGCAGGCCTGGGGAGGCAGCCCAGCCCGGGATGACGTGCTGACCGTGGATTCCTGAGTGCGTGTCCAACAGGGCGAGGCGGGGGTAGTACGTGCCCTTCCCCGCGCTGCACCAGGCGACGTACGCCGTGCAGAGCAGGCCCTGTTCGACGCACAGGTCCGGCTGGGCCTCCGGCGGGCCTTGAACTTGTCGCTGCCGTCAGCAACCGTACCCGGGCCTCGCCGAACTTGTCGTCCGGCTTGAGTTCGCTGCACACGATGAGCCGGCGCCCGTGCAGTTCGGTGAGTTCGGTGGAGTGCTCGGAGAACGACCCGCGATCCATGAGGAATCTTGGGATCGGCTTTGCGCAGCAGCCCGGTGTGGAGGTCGACCACGCCGGCCGGGGTGCACAGCGCGTACGGGTCGCCGTCGAGGAGGTCGGGGTCCACCGAAAGATCCCCTCGGCCATCTCCCCCGCAGCCCACAGAGCGGCCTTCTCTCCTCCGGCCCGCTTCCACCGGTATCCGTCCCAGGCGAACCAGCCCAGGCCTTCGACATGGCGGAACCGGTCGCGGTAGAGCAGGACGAACAGCTTGGCGTTGGCCCGGTCAGTGAGGCTACTGGGCAGCGGACCTGGACCCCCAGGGTGATTACGGCGTAATCACCCAGGGAGTCCAGGTCCGCCTCAACCTCCGCACGTCAGGTGATTACGGCGTAATCACCTGACGTGCGGCCGACCCGCGCCCCCTCCGCCCGTGCCGGAGTGATGACGCCGTAATCACCGGGCGACTGAGAGCCCCCGGCGAGGACTGGGACTGCGCAGGCAGTACCGACGGGCGGGCGGCCGCCTGCTCAAGGTCCAGCATCTGCTGAGCGGCGGCGCCGGCGTCGAAGCGCGGGGTCTCGGCGCTGCTCATGAACGTCCTTTGAGGTGAAGCGGGCGTGCGGCCCCCGCGGCGAGGCCGGCGCCGATGATGCGGGCATGACGAGCGCTCTGCCTGGGCCGCGCGGTCTCGGCGGCCTCCCGCAGTAGAGCCCGAGCCGCGCCCTCGTCCAGGTGACCGGCGGCGGCGAGCCCCCCGGCGGTGTAGGCGGCCTTGTTGAGCTTCTCGGTGAAGGCCGCCCCCTCGGGCGTACCGGCGCACGCGGCGACCTCGGCCAGCAACGGCTCCAGCACCCGCTGCCCGCCCGCGCCCCGGCCCCCAGGCCGGGAAGTGATTACGCCGTAATCACCCTGGGGCCCGGCAGACCCGGTGACCCCGGCAGACCCGGACGGCACAGTCACTCGCTGCGGCTCGATGACATGCCCGGTGCGTACGAGTTCCTCGCCGAGCCACTCGGGCAGCGGGGCGGGCAGCCGCGCCGGTCCCTCGGGCCGGTACGTGCCCTGCGCGGTACGGGTCGTCGGGGCCACGATGTAGCCGCCGTCCGCCCGTACGTCGACCTGCCAGGCCAGCGCCACCTTGGTGCTGGACCCGGTCGAGCAACGCAACCGGGTGGCCGGGCGCGGATTGCGGTACCAGATGTGCAGGCCCCCGGACGGGGTGCGTACACGCAGGGTGCCGGTGTCCTCGGCGGGGCTGGGCTGCCCGCGCAGCGCGGCGAGGAGGGCGAGGGTGTCGAAGCCGGACGCGAGCCCCCGCAGGTTCACGGAGGCGTGGATCGGGATGCCCGGCAGCAGCAGGTTCCGGTCTGGGACCGATGCGCTGTGCGCGTCGACGTCGATGACGACCAGGTCCGCTCCCCCGCAGGCGATCCCGACTCCCCGGGCCGGGGTGTGCGACCACCAGCTGTCGATGCGCTCCGGGTCGGTGGTGGCGGCGTGGAACCCGTGGCACGGTCGGCCGGCGGGCAGACAGGCGCAGTCGGCGGGCAGATGACCTCGGTCCCTGCACGAGGGGCAGTTCGCGACCGGGGTCTTCCGGCCCGGCGCGAGGGGGTGCACCGGCCAGCCCTGCCCCGCGCACCAGCGGGCCACGGCATGCGGGGATGCGGGCCGCACGGGAGCTGCGGACTCTCTCGTCACAGCGCGGTCGGGCAAACGTCCGTCCTTCTGCCAGGGACTGTAAGGACTGTATTTCGGAACACTTTAGGACCCGGGATCTCCACAGAAGAGACAGCTTTCCCGCGTGGCGGGCCGTCAGTCCCTCGCTGGGCCTGCCAGGGACTGAAGGGCAGGGACCGAACCGCTCCGGGCACTGTGGCTCGGTCCCTCCTGGTGGCTACGGGTTCACTCGACCCGGGTACCGGCCTGATCGACGAGGGACTGAGCCAGTTCGACGAGCCGCCCCGCATCCCGCTCCAGACCCTTCGCCCCGAGGAAGCGAAGCAGATCGAAGAAGACCTCGTCCGAGGCGATCTTCGCGTCCAGCAGCATGGCGAGGGACCCGGGCTCGTCGTACGGCACCTTCCGCGGCCGCTGCTCCTGCTGCCCGTCGGCCTCTGCCGAGGAGACATGCCCCCGAGGCTCCGGAATCACCTCCGCCCCGCCCCCGGCCTCCGACTCCCCCGCCTCGGCAAGCTCCTCAGGGGGACGGGTGATTACGCCGTAATCACCCGAGCCACTCTCCCCGGGAGCGCCGCCCCGGTCGGACAGGTCGGACGGCCCGGTGATTACGCCGTAATCACTCCCGGACTCCTCCCCCGCCTCCGCAGGCCCGGTGATTACGCCGTAATCACCGCCGGACTCCCCGTCCCTCTCTCCCCGAGGCGTGCTGACGGCCGGAGGAGTGATTACGCCGTAATCACCCGGACCCCGCAGGGACTCCCCCGCCCGACCCCGGTCCTCCGCTTCCTTGCGGGCCCGCTCGGCCTTCAGCTCCTCCAGCGCGGCTTCCTGTTGCTCGGCAGGCTTGTTGCCGACGGCCCGCAGCAGGTCGATGGGTTCCTCACCGATCCGTGCCTGCAGTTCGGGCGTCAGGTTGAGCAGGGCCAGCCGCTGCGACACCCAGCCCTGGGAGCGATGCAGCCGCTTGGCCAGGGCCCGCTGGCTGCCGTGGATGGCCAGCAGCCGCTGCAACGCCCGGGCTTCGTCGATCTCCTCCAGGGCCTGCCGGTGGATGTTGGCGACGAGCGCGGACTCAAGCAGCTCCTCGGAGGTGGCGCCCTGGTCGTCACTGACCATGACCTTCACGGTGGCCAGCCCGGCCTCCCGGGCGGCCGCGAGACGGCTGCTCCCGTCCACCACGACGTACAGGGTGTCCGGTTCGAGGGCGCTCTCCTGGCCCGGGTTGGCCTTGAGGTAGGCGTCCCGGTTCATCACCGTGATCGCCTGCTTCTGCCCGTGGGTCTTCAGGCTCCCGGCCAGGTCGGTCAGGTCACCCAGAGTGGACCGCGGGTTGTCGGGATTCGGGCTGATGCGGTGGACGGGAAGCTCCGAGGGAGCCGCGACCCCTTCGGTGGGCACCCCGGTCGCGGCGGCCACGGCTTGGCGGCGTGCGCTGACCGGGCGTACCGCTCCACCGAAGCGCCCGGCTCCCAGCTGATCGGCCTTGCTCACAACACCTCCCTGGCCAGCGCCCGCATCCCCACGGCCTGCTGCGACTTCGGCGCGTACGACAGCAGCGCCCGCTTCACCCGCACCGCCTCCTTCTGCTCCTTGAGGTCCCCGATGAGCCCGACGACCCGCGGATCCTTTATGTCGACCCACCCCTGAAGCGACGAGGTTGCGATGTATCCCCGCCGGGAGTCGTACAGATTCACGACGATGCCGAGGTAGTCGATGTCGATCTGCAGGTCCCCGCGCAGGTCGTCGATCTGCGTCGTCAGCAGCTCGTAGGCGTCCGCCGAACTGTCCTCGGCCTGTACGACGATGAGCGCCCCGGACTGCCCCGCCCGCTCCGCGTCACGCCGGCGCCCGTAGTACGCCGCGGCGTCCATGCTCAGGCCCAGGCTCGGCGGGCAGTCCACGATGATTACGTCGTAATCACTCTCCAGTGGAGCCAGCGCCCGCTCCAGCGCGGCTTCCCGGGCCCGCACCGCGGACAGCCGTACGTCCAGCAGGAAGGCGTCGTTGCAGGCGGGCAGCAGATGCAGCCGGCCACCGAACACGTCCTCGTCCACGGACACGATGAGGTCCCGCAGATCCCCCTTGGGCTCGCCCGCCATGTGGTTGGTCAGGCTGTCGCCGTTCATCGGCAGGGGAGTGGCGCCCAGCTGGTTGGTCAGGTGGCACTGCGGGTCGAAGTCGACCAGCAGCACCTTCAGCCCCGGTCCGGGCAGGTTCTCGATGTCCAGGGGATCATCCACCGGCTCGGTGTCGTCGCCCTGGGCCTCACTCGCGCGCAGGGCCTGGGCGAGCGCCTTGGCCACGCGCACGGGATACAGCGCGTTGGAATCCTCGGCCAGCGCTTCCCCGAGGCCTGCGGTGATGGCGGTCTTGCCGACACCACCCTTCTGGTTGCACACGATGATGCGGCGGGTGATCTCGGGCCGCGCCACGTCCGGGGCGGGATTGGCGTCCAGCCACAGCTGGACGGACTGGGCGAGCCCCTGGATGAGTGACACCCGCCGGTCGGCGGCGATCTGCCGGAACTCCTCCCACTGCCCCGGAGGCAGCAGCGTGGCAAAGGAGTCGGCGCCGGAGGTGTCGACGCTCTGCACGGTGGAGGCCAGGTCGCACCAGTCCCTGATGCCCTGTTCCACCGCGGCCTGGATGTCGATGCCGTACTGGGCGGCCCTGACTCTGAGGTTCTGCCGGAGCCATCCCGGCAGTTTGGAGACGACCTTCTCGCGGTCGCTGAAGGAGGCTGGAGAACTCATGACGTCACCATACTAACGTTTCTGACCTTTCTTGAGCCCCGACACGTTAGTTTGCTAACGCTCTTGAGCGGTCATCACGGTCCGGGGGTGATTACGCCGTAATCACCCACCCACGCACCCACGCACCCACCCACCTACACACCCGTCCCTCCTGCCCGCTCCAGCCCCGCGCGCAGACCTCTTCTGCCGGTGCGGATCGGCCCTCGGGTGCGGGTTCCAACCCCCCTCCCGCACAGGCCCACAGGCCGGTGCCGGGTGTGCACCCGCGTGGTCGCTCCCGGACCTGGCTGGGCAGCGTGGTACCAGGGGCCTTCGCCGGCCCCTGGACCCCGCTGCCCCTCCACTTCCCAGCGCGTACCCGTTTCGTCGTGGCCCGGACCGTGCGCGCCGGAAAGCGGAGGGTACGTGTGCCGGGCCGAGGCAGGTCCCCGGCGAACTCCTCGTGACACGGCACTCATGTTCAGCCGCGGGCAGTGTGGGGGACACCCGTCATAGGGCAGAGGCAGTCATGGTCGAGGCCGAGTCGAAGCCGCAGCGCATCACGGGTCCTTGGGAGCGGGAGCGACGGCGGGGCTGTTTACAAGGGAAGAGAGCGCAGCCGCCAAATGCCCTCTGACCTGCACAAACGCCCTGACCGACCAAGACCGTAGGAACTGCCAGGCAGTTCCTGAGAACTGCCAGGCAGTTCCTAGGAACTGAGTACCCAGTCCCTACGACAGCAGTAGATTGACGTGACGTACATGTCTCCGGCGCCGCAGACCCCGGAATCAAGGCGGAATCAGGGCGGAATCGAGGGCCCCGGACCCTGAGCACGACAACAGCCGACACGGCCGACAGGCGGACCTAATTGACTTCCTGCTCATGTACGTTAGGTTCATCTGGTCGGCCTGAGAGCCGTCCTTCATGAACCCCTGAACCACCAAGCACCCCCCTTGACGGAGGGCCCGTTGGGAGCAGTACGCAGACTGGTCGACGCCGACACGGGCGAGCCGATCCCTTATGCGCCGTACGCCTTTTCCGGCAGGCACACACAGGTCGACAAGGCGCGCGTGGAGGCGATCACCGAGTCCAGGGCGTTCACGCCCAGTCAGAAGTTCCTCGTCCTGTGGTGGATCGGGGTCTCGCCCGAGGGCATGGAGCCGCTGCGAGCCACCGGCGCCGACATCGCCAAACGAGTGGGGATGTCCTCCGACGCCGTCGGAAAGATCAATAGGAAGCTGGTCAAACACCGCATCCTGATCGTCCGGGGACGGATCGGCAACTACAACCTCTATCGGATCAGCCCGTACATCGCCTTTCACGGCACAGGGATCGAGCAGCGTGAGGCCGTGAAGACGTGCAACCCGCCGGACATCCCCGGATTCGACGACAATGTTCCTGCACGGTGGGAGGTCCAGTGATGAGCAGCGACGACAAGCAGAAGAACCTCGAACTGCTGGAGAAGACGGCAGGGATGAGCGCCAACCAGCGTCTCGTCGTCATGCTGTACGCCCTGCATCCGACCGACAGGTCCGGCGCCGTCCTGGAGACGGCCGCCAACCTGGCCAAACTGGTCGGCATGGCACCGCCCGTCTTCTCCCGCACCCGCAAGCAGGTCATCGAGGCCGGCTGGCTGGAGGAGACCGAGCGGATCGGGCACATCAAGTACTACCGCCTCGACCCCAAGCGCATGGGGGAGAGGGTCGTCGTCCCTCTTCGCCGCGCCGCGACCTGACGTCCTGGGGAGCGGACCTCATTGACGTGACGTACATGAGGGACGCTCCGCGGAACCGTTCCGCTTCACCCCGAGGCAAGAAGGGCGACCCGCCCAAACCCCACGCGTCCCATCCTCCACTTATGGCGGATAATGGTTGCTCAAAGTAACGGCGTGTTGCCGCGTCGGCTGACATCATCAGCTCTACTCGCGGCAGCTCTCGACGAAAGGTGCGCCGGCGAGAGGACCGGACGCCGGCGCGACCTGCCGAGGGCGAGCCCCGCGCGGCTTTCGCACGCTGACGACGGTCCGGCCTGTCCGTGAGACGCCTTGGGGGACGCCGTCGATGAGCAGCTGGTATCAGCACGCCTGGTGGGTCGATTACGCGTTACCGGCCGCCGTGAGCGCGGCCATCGCGTGGGTCGGGCTGGCCCGCGAGTTCGCCGGCAAGGGACGGCTGCTGGGCAGCTGGGCGTCCGCCGCCCTGATGCTGTTCGTACTGGCGTTGATGGGGGCGGTGGCGGCCGGCGCAGTGGTCCTCCTCCCGCACGCGGCACAGATCCCCCCGGTGCTCGCGGGCGCCGCGACGGGCGCCACCGCGCTGCCCCGGCGGAGACAGGACGAGACGGCGCAGCCGTACGTCAAGTTCATGACCCTGGGCATCGCCCTGGTCCGGGAGCGTCTGGTGCAGCGGGTGCACCTCGACGCCTGCACCTGGTCGGACCGCTTCCTCGACGGCATCGAAACGTCCACCCAGCTCAGGGTGTTCGTCCACGATCTCAAGCTGTACCTGCTGGAACGGCACCCGCTCACCGCCGACACCAAAACGATCAACGCCATCTATGCGGACGTCGAGAAAGCGATCGACGCGGCACTGGACGTACAGACCCGTATCGACGAGGCGTGCCGCGACGGCGACCTCACCTGGCAACGTGATCCCACCGCTGACGAACTCATCGCCCGGCGCCAGGCGTTCGGCACCGCCCTCGCCCAGTGCGGCCACCTGCTGCACTTCGCATACGCCCACGGCCGCCGCAGCGAGATGGAAGAACTCCGGGCCCTGCGCGCGAAGTCGATGTCGAACGACGCCTTCCACAGCCCGGCACTGCCACCGCAGCGCCGCTGGTACGACCGCTGGCTGGCCCGAGGACGACCGACGGGACGACTTTGAGCCACCGGCCCTGGCACCGCCACTCACTTGTGGGCCGGGAACCCCACGCTTCCGATGACGGCGGCGCTGGATTCCGTGCCACTGCGGCAGGCTGCCGCCTCCGACCGGGGCCGGAAGCTGATCTGAACGTCGGCGTCCAGCGCCTCCGCCACAGCGGCGAGCGTCCGAACCGTCAGATTCGCATCCCCCGACAAGATCTGGCTGACCCGCCCCGGACTGACACCCATCGCCTTCGCCAGATCGGACCGGCTCTTGCCCAGTCCCGCCAACAGCCCGGCCAGAGAGGCCGTGGCCTGCCGCGCCACCTGCGAGGCCGCCCATTCGGTCCGGTCGTCGTCACGGGCGAAGATGCCCATGTCTCACCCCCAACTCACGCCGCGACAACGCTCGTTGCCACACCACCAGGATGCCACCTTTAGCTATAACTAAAAACTCGGTTGCCGAAAATCCCATCCCCATCGCCGATCCCCAGCGCTCCTGACCTGCAGCGACATCCATCCGGAAACTCGGTCCGAAGTCACCCTGTCGGGCCAGCGGCCGCCCGCCCCATCTCCGGTCGGCGCGGGGTGGATGTGGGACTGCGCAAGCGCCGGGGCGCAGCGGAAGTCTCAGCAGAGCACAGTGATCTTTCCCGCCAGGCCGCTACTGTCTTCTCAGAACCTCGTTCATTCTCGTAAGTCGTAACGGGAGGCTCTATGCGGATCACCGTCACTGTGGACCAACCCACGCCCGAGTTCCAGACCAAGCTCCTCGCCCTCCTCTCCGAACACGCCCAGGACGTCGAAGCCGACTCCACGTGGACCGAGGAACGCGCCACTCAGTACTATCGGATGCTCCCTGCCCGAGCTCGACGCATTGTGAAGGAAGCCGTCCAGCGCGGTGGCCACGTACCGGCGGACGCCCTCCGTGACAAGCCGGACGACAGCTTGCGCGGCCACAGCGCACCGCTCAGCCGGATTCTCCAGCGCGGCAAAATGCTCAGGTGCTGGCCCGAGGCGATGGAGCAGCCCGTGACAGGTGTGGGCCCCGGATTCGGCAAGGTCGAGGGCTACGGGATCAACCCCGACCTGATCCCCGTCTTCGAGACCGCCATCAGCAACGTAGAGAAGTGAGGGACGCCGCCCGCCGCGCTGAACCCGAACATGCCGAGCAGGTGCGGAGCTCGGAACGTCACCGACCTGGCTACGGCTGAGATCAGCTGGATGAGCCGCCGGACGATGTTCCACGGCCCAGTCGGCGAAGGCCGCCGGCGCTCGGCCGGTGATCCGGGCGACCGTGTCCGTCACNCTCGTACGTCGCGCCCTCGTGGCCGTCAGACAGCAGGGCCTGGACGGCGACCGCCGCGATGTCGCGCTCGTGGATCGGCTTCGAACCCCGCACCGGTTCCCTCGCGCACGACAGCGGCCGCTTCTTCTCGGCAGAGGCCCTGCGGGGGAGGGCCGACGAGCCGATCGGCAGCTGCGAGCAGCCCATCCTGGTCCAGCTGCACCATAGTCAGTTGACGCTGCGCCAGATGTGCTGCTCCGCCTCCTCGTTGTCGTCGTCCCGGCCCTCGTCGCTGCGGGGCGCCCGCTCGGGTTCCGCGAGGTGGTCGTCGGTCCTGCCGAGGCTGTTCTGCTGCACGGGATCATTCATGAAAGCGGTCCGTCCTTCCTGTCTCCAGGGCTGTCTCACGAACGGGGGTGTGACGAACACCGGCTCCCGGGGCGGTCTGCCCGCGGACAAGCCCACCGCGGCGACGTATCCGCCAGGGAGCCGGAAGGCGCTGAACTCCGCCGCGACGTAGGGGGTGCGCGCGGTGAGCGGGAAGCGGGCGCCCGGGCACTCGAACCCGATGCTCCGCAGGCCGGCGCGCAGGCCCTGGCCGGTCAGTTTGGCCGCCGCCTCCTTCAGCACCCACAGGGCCGCCCGGCATTCGGCGTCCTGCGACATGGCGTGCAAGGCCGCCCTCTCGCCGGGGCCGAGGAAGACGTCGTCGGGCAGCCGGGTCACCCGCGCCACCTGCTCGGTGTCGACTCCGACCCGCGCCCCGAGGGCCACGGCCGCCAGTGCGTACCGGCCGCTGTGCGCGATGCTCAGCGACAACTGCGGCCTGGCCACCACGTACGGCTGCCCGCCGGGGTGCTGCCCGGTGCCCAGGGTTGTCCATGGGGTGCCGACGATCCATGCGGCCGCCCGGCGGGCCAGCCACCGCCCGATCAGCGAGCGGGTCCGGTCCGCGGTCACCCGCTTGCGCAGGATCCGCTCGCGCTCGGCCGGCTGCAGCACCTCGAACACCGTGCGCGCGAGCTCCTCGGTGCCCGGGGAGCGCAGATCGTGCGCGAGGAGCAGCACGCGCGGCGAGGCGACGGCGACCGGCGTCACGCGCCCCCCAGGCCCAGCCGTCCGAGGTGCGCGGCCACCGCCGCGGCGCTCCGACCCTCCGCCGGCTCCTCCTGCGGACCGGTGGCCGCGGTGCGTACCGCTCCGGGCGCGAAGATGCTCAGGGCCACCAGCAGCGGGTGGTCGGCGTCCTCGGCCATCCCGACGACGGTGTCCACCAGGGCGCTCATCGTGCACCCCCGGGCCGCCCGGCCCTGCGCCACACGAGGACGCGCCGCTGCGGACGCGCGTCCACCTCCCGGGTGGCGCGGACGGTGAGGACGTCTCCGTCGAGTTCGGCGTCCCGGGACTGCTCGATGCCGATCCAGTCGGGGCGCGACGAGATCCGGATGCGGTGCACGACCTTCCCGTCCTGCACCCGCCACTCGCCCGCGTATCCCATGTACGAGGGGCCCGGTGCGGTGGCCGGCGCGGTGGGCATCATGCTCACCGAGACGTGGCCGTCGGGCGTGTAGATCAGCATGCCCGACGGGGACGGCCCCAGCGGGCCCTCTCCCACGGGCCGCCCGGCCTCGTCCACGTCGTGGAAGGCATCCAGGTGCCACACACCGACGATGTCCTGAGTCATGTCCGGTCCTGCTTTCCTAGCGTGGGTCTGATCGGGTCGCTCGTGCGATCGGGGGCGGCGGTCCGGGGAACCCGCCGGCGGTGTCACGTGCTGACGGGGGACATCAGCGTGTTCCGGCTCCCGCTACCCGCAGGCACTCCTCCGCGAAGCCGAGGGCCCTGAGGTGGTAGGCGCGGGCCGTCCAGCCGAGGCTGATGTTGTGGCCGGCGTCGGGCTGATGGTCCGTCACCACTCGGGGCGCCGAGCTCAGCCGTGACCGCAGCCGGGCGACCGCCTGCTGGTCGTGCTGCCACCAGGCCTCGTGCTCGGCGAAGGTGAACCGGACCGGCACCCGGATCCGCCCGGCGAACTCGGCGAACTCCTCCGGCCAGCGGACCGCGTCCGCGAGCTCGCGCGGCGGAACCGAGGCGACCATGGTGCCGCTGGCCCGGAACGTCCCCGGCGGATACAGCCGCAGCGGCCCCCAGTTGAGCCGCCAGCTCCGTCGCCCGTGCGTGTCGCGGGCACCGAAGGGCACCGCGTACTCGCCGCCGCAGCCGGAGATGTCGAGGCCGAGCAGCTCCGGCACCGTGCCGTCCGCGGCGATCCGCAGCGCGGGCTTGCCGCCGAAGGAGTGGGCGAGGAGGAAGACGCCGCTGCCCGTGTCGAACCGAGCCGTCAGGAAGCGCAGGGCCGCGCTGAGCGTCGCCGCCTGGTCCGCGATGCCCTGCCCCTGCGGCAGTTGCCGGGCCGACAGGCCGTAGCCCGGGCGGTCCACGGCCACCGCCGCGAACCCGAGGCTCGTGGCAAGGTCGAGGAACGACGTGTCGGGGTGGGTTGATCCGTGGAAGTACGAGGAGCTCATCCCGGCCCCGTGCAGGGCGACGACCATCGCCCTGCACGGAGCCTGTTCCGGGAGGGCGAGCAACGCGGACAGGGTGATGCCGTCCGCGTCGAGGGTGATGCCGCGCGCCCTACCCGTGGTGGCCGGCTGTGCCACCGTCATGGCCGGTCGCCCCCGGCGCGCTCCTCGGCGAACGCCCTGGCAAGGCCGAGGGTCGCCATGCTGTTGGTGCTGAGCGCCGTGCGGACGTAGTCGATCGCGTCCTGCACGGTCGCGTCCGCTCCCAGGATCTTCCCGATGTTCTCGGTGTTGACCGTGAACGTGTGCTGCGAGGAGGCCGTGACACCGTCCTCGGTCGGCGTGATGGTCCAGCGGCCGGTGTGCAGCGTGATGAGGGCCGGCAGGGTGACCTGCTTGTAGGCGATCCGGTGGTGCGGCAGGCACACGCGGTACGACTTCGTGGTGTGCGAGGTGCCGTCCTTGGACAGGGTGTCCATTTCGAGCGTCTGCAGCCCCGGCGCCGGTTCCTCCAGCCGCACCGCGAGGACGTGCGGCAGACGATCGGTCCACAGGTCCGCCCGGTCGATGAAGTCGTACACGTCCCGGGCGGTGCCCCTGATCGTGACCGTGTCCTCGAAGGAGCAGGTCAGCGCGTCGGTGGTGTCCTCGGATTCGGCTATCGCCTTCAGTGACTCCAGCTCGGAGCGGGAGTTGCGGTCCACGACCTCGTCGAGCCAGGTGAGGCTCTCCTCGTCGACCGCCTGATAGTCGTGGTCGAGGCGCACCAGCGTGTCGCCGGAGGGGAGCGCCTCGATGTGCCACGCTCCGCCCATCGCGGCCACCGGGGGCGTGCTGACCTCCTGCCGGAACCGGATGCGGAGGTTCTCCGGGTCGAGGGTCCGGTGGGACGTCCAGTTCTTCACGGTGTCGCCGGCCGTGGCCCAGATGCGGATGCGCTCCTCGCGTTCGCCGCGCTCCACATGGTCGACGTAGATGTTCGGAGGGAAGAGCCGGGGCCATTCCTCGGCATGCGCGAGCATGCGGTAGACGGTTTCGGCGGGGGCGGAGATCTTGATCTCGTGACGGGACTCGTGCAGCTCTGACGGCATGGTGGACTCCTTCGCGCTCGGTGGATGTCAGAAGTTGCCGAGGCCGCCGCAGACGTTCAGGGCCTGGGCGGTGATGGACGCCGCCGTGTCGGTCGTCAAGTAGCCGACCAGGCCCGCCACTTCCTCGGCGGTGGAGTAGCGGCCCAGCGGGATCTTGGCCTGGAACTTCTCCAGGATCGCCGCCTCCGGGGCACCGGACAGGCGGGAGTAGTTCTGCCGTACCCGCTCGGCCATCGGGGTCTCGACATAGCCCGGGCAGACCGCGTTGACCGTGATGCCGGTGGGAGCCAGTTCGTTGCCCAGCGCCTTGGTGAAGCCGACGACGCCGTGCTTGGAGGCGGAGTACGGGGCACCCAGGACGACACCCTGCTTGCCGGCGGTGGAGGCGATGTTGATGATGCGCCCCCACTTCTTGTGCCGCAGTCCGCCCGTGGTCAGCACCTCGCGGGTCAGGCGGAACACGCTGTTGAGGTTGGTGTCGATGATGTCGTCCCACAGTTCGTCGGGGATGTCGGCCGTGACTCCGCCGCCGGGGATCCCCGCGTTGTTGACGAGCACGTCGACCGTGCCGAACCGCTCGACGGCCGCCTGGACGAACCCGCGGATCGAGTCCCTGGACCGCACGTCCAGGACGACGCCGTCCACGTCGAGCTGCTCCTCCTGGAGCTGCTTGACGGTCGTGACGACCTTGTCCTCGGTGCGGGACCCGATGAACACCCGGTGCCCCTGCCCGGCCAGCAGCCGGGTGATGGCCAGACCGATGCCGCTGGTGGCACCCGTCACCAGGACGACCCGGCTCTTCTGCTCTGTCATTTCGCCTCTTTCCCTGCGGTTTTCCTGTGGTGTCGGGCTGCGGTGGTCAGGCGGCCTGGGCGACCATGTGAGAGGCGATGGCGTCGAGGAGGGCGCGGGGGGTGGTTGCGTCGCCCACGACGGTCTCGTCCAACTCGATGCCGTACTCGCGCTCGACGCGGCTGGCGGTCTCCAGCAGGGCGAGCGAGTCGTAGCCGATGTCGGCGAAGTCGGTGTCGAGGATGTCCCCATCGAGGCCGGTGCCGTCGGGGGCGCCGGAGCCTTCGAGGAGGATCCGCTTGAGGTCGTCGAGCGTGAAGGTGCGGGACATGGGAAAGCCTTCCTGCTTGTTACTGGTTACAGCTGGAGCTGGAGCTGGAGTTGGGGTGCGGCGGCGCTCAGGAGCGCACGACCATGGCCGAGTTGAAGCCGCCGTGGCCCCGGGCAAGGACGAGCGCGGTGCGCAGGCGGGCGGCACGGGGCTGGGAGACGACGAGGTCGAGGCCGTAGTGTTCGGCCGGCTCGGTGTGGACCGTCGGCGGGATCGTGTCCTCGTTCAGGGCGAGGAAGGCCGTGGCGAGGTCGAGTGCCGCGCCCCCGGCGTACAGCCGTCCCGTCATCGTCTTCGGCGCGGTGACCGGTACGCCGTGCGGCCCGAAGACCTCGACGATCGCCTCGGCCTCGACGCGGTCGAGCTCCGGTTCGGCCGCCGCGTCGGCGAACACCACGTCCACGTCGGCGGGGGTCACGCCCGCGTCGGCGAGGGCGAGTTCCACGGCCTTGCGCAGGCCGGGTTCGCGTCCGTCGAAGGTGGCGGCGTACCCGGCGATCTCGCCGTACGCCCTGGCGCCGCGGGCCCTCGCGGAGTCGGCCGACTCCATGATGAGCAGGGCGCCGCCCTCACCGGCCACGTGGCCGGCGGCCCGGTCGTCGAAGGGCAGGTAGGCGTGGGTCGGCTCCTCGGCCGTGCTGAGGCGACCGCTGGTGTGCAGTCCCACCCAGCCCCAGGAGCACAGCAGCGCGTCCACGGCGCCGGCGACGACGAGCGAGGTGCCCTTGCGGATCTGGCGCCGGGCCTGGGCCACCGCGTCCAGACCGCCCGCCTGGTCCGTGACGACCACTCCGCTGGGGCCCTTCATGCCGTTGCGGATGGAGATCTGGCCGGTGTTGACCGCGTAGAACCAGGCGAACGACTGGTACGCGCTGACGTACTGGCTGCCCTTGCTCCACAGGTTCTTCAGCTCGTGCTGGCTGAACGCGAACCCGCCCGCCGAGCTGGCGGTGCTCACGCCCATGCTGAACTCGGGCAGTTCGGCCGGCCGCACCCCGGCGTCGGCGAGCGCCCAGTCTGCCGCGACGAGCGAGAGCCGGGTGACCCGGTCGGTCTGGGGCATCAGCCTGCTGGGCAGATACTCCTCGGCCGTGAAGCCGCTGATCTCGCCGGCGAGCCGTGCCGGGTACCCGGAGGCGTCGAACTGGGTGAGCGGGCCGATGCCGCTCTTGCCGGCGAGGGTCGCGTTCCAGAAGTCCTGGCCACCGAGCCCGTTGGGCGCAGCCACGCCCAGGCCGGTCACCACCACTGAGGCTGTCACGCCGCGCTCCTTTCAGGCTGGGCCAGCACCATGGCGCTCTGGAACCCGCCGAAGCCGCTGCCGACCGTGAGGACGGCGTCGACGAGCTGGTCGCGGGCGGTGAGCGGAACGTAGTCCAGGTCGCACTCGGGGTCGGGGGTGTGCAGGTTCGCCGTGGGCGGCACGACGTTGTGCCGGATCGCGAGGATCGATGCGGCGATCTCGATGGATCCGATCGCGCCCAGCGAGTGCCCCACCATGGACTTGATGGAGCTCACAGGTGTGCGGTACGCGTGGTCGCCCAGGGTCCGCTTGAACGCGGCGGTCTCGTGGCGGTCGTTCTGCTTGGTCCCCGAGCCGTGCGCGTTGATGTAGTCGATGTCCGTGGGGTTCATCCGGGCCTCGTCCAGGGCGACGGTGATCGCCTCCGCCATCTCCGCGCCGTCGGCGCGCAGGCCCGTCATGTGGTAGGCGTTGCTCCGGGTCGCGTATCCCGCGATCTCCGCGTAGATACGGGCGCCCCGGCGCTGCGCGCTCTCAAGTTCCTCAAGGACGAACACCGCGGCGCCCTCGCCGAGCACGAACCCGTTGCGGGTGCCGTCGAAGGGCCGGGAGGCGTGCTCCGGTTCGTCGTTGCGGGGCGTGGTCGCCTTGATCGCGTCGAAGCAGGCCAGGGTGATCGGAGAGATCGGCGCGTCCGTGGCACCGGCGACCACGACGTCGGCAGTGCCCTCGCGGATCAGCTCGGTGGCGTAGCCGACGGAGTCGAGTCCGGAGGTGCAGCCCGCCGACACCACGCTGCTCGGACCCTGTGCGCCGACGGTGCGGGCGACCTCGGCCGCGAAGGAGCTCGGCACGAAGTAGTTGTAGAAGTGCGGGTCGGCGTAGGTGTGGTCGACCAGGTCGAGGCGGCCGTCGTCGCTGACGATCCGGTAGTCCTCGTCGAGGCTCATGGTGGAACCGACGGCGGTACCGACGGTGACGCCGATGCGGTAGGGATCAAGCGTGCCGAGGTCCAGGCCGCTGTCGGCGACGGCGCCGCGCGCGGCGACCACCGCGAACTGGGCGGCCCGGTCCATCCGCCGTACCTCCTGCGGGGTCAGGCCGTGCGTGTACGGGTCGAAGTCGACCTCGGCGGCCACGCGGGAGCGGAACGGAGAGGGGTCGAAGAAGGTGATACCCCGGGTCGCGGTGCGTCCCTCGGTCAGCAGGTCCCAGAACTTCCGGGTGCCGACCCCGCCGGGAGCGATGACCTCGACGCCGGTGATGACGACTCGTCGCGCAGTCACGCCGACGCCTCCCAGAGGTAGAAGCGGGTGGCGATCTGGTCGGCCGTGGAGCGCCAGCGCTCCGGGGCGTACTTCTTCACCAGCGGGTCGAGGTCGGCGCAGATCTTCACGAAGCGCGGGTCGGCCTCCTTCCACGCCTGGTCGATCACGGCCGTGCCGTTCTCGCTCAGGAAGTCCTGGATGTGGAAGTACACGCCGTGGTACGAGAACAGCTGCCGGCGCCGGGTGCCCATCCGGTACGGGAAGTCGGTGGCGTCGAGTTCACCGAAGAGCCGGCTGACCTCGGGGATGACCTCGTCGGCCACCCGGTTCACGATGACCGTGCTGTGCAGGCCGGTCTCCTTGTCCACCGGCGGGTCGCCCTCCCAGTGGTAGAAGACGGCGGCACGGTCGTCGGCGATGGTCGGGTCATAGGCCGTGACCAGGGGTGCCAGCCGCTCGCGGAGCTCGGCCACCCGGGAATCCTTCGCCGCCTCCTCGGCCTTCTCGCCGGCGTTCTCTCCGGTGAAGTCCTGAATGTGAACGAAGACGTCGTAGTAGGTGTACAGCTGCCGGCGTTTCAGGCCGGATATCCCGGGCGCGGTGCCCGCGTCGAATTCAGCGAAGATCTCGGATATCTCCTTGCTGTACTCCCCGTTCAGCCTGCCCACGCTCACCACAGTGAACATGCCCTGCCCTCCCGTTCTGTTCCGACGCATCGGATTACGCATTCACTATTCACCAGGACTCGTCGCACTCTCAACACGATCCACTTCATAAGTTCTACATTTCCATGAAGGGAAGAGTCAGGTTTTCCCAGGCGCAACTCAGCGACAGGTCAGGGGAATATCAGACGGGCAGCTCAGGGCATGATGAAGCCGCCGCCGAAGCTCGGAAGAGCTGCGGCGGCGGCCGGCAAAAGCGTTCTCTTCAGTTACGACATCACAGCTACGCCCGACCGATGCGGAAGCCGACGCCCCGCACCGTGAGAATCCAGGACTTCTCTCCGAGCTTGTTGCGAATACTGCTGACGTGCGTGTCGACCGTGCGGCGCGACCAGGAGTTGTTCCAGACCTGGCGCATGATGCGCTCGCGCGAGACGACACTGTCGGGATGTGCCGCGAGCAGTTGGAGCAGGTCGAACTCCTTGCGGCTCATCGGGATCATCCGGTTGTGCAGCTGCACTTCGCGGGTGAGTGCGTCGATCCGCAAGGGGCCGTGCTCGATGACGCGTTCGTCCTGTCGGCGCGGAGTCGCGCGCCGCATCACCGCGTCCATCCGGGCCATGAGTTCCCGGAATCCGTAGGGCTTGACCACATAGTCGTCGGCCCCGGCCTGGAGGGCCAGCACGCAGTCCAGCTCGGAGGAGCGGTCGGTGATCACGATGATCGGGATGTTGCAGGTGGTCCGGATGGCCCGGCACACCTCCAGCCCGTCGATGTCGGGCAGGTCGGGGCCCAGCAGCACCACATCCGCCTGGTCATAGACGTCGAGTGCCTCGGCGCCGGTGTCGACGCAGCTCACCTGGTGCCCTTGGCGACCCAGCGCCTGGCTCAGCGGCTCCCGCTGCTGCTGCTCGCTCTCCACGAGGAGTACCTGCCAGGTGTCGGACGCGGGGAACGAGACGGGCAGAGGCCGCGGCGGCAGCACGGCGACGCTGCTGCGGTACCGCTGCCGATCGACCTCGCCGGCAGTATCCGCGACCATGTTGATTTCCGATATCTCGGCACGCTGTTCCATCCATCTACCCCCATGTTTGTGGATGTGTAACAGAAGACAGCCCGGTCTTGTTCTCGTAAGAGGTTGTATTTACTTCCATGAAAATCGATCGGAATTTTCCGGTCGGGCCTCACAGGTGGCTTCATTGCCGACCGTGGCGAGCCAGGCGCGCACTCCGAGGTCTTGGTGTGAACTTTTTATCCGGAGGGTCGGAACGGATCGTTCCTGCCGGAGGGCTGTCGATGACGATACGTCAATGGTCACAGAGAGGCCCGCTCGACGGCTGAATTCATTGAGCCTCCTTCAATCTCAGCTTGAGCTGTTGATGTGGAGGATGCGGCCTGCCGGCCGGCGGGCCGCCGACGCCACCGGCTGCCGCGCTGAAGGCGGCGGGCCCGCAGTGGGCCGGACAGGAAACGGGGGGCCGAGTCGGGCGGATCGATCCCCGATGGGCAGACAAGCACGCGAAGCTCCGGGCGGACAGGTCGCTCTCGGTCGACAACCCATCTGCCAGGAGCTTCGCCTGGGGGACGACGCGGTCACACCTCCACGTGCCGCACCGCGCGCTCGGGCAGCCACAAGGTGCACAGCGCGGCGCCCGCGACGAGCGCGAGGGCCACCAGGAGCCCCGTCGAGGTCGCCGCCGTGAAGGCCGACGCCCCGTGCCCGCGCCGCCCGTTCAGGACGGAGAAGAAGACCGTGCCGAGCACGGAGGCACCGAGCGCGTTGCCCACCTGCTGGGCGGAGCTCAGGGTGCCCGAGGCGGAGCCGGTCTCCTCCTCGTCGACGCCCGAGAGCACGATGTCGAAGAACGGCGCGATGGCGAGCCCGGAACCGATGCCTACCACCGCGAGCGCGGGCGAGAGCCACCAGGCGTTCACCGGATCGTCCTGCACGGCGATCGTGCCCAGCGCGGCCAGCAGGCCGGCGGCGACGGTGGCGAACCCGATGAACATGGTCCGTCGCGCCATCCCGAGCGCCTGGGAGAACCCGAACCCGAGCAGCATGCCGCCGGCCTGCGCGATCGTGGCGAGTCCCGACTTCAGCGGGCTCATACCGAGACCGAGCTGGAAGAAGAGGCTGAACAGCAGCGCGCCGCCCATCATCACGCTGAAGAAGAGGATGCCGATGGACAGCCCGGAGACGAACGCCTTCTTCCCGAACAGCGAGGGGACGACGAGTGTGGGCAGGCCCTTGCCCGCCCGGTGGTACTGGTAGCGGACGAAGCCGGCGAGGGTGCCGACGCCGGCGGCCAGGAGCACGAACACCCACCAGGGCCAGCCCAGCTCACGGCCCTGCACGAGCGAGAAGACCACGGCGGCCATCCCGGCCGCGGCGATCAGGGCCCCCACCACGTCGATCCTGAGGTCCTTCTGCCGCGGCGACCGGGGCAGCACGGCGAGTCCGGCCAGCAGAGCGAGGCCACCGACGGGGACGTTGACGGCGAAGATCATCCGCCAGCCCCAGCCGAAGTAGTCCGCGTCGACCAGCCAGCCCGCCACGATCGGCCCGGCCACGCCGGACAGCGCCATCGCCGGCCCGGTCACGCCGAAGGCCATGGCGACCTTGTCGGGTGGGAAGACGCCCCTGATGATGCCGAGCGCCTGCGGCACCATCAGCGCGCCCAGCAGACCCTGCAGGATCCGGGCGGTGATCAGGGTCTCCGGGTTGGTCGCCAGCGCCGAGACCAGCGAGGTCACGGTGAAGCCGGCCAGGCCGACCAGGAAGAGGTTCTTGCGCCCGAACTTGTCGCCGAGCCGCCCGCCGATGAGCAGTCCGGCGGCCATGGCGATGGTGTATCCGGCCGCGAGCCACTGGATGAACTCCTGCGAGCCGCCCATGTCGCGCGTGATCGTCGGTCCGGCAATGGTCGTGACCAGCGAATCAAGCAGATCCATGATCTCGCCGACGAGGATGATGCCGACGGCCGCCCATGCCCGCCTGGCAGAGACCGCGGGGCCCTCCGGCGGGGCCACGGACTGCGGCATTTCGGTAGTGGACATGCCGACCTCCTGGGTCGAGACAGCTGACGTGCCGCCAACAGCGTTCGATGACGCGCGATGAACGGCGTACGACACGAGAACGCAGTTGCCTGGCACCGAACACTTACTCACTAACGAACACTGTTCTACGCTAGAATGGCGTTCGGCGTCAACCGAGCCAGAATCCACCCTTCCCCCGAGCCACCCCCGCGCCCTTGGGCGTCTCCTCACCGGTAAGGTCTCCGAGATGCGTCAGAAGTCGAACTCCGTCGAGGTGCCCCTCCCACCATGGGAGGTGCGCCGGAAAACCGAGGCTCCCGCGCGCGCTCCGCTCACCGTGGAGCGGATCGTCGACGCCGCGCTCGCGGTCGTCGACGCGGAGGGCAGCGCCGCGGTCACGATGCGCCGGATCGCCGGCGATCTGGGCGTGGTCGCCTCCAGCCTGTACGCGCACGTACGCAACCGTGAGGAGCTGCTGCTCCTGGTGGTCGAGCGCGTGATGAAGGAGGTCGGCGTCCCGAAGGTCACCGGGCAGTGGGACAAGGACCTCAAGGCGCACTACACGAAGATGCAGCGCGTGCTGTCGGCCCACGGCGACATCGCCCTCTACAACTTCGCCGCCTTCCCTCCCACCGCCATCGGCGTGGCCATCACCGAGCGGCTGCTGTCGGTCCTGCTGAACGTGGGCGTCCCCGCGAAGACCGCGGCCTGGGCCCTGCACCGGCTCACTCTCTACACGACGGCCGACGTCTACGAGGGCTGGCGTCTGGCGCACAAGAACCTGGACGACTGGCTCGATCCCGTCCGCGACTACTTCGCCTCCCTGCCCGCGGACCGGTTCCCGTCCATCGCCGACAACGTGGACGTCATGCTGGACACCGACAGCGACGGCAGGTTCGAGCTGGGCCTGGACATGCTGATCTCCGGGCTGGCGACTTTCGTCAAGGACTGACCGCCCGCCTTGTCTCCGGCCGCCGCAGCCGCAATCCCGGGACCGGTAATTTTCCGTCACGGATTCCCCTGCAGTTTCCAGGTCCGAGAATTGACAAAGAGCTGACTCTGGTCTGACCCTCAGGGAAAAATAGCCGCGCTAACGTTCATGCCGCCCCCCTCGGCTTACCCAAGGGAATTGCCATGAACGAGATCGCAGCCGACGCTGCTCCGGAATTTCCCATACTCCGCACCTGCCCGTTCAGCGTTCCGGAGACGTACCGGAAATTGGATGAGGCGGGCGGCCGGGTGCACCAGGTCCGTATGTCCGACGGGCGCCCCGCCTGGCTCATCACCAAGAACGAGGACGCCCGGGCGGTTCTTTCCGATGCCCGATTCAGTTCCGAGAAACTTCGGCCCGGGTTTCCCGAACTGTCTCCGGGTGGACTCAAGGCGCTGACCTATTTCTCGCCATTCCTCGTGAACATGGACGGCCCGGAGCACTCCCAGGCCCGCCGCGCGGTCCTCGGTGAGTTCTCCGTGCGCAAGGTCGGCGCCATGAAGCCGCGCATCCAGGACATCGTCGACACGGCGATCGACCGGATGCTGGAGCAGCCGGACCGGCCGGTCGACTTCGTCGCGCACCTCGCGAACCCCGTGCCCACGCTGGTGCTTGAGGCGTTTCTGGGCGTTCCGGCGAACGACCTCGACACCATCGAGCGCAACACCGAGAAGATGCTGCGCGAGGCCCGGACGGAGGACGAGCAGCGGGCCGCCGCCGAGGGCCTGCACGCCCACCTCGACAGCGTCATCGCGGCCAAGGAGGAGAATCCGGCCGACGACTTCCTCAGCCGTCAGATCGAGCGGTCCCGCCGGGAGCGCGGCGGAGCCGCCGACCGGTTCGAACTCGCCAGCCTGGTGCAGTTGCTGCAGATCGCCGGACACGCTTCCAGCGCTGCGATGATCTCGCTGTCGGTGCTCACCCTGCTCGCCGACCCGGAGCAGCTGAAGCAGCTCATCGCCGACCCGGACAGGACGCCGGCCGCGGTCGAGGAGCTCCTGCGCTTTCTGTCGATCACCGACACCGGGCCGCTCAGGATGGCCCTTGAGGACGTGGAGATCGGCGGCGTCCGCATCCGCGCGGGAGACGGAGTCATCATCCCCACCCTGCCGGCGAACCGGGACGCCGACGCCTTCCCCGACCCGGACCGCTTCGACATCGGGCGCACCCCCGACACCCGGCACGTCGCGTTCGGCTACGGGGCGCACCAGTGCCTCGGCCAGAACCTCGTGCGCGCCGAGCTCCAGATCATCCTCGACCGGCTCTTCCATCGCGTCCCGGACCTGCGGCTCGCCGTGGACCCCAGCGCCCTGCACTTCAAGTACTTCGGCCAGTTCTTCGGCCCCGGCGAACTTCCCGTCACCTGGTAGGAGGACCCGCACGTGAGCATACGTCTCGGCTACCACATCCCGTACTTCCATCACACGGAGACGGTCACCGACCTCTTCCCGGCACTGGTCGCCCAGGTGCGAGCCGCGGAGGACTCCGGTTTCGACCTGGTCACCACGATGGACCACTTCTACCAGCCGCCACTGATCGGCCCGCCCGACGGCCCGATGCTGGAGGCGTACACCCTGCTCGGGGCGCTGGCAGCGGCCACCAGCCGGGTGCAGCTGTCGACCATGGTGACCGGCATCGGCTACCGCAACCCCGCCCTGCTGGCCAAGATGGTCACCACGCTCGACGTGATCAGCCAGGGGCGCGCGGTGCTCGGCGTCGGCGCCGGCTGGCACGAGCAGGAACACCGCGAGTACGGCTACGAGTTCGGTACCGTCGCCGAGCGTTTCGGCCGCTTCGAGGAGGCGCTCGCCGTCATCGTCCCCATGCTGCGCGGGGCGCGGCCGCGGGTCGAGGGGCGCTGGTTCCGGGCCGAGGGCGCTATCAACGAGCCCCGGCTCCGGGAGGACCTGCCGCTGCTGATCGGAGGTGGGGGCGAGAAGAAGACGTTCGCGTTCGCCGCCCGGCACGCCGATCACCTCAACATCATCTGCACCGCGTCGGAGCTGCCGCAGAAGATGGCCGCGGTGCGGGCGCGGTGCGCCGAGGCCGGCCGGGATCCGGCGACGCTGGAGACCAGCTTCGCCATGCCGTTGATCATCGACGAGGACGGCGACCGGGCCCGCAAGCTGCTGGACGAGGCGCTGCTCAGGTCGGGCGTGAACGTGGCGGAGCTGACCGACTCCGAGCGGGCCGCGGCGACCGACCGGTTCTTCGTCGGCACCCCGGCCGAGGTCACCGAGCAGATCCGGGAGCGGGTGCTGTGCCACGGCGTCGGCGGGCTCATGGCCAACATGCTGGCCAACGCGCACGATCCGGACGTCATCGCGCTGGCCGGGCGCACGCTGGCCCCCCTGGTCGGGCTCGCGCCGAAGGCGGGGACGACGACATGACCACGGGCGGAACGCAGCGCTTCACCGGAGGCGATGTACTGATGCAACAGCTGAGGGTCGATCCACCGGTGCAGCTGCTCTGGCGGGTTCAGGGCCGGACGGCTCCCGAAGTGTTGCGGAAGATCCACAGCAATCTGGCCCAGGGCCCGTTGAACCGCCGGATGCGGGCGCCCCGGGTGCCGCTGGCCCGCCCGGTCTGGGAGCGGCACACCGACTGTCGGCCCCTTCGCGTCTCGTCTCGGACGGTCGCCCCGGAGGAGGTGATGGACTGGGCCGACGCAGCCTGCCGGGTCGAGCTCGACGCCCATGGAGGCTACGGCTGGGAACTGAGCGCGGCGCACGTCGCTGACGGCACCTCCGTGGTGTCCCTGGTGGGTTCGCACGCGCTGACCGACGGCCAGGGGCTGATCGGCGCCGCCACGCTCGCCGCCCGGGAGAGCGCCCGGCAGTGGTGCTCCGGGCAGCACTCGCTCGTCGACGACCTCACCGACGCGGTGACGGAAGGCCTGTGGACGTACTCCCGGCTGGCGCTGGCGCGGCTGTACGACAAGGTCGCCGAGGTACCCGCCACCGCCACCCGGATGCTGTTCGGGCGGTCGCCGCAGGGCGGCGGCGCGGCGCCCGTCCGCTCCCGGCTCGCCTTCACCGTGTCGGCCGCGGAGGCCGAGCGGGTGGCGGACAGCGGCGGGGGCAGCGTGACCGGGCTGATGCTCGCCATGACCGCGAACATACTGCGTGCGGCGCGGGGCACCACCGAGGCGGGCCGGCCGTTCACGGTCGGGCTGCCCGTGAGCTTCCGGCGGCCCGACGACCTGGAATCGTCCAACATGGTCGGGATCGCCACGCTGCGGCTGGACGGTCGGCGCGGGCGCTACACCGACCTCGCGGACATCCGCCGGCTGAGCAAGGCGGCGTACGCCGAGGCGGTCGGCCGGCACCTCACCGGCTACCCGCAGACGGACGCCGCGCTGTCCAACGCCGGCGAGATGCTGCCGGAGGCCCGGGACGTCTTCGGACCGGCCCTGGGCATCCTCTTCCGCACCGTCTCGGGCGCCGGAGGGCCGCCCGGCCGGATGAACTGCTTCGTCCTCAGGGCCGGCAAGACCGTGTCCGTCGGCTTCCAGTCCGCCGGTGTGGCGGTCGGTCACGGGTTGGTCGAGAGGGAGCTGGAGGCGTGGGGCATCACCCCGACGCACGCCTGGTGAGCCACCCGCCACGAGCGGCGGAACAGCGCGGCGCGCGCTAAGCAAGCCGGGCAAAGTCGACTGCGGTTCGGTCGCGCCCCAAAGGGGCGCGGGGAACTGCGCGACCAGCCACGATGGAGCCGCAGACGACCGACCACACATCGCGGCACTTCCAGCGGAGCGCTTAGTCGCGGCACACGCCCCTCAGTGTCCTCACGGCCCTCGGGAGGTCGGGAACGGCTCCTCACGGGCGCGGGAGAACGACGTACTTGCAAAAAAACACTGTTCGCTGATAGAACGATGTTCTGAACCGGAAGGCAGAGAGGAACCGTGATGGACGCTGACGTGATCGTGGTGGGCGCCGGACCCACCGGTCTGACGCTGGCCCATGAACTGGCCCTCGCCGGCGCACGCGTGGCCCTGCTCGACAAGAGCCCCGGCCGGACCGGCGAGAGCCGCGCCCTGAATCTCCACCCCCGCACCGCGGAGATGCTGGCCCTGCGCGGCATGCTCGACGGCGCGGAGGAGCAGGCCAGGACCCGGCTGGAGACCACCCACTTCGCGCACATGCCCGTCCCGCTGACGCTGGACGGCTGGAACTCCCGCTACCCGTACCAGGTCGCCATTCCGCAGGCCGAGGTCGAGAAGGTGCTGGAGGAGCACCTCGCCGCCCTCGGGGTGCGGGTCCAATGGGACTCGGAGGTCACCGGCATCGAGCAGGACGAGGAACGGGTCCGCGTCCAGGCCGGAGGCAAGTGGATCGAGGCGCGCTATCTGGCGGGCTGCGACGGCGGACGCAGCTACGTCCGCAAGGAACTCGGGGTCGAGTTCCCCGGGCTGGACGCGCGGTGGTTCGGCACCGTCTCCGACGTCGTGCTGGGCGCCACCGGCGAGGGGATCGCGACGACCTGGGACACCAAGGGCTCGCCCCGGATGCGTCCGGACGGCTCGTTCGCGAACATCTTCCCGATCGGCAAGGAGTCGGACAACGTCTACCGGATCTTCTACAGCGTCGCCGACCAGGTGATCGAGGACCAGCGCGCGAAGGTGCCGGAGGACGAGGTCATCGCGGTGATCCAGGAGTTCTACGGCTCGGACACCGAGGTCAAGGAGGTGCGCTGGGGCTCCCGGTTCAGCGACGCCTCACGCCTCGCGGAGCACTACCGCGTCGGACGGGCCTTCCTCGCGGGCGACGCCGCTCACGTCCACCTGCCGCTCGGCGGACAGGGACTCAACACCGGCGTGCAGGACGCGATGAACCTGGGCTGGAAGCTCGCCGCCGAGATCGCCGGCCGGGCCCCCGAAGGACTGCTCGACACCTATCACGGCGAACGCCACCCGGTGGGCGCCGCCGTCCTCACGAACACCCGCGCCCAGGTCGCTCTCGGCCAGAAGGGCATCGAGCACGAGGCGCTGCGGGAGATCTTCGCCCAGCTGATCAAGCTGCCGGAGGCCAACCGCCTGCTCGGCGGCGCGATCTCCGGGCTCTCCATCCGCTACGACCTCGGGGGCGACGAACCCGTCGGCTCCCGGCTCGCCGACTTCTCCCTGCCGGACGGCCGCTGGGCCAGCGAACTGTTCCACCAGGGGCACGGCGTTCTGCTGACCACGCGGACGGAACTCGTCGCCGAGGCGGCGCCGTGGACCGGCCGGGTGGACGCCGTGGAGGTACCGGAACTCCCCGGCCTCACCGTCGAGGCGGTCCTCGTGCGCCCCGACGGCTACATCTGCTGGGCGCCCGGCACGCCGCTCACGGAAGCGCTCCACCGGTGGTTCGGCACGCCCCGGATGTGACACACGGCCGGCCTTCGCGCCGGCCGTTGCGCACTCTCTTCCCCCCACACAGGAGATCCACCTCATGACCATTCTGGTGACTGGCGCGACCGGCAACGTCGGCCGCAAGGTCGTCGAATTGCTGCTCGCGGCCGGTGCCCCGGTGCGGGCCACCTCCCGGAACCCGCAGACCGCCGAACTGCCCGCGGGCGTCGACCTGCGCGCCGGGGACCTGGACGACCCCGGTTCGTTCGGGGACGCGCTGTCCGGCGTGAAGAAGCTCTTCCTGTTCCCCAACCCGTCCGGCGTCGCCGGATTCCTGGACCTCGCCAGGGCATCCGGGGTCCAGCACGTGGTGCTGCTGTCGTCCGCCGCGGTGATCGAGCCACAGGGGACCCCCAACCCGATCGGGCTCATGCACCTGTCGGTCGAACAGGCGGTGGAGCACAGCGGTATCGCCCGGACGGTGCTGCGGCCCGGTTCGTTCGCGAGCAACGCGCTGCAGTGGGCTCCCGCGATCCGCGAGAGCGGCGAGGTCCACGTCCCGTACGCCGAGAGCACGGTCTCCCCGATCCACGAGCGCGACATCGCGGCGGTCGCCGTCCAGGCCCTGCTGTCCGACGGCCACGAGGGCGCGACGTACGAGNGTGACGGACACGGTCGCCCGGATCACCGGCCGAGCGCCGGCGGCCTTCGCCGACTGGGCCGTGGAACATCGTCCGGCGTTCACCGCCGCCTGACGGCCCGACCTCCGACACGAAGGAGCCGCATCCAGGACGGGTGAGGCTCCTTCTCTCGCAGTCTTCCATCACACGCGACACTCCACGGGGAGAAGACATGATCCACCGCAGAACCGTCCTCAAGACGGGGGCGGCGCTGACCGGCGCCCTCGGTGGTGCGGGCCTGCTGGTGCCCGCCGCGGCCGGCCCCGCGCAGGCCGCCGACCTGGACCCGACGACCGTCCCGCAGTTCGAGCAGGCGATGCCGGTGCCCGAGGTGCTGCAGCCGGTGTGCGACCTGGGCCTGACCAGCTACTACGACATGACCCTGCAGGAAGCGGACGCGGAGATCCTGCCCGGCAGGCTGACCCGGGTCCGTACCTTCAACGGCAGCTTCCCCGGTCCTGTCATCCAGGCCGTCTCCGGCCGGCGGGTCGTGGTCCGGCAGACCAACCAGCTGAGCGTGCCCACCTCGATCCACCTGCACGGCGGCCACGTGCCGCAGAGCAGCGACGGCTCTCCCATGGACCTCATCGCGCCGGGCGGCGGGTCGAAGATCTACACGTACCCGAACCACCAGCCGCACGCGAACCTGTGGTTCCACGACCACGCCCACCACCAGGAGTCGGAGACCGTCTACCGCGGACTGACCGGCCTCTATCTGCTCACCGACCACGTGGAGCAGAACCTGAATCTGCCCTCGGGCGCGTACGACGTGCCGATCGCGCTGCGGGACGCCCGCTTCGACGACAGCGGCCAGCTCGTGTACGAGATGGGCGACTTCAGGAAGCGCCAGGTGCTGCTCGCCAACGGCAAGGCCTGGCCGTACTTCGAGGTCGCCGCCCGCAAGTACCGCTTCCGGCTGTTCAACACGTCCAACATGCGGTTCTACCTGCTGCAGCTGTCCGACGGCTCGGCCTTCCAGCAGATCGGCTCCGACGGCGGGCTGCTGGAGAAGCCGCTCGATGTGACGTCGGTGTTTCTCGCCCCCGGTGAGCGTGCCGACATCGTCATCGACTTCTCCCGGTACGCCGCCGGCACCAGGCTGATCCTCAGCAACGCCGGCGGGCTGCTGCCCGGCGACCCCGCCGACCAGGTCGGCAGGGTGCTGCAGTTCCGCGTCACCGGTCCCGCCGAGGACACTAGCAGCGTGCCCTCGACCCTGCGCACGCTGCCCGCGCTGGGCAGCGCCACGGTCAACCGAGACTTCGTGCTGAGCATGGACGAGACCGGCAAGACCATGGACGCGTTCATCAACGGCAAGACGTACGACATGAACCGGATCGACACCGAGATCGAGTACGGGGCCACGGAGATCTGGACCGTGCGCAACGCCAACGTCTACACGCCGCACAACTTCCATATCCACCTTGTGCAGTTCCGCGTGCTGGAGCGCGACGGCAAGCCTGTCACCTCCGGACCGGAGAGCGGGCTGAAGGACACCGTGACCCTCAAGCCCGGGGAGACGGTCAAACTGCAGGCGACCTTCACGGGCTACGAGGGCACATACGTGTACCACTGCCACATGATCGACCATGCGGCGATGGGCATGATGGCGAACTTCCGTGTCAGCAAGACCGCCACCACAGGCCGGGGCCCCGGCCGGCACCGTTCCCCCCGCCGGTGAGCCGTGCCGCCCGGCCGTCCCTCGGACGACCGGGCGGCACCGGCCGGCTGAACTACGGCGACATGGACCGCAGCCTGGGGCTGTGGTCGACCCTGGTCAAGGCCTACCAGGCCAGGCCAAGGGCGAGCTGGGTGAGCTGCTCGTCAAGGAGGTCTCCCAGGGCCGCGTCCGGTCCGCCGCCGCGGGCGCACATGCCCACCGGCCGGTGCCGGCCGGTGGTACGCACCTGCCCTGCAGGAGGCTTCCTGGGCGCAGTCGAGCACGGCCCGGACCGAGCGGCGGACGGACATGTGGGCGGCCGTGGTGGTTCGACACGGCCTTCCCGAAGATCGCGTCCTCCAGGAAGCGCAAGACGGCGGAGCCCCCCTGTGGACGACTCCGTCGGCGACGAGAGCGAGAAGCGTGAGGAGATCGGTGCGCCGGCCGTGGAGCTCGACGAGGAGGAGCTCCCGGAGCGGCATCGCCCAGCTGCTGGACGGGGCCCCTGGCGGGGCGAGATCCGGCGGTGCGCATACTGGCCCGCCACGCTCTCGAACTGCCCGACCTCGTAGGCACCGACGAGGATGCCCGCACCTCTCTGGACACCGCCTTCGCTCACCTGCGCCGAGGCCGGCCAGACCGGTAGGTCGTACGTCGGCCGCCTCTCGTCCCGCGCCCGCGCTGCGAGGCGGTCCGCCATGCCCACGGCTGCCTGTGCCGGGTCGGTGCCGCACAGGCAGCCGTGCTCCAACGGCCCCAGGAGCCGGTCCTCGGCCGCTCACCCTGCTCGCGCTCGACAAGGCTGGCGCGGTCGAGGGGGACCGGGTCGAATACGACGCCGATGTCCATGCCTTCGACCGGCCCTCCCGCTACGGCCGCCGCAGCCTGGCCGAGTGGGGTGCCCCGCTCGCCGCCAGACCCGACGCGCCGTACGGCGTCCACGCCCGCGGGCCCTTGTGCGGGCCGCCGCACGCACGCCGGTCGGCTGTCGGCGCTCGGGAGATCAGGGGCTGACCGCGGCCATGGGCAACGTACAACGACGGATGTACGTCGCTCAGCCCGTGGATGCAGACACGGCTCCCGGAACGTCGCTCCAGGGTCTGTCGAATCGGATGGGGCGCGCTTCTAGGCTGATGCAGGTCCGGTCGCGAACGGCCCCCCATCTCACGATTTCCCTCTATTTCCGAAGAGGACACCCCTTCATGATCGAGGCCCACTCCCTCACCAAACGCTACGGTGAGCGCACCGCCGTGGAAGATCTCAGCTTCACCGTGCGGCCCGGCGCCGTCACCGGCTTCCTCGGACCGAACGGGGCCGGCAAGTCCACCACGATGCGGATGCTCCTGGGCCTGGACGCGCCCACCTCGGGCCGTGCCGTGGTCAACGGCAAGAGCTACGCCGACCACCGGGCGCCCCTGCACGAGGTGGGGGCCATGCTGGAGGCCCGTGCCATCCACACCGGGCGCAGTGCCCGCAACCATCTGCTGGCACTCGCCGCCACCCACGGGATCTCGGTGCGTCGCGTGGACGAGGTGATCGACCTCGTCGGGCTGCACGCGGTGGCGAAGAAGCGCGTCGGCGGCTTCTCGCTGGGCATGGGACAGCGGCTCGGCATCGCCAGCGCACTCCTCGGCGACCCGGCCACGGTGATCCTCGACGAGCCGGTCAACGGCCTGGACCCCGAGGGCATCCTGTGGATCCGCAACCTGCTGAAGGGACTGGCCGCCGAGGGGCGCACGGTCCTGGTCTCCTCGCACCTCATGTCGGAGATGGCTCTGACCGCCGAGCACCTGATCGTCATCGGGCGCGGGCGGCTGATCGCGGACACGTCGGTCGCGGAGTTCACCGCGCGGGCCGCCGGGGACCTGGTGCGGGTACGGACCAACGAGGCGGAGAAGCTGCGCGAGCTGCTCGCGGGCCCGGACGTCACCGTCTCCTCCCAGGAGCCGGGTGTGCTGCTGGTGACCGGCATCACCAGCGAGTTGATCGGGCGGGTTGCGGCCGAGGAGGGCATCGCCCTGGCCGAACTGACGCCGCAGCAGGCGTCGTTGGAGGAGGCGTTCATGGAGCTGACCCGGGACGCCGTGGAGTATCAGGCACCCGCGGCGCAGGGCGTCGGCGCGGGCACGGAAGGGCGTGCGGCATGACGACGGCGACGGCAACGACGACGGCGACGGCAACGGCGATCCCCGAGGCGGAGCGCGGCGAGGTCAGCCAGCTGAAGGTGATCCACTCCGAGTGGATCAAGCTGCGGTCGCTGCGGTCGACGCTGTTCACGCTGCTGGCCGCGGTGGTCGCGATGATCGGCCTGGGTTACCTGTTCAGTTACTTCACCGCCGACCGCTGGTCCCATCTGCCGGCCGACGAGCGGCTGAACTTCGATCCGACGCTGACGAGTCTGCGTGGCTTCTTCCTGGCCCAGCTCGCCGTCGGCGTCCTGGGCGTCCTGGTGGTCAGCGGCGAGTACGCCACCGGGATGATCCGGGCCTCGCTGTCCGCGGTGCCGCGCCGACTGCCCGTGCTGTGGGCCAAGGCCCTGGTGTTCGGCGCCGTGACGTGGGTGCTGATGACGATCGCCGCGCTGATCGCCTTCCTCATCGGGCAGGCAGTGCTGTCCGGCCACCATCTCGGGACGTCCCTCGGCTCGCCGGGCGTACTGCGCGCGGTGCTCGGCGCCGGTCTGTATCTGACGGTCCTGGGCCTGATCGGGGTGGCACTGGGCGCGCTGATCCGCAACACCGCGGGCGGCATCGCCACCCTGTTCGGTGTGCTGCTGGTGCTTCCGGTGCTCGCCGAGGCGCTGCCGTCCTCCTGGTTCAACGCGATCAACAAGTACCTGCCGAGCACGGCGGGGCAGGGCCTCATCCGCGTCCACCAAGCGGCACATACGCTGTCACCATGGTCCGGGTTCGCAGTGTTCTGCCTCTACGCGGTCATCACGCTGGCTGGAGCGGCGGTGGCGCTGAAGCGGCGGGACGCCTGATGGCAGCCGATGAGTTCGGGGCGCGTCGATGACATACGCCCTGCCCCGAGCCGTGCGTGTCCGGGCCCAGTCGTGGCGCGCCCTCGCNCGCAGGGCGCGCCCGGCTGCGCCTGGGCGCACGGCTGTCGCCGCAGACCGTGGACGCGCTGTTCGCGGCGGCGGTCTTCGTGGCGCTGGCGGGGGCGATGCACCGCGCAATGCAGCCCTTCCTGGGACACCTTCTGCTGTTCAACTCGCTGCTGGCACTGCCGCTCGTGTGGCGGCGCCGGGCACCCCTCGTGGCGTTCCTGGCGATGTCTGCGGTGGCCTTTGTCCAGTGGTGCCTCGATGTGCGCACCCCGGCGGACATGACACTGCTGATCGCGTTGTACACGGTGGCCGCGTACGCGCCGAAGCGGCACACCCGGCTCGCCATCGGCGTACTGGAGACCGGTGCGCTGCTCGCGTCGGCCCGCTGGTCGGCTCAGGAGCGGTGCGTCGAGTCGTTCGTCGCGCTGTCCGCGATGGCGGTGGCCGCGGCCGTGATCGGCATGAACATGCACAACAGGCGCGCCCATCTGGCCTTCCTGGAGGAGCGGGCCGTACGACTGGAGCGGGAACGCGACCAGCAGGCCCAGCTGGCGGTGGCCGGTGAACGCTCCCGTATCGCCCGGGAGATGCACGACATCGTCACGCACAACCTGTCGGTGATGGTGGCCCTCGCCGACGGGGCCGTCTTCGCCCAGGAGCTTCACCCGGAGCGGGCCACCGCGGCGATGCGGCAGGTCTCCACGACCGGTCGGCAGGCGATCACCGACATGCGACGCTTCCTCGGCGTTCTGCGCGCCGACGAGCCTGACGCGCTGCGCCATCCGATGCCGGGCATCGCCCAGCTGGAGCCGCTCGCCGACCAGGTCCGAGCGGCCGGGCTGCCGACCCGCCTCGACGTCTCCGGCGACCCCGCGGCCGTACCCGTCCCGGCGCAGCTGACCGTCTACCGGCTGGTCCAGGAGGCGCTCACGAACACTCTGAAGCACACCCCGCCGGGCACCCGGGCCGATGTCCGGGTGCGCTGCGGGGCGCAACACGTCACCGTGCGGATCACCGACGACGGCCCGGCGGTGGAAACCCCGGCCGAGTCCAACGGCCAGGGGCTGCACGGGATGCGCGAGCGGGCCGCGGTGTACGGCGGCGAGTTCGAGGCGGGGCCGCGCCCCGACGGTGGCTGGCAGGTGCGGGCCGTGCTGGCCCTGTCCGGAAACGAAGCGTGAGGCATGACGATCAGAGTTCTCCTCGTCGACGACGAACCGCTGTTGCGCATGGCGTTCTCCATGGTGCTGGAGGCGCAGGCCGACATGGCGGCCGTCGGCGAGGCCGGCGACGGTGCCGAGGCCGTGCGCCTGACCCGTGAACTGCGTCCCGACGTGGTCCTGATGGACGTGCGGATGCCGGGGGTGGACGGCATCGAGGCCACCGGGCGGATCGTGACGCAGTGCCCCGAGGCGAAGGTACTGATCCTGACCACCTTCGACCTCGACGAGTACGCCTTCGCCGGACTGCGCGCCGGAGCCTCCGGCTTCCTGCTGAAGAACGCGCTGCCCGAGGAACTCCTGGCCGCGATCCGCTGTGTGGCCGCCGGCGACGCGGTCGTCGCGCCCCGTATCACCCGGCTCCTGCTGGAGAACTTCGCCCACCAGCTCCCCACCCAGTCCGGCGGGGGCGTCCGCCAGGACGACCGACTGGACCGCATCACCGCTCGTGAACGCGAGGTCCTCACCCAGGTGGGCCTGGGCCTGTCCAACTCGGAGATCGCCGAGGCGCTCCAACTGGCTGAGGCGACGGTCAAGACGCACGTCAGCCGCATTCTGCTCAAGCTGGAGCTGCGGGACCGCGTCCAGGCAGTGGTCTTCGCCTACGAGACCCGGCTCGTCCAGCCCGGATGATTCGCCCTCACGACCCTCATTCCGCAGACAGCAGCCGTGGACGAGCGTGATGTCGCTGCTGCGGCTGTGGCGGTCATGCTCGGGCACCATGAGGGATTCCAGCGCGACACACTTGTTGACCAGACCCGACCGACCTGCTTGCTGCCGCCGACAACGAGAAGTGGGCAGGTCAGCCCGCCATCCAAGCCATCACGGGACTGACGGGACTGAAAGATCAGCATGCAGCCCCACCGGAGCCGGAATGCTTCTTCGGACGGCTCGCGGCCATCTTGACGGGTCGGTCCCGTCAGTCCCGTGTCGCGCGGTCACGCCGACGTCGCTTGCCTGCCGGCTGCTGCTATCTCCGCAGTCTTCTGCGAGCGTGGCGTCTTGGCGCCGACCTTGCCCGGCTCGATGGTACGGGGGTCGACGGCTTCGCCCGGGGCGCCTACCGAGTAAGGCCCGTCAGGCTGCTTGTCGCGGTCGTGGGGCAGGAGGAAGAACGCACGGCGAGCGAAGAGACCGGAGTCGGGGTCGCTGGCAGCGCCCGGCTGGAGGTTGGTGTAGCCGATGAGGCGGCCGTCGCGCGAATAGCGGGGCTTGCCTCTGCGGGTGGGCACCTTGTCGAGGGCCTGCCGGACGTAGTCGAGGTTCTCCGGGTCCTCGATCCAGACCACTTCGGATTCGTCGGTGAGCTGGCTGTCTTGCAGCATCGAGCTCATGGCCGCAGACCCTCCTGTCCCGTGGGCCGGCCCCTGGCCGGATCGTGCGGCACGCTCACCGCTGGTCGTCTGGTTCTGGCAATTATCGCAAGAGTCCTGAACAGGCGGTTGTCGGACTCTGACCGGGGCGTCATCCGTCGGGCTCTGCCGCAGCATCGGCCAGAAGGGCCAGGCCAGGGTAGAGCTTGCGGTCGTTGTTCTTGATCATTTCAGCTGGGGAGGCCAGGCCGAGTTCCTGACGGATACGGCTGGCGAAAGCACGGCTCGTGGCCGGACGGATCCCTTCGTCCGAGCACCAGCGGCCATAGGACTCATAGAGAAGCTTCTGCTCGACCCTCAGCTCGGGATTGGGCTGCCCACCCGCCCCCTTGGTGCACCGCTCGGCGATGAACCGGCCGATGTGGTCCTCGGTCTTCTCATAGGCTTCGGTGGCCAGCCGTACGCTGGCCGGTCCGTGGAGCGGGTCCCTGGTGGCGAGGTACTTCTGGGCGCCCTGGACGAGCCAGTGCAGGATGCCGGGGCCTTCGTCACGGACGAGTTCCTGAGCAAGATTGTCGATCTTGAGTTCGTCGGGAACCTTCCGCTCGAAGGGGATGATCCGCATGCGGCGCCAGAACGCGTAGCCACCGGTGCCCACTTCGGGCCGGTGGTTCCCCAGAAGCCACAGCTTGTGCGTGGGCCGGAAGGTGAAGAAGTCCTGACGCATGCGGCGCGCGGTGATGGTGTCGCCGCCCGTGAGCAGCTTGACCCGGGCCTCGTTGAACTTGTCGTTCGGCTTCAGTTCGGAGCACACCACGATGCGCCGGCCGTGCAGCTCGGTCAGCTCGGTGCTGTGCTCGGTGAACTTCCCCTTCTCCATCAGGAAGCCGGGCGGGGCAGCGTTGGCATAGTCCCCGAGAATCTGCATCATCACCTCAAGCAGCACGGACTTGCCGTTGGCTCCGGATCCGTAGAGGAACGGCAGGATCTGGGCGCCCACGTCCCCGGTGACCGAGTAGCCGAGCAGCAGGTGCAGGAAACCGATCGTTTCCTGGCCCTTGGCGTCGTCGCCGAACGTGTCGCGCAGGAAGCTGCGCCACCGGGGCAGAGGCATGTCTTCCGGGCCGACGGTGGTAGCACGTGAGTGCATGTCCGCCAGCGGGTCGGGCTTGCGCAGTTCACCGGTGCGCAGGTCGACGACGCCGCCCGGAGTGCACAGGGCGTACATGTCCCCGTCCATGGAGTCCGGGTCGAGACTGAGTCCCGGGGCAGCCTGTGCCTGCTGAAGCAAGGCTTTCACGCCTGAGGTGGATTGGGTGCGACGGCGGTGCGCGGCCACCTCGCGGTCGCTGAAAGCTCCGCGCGGGTCGGTGCGCGGCATCTGCTCGGCCATGTCGCCGGCCGCCCACATCGCGCCCTTCTCCCCACCGGTGCGTTTCCACCGGTACTCGTCCCACGAGTACCAGCCCAGGCCCTCGACGTGCCGGAAGCGGTCGCCGTACAGGCGCGCGAACAGCTTGGCGTTACCCCGGTCTGTCAGCTCGTCCGGCAACAGGCCTGCCGGAGCAACTGGTCGGGCCCCGTCACCTCCTGCCTGCGCGGGCAGAATCGCCTGATCTGCACGCAGGCCGAGGTCGAAGGTCGTCTGGCGGATCTGTCCGGCGACGGCCGCGGCGTCGAAGTGCGCCGACTCGGGGCTGCTCATGTGCGTCCCTCGTCAAAGCGCGGGTGGAAAAGGCCAGTCACGGAAGCGCATCTGGTACGACTGCGGCACTCGCCCACATTTCGACCGCAGCGGACGCCTTGGGGGCCTGACGAGCCTGCCGCAAACTGGCCGGGCACTGGAGAGTCCTTGTCCTCACTGATCTTCTTCACCTGGGGGTCAACCCCCACGGAACTGTGTCCGTTGGACCGCGACCCGCCACAAGGACGGACCCAACGGGACTGACGGGACTGAAGCTTCCGTTTGCGATCAGAGGCTAGCGCACACCTCGCCGAGGCAGCACACGCAGCGTGGCGTGTCGAACATTCAGTCCCGTCAGCCCCGTCCGAACCCTGCCCAACGGAAAGCGAGACGACCTGCCGGGACTGGCCCTCCCTTTGGTCCCGCTTCAGTCCCGCTGGCAAAAGAGCAGGTCAGAGCATGCAATCTGTGGATCACGGGACTGACGGGACTCAAGGTCCTATATATAAGCTGCACAGCATAGGTAGTACTACAGAAGTACGTACGCGCGCATACGCGCGCGCCTGATCGGCATAACTAGCAAGCTGAGTCCCGTCAGTCCCGTACAGGAACCCGTTAGGCCTCTGACCAGGCATTTTCTCTGCGGGACTGAAGCGGGACTCAACGGCTCGGTCAGTCCCGCAACCGTCTCGCGCGCTCCAACGGCACAGAGGGATGGCGTCGTACAGGTGGTGCTGAGGCCGTCACCCGCAACACCGGCGTTCAGTCACCCTGCCGTACCCCCGCCGGGCGGACACCTCGACCACGACCCCGGTGCTCGCCGACGCGCACGGATCCGCACCACGACGATGCAGGTTCGCGTCGGCGAGTGCCGGGGCAGCGGGGGTCTGGGGGCCGGCGAAGGCCCCCAGCACCCACGCGCCCCGGCCACGGCTTTTTGAACAGTCCGCCCCACCGTCACCGCAGCCGTACCCCTTCGGGAGAGTCTTGCTGGTGAGCAGACGAGTCAGCCGCTGGTGCCGCCCGAGATGAAAACCTCCGCTCGTTCCGTTAGTGCCGGTGGTCCCACTACCTGTCGTGGCGGTGATACCGGATGTACGGTGCCGGCCCGGACCCGTGGGGGTGGCTGACGTGCTGCGGCAGTAGTCATGTTCCATCGTCGCCCTGTCGCCCCGTCGCTCGTGGAGTCGGTAGGCACGATGTGCACGACAGCTATCGCGCCGGTGCGCTCGCGACGCAGACAGAGCTAGCTTCCTGCCGGGACGTGGCTGAAGAGCACGCTTGTCAGGCCCAGGGTGGAGGGGTGCCTTGGCTTTGGCGGTGCGCTGGTCGGGAGTGACAGTGTGCTGCCCGGCTACGTACACGTCCGTGCGGTCGGTTTGCGAGAGGTCAGCGAGGCTGAAGTCGGGCGCCCCGTTCCGGTGAACCTGGTCGGCAAGTGGCGGATCGAGCAGCACATCGCCGCGCTCAGCCTGCCCGCGACGATCCTCAGGCCGGTGTCCTTCATGGAGAACTCCACCGGCGGATACGCGCTGCGGAACGGAAATCTGTCCACCGGGCTTGCGCCGGAGGTCCCGCATCAGATCATGGCCGTCGACGATGCCGGCGCCGTCGCCGCGCTGGCGTTCTCCCGGCCGAAGAAGTGGATCGGCCGGGAGGTCTCCCTGGCCGGGGACGAGCTCACACCGGTTCAGATCGCCGCGGCATCGGGAAGGCCCTCGGCATACCGCTGCCCTACTTCCAGATCCCGATCGACGCGATCCGGGCCCTGAACGAGGACTTCGCCTACGCCAACGAGTGGCTCAACGCATTCGGCTACCGCGCGGACATTCCCGCCACCCGGAAAATCCACCCCGCCGCGATGGAGTTCGGCACCTGGCTGGAGCGCACCGGCGCGTGCCAGATCGCCGCTTTTCTCGACTCCACGCGCATCGCAGGGCAGGACGTGTGAGCGCCCGCACCCACGGCCTCGGACGCATCGGGATCCGGGCGGGGGACTTCGACCACCTTCCCGCATCCGAGCTCTGTAAGGCCGCCGCCGCGATCGAGGACCTCGGCTACGGCACCCTGTGGTTCCCCGAGACCACGGGACGGGAGACCATGGCGCAGGCCGCGATCCTCCTGTCGGCCACCCGGCACATGACCGTGGCCGCCGGCATGACCGACATCTACGCCCGCGACTCGGTCACGGCCGCCGCCGCGCAGCGCACCCTGGACGAGGCATTCCCCGGACGGTTCCTGCTCGGCCTGTGGGACAGCCACCCCAGCCTCGCCGAGGACATCCGCGGCCATCACTTCGGTCCCCCCTGGCCACCACGCGCTCCTACCTCGACGCGCTGGACACCGCCCCGTTCGGGCCACCCGGCACTGCCGCATCACCGCGCCGCGTACTCGCGGCCCTGCGTTCCGACATGCTCATCCTTGCCGCCGAACGCGCCCGGGGCGCAACGGTGCTGGGCATGCCCATCGAGTACACCCGCACCGCCAGGACCGTCCTCGGAAACGATGCCCTGTTGGCCATCACCCAGCCGGAGCCAACCACGTCGGCCTCCGCCTCCTGACCCCCACACCGGGCATCGCCCCCATCCGCCAGTGGGAACAATGGCCACCCACCTGCTGCCCTGACCGGATCCGTCCACGTGGGAGCCGCAGTAAGACCGCGGCTCCACGCTGCAGCATGCCTGAGCGGTGTCCGACCTGGTCGAGGAACCGCTTCATGCCCTGTGCCGCGCAGGCACAGCCCGGGTGCCGCTGTTCCTGCCATCGTGCCCATGCCGGAGGGCCCATGCCCGCCAGCCGTCATCCCTGCTTGAGCCGCTCCGGCTTGTTTCGCACGTGGATTTGGTCGACTGAGCCCCGTCGGCGACGGGCCTGGGCTTTCGGGAGGCTTCGGGCCTGGTGCGCGTGCTCATCTGACGGGAGTTCCGAACCATTGGGGCAGGCGGCTGAGCAGGTCCTGCTGGTCTTCGCCGACCCATGCCGCGTGGCCGTCCGGCCGCAGCAGCACGGCGGGTACGTCGAGTTCCTCGCTGCCGTCGGCGACATGGTCGACCCGGTCTGCCCAGCCCGCTACCGAGAGGCGGCCGGTCTGGTCGAGCAGCAGCCCACGGCCGCCGTGCATCAGCTCGTAGAGGCGGCCCTGCTTCAACTGCACGTCGCGCAGCCTGCGGCCGAGCAGTGGGTGGCCGTCGCCGAAGTCGTAGCGGACGCCGATCGCGGTGATCTTCTCGATCAGGTAGCGGTTCACTTCCTCGAAGTCCATCAGTTCCGACACCAGCTGACGCACGGCCTGGGGGCCCGGCTCGGGGGAGAGCAGTTCGCTCTGGGCGCGGGTGTTGTCGAGCACGGCGGCGGCTACCGGGTGCCGTTCGGCGTGGTAGCTGTCCAACAGTCCTTCGGGTGCCCAGCCGTCCACTTCGGCGGCCAGTTTCCAGCCGAGGTTGAATGCCTCCTGGATGCCGAGGTTGAGGCCCTGCCCGCCCAGCGGTGGGTGGATGTGCGCCGCGTCGCCGGCCAGCAGGACCCGGCCGACCCGGTAGCGCTCGGCCAGCCGGGTGGCGTCGCCGAAGCGGGACAGGAAGCGGGGTGAGTGCACGCCGAAGTCGGTTGCGGCGATCTCCCGTAGCCGCCCGGTGAACTCATCGAGGGTCGGCGGGACGCGGCGGTCCTCGGCCGCGTTCTCGGCGCGCACGACGAACCGGTACACCCCTTCCTCGTGGGGGGCGGGGCCGAACCGCAGGTCCGCCGTGCCGAGTTCGGCCGCAACGGCAGTCAGCGTCTCCTGCGGGGCGGCCACCTCCACTTCGCCCAGCAGCCACTCGGCTTCGGCAGGCTCACCGGGGAAGCCGACCCCGAGCAGCTTGCGCACGGTGCTGCGGCCGCCGTCGCAGCCGACGAGGTAACGCGAGCGCAGTCGGGTGCCGTCGGCCAGCTCGGCGGTCACCCCGTGGTCGTCCTGGCTCAACCCGACCAGTTCGCAGCCGCGCCGGATCTCGGTACCGAGCTCGGTGGCGTGCTCGGTCAGCAGGCGCTCGGTGGCGGTCTGCGGGATGCCGAGGATGTAGGGGTGTGCGGTGTCCAGCCGTTGCGGTGCCGGCTTTCGGATGCCGGCGAACGAACCACCGATCGGGTACTGCTTGCCGAGGGCGAGGAACCGGTCCAGCAGACCGCGCTGGTCCATCACCTCGATGCTGCGCACGTGCAGACCGAGCGCACGGACCTGCCTGGTCGGCTCCGCGTCCTTCTCCAGCACGAGCACATGCACGCCGTGCAGCCGCAACTCGGCGGCCAGCATCAAGCCGGTCGGTCCGGCGCCGGCAACGATCACGCCGATCATCAAGTCCCTCACTTTCCACAAGGTGTACTTCGGGCAGCGGGGCTCCTCACCGCTTGAGGTGTGAGTTCAGCGGCGCAGCGCGGTCTCCTGCTCCAGGCGCGACAGCTTCTCGGGATTGCGCACGAAATACAGTCCGGTGATCAGTCCGCCCTCGGTCCGCATCGCCAGGACGCCCTCGACCTGCCCGCCGATCCGCATGATCAGTGCCGGGTGGCCGTTGATCTGCGCCGACTTCACCGACGCGGTGCCCGCGATCCTGCCCAGCCCCGCCGTCAACAAGGCAGCGACCGGGTCGGCCCCCACGATCGGCTCCAGCGCGGCCTGGACGGCTCCGCCGCCGTCGCTCAAGAACACCACGTCCGGGGCGAGCTGATCGAGAAGACTCTGCAGGTCACCTGTTTCGACCGCTCGTTGGAAGGCCAGCAGCGCCGCGCGGTTCTGGGCCTGGGACACGGCAGCACGCGGTCGCCGAGCCGCGACATGGTTCCGGGCCCGGTGCGCGATCTGCCGGACGGTGACCGTGTTCTTGTCCACGGCCTCGGCGATCTCGTCGTAGTCCAGACCGAACACCTCCCGCAGCACGAACACCGCACGCTCGGTCGGATGGAGCGTCTCCATCACCAGTAGCATCGCCATCGAGACGCCCTCGGCCAGCTCGACGTCCTCGGCCACGTCCGGCGCGGTCAACAGCGGCTCGGGCAGCCAGGGACCGACGTAGGACTCCTTGCGCCGGCGGAGCGTACGCAACCGCGTCAGCGCCTGGCGGGTGGTGACCCGGACCAGATACGCGCGCGGTTCCTGCACGGCGTCCTGGTCGACCTTCACCCACCGCATCCAGGTCTCCTGCAGGACGTCCTCGGCGTCGGCGGCCGAGCCGAGCATCTCGTAGGCGACGGTGAACAACAGGTTCCGGTTGGCGATGAACGACTCGGTGGCCTGATCGGCACGCCCGCCTTCCAACTGCGGCTCGTCGCCGTCCAGGGTTCGGTCGCTGCGCTCGCTCATCACCGGCTCCATCCGTTCCGGATCTTCGTATTGCCATACACGAGACGCCGACCCCGCAGGTCGCGTGACACCCGTCGACAGTGACGTGAGTCACATGGCTGCGCTGTCACGCCGCTTGGGCCTGTGGGGCTCGCAAAGTCATCGCTGCAGCTCAAGCTGTGTATCGGTACTCGTTGATGACCCCGCTGAGGACGCGGGTGCGCAGGGGCCTGCGGGGCACACGATCGCGCAATACCGCTGGCTGTTCCCGGGGTTCGGGTGGTCGTTGGTCTCGTGATCGGTGTGGCCGATGCGTGTTGTAGTGCTCCTGGTACTCGGCGAGGACCTGGTGGGCGTGGGCTTCGTTCGTGATCAGGATGTGGTCGAGGACCTCGCGCCGGATCGTGCCGATCACTCGCTCGCAGTGGGCGTTCATGCGCGGCGCCTGTGGCGCGTTGAACAGCACGTCCATGTCTTCGGCCTCGAAGACGGCGTCGAAGGAGTTGGTGTACTTGCTGTCGCGGTCGCGAAGAACGAAGCGGAGCGACTCGACGCGTGCGCCGAGGTCGGCGATCAGATTGCGGGCCTGCTGGGCCGCCCACTGCGCAGTGGGGTGAGCAGTGACGCCGGTGATGTGGAGCCGACGGGTGCTGTGTTCGAGGAACGCCAGCGCGTACAGCCGCCTGCCGGTGATCGTGTCCACGTGGAAAAAGTCCGCTCCGCGATGATCCCCTCGGCCTGGGCGGTGAGGAATTCGCTCCAGCTCGGGCCGATACGGCGAGGGGCCGGGCCAATGCCGGCCGCGTGCAGAATTTCCCACACCGTGGACGGTGCGATCGGATGCCCCAGCCTGGCCAGCTCACCCTGGCTCCGCCGGTGGCCCCACCGCGGGTTCTCCTCTGCCAGACGCACAACCAGCTTCCGGAGCGCAGCGGCCGTGGGAGGGCGGCCGGTGCGGCGTCGGCCGGCGTAGTCCCACTTCTTGGCGATCAGCCCGCGGTGCCAGGCCAGCAGCGTCCCCGGCCTGACCGGGAAGACACAGCTCCAGCGCCGACGCGGTATCAGCGACGACAACGCGGCCAGCCAGAACCGGTCCGCGGGCTCGTAGCGGACCGGACCGGCGAGTTGCCGTCGCAGCACCGCGTTCTCGTGCCGCAGCACCAGCAGTTCGGCGTCCTTGGCCGTGTCCCGGCGCAGCAGGACCGCAGGCACGGACAGCATCGCCCGGGTGGCCCGGTACAGCAGCGAGACGATCACTGATACAGCATCCCAGCCACCGCCAAGGGGTCCCACACGCGACCTCCCACCTGCAGCGATGACTTTACGAGCCCCACACCTTGGAGCGCAGGGCGTCCGTGCCGCCTCTTTGCCAGGCGGCGTGCCAGGCATACGCGGACTTCCGCGACACCCGTAACGCCCGCGCGACCTGCGGCGGCTTCAGGCCAGCCCTGAACATCTCGGCAGCCTGGAACCGCACCCGCTCCCGCCGGGCCCGCTCCATCGCGGTCAGGCCACCCCCATCGGGATACCTCATGCCACCGGAATACACCCGCCCGCTGAAGCCGCGTCACCCCGAAGCGCAAACCTCAGAACCGAGACGAGAGAGAGCAGGTGAGCGCGATGACCGGTATCGAGCACGCGGTCGTGGACACCGACCGCGGCAAGGTAGGGGCATCGCGGAGGGCGAGGCGAGCTCCTTCCGAGGCATTCCCTACGCCGCGTCGCCGGTCGGCGAGCTGCGGTTCGCGCCGCCGCAGCCGCACCCGGGCTGGACGGACGTACGGGATGCGGCACAGGCCGGCCCGTCCGTGCCGCAGGCGGCCTCCCGGCTGGAGCGGGTACAGGGGCTGCGCGTGCCGGACTGGAACGAGGACGGCAGCCTGACCGTCAACGTCTTCACCCCGCGCCGGGCGCTCAAGGACGGCGCGGTCCGCCCGGTTCTGGTCTGGTGGCACGGCGGCGGCTTCACCAGCGGCTCCGGCGGCTGGGACTGGTACGGCGGCAGCCGTCTTGCCGCCCTGGGCGACATCGTGGTCGTCACCGCCAACTATCGTGTGGGGCCGCTGGGTTACCTGCACCTTCCGCAGATCGGGGCGGCCAACCTCGGCCCCCAGGACCAGGCTGCCGTACTGCGCTGGGTCCAGGACAACATCGCCTCCTTCGGCGGCGATCCGCGCGCCGTCACCGTCGGCGGGCAGTCCGCCGGGGCCTACTCCGCCCTGATGCTCGCCCTCGACCCCGCAACGAACGGATCCATTACCCGGGTGCTGCTGCAGAGCGGCCCCTTCGGTCTGAACCCGCAGGACCCGCACCAGGCCGCCGAGAACGCCGACGCCTATCTGCGCCTGCTGGGCATCCCGGACGGCGCGGACACCGTGAAGGCCCTCCGCGCCCTGCCGGCCGAGCAGCTGCTGGACGCCTACGGCCGCCTCTCCGTCCAGCTCGCCGTCCCCGGCAACACGGCCCCGCTGATGTACCCGGTCCTCGGTGCCCCGGGCATGCCCCGCCCCCGGCAACAGGCGCTCGCGGACGGCGCCCTGGAGGGCAAGCAGCTGCTGATCGGCACCACCCGCGACGAGGCGACGGCCTTCTTCGCCTTCGACCCCCGCATCCAGAAGCTCACCACCGCCGGTGCCCTGGACGTGCTCACCGCCCACCTCGGCCAGCAGGCCGCCCCAGGACGTCTACCAGCAGCACTCCGCCCGTCTCCCGCAGGCGACACCGGCGCAGATCTTCACCGCGGTGCAGACCGACGGCCTCTTCCGCGACGGCTCGCTTCAGATCGCCGACCACCATGCGGCCGGCGGCAACACCACCTACGTCTACCAGTTCGACTACGCCCCCGCCGAGGACCTGTACGCCCTGGGCGCCACCCATTGCGCCGAACTGCCTTTCCTCTTCGACACCTTTGACGCCTACCCCGACAGCCCCGTCCTTGCCGGGGCCGGTGACGCCCAGCGCGTCCTGGGCCGCGAATTCGCGACCGTCGTCGCCGAGTTCGTCACCGCCGGAAAGATCCGCGACTGGCTGCCCTACGTCCCCGCGACCGCCGCCCGCATCCGTCGCTTCGGCTGAGAGACGGGACGGTCGTGAAGCACGTCTTCCGCAAGCCGACCATCCCTCACTGGGCCGGGTTACTGCCGGTCGACCGCTCACGGGCCGCCGCCACGGTCATCACAGGGCCTGACGAGGGGGCGGGTGTCGACCGTCAGGGCAGGAGTTCGACCACGTCGTACGACACTCCGGGGCTGAGGTAGGCGCTGCCGCCGGAGCCGCTGACGATGTGGATCGTCAACTCCTGGTATGTGTCGGCTGATTTGATCCAGGCGGACGCCGGGACGGTGTAGCTGTAGGTGTGGTTGGTGCCCCGGTACGAGCCGACGGTGAGGGAACGGGTCGTGGGTTCCTTGGCGGGTGCGGGGAGGGCGGATGCCCAGTCGTTGACGGTGATGCGCGGCCTGCCGTTCGCGAACGCCGTGGTGATGCCGATGTTCAGTGTGTGCCCGGAGGCCAACTGCTGTGCTGTCAGCTTGAACCGGATCTTCAGGCCGTCGTTGATGTCCGCCCACTGATAGCAGGGGAAGTCCGTGACGTGGGAGCTTCCCACGGTGTGGATGCCGCCGGTCCAGGGCCTGGCCCGGGCGTCGGAGGGGTGCATGGTGGTCATCAGGGAGGCGTTCTTGAAGCCGCGCGGTGTGCCGCTCCAGTCGCCGATCCGCCAGATCGTGGCCTTGGCGCTGGGGTCGTCGGTGATCGCCATGGTGTGCAGGGAGGTCGTCTTCCCGGCGGTGACGGTGACACTGGCGGTGTGTACCGCCAGTTCCTCCTTGTAGACGGTGAGCGTGTAGGTGCCCGGCAGCATGTACGGAGACAGGAAGCGGCCGGTGGCCGGATCGGCGCTCGCCCAGTAGTGGGCGGCGGAGTTGGCGAAGCCGACGGTGTAGGCGTAGGCGCTGTCACGGCCGGTGATGCCGACGCCGGTGATCCGTCCCCGTCCGCTGCGGCCGACCCAGCCGGCCAGGCCGAGGCTGTCGACCCAGGAGGTGTCGACGCGGTCGTGGTGCAGTGCGGGGGAGGGGGCGCCGCCGTCGGTGAAGGAGAGGATGTACGGGCCCTGGAGGCCGAAGCGCATCGGCTCGGTCTGGTTCTCGCCGTAGTAGAGGATCTCGTAGAGGCCGGCGCCGTCCTCGTAGTGGTGGCGCATGAGGGAGCGGTAGAAGGGGCCGCCGGACGCCTTCTCGTGGTTGCTGCGCACCATCCACATGCCCACCTTGCCGTCGCTCCAGCCGACGTGGGTGTAGTCGATGACGCGCTGGTTGGAGTAGTGCTTGGAGCGGGTGGTGCCGTTGGGCTTGCGGCGGATGTCGTGTGCCTCGATGAGGGTGTCGGTGCGGGCGTCCCAGGAGTCCGGGTTGTCGTTGGGGAACAGGCCGGGCCGCACGCGCACGATGTAACGGGTGGCGGTGATGGAGGCGTCCGCCTTGTTCGTCCACATGTAGACGTTGTTCTCGCCGCGGCGGACGGCGTAGTAGTGGTGCATCGTGCCGTGGACGACGGTGACGAGGATGGTGTCGCCGGTGGTGCGGATGCTCACCGAGGAGGCGCCGAGGCCCGTCTCGACCTGGGAGTTCTGGCCGTTGTAGCCCTGGTACTCGGTGCCCTTGTAGACCAGGCTGGTCAGGTCGCCGTTGCGGTGGTCGACTTTGAGGACGAGGTCGGCGCCGGTGGTGATCACATAGGCGCGGCCGTCGTCATGGTAGCCGAAGGTGCTGGGCGCCGCGTCGGCGTGCGCGAGGAGAGGCCCCGCGACCGCGGCGCCCGCGCCGGCGACGAGTCCTCCGGCGGCGGTTCTGAGCAGGACGTCACGGCGGGTGAGGGGTCGGCGAGCGTGCTGGGGCATGACTGCTTCCATTCGTAACGTTGCTGAGGGATGAGGCTGGAGCGGCTGTCAGGCGCGGAGTTTCCTCAGTTGGGGCACCGCCGTCGGCGTCGTGGTGCGAGGTGATCGCCATACGGCGCTCGACCAGCGTGGACAGCCCCTTGGGGGGCCTTGTCCCAGGCTCCGGCCGGGAGCAGTCCGGCTGCGGCGGCATTTTGAGCACCGCCCATGACCGAGCGATCCCCGGCTGAGAGTTCGCGAGTTTCCGGCGTGCTTCACCGGACGACCGTCGGCCAGCCGCTGGACGTCCACGGCAGGTGGTTGAGTCCGAGCTGAGCGGTTCCGTTGAGGTTGGCGTCGTAGTAGTGGTAGACGAGCATGTCGCCGTCGGAGTCGTGCATGACGGTCTGCCCGCCGGGGCCGATCACGTAGCCGTGCGTGCCCAGGAATTGGGTGCCGCCGCCGGAGGTCATGGCAACGCCGTGCGCGTTGGGGTAGGGGCCGGTGGGGCTGGTGGCGCGGCACGACCATGATCCGGTAGGTGCTGGAGGTGCCGCTGCAGCAGCGGTCGAAGGAAACGAACAGGTAGTGGTAGCCGCCGTACGGATAGATGTAGCTTGCCTCGATCGCATCGGGACGCGGCCGCTGGGCGATGCTGTAGAGGGTGGCGTGGCCGGCGAGTTGCGGCGATGATGGCGCCGAGCGCCAACGTCGTACGACGGGCGGTACGAGGGCGCCGGTGGGACTGAAGGGACACCAGGATGTTCCTTCCGGGAAGGACGAGTGACATCCACCAGTGACCGGGACAGCCGCAAAGGTTGCCGCCTTGAACAACCCTTTGCCTCTTTCCCTGACCGGCAGGCGAGTACGGCCATGCCGCGGCACCGATGAAATGGCTCGGCCGATCGGGCAGTCGTCACGAGCGGCCGGTCCAGTGCCTTTGTGTGCCTGTTCGAGGCTGCTGTCGTCTGCTCGGTATCGCGGCGCTGCAGTTCGGGCGGTAGTGGGGCGTCCGGCATGTACGCGCGTCACCCGGCTGGGGTCAGACCGATGCCTCCTGCCCTGGCACAGACCACGATCGCCACCCACCGGGAACCGGCCACATACCGGTGGCAACAGCTGTCACACCATCATCGACCACACCTGGCTCTGGCGCGCCGACCACGGTGACGGCGTGGGCTGGGAGACCAACCGGGCCGACTACGGCCTCGTCGTCAACGGCGACGACGTCCTCGCCACCGGCCTGTTCGTCGAGCACTTCAACAAGTACGACGTGCAATGGAACGGACAACGCGGCCGCACCATTTTCTTCCAGAACGAGAAGGCGTACGACGCCCCGAACCAGGCAGCCATCCAGAACGGCTCCATCAACGGCTACGCGGCCTACAAAGTGGCCGACGCGGTGACCACACACGAGGCATGGGGCCTCGGCAGCTACTGCAACTACAACGTCGACCCGACCATCGTCCAGCACAACGGCTTCGCCGCCCCCACCACACCAGGCGTGAAATTCCACGACCTCCTGGTCATCACACTCGGCGGCGGCCAGTACGAGCACGTCATCAACGACACCGGCACCCCGACATCAGGCACATCGACCATCCCCTCCACCGTGGTCTGCTATCCCTGAGCTCCCCGCTCATCGGCAAAGACTCGCTGGCCACCCCGGCAGCAGAGCAGGATCAGGCAGGGGGTGGCCAGCATCGGCTCCGGCAGCGTTCACTTCACGCACGATGCCTTCCACTCGGGCCATCGACTGCCCGGGTGATCGCCACGGCCGGACCGGTCTTCGTTGGGCCCGTGGTCGGGGCGAGGGTGCCCCGACCACGCTCCCGCTGATGGCGTCCATGGGAGTGAAGGAGAAGGCACGGGCGGGATAGGCGGCGCGGCCGGGGATCAGGGCGCGTGCTCAGTTGGTTACGCGTCGGCGGGGCCGCCGCGCCCGTGCCGCCGTCAGCGCGGCGGCGACGCCAAGCGGGGGACGTCGGCGGGGGAGAAGCCGGGGCGCCCGGTGCAGGCGTGCGGGGTGGTGCCACCGGCCGGAGGCGTCGCGGGTGACGGCGACGCCGACCTGGGCACGCCGGAGCCGCAGCCACAGTCGCGGGGCCGCCCGGCGGGACGGCTCCCGAAGTCGCCTCGCCACCCGGCGGCATGACGAGGGCCAAGCTGCGCTATGCAGGGGGTTGATATGCAATTGTGGCGAAAGTCGGGAGTGGGCCATGATCCCGTCTCATGCCGGACATCACGCCCTCCAGTCCCCGACCCGTCGCCCTCGTCACCGGTGCGGGCGGACGCACCGTCAACATCGGCTCCGCCGTGGCCCGCCGCCTCGCCGAGACCGGCTGGGACGTCGCTTTCACCTACTGGCGCCCCTACGACGAAGTGAAGCCCTGGAAGCCCGAGCCCGATGCGCCCACCGTGCTCGGTCGCCAGTTGGGCAGCCTGGGTGCCCGGCACAGCGCTGTGGAAGCAGACCTCGGAGACCCGGCCGTCCCAGCGGCCGTCTTCGACTCCGCCGAGAAGGACCTCGGGCCCGTCAGAGCTCTGGTGATGTGCCACTGCGAACAGCGCGACCTGAACCTCCTGACCACGACCGTGGACAGCTTCGACCGGCACTTCGCGGTCAACGCCCGAGCCGTATGGCTGCTCATTCGCGAGTTCGGGCGGCGCTTTCAAGGGACGACCGACGATGCCGACCCCGGGCGCATCATCGCCTTCACCAGCGACCACGTCGTCGGCAACCTTCCCTACGGCGCCAGCAAGGGCGCCCTGGACCGCATCACCCTCGCCGCCGCCCACGAGTTCGCCCATCTTGGTGTCCGCGCCAATATCGTCAACCCCGGCCCCATCGACACCGGGTGGATGACGGACGAGGTCCGCGCTTCCGGCAGCAGGCAGACGCCGGCGGGGCGGATCGCGGGCCCCGAGGAGCCCGCCAATCTCGTTGCTTTCCTCTGCTCCCCGCAAGGCCAGTGGATCAACGGCCAGCACCTCTTCAGCAACGGCGGCTTCCGCACCGCTCTCTGAAAGAGAGCCGGTCGAGCAAGTATCGGCCTCGAACCACTGAGCGACATCACTTCTCACTGGCGCGGATTTGAGCTGGATCTGGTCGCCTTCGGGCAGGGCGTCGGGGTGGGTGAGGATCCAGCGTGTGACGCTCGGGCTGATGGCGGCCGGGGGCCAACCGATTGGGGCTTGCCGCGAAGAGTCCTGCTGACGTAGTCACGGACGCTGGCGTAGCCCCGGGGATAGCCCTCGCGGTGGTGTGCGTCGCCGTGCGGCGGGCCTTGCGAGGTGAGTGTCTATGAGCTGTTCGGGGAGCCGGTGGTGCGGTGCTGGCGCGCCGTGACCGGTCAGCTTGCGCCAAGGCCGCAGGATGACGAGACGGGCGGGCGGACCGGCCGGCCCCAGTCCCCGGCGCCTGTGCAGCCCGCGGGGCCTGTGCAGTCCGCGGGACCGCCCGCCCGGCTGGGCCGGACTCCCAGCGGTGCAGCCGCGCGGTGCCGGTGCGTCGCGTGCGCAGACGGGAAACCGCTCGGGACGTGAAGGCGGCTTCCGCCGCCCGGGCCTCGGGCCCGCCGTGTATCCGGGTGGGGACATGCCCGCAGGTCTGGGGTTCTCCTGGACCGACGATGGTGCCGACTGTGCCGGAAAAGCCACTGGTCAGGAGAAGGGTGCTGGCCGCGGTGGTGCTGAGCCCGGTATGTTGGGTCAGGAGCGCGACGAAGTAGGTGGATGCCGTGTAGTGCCCTGCGGTGACAGTGGCATTGATGGCAAAAGTGAGCAGCAGACGGGCGTTGGCCAACGCCTTGAGCTGGGCCGACAGGCCGAACACAGGCTCCGGCGTGGGCTCCGGCACCAGGCGGACGGCCGCCATCAGGACACCCATGTCAGGGCGGCCAACGCGCCGTGGACGGCACGCCAGCCGAACACGTCTCCCAGCAGAGTGCTCGCGGGAACGCCGACGACGGCGGAAACGGTGATCCCTCCGAAGACGATGGCGACAGCACGTCCTCGCCGCTCAGGGCCGGTCATCGTCGTGGCCAGGGTCAAGGCCGTCACCGCACACATCGCGGCGGCGGTCCCTGCGAGCATCCTGGCCACCAAGAGGACCGGGAAGTACGTGGCAAGAGCGGTGACGCCGTTCCCGGCAGCGAGCGCAACCGATGCCCCACAAGGACTTGTCGACGGGACAGATGACTCGTCATCGTGGTGATCCCGGGGCCCAGCAGCGCGACGGCCACGGCGTACGCGGAGACGAGGGTGCCTGCGGCGCCGGTGGAAACCTGCAAGTCGGCGCTGATGGCCGGCAGTAGTCCCGCGATGGCGAGTTCGCTCGTGCCCAGGACGAAAGCACCCAGTGCCAAGACAGCCAGAGCTGGCATGGTGCTGGCTGGTGAGTCCCAACCGTGGGGGAACACGTTCGCATGACACCTCTTGAACTTGAAGGGGGACTGTACGGGTTGTGCAGCGCTGATGACCGGCACGGGCATGTGAAGAGGGCCCGGTGAGAGCTGTGCGAGGGGTCCGCAACAATGACCAGATCCGAACGACGCGCCGCCCGTGCGGCCGGGCCGGGGCCGCACAGCGGGCGTGCGTCGCCCGCATCGCGGGTACCGGCCGGTTCCGGGTGAAAGGGGCGAAGAGGCGCACGGAGGAGTTCGGGGAGTCCCACGAGGGCATCGCAGGAGCGGTCCTCGCCGCGCCGTCGAGAGCTTCGACCACAGGCCGAGAGCTTCGACCACAGGCCGGACCGTCACCTCGACGGGCCACTTCCCCCCTAAAAGGGAAGGAAATTTAACCAGTCCTGCTGAAGATGCTGCCGTCATGGTGGTGCCGTGGAGCAGAGCGCATGCACAGTCCTCCCCTGTTGTTGGTGACCGATTTCGGTCTGTCGAGGAGGACAAGTCATGCGTAGGCGGCGCTCATGGAGCAGATCCTTGGGGTACGCGGCCACGGTCGGCGCGTTGCTGGTCGTAGGGGGGCCTGGGGTGCTTCCCGCGTCGGCCCATACGGCGGATGCGGTCGTCAGCTGTGCGGGGAGCAACACGATCGAGTTCTCACCGGGGTTGGGGTTGCGGCCGCGGCACACGTGGATCAGCGGAAGTGGTCAGTACACCTGTCTCTCCACGGATCCAGCGGTAAAATCGGGCAAGTCCGCCATCCTGGGGAGCGGTGAGAACAGCTGCCTGGTGTCCGGTTCGGTCACCGAGGAGCGCATCACGTGGAACACCGGAGAGCAGAGCACGGTGATGTACGACCTGGGGGTCGTGCCGCAGCCTGTCGGTGAGGCCGTGGTGCTGGCCGGGGGAAGAGTGGTGTCCGGCAAGTTCAAGGGCAGGACGGTGCTCTCTCCGGGCGCCCAGATCACGATCAATCCGCTGCAGTGCGCCACGGCCAAGGGGGTGGAACTGATCACGGGGCCGTCGACCCTGGAGATCCTGTGACCGGAGGGCTCCGAGCCGCCGAGGGGACTCTCGCCTTTCGGTCCTTACAGATCCGCGCGTGACGGTCGCTCGTTCATCATGAGGACGAGCGATCTGCCAAAGCGGCGCGCGGAGCCTCCAACGATCGGCCGTCACGAGGACGGCGACAGCCTCCAAGGCCTCGGGAAGGCGGGTCGTGTGAATGGCGGTCAGCACCTGGCCCTGGTCCACCTGAACGATGAACTGCAGCACCTGGACGCGGATGACCGCAGCGGCGGCACGGGCTCCGCACCGCCGGCCGTAAACGCCCTGGGGTCCTGCCGAAGGGCCTGTCCACAGCGCCGAGCAGGCGTCGCCTGCGGAACGACGTCACGTCGAGAGCATGGATTGTCCGTCGCCGTCGGGGGCGTGGGCACGTCCGGCCTGGACGACGAGGTCGAGCGTGGCATCGATGTCGGCCCGGGTGGTGGCGGGGTTGATGGTGCACATACGCAGAGCGGTGCGTCCCCGCACGCGCGTGGTCAGCAGCATGGCCTGGCCCGTGGCGCCGACGGCGCGGCTGACGGCGTGCTGGAACTCGTCCAGCATGTCGGGGTCGGTGGTGGCTTCGGCGGGCAGGTAGCGGAAGGTGAGGATGCCGAGGCTGGGCCCGGTGACCAGGTCGAGTTCCCGGTGGACGCTGATGCGTGCGGCAGCGTGGTCGGCGAGTTGGAGGCCGTGGTCGACAGCACGGCGGAACGCGGCGGCGCCGAAGGTCTTCAGCGACAGCCACAGTTTGAGGGCGCGCAGGCCGCGGGACTGCTGGGGACCGTAGTCGTCGAGGTTGATCTCGTCGCCGTGCGCCTCGGCTGGGTGGAGATAGCCGGTGTCGAGGTGGTGGCGTGCCATGCGGAAGGTGTTCTTGAGAAGTTGAGGGTCGCGGACCAGCACGCACCCGGCTTCGTAGGGCTGGAAGAGCCATTTGTGGGGGTCGATGGTGAGGGAGTCGGCCTGGCCCAGCGCGGTGCGCAAGTGGCGGCCCCGGGAAGTGAGGGCGACGGCGGCGCCGTGGGCGCCGTCGATGTGCAACCACAGCCGGTAGCGGCGGCAGAGGGTGGCGAGCTCGGCGAGGGGGTCGATGGCTCCGGTGCTGGTGGTGCCGAGGGTGGCGACGACGGCGAAGGGCCGCAGCCCGGCGGCGAGATCGGCATCGAGGCGTGCGCTGAGAGCATGGGGATCGAGACGCTGGGCGTGGTCTGGTTCCAGGGCGATGAGCCGGCTGCGGTCGAGGCCGAGCAGATGGGCGGCGCGCGCGATGGAGGGGTGTGCCTGGGTCGAGCAGTATAGGCGGGCTTTGGTGAGGTCACCGGCGAGGTGGTGGTCCCGGGCGGCGGCCAGGGCGGTGAGGTTGGCGAGGGAGCCGCCGCTGACGAACAGTCCGCCGAAGTCGTCTGGCAGGCCGAGCAGTTCACGCAGCCAGGCGATGGTGGTCAGTTCGATGCGGGTGGGTCCGGAGCCCACCAGCCAGGCCCCCGGCACGCTCAGGAAGGCCGCGGACAGCAGGTCGGCCAGGGCCGCGGGGTAGTTGCCGGTCGTGGGCACGAACGCGAAGCAGCGGGGGTGGTCGAAGCGGATGCCGAGCGGGAGCACGTCCTGGGCGAGCCGCTCCAGCAGGGCCGTGAGGTCACTGCCTTGCTCGGGGAGGGGTTCGTGCAGCCATGCTTCGAGGTCGGCAGGTCCGGCGGCGGCGTGCGGCGGGTGGTGGGCGACGTGCTGCAGCCGTTCGACGACCAGGTCGATGGCTCGGTGGCCCGCCTGCCGCATCCAGGCCACCGGCAGGGCGAGTTCGCCGGGGCGGTAGGGGGCGTCGTGAGGCTCGTGGGGCCGGGGAGGGGTCATGCCGGGTCACCCACCAGGGTGCGGATCTGCTCGGTCCATGCCTGCGCCCGGGGACCGAGACCGGGGCGCGCCGTGAGGGGGCACAGTCGCTGTCGGGTCTGTACCAGCACCAGTTCGTCACCTGCCCGGACCGGGCCGGGCGCGGCGTGCGGCCACAGGACGGCGGCATCGTCGGCGAGATGGGACAGGGCGGTGTCCGGGCAGGGCCCGTGGAGGGCGCCGTCCTCGGTCAGTTGGTAACGGCCCGCGCGAGGCAGAGCGCCGAGCCGGCCGGGCCGGGGCGCGTGCACGACGATCTGGCTGAGGGGCGGGACCGGGTGAGCGTCGTACTGGGCAGAGGGAAAAGCGGGCAGCAGACAGGCGAGGATGTGCAGCCCCAGGGAGGGCAGCAGCCCGGCTGCGGCTTCGGCGGCCTGAACCAGCGAGACGACGGTCTGGAAGCGGGGGTTGATCTCCACGACCAGCGGCCGTTCTCCGTCGACGAGCAGGTCCAGGCCGAAAACTCCGCGAAATCCGTGGCGGCGCAGCACCTCGCCCACCTTGCGGGCGGTCTCCCGGACGCTCGTGTACAGCGGCGCGGGCAGGTCGGCGGGGTCGAGGAGCTGGTTGCCGCAGTGGGTACCCCATCCCGGGGTCAGGGCGGGCAGCCCGACCAGTTGGTGGGAGACGGCGGAGACCACTGTGCGGTCCGCGCCGACGCACGCGCTGACGGTGAGCGACGGGCCCGCGACCAGTCGGCTGAGCTTGAGCTCGTGCCCCTCCCAGCGGGCCAGGGCGGCGGCCAGCCGGCCGGGACCGGGAATTAGGACGGTGCCCTGGCCGATGAGGTTGTTCTCCCGGCGCTGCAGCACCGCCTGCTCCCAGCCGCCGGGCCAGTACGCCGAGGCCGGCCGGCGGTCCGACGCCGGGATGAGGACGTGGTCGGGCACCGCCACGCCCGCCTCGGCGAGCAGTGGCAGAGAGTCGATCTTGTCCGCGGCCCGTTCCGTGATCGCGGCGGGGGCGGCCAGGAGCCGGCGGCCGTGCTGCCGCGCCCACACGTGGGCGTGGTCGCCGTGTTCGGGTGCGAACGCCACGGACAGGTGCCGTTCCGTACGGGCCGCGGAGGGTTCCCGGGGCGCCGTAGGCCGAGTGGTCAGCAGGGGTGAGACCGGCACATGGCGCAGCCAGTCGACGACGGGCAGGAAGGAGGCGGGCAGGAACGCGGACCGGTCCAGGAACACCACCTCGTCCACCAGGTCGCCGAGCAGGGCCAGCCCCTGGTCGGCGGCCACGCCTTCCAAGGCGGTCACGGCAGCGACGGGTGCGCCTTCCAGGGCGGGGGCGGCGGTGGGGGCGGCAGGGTCGGGGGAGGGCACGGGAAGGCTCCTTCGCAGGGAGGCTCGGCTGTCGCCAGAAGGCATGAGGGGTATACGGGGCCGGCGCCTGAGGCGGTCCGGCCGCCTCGGACACCGCGGTCGTCGGCCGGTCAGCTCCCGTCGGGAACCGCGCTGCGACGCGCCTGGCGCGCGGTCGCCTCGGGTCCGGTTGCCGCATCGGCGTACGGGTGCAGCAGGCGGCGCCGCGCGCCGGCCAGGCGGGTGAGGGTGGCCGGAGCATCGTCGTGGCCGCCCACCAGGGAGGGACGGCGGCCGACGAAACGGACGCAGACGCCGTGATGGGCGGTGTGGACCTCATCCAGAGCGGCGCTCAGCTCCCGGTGCGGCGTACAGCCCCCGCAACGAGCGCCCGCGTGCACCGAACCCCAGGTCCGCAGTTGCTGCACCAGGGTGCGGTGGTCGGCGGACCACAAGCCGGAAAAGCCGTCCATCGTGTGCGCGGGCGGCTCCATAGAGGGGCGTACGACCGCTGCGTAGGCGTGAGGGGTGAACGAGGCGGTCAGACGCATCGCGGCGGCGCAGGCGCGCAGCAGGACCGCGGCGGTATGGGTACCGGCTGGCGCGGGGTGGCGCCGCGTGCCGTGGGCGGTGCCGTCGCGCAGAGCGACTACGGTCGCCTGGGTGAGGGCGAGGAACAACCGGTGCCCTGCCTTCCACCGGGTCAGCGGCGCGTCGCCTCCACGCCCGGGCGGCGTGGATTCGGGTAGACCGCATGCTGCCAGTGCCGCTCGCAGCGCCGGTTCGGCAAGCGGTGATGCCCAGGCACGCACCTCGGCGACGGCCGAGCCCAGGGCCTGGACGAGCGTGTGCGCCGGTGCGTAAGGGGTGCGGGCGATGCCGAAGTATGCGTCGTAGTCGGCCTCCCGAGCATTGGGCAGGGGCCGGGCGGGTCCGTGATGTGTGGGTGCCGGACGCGCGGCCGCGTCGCTCAGTGCGGTGAGGTGGGCGGGCAGCAGTTCGGGTGGGGACAGCCACAGGGGGCTCGTACGAGTGGTCATGGCTCCAGGGAGGGCAGACGGACGGGACCGCGCCCATAGCGTCGGCGTATGAACAGTGATGCTTTCCCGGCGCTCGCTGCCGAGGCGGCCGAGCGGCTGGCCGTGCACTGGCGGGCCCTGGCCGCAGCCGAACTCCCCGTGGTTCCGTCCGGCGCGCCGGGTACGACGCTCAAGGCGCTGCCGGAGACGGCCCCCGAGCAGGCCGAGGAACTGACCGAGATCCTCGACGACACGTGGCGGACGATCGTGCCGCAGCTCGTGCACTGGCAACATCCGGGCTTCCTGGGCTACTACCCCACCAGCAATTCCCCCGCCTCGGTACTGGCCGAGTTCGTCACCGCCGGGCTGGGCGTACAGGGCATGATGTGGGCGACCTCGCCGGCCGCCACCGAGTTGGAGCAGCGGGTGTGCGACTGGCTCGCCCGGGCCCTGGCCCTCCCCGAGCACTTCACGCACGCCTTCGGCCGCGGTGGCGGAGTGATCCAGGACTCCGCGTCCTCGGCGGTCCTGGTGGCCCTGGTCGCCGCGCTGCACCGGGCCTCGCGAGGCCGCTGGCGCGAGCACGGCACCGAGAGCCGCTACCGCGTCTACTGCACCGACCAGGCCAACTCCTGCGTGCCCAAAGCCGCCCGGATCGCTGGGATCGGCGAACCGGTCCTGGTCCCGACCCTGCCTGGCACGCGCACCATGGACCCGGCAGCCCTCGCCCGGCGCCTCGACGCCGACCGGGCTGCCGGCCTGGTACCGGCGGCCGTCGTCGTGACTGTCGGCACCACCCTCACCTGTGCCGCCGATCCGATCCCCGAGATCGGCCCGGTTTGCCGGGAGCGCGGCACCTGGCTGCACGTGGACGCCGCCTACGCCGGCACCGCCGCCCTGTGCCCCGAACTCCGCCGCGTCAACGAGGGACTGGAATACGCCGATTCCCACGCCGTCAACGCCCACAAATGGATGCGTACCGGCACGCCCTGCGACGTCCTGTGGGTTGCCGACCGCCGCGCCCTCACCAACGCGATGAGCACCGACCCCTCCTACCTGCGCAATCCCGCCACCGACTCCGGCACGGTCGTCGACTTCAGGGACTGGCAGATTCCGCTCGGCCGCCCGATGCGTGCCCTGAAACTCTGGTACGTGCTGCGCGCCCACGGTCTCGAAGGGCTGCGCACGGCCATCCGCCACGACATCCGCCTGGCCACCCGGCTGGCACGACTGGTCGAGGACGAACCCGGCTTCCACCTCGTCGCCCACGCCCTGGGCCTGGTCGTCTTTCGCCGCGACACTGACGAACAGACCCGCGCTCTGGCCGCACGCATGGCCGACGACCCCACTGTGCTGTGCACGCCCGCCACCGTGGACGGGCAGCCCGTACTGCGCGCCGCCGTGGGATCCCCATACGCCGACGAGGCCGGCATCCTGCGGGCATGGACTACCATCCGCGCCCACGCCCGTACGGCCCGCTGACTCGTCAACACCGACCCAGCCCATCGACGCCTGGTGGTTGCCGTCCGCCGTCGTGGTGAGGTCGGACGGCAACCACCCGGACGGGCGGACACCGATGCCATCGATCAACTCGCCACTCACGCCGACCTGCTCCACCCAAGGACCCGGCAGCCGTCGCCGACCCAGGGCTCGTCGATATCGGTGTCGGCTTTCGCCCACGCCCATCAACTCCCCCTGTCCCCACCGAGCCCGGGCTCGCTCCCGCGAACATCAACGGAACCACCGATCAGAGGACACGGCGATCTGCACGGCAGGCCGCGACACTCGATGGCCTGGAGTGCCGAAGAGCGTGTCTGAAAGATCGTGCAAGTCCGTGATGTGACAGGCTGGCCGGGGCGTCTGACCTGGGCCTTCGGCCAGCCGGGACGGGGTGATGGCTAGTGCTCTGACCGCATAGGTTCGCCGGGTCGTTCAGGCCGCGGCGGCGAGGGGGCGTCCGCCCCAGCGGATGCCNCTAGTGCTCTGACCGCATAGGTTCGCCGGGTCGTTCAGGCCGCGGCGGCGAGGGGGCGTCCGCCCCAGCGGATGCCCTTCTCGCTTCGGATGCGGGCACGTTCCTTGCGTTCGGCAGCCAGGACGTCGCGGTGGCGGGCGTTGGCGTTGCGCCAGCGCAGGTAGGCGTGCAGGGCCCGGGTCTGCACGGTGTGGTTGGGGTGGTTGGAGTTGGCGATGGTGAACTGCCTCAGCGGCCCGAAGTGGGCCTCGATGGGGTTGGCCCACGAGGCGTAGGTCGGGGTGAAGCACAGTTCGACCTTGTTCTTCTTCGCCCAGCGGCGGATGTCGGTGCCCTTGTGTGCGGACAGGTTGTCCAGGATCACGTAGATGGGGGCGCCGTCGGGCCGGGCGGCGCGGATCGACTTCAGCGCGGCCAGCGTGTTCCCGGCGCCCTTGCGACGCCGGTTGACGCCCCACAGGGTGTCGTCGCCGACCGAGTAACAGCCGTGGAAGTACCGCACGCCGTGGGTGCGGTGGTAGGTGGCGGGCAGCCGGTCGGGGCGTTTGCGTTCTGCCCAGCCGGAGCCGGCGGTGGGTCGGATCCCGAGCGGGCCGAACTCGTCGAACGCGAAGACCCGGTCAGGGAAGCGGTCCAGGACCTCCTCGATCCGGTCCAGCTTCGTCTCGCGGTCGGGGTCTGGCGACTCCTTCCACGTCTTGGTTCGCTGGAAGGTGATGCCGCGGCGGGCGAGCAGGCAGCGTAACGCCTCGCGGCCGATGAGGATCACCCGACCGTGCACTTTCCGCAGGTAGGCGACGAGCTTGCGCAGGGACCAGCGGGTGAAGGGCTGGCCGAGCTTGGTGGGGCGGGTGGTGGCCGTCTGGATGACGAAGTCTTCCTCGTCAGGGCTGAGTCGGCGGGGACGGCCTCCCGCCCAGCGAGGGTCCAGGCAGGCCAGGCCGATCTCGTTGAACCGATGGATCACATCGCGCACGGTGTCCTCGTCGGCCTGGACCAGCTGGGCGATCACCGGCACCCGGTTCCCGCCGGCCGACGCCAGCAGCATCATCGCTCGCCGGTAGCGCACCGAGCTGGTGCTGCCACGGCGCACGATCTGCTGCAGCCTCTGCCCCTCCTGGTCGGTCAGTCTGCGAACACGGACAGGCTCGGCCACCGCACCTCCAGCAGTCGGATCAGACGTCACCACACATCCAACCGCCATGACCACCGACCCGGCGAACCTATGCGGTCACAGCACTAGNCAGTCGGATCAGACGTCACCACACATCCAACCGCCATGACCACCGACCCGGCGAACCTATGCGGTCACAGCACTAGACAAGGCGATGCCCCTGAGAGCCGGGTCCGGTGTCACCGACCGGCGCTACCCTGAAGGGAGTTGGCGAGGGGTCAGTTGGTGGGATCGGGGGAGGCCGGGATGACGGATGACGCAGACGGTGACGTCCTGTCGGCGCCCGGTGTGTCTTCCGCACTGGAGGGCATGGCCTCGGACGAAAGGGCTCGGGCCATACGCGCGCTGACCTCGGCGTCGACCGGTAACAAGAGGTTGCTCAGGTTGGCGACTACCCCGGACCAGATCCGGGGGATCATCCAAGCCCTCATGGCGGTAGACATCGGACGACAATACGAGGATGCCCGGCAGCAGTTGGTGCAGACTGCGGGCGAGGTTCACAACGTCTTCATCGGGGGTTACGAACCCACGGTTACCCCGGCGCCCCAATCCGCTGTGGACAAACCAAGCCTTGCCGAGCAGCGGCAGAACTTCCACTTCGAGTTCCTGAACCACTCGCTGAAGCAGGCCGAGTGGACGTTCCGGCTGAGCGTGTGGTTCATGACGGGCGGGGCGGCGGTCATCCTCATCGGGGCCGTCCTGGCGCTGCTGCACGCGGGCAGTCCGAGCCACGGTTACGTGCCCCTGGTGACGAGCCTGACGGGTGCGCTGATCACGGTCGGCGGCGGTGCGCTCGCGGTTCACGCTCGGCGTGCCAGGGCTCACGTAACCGAGCAGGCCCAGCGCATCGAGGACAAGATCGACGCTGACCACCAGCTTGAAACCGCGACGACCTTCATCGACCGCGTGAGTGACCCGGAAGCCAAGGACCGGCTCAACGCGGCTGCCGCGATGAAGGCATTGAACATGCAAGCGAATCAGACGATGGTGAACCGCTTGCTCCCCGGCGAGCAGCCCAAGGAAATCGAGCCCGGCGACACCGCCGAGTGAGCCTCGGACGCAAGCCGGACATCACTTCCCGTGGCTGCGCTCAACACCTCGCGTGACAGGCAGGACACCCGGGAATCTGAGACCAAGCGACATCGGCGCAGCCCAGCAGCGCGGGGTGGTCGCATTCAGCTTGCTCCATCTGCGGATACTCGCGGAAGAACCGAGCGACGGCAGCCTTCCTGGCCGCCGCATCCCTTACGCACATTCCTCTGCCCCTGCCTCTGCTCACACGAGATTGCCCCGAGGGCGTCCGCTGGATGAAACTCTTCCCGGGGCGGGCGTCGAACGCAAGCGCCAAGGTCGACAGCTGACACCCCCCGGCTCCGGAGTTTGTGAGGCGTGACAGCCTGGCACCGAATTCCGGGACAGCCCTTAGGTTCTCGCGCAGTGCGGCGGACGCTTTGTCCGGCACAGTCTCGTTCATCGGTGCCTCCACGGCAGCGACCGTACCCCGGCAGTGCACCATGGTGTGTGCCCAAGAGGGCGCGGACACCGGAACCGGCCGAGACCGAACGCTTTGGTGCACAACACGATCGGGTCCTGCCCCTGGCTGCACTGCGGCCTGGAGGGTGTGTTGCCGCCTGAGCGGAGTGCCCTTGCGCACCCGTGGCTTGGCCCTGCGTTCGTGGGTCCGCTGTCCCGCTGTCCGGGCGGTTCCTCTGGATGGCCATTGGGACTTTCGGCCCGGTCACTAGAAACTAGACAGCTTCTCGTCAGAATGACGTAAAGTGGGGGTCGGGGGCAGGCCGACGCGACCGACGCTCCGTCACTCTGAGTTGTCTGGAGGCCTGCTGTGGAACCTCACTCCGCGAGTGAACTGATCGCCGCATTCGATTCCGACTCCGAGGCCAGCATCCAGGCCAAGAATGCATTGATTTCTGGAGCGCCTTTCGAGATCTGGCTCGAGCCCCTTCCGGCGTCGAGGCTTCGAGGCATCCTTCGCGGGAGGGTGAGAAGCCTGCAGCGGCGTGGTAAGCCGATTGTCGGGGTTGCTGAATGCCTTGCGAGTCTTGCCGAAAAGGGCGAGCAGGGACTTCTTGTGGCCTACGTGGACGATCGCGAACGAGCCGGATACCTATTTCCCCTATACCTCGATCCACAACCGCTCAAAGTGGTCGGATGCCTAGGGTTTGGCTCCTCCCCCGAAGGTGACCCCAACGCCGGTCCCGAGTAACACCCCAGGGAGGGGAAGCCTCACAGTATCCCACCGGGATCTGTTTCCGGTGGGGCCGCCGTAGTGCCTGACGGCAGTAGTTGACGGCAACGTCAGCGGACCGGGGCTGCACAAAGTGGCGGATCGTCGCTGTCGTCGGGCTCGGCGGCGGTCTCGGAGAGGTTGCCGAGGGCGTGGCCGAGGAGGCCCATGCACGATGCGGGGCCACTTCCGCCCAGCGCGTGGGCGGCTGGACGGAAGCGATGCGGTCCCCTTCGTCCATATTCGGCTGTGCTGGAGCCCGGCGACGACGCGGTTCACACCCACACCGCCCTGGCAGCCCACCATCCGCCATCCGGCCGGATCACCCTGCACCCCGGCCCGGGCACCACCAGCGACACCGGCCTGGCTCACGACCTTCTCGCAGCCTGGGCAAACCGCCCCTGCTCCCGGGCCGCTTCCTCGCCGGCCGTCAGCCCGCCTGGGAAGCGGCCACCGCCTGGACCACCGCCCTGCCCGTCGCCCGGCTGACCGTCCTGCGCGCCCACCGCCTCACCGTCCGCCGCACCGAACGCCTCCTGTACCTGCGCGCCTCACCGGCATCCGCCTGACCCTGGTCTGCCACCGCCCCCACCTTCCTGCCGCCGTGCACCAGGTGCTGCAGACGACCGACCACACCATCACCACCGACTTCCAGGCCGCTTGCCGCCACTACTACGGCACCACCGCCGCCGAACCCCCACCCGCCAGTGCGTCCGCCCGGCCCGCCAACCGGTGGCTCACCCTGCCCGCCGTGGACCGTCTCGTCTCTTACGACAGCCCCGCCCCCTGCGCTGCCCCGTGCACGCCGCCGCCGATGGTTCCCGGACCGGGGGTCAGTCCGTCCGCCGGCGCGGCGCGGGGGAGCCACGGCAGCCGGGCGCCGGGCGGCGGGACCGGTCCGACCGGTGTCGCGCCCACCGGACGCGGAGCGGCCCGGCACCGTGTTGCCGGTGCCGGGCCGCCGGTGTGTGTCGGTGTTTCAGCCCTGGCGGGCCTTGAAGCGCGGGTCCTTCTTGTTGAGCACGTGTGTCACGCCGTGCCGGCGGACCACCTGGGCGCCGGGCTTGTTCTTGAGCGAGCGCAACGACTTGCGTACCTTCATGGCCGTCTCCTTTCCGTGCGGTGGAACCGGGGACGTCGTCGACGGCACTGCCGTCAACGGCCGGCCCGAGTGGTGCTTCCGTAGCGCCGCTCGAACCGCTGGATTCGTCCCGCTGTGTCGACGACGCGGGAGGTGCCGGTGTAGAAGGGGTGGCTCGCCGACGAGACCTCGACGTCGACGACGGGATAGGTGTTGCCGTCCTTCCACTGGACCGTGTGCTGCGCGGCGGCGGTGGACGGGACGAGCAGTTCGAAGCCGGCCGCGCGGTCGCGGAAGAGGACGGGGCGGGAAACGGGGTGGATGCCATGCCTCATGACGGTGTCCTTCCTGGGTGCCCCTGTCGCCCGGGGCGCCGGGCGTCTGGGGCGGGGGTCAGCGTTCTTCGCGGAAGAGGACGTGGGCGCCGGCCTTCGGGTCGTACTTGCGCAGGACCAGCCGGTCGGGGTCGTTCTGGCGGTTCTTGCGGGTCACGTAGGTGACGCCGGTGCCGGCAGTCGACCTCAGCTTCACGACGGGCCGCGTGGTGCTGCGTGCCATGAGGTGCCCCTTTCACGTGCACCCGAGCCGGTTGACCCGGGCATGTCAGGCAAGACGTACAACGGTATCCGCCGGCCCCGCATTCCCGGCGCCGGCGGACCTCAGCGCGTGACGAGCGCCGCCCTGGTCCGGGCGGCCCGCACCGCCGCCGAAAGGCTTGCGATGCCGTAGGCACCGTGATGCCTGCGCCCGTTCACGAAGAAGGTGGGCGTCCCCGCCACCTGGCTGAGGTCTGCGGACTCCACGTCCTCGGCGATGCGCGCCAGGACCCTGGAATGCCGCAGGTCCCGCTCGAAGCGCTCCACATTCAGGCCGATGTCCCCGGCGGACCCGCGCAGGTGATCGAGACGCAGCGCGCCCTGGCGGCTCAGCAGCCGGCCGTGCATGTCCCAGTAGCGTCCCTGCGCGCACGGCCGCGGCGCCCTGTGCCGCCAGCTGCGCGTGCAGGTGGATGTCCGTGAGCGGCAGATGCCGCCACACGGGGAAGACCACCGGAGCCGTCCCACGATCCGCCACCGGTCCAGGTCACTCCCGGCGTCGCCGCCCGCGACCTGGTGCAGCCGGCGCGGCCAGACCTTCTCCCGCTCCCAGTACAGAGCCTGGTCCCACCACCGGCACACCACCGCATACGCCAGGCCGAACACCCGCTCCGCCTCCACCCCAGCCCGCCCCGCACCCCGCGTCACCCCTGCCCGCCGCCGACGCGCGGCCACGACCTCCGGCAGGCCCCGCAGATCCAGTCCCTCCAGCGGCTGGTCGGCGTCCGCGTCCAGTTGCCACCGGGCATGCCGCGCGCAAACCCGGTCCCACCGCTGCGCGTAGCGCACGACCCGCGCCCCGGCCCCGCAGCGCCGTGCCGCGCACAACCGGCAACCGAACGCACCGGCCCTGGGGACCGGGCGGACGGCAGCCGAACGTCCGACGCACCGCGGTCGCCGCGGCATCGAGCGGGCCGCGGCGACCGGTTCCCGGGCGGTTCCTCACACCTGGGGTACGCCTCCGGTGGCGGGGGTGCGGGTCGCCCGCAGGTGCTGGGCGAGCAGGGCGAGGGCGCAGAGGGCGGCGACCGTCGCCGCGTAGGTGACGAACGTGTCCTGCAGGCCGGCGTGCGTGGCGGCGATGCCGGCGATCACGGCCGGGATGCTGAAGGCCAGGTAGGAGATGACGAAGGCGACGGAGAGCAGCTCGCTGCGTTCGGCGGGGCGGGCTATCCGGGCCAGGGTGCCGAAGCTGGCGAGGGCGGAGCCGCCGAAGCCGACGCCCGCGATCGCGGTTCCGAGGGCGGCCGCGGTCAGGGAGTGCTCCTCCACACCGGTCAGGGCGACGGCCGTGCCGACGAGGAGCAGGGTCGCGCTGACGGCGAGGGTCCGTCCGACGGGCCAGCCGCGCAGGGCGAGGGCGGTGAGGAAGGCCGGGCCGGTGAGCAGGGTGACCACGAGTCCGCCGACGACGTGGCTGGAGAGACCGAACAGGCCGACGGCGACGGACGGGCCGAGCGAGAGGTAGAGGCCGCCGAGCGCCCAGCTCGCGATGAGGATCGGGACCAGGCTCAGCAGGTCGGCCCGCAGGTGGGAGGCGACCCGCAGGCGGGGCTGGAGCGAGCGGGCGGCGCCCGGGCGGCGCAGCGAGGTCTCGGGCAGGGCCGACAGGAGGGCGCCGGCCACCACGAGGGCGAGGAGCAGCAGCACGTAGACGAGACGGGTGGGGTGCGGCCCGTACTCGATGAGGAGCCCGCATCCGAGCGAGCCCAGTCCGAGTCCCAAGGTGGGCGCGGTGCCCGTGACGAGGCCAGCCCAGTGCGGGGCGTGCGCGGGGTTGAGGTCGGACAGGGCGGCGCCGAGCGTGGTCATAGCGGCCCCGGTGGCGATGCCCTGGATGAAGCGTGCCGTCAGCAGCAGGCCGACGTTGCCCGCGGTGAGGAACAGGACCATCGAGACCGCTTCGAGGGCGATCGCGGAGAGCAGGACCGGACGGCGGCCGAGGTGGTCGGAGAGGGCGCCGAGGATGAGCAGCGCCCCGATCATGCCGAGCACGTAGACGGCGAAGACCGTGGTAAGAGTGGTGGCGGAGAAGTGCCATTCCTGCTGGTAGACGACATAGAGCGGGGAGGGCGCGCTGGAGGCGGCCATGAACAGCACGAAGACGACCGCGAGGGAGGCGAAGGCGACGGGACGGCTCAGCCGTCGTCGCCTCTCCTCCGGTGGCGCCACCCGGTCGGTGGGCGGCAGGGAGGGCTGGAGCTGGGACGGGGCGGGACCGGACACGACGCGACTCCAAAAGCAGTGATCGATGCGTTTAGGACGCTACCACTAACGCAACGATCGGTGCGATAATTTCCCCATGGCTGACTTGTCGACCCAGGTACGTCCCGGCGGCCGCTCCGCGAAGGTGCGGGCGGCCGTCCATCGCGCCGTCGCAGAACTCCTCGCCGAGGAGGAAGCGGAGACACTGACCCTGCCCGCCGTGGCCGCGCGCGCCGGCGTGCACCCCACCACCCTGTACCGGCGCTGGGGGTCCACCGCCCAGCTACTCAACGACGTCGCCACCAGCCGCTTCACCGACGACCTGGTCGTCCCCGACTCCGGCTCCCTCGCCGGCGACCTCCAGCGCTGGCTCGCCGACGTGGCCACCGACGTCGCCGACCCGGACACGCTTGCCCTCATGCGGGCGACGATCGGCTCCGGCCCGGCAGGCGGCTGCGCCTGCGTCGAGGACCGCCACCGCCAGCTCGGCGCGATCATCCGGCGCGAACAGGACCGCGGGGGGACGGCACTCGACGTGGAGACCGCGGCGGACTTCCTCCTCGGCCCGCTCTACTATCGCGCCATTTTCACCCCCGAGCCCGCCTCCGCCGACTGGGCCCGCACACTGGTGTCCACCTATCTGGCGACGCTCCGGACGCCCTGAGCCGCATACGGATCGCGGGGGCGCGGCGTGGCACACGCACATGCGTCTCGCCTGGGCGGCCCCTTCGGCATGAGGCGCAGCACCCCCTGGACAGTGAGCCTCCGTCTTGATCGTCTGGCTCCGGTCATGTGATCGCCGCCGCGGTGATGTTGTTCCATCGGCGGTGGGCCTCAGTGGCCTGGTGCCGGTGGTGACGGCGCCAGGCGGACCAGTGCTGCAGGCGGTGCGGCCCGTCGTGCCCGAGCGCCTCGGCGAGGGTCCAGCAGTTGCGCCGCTCCAGCTCCATCAGCATGCCCTGCGTCATTGCCGGGCCCAGCATCCGCGAGTCCCCGGTCACCGCGTTGTCCGATGTCGCGGCGCCGGCGCACGATCGCTCCCCACCACCTGCCAAGGACGCTGCTGCCGAGGACAGCACCGACGTGGGCGAGCCAGGGGCGCCCGAGCCTGCGTCCCAGTTCCCGGCCGAACTCCCCGCCGGGAGGAAAGGGCCGGATGCGCTCGGCGCCGCTGTCGCGCCACACCATCTCCACCACGACCGGGTCGAGCAGGACCTCGGCCGGAGCGACGGCCTCGGGGAAGACCGCCGGCTCGCGGGCCACCGCCCGCCACCAGCACAACCGCAAACCGGCATCCCTGCCCGCCAGTTGATGCAGCCGCGCGGGCCGGACCCGCTCTTCCTCCCATTCCAGGGCCATGTCCCACCACTGGCACACCACCGCCTGGGCGGCCGCGAACACCGCCCCCGGCGCCACCCCTGCAGCGGCGGCCCGGCGAGCCACCGCCGGGCCGCCGTTGCTGCGCCGAGGTGATGGCCGGGCTGCCGGCCAGGCCCAGGTGTTCCAGGCCGTGCCCGTCGCCTGCACCCAAAGCCCGGCGCCGGTGGCGCGGGCACACCCGCTGCCATCCGTCGCGGTACCGCATGACCACCACCTGCTGCCCAGTGCGCCGGGCCGTGCACAGCCGGCAGGCGAAGACGACGGGGGCGGTGCGCCATGACTCCCAGCTGCCAGCAAGCTTGGGGCCGCCCGCCCCCGGAGGATTCGGTGAACGTCGCCCCTCCGGTGGTCCAGGCAGGCAGGGCGCGTTCCAGACCGTGCGGGTCGGTACGGCACATGGCTTCCAGGAGGTCCTGAACCGGCGCAGTCGAGCAGGACTTCGGCATCGGGCCGCACGCCACCGGTGCCGGGAGAGTGAGGGGCATGGTTTCTCCACGCCATGACGCCCGCAGATCGGCGACCGGCATTCCCTACCGGGCGGCGACGCGGCCCATCAGCGACCAGGTGGTCTGCGCCGGGAGCGGAGCGATTCGTAGAGCACCGGCCTGCGGCACGGTCCTGCCCCTCGCCCTCGGATGCCGTGCCGCTGTCCAAGATCACTGCTCATCGCAGGGCGCGGCGCCGGACCGCCTGACACGCTGCCATCCGCACCGACTTGCCGAAGCTGTCGTGCGGCCACCTTCCGCCCCGCACGATCACACCCGCGTCCTTCAACGACACGACCGCGCTCGGGGGAACGCCGCAGGCCGTCACCACCACGGACTTCCCCCGGGGCTGTCGACATGGCGCGCCGCACCCTGGCCGCGCCAGCTGGTGACGCAACGAAACATCGCGGCGCAGTTGCATGACCGTCCGCGTGGCAGCCGGGGCGCCGCAGGGTCTACGGCTGCGTCGGCCCCTGCGGCGGACACGCCCGACCACGTTCGCGAGATCACCGAAGCCCTGGCTCCGGGTGCTAAGGAGTCGTCGATGCGCGATTCGGATCCGCTATGTCCAGGACGGATTCAACTGATCGTCGCAACACCTTGATCGGGAGGTGGAGCGATGGGCTCTGTGGAGCGGCACAAGCAGGTT
>NZ_JAIQYY010000052.1 GCF_020181035.1 Streptomyces sp. CoH27
CGCCACCTCCTACGAAGCGGCGGTCACACTCGCGTCATTCCTGCTCTGGGCAAGATCCGTTTGAAGACGGACCCTAGTTGAGAGGGGGCCGCAGCCCGGCGATCAGAGCCGGAAGCTTCCGCATGTCGTAGAAGACGACGGTGTCGTGACCTTCGAGGCGTTCGGCCGGGGTAAGTCCACCGGCGTAGCCGAAGACTCGCATGCCGGCGGCGCGGGCAGCGCGGACGCCCGGCTGGCTGTCCTCGACCACCACGCAGGCTTCGGGATCGACGCCCATCTGTTGGGCGGCGTGCAGGAAGAGATCCGGGGCGGGCTTGCCGCGGGAGACTTCGGTGGAACTGAAGATGCGGCCTGCGAAGCGTTCGTAGAGCCCGGTGCGGCCGAGGGTGTGCCGCATCTTGTCGTGGGAGCCGCTGGAGGCGACGCACGTCGGCAGGGTGAGCGCGTCGAGTGCTTCCGGTAAGCCGTCGATGGGGGCAAGCTCGGCGTCGACGGCCTCCCGGTGGAACTCCTCGAACCTCTGCGACCAGACCGCGGCCGTGTCAGGGCCGAGCCGGTCGGCGACCTGCTCGTGGATGGCGGCGTGCGAGCGCCCGATGAACCGGTCAACGACCTCGTTCTCGGTCAGCGGCCAACCCAGCTCGGCCCCGAGGGTGACCTGGACACGAGCGGCGATGCGCTCGCTGTCGATCAGCACGCCGTCGCAGTCGAATATGACGAGTTCAATGGGCTTGATCATCCCCGCAGCATAGGCCTTGCTGTTCACGCTGCGGCGACCTCCTCGCGCTCGATCAGGACGCCGTTTTTGAACGTCGCGCCGGAGCGGACCAGGGCGACGAGGGAGGCTCCGGTGATGGCACGCCAGCGGGCCTGGGCGGACTCGATCAGCTTGAACACCATCGCGAGGGCCGCGGCGGGACTGCCGGCACCGCGGGTGACCTTGGTCCGTAGCTTGACCGTGGAGAACGTGGACTCGATGGGGTTTGTTGTCCGAAGGTGGATCCAGTGCTCTGCCGGGAAGTCGTAGAACGCCAGCAGTTCGCCCCGGTCGTCGGTGATCTTCGCGACGGCCTTGGGCCACTTGACGCCGTAGGTCTTCGCGAAGGCCTCGATCGCCTTCTCAGCGTGGGTGCGGTCCTGGGCGTTGTAGATCTTCTGCATCGCCTTCGTCGCACTGGGCTGCGCAGATTTCGGGAGACAGTTTGCGACATTCCGGGCTTTGTGAACCCAGCAGCGCTGGTGCCGGGCGGCCGGGAACACCTCGGCGAGAGCCTTCCACAGGCCCATCGCTCCGTCACCGATGACCAGTTCGGGATCGCGCATCCCGCGGCGGCGGCAGTCCCGAAGCAGGTCGGCCCACGACTCGGTGGACTCCCGCAGGCCCTCGGCTAGGGCGATGAGCTCCTTGGTGCCGTCCAGCCGCACCCCGAGCAGCACCAACACACAAGAGTGCGCCTGGCCCAGCCTCACCTTGGGGTGCACGCCGTCGGCCCACACGTAGACAAAGTCGCGGTCCGCGAGGTCCCGCTCCTGGAAGGCGGAGTGGTCGTCGGTCCTCTGCCTCGTCAGCCGGGTCACGGTCGCTGGCGACAGCCCGGCTGCCGAGCCGAGGAACTGCTCCAGCGCCGGGACGAAGTCCCCGGACGACAGTCCGTGCAGGTAGAGCAGCGGCAGCACCTCTGAGATCTTCGGGGACTTGCGGCACCACGGGGCAAGGATCTTGGAGGAGAACCGCCTACGTTCGCCAGTGGCCTCGTCGACGCGGCGGTCGTTGACCCGCGGTGCCTGCACCTCGACGGGGCCCGCGGCCGTGACCACGGTGCGGGGCCGGTGGTGGCCGTTGCGGACCACCAGGCGGTGTCCGCGCTCGTCCCTCTCAGCGGCCAACTCGGCTATGTACTGGTTGACTTCGGCCTCCAGCGCGGCGGCCAGCATCCGACGGGCGCCCTCGCGGACGATCTCGTCGATCAGAGAACCGGACTCGATGGAACCCTCGGCGGTGACTGCGCTCAGCATGGGAGAACCTTCCTGACCTGCACTCAACGCGGGTCTGCTCGGTGACTTCTCGATCAATCACCCTGGAAGGTACGCCCGTCGCGTGCTCCCGAGGGGCTGATCCACAAGTCCTGAGCATTGCTCTGAAGCGGCTCGCGGTAGTCGGCATGCTGGGTGTGGCCTCGGCGGCACTGGCGGTATCCCCGGCGTTCGCGAAGGGCGACATCTCGATTCAGGCCCCCCCACACAGTGCATGCTGGCCACGTGGTCAAGGTACGCGGCCAGGGTGACGACGACGCCGAGTGGTACACCATCCTCGCTATACAGGAGCGGTCCGGCAGATCCGGCCACTGGGGCCACTGGCACGCCGTCGCGCGGAGCTTCAACGGCAATGCGCGCGCGAACGTCAAGGCCACCCGCACGGACGAGCTGCAGTTCCGTTCGGTGCTGTACTCGACCGACGCGCACCACCGGCACGTGAAGACCGACCGCATCTCCGCGCCGGTGACCATCCGCGTCGTCCGCTAGCCGACGCAAGAGCACCGCACGCTGATCGACCCCCTTCCCCGGCACGGCCGTGTCGTTCCGGGGGAGGCGGCATTGCTCCCCGCCCGCCCCGTCCGCACTGGCTCGATGAAGAACACCCGTGTACGACACCTCGGCGTACGACCCCGCGCCCTCCACCCCAGCCAGTACAGCCATGCGACGCCCTCAGCGCGCTCAGTGCGTCGCACTGAGAGGTATGGCGAGCCGGACGAGATCCCGACCCCCGCCCGTCCTACCTGCTCCTCCAACCGTGTCGCTGATCTCTTGGGTGTTTCCGTGTCTCCGCCGGGGTCTGGCTTCTACGGTGTCGGTTCACCGGTGTCGGCGATGGCAGGGAGGGGCGGAGAGTGAGGGGCAGCAAGTCGTGCTTCGAGGCGCTTGGGGCGCTGCGCGAGCGTGAGGTGAAGGCCGCTTGGGGTTGGGTACTGTCCAGCGATGTGCTGCCGCAGCACCAGCAGGCGGTGGAGACTGCTGCCGGGCAGGGGCTGGCGGAAGTAGCCGATCGGGAGATGCGTGCGGAGCTGTCCGCGCTTGAGGGCCACCCGATCCTGTGGGCGGCTCGTCTCACCGGGCTCGGTCACGACGTGCTGACCTACGCCGAGGCCAGCCCCGCCCCAGCCCGGCATCGTGCGGAGCCGATGGCGGATGAACAACTGGTGGAGTTGCGGCCGGCGGAGATGGACGCCCTGCGGGTGTATGTCGGTGCCGCGGAGCGGCTGCGGGTGGCGCCGGCGGGGGGTCTGGTGGAGCGGGTGCGCAGAGCGGTGTTCGACGGTCCGGCCAACCGCTGGTCGCTGTGTCTGACCGGGGAGCAGATGGAGTCGGTGGCGTACGCGTTCTACCCGCGCGCGGTGTGCGGGTCGGTCGCCGAGGCGAACCGGTTCGCCCCGGAGTACGACGTCGTCGTGCGCATGGACCGGTCGACGGGCAGCCTCCGGTCGGCCCGGCTTCACTGACCCGGCACCCTCGGGAAGAGGCGGGGTATCGCCCCGAGTGCCGCAGTGGTGGCGCTTCGGCGTCTGCATTCTGTTTTCGGGTCAGAGGCGGGGCGGTCGGCAGGAGAGAGCGGGCAAGTCCCGGGATTGTTTGCCTTGTCGGCACCGCCTTCGTGCTCTTTTCCGGCCTCCCTCTGCGGGGCCGTGGCGGTCCCTGGTGTTTCCATGGCGCCGGGGGCGGCCCAGTCTGTCGGCGTCCAGGGGATCGTCCACTGGGGCTCGGTGGCGTCGAGCCGCTGCTGCGCCTGGGCCGCCCGGGGGTGGTTGATGTGCTCGAAGAGGCGAAGTGCTTCCTGCCAGGCGTGTCGGGCTTCTTCGAAGCGGCCGGCGGTGGCGTGCGTCTCGCCGATGCCGAAGAGTGCGTCGGCGTGAAGGAAGGTGTCGGTGAGGAGAAGGGCGATGTGCTGCTGTTCGCGGTAGAGATCGAATGCGCTGTCGAGGTCCGCGTCTACGAGGTGGAACCAGGCGAGGTTGCCGATGGCCACGGCCTGGCCGCGGCGGTCGTCCAGAGACCGGTAGATCGCGAGCGCCTGACGGGTGTCCGCGACGGCGTGAGTGAGGTGTCCCAGCCGTTGTTGAAGCACGCCCCGGTTCTGCAGCGCTCTCGCGCGGGGCCGGCGCGCGTCCTCGCCTTGGAGCAGGTCGAGGGCCTGGGTGAACAGAGCGACGCCGCGCTCGTTGTTCCCGCGCTGGGCCTGGACCGCGCCGTACTCGACTAGAGTCGTGCCCTCGCGGGTGGGATCGACGACAGTGCGGTAGATCTGCAGTGCCCTCAGGCAGCTGTCTTCTGCTTCGTCGAGGCGGTCCATCCTCCAGTAGACGCTGCCGAGTTCCGACAGCATCAAGGCCTCGGCGGCCTGGTCGCAGGAGGCCCGCGCGGCCGCGAGGGCGAGTTGCTGTACGGCGAGGAAGTCATCGAATTGGTAGCGGACGATGCGGAACTCCGCCTGGACTATGGCGAGTTGCCACACGAGGCGGTGGAGTCCAGCCTGGGCGGCGGATCTCTGAATGGCTGTGAGGTTCTGCCGTTCGTTGTCGAACCACGTCAGGCCTTCGTCGTAGCTGGCGAAACGCACAGGTTTACCGGACCCTTCAGGTGGGAGACCGGCGAGGGGCGGGGTGCCGATGGCGAGTGCCGCGGCGTGCCCGGTGGCCACGGCCCAGGTGGCGAGCCTGGTCCGTGCTCAGCGACCTGCGCGACTCCGGTGCCCTCGAAGACAACGCCGACGTCGTCATCCTCATCCACCGCAACGACGCCTACGAGAAAGAATCACCCCGCGCCGGCGAAGCCGACCTCATCATCGCCAAGCACCGCGATGGGCCCACCGCCGCCATCACGGTTGCCTTCCAGGGCCACTACGCCCGCGTCGTCGACATGGCACAGACCTGACATCACCGTGAGACTAAAGCGTGTTGGGTGCTGCTGCTCAGCGCCTCGTCTCGTACCTGGTCAGGACCACGCCGCCGGGAAACGCCCGCGTCTCCACCAGGTTCAGGTTCACCCAGCTGTCCAGTGCGGTGAAGAACGGCGTGCCGCCGCCCACCAGGACCGGATGGGCGGCGATCGCGTACTCGTCGATCAGCCCGGCGCGCATGGCCGCCCCGGCGAGCGTTGCGCCGCCGATGTTCATCGGGCCGCCGTCCTCGGCCTTGAGCCGGCTGATCTCGGCGATCGCGTCGCCGGTGACCAGGCGGGTGTTCCAGTCGACCTTGTCGATCGTCGAGGAGAACACCACCTTCGGCGTGTCCCGCCAGTTCCGCGCGAACTCGATCTCCGCCGGGGTGGCGTTGGGCTGCTGGTCGCCGGTCGGCCAGTAGGAACTCATCGTCTCCCACAGCTTGCGCCCATACAGCGACAGGCCACTCGCCTGCTCGTGGTCGAGCCACCACTGGAACAGTTCGTCGCTCGGCGGTCCGCTCCAGCCGATGTCATCGCCGGCCGCAGCGATGTAGCCGTCCAGGGTCAGGTTCATGCCGTAGATCAGTTTCCGCATGGCCCAGCCTTCCGTCCGCGGGTGTCCGGCGTATGGACCAGCGCGGCGCGGGAAACTCATCGGTGCGGGATCTGGGCTCGCCGGTAGTCCTCGTACTCGGGGCTCAGCGTGGCGTACTCCGCCGACACGGGCAAGCCGCCTGATCTCGACCTCGCCCTCGCGAGGAAATGCCACGGATTTGAGACTGCCAGGTCACGCAAGATCGGCATGTCACGAGCGGCGAGACCCCACACGAACCTGTTGGGTCTTACGGCTGATGTCGTAATCGCACGAGCCGTGTCGTACCGATGTCGTATACGACATCGCCGTGAGACTAGCGCGTGAGTGGGTGTTGCTGCCCTGGGTGTGTGGTGCTCGTCGAGCTCCGGTTGGACTCGACGCGTTTCCGCGGTCCATCCGTCTGTCATGACGGATCTTGTTGCCGTTCCTCCGTGGGCTAATCAGCCCACTCCATGGCTTGGGCGGCGCACAGAGCCGGCGAGCACGAGATATACGGAGGTACCAGTGAAGGCAATCGTCGCGACGGATCAGGCCGCGGAAGCAGCCGGGATCACACTCGCGGAGCGGCCTGAGCCGATGCCGGCGATCAACGACGTCGTCGTTGAAGTCCATGCGTCGGGCTTCGTCCCCGCGGAGTGGGAGTGGCCCTCGACGTGGGTCGATCGCGCCGGTCGCGATCGAGCCCAGGCGATCATCGGCCACGAGTTCGCCGGAGTGGTCACCTCCCTCGGCTACGGCACGACGGGACTCTCGCTGGGACAGCGGGTGTTCGGGATCACGGACTGGCACCGCGATGGAACCCTGGCCGAGTATGCGGCCGTGGAAGCACGCAACCTGGCGCCGCTTCCGGGCAACGTCGACTTCACGGTGGGCGCGAGCCTGCCGATCTCCGGCCTGACCGCATGGCAAGGCCTGTTCCAGCACGGCCGTCTCCAGGCGGGGCAGAGCGTCCTCGCACACGGCGCCGCCGGCGCAGTCGGGTCCGTGGTGACGCAGCTCGCCCGGGAGTTCGGCGCCTACGTCATCGGTACCGGGCGGGCGGCGGACCGCCAGGCGGCGCTCGACTTCGGCGCGAACGAGTTCCTCGACCTCGACGACGAGGATCTCGAAGACATCGGCGGGGTCGACGTGGTCTTCGATGTAATCGGCGCTGACATCCAGAGGCGCTCGGCGAGCATCATCCGGCCTGGCGGGACGCTGGTGTCGGTGGTCGGACCTGTTGAGGCTCGCCCTGCCGACGGCTTGGCGGTCGACTTCGTCGTCGAGTCCGTTCCGAGTCAGCTGGTGGAGATCGTCGACCGGGTGCGGGACGGGCGCCTTCGCACGCACATCGGAACCGTCGCGACCCTCGACGACGCCGTCCCTGCGCTCAACCCGACCGAGCGGCGCAAGGGCAAGACCGTCATTCGAGTGCGCCCCTGAGCGCCCTGGAATGGGCCAACAGCAGTGGTGGGCTGGACGACCGCCGGTGATCTCGTCGGGGGCGTTCACCGAGCAGATTCCGGGGCTGACCAGACCGCATGCCCGATACACCCCACTTGCGCGACGCGCTCACCTCCATCGCGCTCTTCCTGGCCGGACGCCCCGGGGCCAGGCTGGCCGCCGCGTTGAAGATCCGGGTCGCCAAGGACACGCTCCTCAACCTTCTGCGCGCGATACCCGACCCACCTGACAAGGCGTGCGGGTCCTGGGGATCGACGACTTCGCCCTGCTCAAGGGCAACACCTATGCCACCCTCCTGGTCGACCTGGAGGCCCGCCGTCCGCTCGACGTCCTTCCCGGCCGGGACGCCGATCCGCTGGCCGACTGGCTACGCGGCCATCCAGAGGTGGCGGTCATCTGCCGCGACAGGGCCGGCGCCTATGCCGAGGGCGCGCGTTCCGGCGCTCCACAGGCACAGCAGGTCGCGGACGCCTGGCATTTGTGGCGGAACCTCGCCGAGGCCGTGGAGAAGACCGTCGGTACTCACTACCCATGTATCCGGGCCGTGTTCGCCACGCCCCCGGTCGCCGAGGAGTCGTCCGCGAAGCCCCTGGCCACCACGGCGCCGCCAGTCGAAGCCGAGCCGTTCGACCCGCCCGACGGCACGCTCGATGTCCTGGGGCAACCGCAGCGGCTGGTCGCCCGCACGACGGAGCGGTACGAAGCGGTACAGCAACGGCTGGCTGCCGGGCTGTCGCTGGCCGCGATCCGCCGCGAACTGCGGCTGGACCACTCGACAGTGCGACGCTTCGCCGGTGCCCAGAGCCTGGACGAGCTCCTGGTCAAGGCCGTCAACCGCACCTCGATCCTGGACCCGCACAAGCCCTACCTGCACCAGCGGTGGAACGAGGGCTGCCACGACATTCCCCAGCTCCACCGCGAACTGCGCGAGCAGGGTTTCACCGGCGACGTCCAGAGCGTGCGCCGCTACTTCCGCCCCTTCAAGAAGCCCCATAGCCCCAGGCCAAAGCACCCTTCGGCGCCGCGTCCCGAACCGCGGCCGGCACCGAAGCCCCGCCGAGTGGTGCGCTGGATCATGACAGACCCCGGACACCTCGCCGACGCCGACGCGGCAGAACTCAAAGAGATCCGAACCGCCTGTCCGCACCTCGACGCCGTCGCACGCCACGTCCGCGACTTCGCCGACATGATGCGTGATCTCCGTGGTGATCAGCTCCCAGCCTGGATGGACCGGGTCACGCAGGACGAACTTCCCGCTCTGCACTCCCTGGTCAACGGCCTACGCCGCGACCTCGACGCCGTCACTGCCGGCCTCAGCAGCCCATGGAGCTCCGGCCAGGTTGAAGGCCATGTCTGCAGAGTCAAGCTCCTCAAGCGCATGGGGTTCGGCCGGGCCAAACTCGACCTGCTCCGCAGACGCATCCTTCACAGCCCATGAACGGGGTCCGTCACAAGATCGCCGGCAGAGCCCGTAATTCCTCACCGGCAGCGTCAGCTTCCCCGCCCGTGTGTTCGATCTGGACGAGTTCGGGTGTGCGCCACGAGGCGCTGAGGAATCGAGTGGGAGGAGGAGCCCACCGCTGGTCATCGCAGTGACCGGTTGAAGCTGGAGGCAGGCTGATCCCCAGGTCGGGGGTGAGGCCGGAAGCAGCCTCGACAACGTAGGGGCGGACCGAGACCACCAGGCGGTCCGTGCCTGCAAGCGAAGACGGAATGGGTGTAAGGAAACAGAACCAGTGGTTGAAGCCCCGTGAGTCGTCAGCGGCCTGCCGAATCTGGTGGATGGGTCGCTTTGCGGTACTGGAGAGCGCTCTGTCCGATGGCCTCTCCTCTCCGACCGCACTTCTGAGTGGTCGGAGGCCCGGACCAAGACTGCGATGTGCGGTCCGCGGTGATGCCGCCGGGGTAGAACTGGGCGCCGAAGCCGTCGTAGAGATCCTCAGTGAACGTGGGAAGCGATCCGGTGTCGCCCTCCCCGTCCGGCAGCCAGCCGGGCGGTGGGCAGGTGCGACGCTCACTGATGGCGCCGGATCGTGGCGGAGTCGCCGTAGTACTTCGAGGTCGGGAAAGCCGGCCGCATGGGGAAGGGCGACAGCGTGATAGCAGTGGTGCTGCTGCCGGGGAGGAGCGTTGTTGAATAGCGACGCGCCGTCGATATCGTGGCCGAGCATTTTCGCGGCCGAGCGACGGGTACTCGAACATCAGCTCAAGCTGCACCGATGGGCAAGGGCCGAGCCGGAACGCCGGTTCGGCGACGTGTTCAACCTGATCTGCGACCGGTCCACCTTGCGGGTGGCCTGGGAGCGGGTGTCGGGCAACCGGGGTGCCAGAACGGCGGGCGTGGACGCGGTGATGCGTCATCACATCGAGGACTACGGGGTGATTCCGTTCCTGGAGGAACTGCGTTCCTCGCTCAAGGACGGATCCTCCACCGCGCTGCCGGTCAAGCAGGCGGTAATACCCAAGAAGGGCGGCAAGGTCCGCTACCTGGGGATCCCCACCTTGCGCGACCGTGTCGCGCAAGGTGGCCCTCAAGCTGGTTCTGGAGCCGATTTTCGAGGTCGATTTCTACCCGTCCAGTTACGGGTATCGGCCTGGCCGTCGGGCTCAGGATGCCATCGCCGAGATCCACCATCTCACCAGCCTCTCCTACGAGTGGGTGGTGGAAGGGGATATCACCGCATGCTTCGACAACGTCGACCATCGCGTCCTGATGGACTTGGTGGGAGAGCGCATCAAGGACCGGAAGGTCCTGTGTCTGGTCCGTGCGTTCCTGCGGGCCGGAGTCGTCGAACTGCACGGTGGCTTTGCGGACAGTCTGAACGGAACTCCGCAGGGCGGGGTCGCCTCACCGTTGTTGGCCAACATCTATCTCTCCGTCCTGGACCGGCACTTCGCCCGGCTCTGGAACGAGGAGATGAGTCCGCGCTGGCGCAGGCAGTACCGGCGCAAGAAGGGACTGCCGAACTTTCGACTGGTGCGTTACGCCGACGACTTCGTCGTGCTCGTGCACGGCACCCGGTCAGACGCGGAAGCGCTGAAGTCGCAGATCGGCGAGCTGCTGGCCAACAAGCTGAAGATGACCCTCTCGGCCGAGAAGACACACATCACCCATATCGACGACGGCTTCGTCTTCCTGGGCTTTCACATCCAGAGCAAGATCCGGGGCGACGGACGTCGAGTCGTGCTGACGATTCCGGCAAAGCAGGCGCTGGCATCGGTGATGCACAAGATCAAGAGGCTGACGGGGCAGGGAACGACCTTGCTCTCGTTGGCGGAGGTGCTGCGGAAGGTCAATCCGGTCCTGCGGGGCTGGGCAGGCTACTTCCGCTACGGCGCATCCAAGAAGACGTTCTCCTACCTCGGCTGGTACGCGTGGTGGAGAATGCTTCGGTGGATTCGCCGTAAGCACCCTCACCTGACCTGGAAGCAGTTGCGGCGACGTTACTACGGAACGGACCGCATCGCCGAGGACCGCATGGTCCTCTACAACCCGGCGAAGATACGGGTCGAACGCTACCGCTACCGTGGAGCGCAGATCAGCACACCATGGAACATCGACGAGGTCGACCCCGATGGAACGCGATTCCGTCGGACCGACCACGACGGCATGGCCTTCGTCGGCCAGGTCAGCGAACGCCTCACCTGACCCTCTCGGATCACGTGGAGAGCCGGATGCCCGGCCAACGGGCACGTCCGGTTCGGCGGGCGGGGACGGGAAGACCGACACCTGCAAGGGTGCACGGCGTCTCGTCCCCGACCCAACGAGTTCACCGCCCGGCAGGCACGGCCTCCAAGTCGCTGCGGAGGACCCGCTCCTCTGCGTCGGCCAGCCAAAAGAAGATCGGCGGCAGGCTCAGCTCGATCACCGCCAGCGTGATCTGGAACCACTGCGGCCAGCCGTGCACGGCGAGCGAGAGCAGTCGGCCCACGCCGCCCAGCAGGAAGACGCCGGCCAGCCACCGCACCGCCGGAGCTGGGATCGGACGCTGCCGCGCGGCCCAGAGCCAGGCCAGCCCGTAACCGACGAAGCTGGCCCCCATGAACCGGCCCCAGCTGTCGACCGTCGAGCCAGCGTGACCAGCGCCGGGGATCGCCGCGTTGCCGAGTGCCACGTGGAACAGGCCGATCGTCACGCAGGCCCAGCCCATCAGCTGTGTGAGTATGCGCAGAGCCCTGGCCATAATCCCTCCAAGCCGTCTGGGCGGAGCTTAGTTGACATGCGTCTACTACATTGAAGGCGCTAGTAGACGCATGTCAACTACACTTCGTTCGTGCCTACCCGCCAGCGACTCACCCCCGCCGACCGCCGCGCCCAACTCCTCGCCGTCGGCGCACGGCTCTTCGCCGCACACCCGTACGCCGACGTGCTGATGGAGGAGGTCGCCGAAGAGGCCGGTGTCTCCCGGGCCCTGCTTTACCGTCACTTCCCCAGCAAGCGCGCCCTCTTCGCAGCCGTCTACCAGCAGGCGGCGGACCAGCTGCTTGCCGAGACGCGACTCGACCCCGCCGACTCCCTGGTCGAACAGCTCATCCAGGGTATGGACGTTCATCTCGACTACTTCGTGGCGAACCGCAACGCCGTTCTCGCCGCGAACCGGGTCCTCGCGGGCGACCCGGTGATCCAGACGATCATGACGAATGAGCTGGACGCGCTCCGTGCGCGGCTGCTGACCGTACTCCCGCTCGCAGACGAGAGCGCCCGCGAAGCCGTGTCGGGCGTCCTGAAAAGCTGGCTGGTCTTCGTCCAGGTCCTCTGCGTCGACTGGCTCACCCACGAGACCTGTACCCGCACCCAGCTGCGCGACATCTGCATCGGCGCGGTCCTCGGCGCCCTCCGGCCGCTGCTCGCCGAGGACCCCGCCTCCGACTGGCCGCCACAAGGGCCCGGCGCGGGTGCCTAGGTGTATTGACCTGAAGCGTTGTTCACGCGGCTGATCGGTGGGTGGCCGCCGAGTGTGGTGTGGCAGCGGTGGTGGTTGTAGATGTGGAGGAAGTCTGCCAGGGTGGCGGTGCGTTCGTCGTTGCTGGCGTAGGGCCGCAGGTAGGCCCACTCATCGAGCAGGGTGCGGTTGAAGCGTTCGACCTTGCCGTTGGTCTGCGGCCGGTAGATGCGCGTGAGCTTGCCGATCGCGCCGAGGTCGGCCAGGGCCTGCCGCCAGGCGAAACTCTTGCGGTAGGGCCATGCGTTGTCCGTCAGGACCCGTTCGATGCGGGCCGCCCTTCGTCATGGCCCTGCCTGCCCTGCTGCTCTTCGCCCTCTTCTCCCTCGTACCGATGGCGATCGTTGTCTGTCTGAGCTTCACCCGCTGGGACGGACTCGGCAGCCCGGCGTGGGCGGGGACCGGCAACTGGCGAGAGGCGCTGACCAATGGCGTCACCCGGCACGCCCTGTGGCTCGCCCTCAAGCTGATGGTGGTCTCCTGGGCGGTGCAGACCCCGCTCAGTCTCCTGCTGGGCGTCTTCGTGGCCGGCAGGCAGCGCTACCGCGCCCTGCTCGCGGTCCTCTACTTCGTCCCGCTGCTGATCTCCACGGCGGCCATCGCCGTCATCTTCAAGAACCTGCTCGACCCCAACTTCGGCCTGGGCGCGGCCCTGAACTTCCCGGTGCTGAACCAGGACTGGCTGGGCGATCCCCAACTCGCCTTCTACGCCGTCGCCTTCGTCATCGCCTGGCAGTTCGTGCCCTTCCACACGCTGCTCTACCAGGCCGGAGCCCGGCAGATCCCGGCCTCCCTGTACGAGGCGGCGTCGATCGACGGCGCGGGCCGGCTCGCCCAGTTCTGGCACATCACCCTGCCGCAGCTGCGCTACACCATCGTCACGTCCTCGACGCTGATGGTCGTCGGCTCGCTCACCTACTTCGACCTCGTCTTCGTGTTCACCGGCGGCGGCCCCGGCTACGCCACCCGCATCCTGCCCCTCGACATGCATATCACCGGTTTCCAGAGCAACCAGATGGGCCTGGCCAGCGCCATCTCCGTCGTGCTCGTCCTGGCAGGACTGCTCCTCTCCCTCGCCCTTCTCCGGTTCTCCGGCTTCAACCGGATGCGCAGCCAGCAGGCAGGAATGTGATGTCCGCGCTCTCCCACGCCCCGTCCACCGAATCCACGGCCCGCCCGGCACCGCCGACCACGGGAAGCACCGGCCGTATGGCCCGCCTGCGCCGCAGCCACCCCCTCGGCGCCCTGGGCGGCCTCGTGTGGCTGCTGATCGTCCTGGTCCCGGTCTACTGGGCCGTCGTCACCAGCCTGCGCACCCGCGAGGGCTTCTTCGACGCCAACCCGCTCGCCCTGCCCACCAGCCCCACCCTGGACAACTACCGCCTCGTCCTGGACAACGGCTTCACCCACTACCTCCTCAACAGCGCCCTGGTCACCCTCGGCGCGACACTGCTGACCCTGGTGGTGTCCTTCCTCGCCGCGTACGCCATCGTCCGCGGCACCAGCCGGGCCCTGCGCTGGGCCTTCAGCGTCTTCCTGCTGGGACTCGCCATCCCTCTCCAGGCCACGATCATCCCGGTGTACTACCTGATCGCCAAGGCGCACATGTACGACACCCTGCTGGCGATCGTGCTGCCCTCGGCGGCGTTCGCCATCCCGCTCACCGTGATCATCCTTGTCAACTTTCTGCGCGACATCCCCGACGAGCTGTACGAATCCATGCGCGCGGACGGCGCAGGGCACTGGCGCATGCTGTGGAACCTGGCCCTGCCGCTGTCACGGCCCGCCCTGATCACCGTCACGATCTACGAGGCCCCGAACGTCTGGAACGGCTTCCTCTTCCCACTGATCCTCACCCAGAGCCCCGACAAACGGGTGCTGCCGCTGTTCGTGTGGAGCTTCCAGGGCGAGTTCACCATCAACACTCCCGCGATCCTGGCCGCGGTGGTCCTGTCCACGCTGCCGATCCTCGCCCTGTACATCCTCGGCCGCCGCCAGCTCATCGGCGGACTCACCGCTGGCTTCGGCAAATGAGAAGGTGACGAGCGCCTACGGCGGTCCAGAAGTCCTGGCAGTCGTTAGCGGACGCCAAGGACCTACGCTCTTCGTCCTGGACGTCGCAGCTTTGGTGATCGCCACAGCTTGTCGGCCGGTCTGAGCCGACCGCCGACGCCAAAGTGAACCCGAGCGGAGCGGGCGGCGTGACGGCCGACCGTTCCGCTCGGGGCAGGGAGCGGGCCTCGTCGACGTACCTCTCGGGAACAGTGGTTGGCCTTGTGGCTCGTCATGGACGTAGTGGTGCGGCACATTCACGTCTACTGGCGATGACCTGACGCAACGACCGGCGGCGGGCACGATGGTGGGACGTCGCCGGTGGCTACGCCCAGCGCATGCCGATTGCTGTCAGTTGCTCGTGCCGTTCGGGGGAGAGGCTGGTGGCCCTGCTGCGCTGGTTGCCGAGTGGACAGCTCAGTCCGGTTGGGCTTTGCGCGGTGGCGGCTGGTTCTTCCTCGGGCCGGCGAACGCTGGCCCGACTTCGACCACCACGAGATCGTGGCTGCCACCCTACTCTTGTGTCCAGTCGGTTGAGCTGGTCAACGATGTGGGGACAGGCGGCTGACTCGCCCGCGGAAGGTCGGCGGGCCTGGGTTGACGGTAGGTCAGGTCGCGGCACGATTTCGGCCGGCGGGATCCGATCACTGGCTGGGCCGCGTCCATCGACCCTTACGTGTCCTGTCCGTTGCCAGGGCCGTCGCACAGCGCGTGGTCGACGAGGTTACTGGCGGCTTGCTCCTGCCGGAGTGCGTTGTCGGGCGAGTTGCCCAGGGCCGTAGACATGGAGACGGTGACGGTGCGGCTGCCGTTGTCGGTGGTGCCGTTCAGGGTGATGTAGCCGCCGTTGCCGCCTTCGTGGCTCCAGTAGTTTCCGCCGCAGGACAGGGGCCGTTCGACCAGGCCGAGGCCATAGCGTCCGTGTGGCCAGAACGCCTGGATCTCCTTGTTGACCGGGACGGTGTCCCGCATCTCGGCCAGCCGTGCCGGGGACAGCAGCTTGCCACCTAGCAGGGCCTTAAAGAAGCGGTTGACGTCTGCAGTGGTGGAGACGTAGCCGCCGGGGTCGGGGAGGATCTGCTCCGTGACGTCGACCCGTTCACCCGAGGGGAAGACCTGGTAGCCGTTGGCGTGCGGACTGCGAAGTGTGGGGGTGTTGCCCGGCAGGTAGGTATGGCCCATGCGGAGGGGTTTCAGGACCCGGCCCTCGACCTCGTGGTGCCATGGGCGGTCTGTGGCCTTCTCGATGATCATGTCGAGCAGGACATAGCTGGTGTTGGAGTAGCTCCATCCCGTGCCGGGCGGGAAGTCGGGGCGGTGCTTCATCGCCAGCGCGACGATCTGTTCGGGTGTGTAGGTGTCGTACCTTCGCTCGTCGTACTCCTGCGGGGTGGTGTAGCCGGGAAGGTCGTCGTCGTGGATGCCGCTGGTGTGCTGGAGGAGCTGGCGGATGGTGATCCGCCGTCCGCCGTTGCCGTTGCCGTCCACCAGACCGGGCAGCCAGTGGTCCACGGTGTCGCCGAGCGACAGCTTGCCCTCGTCGGCCAGTTGTAGGACCACGGTGGCCACGAGCGCCTTGCCGGTGCTGGCCATCCGGAAGTAGCCGTCGGGGGGAACTGGACCGTTCGTGCCCGCCTCGGCGACCCTGCTGGTGGCGATCAGATCACGGCCGGGGCCGGTGGTCACCCGTGCTTGGACGCCGGTGATCCCCAGCGCATCCAGTGCCTTACCGGGCACGAACACCGGTCGAGTGAGCAGGCGAGCGCCCGCGCGCGCTGTACATCCAGAACAAGGCCCAGCGATTCCGACCCAGGAACTCCGGGGTCCAGGTAGGAGAGTTCCGGTTGCGGCTCGCGGGCTTCGGCACGGCCGATCATCCACTGTTCCAGAACGGAGGGGACTCGGCCGACCAGGGCTTCCCTCTCCACGAAGACCTGGGGTCCTCGCAGCGCATCGACTACGACGCCGGCCAGCCAATTCTCCCGGTAGTAGAGCTTCAAATCGAACTCTCGGTACTCGCCCGCCTCGACAACGTCGACGGTCTCGCCCGCGCGACGGCGAAGTCTGTGCCCTTGGGTTTCCCTGGTGACACCACTCAGTGCCTGCGACGTCTCGTCGGGACCCATGCCGAACCCTGCGCTGGTGCTATCAGGTGTCGTTCCGTTGATCTGCGTTGCCCGGCATGAGGTGGGATTCCCAGGCCCAGGCGGTGATCTCGCCGCGGTTGCGGGCTCCGAGTTTGTTCTGGATCGCGGCGAGGTGGCCCTTCACGGTGCTGACGGAGATGAAGAGGGCGGCGGCGATCTCCTGGTTGGTGCGGCCCCGGGCGACGGCGCGGATGACGTCGGTTTCCCGGTCGGTGAGCGGGGGTTCGGGCTGGAGGGCGGGGGAGGTCTTGATGGGGGTGAGGTTGCGAAGCAGGCGCAGGGTGATCGACGGGGAGATCAGGGCGTCCCCGGCGTTGGCAGCCCGCACGGCGGCGGCGAACAGGGTGGGGTCGCCGTCCTTGAGGACGAATCCGAGGGCTCCGGCCTGGAGAGCGCCGTAGACGTATTCGTCGAGTCCGAAGGTGGTGACGATGACGACCCGAAGTGGGTCGGCGATGCCCGGGCCGGCGAGTCCGCGGGTGACGTCGATGCTGTCCAGGCGGGGCATCCGGATGTCGATGAGGCAGACGTCGGGCCGTAGTCGGCGGGCCAGGTCGACGGCCTCGGCACCGTCGCGTGCTTCCGCGACGACGGTGATGTCGGGTTCGTCCTCCAGGATGAGGCGCAGGCTGGTGCGGATCATGGCCTGGTCGTCGGCGACCAGCACGCTGATGCTCATCGGCGGTCTCCGGCTTGCAGGGGCAGGGTGGCCCGTACCGACCAGCCGGTGCCGGGCCGCGGACCGGCGTTGAGCGTACCGCCCAGTGCCTCGATGCGCTCGCGCATGCCGACCAGGCCGTAGCCGCCACGCGGGGAAGCGCGGATGGGGGTGTGCGGCGGAGCATCGTTGCCGATCTCGACGGTGATGTCCGTGCTGTCCTGGGAGATGGTGACGGTGGCCGCACGGGCGCCGCGGGCATGGCGGGCGATGTTGGTCAGGGATTCCTGGACGACCCGGTACACGGTGGTGGTGACCACGGGTGGCCAGGTCGGCGCTGCGGTGGGCAGCCGGAGGTCGACGGACGGTCCGTGCTCTTCGAAACGGCGGACCAGGTCGATGAGTTGCTCCGTTCCCGCGGTGACGGCAGCGCCGTCCTCCGCGTCTCGGAGCAGGGCAACCACCCGTCGCATGGCGTCCATGGCCTCGATGCCCGAGCGTTCGATGTCCGCCAGGGCGTCGCCGAGGAGATCGGGCTGCTTGCGCAGCATGATCTGGGCGGCATGGGAATGCATCACGATGCCGGAAACATGGTGGGCGACGACATCGTGCAACTCCCGAGCCAGGGCCAGGCGTTCGTCTCGCCGCACCGCCTCGACGGCGCTCCGGCGGAGATGCTCCAGGAAGCGGAGGATGAGCCCCGTGCCGAGGCCGGCCAACCAGCCCTGGACGCCCACGTGGAACATGCCGACGGCCTGTGAGGTGGTCACGAGCCGACCGAGCACCGTGACCGCGAGCCCGGCCGCGGCGACCACGGCGGCTCGCCATGGCGGCAGGACCCGAACCGCCGAGCCTGCGAGGACGGTCAGCGCCAGGGACGCGGCAACGCCGGGCTGGCCGGTCATATACCCCATGCCGGCGGCGAGGACGACGGCAGCCGCGACGGACAGGCCGACGACCACGGCGACCAGCTGGTCGCGCTCCCGGAGCAGCGCCGCGACGCACACCACCGCACCGATACCACAGTCGAGCAACCAGCCCCGGCCGCCCGCGTGGGCGGCATGCCAGTAGGCCGTCGCTGCCAGCACCCCCGCGAAGGCGAGCCCGAGCAGGACGTTGGTTCGTCTGGCGGCCAGTGCGACCAGCCGTTCCATCACACTCACAGTGCTCAGGCTACGGAACCGGTCGCGGCCGCTGTACCGGCCAAAAGGACTGCTCCGATCCGCCCGATCAGTACTTTTGGCCGGTACGAGCCCCGGTCGGCGTGAGCAGGCTTGACGGCATGCAACGAGACCTTGACACACCCTGCGGCGACGCGGGCCCCGTACGAGCCGGCAGGTGGACGTGAACCGGTCCACCTGGGCCCGCCTCCGTCTGGAGCTGCGGGTCATCGGCATCGCCCCGCCGATGACGGCACTGGCGGCAACGCTGGGCGGCGCGATCCTGGTGATCGTCATGCACGCCACCGGGGCCAGCGCGGAGCACCTCAACCTCGCCGCCGGCGCGGTCCTGGCGGGCTTCGCCCCGCTCGGCACCGCCGTCGCGGCCTCCTCGATCGTGGGGCGTGATTCCGGCGCCGAGCTGGTGATGACCACCACGGTCTACCGCCGGGTGCTGTTCCTGCGTGTCGGCCTGGTGGTGGTCCCAGCGGCCCTGGTCACGCTGGTGGACGCCGTCGTGTTCCGCGCTTTGAACGCATGGCCCGTGGGGCAGGGCACGGGCGGTTACGTCCTGGTGTGGGCCCCGCCGATGCTCTGGCTGGTCGCACTGGCGATGCTCACCGCGATCGGCCTGCGCAGCTCGGGCGCCGCAAGCGGCCTGATCGGGGGCCTCTGGCTGGCCCAGGAGCTGATGGGGCCCGCCATCCGGGGCAACACGGTGCTGCGGGCGCAGTACCTGTTCATGGGCATCGGGGCCAAGGTCCCGGCGCACGAATGGACCGTCAACCGAATCGCCCTGCCCGCCGTCGGCGTCGTCGCCGGGATCGCGGCCGGCCTGCTACTTGGGCGTCCCGAACGTTTTGTGGGGAGCGATGCCGCATGACCGCCGTCCTTGAGCGAACCGCCGCGCCGACAACGACTCATGGCGGCTGGTGGGCGAAGACCGTCGTGGCCGCCCGCTACGAGTACCTGATGCAGGTGCGCCGCCCGGCAGTCTGGGTGGTCGTGATCGGGCTGATCGGGCTGCGCTGCGCAGCGCTCTTCCCGCCCGGCTTCACCAGCACCACGGACCACGCCACGCTGGTCGCGGACTGGGCGAACAACTTCATCCAGCTGTGCCCGATCGGCGTCGGCGCCGTCCTCGCCGACCGCGTCCGGCGGGAGTCCCGGCTGGATCTGGACGACCTCCTGACCTCGACGCCCACCGGCATCGGCCCGCGCCTGTGGGGCAAGGCCATCGGCGCCGGCGCGGCGACCATCACACCGGTCGCCGTCGCCTGGGTGGGCCTGCTCGGCTACCTGATCGCCCAGCGCGGGGCCGGGGTGATCCCGGTCGGCCTCGCGGCGTTCGCCGCCATCATCCTTCCCGGGCTGGTCTTCATCTCGGCCTGCTCAGTCACCATCCCGCACCTGACCGGGCCCGTGCTGTACCGGATCGGTCTGTTCGGCTACTGGATCTGGGGCAACATGGTCGGCCCGCGCTACGGGATCCCCACCCCCGCCGGCACGCCCTTCGAAGCCATCGGCGAATACCCGTCCGGTGCCTGGTTCCACGGCTTCCTGCTCGACGCCAGGGAGCGGGGAATCAACCCGACCGGCGGCGAGGCCGTCCTCAGCATCGCCTTCCTCCTGCTCATGGCGCTCGCCGCCCTCGTGATTACCCAGCTCGTGCTCACCAAGAGGAGCCCGTCATGACCGCGCCCAACGTGACCATCACCGATCTGACCGTCACCTTCCGGCGCGGCGAGGTCCGCGCCCTCGACGGCATCAATCTCCGCCTGCCCGCGCGCATGGTCGGTCTGCTCGGCCCCAACGGAGCCGGCAAGACCACCTTCATGCGGGTCCTGACCGGGGTGCTGCTGCCGACCTCGGGCATCCTCGCGGTGGACGGCATCGAGCTCACGTCGCGCAGCCAGCGCCGAGAGGTCAAGGCCACCACCGGCTACCTCCCCCAGGAGCTCGGCCTGTACCCGGACTTGACGGCCAGCCAGTTCCTCGACTACATGGCGCTGCTCAAGGGCATCACTGACCGGCGCGCCCGCCGCGCCCGCGTCAAGGAGGTCCTCGAACTGGTCTCGCTCAGCGATGTCGCCAACCGGAAGGTGAAGGGCTACTCGGGCGGCATGAAGCGCCGTGTGGGCATCGCCCAGGCCATCCTGAACGACCCCCGGCTGCTGATCGTCGACGAACCCACCGTGGGGCTGGACCCCGAGAAGCGGCTGCGGTTCCGCAGCCTGCTCGCCAGGCTGGCCGGCGACCGGACGGTGCTGCTCTCCACCCACATCGTCGACGACATCGTGCAGACCTGCCCGAACGTCGTGGTGATCGAGCGCGGGCACGTCGCCTTCCAGGGTGCCATCGGCGACCTCGCCACCCGAGCCGAGGGCATGGTGTGGCACCTCACCCAGCCGGCCACCGCCCCGGTGCCGACGCTGCCCACGGTCAACGTCGCCCCGAGCATCACCGGCACCACCTACCGGGTCATCAGCTCCGGCGCCCCGGCCCCGGACGCGGAGAGCGTCAGTGCCACCGTCGAGGACGGCTACATCGCCCTGATGCACGACACCGCCCTGGAGCGGACCCAGCAGCCCGGCCCCGACCTGCGCGTCGTCTGACCTCCGCCCCACCGACACCCTAGGAGCAGAAGATGCACCCCCAGCCGCTCGCCGCCGTCCTGGCCGCCGCCAACACCACCGGCTTCCACCCCGGCCCCGCCTACTTCGTGTTCTGGGCCCTCGTCATCGCCGCCATCATCGGCGCCCCCATCTACGTCGTCCGCCTGGTGCGCAACCGCCGCCAACGTCGTTGAACACCACCCGAGCACACGGCGGTTGGCGCCTCCCGTGGCGCTCGGGTGGACCTTGCCCTCAGGGGAGGCCTGTTGGTGATGCGAGGCGGCCAACCGACCCCGAACCTAGGCGTCCACGTCCCCGCCCAGCCGCTCATCCTACGCACCCATGTCGCTACTCTTTGGAAACACTCCAGGTCAGAACAACCTCGTTGTGCATATCTACTGGCACCACTCGAACATGACCCTGGAGACTACGGCAGCGCCACAGACCCATGGTCCTCCGGACAGGCCCTCGATAGTTGTCACCGGCGAAGCCGAGAGGCTGGCAAAGGAGCCGGGCTGAAGCAGCCTGGTTGCCACATGGGAGGCAGGCGGCATGTCACAGCCGCCCACTCAGCAATCGTTCTGTCATCCGGTCGAAGCGTGAGGCACGACGGGCTCCGGGCGGGTCGGGATCTTGCGGATGCCCCAGCCGTCGGCCACGCTGGCGGGATGGGGGGAACCATGGCGGAGGGCGGCGCGGGCGCTGTGGTGGACGGTGCTGTGCGCGCTGGGGGCAGCCGTCCCGGCGGGGGTCTCGCTGCTGTCGCTGCGGTTCATGCTGGACTTGTGGCGCGGGGGGCACCCCATTGTGGCCGCCCTGTTCGCGATCGGTCTGCAGGTCCTCATGCTCATCGCCGGGGCCGTGCTGTTCTCGGACACCTCGCGGCACCGCGTTGCTGGCTGGGCCGGGGTTGTTCTCCTCTCCGTCGGCTACTGGGGCACGGGCAGTCTCGGTGGCCACGACGCCGACCAGCAGGCCATCCACGACCGCGGGGTGACAGGCGTGGGCGTAGTCACCAAAACCAGGGACGACGACATGGCCCAGGTCCGTCTCGGCGACGGCACGACGATCAACGTTTCCGGTGACGGCCCGGGGGTCGGCAGCACCGTGGAGGTCATTTACGACCCGCTGCACAGGGTCGATGCGCTGTTCGGCCCGCGGCCGGCCGCACCTGGGGGACGAGTGCCGAAGGTGTTCCTCGCGGTGATGATCGCCGGAAGTGTCGTGATCGCGAGCAGTGTCGCGGGGAGGTTCGGCGAAGCTCTCGACCCGAGAAGACTGCGCCGCCGGCACGCGCTAGTAGTCGACGATGCGCCCGTCGACAAGGCGCCGCCCGAGGTCGAGGCGTGACGCGCGACGGGCTCCGGGTGGGCCGGGATCTTGCGGATGTGCCAGGCGACGGTCACTCTGGCGGGATGGGGGGCATCTTGGCGCGGAGGGCGGCGCGGGCGCTGCTGTGGTCGGTGTGGTGCGCCCTGGCGGCAGCTGTTCCGTTGGGGATTTCGCTGCTGGCGCTGCGGTTCGTGCTGTTCGTCTGGCACGAGGGCTACCACCCTCTCGACATCTTTCTCATATTCGGCTGCATGCCGGTCTATCTCGGCCTGCCTTGGCGGATGTTTCGGTATGCCAAGCAGCATCGGGTCAACCAGATCGGTAAATGGAAGGCTGTGGTCTGCTTCGTCGGCGTTGTTGTCGTGTTCAGCGGCTTGTTCATTGGCGTCATGTCTGGCGCGTGGGCGGACGACCAGCAGACGCTGCACGACCGAGGGGTGACGAGCACGGGCGTGATCACGAAGGCCGAGGTCGACAGGGGCGACAGCGGCAGCATCCGAGGAGTCGACACCGATGTCCGTCTCGGCGACGGCAAGACGATCAACGTCCTTGCCGACGTCGACGAAAACCCACAAGTCGGCCGCACCGTGCAGGTCACGTTCGATCCTCTGGGAAGGGCTGAGCCCCGGCTCGGATCCCGACCGCCCGCACCCGGCACACTGAGCGAAAAGGTGCCCCTCGCGATACTGATCGTCGGCCACACCATGACAGCGAGCAGTATCGCGGCACCGCTCGGTGAAGCCCTCGACCCGCGAAGACTGCGCCGTCGGCGAGCCCCAGCCGACGAAACGCCTGTCGATAAAACGCCGTCCTACGGGTTGGAACCCGACTCCTGAGGGGGAAGCCGACCCGCGCGATCAGCGTCGGGTGCGGCCCTGGCGGAGACTTTGCTGTGCAGCTGTCGCCCTCGTACGCGGTCCTGCCCATGCCACAGCACTCGCTTCGAACAACTGTCCGCCGTGTCCGTGTATGCGCGGCGGTCGCGGTCTCGGTTCTGGAGCATCTCACCGCGGGGAGAGAACGCCCCGGCCCTGCCGATCCTGCGGGGCTGAGCCGTCCAGGGAAGTGCCCCGGATCGACATGAGGACCATCAGGGCGCAGCCGCAGACAATGCCCGAATCGGCGAGGTTGAACACCGCGAAGTGCTCGACGGAGATGAAGTCGACGACGTGCCCGCGAAAGACCGCGGGCGCCCGGAAGATCCGGTCAGTCAGATTGCCGAGCAAGCCCCCGAGTAGCAGGCCCAGGGCGACAGCCCAGGGAAGGCTCTGAAGCTTACGCGCGGCACGGGTGATGACCACGACAACCGCGACCGCAATCGCCGTGAACACGGCAGTGAAGGTCTGGCCACTGCTGAAAGCCGCACCCGAGTTACGGAACACCTGCAGCGTAAGCACGTGGCCCGCTATGGCAACGGGCTCTTGGCCTTCCAACCGCGAGACAGCCACAAGCTTGCTGCCGAGATCCAAGGCATAGGTGAGAACGGCCGCCGTCAGCAGAGCGGTCAGAGCCAGGGCGCGCTTGCCAACAGCACGCGTCGCGGTCTCGGACTGGGATTGCGAGGCATGGTGGGTAGTAATGATCCGCTCCATGGATGCCGAGCCGCCCTGGACAACACCACATTAGTCCTGCGCGCCTTGCTCGTTTAGGCGAACCTCGAAGTCAACCGCTGACAAACGATCTGCTCCGCAGACTGCCGCCGACGACCAGCGTAAGTACCCCTCACACCAGCCCTTTTACCGGCGGATTCAAGTTGGCGAGGGTTCATTGAAGCTGCGCCATCTTGAAGTAGCTGGTCAGGGTGCTGGTGTGGCGCCGGTTCGGGGTGCTCGTGCTGGTCGTGGGCGGCTGTCTGGGTGTAGATCATCCGGCAACGGCGTCGAGGTTCGTCAGCACGAGGAGGGCGCGCAGGAGGTGGGTGGCGCGGGCGGGGTCGGTGCGTAGTTTGGTGAGGATCCGCCAGTTCTTCAGGTGGGCGAAGCCGTGCTCGACCGGGGCGCGTCCGGCAGCGAGGATGCAGTTGGCCTGTCTCTCGGCGGGGGTGAGCTTGCGGGCGCGGGTGGCTTTGAAGCCGGTGACGACCACGGGGGCATCCGCGTCGTCGTCCAGGCCGAGAAAGCCGAGGTCGGCCAGGGCGCCGAGGCCGACGGCGCGCAAGTGCGTCAGGATGTGGTCGCGGCGGGCGGCGGTGATGTCGTGGGTACGGCCGGGTCGGGCGGCCGATATACAGATCAGGCGGCCCTTTTCGTCGGTCAGGGCGAGGGCATGCAGGCCGTGGCGGTGGTGCTTTCCGGAGTAGTTCGGACGGTTCGCCTTCCCGGTGCGGCGCTGGGTGGGGATGAAGGTGCCGTCGATCAAGACGACCTCACCGTCCTGCTGGCGATCTTCTTCAGGGCGCGGTCCAGGCGCGGGGCCTGGGCGGCGAGCAGAGCGATCAGCTCATCGCGCCAGCGGCGAACTGTGGTGGGGGAGATGTCATTGCCGCCGGCCATGTCGGCCAGCCGCTGGTCGTGCCGGAGCACGGCCAGGACGATGGTCGCGATCCTCCCGGGCGGCAGCATCCGCCATCTGGAGCGTATGGCCTTGAGATGGCGCCGCAGCAGGTTGGCGAGGTAGTTCAGGGTGCGCGTGGACAGCGGCAGGCGGCACTGGTAGACCAGGGACACGGTGTCCCCGGCGTGCTCTTTGGTTTTCGACACACAATTCCAACAGTCGCTGGGGGCACCTCGGTTCTGGCCGGTTAATGCGGCTTCCTGACGCCACTTGACGCTGCTTCCGGTGCTACTTGAGCGCGGTCACCTGCGCATAATCCTGCGCGAAGCGGGTGAGCAGCCGGGCCAGCGTGTCCCGGTCACGTGAGGGCCAGCCTGCTGTCGCCTCGGCGATGATCCGGCGTCGGAAGCTTCGAACTGCCGCGAGGACATCGGCGCCATCGTCGGTGAGGACGAGCAGGGAGCGACGCCCGTCGCGCTGGTCGGCTTCGCGCCGAAGCAGCCCCGCGTCCAGCGCCTGAGCCGCCAGCCGGCTGGCCCGCGGCTGATCTACGGCGAGCTCCCCGGCGGCCTCGGTGACGGTGGGCGCGATGCAAGCCGCCTCGACCGCGTCCAGGAGTTCAAACACTGCGTCGGGCAGCGCGGCATATGGGCCGGTGCGTTCCCCTCGCCGCTCTGACAGACGGGCCAGCGCGCGCCGCTTCTGCGCCCGACGCAGTCCGGTCAGGGCGCGCTCCACAAGGTCCTCGGGCGCCTTCGCTTTGCCCTCCACGAGTCCTCCATGCATAGTAAAAGGCAATCACATGTGATTCTACATGCATCTCGTTGAAGGGATTCTGATGGACGCGCCCAAGCCGATCGGCTACTGGCTCAAGCACCTGCACAACCTGCTGGAGACCCAGTTCGAGACCACCCTGACCGACCTAGGTCTCGGCCGCCGCCACTGGCAGGTCCTCAACACCCTCAGCCGTGGCAAACGGACGCCACACGAGTTGCGCGAGGCGCTGGCCCCCTTTTGGGCGGAGGGCGCACTGGACCTGGGCGAAGTACTCGACAACCTGACCGAGCGCGGTTGGAGCCGCACCGAGGGCGACGCACTGGCTCTGACCGAAGCGGGCCGCACCGCTCACGCCAAGGCCGCAGCCCGTATCGACGAGACTCGGGCGACTGTGCTCGACGGCCTGACCGCGGAGCAGTACGCGGAGACGGTGCGGATCCTGTCCGTCATGACACGCAACGTGGAGACGGCCCTCGCCGCCCGTGATGACTCGCGTGAAAGTGTCTCAAGCAGCTCGCGTGAAGATGTCCAGGCGGAAAGCCGATGCGACCTGCGGTGATGTGGAGGTGATGTCGCTTATGAGGGTGGACACTTAGGGTCCGTCTTCAAACGGATCTTGCCCAGAGCAGGAATGAGGCGAGAGAGACCGCTGCCTCGTAGGAGGTGGCGGT
>NZ_JAIQYY010000053.1 GCF_020181035.1 Streptomyces sp. CoH27
CGCCCTGCGCACCTACCTCCTCATCGCCATGGTCCTCGTCGTCATCAAGATCGTCGAAGTCGCCCTCGGCCACTGAGCCACCGGCGTCCGGGGTGCTCACGTCCAGCGCCCCGGACGGCCGAAAGACCATCCACCGCCATCGACTGTCACGTCATTGACAGGAGGGCTGATTCGTCATGCTCGCCGCTCTCGACCACGTCCAGCTCGCCGCCCCGCCCGCCAGCGAGGAGACGCTGCGCGCCTTCTACACCGGCACCCTCGGCCTGACCGAAATCCCCAAGCCCCCGGTCCTGGCCGCCCGCGGCGGCTGCTGGTTCGCCACCCCCGACGGCAGCGTCCAGCTCCACCTGGGCATCGAAGACCCCTTCCGCCCCGCACAAAAGGCCCACCCCGGACTGCGGGTGACCGGCATCGACGCCCTCGCCGACCGCCTCGCCGCACACGGCGCGCCGGTCGTGTGGGACGACAATCTGCCCGGCCACCGCCGCTTCTACAGCACCGACCCGGTCGGCAACCGCCTGGAGTTCCTCCAGCCCCTCACCTGATCCTGCCGGCAGCCAGCCTGCCGCCGGTCTTGTCCGTGAAGGAGGTGCCCCGTGCACACCCTGACCACCTTCGACTTCCTGACCCGGCTCGCCACCGGTGTGGCCTGCGGGGCACTGATCGGCGTCGAGCGCCAGTGGCGGGCCCGGATGGCCGGCCTGCGCACCAACGCCCTGGTCGCCACCGGCGCCACCCTGTTCGTGCTGTACAGCGTCGCTGCCGGCGACGCCGGCAGCCCCACCAGGGTCGCCTCCTACGTCGTGTCCGGCATCGGATTCCTGGGCGGCGGCGTAATCCTGCGCGACGGCGCCGGGGTGCGCGGCCTGAACACCGCCGCCACCCTGTGGTGCTCGGCTGCCGCCGGCGTCCTGGCCGCCTCCGGCCGCCTCGAACTGGCCGTACTCGGCACCCTCGCAGTCCTCGCCGTGCACCTGGTCCTGCGGCCCGCCGGACGGCTGCTGGACCGCGCCCCCGCCTCAGGCTCCGACCCCGACGCCACCGCGCGGGCAACCGTGCACGTGGTGTGCGAGCGGCAGGCCGAGACCCACGTGAGGGCCCAGCTGCTGCAGGCCCTCACCGCCGGCGCACTGGCCCCGACCGGTCTGCGTGCCCGCCGCGAGGAGAACGACCAGGCCACCAGCCTGCGCGCCACCGTCACCATCCCCGGCCAGGTCGCCCCCGCCCTGGAACAGGTCATCGCCCGCCTCTCCCTGGAGCCGGGCGTGCGTGACCTGCACTGGCACCTGGAGGACGAGGAAACCGAGCACGACCGGCCCCGGGTGCTGGCCTGAACCCACACCGCGAGGCCGCGTACGAATCCCGTTAGAGGACGGTCGGCCCAACGACACGCGGCCCGCGCGCCAACCACGATGGAAGACGGAACAAGGAGGGAGACGGCGATGAAGCCCCTGCCCCACCCCCGCACCGGCGAGGGCACCGCCGTGCTGGGTGTCCTGCTGCTGACCGTGCTGGAGATGACCGCGGTGGCCACCGCCCCGCGCGCCGACCGGCCGATCGTCGCCGGCGCCCTGGTCGGAGCCGCCACCGCAGCCTTCGTCGTGATCGCGGCGATGGTGCGCAGCCACCACCGGGCCCAGCAAGAGGCCAGAAGGCAGCTGCCCGAGGCGGTCGACGAGTCGTGGTTCACCAGCGGCGCCCTGGACGGCTTCCCCATGAACGCCGTCCGCCCACTCCTGCTCACACCCGGCGCACCCAGCCTGAACCCGGCCCGAGGAGAACCGCTTCGATGCCTCGGACGAAGACCTCGATGCTGAGTTCGAGCTGGTGCACGTCGTAGGTGTCGACGCCTCGTTCGACGATGCGGGCGAGATGCTCGAAAGCTTCGGGGTCGCGATCCGCGACCAGTTCGCGGGTGAGCCGTGGCCGGAGGCGTTCCCCGCTGCGGGAGACGTGGATGGCGTCCCGGGCGTAGGCCCAGCAGAGGTTGGTGAGCAGGGCGAGTGAGCGTACGGCGGCCTCGTCGTCGAAGCCGGCTTTTGTGAGCTTCCCCGCGAGGGCTTCTGCGGGCTCGATGAACGGCGCGTAGAGCGAGTCGTCCGGCATGAGGTGCTCGGCGAGGGCGTCGGCGGCGATCAGGCTCTCGGTGAAGGCCGTGGCATAGATCCGGCACGCTTCCTGCCAGGAGGCTTCCGCGGGGATCTCGACCGCCGACGAGCTCCGGGAGAGCGAGTCGAGGGCCAGGAGACGCAACAGCGACTCGCGGTCGCTGACGTGGTGGTTGACCGCCTTGCGGTCGACGCCGAGCTTGTCGGCGACAGCCTGCATGGTGACCGTGTCGGCGTCCAGGGAGCGGGCCGCCTCGATGATGCGCGGCAGGTCGATGCCCGCCCGCCGTCCGCGGGTCCTGCGGGCGCCGGACGACGATGCCCCTTCCGTAACAGTCATGACCTCTTACTCTCTCCCGCCCCTTCAATTCCCGGGCGGGAATTAATGGGAGCCGATCGAAGGAGATCGTGATGAGCACAGTCGCCGCGGGCCACGGCAGGAAGCCGGCCAAAGTGAAGATCACCAGAGAGGATCTCCTCGGCACCGAGAGGCGCTGGCGGCGCTTCGGCGAGCCGACCCCCGCCGGCGGGTCGCTCAACGAGGACGGCACCCCGGACTACGGTCTCTTCGGCCCCGGCAGCGTCGCCTGGGAGGTTCTCCTCCACCCGGCGACCATCTCTTCCTCAACGCCGCCCAGAGCGTGGTGCAGACCAAGGGCTACAACCCCATCAACGCGGGCCTGCGCGACCGCGACCCCATGTCCCGCAAGGCGCGCGAGGGCACGCTGACCATGATGGACGTCTTCGACCGGCTGTCGCGCAACTCGGGCATGCACGCGCCCATGTGGCTCGGCGACTCCAAGACCGCCAAGCTCATGGCCAAGCACCTGCACAACATCCACAAGAAGGTCGTCGGAGACGTCATCGACACTGCCCGTCCCGAACTCGGCGGCTACGACGCGAGCGAGCCCCGCGACGCCATGTGGGCGGCGCTGACCGAGATGCACCCCATGCTGCGCGTCTACGAGGCGTTCGCCTTCCGCGACGGAAAGCTCCCCCACCGCCTCTCCCCCGAACAGCGCGACCAGCTCATCGCCGAGACGGGGGCGTACCTGAGGCTCGTCGGCGCGCCCGAGGAGGACATCCTCACCACGATGGCCGAACTGGGAGCCCTCTACGAGAAGTACGCCGACCTCTTCGAACCCAGCAAGACGGTCTACAACATGCCCGACACCGGCGAGGACTGGTTCAAGCTGGTGATGAAGACGGTGGTGAAGAACTTCCACATCTCCCACCTGCGCGCGGCCATCCCCTACGCGCTGCAGACCTCGCTCATCGAACTCCCCGTCATGGGCACCCTCCCCGCCAGGATGCGCAAGTCGATGGGTCTGTCCCCGCGCATGGACAAGGCTGCGGTCCTGGCCGCGAAACTCTTCCTCCCCATCGCCTGGCTGATGCAGCAGGGCCCCTACGAGCGCTACATGCTGCGCCGCATGTGGGGCCCAGACAGCATCCGTCTGCTCGAATCCGCCCGCCGCCTCCACGAGCAGACGCTCGCCGAGCGCGCCGTCGGCCGACTGGCCGCGGGCGCGACAGAAGCCGTGGCACGCGTCGGCGGCGCGGCTACGAGCGTGCGATGAACCTGCCGTCGAGCCGTTTGTGCAGCCAGCCGCGACCGGCGGCCCTGGCCGTCTTCGTGTGCAACGGCTCCAGCTTGCCGCGCACCACCGCCTGAAGGTCCAGCTCCACGCCGGCCACTCTGACTCGGACCGGACCGTTCGCGGCCCGCGCGATTGCCAGGATCTCGCGGTAGTCGGCGGGGCCTTTGCCATGATGATCTCGGTGTGGGGCGTGGGGATCTTTCGGATGATCAGTGGTCGGTGCCTGAGCCGTTGTTGCCGACGGCGGGGGTGGGGCGTCCGGCGCGTAACCAGCGGTGGTTGATCAACGGGGTGCGGTGGCGGGTGCGGACGGGGGTTCCGTGGAGGGATCTGCCGGCTGAGTACGGGCACTGGCAGACCGTGTACGGGTTGTTCAGGCGCTGGCAGCGCGAGGGTGTGTGGGCCCGCGGGCCTTGTCCACCTCTCGGGGACAAGACACCCCATGCGCCTATCGGGTCAAGCGGCTGCCGTGAGTGGGGGATGCGCCGGCTGGTGCCTACTGGATGTTCCCCGACTCTCCCCTGTACGACGGCGCCCGAGACAGCCCGAAGTGCAGCTCGCACACCTGTAGCGCCCGATGTCACCGGGCCGGTCCGTGCGACGACCCGCCGGCAGCCAACCGGTTCGTGAGTCGCACCCACGCTATCCGCCGGGTGCCGTCGAGCGGATTACCCTCGTCGGGCATCCTTGGGGAGTGTGCCGCGAGACGGTGAGGGGAGCTGTGGTGGACGAACGCGCGCAGGGTTCGCGTGAGGTGGAGGCATCCGGGATGTCTCCGCAGCTGCGGCTGGACGTTCTGCTGGACGACCTGCAGCAGCAGGTCGCGCAGGTGCGCGCAGCCCGGGACCGGGTCCACACACTGCTCGACGCGGTGCTGGCGGTCGGCTCCGACCTCGACCTGGAGGTGGTGCTGCGCCGCATCGTGGAATCGGCGGTCACCCTGGTCGACGCCCAGTACGGGGCGCTCGGCGTACTGGGCGAGGAAGGCACGATCAAGCAGTTCCTCACCGTTGGGATCGACGAGGAGGCCATCGCCCGGATCGGGCACTACCCACGCGGCGAGGGCATCCTCGGCCTGCTCATCCGTCACCCGGAGCCCCTGCGCCTGCCGAACCTGGCGGATCATCCGGCGTCCGCCGGCTTCCCGGACGGGCACCCGTCGATGACCAACTTCCTCGGCGCACCCGTCCGGGTGCGCGACCAGGTCTTCGGGAACCTGTACCTCACCAACAAGAAGAGCGGCACAGAGTTCGATACCGACGACGAGGCGGTGCTGCGCACCCTGGCCGCGGCGGCCGGTGTCGCGATCGACAACGCCCGCCTCTACGACGACGCGCACCGCCGGCAGCGGTGGCTGGCGGCCAGTAACGAGCTGACCCGCAGCCTGCTGTCCGGCGCGGAGCCCGCCACGGTGCTGGAGTCCTTCACCGCCACCGTGCGTGAGATGGCCGGCGCCGACCTGGTCACCCTGGCGGTTCCGGTCAACGACCGTGGCGAGCTGGTCATCGAGGCGGCTTCCGGAGCGTGGGCCGAGGAGGTCCGCGGGCTGGTGCTGCCCGCCGCGGCACTGGGCGCCAAGGTCTACTCGTCCGGGGAGACGATCACCAGCGAGGCCGTGAGCACCGACCCGCGCACCGAGGGCGGCAGCGCCTCGGTGGTGGAGCTCGGGCCTGCCTTCTTCGTACCGCTCGGCACCCGCGAACATGTCCGCGGGGTGCTTCAGGTGGCGAACGTACCCGGCCGCTCCCTCTTCACCGACGCCGTGATCGACATGGTCACCGGCTTCGGCAACCAGGCTGCCCTGGCACTGGACGTCGCCGAACACCGGCGCGACACCGAGCGCATGGTCGTACTCAACGACCGCGACAGGATCGCCCGCGACCTGCACGACCTGGTCATCCAGCGGCTGTTCGCCGGCGCACTGTCGCTGCAGTCCACGCTGAGCCGGGTCTCCGACCGGCCCCAGGCGAGCGAACGAATCCAGCGGGTCGTGGACGACCTGGACGACACCATCAAGATCATCCGTACCACCATCTACGGCCTGCGCGAGAACGATCAGGCCCGTGAGGGCAGCGGGCTGCGTGCCCAGCTGGTGACGGCCACCGAACGGGCCACCGAATCGCTCGGCTGCGCCCCCGCGCTGCGCATGACCGGGCTGCTGGACACGGTCGTCTCCGCCGGACAGGCCGAGCAGCTGCTGGCCGTGCTCGGCGAGGCCCTGTCCAACACCGCCCGGCACGCGCAGGCCACCGCTGTCGACGTCAGCGCCGAGGTCACCGACGCCGTCCTGAAGCTCCGTGTGGCCGACAACGGTCGGGGTATCGACCCGACGGTCACCCGCCGCAGCGGCCTGGCCAATCTGCGCAAGCGCGCGGAGGAGATGGGCGGCACGTTCACCCTGACCGCGAATCAGCCGAGCGGCACCGTCGTCGAGTGGGTCGTCCCGCTCTCCTCAACAGGCTGACGTCTCCGGCCGGTCAAGGGCTGCGTCCAGCGTCTCGTAGACGGGGAACACCGCCATCAGGTGAACGATGTCCAGGATCTGCAAGGTCAGAACCGCTCCGCGGAGTCAACATCCCTTCATTCGACGGGCTTTCAACACCCCTTCTTGACAACGGGCAGCCTTCGTTCCGGCACGCCGACCGACCAAGACGCGAACGCCAGCGGGACCGTCGAGCCCGCACACCACCAGGGTCGACGTGGGCCAGGGACTGGACTCGAAGAGCAGCAACCAGACGGCGAGGACGATCGCGTGGACATAGACGAACCTCATCGAAACCGGTGAACTTGGAGATGCCTTCGGCGACACGCGCCTGATCGTCCCCAGTGCGCCTGCTGTGATGTGCGATCACCGCCGGATGGTCCCGAACCCCGGTCGCGGACCGGCTTCATCTCGGTGTACCTCTCGCGCAGAGATCGTGTACCCCGCACGCCCCGGCTGCTCTGTCGGGCGGCCGGGGCGTCTGAGGCGGCAGACGGCTGGTCAGCCATCCCACGTCCAGTCGGCGACCTCCGGCAGGTCCGTGCCATATTCCCTGATCCAGACGTGGTGGCGCTGGCGGGCGTCCTCCATGTGCTGGCGTACGGCCGCCGCGCGGACCGCGAGACCGGGGACGCGGTCGATGACGTCCATCACGAGGCGATAGCGGTCGAGGTCGTTGCGGACCACCATGTCGAACGGCGTGGTCGTGGTGCCGATCTCCTTGTAGCCGCGCACATGCACGTTGCGATGGCCGGTGCGGCGGTAGGCCAGGCGGTGGATGAGCCACGGATAGCCGTGGTAGGCGAAGATGACCGGCTTGTCCGAGGTGAACAACCCGTCGTACTCGAAGTCGCTCATCCCGTGCGGGTGTTCCTCGCTCGGCAGCAGCCGGGCGATGTCGACCACGTTCACCACGCGCACGGCCAGTTCGGGCAGGTGGCGGCGCAGCAACTGGGCGGCGGCGAGCACCTCCTGGGTAGGCACATCACCCGCACAGGCCAGGACCACGTCTGGTTCCCGTGAACGGTCCTCGGTACCAGCCCACTCCCAGATGCCGGCCCCGCGCGCACAGTGGACCTTCGCTTCTTCCATCGAAAGCCAGTCGAAGCAAGGCTGCTTGCCGGCAACGATCACATTCACGTAGTCGCGGCTGCGTAGCGTGTGGTCGGCCACGGACAGCAGAGTGTTGGCATCCGGCGGCAGGTAGACCCGGACCGCTTCGGGGCTCTTGTTGAGGATGTGGTCGACGAAGCCGGGGTCCTGGTGGGAGAAGCCGTTGTGGTCCTGGCGCCACACGTGCGAGGTCAGCAGGTAGTTGAGGGAGGCGATGGGGGCGCGCCAGGGCAGGCGGCGGGTGGTGCGCAACCACTTGATGTGCTGGTTGACCATCGAGTCGACGATGTGCACGAACGCCTCGTAGCAGGAGAACAGCCCGTGCCGACCGGTGAGGAGGTAGCCCTCCAGCCAGCCCTGGCAGGTGTGTTCGGAGAGGATTTCCATCACGCGGCCGTGCCGGTCGAGGTGTTCGTCCACCGGCAGGATCGCGGCTTGCCAGGCCTTGCCGCTGGCCGCGTAGACGGCCTGGAGCCGGTTGGAGGCGGTCTCGTCGGGGCCGACGAGGCGGAAGTCGCGCCGTCCACTCGTAGCGTGCATGACGTCCTGGAGCAGGTTGCCGAGAACACGCGTGGGTTCGTGCAGGGTCGCACCGGGCTTGTCGACCTCGACTGCGTACTTCTCCAGGGGCGGCAGGGGCAGCTCGCGCAGCAGCAGGCCGCCGTTGGCGTGGGGATTGGCGCCCAGTCGGCTCCTGCCCTCGGGGATACAGGCGAGCACGTCGGGGCGCGGGGCGCCGTGCTCGTCGAACAGCTCCTCCGGCCGGTAGGAGCGCATCCACTTCTCCAGTTGCCGCAGATGCTCGGGATTGTCCCGTACGGCGGCCAGCGGGACCTGGTGGGAACGCCAGGTCCCCTCCACGGGCAGGCCGTCGACCTCGGCCGGGCCGGTCCAGCCCTTGGGGGTGCGCAGCACGATCACCGGCCAGTGCGGCCGCCCTGCTACGCCGCCCTCACGGGCGCTGCTCTGGATGGCCGCGATGCGCTCCAGTGCGTCATCCATTGCGGCGGCCATCGCCCGGTGGACGGCCATCGGATCGTCGCCGGTGACGTGAATGGGGGCATGTCCGTAGCCGCGCAGGAGCTCGTCGAGTTCGTGCTCGGGCAGGCGGGACAGCACGGTCGGGTTGGCGATCTTGTAGCCGTTGAGGTGCAGGATCGGCAGGACCGCGCCGTCGTTGACCGGGTCGAGGAACTTGTTCGAGTGCCAGGAGGCGGCCAGCGGGCCGGTCTCCGCCTCGCCGTCGCCGATCACGCAGGCGACCAGCAGGTTCGGGTTGTCCAGGGCGGCGCCGTAGGCGTGGGAGAGCGAGTAGCCGAGTTCGCCTCCTTCGTGGATCGAGCCGGGCGTCTCCGGTGCGACATGGCTCGGCACCCCGCCGGGGAAGGAGAACTGTTTGAACAGCCGGCCCATGCCGGCCGCGTCTCGCGTGATGTCCGGGTATGTCTCGGTGTACGAGCCCTCCAGCCAGGAGTTGGCCAGCACGGCCGGGCCACCGTGACCAGGCCCCCAGATACACAGGGCGTCCAGGCCTCGGGCCTTGATGACGCGGTTGAGGTGGGTGTGCACCAGGTTCAGGCCGGGCGACGTACCCCAATGGCCCAGCAGCCGCGGTTTGACGTGCTCCGGGCGCAGGGGCTCGGTGAGCAGGGGGTTTGCCATGAGGTAGATCTGGCCGACGGACAGATAGTTCGCGGCGCGCCAGTGGGCGACCAGCGACCTCAGCTCATCCTCCTCCAGCCGGACGGGCGTCTGCTGCGTGTCGTCGGACATCAGGGATCCTTCCGAGTCGGGGCAGGGTTCCGGGTGCCGTACATGCCGGTCTGCACGCCCCACCATCTGCCGCCGCGCCGGGTACCCGACAGGGCCGTTCGGGCCACACCTGCCGCGGAGAACTCGGCAGGAGCCCAGAGCCCTTCGCCACCAATCGCCCCCGCTGAGCAAGAAGGCCAGGACTAAACCCCGTTTACCCCAGAGGGGGCCGGAAAGGCGTCCGCACACATCGCCCGAGGGAGGCGCACCCGTGGGAGCACTGGTCTGGCTGTTGATACCGGTCGTCGTCGGGGTAGGGGCCGGGCTCTGGTCCATCCTCGTGCAACGCGTCAGGAGCCCGGCTCCGTGCACGCGGAATCACCGAAGCCGGGCTCGCGTCTGAACTCAGGAGTTGAGCCTCGTGCACGACAGGCTGCCAGAGCTCCGACCTTCGGTCATGGACCTGTCGTATGGTGCTCGTATGGGCGGGAAGGGCGTCCCCCGGCTGCGGCTGGTCGTGGTCGCCGATGACGAGCCCGGGCCGCCGCTGTGTCGGGGGTGCGGTGAGCCGTTGGTGCCGGCCGCGAAGGCGTCGGCGGTGTTCTGTTCGTCGGCGTGCCGCGGGCCCACCCAGCGCATCGACGCCGCATGGACGGATCCGCCATGGCCGAGGCGACCAACGCGGTCACGGTCTTCGTGTCCGGCTGCGGTGTGTCCATCTCGCCCTCCGTCGTGCTGTCGTGCCCGCAGTGGGTCAGTTCCAGTATCCGCCGGGCTGCATCAGCGGCTCTGCACATGCCCGGGCAGCCGATACGTATGCCCAGGCTGTTCAGACGTTCGAGGCTGATGGACGCTTCCCGGGGCATCAGAACTCCTACCGGAATGTCTATGCTGCCGAAGGCTGTCATGTCGCATTCGCCCGAGGAGGAGTACGGGCCCCGGCTGGAGCCAGTCCCCCGTCCGCGGATCGGGCGCGGGATGTGGCCCGAGGCTTACCGAGGTTGAACGGACTGGCACAAGCGGACAGATGATCGGTGGTCCTCGGGCGCCCCGGGCCTCGGGAACGCTGGACCCATGCAGGAGCTTATCCCCTGTCGGACGACGCGCCGCAAGTTCATCCCGGAGGACGGCGCCGGAGCACAACCCGGCCACCGGGCTGTCGGCCGTGATGCCCACGCGGTGTCGGACTGTGTGGTCGGCAAGCGCGTGCCCGGGATGTCGGTCAGGGACTGGGAGAGAACGGCCGGCACTCGGTCGCCGGCCGCCGGGTTTCAGTGCCCTTCCTGCCTCTGCCGGTCCTGGACCTGGGTGGCGATGACGGCGGCCTGGATACGGCGCTCCACGCCCAGCTTGGCCAGCAGGCGGGAGATGTGGTTCTTCACCGTCTTCTCGGCCAGGTAGAGACGCTGGCCGATCTGACGGTTGGTCAGGCCCTCACCGATCAGGGCCAGGATCTCCCGCTCGCGCTCGGTCAGGCCCTGAAGTCCATCCGGCGGCTGCTCCTCCTGTCCACCGCGCAGCCGGGCCATCAGCTTGGTGGTGGCGCTCGCGTCGAGGAGGGACTGGCCGGCGGCCACGGTGCGTACGGCGGACACCAGGTCCGAGCCCTGGATCTGCTTCAGGACGTATCCGGAGGCGCCCGCCATGATCGAGTCGAGCAGGGCCTCCTCGTCGTCGAAGGAGGTCAGCATCAGACAGGCCAGCTCGGGCATGCGTGACCGGAGCTCCCGGCACACGGTCACACCGTCGCCGTCGGGCAGACGCACATCGAGCACGGCCACCTGCGGACGCAGGGCGGGGACACGTACCAACGCCTGCTCCACCGTGCCGGCCTCGCCGATCACCTCGATGTCCGGCTCGTCGTTCAGCAGGTCGCCTACACCGCGCCGTACCACCTCGTGGTCGTCCAGCAGGAAGACCCGGATCGGGTTGCCGGCGCCGGGCTGCTCGCTGTCCGCCATCAAACTGCTCCCTGGTTTCGCACTCCACACCGATCCCCGCCCGTGGACGGAATCGGCCCTCCGTACCGAGATCCTTGTCGAATCCGGGCCGCACGGCCAGGGCCAGTCGGCCCCATCCCCCCACAATCCCCCGCGGCCGGACTCTGCCGCTGCCTCCAGGGTGCGAAGTGGCCCGGCGTTCTCCTCTGCCGGTCGAGCGGCGCGCCTCCGACGGCTCCCAGAACAGGTAAAGGCCCTATGGCCCCGGTCCTGGGGCCTGACAGCCCTGGGGCCGGGACCGGTCCTCGCAGAAGTCTGGAGCCGCTGCGAAACGATCAGAATGGAGTTGAGCACATGACTGCCAAAGACGTCGGCGCCCACGTCACCACCGACGCCGTACAGGTACGCGTGGAAGGCGATGTGGACGAGGAAGCCCTCGCATACCTCCGGGAGAAGATCGACGCGGTCCTCGGCAGGCCCGGGATTCCGCCCGTGAGCGGTGCGGTGAGGATCGCCAAGGCGGTGGCGCACCACGCTGAGCGGCCCTGGTCCGTCGGTGCCGAACTCGTCGTGGGGAACACCCTCGTGGTCGTGCATGCCCAGGAGGCCACGGCACATGAACTGGCTGACCGACTGCAGGACCGGCTGCGCAGCCAGATGGATCGCGCCCTGCACCGTAAGCAGGAGGCCCGCAGGTCGGCCGCGCCGCCTCCGTGGCGCGGCGGCCGTACCGACGGCGGCCGGGATCAGAGCCCCACAGCGCTCCGCTAACCAGTGCCAGCCAGTCCCCAGAAGGGACTATCGGCATGTAAGGGATTATCGGCACATAGGGTCAAGGGCGGGAGGGAGGAGGGAGGGGCACCGATCCCTCACGGTGTCCCTCCCGCCCGCAGGTGTGGGCGGCGGCTGAACTCGGCCGTCGCCGAGAGCAGGCCGTCACTGTGCTCCCGCCAACCCGCACATGCCGATGCTCGACGACATGCAGGAGATGATGCGCACGGCCTATTACGACGGCAAACCGGGGCGGCAGCACGCGGACAAGGGCCGAACGACCCTGGCGTGACGAGCTCCAGTGCACTCCAATGACCTGATCGAGCCTTTCCGCGGCTTCCAGCCGAGCACCACGGACAGGCAGCCGCCCAGGCCTCGAAGGGACGTCGCACATGCCCCACCGGCGCACCGGCCGCCGCCACCGTGACAGGCCACGCACCCCCCACCTCGCCGCGCCGACCGAAGACACACAGCAGTGAGCAACGAACCCGCACGGAAGCCACCCATGAGCATCGACACCCCACAGACCGTCCCAGCCGGGCCACGCCGAAGCATCGAGCTGGACAGGGACGAAGCAGTGCGGCTGCTGGGCAGCGTGTCCTTCGGCAGGATCGTGTTCACCCGCCACGCGCTGCCGACCGTCCGCCCGGTCAACCACGTTCTGGACAACGGCGAGATCGTCATCCGTACCCACGAGGGCGCGGCGCTGACCGCGCGCGCCGGGCAGGCCCACGGACAGGGCGTCGTGGTGGCATACGAGGCCGACTCCATAGAACCCGACACCCACCTCGGCTGGAGCGTCGTGGTCACCGGCTATGCCTATCTGGTGACGGACTCCGAAGAACTGGCCCGCTACCAGGAACTGCTCAATCCGTGGGTGAACCAGACCATGGACTATGCGGTACGCATCCGGCCCGACCTGATCACCGGCGTCCGGCTCACCGCTGACGGCGAGCCCGACGCCGCCTGATCACGGCCCCACTTCAAAGTCACGAACTCAGTGTTGACAGCAGGCACTTGGGGCAGGAGAGGCCTCGGGTCCCTGTGCGGCGGCCGGGTGGCCCACACGCGTGTGAAGGTACGGCGGGTATCTGCGGCTCACAGCGCCCGCAAACCGTGCTCCCGGAACTGCTCGCGCACGCGTTCCGTGAGGTCCGGATCGGGCACGGGTGTGTCGCGCAGCGCGAACTCGACGCCCAGGGCGTCGTACTTGTGCGCGCCGAGTTTGTGGAACGGCAGGACGTCCACCCGGTCGACGTTGCTCAGCCCGGCCAAGAAGGCACCGAGGCCGTCCACGGTCGAAGGGTCGTCGGTCCAGCCGGGGACGAGGACGTAGCGGATGTACACGGGAACGCCCAGCCGGTCCAGGCGGGTGGCAAAGCTGAGCGTGGGAGCCAGCCGGCCGCCGGTGAGCTTGCGGTAGGTGCCGACATCGAACGACTTGATGTCCAGCAGCACCAGGTCGGTGTCGGCGAGGAGTTCGTCGGTGGCACGCGCGCCCAGAAAGCCGGAGGTGTCCAGCGCTGTGTGGAGTCCGGCTTCCTTGCAACGGTGCAGGACCGAGCCGGTGAACGCCGGCTGGAGCAGCGGCTCCCCGCCGGTGATGGTCACCCCTCCCCCGGCCGTGGTCACGAAGCCCCGGTACTTCCCGATCCCCTCCATCACCGCGTCCACGGAAGTCTCCCGCCCGTTGCGCATGTGCCAAGTGTCCGGATTGGCGCAGTACAGGCAGCGCAGCGGGCAGCCGCTGACGAACAGCACGAACCGGGTCCCGGGACCGTCCACGCCGGTGGACAGGTCCCAGGAATGGATCCGGCCGGTCACCGCCGGCGCCGTGGTGGCGTTCACAGCGACCCGTGGAAGGTGCGGCTGATCACGTCGAGCTGCTGCTCTCGCGTCAGGCGGACGAAGTTGACGGCGTATCCGGAGACCCGGATGGTCAGCTCCGGGTACTTCTCCGGGTGTTCCATGGCATCCTCAAGCGTCGCCCGGTTCAGGACGTTGACGTTCATGTGGAAGCCGCCCGCGGCCATGTAGCCGTCCAGGATGCCGACCAGGTTGCCCGCGCGTTCCGTAGGGTCGTGGCCCAGTCCCTCGGGCGTGATGGTGGTGGTCAGCGAGATGCCGTCGCGAGCCTGCTCGTACGGCAGCTTCGCCGCCGACAGGGCCGACGCGACGACTCCGTGCCGGTCCCGGCCGTTCATCGGGTTGGCACCGGGTGCGAAGGGCTGTCCGGCACGCCGCCCGTCGGGGGTGTTGCCGGTGTGCTTGCCGTAGACCACGTTCGAGGTGATGGTGAGGACCGACTGGGTGTGCTCGGCAGCACGGTAGGTGGGGTATTGGCGCACCTTCGCCATGAAGGACTCCACCAGGTCGACGGCGATGCTGTCGGCGCGGTCGTCGTTGTTGCCGTACGCCGGGAAGTCGCCCTCGGTGCGGAAGTCGACGGCGAGTCGGGTGGCGTCCCGGATCACCTTCACCCGGGCGTACTTCACGGCGGACAGGCTGTCCGCGGCCACCGACAGACCGGCGATCCCGCAGGCCATGAACCGGTGCACGGGGTAGTCGTGCAGGGCCATCTCCAGACGTTCGTAGGCGTACTTGTCGTGCATGTAGTGGATGACGTTGAGCGCGTTGACGTACGTCCGGGCCAGCCAGTCCAGGACGTGGTCGTAGGCCGCTGACAGTTCCTCGTAGTCGAGGTACTCACCGGTCAGCGGGGGCGCGGAGGGGGCGACCTGTTCACCGGTCATCTCGTCACGGCCGCCGTTGATCGCATAGAGCAGTGCCTTTGCGAGGTTGACCCGTGCGCCGAAGAACTGCATCTGCTTGCCGACCGCCATAGGGGAGACGCAGCAGGCGATGGCGGTGTCGTCCCCGGTCCGGGGGCACATCAGGTCGTCGGACTCGTACTGGACGGCGCTGGTGTCGATCGAGACCTGGGCGCAGAACTCCTTGAAGCCGTCGGGCAACCGGGGCGACCAGAGCACGGTCAGGTTGGGTTCGGGGGCGGGGCCGAGGTTGTACAGGGTCTGCAGGAACCGGAAGGAGGTCCGGGTGACCAGGGTCCGGCCGTCGGTGCCCATGCCGCCGATGGACTCCGTCACCCAGGTCGGGTCACCGGAGAACAGGGCGTCGTACTCGGGAGTGCGCAGGAAGCGCACGATCCGCAGCTTGATCACGAAGTCGTCGATCAGCTGCTGGGCCCGGGTCTCGTCGATGGTCCCGTCCGCCAGGTCCCGCTGGAGGTAGACGTCGAGGAAGGTGGAGGTGCGGCCGAGCGACATGCCCGCGCCGTTCTGCTCCTTCACCGCAGCCAGATAGCCGAGGTAGAGCCACTGCACGGCCTCCTGGGCAGTGGCTGCGGGACGGGACACCTCACAGCCGTACGACGCCGCCATCCGCGTCAGCTCGGCCAACGCCTTTATCTGCTCGGCGAGTTCTTCCCGGTCACGGATGACCTCGGTGGAGGACGCACAGGCGTCGAGCAGGGCACGCTCGGCCCGCTTGGCCTCGATCAGGCGGTCGGTTCCGTACAAAGCGACGCGCCGGTAGTCGCCGATGATCCGGCCGCGGCCGTAGGCATCGGGCAGTCCCGTGATGATCCCGGCCTTGCGTGCGGCCCGCATCTCGGGGGTGTAGGCGTCGAAGACGCCGTCGTTGTGGGTCTTGCGGTAGGTGCCGAAGACCTTGGTCACGAAGGGGTCGGGCTCGTAGCCGTACGCCTTCAGGCCGTTCTCGACCATCCGGAGTCCGCCGTTGGGCATGATCGCGCGCTTCAGGGGGGCGTCGGTCTGCAGGCCGACGATCAGCTCACGGTCCCGGTCGATGTAGCCGGGGGCGTGCGAGGTGATCGTGGAAGGGGCGGCGGTGTCCACGTCGAGGATGCCCTTGCGTCGCTCCTCGGGAAACAGGGCGCTGACCTTGTGCCAGACGGCGAGCGTGCGCTCGGTCGGGCCGGTCAGGAACTCCGGACCGCCTTCGTACGGCGTGTAGTTGGCCTGGATGAAGTCGCGCACGTCGATCCGGTCGCGCCAGCCCCGGCCGGCGAAGCCACGCCAGTCATCGGCGGGTGCGTCCACGTCTGGACGGGTTGCCACGGTCATCACTGCCTCCGCATCGTTCGCGACACCGCACACGGACGGTTCCGTGGGCGGCTCCGCTGACGATGCTCCTCGTGTGCCCCGGCCCGGGGCAGGGCCTGCGGGAACCCGTCGCCGCGCCGTCCGGCCCCGCACCGTTGGGCCGTTCGGGCCAGGTCGCGGGCACGTGATGCCCAGCGGTCAGGCGGAGAGGTGCAGGCCGTACATCGTGCGGCCCCCGACGAGTTCGCGCCCCGTGACCAGTTCGGGCTCGATGCGCACGAAGACCTCCTGGGGCGAGGGAGCCCAGGAGCGCGGGCCGATCCGCTCCAGGCGTGCTGCCTCAGCCGGATCCGTCACGATCTCGGCCCGGCCGGTCACGACAACGCTCCAGCCGGAGTGCGTGTCCACGTCGACCGCGTCCGCCTCGAAGGCGACGACCGCGCCGTCGACCGCGCGGGCCAGCTGGGAAGCCGCGGAGATGCGCAGCAGCACCGCTCCGTCGGCGTCCAGGCCGAAGCTGACCGGCACGACCGCGGGCAGCGCCTGGCGCGTGTAGACGATCCGGCCGATGGGAGCCGTCGCCAGCAGGCGCAGGCACTCGTGACGACCGAGTTCGCGGAAACCATCGTTCGAGTACATGAGTCAGCCCGTCTTTCGCCCGGTGGAGGGATCACACTCCATGCTGAGTCCGCCGGCTGCCGCGGGTGAGGGCCACGGGTCCCGCCCTGGCCGGAGAGCGGCCCGAGGAAACGTGGCGGCGAAGGGGGGCCGGACGGCCCTTCCGACACGGCCATAGGCTCCGATTTCCTCTGATCATGGTCGTACCCCTCATCATGGCCGCATCCCGCCACACCGAGCGTGCCGTCGGCGGGACGACCGTCGTGGAGCTGCACGGTGAGATCGACATCCTCACGGCACCGCCCCTTGGCGCGCGCCTGGACGATCTGACGGCCGTCGTCCTCCCCGACCTCGTGGTGGACCTTCGTGGCGTGTTCTTCATCGACTGCGCCGGACTCGGGATGCTGTGCCGGGCGCGGAACAGGGTCATGGAACGGCACGGCCGACTCCGTCTCGTCACCACTGGCCGCCAATTCCCTCGGATACTGAGTGCTGCGGGACTGGATGGCCTGTTCGAGCTCTACGACCACCTGCCCGAAGCCGTGGCCGCTGTGCCCGGCGGAATCCTCACCGCCGAAGCGGGCTGACGAGGCCGTAGGCGCCGCCCGCAACCACACGGGGTGGAGGTCCAGCAGCAGGCCTTGGGGATGGCCGTGGCTCCAGGACCACAGCTACTCGGGCTGCCCGGTCGTTGAGCGTGACCACACCTGATCCGGTGCACGTCGAGGGGTGGCCGGGCCCTCCGGGCCGTACCCGAGGCGAACCAGCATCTGCGCATGCCCGGTGAGGTCCGGAACGTGGCTCAGGTCGCGGCGCAGGTCGGGCCACTCCATCGGCTGGTGCAGCAAGGAGGCGCGCACACCGTGCGCCGTGGCTACCAACAGGACGTGCTCCAGCGCCTGTCCGGCGCGCAGCCAGTCGCTGCGCCAGTCGTGCTCGGTGGCCAGCAGAGCTACCACAGGGACGGGTTCGAAGGGCTGGGCGGGGAGCCTCTCAGGGTGCCGCTGAGCGGTGAAGTCACGCATGGGCACCTGCTCAAGCGCGTCCTGCGGCCCCAGTGCCACTCGCGGTATGCCGACTCCGGTGGAGTCGTCCGGGCCCGGGTGCACCCATCGGCGGCTCTCCACTGCCCGGTCGGGGTCGGCGCGATTGCGATGCTCGGCTTCCATGGCCACGCGCAGCAGCCGTGCCGTCTCTGCGGCTCCTGGAAAGGTCAGTGAGGCACCTTCTGTCTGAGCAGCTTCGACGAGTTCGGCTCGGACGTTCGGCGGAAGCAGCCTGCGGGAGAAGGGGAACCTGCTGCTGTGCCTGCGCCAGATCATCGGGTAGAGGTCGGGGCGGTGCCCTGCGGTGTGCCGCCGGCCCGTCCCGGACAGCCGAAGGCTGGCCAGCACACCCGGGTCCTCGGGATCCGGCAGCAGGCGTACGACGGGCGCCCAGCCGACGTGGGCCGCCGCGACACGGAGGTTGAAGACAGCGGCACCGACAGACAGATGCAGAGCACGGCCGACAGGATCGGCATGGCGCAAGCCACGCTCGGGTACGGCGCGCACTTCCAGCGCGACGGCCTCCTGGTCAAGCCGGAAGCGCCACGGCTGGGTGTTGTAGATCGAGGGCGCGGCCACGGCGGCCGAGATGCACGCTTCCAGTGCCGCGGCGTCGAGGGGCGCGGTTCGCATGATGGCCTCCTCTCGTACGAAGTCGGACAGGTGCGGGTGTCCTACGAGCGTGAGAGCACCACGGCAGAACGGTGAGGGGCCGATGGTCCCCTTGCCGGGCCTGTTCGGTGCACGTCGACCACTACGCACGTGCACAGAACCACGGCGGGTCAACGACCCGTGTGTGTTGGGCCGAACGACCCGGCGCCGGCGAGGACTTGGCCCGATCGGCCCTGAGCTTCCGCCTGATCGGCCCATGTCACGGCAAGACTGCGGCTGTCACCTTCCTGTGTGTGACGACGAGGAGGTGCGGAGAGATGCGCAAGGGAAAGCCCACCACATGGAAGCGCGGGCGAACGCGCATGCCGCTGTGGCGATGGCGGAACAACCCGATCCGGCGACGCGACGATGTCTTCGAGGCATGGCTCCTGCTGGCCGTATGGGTGCTCATCGCTGCGGGTGGCACGGCGATCGGGGTGGTGGCGGCCCATGCAGCCGACCAGGTCTTCGCCCAGCAGCGGGCCGAACGGACCCCCGGTCGCGCCGTTCTCCTCGATGATGCCCCGCGCACTGCGACCTCGGGGATAGGTAGAGACCTTGCCTCTGCAAGGGTCCGCTGGACGAACTCGGACGGCTCCACGCGCAGCGGCATGACTCTGGTGACAACCGGGAAGAAGGCCGGCTCCAAGGTCAGGATCTGGATCGACGGCCAGGGGAAGCTGAGCGCTCAGCCACCGACCGCCGCCGCCGCGGCCGTCGAGGCAGGTTTCCTCGGAGGCTCGGCAGCCCTTGCACTGAGTGGCGTGGTGTTTGGCGTGGGGAGCGTCGGCCGGAGGTATCTCGACCGGCGGCGCATCCAGCAGTGGGACAGGGAGTGGACCCTGGTCGGGCCGCAGTGGGGCCACAAGGCCAGTTGACCACCGACTCTCTACAAGAGCGACCTCTACTTGTCATCGGCAGAATCCGAGGGCATCGCCGGGGCCTCGGCATGGTGTTCGCGAGGCGTATCCCCGCCTCCGCGTGGGGATACGTGCTCAACCGGTTACGGAACGCATCGTTCGTCTCTTGTCTGTGGGGATCTTCAGGTCTTAGTAGTGCAAAGGCGGCTGTCTGCGGGGGTGGCATGGCTGAGCACGAAGGCGTGCGACAGGCGTTGCGAGCACAGGACGCAGTTCGGCTCTTGTTCCGCCACAGGTCCATCTCCGGTGTTGGCCGCTCCTACCGGTGCGCGGGAGTGCGCAAGGCCAAGACGGCCAGGTCGTCGTGGCCGTCGCTGGGATGCTGGTCGGCCAGAGTGCGGACGAGGTCGTCCAGGGGTGCTCGGGCGTGGTCGGCGGCCAGCTCGGCAAGGGTGTGCAGGCTCGCATCGATGGGGTGGGCGGGGTGCTCGACCAGTCCGTCGGTGAAGAAGACCACCGTGGCGTTCGCGTCGAGTGGGTGGGTGTGGTCGGGGCGGGGCTGGTCGGGGTCGACGCCGAGGGGGAGGCCGGGGTCAGCGTGCAGGTATTCCGTGCGCCGGTCGGCGGTGATCAGGAGCGGGGGGAGGTGGCCGGCGCTGCTCCAGTGAAGTGTCCAGCCAACGTCCTCAGGTTCGATGCGGGCGAGGCAGGCGGTGGTGACGGGCAGGTCTGTGATGGCGTGCAGAGTGCGGTCGAGCCGGCGCAGGATGGCGCTGGGCGGGGTGAGGCGGTCGTAGAGCAGGGCGCGCAGCATGCTGCGGGTCTGGGCCATGGCGGCAGCCGCGTGCAGGTCGTGGCCGACGACGTCGCCGATAACGGCCGCACAGGCGTTGTCGGGCAGCCAGAGGGCGTCGTACCAGTCGCCGCCGAGGTGGCCGGGGGTGGGGGCGGGCCGGTAGACGGCGGCGGCGGTGAAGGGGCGTAGGTCGGGCAGGGTGGGCAGGAGCAGCCGCTGGAAGTGTTCGGCGCTCTCGCGGACCTGCTCGTACAGGCGGACGTTCTCGATGGCGATGCCGGCGGCGCCGGCGAGGGTGACGACGATGTCCTCGTCCTCGCGGTCGAAGGGGCGCCCGTCACGGCGTTCGGAGGGGTAGAGGTCGCCGTAGATGGTGCCGCGGACGCTGATGGCGACGCCGAGCAGGGTGCGCATGTGGGGGTGACCGGGCGGGAATCCGGCGGAGGCGGGGTGGGAGGCTATGTCGTCGACGCGTATGGGCTCGGGGTGGTGGATCAGGTGTCCGAGAACGCCGCGTCCGCGGGGGAACTCGACGTCGGCGAGCGCGGCGCGCTCGGACTCCGACAGGCCGGCGGTGATGAACTGGCCCAGGTGCTCACCGGACTCGTCCAGCACCCCCAGCGCCCCGTAGCGTGCGCCGACCAAGCCCATGGCAGTGGTGACGACGCAGTGCAGCACTGCGGGCAGGTCCGACTCCCGGCTGATAGCCAGCACCGCGTCCAGCAACCCCTGCAGCCGGTCCTTGGCCATGGCCAGTTGCCGCAGCTGCTCGGCGATCTGGTCCAGCTGGGCATCGAGCCGCAGCCTCAGATCATGGGGAGTATGCGGCTCCGGGCGCGCGAGCGGCTCGGACGGCTCCATCATGCCCCCAGTCGCGATCGTGCTACCGCGGCCCGACGGCCGGTGCGCAGGGGCAGGCACCACCCACTGACCCGCCCGCACCGGCCGCCCGGGCCGCCTTCCTTGGTCCCCTCACACGGTGGTCCGGTCGGTCAGGTCGTGATCTCGATGAGGCGCGGCTTGGCGGCCTGCGTCTTGGGGACGGTCACGGTCAGCATGCCGTCGGCCAGCTGCGCGCTGACCTGCTCGGCGTTGACGTCGACGGGCAGCAGGGAGCGGTACTCGAAGCGGCCGGTGCGGCGGGTGGCTCGGCGCAGGACGCCCTGGCGTTCGCGTTCCTTGAGTTCTCCGGTGATGCACAGGTCGTGTTCGCCGACCTCGACGTCGATGTCCTCGCGCTTGAGGCCGGGCAGTTCGCACTCGACCATGTACGCCTCGTCGGTCTCGCGCAGGTCGGCCGGCGGCACCCAGGCCATCGTCTCGGACCAGCGGGGCGCGGCGGCCTCCAGGAGGCGGTTCATCCTCTCGAACATGTCGTCGAACTCAGCGGCCAGCGGCTCGCCCCAGGGGAAGACCCGCTCCAGCAGGTGGCCGGGCCGGTGTCGTACGGGCAGAGTCATCGCGCCCACCTCCAGGGAGGGAAAGAGACCAGGCTCCCTGCACGTTCCATGGTGCGCGCTGCCGCCCCACCGGGCGACTCGGGACGCCCGGCCCCCGCTATCACCTGACCGGGCTACACGAATGGGCCGATCGGGTGCCGGGCCGTTGCAGGGACTCGCAGACGGGCTGTCCCGAGACGCGAGGGCAAGGGACGAGCAGCCGCTGTCAGCGCGCCCCGGGCATGACCATTCGGCACGGCCGTCAGCAGCGAGTCTGGTTGAAGGACGGTGCCGAAGCCGGAGAACGCCAGCCCCTGAGCTGAGCCGCTGCACGTTCGCGGACCGCCAGGCGCCCTACTCTCGCCCGTCGGGAAGTCCGATCTCGGCCCAGATCGTCTTGCCCTCCGCGTGGTGGCGTGTTCCCCAGCGTTCGGCGAGCTGGGCCACGAGCAGCAGCCCGCGCCCCCCTTCGTCGAAGGTGCGCGCCCGCCGCAAGTGCGGGGCGGTGCTGTTGCCGTCGGAGACCTCGCAGAGGAGCGCGGTGTCACGGATCAGCCTCAGCCGGATGGGCGGCCGCCCGTAGCGGATCGCGTTGGTGACGAGTTCGCTGGCCACCAGTTCGGCGGTGAAGGCCACATCGTCCAGCCGCCACTGCGTCAGCCTGGCCAGGATCTCCGCACGGGCATGGGCCACCACGGCCGGGTCGGACGGCAGCTCCCAGGTCGCGACCTGGTCGGCGTCCAGGGCTCGGGTGCGGGCGAGGAGCAGGGCGACGTCGTCCTGGGGCTGTGCGGGCAGCAGGCTCTGGATCAGGTTGTCGCAGGTGGCCTCGATGGAGGGGCCGGGCTGTTCCAGGCGCTCGCGCAGTGCCGTGAGGCCCTTGTCAAGGTCCTGCACGGTCCCCTGGATCAGGCCGTCCGTGTACAACGCGAGGAGGCTGCCCGGGGACAGTTCCCACTCGACCGTTTCGAAGGGCAGACCGCCCACACCAAGCGGAGGTCCGGAAGGGACGTCGACGAAGTCCGCCATGCCCTCGGGAGTGACGACGACGGGCGGCGGGTGGCCGGCGGTGGCAGCTGTGCAGCGACGCGCGACCGGGTCGTAGACGACGTACAGGCACGTGGCGATCAGATCCGTGGAGATCCCCAGGTCGGACACGGGGTCCTGGTGGGTGTCCTCCTCTGCCGCCAGATGGGTGACCAGGTCATCGAGGTGGACGAGGAGCTCGTCAGTTGGCAGATCCACGTCCGCCAGGGTGCGTACCGCAGTCCGCAGCCGCCCCATGGTGGCAGAGGCGCGCAGGCCGTGGCCCACCACGTCCCCGACAACCAGCGCAACCCGGGCTCCCGACAGCGGGATCACATCGAACCAGTCGCCGCCGAGCCCCGCCCGGGTACGGGCCGGCAGGTAACGGTAGGCGACCTCGACGGCGTCCTGTGCAGCGAACCGACTGGGCAGCAGGCTGCGCTGCAGCGCCAAGGCCGTGGTGCGTTCGAGGGTGTAGCGGCGGGCGTTGTCGACGGCCACGGCGGCGCGTGCGCCGATCTCCTCGGCGAGGAGCAGGTCGTCCTCCTCGAAGGGGTCCGGACGCCGGTGACGGACGAAGACGGCCACGCCGAGGGTGATGCCGCGGGCGCGGAGCGGAATGACCATGACCGAGTGGATGCCGAAGCCCTGGACCACCTGCGAACGTTCCGGGTCGGCCTTCTGCCAGTCCCTGATGTCCTGGTCGTTCATGGTCCGGTGCAGTGAGGACCGGCCGGTGGTCACGCAGCGGACGGGGGGCGCGGACTGAGGGTAGTAGTCCACGTCTCCCGGCCGGGCCACCGCCTCGGGCACGCCCGGGAGGACGGACTGCTGCCCCGCACGGCGCAAGGCGACGGTACCGGGGGCAGCCGGCCGGGGCTCGACACCCCGGAACAGGGAGTCCCGCAGGTCGACGGTGACGAAGTCGGCCAGCCGGCCCACCGCCACATCGGCCATCTCCTGGGCCGTGCACATCACATCCAGCGTGCTTCCGACCTGCGTGCTGACGTCGTTGAGCAGGGCGAGCCGCTCCCGGGCGAGATGCTGCTCGGTGACATCGAGCGCCGCGACCTCCACCTGTCGCACCTGCCCCGCCGGGGTCTTGAGCGGGGAGACAGTCACGGCCCAGACCCCTTCCGGCGCACCGGGCCGGGGCCTGCCACGGACATGGAACTGTTCGGGTTCCCCTGTGGTGAACGCACGGCGCATGCCGTCCTCGACCGTCCGGCAGATGTGCGGCGGCAGAATGTCCGTGACCCGCCGACCACGCATCTGCTCTTCGGAGAGCCCGAGTTCCCGTACGGCGCCGACGCTCGCACGCACGGCACGCAGCCGGGAGTCGTACACCATCAGCGGCAGGTGGCACTGTGCGAAAGCTTCCTCGGTCATCACCTGGTCCGGTAGGGCGCCGGAGCTGTTGCCGAGTGGAGTGGCATCGTGCATGTCGATCTCGCCCATCCTGCCCCTCCGCGGACACCCGACCTCGGGATCCACCGGGGCACGACGCGTCTGAGGCGTCCGAGCCCTCTGCGTCCCTGCTCCCACTCCTACCGTTCCTCACCGATGCCCCCTCCGCACGTCGTGGGTCGTGGCGGCCGGCGGCGGGTCATCATCGGGACGGGTATCGCATCAGGCGACGTCTGCCCTGTCGACCGCTTCACCTAGCCGTTCGTCGACAGCGTGCTTGTTCCGCCAGCGGCGCCGCCGATGTCGTTCTACGGTCGTGTATGGGGGACTTTCCACCTCCTCAGCCCCGGAAGGGCAGGCGAGATC
>NZ_JAIQYY010000054.1 GCF_020181035.1 Streptomyces sp. CoH27
CTGGCGAAGCCAGGAGCAAGCCCTGCAGTCCGCCTGAAACAAGATCACCGGACTCTACGAAACTCGGGACAGCTCACCCTGGCTCCGCTCACCGAACCCTGCCTAGATGGCTGTATGCAGCCTTCGAAAGCGCCCCAGCAGTACATCGAGTTCGACTTTCCCTTCCCGTTCGAGGAAAACCCTGATGCAACCAGGGCTCAGGACGTGAACGTGCGGTGGGTGCGGCAGCACGCCCTGGTTCGCAGTGACGCCGCCATGGACTGGTACTTACGCTGGGGTATGGCCCGGCTGGCTGGCCTGCTCTATCCGTATGCCCGTGGGGTTGACCTCGATGTGGCCGCGGACACCATGGCGTTCTTCTTCCTCTTCGACGACCAGTTCGACGGGCGTCTGGGCAGGGAGCCGAAGCTCGCCGCGGAGGTAAGCCGGGACATGATCGGCGTGGTGCACGAAGAGCCTCCGCGGCCGGGCCGGCCCAATGGCCCGGCCGCGGAGGCAGCCCGGGCGTCGACCTCTTCGACGTCCAGGACCACGCCTCCACCGAGCAGGTCACCGTCAAGGGGTACGACACCATGACGGGCGTCGGCACACCGGACGGCGCCGCCTTCATCGCCGGGCTGCGCCGCCTCGCCCCCTGAGTGGCCGGCACGAACTTCGGATTTCCCCGTCCACGGCCACTTCAGCTGCCCACCGTAGCCATTTCGACTGCCCGCTGGCGGCCACCTTGTGTGCACAGCGTGACGTCATTCTCGACGGCCCTCGCCCCACCACGGCAGGATCGGTGGCAGGTCGCTGAGCCCGCGGGCTGGCCGCCTGGGCATCGGCGACTCCCCGTCGTCCCCGTCCCAGCGGCGTGCGTATTGGTCCGGGAGATTGCCCCACCCCCAGTAGGGAACCGGGCGGTCGGGTGCCTCGCCGAGTTCGTCGAGGGGCTCGATGCGTTTTCCGCCATCGTGCACAGGAGGGCCCAGTCGTCGCCCATGTCGAAGACGTAGGCTAACTGCTCGCCGGCCTGCAGCCTGCTCGGCTTGGTGGCATGGCCGTCCACGGTGCCGTCCGGGGCCTCGTCCTCCCACCAGTCCAGGGGGGCTGACCTGGGTGCCGTCGGACAGCGTGAACAGGTAGGTGGGCCAGGTCCCAGCGGCCGAAGGCGATATCGATGGCCGTGGCGAACTGGGCGAAGGAGTGTGAGCGCGCGGCGGCGAACACCCGGCCGGGGCGGGGCCACAGGTCCGCACCGTGCCCGGAGATCAACTCCACCCGGATGGACAGCCAAGTACGTGCCACGATCACAACCCTTCATGCGCCAGGTCCTCGAGCCAGCACCGAGGCTCCTGGCTGTGACGACGAGGTGGGGAAACGACCTGGCCGTACGTGGGGAATCTCTAGGCTCTTCGGCACCTTCCGTGAAGCCGGTCAACCGGACAGGAGAATCCGATGCGCACCATGCCCTCCGACGAGGCGCGAGAACCAGATCATCAGGGGTCGAGTATGGGTTCTGAAACGCGGCGCTCGCTGATGACAAAGCCCCTGGTCACCGACTTCGGCGCCGACCCGGAGCTCGTCGCGCAACCCGTCATGCCGGGCAGTGCGTCGGACATCGGAGAGCGGATGATCCTGGCTCCCCACGCTCTCGATCCGGAACTGGACAACGAACCCCCAGCGACCGGGCTGCCGCGGCGTGGGCGCAGCTGAGGGCCGAGCCGGGACATCTCCCACCAGATCAAGGAACTGGCCTTTCGTGTTACCGCCGCGCGCCACACCCTGGGCAGAATGCCGCGCCATCCGGCACGGCGGCGGAACAGGACGAGCACTGGTTACGCTGAGCCAGCTGGTAGCCGCAGCCGGGGCAGAAGGCGGCTCCGTGGGTCTCGGTGTGACAGCGTGGGCACACCAACTGGCGTGGCAAGGTGGGGTCATAGCTCTGCCCTGCCTGCTGCCCCGCGGCGTATGCCCGTTGTGCGGCCATGTCGTTCAGTCCACGCTGCTGGGCGGCCATGGCCTCGGCCGCGGTGTCCGGGGCGCAGCGCAGGCACAGCCCCTGCGCTGCGTTCCAGCAACGCCCGCAGACGTAGTCGGTACAGCGGGCGCAGCGGTTGAAGTGTCCCCGGGCGTTGCTGATGGCCCGCTCGAAGGCGTGGTCGCGTGCCCGTCCCCAACCGGCGCCCGCCAGCCCGTCGGCCGCAGACGAGATCCCGCTGCCGCTGCGGCCCAGCAGGCCCCAGGCCATGTCGACACCCTTCTTCAGCCAGGTGGCGGCCCGCTCGCCGGCGTAGGGCTCGAACGGCGAGCGCCAGGTGTCATAGCAGCGCGAGCACGAGAACTCGAACTGGAACCCTGCCCCGGTGCCATTCCGCTCGCACAGGTCGCGGTAGTTGTTGCTGAAGTACATCTCGCTGCTCAAGTAGCTCTCCCCACAGGCCAGGCCGTTGGCACACACTGCCGTACGACGCTGGGGGACCGGTATTGGTTCTGGCCACTCGATGACACATCCCGGCCACGGCTGGGAACAACGGTCACAGGGCTGCCGCCGGCCTGGGGAAAACCCTCTCGGCGGCATTGCCATCGAGCCGGCGTAACACGGTCTTGGGCGTTCCCGAGGCTCCCGATGAGCCGACCGCATCGTAGTGCCCCTGTCACCGGGAATCCCCGGCGCCAACGCCCATGACGGCCTTGGCCTGACGCCATTGCGGTGCGGGGAATCTCGCCCTCCGTTCACGGCGCGATCCGCGTCGTCGCCGCCCGGCAAAGCTCCATGCCGACAAACGGCTCGGTCTACTTCGCAGGGCCGTCATCCGGACGGCCTGAGGCGGCAGCAGGAGCCACGGGCCGAGAGCATAGTTCGACGCCTCACGGAGAACGGCCCATCGCGCGAGCTCGACGGGCTATGACCGAGGACTTGGCCGATTGTCTGATCTCGGTACTGCGCTGGGCGGTAGGCCGAGCACAGGACGCAACGACGGGTTCAGCCTTCGAAGTCGGACCAGATGATGCCGACGCCCGTCCCGCTCTCGTCGCGGCCGATCAGGATGCTGTTGGAGTTGGTGTCGGTGGTGGGGAAGACGAACGTGTTGGCGCCGTTCGACGGGTTGACGACCATGTCGAGCAGCGGGGTCCGGGAGCCGGCGGCCGCCTGGGCCGCGAACTCGGCCGCGACCCGGGCCATCGCGTCCGCATACGCGGGCTCGCCGACGGTCAGGTTGAGGGCGCCGGCGATGCCCCAGTTGTCCGGGGTGCTGGAGTAGATCGCCGAGGCGCCGTCGCTGAGACAGTTGACGTCGTCCGCCTCGTCCTCCCAATGCGCTTTCAGCAGCGCCTCCGGCGTGGTTCCGCCGACGACCAGGGCCACCGCCGTGACGTACGCGCCCAGTTCCTCGTCCTGGTGGTAGGCCAGGTAGACGTCGTGCAGTCCGTGGGCGATGTCGTCGATGGTGAACCAGTCAGAGGCGCCGAGCCCGCACATCGCAAGGTCGCCGTGCACCCTGAGCTGCCCGGCCAGGATGAACTCGCCCTGGTAGCCCGCCCGGTCAGCAGCGCTCGATTCGTCGGCCGCCCACAGCGGCTCGTAGTTGGCCTTCAGGACTTCGTGGATCGCCTCGGTGATCTTCATGGCGGTGAGTCTGACACAGCTGTCCGACAGTCCACCCCACCCCAGCAGTTCCGCTCGCCGAACGACCACCGTGACCGTTCGGTGAACGCTTCCGTGAATCTCCCATCTCGGACATTCATGGGTTGACCTGCGTCTTTGGGGATTGGAAACAGGTAGTGAGCTTGACGTTTATCCAGTGCGGCGTGGTTTCGTGCCGACCTTGTGGTGAGCCGGTCGGCTGTATGCCTCGCCGGTCACGAGTACTCTGCCGACGTCGTGACGGGTGGCCAGATGGCGGTTCTTCGAGCCGGGCGGGCGACCAGGTCCCGGGCGGGACGGCTTTGGTGCATGGGCTGGCGAGCCCGTCTTCGCTCGCAGGTTCCGGAACCCTCGTCGGACGCGGGCGGGTGTCAGTTTGTTCGGTTCGGCCGACTTCTCCCAGGGACGCCGTAGATCGGCGGCCAGCGGGCGGGCGAGCCGGAGCTGGGTGTAGGCGGCTATCACAAGCCACGTCCACCGGTCTGCCGCCTCCGGGCTGCGGAGCCGGGGCTTGGTCCATCCCAGCGTCTGCTTGAACAGGCGAAACATGTGCTCGATGTCGAAGCGTCGCAGGAAGGACTGCCAGCAGCGGTCGAGGTCCGTCGTGGTGGCGGCGGTGCCCGACCACCACAGCCAGAGCGGCTTGTTCACTCCGCCGCTGGGCAGCTTCTCCACGACGAGGCGGATGACGGTGCCCTCGATGATGGGCAGCGGCCCGTCGTGGTCGAGCCAGGCCGCCCGCCGGGTCAGCCTCGGGTGGAGCCGGTCCCACGCCTGCGCGGTCGCCTTCCCGTAGCGGCGGGTGTCGGTGACCGTCACGGCCTGCTCGGCGCCCCAGGTAGCCGGATCGCCGAAGACGAACTCACCGCCGGGCTTCGGCGGTCGTCCGCCTTGGGGATAGGACAGGGCGTACTCCTTGAGCGAGGGCGTCGGCCGGCGCATCACCCGGTCCGACCGCAGTCGGCCCAGCACCTCGACGGGCAGGTCGCCCAGCAGGTGGGCGATGCGGGGCGCGTCGTATCCGGCGTCCAGCACGACCAGGACGTTGGGGTCGCCCTGCTTCCACTGGCCGGCGGCGACGAGCCGTTCGACGACCTCGCGGAGCTGGACCGTGGTCACCGCGGCGACGTCGGCGCCGGGGCCCAAGCGGACCGCGTCCAGTACCGCCGTCCATGAGGTCCGGCCGGTTTCCAGCGCGACCACGATCGAGTAGGGCCACCCCGGGATCATCTGGTGCTTTGCCCCTCCGCGGCCGAAGGTGCGGCAAAAGGCCCGGTCAGGGCAGGTGTTGGCGTCCGGCCGCAGCCACGGCGATACGTCCGCGGCCAGCACATCCGGCCGTCCGCCGACCGCGGCAGCGGCACAGAGGCCAGTACGCGGCGCAGCCGGGCCACATCGATCCGCCCCTGGTTGAGACCGCCGTAGAGAGCCCCGTGCCCGCGGCGGTGTTCCGGTGCGAGTGCCAGATCGACCAGCGTCCGTACCGGCCCGTCCGTGCACTGCAACGCGTCGCACAACTCGAACGGCGCGTCGCCCCGCCCGGTCAGACACGCGTACAACTCCGTCCGGATTCCTGACGCTTGCGCGAACGCTTCTCCGGGACCGGTGTCAGGCAGCAGACTCACCCTCACAGCCTTCGTCTTGATCGGTGCACCTTGTCGGAGCACATGATCAGACGAAGGCCGCTTCAATGTCCGGTGAATGCCCAGGCGAGTGATCCAGTTCGAGATGTCGTTCGACGCCGGGAACCAGGCACGGGCACTGACGCCTCAGCCGGCGAGCAGAGCCTGCATCCACTGGTCTTCGCGTTGTTCGATGTATTCGGCGTCGTTTCGCCAGGCGTCACCGTGGCCTTCAGCCCACAGCCTTGCCCAGGGTTGGGCTCCTTGGGCTGCCTGGTCGCGCAGGAAGTCGTGCATGGAACGCGTACGTCGCCCCAGCACAGGGACCAACCGACGACGCTCGGACTCAGCGAGACCGTAGGCGTCGGCGAAGACTCGTAGTCGGTCCGCCGCGTCCGGGCTCTGCCAGTCCGGATGCGCGGACAGCGGGATGAACCCGTGAATGGCATATGCGACATCCCACAGGCGCGAGCCGGGACCTGCAGCGTCCCAGTCGATGAAGGCCCACCGCGCCTCACCTGCGATCACGAGGTTCCAAGGGGCCAGGTCGTTGTGGGCGATGATGTCACTGTCCTCAGCGGGGATCAGCGTCTGCCACTGCGCATCGGACGGCGGCGTGAAGTCCTGCACGGCGTCGTGGAAGTCCCGGATCAGCCGTGCAACGCGCGCCAGTCGTCGAGCGGGTTCCATCAGCGAGAACCGGTCGGGCCAGACCACATCTCCCGGCATGAAGGTCAGGACCTCGCGCCCCTGATCGTCAATGCCGAGTGGGCGAGGCGCCGCGCCGAATCCCGCCTCATGCAGGTGGGCAAGCAGGGCATGCACAGCGGGAGTCCATGGTCCGGCCGGACGGCGAACTGTGTCCCCAACGCGAACGACACCATCGCTGACGTTGCCGCCGGACAAAGGCTCTTCATCATCGTGCCGCATCGAACCAGTGTGTCGGATCGGCCCGTCATGATCACCCCATTAAGGGGGAGCGTCAGAGTCGGGACGGAGGTTAAAGGGCAAGCTGATCTGCGGCTGCACGTCGAACTGGTCGCCGTCGGCACGGCGCTGACCGGCCAGGTTTTCGGTTGCCACGGATTGGCTGCGCTGACCGCGCACTGCACGGCTGACCCGACCACAGGTGTGGCCCGGCAGGGTGGCGCCCCGGCCGGCGACTGTCGATCTTCACAAGATGCGCGTCGCCGGAGGTTCCTGGCGTTTAGTAAAGATTTCATCAAGGAGCCGATCATCGAGCGCGCCTTACAGGCCATTTGACCGGCCGATTACCTTTTCTAACCCTCTTCCTTGCCGTGTTCACACCCTATGCTCACCCTTCGGCCCGTCACAGGGTCTTCACAAGGAGGTTGAGCGTGCATCAGCACATCCCCCCGTCGTCCAGATGGCGACGGGGGCTTTTTCGAAGAGTGGCCGTGCCCATAGCCGGGTCACTTGCCCTGGCGGTAACTGTCTCGCTTCTGGAGGGAAGCGAGACGGCTTTCGCCGCACCCAACACCCAGTCCCCGGCCGCAGCCGCCAAGGCGGGAAAGCGCTGGGCCTCGCAGGCGGCTGACCTGCCGTCGGCACGGGTCGCGGCCCGGCTGTCGGGCAAGCGGGTGGAGGCGCTGTCGGAGCGCACGGAGACGTCGACGACGTGGGTGAACCCCAACGGGTCGTTGACGACCGAACTCGCGGCCGGGCCGGTGCGGTTCAAGCGCAGCGGGAAATGGGTCGGTGTGGACCTGGATCTGGCGGCCCGCGCTGACGGATCGGTCGCACCTGCCGCTCATCCCCAGGGCCTGGTCCTTGGCGGCAAGGGCGGCTCCAGGCCCGCCTCGCTGAAGGCGGCCGGCCAGGCCACTCCGCGCACCCTGGTCACTCTTGGTCAGGGGCAGGAGCAGGTCGAACTGCAGTGGAAGGGAGGCCTGCCCGCGCCGGTGCTGGACGGGCCGAAGGCCACCTACCGTGATGCGGTCCCGGACGCTGATGTGGTGGTGGAGGCCACCCGGTCAGGGTTCGAGCAGTACGTCACCATCAAGCAGCGTCCCACGGCTGACGGTTACGCCTACACCATGCCGCTGAAGGCCAAGGGCCTGAAAGCCAAGCAGCAGGGCGACGGAAGTGTGGTGTTCAGCGACGCCAAGGCCGGCAAGAGGCGGGCGGTGATGCCCGCTCCGGTGATGTGGGACGCCACCACCGACAAGGTCTCCGGTGAGCACACCCACCGGGCCAAGGTCGGCCTGAAGGTTGTCCAGCACGGCTCCAACGTCGACCTGGTCTTCACCCCGGACGCCGGCTTCCTCGGTGACTCGAAGACGCAGTTCCCGGTCACGGTGGATCCCTCCACCGCGGCACTGAGCAACGTCTTCGACACCTATGTGCAGCAGGGTGAGACGGTCGACTGGTCGGCGGACACCGAGCTGGACCTGGGCAACCCAGGGACGAAGAACGCCGACGGCACCCCGCGCACGGCCCGCTCGTTCATCACTTGGAACACCGCCCCGTTCGCTGATGCACTCGTGTCCAAGGCCACGCTGTCGTTGTGGAACTTCCACTCGGGCAACACCGACTGCAAGGCGTATCCGTGGGAGGTGTGGGACACCGGCAAGCCCACGACCTCCTCGCGCTGGACATCGCAGCCGGCGTGGAACCAGAAGTTCGCCACGTCGACGGCGACCACCGGCAACCCAGGGTGCTCCACGCAGCCGGACGGCTGGATCACCGCCGACGTCACCGACCTGGCGCAGACATGGGCGTCGGCGAAGAACGCCACGTCGAACATGGGCCTGCGCGCATCGGACGAAACGGTCACCGCGCCGTGGAAGCGGGTGAACTCCGCGAACGCGGCGTCCAACCCGCCCAAGCTGGTCGTCACCTACAACTACCGGCCGCGCACGGGCACCGACCAGCAGGCCGGTTCGCCGTTCTTCAAGGACACCAACGGCACCTGGTACGTCAACACCCTCACGCCGACGCTGCGGGACACCTTCGCCGACCCGAACAACGACAAGGTTCAGGGCTTCTTCCAGATAGCCGACAATGCCACCGGCACTCAGGTCGGTTCCAACCTCTCCTCGTCGTTCGTGCCGGCCGGGCAGCCGGCCTCGGTGAAGGTGCCGACGGGCCTGCTGGCCAACGGCAAGACGTACAAGTTCCGCACCACTCCCTACGACGGCACCAGCTACAACCTTGAGTGGTCCCCGTACGCGGTCTTCACCGCCGACACCTCCGCCCCCTCCGCGCCGGCGTCGGTGACCTCCACCGACTATCCGGCGGACCAGTGGGTCAAGGGCGCCGGGCAGGCGGGCAAGTTCACCGTCACACCGCCCAGTGGTGACCAGAATGGCATCGAGTGGTCGCTGGACGGCGCCATCTGGACCAAGGTCGCCACCTCCGGCACCACCCCGGTGACCTTCTCCGTCACCCCGGCCAAGGCCGGCACCAACACGCTGCAGGTGCGGGCCACCGACAAGGCGGACAACAAGTCCGAGGCAGTCTCCTACACCTTCCACGTCGGGCCGGGCGGCGTAACCGCCCCCGACGACGGCACCCGCACCGCCGCCCGCGTCCCGCTGGCCGCCGAAGCCGACGCCGCCAAATACGACAAGGCCACCTTCTCCTGGCGACGCGGCGACGCGGATACCTGGACGTCGATCCCGGCCGGGGATGTGACGTCGGGCGGGCAGGCACTGACCAGCTGGCCGGTCGCCCTGACCGGCGGCAAGAGCCCCGCCCTGACCTGGAACGCGACCTCCACCGTCAGCCCTGACGGAACCGTGCAGCTGCGGGCGGACTTCACCGGCCCGAACAGCGCGGCCACCTCCTCAGAGCCGATCACCGTGGTGGTCGACCGCACCGCCGACGGCGCGGCATCGGAGGAAATTGGGCCCGGTTCGGTAAACCTGCTCACCGGCGACTACACCCTCTCCGACACCGACGCGTCGTTCTTCGGCATGACGGTGACCCGCACCGCCTCCTCCCGCACCCCGCAGGCCGGGGCAGCGCAGGAGGGCCAGGCCCCGATCTTCGGTAAGGAGTGGCTGTCCGGCACCACGGCCGAAGAGGTCGACTCCGACTACACGCAGATCGTGAAGACCTCTGCCACCTCACTGAACGTGGCCACCGTAGACGGCGACACGATCAAGTTCACCTCCAACGCTGCCAAGACCGGCTGGGTACCCGAGCCCGGCTCCGAGGACCTGACCCTCAAGGGGTCCTTCACCGCCGGCGACTTCACACTGTCCGACACTGACGGCACGGTGACGACCTTCTCCAAGGTCAACTCATCGGCGACGACGTGGACGGTGGCCAGTTCGCTGGCCGACGGCCTCGCCAACTCCACCACGAAGGTGGTCCCGGAATCCGTCACCGTCGGCGGCAAGACCCTGGCCCGCCCCAAGCGGGTCATCGCCTCAAACACCGCGACCACCCTGGCCGCCTGCGAGACCGACCCCTCCACCAAGGGCTGCCGGGTCCTGGAGTTCATCTACCCGACGACCACCACCGCCACCTCCAGCGCCCTCGGCGACTTCGCCGGGCAGGTCTCCCAGATCAAGCTGTGGTCCACCGCTCCCGGCGCCTCCGCGGCCACCGCCATCGCCGTCGCAAGCTACGCCTACGACGACGCCGGCCGGTTGCGTGAACAGTGGGACCCGCGCATCAGCCCGGCGCTGAAGACCGCCTACTCCTATGACAGCGCCGGACGGGTCACCACGCTGACCCCAGCTGGACAGCTGCCATGGACCTTCGTCTACGGCAAGGCTGGCTCCAACCCGGCAACCGGTGACGGCATGCTGCTGTCCGCCTCCCGCCCAACCCTGACCCCGGGCAGCGCGAGCCAGACCAACGGCAGCGCCACCACCACCGTCGCCTACGGAGTGCCGCTGACCGGCTCAGCCGCACCGGAGAACCTCAGCGCCAGTACGGTGGCCGGCTGGGGGCAGAGCGACCTGCCCACCGACGCCACCGCTGTCTTCCCCGCCGACCAGACGCCTGCCTCCAGCAACGGCGCCGACCTCGCCGCCAGCGCCTACAGCCGCGCCGGCATCCACTACCTCGACGCCTCCGGCCAAGAGGTCAACGAGGCGACCCCCGGTCACCACATCTCGGCGACCGAGTACGACCGGTTCGGTAACACGGTCCGCACCCTGACCGCAGGCAACCGCGCGCTCGCCCTAGGCACCACTCAGGCCCAGAAGGACCAGCTCACCGACCTGGGCATCAACGCCCTGTCCACCGGCGAGCGCGCCCAGCTGCTGTCCAGCACCTCCGTCTACAGCAGCGACGGCCAGCGGGAGACCGACACCTACGGCCCGCTGCACCAGATCATCCTCACCGCCGACCTCACCAGCGGCACCACCACCCTGGCTGCGGCAGGCAGCCGGGTGATCGCCCGCCAGCACACCATCAAGGAGTACGACACCGGCCGGCCCACCGACGGCACGGCCACGGTGAAGAACCAGATCACCAAGCGGACCGTCGGTGCCCAGGTACGGTCCTGGCCCGACCTGCTCGCCGACCCGCGGGTGGGCACCACCGGCTACGACTGGGCCAAGGGCCTGCCCACCCAGACGGTCACCGACCCGAGCGGCCTGGCACTGATCAAGACCACGTCGTACGACTCCCAGGGCCGGGTCACCAAGACGACCCTGCCCAAGTCCTCCGGCACGGACGCCGGCGCCACGGTGACCACCTACTACTCGGCCACCGGCACCGGCGCCTGCAACGGACGCCCAGAGTGGGCCGACCTCGTGTGCTCCACCGGCCCGGCAGGTGACATCACCGGTGGCGGCTCCAACCCTGCCCAGCTGCCCACCAAGACCATCGAGTACGACCGATGGGGCAACACCGCCAAAACCACCGAGACCGCCAACTCCGTCACCCGCACCACCACCAGCACCTACGACGGCGCGGGCCGGCTCACCACCACATCGGTCAGCGGTGGGGTGGGCACCACGGTGCCGGACACCACCACCGCCTATGACACCGGCACCGGTCAGGTGGCCACGGTCACCTCGAACGGGCAGACCATCACCCACACCTACGACCAGCTCGGACGGGAGATCTCCTACAACGACGGCGCGGGCAACACCGCTGACACGCAGTACGACGCGCTCGGCCGCGTGATCAAGACCACCGACTCCGCCCCGTCCACCACCGCCTACACCTACGACACCGCCAAGGACCCGCGCGGTGTGGAGACCTCCCGCACCGACTCGGTCGCCGGCACCTTCGCCGCCACCTACGACGCGGACGGCGACCTGGCCACCCAGTCCATGCCCGGCGGCTACACGCTCACCGTTGGCCAGGACGAGACCGGCGCCACGACATCCCGGGTCTACACCCGGGACAGCGACAGTACCGTGATCGCCTCCGACGCCACGGACGAGAACGTCCACGGCCAGGTCGTCGGCGACACCGGCATGGCGGGCCAGAACTACAGCCGCAGCTACCGCTATGACGCCGCCGGACGCCTCACCCGCACCGACGACACCGACCCGGGCGGAGTCTGCACCCGCCGCGACTACACCTTCGACAAGAACACCAACCGCACCGCCCTCGCCGTCGCCGCCAGCGGCGTCGGCGCCGACTGCACCTCCACCGGCGCCGCCACCACGTCGTACGCCTACGACAGTGCCGACCGCCTGGTCACCACCGGCATCGTCTACGACGCCCTCGGCCGCACCACCACCCAGCCCACCGGCGCCACCATCGGCTACTACGCCAACGACCTCGTCCGCCAGCAGACCTCCGGCACCAGCCGGCAGACCTGGAACCTGGACGCGGCCGGCCGCCTCGCCAACTGGACCACCGAAACCAACAACGCGGGCACCTGGACCCAGACCGGATCCAAGACCAACCACTACGGCTCCGACACCGACAGCCCCGACTGGACCCAGGAGACCAGCAACACCCTCACCCGCAACGTCCAGGGCAGCAGCGGCAACCTGGACGCGATCACCAGCGCCACCGGCGACACCGTCCTGCAGCTCACCGACATCCACGGTGACGTCACCGTGCAACTGCCGCTGGACACCGCACAGGCGCCCACCGCCTTCGCCTATGACGAGTACGGGAACCCGGAAGGCGCCACCGCCGCCCGCTACGGCTGGCTCGGCGGCAAGCAGCGCTCCAGCGAAACGGTCACCGGCGCCACCCTCATGGGCGTCCGCCTCTACGACCCCACCACCGGACGCTTCCTTTCCGTCGACCCCGTCTACGGCGGCAACGCCAACGCATACGAATACTGCAATGGCGACCCGCTCAACCACTACGACCTCGACGGCCGATGGGGCTGGTTCAAGTCCCTGAAGCGCCGCTTCAACCGGTGGTCGGCCAACGCGCTCGGCTGGGGCCTTTCCCGGATTGGTAGCCACTACCTGGGATACCGGTGCTCGTACCGCTACGGTCTGCGAGTCTGCCGCGGCGGTGTACTCTTGCACGCTCGCGGCGGCACCACCCTCGGGAACACGTATTTCACCTCGAACAACCGAGCCTACATCTCGCGCAACAGGATCCGGCACGAGAAAATTCACGTGCGGCAGTGGCGGCGCTACGGCCTGGGGTTCATCTACCGGTACATCAACGCAGGAGCGAATCCCTGCCGGAACCGCTTCGAGCGACAGGCCAATCTGAGGTGGGGTGGATACCGTTGCTGAACCGGCTGCGGGTTGCTCCCTCGGTTCTCTTCGCCTCGTTCGCTCTGCTGGGAACCGGATGCAGTGTGGTGCCGTCGGACCCGGCAGATCCTCCCGCGTTCGGTGCCCGGGTGGAAGGGGAGGCGATCATCGTCAAAATCCCCCTCTGCTCTACGGATACCGTGCGGCGCGTCGACGTCTCGGACTTCGACGACACCAAGCACGAGACTCCACAGACCCTGTGGTGGGCCACCGATCCCACGGCACCCTCGGCCAAGGAAGGAGTCGTCACACTCTGGTCGGGAGAGGGGTTCGAGCGCCACGCAGCCAAGCCGACCCCCGTCCCCCGCAATCTGGACGTGGGCTACACGGATCCCTCGGGTGACGGGCGTGACGACGTCCTTGACCTGCACGCGATCACAGCAGCGAGTCTGAAGACCGGGGAGTACTGGACCCGCGAAGGCCCCAAGACTGCCGCGCAGATCGATGCACAGCTCCACTGCCAGGACAACGAGTGAGAGAGGGTGCCGCACTTGGGTGCGGCACCCGCCTCGGCCACGTCCCCGGTCGTGGTGTAGCCGATCATGACCCGTCGACTCCCATCCTGGGTCCGACAGGCACGTCCCGCCATGGGGTGCCTGGCAGTTGTCGCCGGTCGCGGCGGCGTGAGCCCCAACAGGCTGTCAGGCAAAGGCGATCAGGGCCGCGACCTGGGGCGTTCCACTTGCTTGATCGGCTACACCACGTGGCGGGACACCACCCCCGCCTCTACGACCCCACCACCGGACGCTTCCTCTCAGTCAACCCCGTCGAGACGGGAGGGCGTACAAGGGCAAGACGAAGACGAACGGCAAAACCGGTTGAGTCGGCCTGGAGCGCGGTACCGGTGTTGCCACCGGCCCGTTTCTCCAGGCCGCTCGCCGAACCCGGCGTACCCGTCTCCGAGTACCGGGCTCTCCACAGTTCTGCCGTGGGTTGTTTGTCCGGAAGGGTGGCGGCTTCGTCGACGGGCCTCGTGGAAGCCGATCCGCCCCCAGAAGGGGCTCTGCCCCGCCGCGGTCAACTCCGCTGCCTTGGCCTCCTCCCGTTCCGCCGAAGTCCGCTGCACCGGATCGAACTCCGCCCGCGGCACACCGCCCTGCCCCGGCACGGGAAAGCCGGTCTCCACCTCGCGCACGTGCCGCTCCCATGCCTGCGCACGCTCGCGTGCGTGCTGTGGCAGTTCCTCCAGGAGTCCGAACGGCGGCACCTGGCGGCGGGGCGCTCCTACGAGTTCGAAGTCAGGAGCAGCGAACAGATAGCTCACCAGCACCGTCACCGTGGAGTTGTCCGAGTCGACCAACCGGGCACGGGCTCCCTCGATCATCACCACCGTCCAAGAGCGGCCCTCGAACCGCACCCGGCTCCCCACCTCCAGCACTGCCGCCGTCACGCAGACGCCCGCTCGCCCGGGCCTGCTGTCACGGTCACCCGTTCATGCAAAGGCTCGTTCAGCGGGGCTGACAGTGCCCCGGTCCATAGGGCGTGGAAGAGGGCTGGGAGAACCCTGATGGTGTCTCCGAGGTCACGTGCTGCTTCGATCAGCGGCCGAGGACGGGCAAAGGCCCGCACCGCCCCCTCCATGAGCTCGGTGTCCCGGTAGCGAGGGTGCCGGTATCCCGACAGCCAGCCCAGGTTGGCGGCGACAACTGGTTCGGGAGGCGGGGCGCCCCTGTACTGCCATCCGACCGCACGTGCCGCCGCTGCCATGACGTCAGCACGGTGTGCGAGCCGGGCAGAGATCTCCCCTCGCCCGGCACAGTCGAGCAGCAGACCGCAACCGTCCCTGAACCGGGCCATCAGATGTGGCGCATGCGACACCACCGTCCCATCAGGCTCCCGCCAGGACAGCTCTACAGGGCGGCACGCCATCGCCGTGACCGAAGGATCACGGTCCAGCAGCATCACCTGGGTGCGCATGACACCCGACCCGTAGTGCACCAGCCGCCCGGAGGTAGCCGACCACCACCAGCCGGGCGCGAAACGACGGCCAGGCCGCAAGGGAAACGGACGTACCGGACCGCAGTCCTCCAGGCGCACGACGCGAGCGGCCTCGCCCCACGGCATCCGCCCTTCTCCACCGTACGGATCCAGGAAACGGGCGCTGCACGAGCCGGGATCAGCGACCGCCCGGGTGCGCCGAGGAGTCTTGCTGCCACACGCACCATCAACTGATGAGCATCCCATCAGGTAATGGCCACATGGCGACCTGCTCCGTCACGCCCAGTCGACTCCCAACTCGGCCAGTGCGTCGAGCTGTTCCTGGGTGAGCTTGTCGCGCCTCGAGTTGGTGTTCGAGACCCATACGCCCAGCTTCACGACCACCGGCTCCGTCTCGCCGTCGACGGCGATCTCCTCGCTGTGGCCGCGCGGCACCGGACGGTCCGCGCCTTCCCGCTCCACCCACTGCGCAAGGGCCGCCAGGCCTCGCTGGAACGCCTGTTGCGCCTTGCTCGGGCCCTCCGTCCAGCAACCGGCCGCCGGGGCGGGAGACGGCTTCTCCAGCGGCTTGATGCCCAGCGTGGACAGACGCTCCTGCTGTTCGGGCAGGAGCCGCGTCCAGCGCAGCGCGCCGGCGGCGACGATGGCCCCGCCGAGGGCAGATCCGGCGGCGGCGCCGAGGTTGAAGGCACCGACGTTGACCGCGACAGCCAAGGTCGGGGCGGAGCCGGCAAGGCGCAGGATCAGGCCCTGCAACGGGGCGATGGTGGCGGTGGCCAGCAGGCCCAGGACCAGGACCGCAAGCACGGCGGTGGGCTGCCAGGTGGCGGCGAACGGCATGGCCACCAGTACGCCGGTCAAGCCGCAGAACACCCCGCGCACGGTGGCGGACATGGACCTGTCGGTCAGCTTGCCGGCGGCCAGGTTGCCCAGAAAGCTGCCGGCGCCGTAGGCAAACAGGAGAGCGGAGACGGCGGCCGGGGAGAAGCCGACGATGCGGGTGAGCAGCGGCGCGATGTAGGTGAAGACGACGGCGACGCCGGAGAAGCCGACCGCGGTGGTGGCGATGGCCAGCAGCACCGGTTTGCGGCTCACCACGCGCAGCTCGTCGCGCAGGCCGGCGGACGACGCCTGTTGTGTGGGCAGCACCAGAGCCAACAGCGCGACGGCGGCCAAGGTCAGCGCGGTCAGCACCGCGAACGGGGCCCGCTAGCCGGCCGCGTGTCCCAGCAGTGAGCCCAGCGGTACCCCGAGCAAGGTAGCGACGGTGAACCCGGAGGCCACCGTGGCGATCGCCGAGCCGGTCTTGTGCTCGGGCACCACGCTGGTGGCCATCACCAGCGCCAACGCCAAGAACGCGGCGTGGCTGAGCGAGGAGACCACCCGCCCGGCCAGCAACATCGTGAACGAGGAGGCCAGGGCGCTGAGCGCGCTGCCCGCGGCGAACGGCAGCATCAGCCCGAGGGCCAGGGGCTTGCGGGGCAGCCGCGCGGTCAGCATGGTCACCGCGGGCCCGCCGATCACCACGCCGAGCGCGTAGGCGGTCACCGCCTGCCCCGCAGTGCTTTGCGATACCTGAAGATCCGCGCCGACCTCGGGCAGCATGCCCGCGACCAGGTATTCCGACGTACCGACAACGAAGACGCTCGCGCACAAGGCCGCGAGTGAGGCGTAACTCTTGTTCATGCTGGGGAAGCTAGAGTCTCACATCGGTGTGAGAGTCAAGCGGCGTTGCCCGCCCGGGACATCCATGAGGAGGATGACGTGCGGATCGGTGAGCTGTCCCGCAAGACCGGCGTACACGAACGGTTGCTGCGCTACTACGAGGAACAGAACCTGCTCCAGCCCCAGCGGCTACCGCGAATACAGCGAGGCGGATGTGGACACCGTGCGCCGCATCCGCAGCCTGCTCGCCGCTGGCCTGAACACCGCCACCATCGCGACGATCCTGCCCTGCCTGCGTGACGAGGGCGAACGCCTGGTGCCGACCTGCTCCGATCTCCTCGCCGACCTGACCAAGGAACGCGAGCGGATCACCAAGGCCATCACCGATTTGCAGACCTCCCGCGCCGCACTCGACAAAGTCATCGCCGCAGCTCCCGCCGATGTCGCAGAACGCGCGACAAGCGGCGCAACAGCCTACAGCACACGGGCATGACCGCCACCAGCCCCGAGTAGCGCTGCAACAGGAACCGGTCACACCGTGATCATCCGACCCTTGTCCGACAACCCTTAGCGTCGGCTGCGCAGAAGCGATCCGAGCGCCAGTCCGGTGCCCAGGCCGATCAGAGCGCCGACCGACGTCCGCCCGGCACAAGGACCCCGACCGTGAACCACGGCCGCGGCGCCGCGCGACCTACACCCGCCCGCACGGCGTCCGGCACCTGTTCGCCGCCTACGACCTGGGCAAAGACCAGCTCTACGGCCACATCAAGCCGAGAAAGCACCGCACGAGGTTCCTGGAGTTCTGCCGCTACCTGCGCAGCCTGCACCCCCTCGGGAAGCGCATCGCGATCGTGCTCGACAACTACTCCCCGCACCTGACCACCAAGCGCTGTCGGCGGGTCGCGGAGTGGGCGGAGGTGAACAACGTCGAGTTCGCCTACACGCCCACCAACAGCTCGTGGCTCAACCGGATCGAGGCCCAGTTCACCGCCCTGCGCTCCTTCGCCCTCGACGGCACCGACCACGCCAGCCACAAGGAGCAGGGCAGCATGATCCGCCGCTACATCATGTGGCGAAACAAGCACGCCACCGACAAACACCTCCGTGCAGTCGTAGACAGGGCGAACGTTGCCTGATGCGGCACTAGGACTGACTCACCAGACGCGCGTGCACTCGTCTCACCCGCCGTAGGCGAGGTACCGGTAGTTGAGGGCGCGGAGGCTGTGGAAAGCCCGGCTGCCGCGACTGCGCGCACGGGCAGCCGGCGGTGGTCTCGCGCTTCGCGAGGGTGGAAACAGCCAGCCCTTCCCCTCGAAGCCGGAAACCGAAAAGCGCAGCAGGGGCGGGGGTCCGCGCGGTCGTCGTACAGCGCAGTTGGCCATGAGCGCGCAGATCTACGCCGTGCTGGAGCCGGTCCACCTGCTGCTGGAGCGGGTGACCAACGACTTCGTCGTCCGGCAGATCGCGCGTGAGGTGGGCCGCCAGCTGCGCGAGGGCACCGACGCCGAACGCCTGCACCACCGGCTGACCACCCGGTTCGCCAAGGTGATGGTCTCGGAGATCCGCGACCCCGGCCGGTGGCTGCTCGGGGTGGCCCTGCCGCGCTGGGGCTGCGGCTACCAGGGCTGCGAGGCCGGTGCACTGTGGTCGACCGGCAAGGACTGCGAGGTGTGTGCCGAGATCGTCCAGGACAAGGCTGCTGCCCAGAGGCGTGCCCAGCGCATTGAGCAGGGCCTGTGCCCCGAGCACGGCACCCGTCCCGGCCCGGGCGGACGCTGCGCCGACTGCGTGCTGGACGACGCGTTCGTCGTCCCGGGCCCGGTACCGGCGCCGTGCGAGCCGGAGGGTCCGCCGCGCGGATCCTGCGGGGACTGCGGCGCCCGGATCATCGTCGTCGGCCGCGCCATCGAGGACGGCCTGTGCAAGCTGTGCCGCGAGGAAGCCGCTGCACTGGGCGCCGCCGTGCCCACGCCTGCCGCCGCAGCGGCCGGGCAGGAGACTTGCTCGGGCCAGGACGGAAGCGTGCCGTGCGGCCGCAAGCCCCTGCCGTCCCGCTGCGTCTGCGGCGTCCACCGCGTCCAGGAGCTGGCCGGGGAGGTAGCGTGATGACCGAGACTCCACAGCTCAGCGGCGCCGAAGCCGTGCACAACCCAGGTGGTCCGGCGTGGCGGGCGCGAGTTGATGGGGCTCGGTGCTCCATGAGCCGCTGGTCACCGAACGGGCCTGGGAGCTCGCGGCCGTCGGCGCCTCGCTGCGCGAGCGGTGGGCGGCCATCGCCCCGGAGCTGGCCGCCCACGTCGCCCCGATCAGCTACGACGTCGACACCGGTCAGCTCACCGTGCGCCCGGAGTCGGCGGCCTGGGCGACGAAGACGCGACTGGAGCAGGCCCACCGCCAACGAGTCAGCCGGCCGCACGGTCGTGCGCGCCCTGCGGATCCTCGCGCCCGGCACGGTGCCGGTACCCGAGCCGGCCGACACCGAACCGGCGCCCGCTGTGCCCGCCGGGCCGGCGGTACGACGGGTGGGCGGCCGTGCTGCTGACGGTGGGGAAGCAGCCCTCGCCGATGCGGGGACGACGAACGCCGGGTGCAGAAGCGGCTGAGGAACCGCGAGCAACCGCCGCGGGTGCGGGGACGACCGCCTGCTGTGAGATCTCCCTCGCCCGGGTCAGGAGCTACCCCCGCGGGTGCGGGGACGACCTCGGCCTGCGCCGTGTTCACGATCTCGTCGAGGAGCTACCCCGCACCCGCGGGGGTAGCTCGACCGACCCCGGCCAGAGCCACCGGGAGAGTAATCCGTTGTGAGTTCCCGATCCCCGTCTACCGGAAACGACTTGTGAAACGCCGTGTCCTGCGACTTCCGGTTTGGAGCCGCAGGACACGCGGAGAGTTCGGCCTGCAGCCGTGCGGGATTCCCCTGCGGCTTGTTCGGTCAGGGTGCGATGAGTGTCCAGTAGGCGTTGACTTCGGCCCAGTTGGTCCAGCTGCTTACGCTGTTGATGCTCTGGGTGTAGCCCATGTGGCCGCCGCTGCCGAGTGCGAAGACGGTGCTTTGTGTGGTGTCGGGGTCGTAGATCGCGCTCGGGTCGCTGGTGAAGTTGTTCCAGTAGGCGTTGGCCTCGGTCCAGTTGGACCAGCTGGCGCCGTCGTTGCTGCTTTGGGTGTAGCCGACTTTTCCGTCGCCGCCGCGCGCGAGCAGGGAGATCGTCTTTGTGCTGGCGTTGTACACCGCGTGCGGGTCGCCGGAGAAGTTGTTCCAGTAGGCGTTGACTTCGGCCCAGTTGGACCAGCTGGCGCCGTCGTTGCTGCTTTGGGTGTAGCCGATCTTTCCGTCACCGCCGCGCGCGAAGACCGTCATCTGGTGGGTGTCGGGGTTGAGGACCACGTGGGGGTCGCCGGAGAAGTTGTTCCAGTAGGCATTGACTTCAGCCCAGTTCGACCAGCTGCCGCCGACGTTGCCGCTTTGGGTGTAGCCGATCTTTCCGTCACCGCCGCGCGCGAACACGGTGACCTTTTTGGTGTCGGGGTTGTACACCGCTGAGGCGTCGCCCTTGAAGTTGCTCCAGTAGGCGTTGACCTGGGCCCAGGTCGACCAGGTGGCGCCGTTGTCGGTGCTGGTGGTGATGCCCATGGCGCCGTCGGCCTGGCCGCGGGCGAAGAGCATCGTCATCCTGGCGTCCGCGTCGTACACGGCGTTCGGTGTGCCTTGCAGTTGCCAGTACGCGTTGGCCTCGGTCCAGTTGCTCCAGCTCGCTCCGCCGTTCGTGCTTCTGGTGAGGCCCAGGTGGCCGCCGGACCCAAGACCGAACAAGGTCATCGTCTTCGTGTCAGGGTTGTACACCGACCAACTGCTGTCCGAAGTACTGCCGCTATTGATCGAAACGCTGACCGGGCCGTACGTGTGGTTCTGTCCGTCGATCTCGTTGGCGGTCACGGAGATGGTGTAGGTGCCGTTGGGCAGCCCGGTGGTGTTCCAGGACTGTGCGTAGTTGTTCGCGCCGGTGCCGCCGTTGATCGTCTGGGTGCCGTTCGGTCCGGTGATGGTGTAGCTCAGGGAATTGATGACGCCCTGGGAGCTGGCGACGGCGGTGAGGTTGACGGTGCCGGAGACGGTCTGGCCGGAAGCCGCGGCTCCGTTGGCGTCGATGGTGACATTGAAGTTCGCGGGGATGGCGGGGGCGAGGCTGTTGGAGCGCAGCAGTTCGAACGAGGATTTGGGGTAGCCGTCGATGGAGGTGTCGTGGATGTTGGCGGGGTACTCGCCGGTGACGACGCCGGGGTTGTCTTCGGCGATGTAGGTGAAGTCGCCGTTGGCCTGGTTGGTCCAGCCGGCGAAGAGGTTAATGTGCTCGCCGGCCACGGCCAGGGCGTCGCCGGGCTGCAACTGGGACCAGCTGGTCAGCTTGGTGCTGTAGGTGGAGGAGTCGATGCCGGGTGAGGGAGTGGTCACCACCGGGCTGCTGGTGAGCTGCCAGGCCATGTCGACCAGGCCGCCGCAGTCGGTGCGGTAGGGACCGCCGACCTCGCTGTCCGAGAACGACTGGGACTGGTTGTAAGTGACCCGGTGGCTGACCCAGTCCCTGGCGCGCTGGACCATCTGGGCGCCGGTCAGCTTCTGCCCGACTCCGGTGCCCAGGGTGCCGGTGGAGGTCGGTGTCTCGTTCCCACTGTTGTAGTACGTGCCGGTGTCCGCGGAGGCGGGCGCGACCATGCACAGGCCCGCGACGACCGCGGTCGCGGTAACGAGGGCAAGGCGGGACAAGGCGTGAGCGGGGCTGGGTTTAGCCCTGGCTATTCAGCGGAATTGGTCGAGTTGACACCCTGACAGCAGAAAGGTGCCGTTGACCTGCGAGGATGCGAGTG
>NZ_JAIQYY010000055.1 GCF_020181035.1 Streptomyces sp. CoH27
GTCTCACGGAGACCGCCCCTCGATCGTGCGACAACGCCGCAGGTAGTGACAGCGGCGGGCGACTGCTTGGCGTCGGCGCCGCCAGTTCGACCGGCTCAGCGCGTGGTGTCGTCCGCGGTGTCCGCTCAGGTGCGGCGGCCGGGCACGACAAGCTACCAGCAGGAGGCGGCCGAGCGAACCGTCACACCTATCCCGAGGCCGCCGAGCGGCTTCGGGTCAGCGAGCGGTGACTGCGGCGGAATATCAGCAGGTTGCCACACAGCAAGAAGGGGCGCGTGGTGACCTTCTCGGACACGGACCTGGACGCGTTGCGCCCGCTGCCACTGCGTTCCTCCCGGCGGCGTTCTGCCTGAAGGTTGGATAGTCCGAACCACCAGGCGGGCACGTCGCGACTCGCGGGCGCGGTCGGGTCGTCGCTGGCGCAGCGCCGCTGTACGCGCCCCCGAAGCCCGCAACCTGGTGCACAGGCCGAACGCGTCGCGATAGCGGCCGCAGCGTTCCATCTCTATGGCGGCGATCCCGCACGAGAAAACGAGGTGCGGGTAGGGGAATCCACTGCCGGTGCGGTGATGGGGCCGCCGGGGCGGGGGCGAACTCGTCAGCGCGCTATCAGATCCGCCAATTAGCCACTCCCGCAAGCGCTTACCGTCGTCATGATGTGACCCTGCGTGGGGAGACGTGTCAGACCTTGGGGGGTCTTATGGAGACTTTGCGTGCGCTGGGGGTGGGAGACCCCGACCGGGTGGGGCCCTACCGGGTAGTGGCCCGGCTGGGGGCCGGCGGCATGGGGCGGGTCTTTCTTGCCCGCTCGAAGGGAGGCCGGGCGGTCGCAGTGAAGGTCGTACGGTCCGAGCTCGCCGAGGACCGCGAGTTCCGGCAGCGGTTCGCACGAGAGGTCGCTGCTGCCCGCCGGGTGAACGGTGTGTTCACGGCTGGCGTGGTGGACGCGGACCCGGAGGCGGACCCTCCGTGGCTGGCCACCGCCTATGTGCCGGGTATCTCGCTGGACACCGCCGTCGTCCGGCACGGGGCCTGGCAAGCAGGCCAGGTGGCGGCGCTGGCGGCCGGGCTCGCCGAGGCGCTGGAGGCGATCCACGCAGCCGGGCTCGTGCACCGCGATCTGAAGCCGTCGAACGTGCTGCTCGCCGCCGACGGTCCCCGCGTCATCGACTTCGGCATCTCGACGGCGACTGAGGCGAGTGCGATCACCCGTACCGGGGTGGTGATCGGAACACCCGGGTTCATGTCGCCGGAGCAGCTCACCGGCGAACCCGTCGGACCGGCGAGCGACGTGTTCGCGCTGGGCGCGGTCCTCGCGTTCACCGCGTCGGGCTCCGGTCCCTTCGGTACCGGGTCGGCACAGGGTCTGATGTACCGCATCGTCCACGGCGAGCCCGACCTGGACGCGGTGCCCGAGAAGGTACGCGGGTTGGTCGCGCGCTGCCTGGCCAAGCCCCCCGAGGACCGGCCGTCCGTGGACGCTCTCCTCTCGGAACTCACGGACGCGGCGGGCGCGGCACATACGACGCTCTTGTTCACGAGCGCGTCCTGGCTCCCCCCGACGGTGGCCTCGACGGTCAGGGAAGCCTGGGACTGGGCAGGAGAGGGGGAGGCGGCGACTGTGCCAGAAACGCCCTCGGCTGGGACCCCGCCCGAAACGCACGGGGCCGCGGACGGCGGGCATCCGCCGGTCAGTACGCCGCCACATCCGGGACCCGTCGCTTCCTCCACTCCGGCCCACCAGGCGCCCACCATGACAGGACCGGTTCTCGCGACCCCACCGCCCGCTTATACGCCCACCGCGTTGGTGTCGGACGCGGCGGGGAGCGGTGCGGGGGCGAACACTCCTCCGCCCGGAACCTCGCTGCCCGGCATGCTGCCGACTCCGGTGCCGGGGAAGCCCGGCGGACCCTCCGGGGGCTCCTCCCGCAGACGTCGCGTGGCCGTAATCGGCTCCGTTCTCGCCACGGTGCTGGCGATCGGGCTAGTGGCGTGGCAGGCGGACGCCCTGCGCGGCATTTACAGGTCCGGCTCGGACTCCCGGAACTCGTCCTCGGGCTCGTCGCCCTACTACGACAGCCCGACCCCGTTGGACAGCCCGTCCTCACCCGCCAGCACTCCGATCGACAACACCCCGACCTCACCCGCCAGCACCCCGGTCGACAACACCCCGACCTCACCCGCCAGCACCCCGGTCGGCAGCAGCCCGTCCTCGCCCGTCGCGAACGTGAGCGGGCTGACAGGCCAGTGGAACGGCAGCTATGTGTGCAACCAGGGCATCACGGGCCTGGTGCTCACTATCGAGGAGCACGACGACGGCACTGCGGACGCCGTGTTCGCGTTCTATCCGGCGCCTTCCAACCCCCAGGTGCCACGCGGCTCATTCGCGATGGCGGGCACCGTCCAGAACGGTGTGCTGACACTGCGGGCCACGCATTGGATCAACCAGCCGCCGGGCTATCTGACAGTCGACCTCCAGGGCTCCTACGACACGTCCACGCCGAACCACCTAGACGGTCGCGTCTACGGCTCGAACTGCACGACATTTTCGGCGGACCGTTCCTGATCAACTGCTCTGGGTAACCGGAATGCCATGGCCAATCGCCCACTCAACGGGGTCTCACGCCCGCGCTGGCGCTCGGGCCGGGTCCACGTCAGCTACTTCACCCACAAGGCCACCAATCGCTTGCACACATCACGTTCCATCTCCAGCTCGCGGATGCGCTTGTCCGTCTCCCTGGCCTCGGCCCGCAGCCGCTCCAGCTCCGCCCGCTCACTCTCCCGCAGTCGGCCACCCGACGGCTCGGCCACCGGCCGGTCCGACGACGGTGACCCGTTACGCCGAGCCCGCGACACCCAACTGTGCAGCGTCCCGGGATGGATGCCCAGATCCTCGGCCACCTCCGGGACCGGCTTCCCGGTCTGCAGGCCCACGAGAAGGTGAAACCCGGCGCGGGCTGGGTGGACAACGGCCACGTCTTCACCCGGCCCGATGGCCATCCCATCGAGCCCGCCACCCTCACCCGCCACTTCAACGCGCTCCTCCGCCGCGCCCACCTCCGCCAGATCCGCTCCCACTACCTGAGGCACTCGACCGCGACCCTCCTCCTGGAACAGGGCGTCGAACTCGTCGTCATCAAGGAACTCCTCGGGCACGCACACATCGGCGTCACGGCCACCGTCTACGCCCACGTCCGCCTCCGCCTCCAGCGCCAGGCAATCGACCTCCTCGGCCGCACCCTCGGCAAGCCCTCCGAGGCCACCACCGGTCCTGACGACAGCTACAACCCACCGCTTTGTGCAATAGCCGTCCGCTGACGTTGCCGTCAACTACTGCCGTCAAGACGGCCAAACGCCCCGCCGGAAACAACTCCGGCGGGGCGTCCGCGTCATTGGGGAAACCTGCCGCCTTACGTCCCTCGACGAACACCAAATGATGGGCGGCCGTATCCCAAAGCACTGGAACCGGCCTCAGCGACAACACCTCGACGCGAAAGTGCCATGTATCCCAGATTATCCAATGTCACTCCATGCTCGCTGGAGCACCTCGGCCACCTGTGGATCAACTCCGAGGTGCTGTCCGTGACAGCCGCCGAGCAGTTTCTGGTGGTCGGATGCATGTGCGGCACATTGGCGTTGCGGTGCGGCGACTCTCTGGTCCCTTGAAACCACGATCTGCTGCGATCCCCGGTCCGACCGCCTGCGCCGAGGAATACCTGATCGCTGGGCAGTCGAGCAGCGGGCGTACCCTGTCCGAATCGGCTGGGCGACCGGGAGCGCCATGGTCTGGTTGACGGGCGGAATCGACTTCCACAGCCGCTCCCGAGCCGTGGTCCTCGGGAACGAGGGTCCGTGGGGCCGAAGCACGGAGTGTGTCCCACCACACCTGCGTGCGGCCCGCCCTCGGGGTGAGGTCCCAGAGGGGGCGGTTCCGTCGACGGCGGCGCCGGCAACCTGATTGCGGTCGGGTTGAAGGCGGGGCATTCGATCATGTTCTGGTGACCGGTCAAGGTCGCGATGGGCTGGTAGTCGGCCGTGTTCCAGGTATGGATGGTGGAGTCCCGGCCAGCTGCGGCCCGAAGGATGCCGACGCGGTTGTACACGGCGGCGCGCACCTTGGCGGTGAACTCCGCCAGGATGCACACCAGATGAGGCGGTTGCCGCGCATGTCCCAGATCCTGACCTTGCGGTCGTCGCCGGCGATCACAGCCGAGTGCAGGCCCCGCCCTCCGGAGGTACCGGGCTGCCGCCAGCGCGGAGCCGTCAACCGCGCTTGAAGGCAGGACCGTGCCGCGCTCACTACTGGCGGGCACGGGCACATGTGGCTGCGCGCTTCAGCTGGCGGATTGCGCCGACCGGATCACGCGGTGGCCTGTCGGTCCCCGGCTGTACGCGGCCGGGAGGAAGCGTGCGGGGCAGACAACGGCGCCCCGGCTCTTGGCCGTTGGGCGCGGATCGTGAGATCGTCCGCAGGTGACCGACGCTGCTGGGGAAACGATTTCGGCACGACCCGACGACCGCACCGCGTCCATTTTGCGCTTCGCGGTGGAACTCGTCGCCTGGGTGGCGACTCCCTGGGCGCTGGCCGACCACTCGTGGCTGCTTGCCGCCCTGTCCGTGGTGCTCCTGATCGGCCTTCCCACGTGCTTCTCCACCCCGGGTGACAAGGTGAACGTGATCATCGCAGTACCGGGCTGGGTCACAATCCTTCTGGTGCTTCTCCAGCTCGCCGCGGCCGTGGCTTCCTCGTGGCTGGCCTGGCCTGCATGGGCGGCCGGCCCCGTGACCCTGATGGCCGTCATCACCCTCGTCACGGAGCGTCGACGCTGGCGGTGGCTGGCCTCCGCCGAACCACCCCGTCACCTGAGGTGATCAACCGCCATCTGAGCGCTCAGCCACACCTGTGACTGAGTGGCCCGGTTGGCCAGTTGAGCACCTCACCTGGCCACCGTGGGTTCCCGGTCGGCTCCGAGATCGAGGCGCATGGCGTCACGAAGTCGAGTGAGTGCAGCCTCGTACTCGGCGCGGCCACCCGAGTACGCCTCGTCCCCAGCGAGGGTGCCGGCCGCGGCGAGATCCCGCACGTCACGTAGTCGGCGAAAAGCGTCCTCGGAGGCGACGAATACGTTCGACGCGGCCGTGATCGACATCTGGTAGCGCACGCCGTAGCACGGAGCGAAGCTGTCGCGGGCGGAGCGCTCTCGTTCGATCGGGCCCACGGTCTGGTTGCGCGCCAGGCTACGGAAGTCGTTGCGGGCCTGGGAGAGGCACGCGAGGTACTCGCTGTACAGGAGACGTCGTGCGCTGATGAGGCGGTCATCCTGCTCCCGCCGCCAACTACTACGGTCGAGTAACGCGGCGGAAGCGGTCGCGATCAACGCGCCGACTACGGCACTGGCCAGCGTTGTCCAAGGCATGGCCAGAGGGTAGGACGGGTGCCAGCATGTCAAAAGCGTGCCGAACGCCGAACGCTCAGCCAGCCAACTCGACCGCTCACTGGCCCAGTCCGCCGTGCCCGCGAGCGCTGCGATCGCACCCTCCAATTGGATGCTCCGGCCAACTTCAAGGTCCCCCGTCCGCGAATCGCGGACGGGGGACCGGCTTCCCACGAACTCAACGTGGCGCAGACCGGGGGCCACTTCAGATCGGGACGTGCCCCCGGGGTCCGCCCCGTGCGACAGGCGTCAGCCGTCGACCGGTTCGAACCTCCAGTGCTGAGCAGGCGATCCGTCGGCGGGCTTCAGCTCGACGTGATTGTCGACCTCGGTCCACACCAAGTCCTGACCCGGCTTTTTGATGATGAAGACCCCGCCGCCTGCCCGCTCGACCGACCAGACCGAGGTGCCGGGGTCGAATTCCGAGGTGCCGAGCACCTGCCCGCCCCGGTCCGTGGCCCAAAAGCCAGTCCCGACGTCCCGGATGGCATACCCGTCCTCGTACCGAGTGACGTTCCACCTCTCGTAGATGGATGCGAAGCCCTGGTCGAGGACGATGCCCGTCGCGAACGGAGGCCGCGTCCCCCCGGGAGGGAAGTTCTTCGCCCAGTCGCCGGTCCCCTCATCGACGAGCCTGAAAGAAGGGCCAGCGGCACGCGCGCTGCTCGCCTGAGCCGGAGCACTGCCTGCCAGTCCCGCAGCCAACACGACCGCAGCCGCCACAAGGGCCTTACGACACTTCGACACACTCACTCCTGTGGGTTGTCTCGCAAGCCGCCCCGAGGGACGGCTCACAGCAATCGCCACGGCGTCTGCCTTCCTCGACGCGCGCCAAGAACTTCCCCGCGAGCCCAGAAAGCGTCCGCCTGATGTCACTCAGATCATTCGGGCCGAGACACACCGGGCCAAGACCACCCACACATGGCGTTGACGCCCATGTGTCCGAAACAGGGCCCGACACACCGCAGATTCCCCACCGACACCACGCTGTCTGGACAACCGGATGTCTGGATTGCACTTCCCCCGGCTGAGTGGTTTGCAGCAGCGCGGGCTGATCTCGTGCACTACGGCCTCTGAGCGCAGATGCGGCCAACTGAAGTACACAGCGGCCAACCGGCGCGCTCAGCCACCGTGCCCAGGCTCGATAGTTGTCACCGGCGGGGCCGAATGAGCTGGCAGAAGGGCCCAGCCGAAACAGCCTGGTTGTCACCTGGAAGGCAGGCTACTTGTCACAGACACTCGTGCCTTTCGATCCCCCACCTCGTGGTCCCCCGGCCGGCGGCTCGGGCCCGGCGGCCGTACCGACATGGCGTGACAGCGCCGGTCACGAGGACGCGCGTGCGCCATCTCCCCGGGGTGGCGCGAACCGGAAGCGCGTCACCAGGGCACCTCTCCCTCGTCGTCGAAGAAGCGGCCCGTCGGCCCGTCGTCCGGTACGGTGGCCAGCCGGATCGCTGCGGCTGCGCCCTGCTGAGGGGTGCGCACTCCCCGGAAGCCGTTGAGGTCGGTCGCCGTGAAGCCGGGGCAGACAGCGTTGATCAGAATGTGCGTGTCGGCCAGTTCCTTGGCGTACTGCACGGTAACTGCGTTGAGGAACGTCTTCGACGGAGCGTAGGCGACGGCGATGGGGCCCGTCTCGGCGCCGGGCGTGGTCTGGAGCGTGAGGGAGCCGACGCTGCTGGAGACGTTTACGATCCGCGGCGACGGCGAGCGGCGCAGCAGCGGCAGCAGGGCGTTGGTGACGCGGATGACGCCGATCACGTTGGTCTCCACGGCCGCCCGTACCCGGTTCACGTCGACCGTGGTGGGCTCCTGCGGTCCGCCGCCGGTGATCCCCGCATTGTTGATGAGCGCGTCGAGCCGCCCGGTCCGATCCTCCATCAGCCGAGCCGCTGCTGTCACGCTCGCGTCGTCGGTCACATCCAGCGGCACGCCGAACGCGTCGGCTCCGGCCGCGCGCAGCTTGTCCACAGCGGCCTCGCGCCGTTCCTCGTTCCGCGCGCCGATTCCGACGGACCAGCCGAGGGCGCCGAGCCCGGCGGCGATCTCGTACCCGATGCCCTTGTTGGCCCCGGTCACCAGCGCGACCTTGTGGTAGTTCACGGTGTTCGTCTCACTCATGACATCGATACTTCTCCCCCGCCGGGCAGGGCGTCCAAGACCGACTGGGTGGACGGCGATACCGCCCGGGTATCGATCCTGGCCGGCTCGGTTAGCCTGGCTGGGTGGAGACACGTGAGCTGCGGTACTTCGTCGCGGTCGCCGAAGAGCTGCACTTCGGCCGGGCCGCGCGGCGGCTCGGGATCGCCCAACCCCCGCTGTCGCGGGCGATCAGCGGGCTCGAACGGCGCCTGGGCACCCTCCTGCTGGAGCGCGGCAGCCGGGGTGTCGCCCTGACCGGGGCAGGGGCGGTGCTGCTGCGGGAGGCGCGGGCGGCGCTGGACGCCGTCGAGGCCGCCGAACGGCGCACCCGCCGGGCCGCCCTCGCCGCGACCGGCCGCCCCGCCGTGGTCCTGGCCGCGAAGGCGGGCGCCTCCGGTGAACTTCTTGCGAAACTGCTCGACGCCTACGCCGCCGAGCCCGGCGCCGTCACCGTGGACGTCGTGCTGTGCGGACCGGGCGAGCAGGCACGGTTGCTGCACGACGGCCGGGCCGACGTAGCCCTGCTGCATCGGCCATTCGACGACACGGCCGGCTTCGACACCGAGGACCTGCACACCGAGGGACAAGTCGCGATCCTCCCGGCGGGCCACCCTCTCAGCGCCCGCCCCCACGTGCGGCTCGCCGATGTCACCGACCTTCCCGACCTGCCCCTGCCCCGCTGGCCCCGCCCTGACGGCACCTTCCCGGACGGCCCCGGACCGCAGGTGCGCGACCACACGCAACTCACCCAACTCATCGCCCTCGGCCGCGCCTGCGCGGTCGTCCCGGAGTCAGGCCGCACCGGCCTGCGCGAGGACCTCACCGCCGTACCGGTCCCCGACGCCCCCCACGTCACCACGGTCATCGCCTGGCCCCCACACAGCCGCTCAACGGCGGTCGCGGGGCTGGTCCGCGCCGCCACTGCTCTGTGACCGACGGCGGTGAACGCCGGGACACCGTGCTGGCTTTCGGGGACAGCGTCCGGTCTCCCATCAGCTCCCGACACATCGCGCGGTACGAAGTGACTGGCCTGCACCGGCGTTGCCAAAACCGCGCCCCTGGCACAGCCAGGCTCCGACGCGAAGTGACAACACGCCTGCCTTGGTGACACCTATCGCGCCTCGGCTCAGCCACATGTGACTGAGCGCCTCAGTTGGCGAGTTGAGCAATCCGGACCATTAGGTGCGGGTCTAGGGCTTCACCTCGCGGATCGGCCAGCGGCACCGTCCACACCAGCGGATCCGTGGCTGTTCGTCGAAGTTCCGCTGTGCTGGAGTACTAGCCGCCGATGGCGGTCTCGATCTGCTCGAGCGCGCCCTGACAATCTACGGCACGGCGGGAGACACCCGCGAAGAGTCGGAGGCCTCACCGCCACCGGTGACATCGCGGTCGCAGCCGGTCGTCGGGGCGAGGCGCTGACCGTCTTCCCGCACTTCCCTTGACGCCGCCGGCTCGGTCGGCAGCCCCTTCATGGGGCCCGCGCGCTGATCGGCGCCTCGCACAGCATCCCGAACGATCCCGCCGCGGCCGCCGCCGGGCCCAGGAGCTCTACGCCCGCGCTGACTTGGCGGTGCGTCATCAACTCTGGCCGGCCGCGTGCCCTTGGGCCGCCTGTTGCGCGAGCAGTCGGCGCCTGGCGTCCTCCCAGGAGATCGGCAGTTCGGCGAGAGGGACCTCCCAGAAGGTGAAGACGGACTCCCGCATCGTGGCGCGCAGCTCCCGCATGACCGTCCGGTGCGGCTCGTCGGCGGCGTACGCGTTGAGGTGCTCTGTGCTCTCCCAGGCGGAGAGGGTCCAGAAGGTGCGCCGTAGCGGCTGGGCGACCAGCGAGGCGCCGAGGGCACCGCGCGCTTGGCGGACCTGCTTCCAGGCGGCGAGGGAGCGGAGGAAGAAGCGCGGCACGTCGCGCAGGCTGCGGACCTCCAGGCGAGAGGCCATCACGAGCGCAGCGGTGGTGCCGGGCTGGGGCTGATTCGGGGTCGTCCAAGGGATGGTGGGCATGGCCGTGGCCTTCCTGGATCGCTTCAGCACTTCGGATAGTTCCACTATCCATGATAGATAGTAGAGCTATCCATTGGCGAGGGGAAGCGAGCACGATGCGCATCTCGGAACTCAGCCGCCGGAGCGGGGTCTCCGTGCCCACGATCAAGTACTACATCCGGGAGGAGCTGCTCCCCGCCGGCCGGCTGACCTCGCCGAACCAGGCGGACTACGACGAGCAGCACCTGCGCCGGCTGCGGCTGATCCGGGCGCTGATCGGCGTGCGAGGACTCTCGGTGGAGGCGACGCGCCAGGTGCTGGGCGCGCTTGCGCAGCAGCAGGCCACCCCGCACCTCGTCCTCGGCCTGGCTCTCGGCGTGATCCCGCCCGCCGACCAGGCGGCGACGCCGGCCCAGGAAGTGCCCTTCCAGGAGCCGAGGGAGCAGGACCGTGCGGTGGAAGCGCTGGTGCGGGAGCTCGGCTGGCAGGTCTACAAGGGCTCCCCCGCACGCGCCATACTCGCCGATACCTTGGCGAGCCTGCAGGATTTCGGCGTCGCACACGACTGGACCGTCCTGCTGCCCTACGCGCGGCTCGCGGAGCAGACGGCCCGCCTCGATCTGGACGCGCTGGAAGGCGCGCCGGACCCGCTGGAGATGGCCGAGCGCGCCGTCGTTCTGACGACGCTGCTGGAACCGGCTCTGCTGGCGCTGCGCAGGCTGGCCCAGGAAGACCAGTCCGCGCGGCGCCATAGCGACTGACGCCGCGTCGCCGCGGCGAAGTCGCAGAGACGGGACCACTCCGCTCGATCGAGCACGCGACCAACGAAATCGAGGCTCACAGGCCGACCCTTTCACGCGCGCCGCCGGATCCCCTCGGCGTAGCGAGTACACTCGCCGCCTTATGCGGATCCGGGGTTTCGGCCACCGCGTTCTTGGCAGTCGAGGCCCCCGGTCTCCTCAATATGCTTGACGAAGGCCGCGGTGATCCGAGGGCGGGCGGCGTCGGGGACGAGCGCGCGTTCCAGGCCTTCCTCGATGCCCCATTCTGTGTTGAACATGACCGGAATGTCGGCTGGTGCCACGTTGTCCCGGAGCCACAGTGCAATGCGCGCTGCCAAGCGGGCGTTGCAGTCCAGTACGGACACACCCTCGGGTTCCAGGCTGGCAAAACCTTCCAGTGCCTCGTCGTCGAGAGTGATCCCGAAGATCATGGACGCCCCGCGGACCGGTCCGTCTCCCTCGTCGTCGACGCGGATGAACGTGTCTGGATTCCGCTCGCGCAGCCGCGCTTCCAGCCCCTCGAAGGTCAGTCCCCAGCTCTGCCCGGGAGGAGGGCTGAAAACGAACATGGTGCGCAGTTCCGCGACCTCTTCCGGCTCCATAGCGGTACTTCCTGTACGTGCGGGCCTGGCGTCTACACCAGGCGACGCCGACCCCGACCGGGGCGCGTACCTCCTGCTGCCGGCGGCGGCCGGGCACCTACCGGGGCGGGCCGACACAGCCGTGCTGCTGGAAGCTCTTCGATCCGGACCTGCACCTCGGCCCAAAGGTCTGGCGGCGCGGCCGGCTGTTCGATCAGAACCTTCCGGAGATCCCGGCTGCCCCAACCCCACCGAGCGCGATCAGCAGGATGAACGTGAATGCGTGCCACAGGAGTATCCGGCCGGACTCCGGGCCCGGGTTGCTCTGTTGGCGACTGTTCATCCGAGCCCACTCGGTCGGGTGCTCGGCCATGAACCTGCGGCGGACACGGCCGAGGCGACGCATCCAGAACATGAGGTTCCCGCAGATTGCGGTGAGCACGAGGATCCACCAGCCGATCAGCATGGGGGGGCAGCCTAACGGCGTGCCAGCTGCCGAGGGAGGCCCGACCTGATGCTGCGCATCGTCGCACTGCCGTTGGCGCCGTGGTGGTGGACCGGTGCCGAGTGCTTGCTGCCGCGTTCTGGGCCAAGGACCAGGCCCGTGGTCGCGGAACGCGCGGAGCGTGAGAAACCTTCACGAGCAGCCGCCTGGTCGACGGCCTGCGGCCGGCCGCGTAGTGCGCGTCCCACTCGTCTACTGCGACGACCGTGCGCATCTCAGAGGGCGGTTCGTGATTTTATGTCTGTTTCCAGGTGAGGTTGGGACAGGACTACTGGTCGATGGCCTTTTCGGTTACTGCTTCCTGGCGAAGCTGCCGGTGTCGATCTCGGTGAGGATGCCGAGCTTGGCCAGGCGTTTCAGCTTGGCGCGGGTGCCTTCGATGCTGGGGTGTGTGCCCTTCTTGCTGGCACGATGGCGGGTTTGGTCGAAATCGCGGCCGTAACTCCTGCTTCGCCACGGACCCGGCCATGACCGGTCCGACTGTTCCCACCTTCAGTCACGTCACACCGCACGGGCCGAGTCGAACCGGCGCCGAGCCTCCTCGATATGGTCCAGATAGGTGCGGGTCCAGGCGCACATACCGTTGACCGTGGTGCGCAGTGCCTGGCCGGCTTCGGTGAGGCGGTATTCGACACGTGGCGGCACCACCGGATGAACGGTCCTGTCGACCAGCCCGTCCCGTTCGAGGTGCCGCAGTGTCTGGGACAGCATCTTGTGACTGATGCCTCCGACCTGTGTCTGCAACTCGGTGAACCGCAGGGTGCGGTCAGCCAGGACGTTGATGAGCAACAACGCCCATTTGTTGGCCACGCCCGCGAAGACCTCACGGGCCAGCGAGTCGGCACGGGTGAGATCCGTGTCGGCCGGATCACGGGCGGGGCGCTTGGTTACCACGAGGTGCCTCTCTCACGGAAAGGTGCGTTCTTCCAGTTCGGAGCATACTCTCCTACGGTTAGTCCGTATCTGCTGGAGACTAAGGCAGCCTGAACGGACCCTGGAGCAACGATGATCCTCAAGACGTACGCCCGCCTTTGGGCCGACGACCTGAGCGCGGCCCTCCCCCTGCTGGAGCGCCTGACGGGAACGCGTGCGGACTTGCACTTCGCCTTCGATGAGATCGAGCTCGCCGCCATCGGTGACTTCCTGGTCATCGCCGGACCTGCCGAGGAACGCGCTCGGTATGCCCACGCCACGGCCACAGTGATTGTCTCCGACCTGGACCAGGCGCGCGCGGCACTGGACGAGGCAGGCGCCGAGATCACAACGGAGGAGGCAACCAGCGCAACCGGCCGCTTCCTCTACGCCCGTCATCGGGGCGGAGTGGAGGCCGAGTACGTCGAATGGAAGCCGGACGTGCGGCGTCAGGTACTCGGCGCGTAGGTGTCGGCCGCCTCCTTCGGAGAGAAATGCTCAGTGGGCGGGTCGTGAGGTGATGTCCGTTTCTGGTTGAGGTGGGAGCAAGGCCGCTGGTGGAGGTTGTGTCGGCTATTGCTTCCTGACGAAGTTGCCGGTGTCGGCCTCGGTGAGGATGCCGAGTTTGACGAGGCGTTTCAGCTTGGCACGGGTGCCTTCGATGTTCTTCGGCAGCAGTTCGTGGCCGAGGGCTTCGCAGACGTCCTTGGCCCGTAGCGGTCCGGTCGCGTGGTTGAAGGCGGCGAGGATGCGGGGGTAGTCCGGGTGCTCGGGCAGCTCCGGCGGGGAGGCGGGGAGCCGGTCGGCGAGGCCGGTGACGGTCTTGCGGGTGATCGTGAGGTGCTCCAGATGCGTCTCGGCCTCCCGCAACCGGGTCTGCAGGTCGTCGATCTGTGCGCGGAGGTCGTCGGCCAGGGCCCGGGCGGCGTCCTCTTGCAGGTTCAGAGCATCGAGCAGGGGCTGGATGTTCACGCTGCCGCCGTCTGCGCCGCGCGCCAGGTGGGGACGCTATCGCCGGTGAGGCGTCGGGTCATGACGTGGGTCATCGCCCAGTAGACGCGGGAGGCGGAGGAGGAGGGGCGGTGCTCGTAGTCGCGGACCAGGCGCCGGTGCAGTATCAGGATCCCGTAGGTCTGCTCGACCCTCCCCCGCTTCGGCTGCGGAACAAACCCCGTCTCCTGCGGGTTGCGTTCGACGAACTCGACGTCGATTCCCAGGCCGGCGCCGTGCGCGACGACCTGGTTCTTGAAGCCCTTGTCGACCAGTGCTTTGCGGACGGTTCCGCCGGTGTGCTCGGCGACCTGGTCCAGCAGGACGATGCCCGCGGCGTTGTCGTGGGTGTTCGCGGCGAGGACGACGACCGCGATGACCAGGCCGAGGACGTCCACGGCCAGTCCGCGTTTGCGGCCGGGCACCCGCTTGGCGGGATCGTGGCCGGTCGTGGTGGTGGGGACCCCGGCGGCCGCATGGACACTCTGGGTGTCCAGGACCACCAGGGTCGGGTCCTCTCATCGTCGGGCGCGTTCACGGACCTGGCAGCGCAGGAGTTCATGGATGACCTGGTCGGTTCCGTCGTCCCGCCAGGCGGCGAAGTAGTAGTACGTCGCGCTCTTCTGCGGCAGGTCGTGCGGGAGACAGGCCCACTGGCAGCCGGTCCGCCCCTGGTCGAGAATCGCGTTCACGATCTCCCGCATGTCGTGGGCGCCCTGGTGGCCGCTGACCGAGCGGTGCCGGTCCTTCCACGCGATGATCACCGGCTCGATCAACGACCACTGCTCGTCCGATAAGTCACTCGGATACGGCTTGCGTTCACTCACCCGATCACATCACCAGATCAACAACCGCGGACCGGCAGATTCCGCCCTGCCGCCACACCATCAGGCGACAGCAGGTCGACTCAAAGACTCACGAACCGCCCGCTGAGGCCGCGAGTTGGTCGAGTCAGGCCGGCAGCGGGACGGCGTCGCGGGCATCGAGCATGGCCGCGAACTGCCTCACCAGTGTGTGGGTTTGGTCGAGCTCCGGACAGTGTTCAAGCAGCCGACGGAGTGCCTCGGTGGCGTGCAGTCCGCGCCAAGGCGGTGTGATGGTGATCCACCGGGCGACCTGGCGGGGCGATGGTGGCCGCTCGCGCGGTGTGTCGATCGGCAGACCGCGCCGTAGTGGCGCGATCGCCATCTTGACCCGTTGGTAGTGGCCGCGGTAGCCCCTTGGCGGCAATCTCCTGGTGCAGCACGGTGGCGGCGTGCTCGCCTTCCTCCCACCGCTGCCTCAGATACTCCAGATAAGGGTCGAGGCTCGTGGACCGGCGCGGCGGAGTGCGCCGTACGCACTCCTGCCAGCAGGCAGCGCGTGCGTACTTGGCCACGGTGCGGCGGTTCAAGCCGAGTTCGCGGGCTATCGCGCTGAGACTGCGGGCCGTGCCGGTGTATCCCTGGACGGTCTCGAACAGTCGCTTCGCGTGACGGCCGGCGGGAGTGTCGGCCGCCTCGCGCAGTTCGTCCGACGGCGGTGGGCCGGTTCAGGCTCAGGTACTGCGGCGGCCAGGCAGTCGCGGTGGGCCGCGGCGATGTCCGAGACCCGCTTCGACAGCCCCTGCCACAGGTGAAAACGGTCGCTGACCTGCACCGCGTCAGGGGCTCCCTCGGTGATGCCCTGCCAGTAGACCAGCGAGCCGTCCCGGCACACCACCTCGACGCCGGGATGCGCACGCAGCCAGGAGGCCAGCTGGTCGGCATCGCGCCCGGCCCACAACTCGATCGGCAGCCGTGTGTCGGCATCCACGAGCAGCGTGCCGTAGACGTCCGCGTACAACGCGAAGTCGTCCACGCCCAGCACCCGCGGTGTCGCGACCGGCGGAAGTCCCATGCGCATCAACTGGAACAGCACACTCGTCCGCGACAACGGCGTCTTCAAAATGCGCAGAAGCCGGGCCCCGCCACGGCCGGCGAGCAGCACCCCGGCCATCTCGACCAGATGCTGCAGCAGCGGACTGCGACGCTGATAGCGCACCGTCAGCCCCTCCGCCTGCTCGGCAAACGTCCGCCGACCGCAGTCCGCACTGTCACAGAACAACCGCCGCACCATCAGACTGATCAGCACCGGGCGGCCACCGGCAGCGACATCGGCCAGCGTGCGGGAGTATCGGCTGTGCACCCGCGCCGACGCGCACCGGCAATCCGGACACGCCATCATCAACTCACGGGTACGGGCAGCAATGCGGACCACACCACCCGACAACCACACTCGTTCCACCCGCACCACATCCAGGTGCGGCGACATAATTCGTCCGAGGTCATCACACTCGCCGAAGGTCCCGCTACCCGTGACGGAGCGTCACCGGCGCACGGTGGCATACCCCGGCTTCACGAAAGCCTTGCCAGGGCCACTTCAGCTCGTACGCCGACAGCAGGTGTCCCAGCGCAGGCGAGCCAGGACGATGGCGTAGAGGGCAGAGTTGGCTTGGCGGTCGCCACCGCGGTTGAGCCTTCGGCGCTGGGTCTTGCCTGAGGACGCCTCGACCGGGCTGACGCCGCAGAGCGCGGCGAAGGATGCCTCACTGCCCATCCGGTCGGGATTGTCGCCGGCTGCTATCAGCAGCGCGGCCGCGGTGTCCGGGCCGACGCCATAGCGGCCCAAAAACTTTGGTGCGCGGACAGTGATCGCAGCGGTGATCCTTGCGGTGAGGTCGTTGATCTCTTCGGTGAGGTGCTGGATCCGTCTGGCCAGCAGCCGAAGGGTGTGGCGGACGGCGGCTGCCGGGGCCGTGCCGTCTGCCGATTCCAGTTCGGAGCACTTGCGAATGAGCTTCGGGTTGCTCAGGCCGGTCAGCCGTCCTAGCTTGACCAGTTCGTCGTAGCGTTCCCGGGACACGCTGCCGATCATCGCGGGCATCCGGACACCACCCCCACGGGCCCAGGTGCGGCACCCCATCCATCCCGCCAACTCGCCCTGGAAGACCGTCACTTCGCACCATCCGACACCTCAGGCCGTCGGGAAGGGGCGTGCGGCCCCGGCGCGCAGAGCGGACCTATGCCCGCCGGACGCGCGGCCTCACACCCTGCCCGGCCAAGTGCGCCGCCTGTGCCAGGCCCGTCTGCGGCAGCGGGGAGAGCAGTACACGGCCGAGGCAGGACGGTCGACGCCGACCGTCCACGACGTCCCGCACTCCGGGCAGGTGGCCGTCACACCGGCCTGCACCGCCTCGGTCCTCGCCCGCGTCCGCCGCATCTGCCGCCAGTGCCTGGAGCGGCAGCCCGAAGAGCAGAACACCGCCGCACCTTCGCTGACGGCACCAGCGGACCACCACACCCACGACACAGCCGCGGACCGGAGTCGTCGTCAGCTACCACGACCAGCCTCAACCGGGAACGCCGTCCCTTCCCATACGGGCACCGTATGGCAGGCGAGCGAACGCGCAACACCGTCCACACCACTGACGCGCACAGAAAGCCGACTCAACTTGTCACGCGCTCTCCGCAGCCTGTCAGCGCAGATGTTCAGATTCGGTGGCTGCTGCGCAATGGGGCCCTCCTCTGATGTCAAGCCCCGAACCTCCGGGACATGACGCGGCAGGGCGGGGACAGGCGTACTGGAGACACGAGCCCCGAAATGGATGCCCTGCCGAGATTCATTTTCGACATTGAAAGGAAGAGCGAAATGATTGACGTTCAGAGGCCGTGGTCCTGGTGCAGCCGGTGCCAAGGATTCTTCTTCATAGGCAACGCCCCCAATCTGGGGAACTGTCCCAGCGCGGAGGGATTCCGCGCCGGCCATGACGGATCCGCCAGTACCGACTACGTGCTCGCCGAAGACAATCCAGGCCATCCGGGATTTGAGGGGAATTGGCATTTCTGCAAGAAATGCCAGCAGCTATTCTGGGCCGGTAGGCCTTCCAACTTCTGCCCTGCGGGTGGATCGCACATTGCCGGCGGCACGCAATACATGGTATCCAAGGCCCATAGCGGCCCATGGCTGCCCGGTCAGACCAATTGGTTCCGGTGTTCGACATGCGCCGCGATGTTCTTCGCCGGTACCACTAACCCGGAGAACCAGGGTGTGTGCCCGGGAAGAAATGGCCGCCCGCATATCATCGACAACGATCCCAATGACCCCTACTCCATGCTCCTGGACCCCCATAATACGCCGTTTGAAGGCAACCGCCTCATAGTGTTCAACTCGATCCTGACAACGTCGAACTGGACATCTGCGGGTACCATTCCCATGAAGAGCTGGCCCGCGGCGGCCACGCACCTTGGGCCAGCCCGCCCGGAAGACAACAATATCGTTCTCCAGGGCGCCAGCCCCAGTCCCAACGGAAACCCCTTCGGCGAAATCGGATTCCACGCCTTCCTTATCAATCGCGACGTCCACGTATCTTGGTACGCTCAAGAAATGTCGGACGAGATCGAAGACGAGCAGACGGGAGAAGACACCATCGTCGAGAACGGGGGGAGGCTATGGTCGGGCATTCAAGTTCGCAACCACGACCCCATCGATGCCGACTGGACGGACATGGAATTCTACGTCCTGAACAGGGCGGACCAAGCATGGTTCAGCCTGCCAGGATGACTGGCGTGCCTCCGGGTCGCTGCCGCAAAGCTCCAGCGCTTCGGCGCCCGCTGAGCAGAGTGCGTATCGGCCCTGAGGCAGGATCAGCCTCGGAGAGGCCCCAACAGCCACAAGGACGCACTCGCGCCCTCCGAGCCCCAGCCAACTTGTCATGATGGGTTCAGGTACAGGCACCTTGACTCTGTCGGTGATCTTGGAGTTTCCCGGTGCGACGGCGTGATCAGCAGGCATGCTCGGGGCCGTTCCGCAGTCCGATGCAATTGTCGAGGTGCTCGTTGTCGCTCCGTCCCCGTTCCGGTGAGCAAGTCCCGTCTCTGACCGTGCAGATCGCGCGGGCGAGCAACCCGGGTGGTACGACGGCGATGTGGGTGAGAGACCGCCTCGACGGGCTGTGGCACGACGAGGACTTCGCGGGCTGGTACCCGCGCGATGGACGCCCCGGTCTCTCGCCCGCCCAGCTGGCCACCGTCTGTGTGCTGCAATTCCTGCTCGGCCTGTCGGACCGGCAGGCAGCGGAAGCGGTCCGTTGCCGCATCGATTTCAAGTACGCCCTGGCCATGGAACTGGACGACCCCGGCTTCCACCACAGTGTGTTGGCCGATTTCCGCGAGCGCCTCACCCAGGACGACCGCGCTGACCGTCTACTCGACCTCGCGCTCGCCCGTCTGAAAGAGGCCGGACTCGTACGCGATCGCACTACGCAGCGCACCGATTCCACCCATGTTCTGGCCGCAGTGCGCGACTTGACCCGGCTGGAGCTGGTCACTGAGGCGGTTCGTGCCGCGCTGGAAGAAGTGGCCCGCGCGGCCGGGCGTCTGCTGGTCGGCTTGGTCGACGAGGAGTGGGGGCGGCGCTACGGCCGTCCGGTCCGTCTCGGCAAGAACCCCACCCGGCCCAAGACCAGGATCCTCGCGACCGGCGACGACGCCTGCCGGCTGCTGGAGCGCCTCCACCGGCACGGACTGGGCTGCCAGTCCGGCCCGCAGGCCGAGGCCCTGCGTCAGATCATGGCGCAGAACTACTACCGTGACGCGGGAGGCCGCTTGCACTGGCGCACCGCCAAGGACGGCGGGCTGCCACCCTCATCAGGGATGATCGTCTCTCCCTACGACACCACCGCTCGCTACGTTCGCCATGGGCACATCATCCGCTGGAAGGGGTTCGCTGCCCACCTCACCGAGACGTGCGCCCCCGGCAGCGTCAACGTGATCACGGATGTGGCCACCACCTCGGCCGCCACGAGCGACGCCCAGGTGCTGCCTGGCCTCCACGCCCGGCTGGCGCGGCGTGGGCTGCTGCCCGCCGAGCACCTGGTCGACGGCGGCTACACCTCGCTGGTCCATCTGGAACGAGCCGCACGCGAACACCAGGTCACCGTCAGCGGACCGCTGACGGTCAACCCCACCCGCCAGCACCGCCTGGGCGAGGGCTTCGGCCGGGACGACTTTCACATTGACTTCGCCCGCCAGCAGGTCACCTGCCCGAACGGCCAGGTCAGCGCCGGCTGGCACGGCCCCTACCCGACCTCCGAGCTCGCCGGCGCACCCTTGATCGTCGCCCGGTTCACCAAGAGCCAGTGCCAGCCCTGCCCGGACAAGCCGCGGTGCACCAAGGCGCCCGCCAGGAACGTGGGTTTCCCGCCGCGAGAACTCCGCGAGCTCCAGGTCCGCGTCCGCGCCGAGCAGCAGACGCCCGAGTGGAAGGCCCGCTACGCGGTCCGCTCCGGAGTCGAGGGCACCGTCAACGAGTTCGCCCACGGACACGGATTGCGCCGCTGCCGTTACAGAGGACAGCCGAAGGCACACCTGCAGCACGTCCTCACGGCCATCGCCGTCAACATCGAACGACTCAGCGGTCAGCCAGCACCCGAGCCGCCCTCACCAAGACCTCCGACCGCCTTCCAAACCTACCTGGACCAGCACGGGATCCCACAGTCCAAGTCCTGGCGCACACTCGGCACCTGACCCTCTCCGCCAAGATCACCGACAGAGTCAAGTCCAGCTTGACGTTTATGGTCCGGCATCGAACGCGACTAGAACTTGATCAGCGTTTTCGCAGTTCAGCGGAGATGAAGGCGGCCTGCGTCTGATCCTTTGCTCCGTCACAGAGTGGATCTGCGCGAAGGCCGTGTCGTGATGTCCTGTGTCATCGGACCTTGACCGGTTGCCACTGATCCTTGACCAACGCCAGTTTGTGACAGCGAAGGTCGACCGCTGCAGGCCACCGAGCTGGGGGTTCAGCGGCCGTGGGTCCTCAGCCGAAGTCCTTTGCGTGGTCGCGGGCCCACTGCTCAAAGCTGTGGCCAGGTCGGTCCAGCACACGCCGCACGGTCGGCGTACACGGCGACCCGCCGGTCGCGGCCAAGGCGAGGAACTGCAAGATCGCCTCGACAGTGGCCGGGTTGGAGAAGCGACCGTAGTGCGCGCGGGCCTGGTCCGGGGATAGTTCCTCGATACGCAGGGTCCTGCCGATTACCTGCCCGATCTGCTCCACCTGGCGGCGCTGCGAAATCAGTTCGGGTCCTGTCAGCACGGCTGCGGTCGACAGATCGGTCGCCACCGCAGCCTCAGCGCCGACGCCCAGTGCCGTGACCGCGACGGCGGCGACATCGCGTTCGTGGACCGGCGCCGTCACGGCGTCGGGGTGGACCAGCCGCACCGTGCCGCTCGACCCGATCGACTCCGCCCAGCGCAGGCTGTTACTTGCCAGGACCAAAGGCCGCACCGGTGTCCAGGGCAGGCCGGCGGCTGACAGCGCGTCCTCTACCGCACGATGCTCCTGGGCGATCGCGTTGTGCTCCATGCCCGGCAGCAGAACACTGCCGGAGGAGAGCAGCACGACACGTTCAAGGCCCGCCTCGGCGGCCACCGCGGCGAAGCCTTCGGCATGGGCCGCCGAGGCGTACAGAAACACCCTGCACACGCCGTCGAGTGCGGGGCGCAGCGTGTCGGGCCGGGTGAGGTCGGCGGTCACGACTTCGGCCGCGGCCGGCAGATCGACACCAGCCCGCGGGTCGCGCACCGAGGCACGAACTGGTTCGCCGACAGCGAGCAGCTGGTCGACGACATGGCGACCGACGCCACCTCGGGCTCCGATGACCAGTGTGGTCATAATGTGCTTCCTCTCGCAAGATCAGCCCCGGCGAGGGTGAGCACAGGCATGTCAGCGATCCGCAAGACGACCAGGAGCCGGTCATAGTCGGCTGTCGTGCAGGGCGGTGCCACAGGGCGCTCAACCTCGACCGGATGCGTTCCGGTACTCGCGCCCAAAGGCCACCGCGGTGACTGGCGAAGCGTTGGTCACGTCCGCGGGAGTGGTGTATCGACGGCCACTCGGTGATCTCTTCTTTGAGGCTATGCGGTGAGTTCCGTCG
>NZ_JAIQYY010000056.1 GCF_020181035.1 Streptomyces sp. CoH27
CCACCTCCTACGAGGCAGCGGTCTCTCTCGCCTCATTCCTGCTCTGGGCAAGATCCGTTTGAAGACGGACCCTAGATCCCCTCCGGCCACAAGGCCTTCGGCGGCGCACTTCGCGTACGCATCGACAGCAGTGCCAATCGCAGCCCCACGCTGAACGCGAAAGGGGAAATCCCTGGGCAGCTCTACGACTGGGGTAAAACTCCAAGACACCGGGAACCGGCATCACGGCCCCGCCTGCAGTTCTGCGCCGAGGCCTCCTTGGAGGGGCTCCGCCGGTGCCTGCTGCTCCTGGGACAACTGCTCACGGCCGTCGGGTGATCGACTGCTGAGTCAGGGACCGCGTGCGGATTCCGGTTGCCCTTGTCGGCCGTCCCACCGTGTTTGATGCCGTCGACCTCATGCGTGCGTGGCCTGCGATGTCGCATGGTCGGCGATCCAGCGGTCGACGCGGGCCCATTGGGCGAGCAGCCACCGGCTGCGAGCATCGTCGCCCGGAGGGACGCGGCGTGCGGGTATGCGCCACCAGTGCGCCCGTACGCTCTCCCGAAGCGGCAGCCGGCTCCAGACGGTGCGCGCGGAGTGGACGACGTCGAGGCCCGTGTGGGCGACGAAGACCACGTCGGCCGCGGGCGCGGCGGCGAGCGCGGCGAGGGCACCGGCGTCCTGCGGCGGCAGGACATGGTGCATCCGTTCCGCGTGGGAGGCGCGGCGAGGCAATCCCCGGCAGCGTAGGGAGGCGATCGCGTGTCGACGGCGGCGCGGTGTGAAGTTGCCGCCCTCCGGAAAGATCACGAGGGCATCGCCCGGGCCCAGCCGGGCCGCGAGGTTCCCGATCGCGTCCTCTGCCCGGCCCTTGCAATGCGGAAGGAAGCAGTGGGGGACTCGCCCGATGAGGACGTCGAGAGCGGGGTCGGCGCGTAGTGTCCGTTTCAGGACGGGGTGGGGGCGCAGTCCGGCCTGGCTGAGGAGTATCTGGAGCAGCAGGAAGGAGTCGCCGACCCCGGCGTGCCGTGCGAAGACCAGGACCGGCGCCGTTGCGTGTCCCCTCTGGCCTGGGAGCGGTGGAGTCACCTCCACCTGGAGCCTGAAGATCCGCTCGGCCGCACGGCGTAGCAGCCACAGCAGCCTCTCCAGCACGGCGAACACATCCGCGGCGCGCCGCTCCTTGCCCGCCCGTCCCTCGGGCAGTCGTCGCACCCACAGACCGGCGGCGGCCACGAGCCCGGCCAAGTCCACCAGGAGGTACAGAAGGACGTAGCCGGTGATCCGTACCGGCCTCCACGGGCCGCGCGTGGCCAGTGACACCGGCGCACTGAGCAAGCCCGCGGCGACGAGTAGCGCGGCAACCGTGGGGACGAGGGCGAGCAGCAGCGCGGTGCTGGTCGTACGGCGCAGCCCGGTGACCACCTTGCCGGTGAGCCGCGCCGGGCGTCTTCGGGCCACACCCGCATCGGTCATGGCGTGCCGCCAGGTGGGCTGAGTGCGGTCTCGAGATACCGGGAGGAGGCAGCGTAGGCGCGCTCGATGCGCTCGGCGGTCCGGCCGAAGCTGCGGTACCGCAGCTGCCGCAGGGTGGCTGTGCCTTCCTCGCGGCCCGAGCCCGAGGGCAGGACGCGGACCGTGACGCCGGGTGGCAGGTCCGCCATGTCGCGGGCGAACCGGTGCCGACGAGCGATCTCGAACGCCACCAGGGCCACCTGCCAGGGAGCGCGCGGTGGGGAGAGGGCTTGCTCGACGCGGCCGACCTGCAGGACGTAGACCTCGGTCGCGCCCAGGGCCACTGCGCGGTCGACGGGGATGCTGTTGACCAGGCCGCCGTCGACGAAGTGCTCACCATCGAGCCGCACGGGCGGCAGCAGCCCGGGCACTGCGCACGAGGCGAGCACGGCGTCCACCAGCGGTCCGGCGGCGAACCAGTGCTCGGCGGCCCGTTCGATGTTCGCCGCGACGCACTGGAACGGCAGAGCCAGATCCTCGATATCAGTCACCGGAATGTGGGAGGAGAGCAGTTCGCGCAGCGGCGTGGGGTGGTACAGGTGAGTGCCGCTGCGTACGACGGTGCCCAGCCGCCCGAGCACCGATCCGGAGAACACGCCGGCACGTCCAAGGCCGGTCCACAGGTCGGCGAGCCGGGCCACCGACGCCCGTGACGGGTCGGCCGCGACGGCGGCGCCGTTGATCGCGCCGACGGAGGTGCCGACGACGAGGTCCGGGTTCACGGCGGCGGCGAAGAGAGCCTTGAGCATGCCCACCTCGTAGGCGCCGAGCGCACCGCCGCCGCCCAACACGAAGGCACGGGTCGGGGGACGGGTGGGACGGCTGTCCTCCATGGCCGAAGAGTGCCCCGACACAGGGTCGGCAACCACCGAGGGACCCCTCGCCGACCGCAGCGGCGGGCGGAATGTGCCGGGGACAGCTCCTCCGCTGTGTGAACCCCCCGCCCGCGACGACGCAGGCGGCTGCCGTCGGCTCCGGGGACGGTGGAGTGCAGTGTGACCTGCGACTTCGTAGCCCGGATTCCGACCAGCTGGCGTGGGCGGACCTTCCGGGCGCAGGCGATGGTGGCCATGCGTTTCCGGTTGGATTCTCGCTGTGCGCGCGGCGGCCGGCGGGGGCGCCCTTGGCGGCTTTCCGGCGGGTCGCTTCGCGCAGGGCCTCGGGCCTCATGACGATGCCCTTGCCGTCGGCCTGGATCACCAGCGGCATGTCGCGGGTGCGGGGGACGGCGATCCTGGCCTGGTAGAACGCGTCGATGTCACCTGCCGCGGACACCAGGAGTCGGGGGTTGTCGTCTGCCCGGCACATGGCCGCAGCGGCGGCGGATCGCTTCGAGGGCCTGGTCGTAGGAGCTGCGTACGGCCTCGGTGACCGCCGGGCGCCGTAGGCTCAGCGACTCACGCCCGGCCTGCAGTGACAGAGGCACGCCCGCGGGATGTACGTTGCGGACTCCCGGTCCCGGTGAGCGATGCGGCGCACCCTTACGTGTCCGAACAGCCAGGTCAGCCATCGTTCATGACCTGGCTCGCGCCCTGGACGCTCCCTTCCTGCCGGCCTCACCTGGCGTGGAGCGGCACATCACGGGCTCGCTGTTCCTCACGTATCGCCCGTAGGTCGAGATGGTCCTGCAGGAGTTGCCGGATCAGGGGCGCGTCCGGCGTGGTCGAGGTGTTCTTCCAGTGTGACCGAGCGGGCAAACGGGTCAGGCGTGCCGCCGGTGTCGTACTGTTCCATCCGGGCTCTTCTTTCTTCCGGTTCGTTTCGGTTGGCACCTGCGAACTTGGAGGGAAGAGCCCTTCTTTCAGGGTGACTTGGAGGCCGGTCGTTCTGTTGCGGGCCGGGGTGAACAGGCCGGGCGTGTCCTCGTCCAGCCGGCTGGGTTCGACCAGACGCTTCAGCTTCGAGCGAGTGCCCTCGACCTTCGCGGTCTCGGCGGGCAGGCCGATCCTCGGCACGATCTGCTTCGCCCGCACCGGCCCCGCAGCGGCCCCCACGACCTCCAAGATGTCCTGGTGGACCCGTGGCAGCACCTCCGGCTCCAGGCCCGGCTGCCACTTCGGCACCGCCAGCACCCCCACGACCCGCCGTTCCGCCCCTGCGAACGGCGACACATCCTCCGCCGTCAGCAGCGCATCCCGTACCGCTTTTCCCGGATCGCCACCGGCCACCCTCGCCAGGAGCTCACCAGCGGTCTCCCGGGTGATCACCAGCTGCGACAGCCGCTCACGCTCAGCCTCCAGCCGAACCATCGACTCAGCCCCCGGAGCTTGAGTTCTTCCACACGCCTCCCCAGGTCAAGCCATCCCTCGAAACGATCCGCACCCAGCTTCGATCTCTATGTCCGGCATGAGCCGACGCCGATCAGGGTCGACCGGGCACTCCTTGTGTGCCAGAGCTTGGACGACGGCGATGACACCGTTGTTCAGCCCGACCCGCGGAGTCTCGCCCTCTGGGGGATCTGCTGATTGGGTCCCCCGACCCCGGCAACCCGGATGATGATGCGATCGATGACCTCGTGTGGAGCGTGAGCTCCGACGCGAACGAGCATAGGTTGATCCTCTGTGTCGGCTGGACGCGGGCCGACGGCTTCTCCCGTGCGGTCTTTGCCCTCGCGCAAAAACACGGTCTGACCTGCTTTGACCTGCAGCACAACGAGGTGCACAACCCATTGACGCCGTGAGGGGCGCTGCCCCTTGTGGCGTTGGTCCGGTGCGCATTGCGAGGGTCGGCTGTGTCCCAGGGGGAACCCGGATCGCAGCGATGGTCCAGGCGATTTCTCCGGTGAGGGAGGCAGCAATGAGGGGCCCGGATGGTCCGCAGGAAGCGGTTGTCAGGGCCCTCGACGCCCTCGGCACGGGTGCCTACCTGACGGACGAACAGGGCCTCATCGTCGCCGTCAACGCGCGTGGCGAGGAACTCACGTCGGCCACGACCTGGAGGCCGCGGCCGGCATGGCCCAGCTGCGCAACATGCTCCGCGCGTACGCGGTGTCCCAGCAGAGGCCACCGAGCAAGATCGTGGAATGGCTCGACCGGGCGACCCTGGACATCGCGGAGGTCTCCATGGCCACGCTGGTCTTTGCCCGCATGAGTGAGAACGATGCCGGCCAGTGCGAGCTGTCTTGGACCAACGCGGGCCATCCACGCCGCTGCTGGTCACCCATGAGGGCATGGCCCGCTATCTGACCGACGGCCACGGGATCCTCCTGGGTGTCACACCCGGCCAGGTTCGCCCCGACGCGACAGCGGAACTGCCTCCAGGGGCAACCCTGTTCCTCTACACCGACGGCCTGATCGAGTCCCCGAGCCACACCCTGGACGAGGGCCTGAACCGTCTGCGCCGCCACGCCGCGTCCTTGGCCCACCGCCCCCTGGAATCCTTCACCGACGAGCTGTTGGCGCGGGCGCGCCCACCGGACAACGACGACGACGTGGCCCTGTTGGCCGTCCGGTACGGGCCACCAGCCTCGTCTTTTTGAAGCTCCCGAAGCCGTGAGACGGCACCGGCAAGTTCCGCGTCAGCCTGTCAACGATCCCTGCCGGCTCCATCAACCGCAGGTCGGGGCCTCTCGGCCGCTCTACCGGAGCTGCCGTCCGAGACCTGGGAGGGTCGGTGGCGTTTGAATCCGGCGGCGCGCCCGGCACTCCGGTGGAGAGGGACTCAGGAGACGACGGCGTCATCCACCGTTTCTCGTATCTCCAGGACGTTGTCGGCTCCGGTGATCTAGAAGAGTCGCTGAAGCTGCTGGGGCGGCGCGACCACGCGCAGGGTGCCCGCTCAGTGGGTCTGGATCAACAGATTGAGAAACGGCGCGTCCGCGAGCTTCCTGGCGGCGGCGCCCAGTGCGTACGCGAGAGGCTCGGGGCTCGGCGACAGCCGCGTCGCTGCGGCGGGCACGATTGAGGTTCTGCCAGTGGCGGGTTTCGGCGGCTGCGCCTGCGACCAGGACGCTCAGACTTCGATCACACGAACTCGCATCCATCAAGGTTCGGTGGCACACGATCAAGGTTCGCCAGCACGGGACACCATCCACCCGCTGTGACTGATCGCGCTACTTGGCCATCGGAGAATCACAGTTGGCCACACACCTACCTGAGCTGTCACACATGCGACGGGCCGACGATCGCGCTTGCCGCCCGTCGGGCAGAGCCGTTCCCGGCTGCCGGCGGGGCGCCGGTGGGAGCCGGCACGAAGATCACGAACTGCCGGTGAGTCTTGAGGGGACTCCGTCTCGTGCGTCTCGCCCGTATCGCTGCCGCAGCTGTCACTGCCTTCACCGCACTTCTCATATCGACGACCGCGCACGCCGCCCCGGCTGCCGCCGCCGTACCCGGTGCTCAGGACTGTGAAGTCGCATCCCGGATCGTCCAGCTCCAGGCCCAGACAGTACTTCCAGTCCAGACGCCGGCGGACGTCGTCCGCCGACTGCCGGTCGGTGAGGTTCTCCGCGTACTGCAGCACCGATACGAGGGCCAACCGAGCGGGCGATAGCCCACGCAGCCCATCAGTCGGATACCAGTCGGCGAAGTCAGCATCCGTGACGAGCCGTCCAGCCGGTCACGCACCCACATCGCTGCTGTGCCATGAGGATTGCCGGCCCGCGCCATCCGCACCGTAACCGGCGGAATCACCTGACCCAATCCCGCACCCATTGCCACCGCGGTCACCCCTCCGACCGCCGGTACCGCGCCGCTTCCACCAGGGCAGCACTACGAGGACATCAACACAGCCACGGTCAGCAGACTTCACCCCCCGAGTGAAGATCACCAACAGCATCCAGAAGTTGAACCAGGACCTGTTCTCAAGGACAAAGCCAGGGGCGGGCGTCTACACCACGGCGTGGTGGGGGGATTAGCCCCGGTGCCCGGTGCCCGGTGCCCGGTGCCCGGTGCCCGGTGCCCGGTGCCCCGCTTCGTGAGGGCAGAGGAGGAACGCGTGCCGGTCGTCGCCGGTCGCCGACGACGGGCGGGGTCGGGCGGGGCCTGGAACCGGCCGTTCGCGGGACCACCGCAACCCGGGAGCACGGACCCGCGTCGTAGCAGGGGGCACGAGCCGGAAAGCGGCGGGTGCGGGAGCGATCGGACCGGGCTGGGGGAAGTACGTGGACAGAGCCTTGTCAGTGGTGTCGAACGGGCGGACGGCGGGTGCCACGAGGCGGGGCCGACGCAGAGCCGCCGTCGCGATGGCCGGTTGCGCGGCGGTGGTGGCCGCGGGGGCGATGCTGGGGGTGCCCGGCAGCGCGCAGGCGGCCACCACCGCGCCGGTGCCGGGGACGGTGTCCCCGGCCGTGCGCATCCTGCCGCGCGCCGGTACGGTGCCGGCCTCCGGGCAGCTGACCGTGCAGGTGTGGCTGACCCCGGATCTGGCCGGTGCGGCGGCGTTCGCCGACGCGGTCGCCACGCCGGGCAGCGCGGAGTTCCACCACTACCTGCGCCCGGACGGCTACACCGCCCGGTTCGGTCCCAGCGCCGCGCACGCCAAGGCCGTCGCGCAGTGGCTGAGCGCCGAGGGCCTGACGCGGGTCGACATCAGCCGGGGCCGCGACTACGTCTCGGCGACCGGGCCGGTCTCGACGGTCCAGTCGGCGTTCCGGGTGCGGATCAACCGCTACCGGACCGAAGACGCCAACGGCACACCGACGGTCGTCCAGTCCAACGACCGCGACGTGTCGGTCCCCGCCTCGCTCGCACCCGACGTCCTGGGCGTGACCGGGATGAGCGGCGCCCGTCCGGCCACATCCCAGAGCACGACCGTACGGGAAGGGCCGGGGCGGCCCCTCGCGGCGGCGCCGGCACCGACGTGCTCCCAGTACTGGGCGCAGCACACCCACACCCTCGCCCCGGCCTACCGGGGCGTGCACACGGTGGCGCTGCCGGTGTGCGGGTACTCCGCCGCCCAGATCCGCGCCGCCTACGGGGCGAACTGGACGGACACCGGCAAGGGCCAGACCGTGGCCCTGACCGAGGAGGAGTCGCCGACCGCGATGTACCGGACGCTGAAGGAGTACGCGCGCCGCAACCATCTGCCCGCGCCGAAACCCTCCCAGTTCCGGGAGGTCCGCTCCGCGACCACCTGCCGCACCGCACCGCACCGCACGACGGCGGCCCCGGCGCCCGCCGTCGACGACGAGGCGGAGATGGACTCCGAGGCCGTCTACACCATGGCCCCTGGCGCCGACCAGCTCATGGTGATCGGGGGCGGCTGCGACGAGGACCAGGCGCTGCTCGACGCCGCCGTGACCGTACTGACCGGCGACGGCCGTCACCCCGGCGCCTCCATCGTGTCCAACTCCTGGCAGATCCCCCTGGGCGCGGTGCCGGAGCGCACCGTGCACGCGATCGACGTGCGGGCCGCCGCCGAAGGGGTCGGGATGTACTTCGCCTCCGGCGACACCCCCGGGCTGACGGTCACCGACTCCGACCCGTACGCGGTGGCGGTCGGCGGCACCAGCCTCGGCATCGGGGCGGCGGGCAACCGGGTCTTCGAGACCGGGTGGTCCGACGACTACGGTTCCCTGGACCACGGCACGTGGACCGACCTCGGCGTCAGCGCGGGCGGCGGAGGGGGCACCAGCCTCGTCCACGCGCAGCCCGCCTACCAGAAGGGTGTCGTCCCCGCGTCGATGTCGCGTGTCCGCGTCGGCCAGCGGGTCGCCACCAATCGCGCCGTGCCCGACCTCGCCGCCGACGGCGACCCCGACACCGGCCTGCTGACCGGGTACACCGAGTCGGGGGACGACGCCAGGCCGGGCCCCTACCGGACCATGGTGAACGGCGGTACCAGCCTGGCGTGCCCGCTGATCGCCGGCCTCGTCGCCGACGCCCAGCAGGGCCGGAAGTCGCCGTTCGGCTTCAGCAACCCGCTGATCTACCGGCTCGCCGGCACCCGGGCCTACCACGACGTGCTGCCGATCGGCCCGCGGACGCCCCAGCAGGACCGGGGCGCCTATGTGCCGTCGGTCGGCCCCGGCGGCAGCCCGGGCGTCGACCTCTTCGACGTCCAGGACCACGCCTCCACCGAGCAGGTCACCGCCAAGGGGTACGACACCATGACGGGCGTCGGCACACCGGACGGCGCCGCCTTCATCGCCGGGCTGCGCCGCCTCGCCCCCTGAGTGGCCGGCACGAACTTCGGATTTCCCCGTCCACGGCCACTTCAGCTGCCCACCGTAGCCATTTCGACTGCCCGCTGGCGGCCACCTTGTGTGCACAGCGTGACGTCATTCTCGACGGCCCTCGCCCCACCACGGCAGGATCGGTGGCAGGTCGCTGAGCCCGCGGGCTGGCCGCCTGGGCATCGGCGACTCCCCATCGTCCCCGTCCCAGCGGCGTGCGTATGGGTCCTCGCCCTCTACACCGACGGCCTGATCGAAGCCCGCGACCACGACATCGAAGCGGGTATCGCCATGCTCGGCCAAGCCCTCGCCCAGCCGGCCGGGCTCCCGACGTGGGATTCCCCGTAGGCCCAACGAGCGCTGGGACCGATCAGCGTGAGCACTCGATGAGCTGTTCGGACCAGATCGTCTTGCGGTTCTGGCCATGGCGGCAGCCCCAGCGCTCGGCGAGTTGGGCGACGAGGAACAGGCCGCGTCCGCCCTCGTCGGTGGTGCGGGCGCGGCGCAGGCGGGGCTGGTACCTGGCCGAACGCCGGCACGTGCGTGGCCCCGCTCAGGTCGTCCGTGAGGTCGGCCACCAGTTCCCGCACGGGGCGGCGCTGGACATCGTCGGCGGGGAACCCCATCAGATCCTCTGCTGGCCCGGTCCACCCCACCACCACGCCTCGATCGTCGAGCACCGCGGCTGCCAGGCCGTCCAACGCGGACATACTGCCGCGGGGACCGGCACCGGAGACGCTCATCGCTGCTGAGATCGGCATGCGCGGACGTTTGCTGTCGACCGCCCGGCTTGCCGGCGGGTCACCGTGCGCCAGCTGTGGAGGGCAGGTCCTGTTCGGCCCAGACGACCTTGCCGTCCGTTGCGGAACGGGAGCCCCACCTGCGCGAGAGCTGTGCGACCAGGTGGAGGCCGCGACCGTGCTCTTCGAGCGTGTGGGGACGGCGGGGGCGTGGCTGGCCGGTGTTGCTGTCGAAGACCTCGCACGTCAGCACCCGGTGCTGGATGAGCCGTAGGCGGCTGGGTCCGCCGCCGTGGCGGATGGCGTTGGTGACCAGTTCGCTGACGATCGACTCCACGGGCGTCACGAGCGGCTCCAGTCCCCATTCCCTGAGCTGACGGGCGGCCAGGTGCCGGGCTGTTGTGACGGTGACCGGTTCGTTCGGCAGGTCCCAGGAGGCGACCTGGGTGGGCTGGAGCGCGCGGGTCCGGGCAAGGAGCAAGGTGACGTCGTCGGCTGGTGTGTGCCTTTGCGAGGCTTCCATCACTCGCGAGCACATCTCCTCCAGGGACGCGCCCGGCTGTGCCAGGGCGGCGCCCAGACGGTCCAGGCCGACGTCGATGTCCTCGTCCCGGGACTCCACCAACCCGTCGGAGTAGAGAGCGATCACACTTCCCTCGGGCAGTTCCAGTTCCACGGACTCGAAGGGAACCAGGTCCAGACCGAGGCCGAGCGGGGCTCCGGCGGGCAGCTCGGGGACGGTGACCCCGCCCTGTGCGCCGACGATCAGGGGCGGCGGATGCCCGGCGCGCGCCATCGTGCACCGCCGGGTGACTGGGTCGTAGACGGCGTACAGACAGGTGGCGCTCACCACCGCGGGGGCCTCGCCGGAGTCATCGGTGTCCTCGTCGTTCAGCCGCCGGACCGTGTCGTCGAGATGCGCCAGCAGTTCGTCCGGGGGCAGGTCGAGGTCCGCGAGCGTGCGCACGGCGGTGCGCAGCCTGCCCATGGTCGCCGCGGCGTTGATGCCGTGTCCGACCACATCGCCGACGACGAGGGCCACCCGGGCCCCGGACAACTCGATCACGTCGAACCAGTCACCTCCCACGCCGTGGTCCATGTCGGCCGGCACATAGCGCGAGGCGACCTCGACGGCGGCACCGCCCTGCACCCGGCGGGGCAGCAGGTCGCGTTGCAGCGTGAGGGCGGCAGTGCGTTCACGGGCGTACTGGAGCGCGTTCTCCAGACTGAGCGCGGCCCGGGTGACCAGTTCCTCGGCGAGGAGCAGATCGTCGTCCTGGAATGGCGTCTGCTCCGCGGAGCGGCCGAACAGCGCCAGGCCCAGCACGCAGCGCCGCGCGCGGATGGGTACGACCATCAAGGAGTGGACGCCGCTGTCGCGTACCCTCTGCGCCCGCACCGGGTCGCGGTCGACCCAGGGTCCGGCATGGGTGTCCAGCACGGGTTCCAGGTAGGACCGGCCCGTACGTACGGCGGCGGTGAACGGCGAGTCCGGGTGGGCGTGCACGACCTCTTCGCGCACCCACGGCAACTCCAGGACACCCAGGTCGACGGAGGCCACGCCGGCACGACGCAGCAGCGGAGGACGGCCGCTCATCGTGCCGGTCCGAGCCGACGGCTCGACGCCGAACGGAACCGACTCCACCAGGTCGACGAGGGCATGGTCGGCCAGGAGGGGTACGGCGAGCTCGGCCAGTTCCTGCCCGGTCTGCATCACGTCGAGAGTGCTGCCGATGTGGGTGCTGGCCTCGCTGAGGATGGCGAGGCGCTCGCGTGCCCGCCGGTTTCCGGTGACGTCCACGATCATGGAGCACACGCCCAGGGGCGTGCCGTCCGCGCCCTGGAGGCAGAAGAACGAGGCCGAGAACGCATGTTCACGGCGCCGGTCAGCCGGCGGCCATGCCCGGTATTCGTGCACCCTCGTGGTCCCGCTCTCCAGCACCTGCCGCATCACCACCTCCAGCGCTTCGGCCTCGACGGCGGGCAGGGAGTCCTTCAGTCCGCGCCCGAACCGCCGGTGGCGAGACACGCCGTCGTAACGCTCCATGGCGTCGTTCACCCAGACACAGCGCAGCCGCGGGTCATAGACGACGATGCCGATCGGGACTCGGGCAAGGAGCGACTCCCGCACCGGCCCCCCGGTCGCCCCCGACGACAAGGAGTCGATGTCCGTGACGGACACCAGCCACCGGGTGCCTGCGTCCTGCCCTCGCAGCAGCGAGACCCGCAGCGTCATCCTGAGCGTGTGGCCGTCGCGGTGGCGTATCGCCACGGTCCCCGACCAGGCCTCCTGCGCCCGGCGCTCCTCGGCCAAGGTTGACGCCCTCCGTGCCTCCTCGGGCGACGGCAGCACGTGCGCGGCGGACCGGCCCACCACCTCCCCGGCCGAGTAGCCGACAAGCCGCTGCGCGGCCTGCGTCCACCCCACCACAATGCCCTCCGCATCGAGGACCGCTATCGCGGCGTCGGGCAGCTCAGGAGGGCTCACCGGCTCGGCGAGGGGGGTGCGGTCGGTGTGGGTCATCGCGGCTCATCCCATCGGTGCGGAGGTCAAGCGAGCGTCGGCGTAGTGCCGCGGCTCTGTGTGCAGCGGTGGTGAACGGCGTTGTCCGGTGAGCGCCACACGTGGGGTATATGTCTGTATACGACATTCTGTCCACTTATGATGAAATTGTCAGATGTAATCCTTTCATCGTCAAGCTCCTGAACCATCAAATGTGTGTGGGTACGTGCTTTCCGCCGCGGCGCGCCGGATGGGGGCGTCAGGCGTGCCGGTGACAGCCCCGCTGGAATCGCTACGAACGCGGTCGCTCCGAGACCTGGCAGGCCCTCGAGTGGGCGGACGGGGTCTCGGCTCCTTCTCCAACCACTTCACGGCCAAGCCGAACCTGCGCCCGCACGGCCGGATCACACCTGGCGATCACGGGGCTTTCCGGCGCTACTGGAGCTGTGCCTCCTGGCTCGAAGCGGTCAATGGGCAAGCCTCGGACAGCATGGCTGAGATGCTCCTCACATGCTCGACCTGTCCACGGACGAGGCCCGCGGCGGCGTCCTGCGCCCTCTTGCCGCTGCAGCCTGACGAGAGCGCCGTGCCCCTCGGCTTCATAGGTGGATGGGCAGGTGGCGGGGTCCGCGAAGCATGGCGTTCTGCCGGTAGGGGGGCGGGTCCTGGGCCAGGCTTGCCGTCGCGAGATAGGGAAGCAGCGCGCCGAGCGCGGCGTAAGCCTCGACACGGGCCAAGGGGCCGCCGTAGCAGGCATGGATGCCACTGCCGAAGCCGAGGTGCTGGTTGTCCGGGCGGGCGGGGTCGAACCGGTCGGGGTCGGGGAACCGCTGGGGGTCGCGGTTGCCTGAGGCGAGGGCCAGGATCACGGAGGCGCCTTGGGGGATGGGCGTACCGGCGACGTCCACGTCGGCGTGCGGGATGCGCTCACGCATATGGACCGGGGGCTCGTAGCGCAGCAGCTCCTCCACCGCACGCGGGAGCAACTCCGGTTCCCGGCGCAGCCGGTCCAGCTGCTCGGGCTGGCGCAGGAACGTGAGGGCGCCGTTGGCGATCAGGTTGACCGTCGTCTCGTGTCCGGCGATGAGGAGCAGTACGGCGGTTTCCGCGAGTTCCTCCTGGGTGAGCCGCAGGGCCGGGTCCGGCTCGTTGACGAAGGCGGAGAGCATGTCGTCGCCCGGCTTGCCACGGCGCTGCTCGGCCAGGTTCAACAGGTAGCCGCCCATCTCCATCCGCGCCTGGTCGCCGGCCTTGTCCGGCTCGGTGGAGTCGTCGTCGGGCCTGACGTCGGCGGCTGCGACGATCGCGTCGGACCAGGCCCGGAAGAGCGGCTCGTCCTCGTGCGGCACGCCGAGCAGGCGGCAGATCACGGTGACGGGCAGCGGATAGGCGAAGTCGTCGACGATGTCGATCTGCCGGCCCGCCTCGAAGGGCTCCAGCAGTTCCCTGGTGATCCGGTCGATCTCGCCGCGCATGCCGTCGACCCGGCCCGGGCTGTGCGGGGGCCCGAAGGGCCGCATGGCGAGGGTGCGCAGCCTGTGGTGCTCGGGGTCGTCGAGCCGCAGGAACGGCGGCTTGTGGGTTGTCTCGCCGCGGGTGCGGGGATCGGCACTCATCCGTGGGTCGTGGAGCAGAGCGGCGATGTGGTGGTAGGTGCCGATCAGGTAGCTGCCGTCGGCCTGCTGGACCACAGGACCGGCCTCGCGGAGTTCCGCGTACAGCGGATAGGGGTTGGGACGGCTGGCGTAGTCGGTGATCCGTGCCAGCAAGGTCGCGGAGTCCATGACGGCTCCTCGTAGGGGGCGGGATGGGGGCTACACCACCGTCAGCCGGCGGTCGGGAAGGTGACCGGTGAGTGCGACGGTCGGGCCGTGGGACAGCACGGAGGGGTCCGGTACGGCGGACGGGATCGTGACGTCGGCCACGATCGCACGGTCCTGCGCGCCGGGCGGGGGCGGGAAGGGAGCGGCGGTCTCGATCAGGTGCCGGTAGTAGTCGAGCGCCTTGGCCATGTCGACGGTGACGGCGGCGGTGACCCGGCCCTGGTAGCCGTAGACCATCGCCAGGCGGCGTGCCTCCAGGGAGCCCTGGGCGATGACCACGTGGTCGGAGTAGGTGGGGACGCCCACCGACTTGATGTTGAGTCCGAACTGGGTCGACCAGAAGACCGGGATGGCCAGGTGCGGGCGCTGCAGCGGTCCGGGGTTGACCATGTTGTGGGCCGCGACCTCGGCCTGCTCGACCGCGTTGCCCCAGTGTTCCAGGGACAGCATCTGGTAGCCGAACAGCGGGTGGGGGAAGCGGGAGACGTCGCCGGCCACGAAGACGTCGTCGGTGACGATCCCGTACATGTTGAAAGCCCGGCAGCCTGCGTCGCAGGCGATGCCGCGTGGGCCCGCCGCCAGCCCGGACTCCGCCAGCCACTCCACGTTGCGGATCGCGCCCAGCGCCACGACGCACACGTCCGCCTCGACGCGGCTGCCGTCGGACAGCTGCGCGCCAGTGAAGGCGCCGTTGCCGTTCAGGGCGGTGACTGTCACTCCGGTGCGCAGGTCCACGCCGTGATTGCGCTGCATGACGGCGGCGAGCTTGGACAGGGTGCCGCCGAGCGCGCCCACTAGGGGTGCGGGGCCGCGTTCGGCAACGGTCACCCCAAGGCCCAGTTCCCGGCAGGCTGAGGCGATCTCCGAGCCGGTGAAGCCGCCGCCGATCACCAGTACCCGCTCCGGTCTCGCGGCCAGCCGCTCGGCCAGTCCCGCGCCGTCCTCACGCGTGCGCAGGGTGAACACCCCGTCCAGGGCGCCTTCCTCCGGGTTGGGCCAGGGTCGTGCCCGGGTTCCGGTGGCGATCAGCAGCCGGTCGTAGGGCAGCGCATCGCCGTCGCCCAGCAGCACCCGTTTCGCCAGCAGGTCCAAACCGGTGGCGCGCACGCCGAGGCGCCACTCGGCGTCCGGGTCCCGGCGCATCGGCAGCTCAAGGGTGTCCGCCGTCGCCTGGCCCAGCAGCACCTGCTTGGACAGCGGCGGCCGGTCGTAGGGCGCATGGGGCTCGTCCCCGACCACGGTCAGAGACCCCGTGAAGCCCTCCTCGCGCAGCGCCTCCGCGGCTCTCAGCCCGGCCAGCGACGCGCCGACGACGACGATGCGGCCGTCTTTCAGGTCACCGGGCACCGGTGCTCACCTCTTCCCCGAGGAGGATCGCCTGCACCGGGCACGCCGCCGCGGCCTGACGTACCCGCTCCACCTGGTCGTCCGGGACGGCCGTGGCGTACAGCAGCCCCTCTTCCCCGTGCAGCTCGAACACCTCCGGGGCGAGGAACACGCACTGTGCATACCCCTGGCAGCGTGTGAGGTCGACAACGGTCCGCATCTCCACCACTTCTTCCTCCGTTGTCACACCCCCCTCATCTCCAGCATGGGGCCAGACCCGGATGCCTGCATGCCTTGTGATCGAGAGCTGGTATTCGGGCCAGCATGGTGAGAGGGAAGTGGATGAACTCCCGGGAAGCACCTTCCAGTTGCTGCAAGGCGTTCAGGTACGTCCCCTTCGGCCAGGTGGTCCGGGTGACCCGAGTCACTGTCACCGTCTCCCCATTTCCATACGTCGTATGGTTATCCTGGCAGGGCAATTCCGTACAACGTATGGAACTGTTGGCGGACAACGCCACCCAACGCCAGGCGCCTCACATCGCCTGCAAAAGCAGCCGTTGGTGCAGATCGCACCAACCGGAAGGAAAGATCATGAAGAAGCTCACGAAGCGGATTGCTGTCGCCATTTCCTCCGTGGCGGTCGCGGGTGTCGCCGTTGTCGGTGCCGGGGGCACCGCTTCGGCCGCGACTCCCGCCTCTGTGCATGTCCAGCGGTCGGCCGTCGGCGTCAACCCCGCCGACTACCGCTGGGACCACGGCGTGGGTTACCTGATCGAGCAGGGCTACTGCTGGGACGGACAGCGTGGCTGGCACCACGACGACCATGTCGCCGGCTCCCTCTGGCACAGCCGCGATGGTCGCTGCTACCGCTGGGACGATGAGGGGCGCGGGTGGAAGTCCGACAGGTCCTACCGGCTCGACTGGAACCGCTACGAGAGCGACGGCCGGGGCTGGGACCACCATGACTGGAACCGCGGTGACCGGGACTACTTCGGCTGGGACCACTACGACCGGAACCACGGTGGCTGGGACGACTACGGATGGGACCACTACAACCGGAACCACGGTGACCGGTAAGACACGTCCCGCCTGTGCCCCTGAGCGGAGGCCGTCCCCCTCGCCTTGATGCCTGTCGGCGGCAGGGATGCGACCGCTGGTCACGGATCAGCGGTCCCCTGCCCGCCGCCCGGGCGGGCGATCGAGGGAGGGCCTGCTCCCTGCTCCCCTCTGAACCTGCCTGCGGCACCACCTCGTGCCACAGGCGCGCGTCGCCCAACTGCCGCGACGCCACGACCCGCGCGGTCCGCCGATGCTGTCCGGCGCCCGGGCCCTGCTGAACACCTCCTGATTCGATGCGTGCTTGTCGCCACGAGCGCCGGGGCGCAGCCGAGGCAAGGGGGGCGCCTTGGAGTGAATGCCCATGGAGTCTTCGAGGACCGTGGTTCGGGCGGTGACCGCGCAGCTCGTCGTCTCGCGCACCTGCTCACAGCCCTTGTGCATGCGGCTGCGGTACGAGCCTGCTGATCCCTGCGTCGTCCGTGCCGCCTTTTTCATCCACGGCGACGAGCCGGTCGAATGGGTCCTGGGGCGTGACCTTCTGGCCGACGGCCTGAAGAACGGTTGCGCTGGGCATGGGGACGTCCGGATCTGGTCGGCCGCCGACCGTGGTGACCCCGCGATGTACATCGCTCTCGGGTCTCGCGCGGGCACCGCCCTCATCGAGGTCCCCCTGCACGACGTCAAGACCTTCCTGGAGCGCACGGAGGCCCTGGTGCCACGGGGCACCGAGTCGGGGCGCATCGACTGGGACGCCGAACTGGCATACCTGCTCTCGCAAAGCTGACCACTGATCATCCATGCTCAGACAGAAAAGGATCGACTGTTCATGTCCCAGTTCCAGCTTCGTGTCTACACGCTGTCCAGCGCGGAGGCGCTCGTCGCCTACGAGACCATCTGGTCCAAGCACATTCCCGGTATGGCGAAGCACCGCATCACCACGCACGGTGTCTGGACGGTGCCCGAGGCTCCCGGTAGTGGGACCCCCCAGCTGTACGCCCTCGTCTCCTACAGGGACGGCGACGACGTGCAGGAGCGGCTGCTGGCGTATCTGGCCAGCCCGGAATTCCGCGCCGACATGGAGGGCTTCGACCTCGGCCAGATCGTCGGCGTTACCGAGACCGTGCTGACACCCACCGCCGACTCACCCCTGCGCTGACGTTCGGCCTGCGACGAGTGACGCGGCCAGCAGCGCCGGTATCCGGCGGCCCTGCGACGGTGGTCCCGATGTCGTTGATGGCGACCCACCAGGGGTGGCCCTTGCTGGCATCGATACCGACCCATGAGCAGGGCACCTGTGTCGTCTCCTCGGACTCGGACAGCGTGCCGTTCCGGTCCAAGGGCGGCTCTGCCCTGCGTGACCTGGCCCCGGCAACCGCGGCCAGCGTCGAGGTGGGGACCGTGACGAGTCGGTTCACCACAACCACAACCGGTACAGCGTCGATCGCTGAGACAAAGGGCGCCCTTTGTCCGGCAACCACCGTTGGCCACATCTCCGTCTGTGCAGCCTCTTTGAATCCGACGACAGCCCTTCCGATGGCCCTCCCCAGATGACTCGAAGCACCAGGAGTAAGACCGATGAAGTCATTGAGAACTTTGATCCAGGGACTACCTGTGAAGCTTGTCGGCGTACATGCGACGTCCTTGCCCGTGATCATGAATCTGCGGTATGCGCCGAGTGATCCCTATGTGGTCCATGCCGCATTCACTACCGATGTCGACAGCGACGAGCCGGTGGAATGGATCATCGGGCGCGATTTGCTGATCGACGGCCTGGAGGGCCCCGCCGGCGAGGGAGACGTTCGCATATGGCCCGTCGGCGAGGAGGGCTGCCGCGACTTGTACATCCTTCTCAACCCGCCGTCCGGTACGGCCCTGCTCAAGGCCCCAGCGCAGGAAGTCAAGGCGTTCCTGCAGGAAACGGAGGCAGTGGTGCCCCGGGGGGCCGAGCTCGGCCACAGCGACTTCGACCGCTTGCTGGCGCACCTCCTCGCCGAAGGGTGAGTCCCGGCATGGTGCGACCTGAGGCAGGCACACGGACGTCTGCGCCTCGGTGTTCACAGCCATGGTGAGTGGATGTCCGCAGTCGTGGCGTCGAGGGCGGCCAGGCCGAAGCCAGCCTCGGTCAGGATGTTCGCCGCGACTCCGCGGCCGACCCGCCCCGGTGAGACCAGCCGCCACGCGGCAACCCGCTGCCGGTGACTTGGCCAGTGCACCGGGCTTCAGTCCGGTGGTGAAGGCGATCCTCGGCCCGGAGGCGCGCAGCGTCGGTGTTCGCTCCGCTTCCGGGATCTCGGCTCACGCCGGGCGGTTCTGCTGCTCGATGTACTGACGGACGGCCGACAGCGGAGCCCCGCCGACCGACCCGGCAAAGTACGAGCCGGACCACAGCCGCTGAGCGCGCCAGTAGTGCGGCTCCAGCTCGGGGAACTCCGGCGCATGTACCGGGAGCTGACGCCCTTGAGGGAGTTGACCAGCTTCGACAGGGCCACCTTCGGGGGGAAGCTCACCAGCAGGTGGACGTGGTTGTTCTCGCCGTTGAACTCCTTCAGCTCCACCTCGAAGTCGGTGCAGACATCCCGCATGATCTCTTTCATCCGGCGAAGGTGTCGGCCGGTGAACACCTGGTGCCGGTACTTGGTCACGAAAACCAAGTGGGCGTGTAGCAGGAACGCGCAGTGTCTGCCAGTTCTGATCTCTCCATACTCAGCCATAAACCAGGTAGGCCTGCCGTCCGGGCCGTCGTCCGTGACGGTCATCAAGGACGCCTCCGGCAGGTACTTCGCCTCGTTCGTGGTGGAGACCGAGGACAAGCCGCTTCCCGAACTGGACCTGGACGAGACCGGAACCGGCATCGACCTGGGTCTGTCCTCCTATGCCGTGCTGCGGGGCCGGAAGATCGCCTCTGCGAAGTTCTTCCGGCGGCAGGAGAAGAAGCCGCGTTGCGCCCAGCGCAAGCTGTCGCGCTGCGTGAAGGGCTCGAACAACCGGCGCAAGGCCAAGCGGGCTGAGCTGCACCCCGTTTCGTGGAGTCCCTGATGCCAGGGTTACGATCCTGGCGAAGGAGATCCACCAGCACCATGGC
>NZ_JAIQYY010000057.1 GCF_020181035.1 Streptomyces sp. CoH27
GGGGTTCGGGGCGCTGGGGCTGGCGCACGGCTTCGCCCACCTCAAGAACTGGCGCGTGCTCGGCAAGGTCCGCACCGAACCGAAACCTGGAGGCGGCGGCGCAGCAAGGCTCGCCATACCCACACAACGACTCCCCCCGCCAAAGGAAACGTCGTCTACGGAGGGCGCTCGTGTGTCTGGCGTCTGCCTCCGAGATTGGAACTCCGCCGGAGACAGCGGGCCTCGCGTATCGGAGCGGTTGCCAGTCGGCCCAGGTGGCTTACCCGATGGTGGTCCTAGGGCTCTGGACGTCACCGTAGTAGTGACCGTTCACCCAGACCCCCGTGGAGATCACGTAAGTGCCAGCCGGGGGATATGTCCAGTTTGCCCAGGAGTAACCGTAAGGGGCGTCCCATCCCGCATACACATAGGCATCGATTGAGGCGGAGGAAGTGCAACCAAAGTCGTGGGCCCATGGGCCGCTGAGGTTGTTGACGTTGAGGGCGTGCGCGCAATACGTCAGGCCCTGGCCGGTATAGTTCCGGAATGGGACCTCGGCTTCTATGGTGCGACGGTCCGACTCGACGTAATAGCAGGAGTCGAGGGTGACGCTGTTGCCGTAAACGGGCGCGTAGCTCCCGTTCGTGTTATATGAGCGGCACGCGTACGCACTGGCGTTGGCGTGGGCGCTGCCAGTGCCGATGACCACGCCGCTGACGGCTATGACGCCAGCGACGACGGCCTTGGTGATACGTCCGGTCGCACCAGGCATTTCTCCCCCTAGGGTCGGCCCCCGGAATCGTGCCCAGACAAGACACCGGGGGAGCTGCGAGTGGCGGCTTTAACTTAGGACCGGCAGCGCACGGCGTGAAGTGGCCATTTGCAACGTGAAGAGAGGGTTCCGGCGCAGGAGTGCACTGCGAGCCGAGAAAGTGCAGGCAGGGCACCATGACCGAGCTATAATCGTGTCGGGCATCACATACTCTGTCACGGCAGCCGTAGATGTGGCTGCGTTGTGTCTTGAGGCTGGTCAGCGGGATGGCGGGGTGCCTGCGGGCATAGCTACCACCACCGTGATCATGAACGTTTGTGACGACGTTTCAGAACCAGGTGGCCGTGGAGGCCACGATGGCCGAGCGGGAGTGGACGGCGGCGTTGGGGGCGGTGACCGAGGAAATCGCGGACTGCTTCAAGCGCCGTGAACCACGCGCTGTGGTCCGGGAGATGACCGAGGCGATGCTGATGGAGCTGGACACGCGGAACTGCTGGACGCTCGCTGAGGCCCTCGGCCACCGCGGGCCGCACCGGCTGCAGCACCTGCTCTCCCGTGCCGCCGTCGACCATGATGGGGCCCGGGACCGGATCGCCGCCTGGGCGGCCGGTGAACTCGCCGATCCGGATGCGGTGTTGATCGTGGACGAGACCGGGGACGAGAAGTCCTCCACGGACTGCGTCGGCGCGGCCCGCCAATACTCCGGAGCATTGGGCGGTATCGGTCTGTGCCAGGTCGCCTCCACCTCACCTACGCCGGCCGGCACGGGCACGCCCCGATCGACCGGGCCCTGTACCTCGACGCCGAGTGGGCCGCCGACGAGGAACGACGCCTGCTCACCGGTGTCCCCGACGATGTCGTGTTCGCCACCAAGCCGCAGCTGGCCGGCGTCCTGCTCGCCCGCACCCGCGACCTGGGCATCAAGGCCCGCTGGCTGGCCGGCGACGAGGTCTACGGAGGCAAGGAGCTGCGCCGGACGGCCCGCGCACTCGGCTTCGACTACGCCCTGGCCGTCCGCACCGACCACCGCGTGGACACCGCCGTCGGCCGCCTGACCGTCACCCAGCTCGCGGGCCCGCGTCCCGGGGAAGAGCTGGATGCGCCTGCGCACCGGCCATGGTCTCAAGGGCGACCGCCACTACGACTGGGCCATGCTCGACATCCACCCCGATGACACCCCCGACGGGCACTGGCCCGGGCACGCCACCGTCCTGGTACGCCGCCACCGCTACACCCGTGAACGCTCCTTCTACCGCTGCCACTCCGCCACTCCCGTCACCCTGGCTGATCTTGTGGATGTGGTGTGCTGCAGGTGGCGCGTCGAGGAGGACTTCCAGACTGCCAAGGGCGTCTGTGGCCTGGACCAGGGCCAGACCACCTGCTGGACCTCCTGGATGCGCTGGACTTTGATCAGCATGCTCGCCGCCGCCGTCCTGGCCGTCACCCGCGCCCGCACCACCACGGCCACCACCGGCAGCGAGCTCGTCCCGCCCAGCGGCCGCGAACTGCTCCGACTCCTGAGGATCACCGCCCTGCCCGGCCCTCGACGCGACCGCGACCACCTCCTGCATTGGTCCGCCTGGCGCCGCCACCACCAGCACCAAGCCGCCGAAGCCCACCGGAGATGGAACAACATCACCGCCGCAACGACCTGACCAGCGACGATGCCCTACCGATCAAGAACTACAGCTGCCGTGACAGTGAACTACCTGCTGTTCCTCGGAGCCCAGCAGGCCATCCAGATCAAGAGGCGGCGCACCGACCGCAAGACCGGCAAGACCACGGTCAAGACCGTCTACGCGGTCACCAGCCTCTCAGCGGAGCAGGCCACGCCCGCTCGACTCGCGCAACTGGTCAAGGGGCACTGGCAGGTCGAGGCTCTGCACCACATTCGCGACGCCACCTTCGCCGAGGATGCCTCCCAACTGCGGACCGGCAACGCGCCCCGCGTGATGGCGACCTGCCGCAACCTCGCCATCGGCGCGCTGAAACTCGCCGGGACCGTCAACATCGCCGCCGGCCTTCGCCGCAACGCCCGCGACCCTCGCCGCCCGCTGGCACTCCTCGGCCTCGGGTGATCACGAACCGGACGTCATCCGACTACGCCGAAGCCCTGCTCGCTCCCCTCCTCGACATCGGTTTCACCATCTGTCACGACGACATGGGCAATATGTGGAATCAGGTTTGTCAAGTGTCTACGTACGGGGTGTCCTTGTGAGGTTGACGTGCAGAGCACCGCATCCTCGCCCAAGGTCATCCGTCTCCGTCGGGGCCGCTCTTCGGCGAAACGGAAGTATCTCTCACGCCCTTATAAAGCGAGTCGGTGGCGGGCTCGGATTTCGCGGGCTTGATGGACTGGGCCGCCAGCCAGTCTTGGAGTTCCCGGTGGCGGAACTGGTACGCGAAACCCTCGACTCGGAGGAGACCGGCCTCGCAGCACCAGTCAAGGAACGGGGCGAGCCTGAGGGGCAGTTTGCCCCGCATCACCCAGTGGAAGGCCAGGTAGCGACGCCAGGCGAGCGCCGAGACGGTGAGCGCGGGGAGGGGGGCAAGGAGTGCTCCGTAGAGGAAACCCCGGCCGGAGTGCTGTACCTGGGCGAAGAGTGCACCGAGCGAGGTGGTGGCGACGGCTGCTGACACCAGTGCCCAGCGTAGTTCAGCCCGGAGCGGGTCGCGCGGTCCAGTGAGTGCGGCCTGTGGGTGGTCGGGGACCTCCCCCCAGGCGCTGACAAACAGCATCGCCGGCAGGTAGCCAGCCAAGATGGCTGCGTAGAGCCCCGGGTTCTCGTGCAGCCCCTTGATCAGCAGCATCGTGGTGCCGACGAGCTGCAGCAGGAACATGCCGATGGCACGTCGAGTAGCGAGCCGACGCACGTCGAGGCGAGTGGGAACGGGTTGCCGTGTTCCTTGTGCGAAAACCTTATATGTCCCGACGATCACGATGACCGTGAAGGCAAAGGAGAGAATGAAGTTCTCCTGGGCATCTAGCCTGATGTGGTGCGCCAGGTGGAGGGCCAAGTAGATGTCGATGAGGATCGGTATGCTCCACATCGTGGCTTCTGCGTGTGCCGTACTTGACTTGTGGGGCAGCCAGAGCCGGTGCAGCACGAGGTCCGTATCGGAGACCACCTCTGCACGCTGATCCTGCTTATCCGTGGCCTGCTGGGTGGTATCCCGCAGCCCTCGGGCGAGTAAGCCCAGCCATTCTTCGGCTCTTCTCGGGTCGTAGTGCCGATGCTTGACTTGTTGATTCCGTAACTCAGCCGCGGCGCTGGTGTACAAGCTGAGGAGGTGCTGAGGTACCTCGTTCAGTGGCAGGGACAGCAGAGTGTCCGGGGATCGCACAGAGCGGTATTCCGCGTCTTGCTTCTTGTAGCCGGTGACGAGTAGAGCCAGCCGCCAGGGGGTGTTCAGTACGCGTGCGAGTCCGTGTGGTGTGCCGCTCCAGGTGAGGGCTTCCGCGACACCCCGCCATTCGGGCAGCCATTGTCCGGCTGCGTCCTGCAGGCCGCTCTCGCGCAGGAAAGCGAGCTGCTGGCTGCTGATGAGGGGCTGGAGCGTGACGGTCGCGGCGTGCTCAAGCCGCACCTTCTGTGCGAGTAGGCGGTACCGGTCCCTCCGGCAGACCACTACCAGTCGGGCCTTTCCCACCAGGCCATCGTATTCCTCGTTGAGGCGCCTCAGGGCGCGTAGGGCTCGGGATTTCCGCACCGGCACGTCCGGGGAATCCATCTCGTCGAGACCGTCAAAGATGGGCAGGACAAGCCTCTGATCAAGCAGTTCGCGTGCTCCACTTCTGGTGGAGGCGAGCTTATGTTCCGTTAGGTAGTCGGTCAACCAGTCCAGCAGCGGGCGTTCGGTGTTCCAGGTAGACAACGGAATACGCACCGGAACGGGCTGCCCTTCCTGCCAGCTCCTGAGGAGATGTGACATGAGCTGAAAGGCGGCTGTGGTCTTACCGACGCCAGGGTCGCCAAGGATCAAGAGGCGGCTCCGCGTATCGGGCAAGGAATTGAAGTAGCTGACGATCTTGCCAGAGATCCTTCTATCTGAGGCATCCTTGAAATCAACGTCGATGACGTTTCCCGAAGAGGAAGAGAAATAGCTGCGAGGATCTTCCAGCAGGCGTTTTTCCACCTGGCTCTTGAAGTCCTTCAGGCGGGCGATAGTGTCCTGAGGGGCCACCTTGTAGACGAGTTTTTTGACGTGCAAGTTGGCAACAAAACCGCTGATGGCGGCGGCATTCTTGCCCGTAGCCGTGGCGGGGCCCGTGTGGCTCACATGTACTGATTCGGCAGGGGGGACGGGCCCCAACTGGCCGGTTACGGCCGTGCCGCCGTCACGGGCTGTGGCTGCGTTGGTATCGGTTTCGGTCACCGACGGCTTAAGTGGCCCACGCACGTCTGGGTTATCGGGCTGGGCGGCATCGGGGCGTGGGCCGGGTATGGGGCGACGCTTTGTGCGTCTCTTGGTCACCGGACGGTTTCCCTTCCGTATCCGGCGGCAGCACAGGCCGCATTAGCTGTAATCGACACCGGTGCTCGCATGGCTGCCCGAGCCGTCGGCGCTTGCGTCGCCGGTCCGCTCCGCACGCGCGGATCCGCTCCCGACACCGTGCGGGCGCCGAACTCCGGTGGACGCCGTACCCCTGTGGGTGACCTTAGCTTCGCCGGTATCAACGGCCGTATCCCTCGCCCCGGGAGTCGGGGCGGGTGATTGCTGGAACAGTGCCCAGATCAGAGCGACGATACCGGTGGCCCCTTGGACGGATGCGGCGACCAGCTGACCGGTATCCGGGTTGTCCAGCAGCCAGAAAAATGGCGTCGAGACGATCCCAACCACAGCAACCACCATGACCGTGATCTTTCGACCTCGCGACATACTCACCCTTTCCCTCCAGCAGTAGTCCACAGCCCGTCACACGCATGAGTTCAGCACCAGTCCACCACTAGCATGAATCTACCCCGCTGCGACACCAACCCACGCCTGTGCAGCACTTGGGGAGAGATGCCGATGTCAATCCCCTCGCAGTGTGGAGACGATCTACGCGGCCAGTCCCTCGGCGAGGGTGGCTCGGTAGTCACGTTCGTAGTCGATCGGGCTCTTGAACCCGCACGCTGTTTAGCCGCCTGGCGTTGTAGAAGTCCGTGATCCAGGTGGCGATCCTGATCCGGGCCTCGGTGCGGGTGGCGAAGGTGTGCCGGGGGACGTACTCGACCCTGAGGACGCTGTTGAACGCCTCGCTCACGGCGTTGAGTCGAAACAAGATCCGACTCTGCCCATGGACTGGATCACACCGAGCTTGCGGCAGGCTCGCCGGAACTTCCCCGAGTAGCATTCGCTGCCCCTGTCCGTGTGCCTGATCACGCCGCGGACGTCGCCGCCCCGAGTGGCCGCCGCCATGTGGAGCGAGGCCGTCACCAGCGACGCGTCATGCCGGACACCCATTGCGTAGCCGAGCAGCCGACGGGAGAACAGATCGATGACGGTGGCGAGGTAGAGCTTGCCCTCGCCTGTGTCGATCTCGGTCATGTCGCCCACCCAGACGAGGTCCGGCTCCTCGGCGGTGAAGTCCCGGCGCACGAAGTCCGGGGCCGCGGCCCGCTTGCCCGGCCGGGTCAGGCCCCGGCGCCTGCGGATCTTCCGTCCGGCCAAGCTGAGTTCGTCCATGAGCTTGGCGACTGTGTTCACCGATCCCCTCCAGCCCCGGCGTACGAACTCGATGAACACCTTCGGCGAGCCGTAGGTGCCGCCCGAACCCCGGAAGATCTCCTCGATGTCCTCCGCCAGGTGCTGCCGGCGCGTCTCCCGCGCAGTGGGCGAGCGGTCGCGCCACTTGTAAAACCACGACTCCGACACCCCAAGCGACCGTCAGGCGGTGCGGTACGGAATCTTCTGCTCGGCCTTGCAGCTGCTGATCACCCCGACCGCCACGGCCGGGTCCGCGTCAGCTACTTCACCCACAAGGCCACGAATCGCTTGCACACATCAAGCTCCATCTCCAGCTCGCGGATGCGTTTGTCCTTCTCCCTGGCCTCAGCCCGCAGCCGGTCCAGCTCGGCCCGCTCGCTCTCACGCAGCCGAGCCCGCCGACGCTTCGGCCACCGGCCGGTCCGACGACGGCGACCCATTACGCCTCGCCCGCGACACCCAGCTGTGCAGTGTCCCGGAATGGATGCCCAGATCCGCAGCCACCTCCGGAATCGGCTTCCCGGTCTCCATCACGATCCGTACCGCCCCCTCGCGGAACTCCGCATCGTAGAGGCGCTTCTTGGATGCCATGACCCCAACTATCCCTCCGGTCACGGTCTCCACAGTAGGAGGGGAACCTCACGCACCCGTTCCACCTGTTATCGGGCAGGCATCCTCGCTCAGGCATTGCCCATCACCACCAGGAAGCCGAGCTCCGCCCTGCCCTCGCGCTCCACTCACCGCCGATAGGCCCACAGCCGACTCCAACGTCCTGCTGGTTGACCAACCCCCTCTGCCCGAGGAACCATCCATGTCCGAAACAACCCACGAGTAGAGCGCCGCGAGCGGACGATACTCAAGATCAGGACAGCCATCCTGCTCATCGAGATCGCCCGCTCCCTGAGCGGCAGTAACAGCGTCCATCGGCCCCGCCTACAAAGGTCACGTTACTGCGACCACTGACCGCCGAGACGCTGTCGCAACGGGAGATAACGTTCATTCCGCGCGGTCATGTGCTGCGCACTCCCGGCGTTCAACCTAATTACGGTCAATGACAACCGGGTTGTAGAAGGCTCGGAAGTCCCCGTGTCCGCAGGGCACGGAAGAGGCCGATGTCGAGAACATGCAGACAGCGCAACCCTTCGAGTTGGTCGTGCCACGCGACCGGCACCAGGCCCACTGATGCAGGCGAATGTTGCACTGCCACAACCTGGAGCACGAGGACATGGTGATGATGCCAACTATCAGGTGGTGTAAGGAGCACGTTCAGCGTCGGGCCCAGGGGCACTGGTCTCCGCGCCGATGTCCGCGAGTTGGCCGCCGATCAGGTTGATCTCCCCGCCGCCGCTCGGGCTTGTGCAGGCCAGGGTGTCTCCTACGACGGCGCAAGCCTCGGCGGCCCGTGGGTCGGTCGTGGCGAACATCGGGCTGCTGGACGGGAAACGGTCGTTGGGAGGAGAGGAGAGTTCGTCCTTCGGCGCCATCTTGATGGAGATCTCGTGGACGGTGCTGGCGCGAGCGGTGACTTCGGTCCAGACGGCACCGCAGCAGGGGCTGTAGCGCAGCCGTACCGAGTAGGCGGAGGCCGCCACGCTGCTCTCGGTCAGCGCGTCGGCTGTGCATCCGGACGGGGCTGGATACTGGCCCTCGCAGCCTTCGCCCCGGCATGACGCGGGGACGGCAGGGGCCGTCGACGGCTGCGTGGCCGGTGGGACGGTCGTCGGCGCGTGTCGGCCGGCGAGCAGCGACGATCCCGCGATGGTCGTCCAGGCGAGAGGGGCGGGCGAGAGAGTGAGCGCGGCGGCCAGCAGAAGTTGACGCCGTGGATATCTCCTTGGTGCGGGGGCCGCAGGCAAGGGCGGGAGGTGAGGCTGCTGGGGGACAAGGGACTGTTCGCTCACGGTCCACAGCTCCAGCAACTCTGGCAGGTCGGCCGCCCTGAGCCGTCCGAGCGCCTCCACCGCTGAATGTGGAGAAAACTGCCTGCCGTTGAGATAGCGGTGCCAGGCCGACTTGCTGTGTGCGGTGCGTGCGGCCAGCTCGGCCAGACTCATGCCGGTCGCATCCTTGAGGGCCCGCATGCGCTCCACCAGGTCCTTGGTTGCCGGTTCGAGAGATTCGGGCAACGGCTGCCAGCGGCGCATGTCTTCCCCGTCCCTGGTTCGAGCATCAGCCGGTGCGACCCAACGCCTCCTCGGCCACCGGACGCTTCACCCGTCCGAAAACGACCATCGGACATGGTGCCGATTCCCAAGTGCCGAGCCGCGTTCTCCCACCACCGGCCGACGGCGGCGTTTGAGCGGCGGACGTCCGTCTAGGGTGGGCGGCATGCGTGAGATCGCAGGCGTCAGAGCCACGCCCGGGGGACGCGTACGTGTCCAATTCCATGACCACGGTTTCGTCGTCAGACGCGATCGACTCGCCGGCCGTGTCGCCGAAGCGTTCCTCGGCGACGCGGCCGGGTGTGCCACGGTCTTGGTGGTGCTCGCTTCAGTGGGCCTCTTCAGCCTGTTGAACAAGGTTGTGCGCCGCACGTCGTCGTCGTGGGTTGCGGCTGGGTGTTCATCGTCTCGGTCTGCTACGCGGCGCTCCTCGCGCTGTTGCGGTGGGCGGCCGGGGTGGTGGGGAACATCGTGATCTTTCTCCTCGTCGTGGTGACGCTCCCGGGCATGCTGATCCCGCGTTATCGGCGGAAGGTGCTGCGCCGATGGCGCGAGGGCGGCCCGGAGTCCGAACCGGGGTGGGTGCCTGCCACCGCCCTCGGTGGAGTGTGGCTGGGCCAGGAGGATCCGGACACCGGCGCCGTGGTGACACTCCAGCGCGTCGACGGATCCGTCGTCGCCTACACCGCCCGGCCCGACAAGTCCCAGGAACTGCTTGACGGGTTCGAGGCACTGCTGCGCACCCACCGCCCGGTCCCCACGGCGATGCCGCACCAGCACACCGCGCCAGGAGCCGCGCCGTACCAGTCCTGGCAGCCGGGGCAACCCCGCAGCTGACGTCGACCGGCGTCGCCGCGCGTGCCCGTCCCGTCCCCAACTCCCCGTCTGCGGAGCCGATAAGACCATGTCCTTCTTCAGCAAGCGCCGTACCATCCGGCTTCCCAGCACCGCACGGCCGACAGCCCGTTCGGGCCGATACGGATCAGCTTCAACCCTGGGCTGCTGACCGTCATCGCACTCGTCCAGGGGCCCGGCATGCCGCCCGTCACGGTCGTGCCCGGCCGTGACCACGGCGCCATCAGCATCAACAGGCGTGATCCCCACACGGCGCGGGAACGACGGTCCCTGGGCCCTGCGCCGCAGAACACGCACCCGCACGGCCCTGGTGGGCGGCCGCACCTACGAGCTGCGGCCCACCGGACTGTGCCGGGCCCGGCTCCTCCGTAACAGCACACCCATCGCCGAAGCGCGCGGCACGCTGCGCTCGTACGTCTCCCTCCGCGACATTCCCGGCATCGACGCCAGGCTGACCTGGTCCCACGGCCTCGAACCCACCGACGTGGCGATCGGTCACGCCATGGTGTTCACCCTCGGCGCGGGCGCCCCCGGCGTACTGGCCACGCTCGCCTCCTCCTGGCTCGGCACCGGCTGATGCACGACCTCGACGTCGGCCGTCATCGCTGAAGAGGCGTTTGGGCCCTTCGCTTCGACGACATGACGGACGCCGGAGTTGTGGTCGTCGACGGTTGCGTGACGCTCCGCACCGGCGGCACTCGGTCACACCAGCGCGTGGTCCAGGAGTTCGAGCAGGTCATGGGTGGCGTCGACGGCACCGAAAGCCGACAGCAGGCCGAGCACGAGTACGGCCGCGGCGAGCGGCCACAGGCGGGGCGGCGGAGCGGTCTGGAGTGCCGCGACGCGGCGGGTGACGGCGCGGTCGGTGAAGTTCAGCACGCAGGCCGGGCGTTCCCGGTGGGCGAGGAGGGCGGCGCGGGCGAGGGCGCGGGCGGTGACCGTCCGGTCTCCCACGGCCGCGGCCGCCTGCTCGTCCGCCCAGCGTTCGACGAGGAAGGCGACGGTGGTCCGCACGGGGCCGAGTACCGGATTGGCAGCCGCCGCCAGTGTCATGGCGGTGCACACGAGGGCGTGCCGGTGGGCGAGGTGGGCACGTTCATGGGCAAGCAGGACGCGGCGCTCGGCGGGGTCGAGGGCGCCGAGCATGGCGGCGGTGACCAGGATGCGGCCACGGCTGCCGGACATGGCGGGGATGGCGAAGGCTTGAGGTACGGGGGAGGCGGCGACGACGAGTTCAGTGTCCTCCGGGTGTCCCTCGCACATGAGGCGCAGGGCATGGCGGGTGACCAGCTCGGTGCGTACGGCCCGGTGGACGCGGTACGCGAGGACGGCGAGTGCGAGGAGCGCGGCGCCGCCGATGACCTCGGGGACCGGCTCGGGAAGGGTCCGGCCGTCCTCGCGGGCGTCGGCGATCACGGGCGGGGACGCGTTGACGAGGGTGACGGAGAGCAGGACCAGCGCCCAGATCGTGGCTCCCGCCGTGACGACGGCGGCGGCCGCGAGGCCCAAGACGCTGGATGACCCGGCAGACAGTGGCAGGTGAGCAGCCGAAGAGCGGGGCGAGCTGCCGCATGGTGAGGTTCGTTCGGTAATAGACGGCCACCAACAGCACCCACTCGGCCAGCGCAAGACACCACGGCCGGCCACCACCGGGACCGTTTCCGCCCCGCTCCCGCACCACCCGAAGCAGCTTCTCGAACCGCCCCATCCGCAACCCGGTGAACGTCTCCACCCACACCGGCTCAGCTCACAACACCCCACCCATACAGGCAACATGCCCGCCACCAGGCCTTCTGCAACACCCTTTAGGCGCCGACGCGGTCCTGACCGTCGAGTTCGGTGTTCTGGAAGCCGAGGGCGTGCAGTTCCCCGGTGCCCGACGCGGCCAAAGCCGCAGCCGCAGCGACACGCGAAAGCCCCGCCCGTGATCATGTGGAACAAACGAGGCAAACCAATGGCACGGTCGTGCACTCACGGCAGCCGAGTAGTCGAGGGAGATGCCCGTTCAGTCATCGAAATTGCCCTAACGGGCAGACCGGAGAACTCCGCTTCGGCGATGCAACCTGGTCCACCGCCGGTTCGTATGTGCAGTCGACCGATCGTTTTCGTCGACTTCCTGAAGGTGGAGAACCTCCATGAAACACATCACCAAGCGGGCCGCCCTCGCCGCGACCACGACCCTGGCGCTGACGGCGTCACTGGCCGCCCTCACCGCGACGGACGCGTCCGCGATCAATCAGGTCGACTGCGGTCGCAGCGACTTCGTACAGGTCACCTACCACCAGTCCGGTCACTCCGACTCCGACCTGTGCTTCGCCAACGCCGGAACCATCGCCCTGCCCGGCAACTCGTGGATCACCCGGATCTCGACCGGCAACAACCGCGTCCAGTGGTTCGGGGACGGACAGTGGCAGCCTGCCGACGGGATCAATACGTGGACCGTCATGACATGGCCGAACAACCCCGGTGGGGTGAGCGCGTCCTGGATCAAGATCCTCTGAGCCGTCGTCAGCGGCCCCAAAGGGCATGACCATCCCTCCGGAAGGTGGAGAACCCCTATGAAACACGTCGCCAAGCGGGCGACCCTCGCCGCGGCCACGACCTTGGCGCTCGCGGCCTCGCTGACCGCCGTCACGGCGACGGACGCGTTCGCGATCAATACGGTGTCGTGCGGCCCCAGCGACTTCCTGCAGATCACGGTCCACACAACCGACTCCGGCGGCCCCTACGACTGGTGTCTCGCCAACGCCGGAACGTGGGACATGACGGGTGCCAATATGTGGCTTCACCGGATCTCGACCGGTAACAACCGCGTCCAGTGGTACGGGGACGGAAAGTGGCAGCCCGCCACACCGATCGATAAGTACACGGTCTACACCTTCCCGAACAACCCGGGCGGTGTTCGCATGGACGAGATCAGGATCCTCTGAACCACCGCGGTGACGTGGGAGACCTGCTGGTCAGTCGGGGTTGTTCGACTGACCAGCAGGAGCCGCTTGCGTACTTCCCGGCGCTGGGCAATGGCCTCGGGCTCGACCGGTGCTTGTCCAGCAGCGGCCGTTCCTCGTCGATGAACGTGTCGGTGTACTCCCGGATTTGGCTGGCTCGGCCGCTGTCATGTGGAGGGTGTGGGCCAGGCGGGCGCCGCCGGTGCGTGGCCCTTGATGTCGACCACCGACCCGGTCGGCAACCGGTCGTAGAGCCACTTGGCGTCGGCCGTCCGCAGGCCGATCCAGCCGGACGTGAAGTCGTAGACACCCGGCACCGTCTCGTCGGTGATCATGCCGAAGACGGCCGTCGTCGTGCCGTCGTCCGCGCGGAGCCGGATCACCCAGGGCACCTTGTACCGGAGGTCGTGCGGCCGACCGACCACCGCTCCGGTCACCACGGTGACGGGGTCCCTGGAGACGACGGTCATCCGCCCAGTCGGGGTCGGGGTGCGCGCCAAACCGGACGAGAGAGGCATGCTCCGGCCGCCGGCCACGAGACGCCGCGACGAGAGATCCACCTCGACGTCGGGCGCGGGCTGCCGCGTGGGCGTGCTCGTGGGGCGCTTGGCCGGCACGTCCTGTCGTACGGCGCCCGACCCGCCGAGGTTCAGTACCAGCGCCAGGGCCACGGCCGCCACCGCGGCCGTCCCGCCGAGCGCCGTGATCGTGCGACGTCGACGCCTGCGCCGCTGGGCGAGGTGACGGATGCCGGCGCCGGAGAGCGGCGGCACCTGCTCGGCGGACTCGGCGAGTTCGCGCAGGCCTGTGGTGAGGTCATCGGACACAGTCGTCCTCCCTCTCCCCGAGTTCCCCGTCTTCACTGCCCAGTTCCCGCGCCAGCGCGACCCGGCCACGGGACAGCCGGGCCTTGACCGTCCCCACGGGCACACCGGTCTCGGAGGCTACCTGCTCGACAGTCATATCGCACAGATGGTGCAGTACCACCGCCATCCGCTGCGCCTCCGGAAGCCGCCGCAACGCCGCGACCAGATCGGCGAGATGGGCGTGCTGCGACTCCGGGCCGGGCGTGCTCTCGGGCGGCGGTGTCCGGCGCACCAGCTCCAGCCACCGTCGCGCCCGCCGCCACCGGCTCACCGCGAGCCGCATCGCCACGGTCCTGACCCACGCCTCGGGTGCCCCGTCAGCGAGGAACTCCCGCCGCCGGTCCCAGGCGCGGACGAACGCCTCCTGCACCACGTCCTGCGCCTCGCCGTGATCCCCGGTGAAGGCGTAGAGCTGGCCGGTCAGCCGGGGGAACGCGGCGGCGTAGAACCCGTCGAACTCTTCCTCGGTCATGCCTCCGCCAGGTTCTCGCTCATGGCTTCGCCACAAGTTCTTGCGAAATTCGGGGAGTCACTGGAATCAGGTTGCAACCCAACTGTCTCCCCCGTGCGTACAAGTCCCGTACGCCGCACATCGAAACACACGACAGGGTGAACACAATGACGAGCAGAGCCAGGAAACGGTGCCGCGGGCTCGCCCGGGCTACCGCATCCGTGTGCAAGCTCACAGGCTGCGCGCGGACCGCCGACAACGACCGTGCGCACAAGGCCCGTTACTACGCCGTCCATCTCACCGTCTCGGGCACGTACTTCCACCGGAAATCGAAGGCGAATGCGTACGCGGGCCGCCAGAACGTCACCGACCGCTGCATGGACCTCCTCACGGACGGCACGGCGAAGAGGTTCTGCCACGAAGCCCTTCCCGGCGATGTGGTGATGACCGTCGGCTCCAGGGAGACGGTCGCGCCCTGCAGCGGCCGCACGGCCGGGACGCCGGCTGCATCACCGACGTCACGGTCCTCGATGCCGAGGGCGAGGTCCACTCCCGGCTGAACCGACCGCGCGGGTGAGGGACCGCGCGGTCTCCACCCGTACTCACCGCCCCTGTACCCGAGCCAGAGGAACCGCCCGTGACGCAATCCGAGAACTCCCCGGCATCCGCCCCGAGCACCGACTTTGCCGCCTACTCCACCGCGGCCTGGCCCGGTCTGGTGCGCACGGCGCACCTGCTCACCGGCGACTTCCACGAGGCCGAGGATCTCGTGCAGACCACGCTGGTCAAGGTCTACGCACGCTGGTGGCGCATTCCGCGCAACGACGCCGGCTTCTTCGTGCGGCGCTCGCTCGTCGAGAACAACCTCAGCCGGCTCCGGAAGAGGCGCGTCGCCCGTCTGCTGATGCCGTTCCCGCCCAAGCCGGTGCACCAGCCGAAGGCCGGACCCGCCGAGTCGGCCGAGCGGCGGGCCACGGTCGACGAGGCGCTGGCCGCGCTCTCCGCCCGGCAGCGGACCGTGCTGGTGCTGCGCTACTGGGAGAACCTCACCGAGGCCGAGGTCGCCCAGCTGCTCGGCTGCTCGCTGAGAAAGGTCAGGACCCGTGTCCGGGGCGGCCTCGCGGCCCTGCGCGCCCATCCCGCCTTGGACATCCACGACCGCGCGCACCCCGCACCCGGCATCCACGCACACCCCCACCCCAGCCCCGAAGCCCGCCGATGAACCACTCAAAGACGTCCAACCGCAGGACCGAGGCCGAGACACGTGCGGTGAGCACCCAGGTCGGGCGGTTGCGTGAGGCACTGGCCGAGGCCGCGTTCGAGATCACGCCGTCGCCCCCGCCGCTGGAGGCCGTCCAGCGCGCCGGCCGCCGGCGCCGGCTTACGCGCAGGGTGGCCGTGCTCGGCGCTGGGTGCGGGCTGCTCCTGGGGGCGTGGACCGTGACGGGCGCGGTCTTCGGCGGCGGCACGGAAGACGGCGCCACACCCCCGGTGGCGAGCGACGACGGTTCCTCGTCCGCCGGGGAGGTGCGGGTAGTCACGCCCGGTGAACAGATCACGGTCAACGACGACACGAAGATCTGGCTGGCCGCCGACGGCCTGCACTCGAAGGGGAGGAACGTGCCGGGTCCGCCCATAAAGGTCACCGGCGGCACCAACGTGAGCAGGGAACCGCAGATGTGGGGCGACCCTGACGGCACCTGGACGGCGTTCGGGATCTACAAGGGAAAGGGAGAGGCGGCGCGCGTGCGGATCGAGTCCGCCCGCAGTGGCACCGCGGGCAAGGTCCTCACCCTCGCGGGCAACCCTGGGTGGGGCGGCTGGTACGCCGTGGTGAAGCCGCCCGCCGGAAGCAAGGCCAAAGCCGCGCTCGCCGAGAACATCCCGCGAAGAGTCACGGTGTACGACGCAACGGGCAAAGTGATCGCGAGCCAGGAGATCGGCCAATGAGGGGCCGTACGCCCGGGCGGACCTCCGGCGCCCGTCGTCGCCTCGGCCGGCTCGTCCGGGCCCGCCGTACCCGCGGCCGCCGGCTGCGACGGGTGCTGGCCGCCTTCGCCGTGCTGCTGTTGCTCCTCGTCGGCACGATCGTGGTGGCGTACGAGCGGACGAAGATCCCCAAACCGCACCCCGAGACGGCGATGCAGTCCACCGTCTTCGTCGACGAACACGGCCGCTATCTGGGAGTCCGTGGCCCGGTGGACCGCCAGGACGTGCCGCTGTCGCGGGTGCCGCGGCACGTCCAGGACGCGGTTATCGCCGCAGAGAACCGCACCTTCCGTTCGGACCACGGGATCTCGCCACGTGCCGTCCTGCGCGCGGCGGTGTCCACGCTGAGCGGCGGCGAGCGGGAGGGCGGTTCGACGATCACCCAGCAGTACGTCAAGAACGCGCTGCTCAGCCCGGAGCAGTCGTTGTCCCGCAAGTTCCGGGAGGCGCTGATCGCGGTCAAGCTGGACCGCAACCGCTCCAAGGACGAGATCCTCCAGGGCTACCTCAACACCGTCTACTTCGGCCGGGGCGCCGCCGGCATCCAGTCGGCCGCGCGGAACTACTTCGGCGTGGACGTGCAGAACCTGACGATCAGCCAGGGCGCGGTGCTGGCGTCCATCATCAACATCCCCTCGTACTACGAACACGCGGGCTCCGACCCGAAGGTGACGCAGACGCTGGTCCGCCGCTGGCAGTGGGTGCTGGACGCGATGGCGGACAGCGGCGCCATCACGACGAAGCAGCGTGCACAGGCCCGATTCCCCGCGTTCCGTTTCTATCCGCCGGGCGACGCGGACGGTCAGCGCCAGTACCTGATCGACACGGCGGCGCAGGAGGCCGCCGACCGGCTCGGTATCAGCCAGGACGAGCTGGCCCGCGGTGGCTACACGGTGCGCACGACGTTCGACCTCCAGACACAGGACGCGGTCACGGACAAGGTGAGCCTGGGCATGGTGGACGTGCCGAAGGGGACGACACTGCACGCGGCGGTGATCGCTCTGGTGCCCGGCGACGGTGCCGTCCGGGTGCTGTACGGCGGCCCGGACTACGCGCACCAGCCGTTCAACGACGCGCTGTCGGGAGCGGTGGAGGCGGGCACGGCACTCGACCCGTTCAAGTCAGTCAAGCTGAAGGGCCCCCTGGCCACCCTCCCTCAGTCGACGACCCCGAACCCGCTGCGCCTGGCCTCGGCCTACGCGACGATGACGGCGCGGGGCAAGTACGCGGCCCCCTACACCGTCGCGCAGATCATCCGTGCCGGCCGCACCGTCTACACGGCCCACGCGGCCACCCAGCAGATGCAGATCATGACGTCCTCCGCCGAGCCGGGGACGTACCACTTCTCCGGCGGCGCGGGCACAGGTCCCGGCGCCCGCACCCTCTGGACGACGGACTCCACCACCTCCCTGAGCACGACGGTGGCTCTGTTCGCCGAGCATCCCGCCCAGGGCAAGCGGAAGGCGACCACAGCCCATCTGCCCACGTCCGCCGGGAACCTGTCCAACAGCCTCTCGGACCAGGTCCTCGGGAGCGGGGGTGATCCACGCCCGGTGCCACGGGCGTGATCCACGGGCACCTCGAACGGTCCCCCACCACTGGCCGCCCGCTCCTCCCGCCTCGAAGCTGGTTCCATGGACGTCCCGCCCCGTGACGGTCTGCCGCCCTTCGAGGACCGGACCGACGTCGAGAACGCCGACCATGGGTTCCTCGCCGCCCTCGTGCCCGGGGGTGGACGGGGGAGGACGGGCGTGTGGTGTGGGACGGGGACGCGTACGGGTTCCTCGACGGGGACTGTCCGGGCACCGCGCATCCGAGCTTGTGGCGGCAGTCTCAACTGTGCGCGCGGCAGGGGCTGTACGAGGTGACCGAGGGCGTCTACCAGCGCGGTCTCGATTTGGCCAATATGAGCTCGTCGAGGGCCATGACGGTGTCATCGTCATCGACCTGCTCGTCTCCGCCGAGTGCGCGGCCGCGGCCCTCGCCCTCTACCGACGGCACTGCGGCGAGCGTCCCGGCACCGGGCTCGTCTCGGACCCTGGAGCTGGCCGCTTAGAAACTCGGCATCCAGCTGCTTGAGCAGAGCCAGCAGCTGCTGGCCGAACGCGTCCTCGACGGCTGGGTGATGCCGGGCGTACTCGGAGCGGAAGATCTCCCGCAGGCGTGCGGTCTCGGTGTCGAAGCGGCCGCTGCGCTTGAGGGCGGCGCGCAGCTGGGCGAGGGTGAGTTTCGCGGCCTTCGCCGGGGTCGGGGCGAGGGTGAGGACCGTCCGGGTGTCTGCCCTGGTCAGGCCGCCTTCCTTGCCCTGGAAGGCGTGCAGGGCGGCGGGGTAGTACTCGCGTAGCAGCGAGCGGACCTGGTTGGCGACCTGCTGGCGGCTCCAGACGGCGTCCTGCTGGGCTCGGGCCAGCACGGTGGTGGCCTGGGCGAGTTCACTGTCGGCGGGCAGCTGCCGGTGGGCGTGCATATCAGTGCGCAGGATGTTCGCCAGGACCAGGGCATCGCCGGGGTCAGACTTCTTGCGGCTGACGCCGTGTCGGTCGCTTATGTGGAATCTGTTTTGTCAAGTTCATTGTGTCTTGCCCTGGTTCACCTCGACGATCGGTAGGAGGGTCGCGGTG
>NZ_JAIQYY010000058.1 GCF_020181035.1 Streptomyces sp. CoH27
AGCAGTCGGATCAGACGTCACCACACATCCAACCGCCATGACCACCGACCCGGCGAACCTATGCGGTCACAGCACTAGGGAACCGGGGGGGGGCGCTCTACCGGCGGACCGCCGAGATCAGTCCGCCGGGCCGCTCCTCGTGCTGCGGCGGGGTGCTGATCGGGCGGCCATAGGCGGCAGCGCACTCGCGCAGGGTGTGGCTGCTGGCCTCCCAGCCGTGCCCGGCCAGCCAGCCCACCGGGTCGTCGGGCATCTCCGAAACCCACATGGACGCCGCCGATCCCGGCACGGCGTCCGCGCCGAAGCGCTCGATCACGCCGCGCGAGCCCAACGTCAGCCCCATCCGACTGCCTGCCGCCGACTGCGCGCTGATCCGGGTCAGCAGCAGCTCCACCGCGTCCTCGGGCAGATAGATCAGCAGTCCTTCGGCGATCCACATGGTCGGCGCCGCCGGGTCGTGCCCCGCGGCGGCCAGCGCGCCTGGCCAGTCATCCCGCAGATCCACCGCGACGGTGATCCGCTCGCAGCGTGCGACGGCCCGCTCCTGGCGCAGCACCGAAGCCTTGAAGTCCAGTGGCGCGGCGGTGTCGACCTCGAACAGCCGGGTGCCCTCGGGCCAGTCCATCCGGAAGGCCCGGCTGTCCATGCCGGCGCCGAGCAGCACGACCTGCCGGACCCCGGACGCGGAGGCCTGCTGCAACAGGTCGTCGAGAAACTTCGTCCTGATGACGATGGAGAACGACACGGCCAGCCGGCGGCGTCGCGCTGCCTCGTCATCGGGCAGCGGCGGCGGCGAGGAGGGCCACAAGCCGCCGGCGGTGGCGAAGGCCTGTGCCAGTGGGTCGCGGAACAACGCGTTCACCCGCTCGGTCTCCAGCGCCCGCACCCTGGCCACCCCCACCGCCGTGGCCCACACTCCCGACGGCTGCACCCGCTCATGCTCATCAGTCACTGCGCCAGCCTAGTTGGTGCCGGCGCCGTGCGTCGCCGGAACGGCACGCCGAAGCGACCCCGGCTGGAGGACGTCGCGGCACACGTGGGTGTCTCCACGGCATCGGTATCACTGGTGCTCCGCGGTGTCCCCGGCCCGAGCGAGCGGACCCGCCAGCGCGTCCTGCAGGCGGCCGCCGACCTCGGCTACCGCGTCGACCGCACCGTGAGCACGCTGGCCAGCAGGCGCAGCCGGCTGCTCGGTGTCATGGTCGACATCCACAGCCCCTTCCATGCCGAACTGGTCGAGCATCTGCACACCGCGGCCGAGGAGGTCGGCTACGACCTTGTCCTGAGCACCCTCACCCGCACCCGGCGGGAAGAGGTCGCGGTGGAGACCCTGCTGGCCTTCCGCAGCGAGGCTCTGATCCTGCTCGGCCCGACCATGTCCGCCGACACGCTCACCGTGCTCGACGGCAAGGCGCCTGTCATCGCTGTCGGCCGTCGGATCGCGGACGCCGCGCTCGACGTCGTGCGTACGGCGGACGACGACGGCGTGGGCCAGATCGTCGATCACCTCGTGGGGCTCGGGCACCGCGAGATCGCCTACGTCCACGGCGGCAAGGGAGTCATCGCCACCGACCGGCGCCGCGGCGACCGCACCGCCATGCGCCGTAACGGCCTCGACGACCACATCCGGATTCTGGCAGGCGACAACACCGAGGCGGCGGGTGAGCGCGCTGTCCGTCAGGTCTTGGACAGCCCTCGGCTGCCCACCGCGGTTGTTGCGTTCAACGACCAGTGCGCCATCGGTGTCCTCGCTGCCCTCGCGCGCGGGTGTCTCTGTCCCTGGCGCCGTGTCCGTGGCCGGCTACGACGATGACAGGCTTTCCCGGCTGAGCAGCTTCAGCCTGACCACCGTCAGCCAGGCTGCTCGGGAGCAGGCCCGGCATGCGGTGACCGCCGCCGTCGAACGCCTCGACCACGGTCGTACCGAGCCCCGGGAAGTCGTCCTCACCCCTCACCTGGTCCTCCGTGGCACCACAGCCGTGCCTGCGTGAGGTTCTGAACGCGGCCGGGTCCCGTCACCCCGAGGGCGGCACGAAGCTGCCCGCCTCGCAGCGCGGGACGACGTGGGTGAGCCCGAACGAGAACAACACCCAGGGCGCCCGGATCACGAACTGGCGCCGGCCGATGCACGTCATGGACAACGACCCGTTCTACGTCGTCGCCTGACGGCCTGACACGCTGGCCCGAACGCCACCATGGGGCACCCCTGCGAGCCGGGGGTGCCCCCTCTGCGTGAGGAGACCACGATGATCATCGCTGAGACCATCCTGGCGCCGGAGACCGGCGAGTACGGCTACCTCCTCGCGCTCGGCGAGGACTACGAATGGCTGCGAGTGGCCATACGGCTTTCGGTGCGCGGGCCCATCGGCAGCGACGGCGCACATCCTCACCGACACCGACACCGACACCGGCACCGGCACCGGCACCATCACCGTCCAGACCCACGACGCCCCGCCCCCACCCGAGACCGAGCCGGTCTGGGGCCCGCGGAAGAGAGCTGACCGAATCCGACCTCACCCAGCGCCGCACCTACAAGGAGGACTTCGACCAGAGCGCCGACGCCTGGCAGCAGTGCCGAGCGACGGAACTCAGTGGGTGGGAACCGGCTCGGATGACGGCCGCCACTCCCGCCTGAGCAGCCCGTAGACCCACGAGTCAGAGACCTCGCCGTTGACGACGCAGTCTTCCCGCAACGTCCCTTCACGCACGAAGCCGAGCTTCTCCAGCACGCGGGCGGATGCCACGTTGCGCGTATCGGTCTCAGCTTGGACGCGATTTAGGTCCAGCGTGTCGAATGCCCACCCCAGCAAAGCGCGCGAGGCCTCGGTCGCGTAGCCGTGGCCCCACGCTGCATCGCCGAAGCAGTAGCCGAGCGACGCGCTGCGGTAGTCCGGATTCCACCGGTTCAGGCTGCACCAGCCGATGAACGCCCCGTCGGAGACACGATCCACGGCCAGCCGAGCCCCGGTGCCCTCCTGTGCCATCTGTCGGCAAGCCGTGATGAACTTCTCGGCGCGCACGCGTTCGCTCCACGGTGGCGCGTCCCAGTAGCGCAGTACGTAGGCGCTGCTGTGCAGTGCGAAGAGGGCGTTCGCATCCGCGTCTTCGAAGGCACGCAGCCGAAGGCGAGCGGTGCGCAACGACGGGGTGGGCAGCGACATACTCATGTTCCCTCCCCTGATCGGTGGCCGATCAATCAGACATCCAATGCGGGTCACTCGCAATGGGTTTTCTCGGCGGGCTGGCAGAACGACGTGTCCGCTCAGCCTCTGGGTACACGACATGCCAAACCCCGCCAGCTACGTCGGCCCCCTCCACGCCCCAACGGGACCCGTCGGGCTGAATCCATGAGGCACCTCACGCTGGAGACGACCGTGACGGACCGGCACCTGCGCGGCCTGGGAGAAGATGCGCACGGGCGCCGACCTGTCCCTGCGCGCTGACCTCACCCTGACCGCCCCGGCCGACGCGAAGCGCTGGCCCGTCGCCCAGAGTCAGGAGATTGTCCGCATCCCGCACGCGATGTGGAGCAACGCCCCCATCCAGTTCGACGCCGGCGCTTTCGTCGACGTCCTCATCCCCATCAGCTGCTTCGTCACACAGTCACTTGCTTCGCCACACACGCCGGCACCCCCCAACCGTGATCGCAGAGCCCGCATCGTGGACTGCACCCACACCGTCAGCATGGTCGGCCGTCATAGCCGACCCGGCCGGTACCGGGTGAACATCGGGCCGTACGTGGCGAGCGCGGCGTCGCGCTCCAGGAGCGGGTAGCCGAGGAGCTTCTCGACGATGCGGTGATCGGCGAGGATCCGCTCGGTCTGCTGGAGCAGCACGGTGTCGCCCGGTTCGGTCAGGTGTACCCCTTCGCTCCACAGGTTGACCGGGCTGTCCTGGTCGTTCGCGAGGGCCAGCTGCCAGGTGGAGTGACCCCCGAGATTCCGACACCTGGACGTTGGACGTCTCGGCATCCAGGAGAAGTGATCCAAGGTGACAAAGCGGAAGACTTATCCCGAAGATCTCAAATGGGATGCGGTGGATCTGGTGCGCTCCTCGATGCCAAGGGCGCCCAGGTGTACCAGACGCGCACGCCGTGGTCGCGGAGCCAGGCGGTCTCGCGGTGCCGGAGTTCATGCGCGGACTCCGGGGCAATGGCGCTGGGCCAGCGGACGAGTACCGCAGTGACGTGGCCTGTCTGTACCAGCTGTCTCACACGCCGCCACCCTCTGCGCTGGGCCGGGTCGGGCTCGCCGTACGTGTCGGTGACGACCTCGGCGATCGCCAGTCCGCGCTCCCGGGCGAATGCGTGGCCTTCTGTCCGCGCGCACTGCGTGGCCGGCCCGGGCGCGCTCGGGGCTCGGTCGGCGCATACGTACAGCACGACAGGAGAAGCGATTTCGCCGTGGGGGGTCATGGGCGCCTTCTGTAGATGGATCGAGGAGAAGGGATTCCCCGCATCGCGAAGGGGACGTAGCGGGGCTGTGCGGTGCCGACTGCGTCTCTGCCGTTGGACGGGCAACTGGTCCGGTGCGCAGCCGGCCGGTCCTGGCTGCGCTGTATCCAGGCTGTCGCTGCCGGGCGAGCGCCATATTCGGTGCCGACCGGTGCCCATGGCATCAGGGGCAGGCCGTCAACTCTGCCCAGACAACCTTTCCTTCGGTGCGCGTCGAGCATGCGGAGCCCCATCGGTCGGCGAGTTGCTGGACGAGGAACAGGCCCCGCCCGCCCTCCTCGCCGGGGCCGGCGCGGTGCTCGGGCGGGCAGACCGGGGTGCGGCCGTCGTCGTGGAGTTCGATACGCAGGCGCCGTTCGTCGCCGGTCAGCGTGAGGCCACACAGGACATGACTGCTGTCGGTGTGGAGTACAACGTTCGTGGTCAGCTCGGAGACCAGCAGCACCGCGTCGCAGCAGGTATCGCCGGGCACCTTCCAGGCACGGAGCCGGTCGCGCACGGTGTCGCGGGCGGATCTCACGCTGGTGCGCAGGGCGGGCAGGCCGAACCAGCACTCCCGACGAGACACGGTCGTGGCTAAGGGCGGGGCTGGGGGCGTGGGCAGAGTCACGGATGTCGCCTTCCAGTGCCTTCTCGGGGGCGGGCGCGGTGTGGGGATGCGGGCCCCAGCTTGAGTGGTGAGAGGCGTATGACGAGGCAGGCGCCCTGCGATGGGGGTGCCGACGACGGCATCAGCATCGCGTGTCCCGTTCAGGGCGGATGCTGCGTCAGAGCTGTGACTTGACCGCTCACAGGTCAACTATGCGCGTGATCGCGCTCACGCTGCAACCGACTCCCTGATAATTTCAGCAGCGCGGGTATCACCTTGGCGTCGACACTAAGTCACTGCCAGAATGGAGTTGTTGATGGCCCCTCAGGAGGGTGGGCGTGAGCGAAGCCCGTTCCAGCACCAGCGCACCGACAGTCCTGCGTATGATCCTCGGCCGTCGGCTGCAGGACATGCGGCTCGACGCCGGCGCCTCGCTGGAGGACGCGGCAAAGGCCCTGCGCGTGAAGACCCTGACGATCCGCCGGCTGGAAAAGGCCGAGGTCGCGCTGAAGCCTCTCTACGTGGAGAAGCTCCTGGAGACCTACGGGGCGGAGCGCCAGGTGATCGACGAGTTCGTCGACCTGGCCGAGCAGGCCAACCAGCCCGGCTGGTGGCACTCCTACCGAGACGCCGTCCCCAGCTGGTTCACCGCCTACGTCAGCCTGGAGACCAGCGCCAAGACCCTGCGCACCTATGAACCCCAGTACGTCACCGGCCTTCTGCAGACCCCTGACTACGCCCGCGCCGTACTGCGCGGCGGATTGCCGCACGGCAGCGAGGAGGAGCTCGCGCGCCGCGTGGAGCTGCGGCTACGCCGCCAGAGCCTGCTGGAGCGGGAGGACGCCCCCACGTTGTGGGTGGTCATGGAGGAAGCCGTCCTGCACCGGGCAGTGGGCAGCGCCGACGTGATGCGGGAGCAGATCGAGCGGCTCCTGGACGTGTCCGAGCTCGCGCACATCAGCGTCGACATCGTGCCCTTCACCGCGGGTGCGCATGTCGGGGCATGCGCGCCGTTCACGTATTTCCGGTTCGAGGAACCCGAGCTGCCCGACATCGTCTACAGCGAACTCCTGTCCGCCTCCGTCTACCTGGACCAGCGCGCGGACGTCGTCGCCCATCTTGAGGCGCATTCCCGTATGGCGCTGCTGACGTCGTCCGAGGACAGCAGAGCGCTCTTGAACCGCATGCGCAAGGAGTACTCGTGACATTCACCGACGAGGGCGTCTACAACGGAATGCCGGCCCGCGAGCTCGGGGAACAGGGCTGGGAGCGGCCCTGGAGCGGACCGAACGGCGGTCAATGCGTCGAGGCGAAACTACTCGCCGACGGCCGCGTGGCCGTGCGGCAGTCGACCGACCCGGCAGGGCCGGCGCTGATCTACTCGCCGGAGGAGATCGCCGCTTTCGTCCGCGGGGTCAAAGAGGGCCTGGCCGATCACTTGGCCGCCGGGTGAACCGGCGGCAGACATGAGGGACGGCGACACCGGTCCCGCTCCTGGCCTGCGGGCCGACAGACACACGCGTGAAAGGGAGAACATGACCAGCAGGCAGGCGGGCCGGGATCTCGACACGAGCAAGGCGCACTCAGCCCGGATGTACGACTACTTCCTCGGCGGCAAGGACCACTTCGAGATCGACAAGGAGGCGGCCCTGGTCGCCGCCGAAGCCCATCCGGGCATCTACGTGACCGCCCGCGAGAACCGGGCGTTCATGCACCGGGCCACCCGGGTCCTGGCGCAGGAGCACGGCATCCGCCAATGGCTCGACATCGGCACGGGCATCCCGACCGAGCCCAACCTGCACCAGGTCGCCCAGTCCGTCGCCCTCGATGCCCGCATCGTGTACGCCGACAACGACCCCCTCGTCCTGAAGTACGCCGAACGCCTCATGCGCAGCACGACGCAGGGACGCACGGCCTACGTCGAAGCCGACGTCACCGACCCTGATGCGCTGATGAGCGCCGTGGAGGCCTCGGAGGTCCTGGACTTCGACCAGCCGATCGCGCTCTCCCTCAACGCGCTCATGCACTTCGTCACCGAGCCGCACGATCCGTACGCGATCGTCCGCCGGCTGCTCGACCCGCTCCCGGCGGGCAGCGCCCTCGCCATGAACCACTGCACGCCCGACTTCGACCCCGTCACCTGGAACAAGGTCGCGGAGGTTTACACCAAGGCCGGGTCTCCGGTGAAGTTCCGTTCGCACAGCGACGTCCGCCGCTTCTTCGACGGACTCGACCTGATCGACCCCGGCATCGTCTGCTGCCACCGCTGGCGGCCCGCCGGAACCACCGACGGATCGGAGCCCACGGACGCCCAGATCAGCCTGTTGGCGGGCGTAGGCATCAAACGCTGAGCCGGACGTTCATGCAGCTTTGCTCTGGGAGAGGCCGAAGGCTTTTGCGCAAGCCGCCGTCCGAAGGGTGAGGTGGCACGGTGACCAACCAGGATGAGGAGGCATCTGTCCGACCGAGGACCCTGGCGTGGGTGAGCCGGCACCTGATGGTCGGCGAACAGGTCGTCAAAGCCGAGGCGCTGTACGGCGGCATCACCGCCGAAATGTGGAGGCTGACCGTCAACACGCGGGACGGAGGCACCCGTGGCCTGGTCCTGCGGAGCTTCGTCGACTTGCGCTACGCAAGGCACGCCGCGGACCGGCTGAGCCGGGAGGCCAACGCCCTGACCCTGCTCACGGGGACCGGTGTGCCGCCTCCTGGACTTGGTCGCGGTTGATCCGACCGCAGCTCACTGCGAGTATCCATCGCTCCTGATAACCCATCTGGCGGGCCGGACGGTCCTCGACAATGAGGGATTGGAGGCGCGCGTTCCCCTGCTGGCCCGTCAACTCGTGACGATCCATGCGGTACGTCCCGTTGAGCCGCTCCGGGAGTATGTGGCGTTGACGACCGCTGACCCGGCAGCGAGCACCGGGTCCAGCGGCCGTGTCCGGCAGCGGAGCCGATCGAGCTCTCTCACCGGTACGCCCCCCGAATCGAACGACATTCTCATGTTCCGTGACCGGTCCGGTCCCCAAGATCTGTGCCAGAGCCGAGTTTCGACAGCCTCGTGCGGTACTCGCAGTCCGCGTCCGTCAGTACCTCGTCGGCCATTCGAGTCGTCCGACCGCTCAGGAGGGCGCGCCGGCCAGGACTTCCACCTTGCCGGTGTCGAGCGAGTAGTAGGCGCCGACCACGGCAAGGGCGCCCTTTCCCACGAGTGGGGCCAGGTCCTGGTTGGATCGCAGATCGGCCGCGGTCAACTTGACCTGGGCGCGGGCCATGGTCTCGACCGGGTCGGCGCCACCCTCCCGGACAGCCTGCTTGTACGCCGGCTGCAGGGCCTCGACGATCGCCTGCAGGTTGCCGGGCAGCGGTTTGCCGTCACGAAGGGACGTGTACGCCGCCTTGACAGCGCCGCAGCGCTGATGCCCGAGGACCACGATGAGGGGGGTGCCACTCGTCATAGGCCCGTACTCGACAGAGCCAGTGACCACCGGGCCGACCGCCTCCCCACCGGTGCGCATCACGTACAGGTCACCCAGGCCGGTATCGAAGAGGAGCTCAGGCGGCACTCGGGAGTCGATACACGAGAGGATCGCCCCAAAAGGCTCCTGCTCCTGGGCCACGAGCTGACGCCGGTTCGGATCCCGGTCGGGGTGTTGAAGGTCTCCGCTCACCCAGCGCTTGTTGCCTTCCATCAGCCGCGCGAATGCCGTGGCGGGCGTGGTGGGCCGCGCTTCCGGCGAAGCGCTGGTCGCCGACGAGGCGGCCCTCGACGATGAGCACCCCGCGAGCGCGACCATGGCGCCCGCAAGTCCGCCGGCAAGCAGCGCTCTACGATCCGGACGTCTGGCTCTGTCCATCGGTCAATTCCCCTCGATGCCACTCAGACACGTCCCTGCGTCTTGACCAGGCCAATGGTCCAGCGTGGCGTGGGGGCCTCGCAGCAGACACAAGCGGGCGCGGGCTACATTGCTCCGGACAGCCCACAGAACAGCGGTGACGGCCTTCTCATCGTCCAGGGCCTCGGTGCAGGCGAGCCCGGAGTGGTCGGCGAGCGCCGAATGCAGGTACGTGCATCCGACCTTGCCGGTGCCGGTGCCGGTGCCGGCGCCGGTGCCGGTGCCGACGCAGTGCATCTGCCGGCCGCCGCCGGTCGGGATGCGTCCGAGCTTCTTGACGTCGGCGTGAACCAGGTCGCCGACCCGGTCGTGCTCGTAGCGGATGACCTCGTGCAGCTGCTCGCGGGTCGGTGGTTGGAGGTCCCGGAGCCGGCCCACGTCCTCGCCTCACCAGGATGCGGTGAACGGTCGCGGGCGCGAGTGTGACGCCGTGCAGCGGCTGGAGGTCGGCGGCGAGCCGGGCCGGCCCGTGCTTGGTCTGCCGCCGCAACTCCTCCACCAGGTCAGCGATGTCCTCAGGGGTGCGGGCGGGGTTGGTGGAGGGGCGGAAGGAGCGGTCGAGTAGTCCGTTCTCGCCGTGCGCGCGCCGGCGGACGTAGCACTTGGCCAGGCAGCGGCGGGAGATCCCGGCTTCCGCAGCCACGTGCGCGATCGGACGTCCGGCGTCGATCCGCAGACACAAGCGCAGACGTCCTTCGAGGGTCAGCGGTGCGTTCCGATGTGCCCTGCTGGTGGCGTTCCTGGACTGGGCGGCCGCGTTCACCGGGTGCCCTGGGGGCTCGGGGCTCCCGGTTGAGCGGCTGTGCGGGGCGTCAGCGTGCGAACTTTTCGATGGCCGCTGGGGTGACGGGGGTGAAGAAGTTGACGAGGTTGCCGTCGGGGTCACGGAACAGCAGCGACCGGTTGCCCCAGGGCATCGTGGTGGGCTCGGTCACGAAGTCGGTGACGAAGCCGGTCAGGTTCTGGTGAACGCTGTCCACGTCGTCGACGAGGAACTCGGTGATCACGCTGTGGTTGTCCGCCGGGCGGGCAGAGCCCGGGGCGAACAGCGGGACGGTGCGGGTGCTGCCGATCGCGAGGGTGGCGCCCGCGGTCTTGAGTTCGGCGAAGTCTTCGTTGGCCCACGTCGCCTGCGCCCCTGTGGCGCGCTCGTAAAAGTCGACGAGGCGCGCTACGTCGCTGGTGATGATGCGGATCGAGATGAAGTCCATGGGATTTTCCTTGGCTGTGATGGAGGCGTGCACGTCGCAGACTAGGAGAAATAGTGGACAGAATCGGTCCTGTATTCGCGCTAGACTGCGAACATGCCTCGACCCACCGGCCGCGTGCTGACACTCCTGGAGCTGCTGCAGTCGGGCGGCACCCGGACGGTGGCCGAACTCGCCGACCGGCTCGGCGTCGAAGGGCGCACCGTGCGGCGGTATGTGGACCAGCTGATCGACCTGGACGTGCCCGTGGAATCGGTGCGCGGCCGCTACGGCGGGTACCGGCTCGCCCCCGGGTACCGCTTGCCTCCGCTCATGTTCAGCGACGACGAGGCGCTGGCCGTGCTGCTCGGCCTGGTCGCCGGCCGCCGAGCGGGGTTGACGACGACGCAGCGCACGGCGAGCGAGACGGCATCGGCGAAGATCCGGCGAGTGCTGCCCAAGCACATCGCCCGCAGGCTCGACACACTCCTGGAGGCCGTCGCCTTCACGGATCAGCCCGATGATTTCGACACCCCGGACTCCGAGGTCCTGCTCACCATCGCCGATGCGGTGCGCCACCGCAGACCGGTCTCGATCCGCTACACCGACCGCGACGGACGGCGCAGCGAACGCACGCTGCACGCGTACGGGATCGTCGCCCATGCGGGCCGGTGGTACGTCACGGGCGAGGACGCCCAGATCGGCGAGGACCGAACCTTCCGGCTCGATCGCATCGCAGACGCACGGACCCTGCCCGGCTCATTCGAAGCGCCCGCGGGTCCCGATCCGGCACATCGCCTGTTGTCAGCCTTCGCCACGGCCGAGTACCGGCACAAGGTGACCTTGCGGATCCACGGGACGGTTGAGCAGATCCGCGCCCGCCTTCCCGCCGGCGTCGCGAGCCTGGAGGAGTACGCGGCCGTGGCAGGCGAGGACCGGGCGACCGAGCGCTGGCTGCGCGTCGAGCTGCGGGCGGAGCGGCTCGACTGGTTGCCTCCGGTACTCGCCTCACTCGACCGGCCGTTCGTCATCGAGCGCCCCGATGAACTGCGCGACCTCGTCATCGCGCTCGCCGATCGCCTCGCGTCCTACGCCCGCCAGGCCTGACAGCGAGGAACCAATGTCATGAGATGGCACAGCCAGGTTTCGTCGCTCAATTCTCAACGAGTCCCGGGGCACTGGCGTTACGGGCGGGCGGCGAAGCGGCCGTCGGGCAGTCTGCGCAGCCAGCCCCGCCCGGCGAGCTTGGACAGCTTCCTGCGCAGCGGTTCCAGCCTCCCGCGGATGCCGGTGCCCAGTCCGAGTGCCTCACCGACCTGCCGCGTCATCACCGGCCCACCCGCCGCGCGGACTGCGGCAAGGATCCGCTGGTACTCGCCCGGCAGCGCGTTCTCCTCCACGCCGGGTCCGCGGTGCGGGACCAGCAGCACCGCCTGCCCGCCGGCCTGGGCCGACTCCTGAGCGGCGACGGCCGACTCCTGGGCGAGCTGCTCGCGCATTCGCGTCAGGACCCGTACAACGACAGCGAGTTCGTCCCGGTCGGCCCGCACCTCCTCCAACTGCCTGACCAGCTGCCCCTCCAGCTCGTCCAGCTCCGCGTGCCGCGCGGCGATGCGTTCCAGCAAGTCGCAATCCGTCATGGCCGCGAGAGTCGGAGCGGTGTGCCCACCGGCGGGCCGAAACCCGGGTAGCCGCCCTGACAGACGATCTACCCGTCAGACTGCCGCCCGCGAACAAGGCCAGTACACCGAACAACCCGCACGCCAGCCACCCTGAACAGCAACTTCACGATGCCCAACGCTCCGTGGACTGCGGCCGTCTTCTCGACATCGGCGATGATGTCGGCCGTGTCGCGATCGCGTGCCTGGGCGAGCCAGGCGGTCGGCCCCGCCGCTGCCACCCCCGCGCCGATCGCGAGCATGTCGAGCGGGCGTTCCGGGTGCCCGGACACCCGGTGGTGCCGCTCCTGTCCGTCGTCGCCTGCGGCTACCTGCTCTACGAACTGCCGCTGGACACCTGCCTGCTCTTCGGCGGGTGGCTGGCGCCGGCCGTCTGCCTGCTCCACAGCCGCCGCAACTCGCCGCTGGAGACGGCCGATGGCTCGCGGGCTCCGGTGAACACCCCGCGTGACAGGACGTCGAGGGGCTCTTCCGGCTCACCCCAGGTCGAAGGTGTTGGGCAGACCCAGCCGGTAGCGCACCTCGTCGATCCGCTTCAGGGGCTCCATCTCCGGCGGCCGGTACAGCTCCCACACGCGGCACCGCTCGGCGTCCGAACGGTCCGCGTCGAGCAGGGCGTTGACGGCTCGCCGTGCGGACTCGTTGGCGCCTTCCATGGTCGCGAGGTCGACGTCGGTGCGGACGTAGTCGCCCGCGAGGAAGAAGTTCGGGATCGCCGTCCGCGCCGAAGGGCGATGGTAGAGCGTGCCCGTCGGGTGGATGAGGAGCTGTTCGCGGTTGTGCGGGTCAGGGCCGCCCAGGCCCGTCACGGCCGGGTCCATGAACCAGCCGAGGCGGTCCTCGTCCCTGAGCGTGGTCTTGCCCGCGTCGTTCAGCCCGTCCTTCAGCTGCGCCCACAGCTCGGCGACGATCTCGTCCCGCGTGCACTCCTTGGCCGTCTTGCCGTACAGGATGCCGGGCTTGTCCCACTCCGAGATGATCGCGGAGAGGCAGTCGTGGGCCCGCCCGTCGCCGTAGTCGCGGGAGAAGTCCCGTACGTCCCAGAACTGCGCCTGGCCGACGGCCGTCACCGACCAGGGGGAGTCGAGGCAGTTGATGTGGCCGTGCACGACAGGTGTGGGCGTGCGCAGATAGAACATCACGCCGGTCATCCAGTCCGTCTTCAGCGCGTCGCACCGGCCGAGCTGCGGGTCGGCGGCGCGCAGGGCCCTGCCCCAGGTGGCGCGGGCGTGCTCGACGGGCATCGCGGAGACGTAGTGGTCGGCGGTCACCGTGCGCTCGTGGCCGCCGTCGCGGGCCGCGACCCGGACCCCGGTCACCTGCCCGCCCTCGTACCCGACCTCCAGGACCTGGGTCCCGGTGACGAATTCGACGCCGAGCGAGCGCAGATGCGCCTCCCAGGGGTCGATCCAGGCCTCGCTCGTGGGGGCGTTCAGGACGCGGTCGATGTCGGCGTCGCCGTCCAGCCCGCGGCCGAGCAGGCCCCACAGGATCAGAGCCTCGATGATGACGCGGCCGACCGTCCTGGTCGACGCCACCTCGGCGCGGGTGGCGACGAGGTTGCGGGTCTGCCCGATGCCGAGGAGCGTCTGGTACTCCCTGCTCATCTCGCCCGCGCGGATGAAGTCCCACCAGGCGACCTTCTCCCACTGGCCCTCGCGGCGGGCGTCGCAACTGGTGAGGTGGACGAGGAGACGGTCGGCGAAGTAGGCCGCCTCGTGGGCGGGCAGGCGAGTGCCCACATCCAGGACGGACAGGAGCTGGTCGCGGATCCAGGACGCGGTGATGTCGCCGGGCGCCGGCGGGGTCGTGACCCGGCGCAGCGGGAAGTGCAGGTCCGGGCGGCCCGAGCCGCGCGCGAACAACTCCTCGGTGGCGTTGCGGAGGTTGCCGTGGACGCCGCCGGCGTTGCCGGGGAAGGGGATACGGCGCATCGTGTCCGGCAGGTTCCGGTAAAAGCCGGGGAAGAAGCGGAAGCCGTGCTCGCCGGGCAGGGGCCCCCGTCCGCCGGCCGCCGTGCCGGGGACGTCCATCGAGCGGGCCTTGCCGCCGAGGGTGTCGTAGTACTCGTAGACGGTGACGGCGTAGCCGCGTTCGGCGAGCTCATGGGCGGCGCTGAGCCCGGAGACCCCGCCGCCCAGGACTGCGACGCGCCGGCGGGGCGGCGTGGCAGCGGCGGCCCGCGCTACGGGCCCTAACGCGGTCGCGCCGACCGCGCCGCCCGCGGCCGTGAGGAAACGTCTGCGGGAATGCCCGACGGCCGGCTGCGACTGCCGCGCGTGTTCTGTTGTCATGACTCCGTGAGGGTAGGGAGGATCCCGCGAGCCCGGAAGCGTGTCTCCTGTCCTCCACAGCATCCTCACCATCACAGACTCCGCCTCCACCCCCGCCGAAGGACACGAAGATCATCGGCGCCGGGCTCGGCGGCCTCACGCTTGCCCGCGTCCTGAACGTCCACGGAACGCCTGCCTCGCAACAGCAAACCTGATGGAGGAGTTCCGTGGCCTCATCCTGGCGGGCCGCCAGGTACTGCGGATCCATGTGCCGACCACCTTTCGGGAGCGGATCTTCTCCGCCGTCATCGGCGCCACAGGCAACGCCTCACTCGATGGCGTCCCTCCTCGTGTCACGAGCCCCTTCGTCGGGATGCGGCCGACCGGATGCGGCAGTTCCCGCCGGGCGATCCGGGAGATCCGGGCTCACGGCCACAGACAGCCGCAGGCCCGGATCGCTCGATTCAGTCGAGCAGGCCGTTGTAATCGGGCAGCTTGAACACGGCCTGAGCGTAACCTCCGTTCAGATCCGTCGAGTTGTTGCCGATGTTGGCGACGATGGTGTAACCGTCGCTGGTCAGGTTCTTGCGGACCATGGTCTTGAAGTCCTGGATCGGCTGGGTGAGCCAGTACAGGTCACGGGAGTAAAGGCCGTCGACGGGGTAGCCGACCTCGTCCAGGTTGTAGCTGGTGGCGGCATTGATCAGCTCGGGACGAGCGCTGATGAAGAAGACCTTGGCGCCGTGTGCGTGGGCGTACTTGGCCAGCGCCAGCACCTGCGGGGTGGCCGGGGTCGGGTAGCCGCCCTTGTAGTACGACTCCAGCGCCGTGTTGTCGATGTCCAGCACGATCGCCGGCTGCTCGCCCGAGGGAACCTGGGCGAGAGCAGACGCGAGGTAGGTCTGCGCCTGATCTGTGACCGTGGTGACGTCAGCCAGCCATTGATCGTACGAGGGAGCGGTGGTGGCCGCAGCCTCGACAGTGCTGCTGCTGGCCACAGTTGCGGCGCCGGCCGGGGCAGCGATGCCCGTGGCGAGCGCCGCGGCCAGTGCCGCAACGGCAACGGCACGGGCAGGGCGAGTTGTGTGCATGACAAATAACCCTTCCAATGCAGGGGTAAGGGCGTTACGCAAGCGGGGCGTGTGATTCTGGTGGATTCTGAAGGTCTTTGGCGAACCCCCGGTAACCATGACTCGTCCAACTCCACGCACGCAAGAGGCAACCAGGCCAACCAGGCACACCAGCCCCGGATGAGAAAGGGCCAGCAGAATGAAATACCCGAACAAGACTACCCAGCAGGCCTTCAGGGCTTCCGGGGTGTCTCTGTGTCTTGTCAAACCACCTGGCCAGGGAGGGACTTGGCTCTTCGTTCGCCGGCGGACGGCGTCATGGTGCGCGCGAGGCGCTGCTGCTCGTGCCGGTGACTGTGCCGTGGTCTTGCAAGCAGTCGCTGATCGTGTGTGAGGACTGCGCCTTGCCTTCGGTGATGCAGGCCTCCGCCCATACGCAGCTGGTGCGAGTGGAGAGCACGTTGCCCCAGGAGTTCGGGCGGTGGTTGCCGGAGAAGGCGGAGGGGCGGCGGCTTGGTCGCCTATCCGGTGGGCGACGATGTGCCAAGCCCACTTGCTGGACTTCGGACCCTAGACGTAACCCCAGTCGGCGGCGCAGCACTGGGAGTGGAACAGTATCAGGAAGCCGTAGCGCGATCTGCCGGGGAAGGACACGGGGCGCCGGTCGAGTTCCTGCTCGTCCCGCCCGCAGTGGTCGGAGTAGGGATCGTCGCCGTCACGGACCGATATCGGTGGCGGCGAGGCTGTCGCCGCGGACGTCTGGGAGCGAGGAGAGCACTGCTGGTCGAAGGCGGCGGGCCGGAGTTGTGGCCAGTGTCATGAGAGTTGGCGATCATGGTGTCGACGGTCGTGCAACTGGTTCTGGCCGCGATTGCGGATGGGCCCGTACTGGATCAGCCAATCCGGTTCCGGCAGCTGGCGTTCCCCGCCCTGCCGCCGCTCGCGCTCGCGTCGTTCTTCGTCGGCGATCCACCGGTTGATCAGGGCCAGCTGCCGAGCGGTCTGCTGCTCGACGACGCGGCGGGCGAACCGCAGCATGTCCAGACGCGACGGCTGGTTCACCTGCCCGCTGTCCTGTGGCAGCGAACCTTGAGTTTGTGCCATCGGAGGTTGAGTGAGCCTGCTAATGGCTGGAGCGAGGCATCCGGACGACCGCGGTCCCTCCGTCCAGATCGATCGTTGTCTTGTTCGGCGGAGCGCCGTCATCCTCGTTGTCCGGCAGGATCAGTGCCGACTGCCGCTCCTTCAGCTCGTTCTGCTTGCCCGGCGAGAGACTCGCGTGCAGCTGCTCGAACCCGGTCGCTGATATCTGGCCCTGACGTGCGCTGTTCCGCCATGGCAGCATCCCGGCCCGTCCCGCGCGCAACAGAAACTGGTCAACAAAGGCCAGCAAGGTCAGCACGATGACGAGCCCGGGAAGGGTCATGAAGAAGACAAATTCCATGCCCTGAGTATCCGGGCCACAGTCTCCCGGCGCTCAGCCTTCCCTACGTTCTTCCACGGGACCGGGCCAGCCCTTCGTATGGTTGGCCCACCCAGGGGCGTCGGGTGTGGCTTTCAACCTTCTGCCGACTGTGGCTGGCATCGATTGGCCGCCTGACGCCCCAGGCTCGGCGCCAAGCGGCTGGCGACTTGGCTCCACAACCGCCGCGTCATCCGCCCCGACCGGCTCGCCGAGATCGCCGTCCAGGCCGCCGAACGGCAGCGCACCAGCCTGCCCGGCGAGAAACTGGCCGCCCATCTGGTCCACACGCCGGCGAAGGAAGTGATGGCCCTCAACCAGCAGGTCGCCGAGCTCGAACGCCGGTGTGGTTCAGGACGAGTATCACGACTAGGTGATAGCCGGACGGCCACCAGACAGCTCACCAGATGGGCTTCCATGGCCGGTGCCGTCGTTGAGCTCTTGACGATCATGAGCTGCACTGAGCTGCACCCCGTTTCGTGGAGTCCCTGATGCCAGGGTTACGATCCTGGCGAAGGAGATCCACCAGCACCATGG
>NZ_JAIQYY010000059.1 GCF_020181035.1 Streptomyces sp. CoH27
GTCATGGCGTCCGTCCCCGCCGCCGTCCTGCTCGTCGTCGCTCAGCGCTACGTCGCCGCCGGTGCCACCAGCGGAGCCGTCAAGTGAGGGGCATCTCGGTCCGGCACCCCTGAGAACCTATCTTTGAACCTCTGATGATCTCGTTCTCGCGCCTCGCTGGACGGTCTGGTGCCCATCGGGCCCTCCAGCCAGTGGAGTCTCAGCGGTATGGCAGAGGTCTTTGCGGAGAGCTTTCCGGTGCTCCACGCGCCGTGGTGGCACGCCTTTCGGGTGCGGGATGGTGGGCGGATTCTGCCCAGTACCGGGCGGGCCGGAGTTCCCCTTTTACGGTCACGGGGCCGTGCTCCGGCCTGGCAGGGGGTGGGCGCGGTGCCCAGTACGCAGAAGGTCGGCAACGTCAGCGTGGGCCGGTACGAGCAGATCGTGGAACGACTGCGCGAGGCGGCTGAGAAGTTGTCGAAGAGTTCGTTCATCATCGGCGACGGCGCGCTGGAAGTTGTCCCGATGCAGGAGCACGGCGGCCGGTCCGTGGGGGACGACTTGTTCGGGGTCTCCGCGTGGCTGCACCGGCTGTCGGAGGACATCGACGTGCCCTACAACACGATCAAGGAGTACCGGTGGGTGGCCAGCCGGTGGCCCGAGCGGCACCGGTGCCCAGGGGTGGCTTTCAGCACCCACCAGATACTTGCCGCCATCTCAGATCGCGAGGAGCGCTGGGCAGCGATCAAGAACCCGCCGCTGGACGTGCGGACTGGCAAGCGGCGGTGGACGCCGGAGACGGCCCGGCACAGGGTGGGCTACCACGGGCCGGGACCCGAGACGGTGCAGGAGAAGATCGAGGCCGTGCACGACCTGGTCGCCGACGAGCAGGTCGCAGCCCAGGTGGCGACCGACCTTCTGCGACGCCCCGCGGTGGCCTTCAAGGCCATGACCGACCACACGGCCCGGCATCAGGTCAACCACGCCCAGGCCAAGCACCCGCCGGAGCTTTCACAGAAAGGCCGTTCACCGCCAGCATCTATTGAGCGTGTCGCATGCAAGCATGCCAGTGACGCATCACCCGCAAGACCCTCCTCATTCTCCCGATGCCCCCACCCGCCACAGGCCGGACCGCCCCGACATCCCGGACCACCCCGCCTACCAGCAGATCCTCACCGCCCTGGCCGACGAGGGCCGGCCGATGCGCGCCCGCGACCTCTCCCAGGCCCTCGACCTGCCGATCCTCCCGAAGAACACCGAAGGCATCCGCTTCAAACTGAAACGCCTGGTCAGCTGTCCTCACCGAATCCGAACCCGGCTTGTTCGCCCGCCCGATGCCTGAGGACCATCCCCCACCCGCGACCAGCGGTCCTTCCCCAACCTCAACCACGAAACGGACAAGAGCTCACGTTCCGCACTCTGATGATCTCGTTCTTGCGCCTCGTTGTACGGCTTGGTGCGCATCTGGCTCTCCGGGCAGTGGAGCTTCGCGAGGTTCAAAGATGGGTTCTGATCTAGCGGATTCACGCGATGTGCCGGCCCAGGCCGGTTGGCACGGTGTTCTGGAAGGCATACCGCCTCTTCGGTGATCGGGCTGTCCGGTGACTGGATCCGAACCGCCTGTCGATCAGCATGTCAAGGGGGCACCAGATGTCCATCGTCCTTTCCACTGCGGCGCTGTCCGCAGCCGACCGGATAGAGCGCTGGCATGAAGCGGTGTCCCAGGCGTTCATACCGCTCGATGTCAATATCCTGGAGGAAGATCCGTCGCCGGGAAGAATCGTCACCCACCAATGGGGCGCCACTCAGGTGTCGGACGTCCAGGCCGGGCCTCAAGAGGTGACGCGCAGCAAGCGCCTGATAGCCCGGGACGGGAAGGAATTCCTTATCCTCACGCTTCAGCACACAGGCAGCGCCGTCAAGGAGCAGGACGGGAGAGAGTGCCTGATAGAGCCAGGAGATTTCTCCATTTCTGATTCGTCTCGCGTGTTCAGAAAGAAAGTGCAGGGCGAGGCCTGCTTCATCTCCTTTCAGTTCCCCCGGAAGGAGCTTCGCGTGCGGGACGAAGACCTGCAGGCATTGACTGCGACAGCGTTCTCGGGTCGTGGCGGAAGTGCCGCACTGGTGGCGACCTACTTCACGCGCTTGGCGCGCGAAGCAGCGGGCTTCGACGACTTCGTCGGCCGTCAGTTCGTCGCCACCGGGCTCGACCTGCTGGCACTGTTCATCAACGAGCGGCGCGGCCGCTTCACGCCTCAGGCTCCCGAAACCGCCGCGGCCATGATGGTGCGAGTGAAGGACCACATCCTGCAAAACCTTTCCGACCCGGACCTGTCACCCACCACGATCGCCGCCGCCCACTTCATTTCGGTTCGCTACCTGCACAAGTTGTTCCAGTCGGAGGGAACCACCGTCGGGGAATGGATCCGGATGCAGCGACTGGAGCGGTGCCGCCGGGATCTTCTGCGGTCCCCGGCTCTGGGACTCGGGGTGGCGACCGTCGCCCGACGCTGGGGTTTCGTGAGCCCCAGCCATTTCAGCCGGGTTTTCCGCGCCGCTTACGGCATAGCGCCTCGCGACTGGCAGCTTCAAGGCCTGTCCAGCGAACGGCGCACGGCTGCGTGATGGTTCCTCGCCGTCAGGCTTGGCGGGCGTAGGACGCGAGGCGACCGGCGAACGCGCCAACGAGGCCACGACGTTCACCGGGCCGCTCGATGACGAACGTCCGGCCGAGTGAGGCGAGTACCCCAGGCAACCAGTCGAGCCGCTCCGCCCTCAGCTCGATACGCCGCCGGCGCTCGGTCGCCCGGTCGAACTGACCGGGCTGATCCGTGCAGGCGAGAGCCTCCAGGAGCGTGTCGAGCCGACGAGCGATGTGCTTGGGCAGCCCGCCGGATCTTCGTCGGCGCCGAGGCTCTGCGGCTGCCCCTGAGTGCCCCGCGCGGGAGGCCGGTCCGGCCTTCCGGCGAACCCGGCCTGGACTGCGGTCGGCCTGGAGGAGAACCGCGCCACACAGGCACGCCTGCTGCGGGCAGCCGGTACCGCCGCCGCAGCGGCCGGCGACTTCGACAGCGCGATCCGGCCTTAGCGCCTCACTGTTCGGAAAGGACGGCACGCCCCTGCACCTCTTCCTGGCCCCCGCTCGATCGCCGGCCTCGCCACAGCCGCCCAGCGGTGGTGCGCGCGGCCATAGGCCGCAGCCACAACCCGGATGACCCTGCTGCTGCACGCCACCGCGCTGACCGGTGAGCCCAGGGACGCCGAGCACCACTTCGGCTCGTCACGATGAACCCCACGGGCGATCAATTGGCCGCCCCGTCGGCCCTGGCCTCAGGCAAGGCTCCACGATCGCCACGATGGCGCACCGGTGGGGTGTCACCAGTGCCGCGCATTTCAGCTGGGTGTTCCGGGCCGCCTGCGGGGTGTCCCCCTGTGAATGGCGCGACACCCGGCTCATCGACGCTGAAACGGCTCCGTTCTTTCTCGGGCCACCTTTCATGCGTTCTTCGACAAGCTGCGTCAGCGGCGGGATTTTAGGGTCTTTCCCAGGAAATCCACTCATGCAGCCGTTGTTGGGGAATAAATGACACAGCCTCTTCCCTCGATCATGTGCAGGGTGACAGTGCACGTCAGTGTCCCGGCGGAGCTGCCGACTCCGTTGCCCGCGGAGCTGCACTACGACATGACCGACCCTTACGCCGTCCGACTCTCCATCGGCGCACCCGCGGCCAGACCGGTGGACTGGGTGTTCGCTCGCTCGCTGCTCATGGAGGGCCTGCGCCGGCCCACCGGTACCGGGGACGTGCACGTGCTTCCCCGGCACCGTTGCCATCCGGATTCTGTGCGCATCGTCCTGAGGTCCGCCGTCGGCGCGGCGCTCGTCGACATCAAGGCGTCAGCCGTCGCCGCGTTCCTGCAGCAGACCTTCTCGCTCGTGCCCCCGGGGACGGAGGGTCTCCACATCGACATGGATCGCGTCCTCGCCGAGCTCACCGGCAGGCTGGACTGAGAGTCAGTCAACCGGCCCGAGCGCCCGGGACGCCACGTCGGCCGACTTCTCCGTCTCGGGCACCACAGGGCCCGCGGCAGCATCGAAGGCATGGGTCACCTCCGGCGCTGTGCCCTCGACGAGCAGGCGGCGGGCCCGCTCCTCGTAGTGACGGTCGGTCGCCGTGAGCCGGCTGTGGTGCTGGGCGAGATGCTCCGACCACGAGGCGACCAGGTAGTTCTCGATGAACCGGTCCGCATCGTTGCCGTCCTGGTAAAGACCCCAGGTGAGGGCCCCTGTGCGCCGACGTGAGCGGGCCACATGGTCCATGCAGTCGGTGAAGGCGGCCCTGCTGCCGGGGGCGACCCGGTAGGCGACGGAGACCAGCACGGGGCCGTCGGCCGGTCCGGGCTCGAACACCAGGGGTGGTACGGGCCAGTGGTCGGACGGGGTCGGGTCGATGGCGTCCGTGCCGTGCAGCGGCCAGCGGCGCACACTCACCGCGCCGGCCAGCAGCACACCGCTGCCGGCCAAGAGGCAGACGGTCAGCCCCAGCGTGCCGGCCAGCGCGCCCCACAACGGTGCCGTGAGCGACTGCCCGCCCTGGAAGACCAGGAGGTAGACGGCGAGTGCCCGGGCTCTGACCCAGCCGGGCAGCCGCGTCTGGAGGGCCGCGTTGAGGGTGGACAGCACGCCGATCCAGGCCAGGCCGGCGGGCAGCAGCACGACCACTGCGAGCCAGGGGATACGGACCGTGGCGAGCACCGCCAGCACTCCGGCGAAGACGAGGGCCCCAGCGGCGAGGATGCCGTTCGCGCCGAGAGCGCGGCGGACGGCGGGCTGCACGAAGGCACCGCCCACTGCTCCGACACCGACCGCGCCGAGCAGTAGCCCGTAGCCTCCCGAGCCCAGGCCCAGCCGGCGGCTCGCGACCAGGGGAAGCAGTGACCACAGGGCGGCGCCGCCGGGGATGAACAGCACGGTCCGCAGCAGGACTCGGCGGACGCCGGGCGCGGACCACACATAGCGGCGGCCGGCGTGCAGGGCCGTCAGGAGCTTCTCGCCCTGGACCACGGGCGCCTGAGCCGACGGCCGCCGCCACAGCAGGAGAACCGCCGCGATGCCGAGGTAGGAGGCGGCGTTGAAGGCGAAGACCCAGCCTGCCCCCGCTGCCGCGACCACCGCGCCGCCAAGGGCCGGGCCGAGGGCGCGGGCCAGGTTCATGTTCACGGCGCCGAGCGCGGCCGCCTGACCCAACTGGCCACGTTCCACGAGCTCCGGCTGGATCGCCTGCCAGGCCGGGCCCATCAGGGCGGTTCCGCATCCGAGGAGGAAGGTGAGGCCCAGCAGCAACACCGGGGTGAGGGCGCCCACGAAGGCCAGCACCGCCAGTCCGGTAGAGACGGCGAGCATCGCGAACTGAGCGGCCAGTAGCACCGTACGGCGGTCGTAACGGTCGGCCAGCACGCCCGAGGGCAGCGCCAGCAGTACGACGGGGAGGCCGGAGGCGGTCTGGACGAGTGTCACCAGCGCCGCGCCGTGGCCGATCAACAACCACTGGGCGCCGACTGTCTGCATCCAGCTGCCGATGTTGGAGACCAGTTGCGCGATCCACAGTGCGCGAAAGACACGCGCGGCGAACGGAGCCCAGGCCGAATCCGGTCCTGGGCGGTCTTTCGATGACGGTGCAGCGCTCATGGGAGTCCATGCCGGAATGAGGACGCGGACACCTTTCATCCGGCAATGTCTCAGGCGCCGTACGGGCACAGCCGACGGACACCGTAGGGGCGGCTGGCAAAAGCCGGTTGACCGAGAACGCACCGCCCATGGCCCATGAGCGCACTGCTTTCGGGCCGGGATTGAACCGTGCCGCACCGCATTGTGCGCATTGCGCTGCCAGAACACCAGCGATGCGCCGGGAGGCAAAGGACGCCCGTCAACTGGCCCTACGGTGCCCCCAGGACTCGTTCGACCGAGAGGAAACACCGTGGCCTCGCCCGCAGTGGTGGAGATCTCTCGATGGCAGTTCGCCATCACCGCCGTCTTCCACATGAGTTTTCCCGCACTGACCGTCGGACTCTCGGTCTTCCTGGCCGTGATGTACACGGCCCACCTCAGGACCGGGAATCCGCTGTACCTCCAGATCTTCCGTTTCTGGAAGAAAATATTCGCGGTCGGATTCGGTCTCGGCGTGGTCGCCGGAACCGTCATGACATTCGAGTTCGGCCTCAACTGGGGACGATACGCCCACGCGGTCGGCCCGATCCTCGGTGTCACGATCGGGATGGAGGTCATCACGGCCTTCTTCCTGGAGGCCGGGTTCATCGGCATCATGCTGTACGGCGACGGCCGCGTGCGTCCCCGGACCATGGCGCTGGCCTGCTGGATGCTCGTCGTCGGCACCCTTCTGTCCACGACGTGGATCCTGTCCGCCAACAGCTGGATGCAGGACCCCGCCGGGTTCACCGAGGTCGACGGCCAGTTCCGGGCGAGCAACTGGTGGCACGTGCTGTTCAACCCGGCGTTCGCCTACCGGTACCCGCACATCCTGCTCGCGGTGCTGATCAGCGCCGGTTGGTTCATCGGCGGCATCGCCGCCTGGTACCTGGTCAAGCAGCGAGCGCTGCCCTTCGCCCGCCGAACCCTGTCCATCGCCCTGGGAGCGCTCGCGATCCTGATGCCCGTACAGCTGTACGTGGGCGACGCGACCGCCGCGTTCATGGGTGTACACCAGCCCGCGAAGCTGGAGGCCTTCGAAGGCAACTGGAAGACCGACAACAACGGCTACAACCTGCTCGTGGTGCCCGACACGAACAAGGGCGAGAACGCGTTCCATGTCGAGATACCGCACCTGGGTGCCGTCATCGGCAAGGACCTGTCCGGAAAGGCGAACGTCCCCGGACTGCTGCAGACACCGAAGGACGAGCGCCCCAACATGTGGTCCGCCTTCTACGGCTTCCGTGCGATGTACTTCACCGCCCTGGCGATGTTCGGCATGGCCTTCGCCGGAGTGGTGTTGCGGCTGCGTGGAAGGCTTTACACGGCCCGGCGGTTCCACCGGCTGATGGTATGGATGGCCCCCGCCGGTGTCGTGGCCATCAGCGGCGGCTGGATCACCGCGGAGACCGGCCGGCAGCCCTGGGTGGTCTACGGCCTGATCCGCACCAGTGACGCCGTCTCCCATCTCTCCCTCGGCGCGGCGATCGCGAGCCTCATCGGGTTCGTTGCCGTCTACGCGCTGCTGCTGGGGCTGTGGATCCGCTACATCGTCCGCACGGTGCGCACCGGCCCCGAGCACCTGGTGACCGACGCCAGCGCCGCCGTCCACCCCACGGAGACCAGCCATGCTTGATTTCGCGTCATACGCGTTGGTCCTGCTCGCACTCGGCGCCTACGTCCTGCTCGACGGCTACGACCTGGGCATCGGCATCCTGAGCCTGTTCGACCGCAGCGACCAGCGGCGCAAGGAGTACAACGAGCTGATCGCGACCGCCTGGGACGCCAACGAGAGTTGGCTGATCCTGGCGGGCGTCGTGCTGTGGGCGGGTCTGCCCGGTGTCTACGCCACCGTGCTGTCCGGCGTCTACCTGCCGCTCATCGTCATGCTGCTCGCCATCGTGCTGCGCGGCACGGCCATCGAGTTGCAGAGCGCCGCCCCCGGCTACCGGCGTGGCTGGGGCCTCGTCTTCGGCATCTCATCACTGGTGGTCACTGTGTGCCAGGGCCTCGTGGCCGGTGGCGTCCTGTCCGGACTGCCCCACCGCGGTGGGGTGTTCTCCGGGGGCACCTGGGACTGGCTGACGCCCTACAGCGTGCTGTGCGCCCTGGGATTTGTGGCCGTCTATCTGCTGGCGGGTGCCGCATGGCTGCAGGACAAGACCACGGGGACCGCCCACGAGCGAGCGGGCCGGCTGGGCCGACCGCTGATCCTCGCGGTCGCGGTGGCCGGTCTGGTCCTGGGATTCGGGCTCCCGCTCGCCGACCCGCAGCACCTGCGCTTCGACCAGCCGCTCCGCGCGACCCTGTTCGGCCTCGCGGTGGCGGTGGCCGTGGTCTGCGCGGCGATCGCCTGGTACGGCTTCGGCCGTCGGCCCGACTGGCGTCCGTTCGCCGCCGTGGCCGGTACGGAGGCCGTGGGCCTGCTCGCGCTCGTCGCCGCCACCACGCCCGTGGTCGTACCGCCCGACCTGACCGTGCACGCGGCCGCCAGCCCGCACGGGTCGCAACTGTTCCTGCTCATCGGGGTGGGCGGATCCATGCCGGTCGTCCTGACCTACAACATCTACGCGTGGTGGGTCTTCCGCGGGAAGTTCGCCCAGCCACCGGCGTACCCGGACGCGGCGAGCCCGTCGGACATCGCGGCTGCCGCCGAGCAGTCCGCTCCGGTGTCACCACCGGCGAGCGACCGTCCATGGGCGGTCGTTGTCGCCCGGCGCGTGCTCCTGACCCTCCTGGCCGTCGCGGTGGCCGCAGTCTCGCAGGACATCTTCGGGGGCGTGCGGGTGTGGATCGACCGGGTCGGTGTCGCTCTGTTCGCCGTGACCGCGCTCGCCGTGTGGATCTGGTCCGACCGCCGCTCGGCGGCTGCCGGCGAGTTCGACCTCCAGGCAGCCGAACAGTGACCGTGACCGATATCCCCGGCCAACTGGCCCGGCTCGGCCAGGACGACGAAGGTCAGCAGCGGGCGGCGGAACTGCTGACCCAATGGGCGGCGGTCGGCGAACCCGCTTTCCGGCGATCCGGCACCCTGCGCGGGCTGGCGGCTGTGGGCCATGTGATGTGGGCGGCGGGGCTGGGCTGGGCGGCCGAGGCCGCACTGCACTCCCCGCACGGGGGCGTGGCCCTGGCTCCGGTGCTCTCGGGCGCGGCTCTGGTCGCCGCCGGCCTGGTGCTGCGCGCGGTCCTGCTGGCGGCGGCGGACCGAGTCGCCGACGACGCGGCGGCCGCCGTCCAGGGCCACCTTCGCGCCCGCCTGCTCCTGGCCGCACTCCCATCCACGGGCACGCCCCCCGCGGAGGTGTCCGACGCCGCTCTCGGTGAGGCGCTGGACAGCGAGGTGGGCCGGCTGAGCCCATGGCTGACGACGTACGTCCCGGCTCGGCGGGCGATGCTGCTGGGAAGCGGCATCATCCTGGCCGCTGTCCTGGTGGGCGGTTGGGCCGTCGCGCTGATGCTGGTGCTGGCCACCCCTCTGTTGCCGTTCAACCTGAAGGTGATCGGCCTGGGCACCCGCGCCGCCGTGCACGCCCAGCTCACCGCCACCCGCAGGCTGAGCACCCATCTGCTGGACCAGTTGCGCGGACTGCCTACGCTCGTCGGCCTCGGAGCCGGAGAGGAAGCGGTACGCGCCACCGAGGCAGCCGACCGGGAACTGGCCAGGCGCACCCAGGCCGTACTGCGTGTGGCGTTCCTCTCGACCGCGTGGATCGAGCTTCTCATCACCGTGGCCATGGCCGTCGTCGCCACGTACTGCGGACTCGCCCTGCTCGGCTATCTCGACCTGCCGGTGGTCCCCTCCACCATGAGCCTGGGCACCGCCCTGTTCGTCCTCGTCCTGACCCCGGCCTACTTCGCCCCCGCCCGGGAACTTGCCCGCGGTTACCACGCCCGTGCCGAGGCCTCCGCGGCGGCCGAGCTGATCTCGGAGATCATCGATCGGGCTCCGGTCACACCGACCGGCGGCGGCGGGCGCCGGACGCGTGGGCCCGCCGCGTGCCGTTTACGCCGGCCGAGCCCGGCCGGCGTGATCCTGGAGAAGGTGGCGGTCCGGTATCCGGGTCGTGACGAGGTGGCCCTGGACAACGTCACCCTGACCGTGCGGCCCGGTTCGATCGTGGCGGTCAGCGGGCCCAGCGGCGCCGGAAAGACAACCCTGCTCTCTGTGGCGGCAGGCCTGCGCGAACCGGACCGCGGGTGGTGCCTGCACACCATCGGTTCCGCGACCCTGCAAGCCTCGCCGGCCACGACGGCATGGGCCGGACAGCCCTCCTATCTCCTCCCGGGCACGCTGCGTGACAACCTGCTGCTGGCCCGGCGCGACGCCGGCGACGCACAGCTGACCGCGGCGTTCTCGGCACTGGGCTTCGAGGACCTGCTGGCCGCGCTTCCCCAGGGCCTGGGGACCCGAGTCGGGGAGCGTGGGCGGGGACTGTCCTCCGGACAGATGCAACAACTGGTGCTGGTCCGGGCGCTGCTCCGCGACGCACCGCTGCTGTGCCTGGACGAACCCACCGCCCATCTGGACCCGGACGGTGAGGCCCGCGTCATCGGCGCGATACGGACGCTCGCGCGCACCCGCACCGTGCTGCTCACGACGCACAGCCCGGCACTGCTCGACATCGCCGACGACATCGTGCGGTTGGACCAGGGACGGGTGTCCCGGATCGGGGAGACACTGTGACCGCGATCAGGCTGCTGTGGACAGCGGCGGACCAACGGACCCGTCGGCAGCTGCTGTTGGCGGCGGTGCTCGCAGGGATCGCCGAACTGTGCGCCGCCGGTCTGCTCGGGGTGTCCGGCTGGTTCCTGACCTCCTGTGCGGTGGTCACCGCACAGGCGAACACCACCTGGTCGTGGATGTACCCCTCGGGGACGGTCCGCGCTCTGGCCCTGGGCCGCACCGGTCTGCGCTACTCGGAGCGTCTGGTCAGCCATGGCGCCCTGCTCGGCGCGACCGTCTCGCTGCGCTCACGGCTGGTCCGCGCCGCGACCACGGTCCCGGCACGCGAACTGCGCGACCACCGTGACGGCGCCCTGATGGCCCGGCTCACCAGCGACGTCGGCGCGGTGGGCGGGACAGCCGGCCAGGTCGTCCCGCCGCTGGCCGGAACCGGCCTGACCGCCGCCGTCGTCGTCTCGCTGCTCATGGTGGCGAGTCCACCGTCAGGTGCGGCCGAACTGCTGCTGCTCGCGCTCTCCACAGCCACGGCAGTGACCGCCGAGCGGCGGACCCGCGGCCATCAGCAGACGGCCGCAGGGGCGTGGGCCGCAGCACGCACCGCGCTGCTCAGCGCACGCTCCGCGCTTGCGGAGCTGCGCTGCCTGGACGCGGTCGATCTGGTCCGCGATCAGGTCGCGGACGCGGTCGGCCGGGCCCGGCGTGCCGAGGCGGCGGCTGCGTCGGTGATGCGCCGGTCCCGGCTGCTGCTGCGGCTGCTGGCCGTGGCCGGTCAGACGGCAGTCCTGGTTCTGGCACTGTCCGGTCCCGTTTTCACACAGCCGGCTGCCGACGCGATCGGCGAAGTGCTGCTGGTCGCGGCTGCGTACGAGCTGCTGGAGACGCTCCCTCAGGTGCTCCGCGACCACGGCCTGGCCGCCGACGCCGCCCAGCGGCTGACGGACCTGGCGAACCGCGCCCTCCCGGACGAGCTGTCGGTCGCGTCCCCGCCGAGGTCGCCACTCGCAGGCGCGGCACGGACCCTGGCGGCCCGCGACGTGCCCGTGGGTATCGGCGACGCCCGCACCCAGTGGTCCGCGGTCATCGAGCCCGGCAGCGTCGTCATGGTCACCGGGCCCAACGGCAGCGGGAAAAGCACCCTGCTGGAGACCCTGGCGGGACGGATCTCCCCGGCTGCTCCCCGGTCGGTGCTGCTCGACGGCGTACCTGTCGAGTCCCTGCCCGCCCACACGATCGCCGATTCACTCACCCTCGTCGAAGCGGAGGACTGGATCGCCGACGCGACCGTCGCCGACAACCTCCGGCAGGCCGCCCCGTGCGCGGACGACGACACGCTTCGGGCCGCGCTGGCGGCAGCGGCCCTGGAACAACTGCCCCTTGACACCCCGACGGGCCCCCTGGGCGGTGCGCTCTCGCAGGGCCAGCGACGCCGTCTCGTGATCGCACGAGCGGTCCTGCGGGCACCCGCGGTCCTCCTGCTCGACGAACCGACGGCCGGCCTCGACGACCGTACGGCGGTGCGGATGCTGACGGGCGTGCGCCGCGCCCTGCGGGACAGCGCCCTGGTGATCGCCCTGCCGGACCGGCACGACGACTTGATGCCCTTCGCCGCCACCCACATCCTGCAGCTGAAGTCCACTCCCCAGGCGGCGACCGTCGAGTAGCCCGGGCAGAGAGCGAGTCCTGCCCGGGAATGCCGCCGAGGATCAGCGGTCGTCACCCTGGTGGAGTTCGGCCACGTAGCCGCCGGGGAACTGCACCATCGCGCTGGTGCGGCCCTGGGAGGTGTTCGGGCCCCAGAGCACCTTCGCGCCTGCGACCTCGGCCCTGTGCAGGGTCGAGGTGAGGTCCTTCACCGCGTACCCGGTGGTCTCCCGGCCGAATGGGTACGGCAGATGCCCATCGGTGACGCTGACAACCGTGTCGCCGAAGTGGGAACTGATGGTAATGCGGCGGTACGTCTCGTCGAGCGTACCGATCTGACCGCCATCGGCGGCCTGGTCGTCGGAAACGATCCGGCCGCCGGTGAACCGCAGGTACGACGTGAGGAACGCCCGCGCCGAGTCTCTCGTCAGATAGATGCGGTTCTCCGGCACGGTCTTCAACGGCGCGTACGACGGAGCCTTGGTGTGCCAGTACAGCTGGGCGTTGACGCCGCCCGGGAACTGGACGACCGCGTCCCGGCCGATGGGGTCGTCGAAGGGCGCGACGACGAGGGCCGCCCCGCTCGCCCGGGCCAGCCGGACGCCCTTGTCGAAGTCGCTCATGAGCCAGCCGGTGCGTTCGGCACCGAACGGATAGGGGACCGGTGTCCGGAAGTCGAAGACGGACAGGGCGCCGACAGGTGAGAGAACCAGTTCCGAAGCGGTCGTGCTGGGTGTCGGTGTGACCTGCGTGACCACCTTGGCCGTGTTGGTTCCACCGAAGGTCGCCTCCCAGCAGGTGACGAACGCATCCATCGCGCCGGGGGTGACATAGACGTGCGTCGTGTCGTACTGCGGACCAACCGCCGTGGTCGCATCGGAGAGCACAGCAGCGGCGTTCCGGCTCTCGGCCGACGACGGTGCCGCGAATCCGCCAATGCCCGCCACCAGCAGTAACGCCGGCAGCAACCGCACCGTCGCCTTGCTCTTCTTCATCTGCCGTTCCCCTTCCATCGGGTCTGTCGGGAATGAAACCGAGGGAAAAGTAGGCGACGAGCGCGGCATCGGATGTTCCCGCAGCGTTCCGGGGCTTGACCGACCGGGCACGACCCAGCGGCCTGCCCACAACGCGGGTCGTGCGGCCGCTTCCGGGCAACAGTCGGTGCGCTGAAGGACAACGGGCAGTTGGATGTCCGCTCTACCGTACTGATCACACCATCCCGTGCTTGCCTCCCAACCAGGCGTCCGCCGGCAAGGCGCCGTTCCCGGGCCAGGAGAGCCGCACACTCCATTTCGCCCCCATGTCGCTCTCAGGGAACTCTCGAAGACCCATGACCGAAGCCGCCACACCACCCAGTCGACGGGCAACACCCAACCCGACCGGTGCCACGCCCCGTCCGGCGGTGATCGCAGTACACAGTGCCCTTGAGTGCCTCCTGACGTCGGTGCTCCTCTTCGGCGTGGTCACGATCGTGCGCTGGATCGCCGGACCCTCGCCGGTCTCCGACGCGATCCCGCAGATCTACCTGAAACTGCTGGTCATCGGCCTGTGTGTGGGCCTACTCCTCGTAGGGCTCGTCCGCAGCCGACCGGGGCGGATCTCGGGAGGGCACATCAACCCGGCGATATCCCTGGCCATGTGGCGCCTCGGAGCCTTCCCGGGTGTGTCGGTCCTTCCGTACATCGCCGCTCAGCTCGTCGGATCCGTGCTCGGGGTGTTCACCGCCCGCGCGCTGTGGGGGCCCGTGGTCGGTGACCCGCCGGTGGCGGACGCCGCGCTGCAACCCGGACCCGGCTGGTCCGCCGCCGGGCTGTTCGTGGCCGAGGCCGTCAGCATGGGGGCCATCGTCTACCTCGTCGGGCTCTTCCTGCAGTCGCCGAAGCTGGCGCCCACGGTTCCCTGGCTGGTCGGCTTCCTGATCTGCGCGGCGATCGCCCTGCTGGGCACCAGCACCGGAGGATCGGAAAACCCGGCACGCCAGTTCGGGCCCGCTCTGGTCTCCGGGCGGATCGGCTTCCTGTGGGCCTACCTGCTGGCCCCCATGGTGGGATCCGCGGTCGCGGCCGCCGTCCTGAACTGGGCGCGCAGCCACCGCGCCGTGCTTACCCATCGGCTCTGCGGCACCCACGCCGATGGCTCCCCTCTGCACGGATGACCGTGCGGAGACGTCCACAGCCGATGACACGCTCGTAGGGCCGACGGCAGCCGGCCGGAACGACAGCAGATCGGAGACCCTCATGCGAGACCTGGCGCCCCGTCTGCTGGAATGGCAGGCCAGCGGAGCCCCCTATGCCATCGCCAGCGTCGTCGCCGTCCGGGGCGGCGCGCCACTGAAACCGGGAGCGGCACTGTGCGTCCGCGTCGACGGCACGGTCCTCGGCAGCGTGTGGGGAGGCTGCGTCGACAGAACCGTGTACGACCTGGCCCGTGAGGTGCTGGCCTCGGGACAGCCGCGGTTCGTCTCCCTCGGATACTCCGACGACGACACGTTCGCGGTCGGGCTGACATGCGGTGGCGAGATCGACGTCTTCGTCCAGGTCGTGGAGGACGACACGGCGCGGGTCCTCGCCGCCGCTTACCTGGCCGGGCGGCGAGGCGTCCGGTCGTCGTGGCGCGGGTGATGTCGGGACTCGACGGGCAGACTGGCGGTGCCGTCGCCGTCTGGAAGGAGGGGCACCTGGGCAGCACCGGCGGCGCCGATCTGGACCTCGCCGTGCTCGCCGACGCGCGCCTGATGCTCAGCCAGGACGACACCGCCGTACGGAGCTACGGCATCGGCGGGCAGGGGGAGTTGCGGGTACTGTTCGAGGCCTGGGACCCGCCGCCACGGCTGCTGGTGTTCGGGGCCGGCGCCCACGCCGCCGCCGTGAGCGAGATCGGCGCGTTCCTCGGGTACCACGTCACGGTGTGCGACGCCCGCTCCGCCTTCACGACACCCGAGCGCTTCCCGCACGCCCACGAGATCGTCGTCGACTGGCCCCACAGGTATCTGGCACGTGCGGAGACCGATCGCAGCACCGTGGTGTGCGTGATGACGCACGACCCGAAGTTCGACCTTCCCGTCCTCGCCGAGGCACTGGGACGGCCGCTGGCCTACGTGGGTGTGCTCGGCTCCCGGCACACCCGGGCACGCAGGATCCGCGATCTCGCGGAGGCCGGCGTGTCCCCCGAGGCCGTGGCGAATTTGCACACTCTCGTAGGCCTCGACCTGGGCGCATCGACACCGCAGGAGACGGCCGTGTCCTTTGCGGCGGAACTCATCGCGGTGCGCGGTGGAAGCAGCGGCCGTTCGCTCTCCCTGCTGGGCAGGTAGCAAGGTGCCGGAGAAGGACTCGGTGGACGGGATCGCCGCGCAGGGGAGCCCGATGACGTGCGGGCCCCCACAGTGCGCGGAGATACGCGCGAACTTTTCCACACCGACGCGCATCGGACGGGGATGACGGGCACACTGCGCCGTTTACACACACGCCCGTCTCGGGCGGTACGTTTCAAGGAGCACAGCAGACATGGCAACCTTCCGGCGTGGCACGGCGAGCCCGGACTCCCACGGCACGGCCATCTCCCTGACAGCACGACACGTGGTGTCGGCGCTTGGTGCGGTAGCCGCCCTGAGCCTGCTCACAGCCTGCGACGGCGGCCAGGGCATCGTCAGTGCCCCGCAGACCGTGTCCGGGACGGCCCCGTCGGCCTCCGGTGACGATTCGAGTACCGCCGGCACCACGACGAACACGGGCGGGACCTCCGCCGACACCGGTTCGTCGAAAGGCTCCGTCGGCACATCTGCCTCCGGGAACGGCGCCGCAAGCACTCGCTGCAACGCGTCCGAACTGCGCGGACACGTCGGCGAGAACAACCCGGGTGCCGGGCAGGAGAATTTCCCCCTCGTCGTGACCAACTTCTCCGGGCGCACATGCACCATCGACGGCTACCCGGGTGCCGCCTTCGTGGACGCCTCCGGCAAGCAGATGGGGCCGGACCCCAAGCGCAGCTCCGGAAGCCCCACGAAGATCACGCTGCCGCCGGGCAAAAGCGCTTGGGCCGGACTGAGCTTCGGCAACCCCGAGGTCAGCGGGGCCCGCACGGCCACGCCCACGGGGATCCTGATCACCCCGCCGGATGAGAAGGAGTCCCTGAAGGTGGACTGGACGGGCGGTGCGGTGCCTGTCTCCTCCGCCGCGAACCTGACGGTCTTCCAGGCGGGCACCGGCGCCTGAGCCGCCCCCGCCCCACGCCCTCGCTCCTGAATGCTCCACCGCCACAGTCGGGATACGGGATCTTGCCCATAACGCCGCATGCGCTGCATCCGTGCCTCGCTCACGACGGTGACCGTGTCCAGGCGGGGTCGGCGGCCGAGAGGCGGTGGGTGGTCACGGAGGTGAGGGCGAGGAGCAGCAGGGCCAGGCTCAGGGTGAGCACGAGGTGGCCGTGGAGAACCAGTTGGGCTCCGGCGAAGGCGCCGAGGAGCATCGCCAGCACGGACAGGATCCGGCGGCCGGGCCGCGGCGCCGCGCCGCCGGCGGGGGTGGAGTCCGCGGCCAGCCCGGTCAGGGTCAGGGTGAGTACCGTCGTGGTGAGGTCCGGTACGCCGAGGCGTCGGGCGACCGCGTTCTGCAAGCCCATGGCGAGCCCGAGGAACACGATCAATACGTACTGGACACTCGTGGTGACCCGGCCGTCGGTGACCGCGGCGGCAGCCACGGTGACGGCGACCAGGACCGTCTGCAGGGCGGTGGCCGTCTTCAGCAGGTTTCCGCGGTGCGTCGCGAACCGGGTGCCGAGCCTGCCCCCGGCGAGCGCGCCGACGAGAAACGCCGCCAGCGCGACGACCGAGGCGAGCGCCGACAGGTTCGCGGCGCCCACCAGCGCGAACCCGAGAAACACCACGTTGCCGGTCATGTTGGCGACGAAGACGTGCCCGAGCGCCAGGTAGCTCACCGCGTCGACCAGACCGGTGGCCACCGTCAGCGTCAGCATCAGGGGAGGCAACGGGCCGTGGCGGTCCCCTCTGGGCGGTACAAGTGTGCGTACCGCGT
>NZ_JAIQYY010000006.1:0-38894 GCF_020181035.1 Streptomyces sp. CoH27
GGGCATCCGCTGGGGCGGACGCCCCCTCGCCGCCGCGGCCTGAACGACCCGGCGAACCTATGCGGTCAGAGCACTAGAACGGCGCGCTGTACGCGTTCAGGCCGGCACGGTGAGTGCGGGCCACGCTCGGGGCCGGATACCGCTCAGGCCTGCCACGGCCAGTTCGCGTCCTGGGCCGACTCCAGCAGGGACACCATCCGGAATGCCGCGTCCGACAGGCCGCCGAAGGTGTGCCGGTTGCCCGTGCCCGACGGGCCGTGGCCCGCCCGGTAGCCCTCCAGGTTCCAGGTGTAGACGGGCACGTGGGCCGGGATCTGGGCGGTCGGGTCGCCGTGGCGGTTCGGGGTGTACTGCTCGTCGGTGACGATCAGCACCCGGTCGTGCTTCTTGTAGTGCCGGCGCACCGCGTCGGTCGTGTCGGTGCCGCCCAGGTCGCCGAAGCGGTCCAGGATCTTCAGCACCGACTCGCCCTTGCGGAACGTCACCGCCCTGCTCGTCGTACCGAACTCCACCAGGTCGGCGTCCGCCGCCCGCAGCGCGAGCGCCGTGCCGAAGACCGCCGCCGCGTCGGCCCGGCTGAGCTGGGACCGCTCGGAGACCTGCGACCAGAACATCGAGCCCGACCGGTCGACGAGCACCAGCGTCCGGCCCGGCAGCGCGGGCACGTTGGCCAGCGAGTGGCCGAGCGCCTGCTCCAGCGGGTAGGACCAGCGCAGCGACGGCGCGTGCTGGTACGCGGCGAGATACCGGAAGGGGAACTGCCGCGAGCGCGTGACCTCCGCCGGGTCGCTGATCCGCGCCGCGACCCGCGCGGCGACCTCGTCCGAGACACCGGCCTCGTCGAAGTTGCGCAGGTTGCGGACCAAGGCCATGGTCCCCATCGACGGAATGACCGCCTCCCAGGCCGCCTTGTCCATCGGGCCCTGGAGCCAGCCGGCCAGCGCCTCCCAGGTGAGCCCGGCCGCCGCCAGCCGCTCGGCGCCGCCCTGCGACGTGACGACCGCACGCCGCTCGGCCACCGGCAGTGCCATCAGCTCGCGGTGCGCGGTGAGCACCGGCAGCGCCGCGGGCGGCACCGCCGTGTCCGGGTTGTGCCGGCGGTCGAGCGCATAGCGGAACAGCTCGCCCTGCCACGGCTTGTCCGGGTCGGGCGCCGCGTGCACCAGGTTGAGGATGTCGCCGAAGCGGTAGCCCTTGGCGGCGGTGTCGTACTTCAGCAGCGACTTGGCGTGGTAGAGCCGTCGTACGGCGTCGGCGACGCCCCGCTTGACCGGCTTGGGGATCGCGCGGCCGTACGTCGCCGTCCAGTACGCGAGGAGCTCGCCCGGCTCGTCCGGGCGCTGCAGCACGCAGTCCACGACCTGCCGGTTCGAGGGGCCGTCGGTCGCGCCGGCGGTCAGCCGGGCGTGCACGTACTCGGCGGCGCCGACGATCGACGCCGTCCGCATGTTGCCCTCACCGCGCAGCCAGCGCAGCAGCCCGGCCGTCCAGTCCGGGTCGCTCACCGCGAGGTCGCGGACCAGGCGGGTGAAGCGGTCGTCGCGGTCGGCGCCGCTCTCGTAAAAGGTCTTCTGCGAAACGAGGTTGGACACGGCCAGCAGGAACAGCTCGGAGCGCGGCTCGCGCTCCTGGCCCCGGCCGCCCTCGTAGGTCCGCAGGACCCGGCCGGTCGACGTGACCGCCGACTTCACCTGCGCCTTGGCGGCACGCGTGTTGAATCGCGCCATGGTGAATTCCCCCGAATTCGTTGCCATTTCGGAGGGAGGCGCGGCAGAAGGAGGGTGTCCGAGGTCGGGAGTCGGCGGCGGGACTATTGCCTGGCGCGTCTTCCGTTCCGCCACACCGGCCGTGGGCCGGTGACGGGATTCGAACCCGCACCCTTTCGGACCAGGTCCTGAAGTATCCGCTGCCTGCGCACCGGACACCCACCATGTGTCGCGCCTCCCGAGATCAACTCGGCGGCGGCTGATTTTCATTCCTGGAAAGGGAAGTAGCCGCTGCCCTCGCACCGGGAGGTGCGTGAAGTTTTCGGTGTCCAGAGATCGAGGCCGGCGGAACCGACGTGTTGGTGCTCTGACCCCTGAGCTACACCGGCCTGTTGGAGCCGGTGGCGGGACTCGAACCCGCGGCCTCCCCGTTATGAGCGGAAGTAGGTCCTGCCTGTCGCACCTGGACGTGGATCACTCTAGGGGGACGGCCACGGTTCGAGCGAATGAATTAATCACCGCTTCTGCCGCTTCCAGGGTCCGGTGATGGCGAGCATGATGCCCGGCGTCTGGATGTTGGCGTACAGGGTCCTGCCGTCGGGCGAGAAGGTGACGCCGGTGAACTCGCTGTATTCCGGCTCGGCTTCGGTACCTATGTTGAGTTCGTTGCGGGCGATCGGATAGGTGCGGCCGCTCTCGGTGGCGCCGAACAGGTGCTGGATCCCCTCGCCGTCCTCGGCGATGACGAGGCCGCCGTACGGGGAGACGGTGATGTTGTCCGGGCCGTCGAAGGCGCCGTCCTCGGCCGGGGCCCGGTTCACGCCGAGGAGGACCTTGAGGGTGAGGGTGCGGCGGCGCGGGTCGTAGAACCAGACCTGGCCGTCGTGCTGGAGGGGGCTCTCCTCGCGGGCGTAGGAGGAGACGATGTAGGCGCCGCCGTCACCCCACCACATGCCCTCCAGCTTGCGGGCGCGGGTGACCTGGCCGTCGGTGAACTGCTTGCGCACGGAGACGGACCTGGCGTCACGGTCGGGGACGTCCACCCAGTCGACGCCGTAGACCGTGCCGGTCCTGGTGGCGCGGGAGAGGTCGTCCACGAACCGGCCGCCGGAGTCGAAGCACCGGAAGGCCTGGAGGATGCCCGCGTCGTCGGCGAGGGTGCGCAGCCGGCCGCGGCCGTGACGGAAGCCCTCCGGCGGGGTCCAGCGGTACAGCAGGCCGTTGGGGCCGGACGCGTCCTCCGTGAGGTACAGATGGCCGCGCTTGGGGTCCACCACGACGGCCTCGTGCGCGTACCGGCCGAGGGCCTTGACCGGCTTGGGGTCGCGGTTGGCCCGGCGGTCGGCGGGGTCGACCTCGAAGACGTAGCCGTGGTCCTTGGTCATGCCGTTGCGGCCGGCCTTGTCCTCGGTCTCCTCGCAGGTCAGCCAGGTGCCCCAAGGAGTGCTGCCGCCCGCGCAGTTGGTGGCGGTACCCGCGATGCCGACCCACTCCGCGACCTCGCCGCCACGGCGTACCTCGACCACCGTGCAGCCTCCGGAGGCGGCGGGGTCGTAGACCAGGCCCTCGGTGAGCGGCACCGGGTGCGCCCACTTGGACCGGGGGCCCGCGAGTTCGTGGTTGTTGACGAGGAGCGTGGTGCCTCGGGGGCCCTCGAAGGCGGCCGTGCCGTCGTGGTTGGACGGGGTGGACTCGCCCGTCTCCAGCCTGGTCCTGCCGCTGTAGGTGATGACACGGTAGGTGAAGCCCTCGGGCAGGGCGAGGATGCCGTCCGGGTCGGCGATCAGCGGGCCGTAGCCGACCTCGTGCCGGTGGCCCTGGGCCGGCCCGCCGTCCGCGCTCTCGACGTCGTCCGTGGCGGCCAGGGCGCCCGGGGCGCTGGCGAGCGCGCCGACGCTGCCCGCCAGTGCGACCCCGGCACCGGTGAGGGCGGAGGTCCTGGCGAAGTCCCTGCGGGTGAGCGACATGGTGTCTCCTGAGACGGTGGGAGTGCCGTGGAGGGTGGCGGTGCTCGGTCCGCCGCTCACGCTCGCGCCCGCTTCTGAACACCGGCTGAACGTCGGGCGACGTCCGCGACCCTTGTTCAAGAATCCGTATACGCCACCCCATGGGCAACCCAAGGGGAATCCTCCTCGGGGTGGCCCACCATGCACTCCCGGCCCGCTCAACTCCCTTGCTGGGAGCGTGCCTTGAACGCGGCCTTCCGTGCCTCCTTCGCCACCTTCTTGTCCGGGTGCAGCCGGCCCATCGCCTCCAGCACATCGGCGGTGGCGGGATGCCCCACCCGCCAGGCCGCGGCGAAGAACCCGCTGTGCTGGGCGGCCAGCCCCTCCACCAGCGCCTGCAGCTCCTCGGAGTTGCCCTCGGCGGCGAGCTGGGCGGCGACGGTGTCGATGGTCAGCCAGAACACCATCTCCTGGGACGGCGCCGGCACCCCGGCAGCGCCCTGTTCGGTCAGCCACACCCGGGCGAGGCCCCCCAGCTCGGGATCGTCCAGCACCTCACGCAGCGCGGGCTCGGCCTCCGCGCCGATCAGCGACAGGGCCTGCTGGCAGCGCAGCCGCCGCAGCGGCGCGCCTTCGTCGGCTCCGCGCGCGGCGGCGAGCAACTCCCGTGCGGCGCCGAGCGGTTCACGCCGGGTCAGCCACTGCTCGGTCTCGGCCTGGGCCGCCGACGGCCCGAATCCGGCCGTGCCGTCGAGCAGGGCGTCCGCGCCCTTGTCGGCGAGTTCGCCGACGGCCGGCGCCTCGAACCCGGCCTCCAGCAGCCGCGCCCGCAGCCCGTACACGCCGAGCGGGGTGAGCCGGACCATGCCGTAGCGGGTGACGTCGGTGTCGTCGACCGCCGCGGCGGGTTCCTCTTCGCCGTCCGCCATCAGGGCTTCGTCGACGGGCTGGTACTCGACCAGCCCGATCGGCTCCAGCGTCCGGAACTGGTCGTCCAGCCGCATCATCGCGTCGGAGACCTGCTCCAGGACGTCGTTGGTGGGCTCGCCCATGTCGTCGGGGACGAGCATCGAGGCGGCGAGCGCGGGCAGCGGTACGGGGCCGTCGCCGGAGCCGCCCTCACTCACGGTCAGCAGATAGAGATTGCCCAGGACGCCGTCGAGGAACTCGCCCTCGGCCTCGGGGTCCCAGTCGAGTGACGAGAAATCGACCTCGCCGCCCTCCTCCAGCGCGTCGACCAGATCGTCCAGATCGGGTACGGCTGCGTCGGCGAGGACGGTCTCCAGGGCGGCGAGCCACACCGTGAGCACGTCCTGCGGGGAGCCGCCGGTGAGCAGCTCCAGCTCCTCCCCCGCACGGACCGTGCCGTTCTCCTCGTCCGCGATCTCGACCAGGCCGGCGTCCACGGCGACCCGCCAGGCCTCACTGGCGAGGGCGGCGGCGTCGTCTCCGGTCAGTCCGAGCAGTTCGGCGGCGGCCGGAAGCTGCTCCTCGGCCAGGCCGCCGCCGGCGTCCACGCGGGTGCCGGGCCCGGCCCAGCGGGCGAGGCGGGCGGCGCGGGAGAGCAACGGCGTGGACAGCGCGGCGCGCGCCAGCTCCGCTTCGGGGTGCAGCCGTACGGGCGGCAGGGGGGAGCTGTCTGACATCGGCTGGATCTCCTCGGACCGTGAACGGGCTCAGCCGCTCAGCCTAGACGGATTTCCACCCATGCCGCCCGGTTCATCTCTCCGTCGGCTTCCGTACATGGCCGAAACCTTGACAACTCCCTTACCCAGGTAAGAGATTGACGCGCGTAGAAGTTGGGGGGACAACTGTTCACTCGGCTCTGCGCGCGTGACGGAGGGCTACGCGCCCCGCACGCTCCCGTACCACCGGCACCACCCGTACACCCTCGTCCCGGCACTCAGTCATGTCCCCGGAGGGAATCCCTTGCCGAGCAGGTCTTCCGCGCGCCTCGCCGCGCTCACCGTCGCCGCCGTCTGCAGCGCGGCGTCCGCCGTCGTCCTCACCTCCCCGGCGCACGCCGACTCGGTGCGCATCCACGACATCCAGGGCACGACCCGGATCTCGCCGTACGCCGGCCAGAGGGTGACGGACGTGCCCGGCATCGTCACGGCCACGCGCGCGTACGGCTCCTCCAGAGGCTTCTGGATACAGGACCCGAACCCGGACGACGACCCGCGTACCAGCGAGGGCGTGTTCGTGTTCACCAGCTCCGCGCCGAAGGTCGCGGTCGGCGACTCGGTGACGGTGACCGGCACGGTCTCCGAGTACGTCCCGGGCGGCACCTCCTCCGGCAACCAGTCGGTCACGGAGATCACCAAGCCGACGGTCACCACCGTCTCCACGGGCAACCCGGTCCCGGCACCGGTCGTCATCGACGAGAACTCCGTACCGGACGAGTACACCCCGGCCGGCGACACCGCCGCGAACGGCTCGATCAACGGCCTGGCCCTGGAGCCGTCGACGTACGCCCTGGACTACTACGAGTCCCTGGAAGGCATGAACGTCCAGGTCGAGGACGCCCGCGTGGTCGGCCGCACCGACCCGTACAGCGAGCTGTGGGTCACGGTGAAGCCGCACGAGCACCGCAGCCGCCGCGGCGGCACGGTCTACGGCTCCTACGACTCCCAGAACACCGGCCGGCTCCAGATACAGTCGCTGGGCGCGACCGCCGACTTCCCGAAGGCGAACGTCGGCGACACGCTCACCGGCACCACCACCGGCCCGCTGGACTTCAACCAGTTCGGCGGCTACACCCTGGTCGCGAGCCGGCTCGGCACCCTGAAGAGCGGTGGCCTGGAGCGCGAGACCACGCGCAAGCAGTCCAGCCGCGAGCTGGCGGTGGCGACGTACAACGTCGAGAACCTCGACCCGTCGGACACCACCTTCGCCGCACACGCCTCCGCGATCGTGAACAACCTCCAGTCGCCGGACATCGTGTCCCTGGAGGAGATCCAGGACGACAACGGCGTCACGGACGACGGCACGGTCGACGCGAGCGTGACCGTGAACAAGCTGATCGACGCGATCGTCGCGGCCGGCGGCCCGAAGTACGACTGGCGCTCGATCAACCCGGTCAACGACCAGGACGGCGGCGAGCCCGGCGGCAACATCCGCCAGGTGTTCCTGTTCAACCCCGAGCGGGTGTCCTTCGTGGACCGCGCGGGCGGCGACTCCACCACCGCGGTCGGCGTGACCAAGGTGGCCGGCAAGGCCGAGCTGACCGTCTCGCCGGGCCGCATCGACCCGGCGAACGCGGCCTGGAAGGACAGCCGCAAGCCGCTGGCCGGCGAGTTCGTCTTCCGCGGCAAGACCGTCTTCGTGATCGCCAACCACCTGGTCTCCAAGGGCGGCGACCAGGGGCTGGCCTCGCAGTACCAGCCGCCGACGCGCAGCTCGGAGATCCAGCGTCACGCGCAGGCGACCGAGGTGAACGCGTTCGTCAAGGACATCCTGAAGGTCCAGAAGAACGCGAACGTCATCGCGCTCGGCGACATGAACGACTTCGAGTTCTCCGGCACCGCGAAGATCCTCGAAGGTGACGGCGAACTGTGGTCGGCGATCAAGTCGCTGCCGAGGAGCGAGCGTTACACCTACGACTACCAGGGCAACGAGCAGGTCCTGGACCAGATCCTGATCAGCCCGGCGATCCGGCGCGGCTGCGACGTCGAGTACGACAGCGTGCACATCAACTCGGAGTTCAACGACCAGATCAGCGACCACGACCCGCAGGTGCTGCGCTTCCGGCCGTGATCAGGGTGGTCACGCTTGGCTGAACACCTCGTTCAGCCAGGTCTGCCACGCGCTCTCGTTCGCCTCGGCGTCGGCGTCCCGCGCGAAGTCGTGGACGCTGATGCCGAGCGGGGCACCCCAGTGGCCGCGGCCGAAGAAGCGGATGAGGGCGTCCTCGGTGCGCAGCCCGATGAAGTACGGGTTGCGGTAGTCGAGCACGGCGTCCAGGGTCCGCCCGCCGGGCCCCCGGGCGGCGACCTTCGTCCCCGCGGCCGCGTCGTCCGAAAGCCCCAGGGCGTGGCCGACGGCGGCGAGCGCCCGCGGGGTCGCCGAGACCGCGGGGCCGTTCAGCTGGGCGAAGGTGACCGGGCGGGGCGCGAAGTGCGTCAGGTACTCGCACAGGGTGTGCAGATAGAAGTTGGTGTGCTTGCTCGCGCCGTCGTACTGGTTGTTCCAGTCGTCGGTGAAGATGCCGCTGTGGACGTAGCGCACCCAGGCCCGGCGGCCCTCGTCGCGGGGCTCGATGGTGTAGTCGAGCTGGTTGGCCGACTGGGTGGGCATGCCGACGTTCTCGCTGCGGTTGGTGTAGCGGTGGGGCGGGTCCCAGGCGGTGACGGTCGAGCCGAAGGGGCCGGAGCCGCCGACGCGGGGCTCGGGCGGGTCCATCGGCCAGAGGTAGGCACCGGATGCGTTGATGACGGCGTCCCACACCTGCTCGGGCGGGACGTCGACCTCGAACTCGCGGACGATCTCGAATTCCTTGGGCGATTCCTTGGACATGGCGGGGCTCCTGCTCACTGATCCAGCGCGGGGGTGGGCTGTTCCTTGACCGTGGGGTGGAGGGCAACGACGATCCGGTGCTCGCGGCCGCCCTCGGCGTCGGGGGCGTCGTACTTGCGGATGAGGGCGCTCACGCCCGCCGTCAGCTCCTGGACGAAGGCCGCGCGGTCGGCGGCGGAGGCGAAGCGGAGCTCGCCGTCCAGAGCGTAGGTCGCCAGTTGCCTGCGGGCCTTGGTGGCGCCGGTGATCAGCGCGCCGACGTCGCGCACCAGACGGGCGCCGAGGGCGAGCAGCCAGCGCGCGGAGAGCTGGTCCCGGAAGCGGGCCGGGTCCGGCTGCACGGCGGGCAGGGCGGCCGGTGAGATGACGTACGACGCGGCGGTGGCACGCATCAGCCGCTCGGTGACATTGCCCTTGCGGCGCTCTCCGGCCAGTTCGACCAGGCCGTGCCGCTCCAGCGCCTTGAGGTGGTAGTTCACCTTCTGCCGGGGCAGTCCGACCTTGCCGGCCAGCATCGCCGCCGACGCGGGTTCCGCGGCCAGCTCGGCGAGCAGCCGGGCCCGTATGGGGTCCAGCGACACAGCCGCCGCCTCGGGGTCCTCGATCACGGTCACGTCCAGCATGCGTCCACCCTCGCACCGAAAACTTTTTTTGTCCAGACGGATCAAGTTTTCGGTGTGAGGGTGCACGAGAGAGCGACGTGAGCCCGCGACCGTCAGACCGTCAGCCCTGTTCTCCGCGTTCGCCGAGGCGGGCGAGCTGGCTCTGGAACCAGTCGAGGCGCGCCTGCAACAGCGCGGCCTCGGCGACGAGTTCGGGCACACCGAGCTCCGCGCCAAAGGCGCCGGAGGTGCCGGAGGTGCCGGAGGCCGGATCGGCCGCCGGGAGCGCCGGGAGCGCCGGGAGCGCCGCACCACCGCCTCCCCCGGCCACCACCCGCAGCCCCTCCCCGGCCAGCCGCGCGAAGCCGGCGAGCGAGACGGACGTACGGCCGCGCAGGCAGCCGGCACAGGAGGGGACGAGGGCGCGCCAGCCGGGGCGGCCCCAGCCGGCGTCGGCGAGCGCGACGGCGCCGGCCCCGCAGCCGCAGGGGCCGGTGACGGCCGAGCGCACCCGCTGGCGGGCGTAGCGGAATCCGCGCTCGAAGCGGATGTAGGCGCCGAGCACGGAGACTTCGAGCAGCACGGCGTCCCGGTGCTCGGCGGTGCACAGCATGGCCTCGGCGGCCGCGCGGTCATGGACACAGTGGAAGCCGCAGTCGCACAGCCGTGCGGGCGGGCGGTGCCGTCTGCCGTAGACGCAGGAGGCGTCGTCGAGCACGCCGTACGGCAGCGCGCCGCCGAGCGACACTCCGGTGAACGCGGCCCGGGTGCCGTCCTGGGACAGCACCGGGTGGGCGATCTTGTATCCGGTCGGCGGCTCCGTCGGGCGTTCCGCCGGGAGCCGCAGTCTCATCGGGTGGCCGGGACCTCTTCGCGGGCGGCCGGCTCGGCCGGTTCGACGGTGGCGGTGTCCTCGGCGAGCGCGATCCCCTCGACGCGGACGGTCTCTTCGCGGGCGGTCTCTTCGTGACCGAGCGGCCGCTCCTCGGCGACTCCGGTGGCCAGTGCCTTGCCGAGCTTCATGGTGCCTCCCATGAGTGACGTCGGTGACCCTTCGGCCATAGTGACCCATGAGGGGCCGAGTTGGACACAGGGCCTTCGGTCGCAGAGCCCGACGTCTCAGCAATGCTTAGCTATATATCTAAGAAGAATTAAGTAGAGCTTCATCGTGGCGCTGCCGAGACTACCTGTATGACGACGACACGCAAGCCCCCCGCCCCCTTCGGCCGCACCCTCTGCGCGATGATCACGCCGTTCACCGTGGTGGGCGCCCTCGATCTGGACGGGGCCCGGAGCCTGGCCGCGCGGCTGGTGGCGGAGGGCTGCGACGGCCTGGTGCTGAACGGCACCACCGGCGAGTCGCCGACCACCACGGACGCGGAGAAGGCGGAGCTCGTCGCGGCCGTCCGGGACGCGGTCGGCGCCGGCGTCTCCCTGGTCGCGGGCGTGGGCAGCGCCGACACCCGGCACACCGTCGAGCTGACGCTCGCGGCCGAGAAGGCGGGCGCCGACGGGGTGCTGCTGGTGACGCCGTACTACAGCCGGCCCCCGCAGGAGGCCGTGGAGGCGCACTTCCGGCAGGTCGCCGACGTGAGCGGCCTGCCCGTGATGCTCTACGACATCCCGGGCCGCACCGGCACCCGGATCGAGCCGGAGACGATGATCCGGCTCGCCGAGCACCCCCGGATCGTGGCGGTCAAGGACTGCTCCTACGACTTCCTCGGCACGCAGAAGGTGCTGGCGCACACGGAGCTGGCGTACTACGCGGGCTGCGACGAGCATGTGCTCGCGCTGTACGCGGTCGGCGCGGCGGGATGTGTCAGCACGGTCGCCAACGCCGTGCCCGGCCATGTCGCCGCGATCCTCGACGCCTTCGACGCGGGGGACACCGCGCGCGCCCGCGAACTCCAGTTGCGGGCCACGCCGTTGATCGAGGCGATGATGGACGCGGGCCTGCCGGGCACGGTCACCGCGAAGGCCCTGCTGGCCCGGCTGGGCCTGCCTGCGGGCCCGGTGCGGGCACCTCTGCTGTCTGCCGGGCCGGAGGCGGCCGACGGGCTGCTGGCGCGGTACGAGGAGCTGACGGCGGCCCGCTGAAAAATTCCGGCGGGCCGGCCGCCGCCCTGCCGTACGGTGTTTTCGTGAGCCGCCTCCTGCTGTTCCTGGACGTCGACGGCCCCCTCAACCCGTACGCGGCGCAGCCGGAACGCCGGCCGGAGGGCTGTACGACGATCCGGGTGCCCTTCGCCGCGCGGCGCCCCCTGCGGGTCTGGCTGAATCCGGACCACGGGCCGGCACTGCTCGGGCTCGGCTACGAGCTGGTCTGGGCGACGACCTGGATGGCGGAGGCCAACATCTGGATCGCGCCGGTCGTCGGCCTGCCCACCGATCTGCCGTACGTCGACTTCGGCGCCGGCTTGTTCGCCTTCCGGCCCGACGAGGTGCACTGGAAAACGGAGGCGATCGTGGCGTACGCCGACGGCCGGCCGTTCGCCTGGGTGGACGACGAGCAGAGCCCGGCGGACGTCGCGTATGTGGCGGCTCACCACCCCGGCCCGGCCCTGCTCCACCACGTCGACCCGCGGGTCGGCCTGCGGGAGGCCGACTTCGCGGCGCTGCGGGAGTTCGCGGCGGCGCTTCCCGCATGACGAAAGCGCCCTCCACTCCGCGGTGAAGGGCGCTTTCGTCAGCTGCCGTGCGTCGCCTTGCGTCAGTTGTGGCTGTGCAGGATGTCGTTCAGGCCGCCCCAGACCGCGTTGTTCGGGCGGGCCTCGACCGTGCCGGTGACCGAGTTGCGGCGGAAGAGGATGTTGGAGGCGCCGTTCAGCTCGCGGGCCTTGACGATCTGGCCGTCGGGCATGGTGACCCGGGTGCCCGCCGTGACGTACAGGCCGGCCTCGACCACGCACTCGTCGCCGAGCGCGATGCCCACGCCCGCCTCGGCGCCGATCAGGCAGCGCTCGCCGATGGAGATGCGCACGTTGCCGCCGCCGGACAGGGTGCCCATGGTGGAGGCGCCGCCGCCGATGTCCGAGCCGTCGCCGATGACGACACCGGCGGAGATCCGGCCCTCGACCATCGACGTGCCGAGCGTGCCGGCGTTGAAGTTGACGAAGCCCTCGTGCATGACCGTGGTGCCCGCGGCCAGGTGCGCGCCGAGGCGGACCCGGTCGGCGTCGGCGATGCGGACGCCCTTCGGGGCGACGTAGTCCGTCATGCGCGGGAACTTGTCGATCGAGGTGACCTGGAGGTGCAGGCCCTCGGCGCGGGCGTTGAGACGCACCTTCTCGATGTCGTCCACGGCGACCGGGCCGAGCGAGGTCCAGGCGACGTTGGCGAGGTGCCCGAAGATGCCGTCCAGGCTCTGGCCGTGCGGCTTGACCAGGCGGTGCGAGAGCAGGTGCAGGCGCAGGTAGACGTCGTGCGCGTCGATCGGCTTCTCGTCCAGCGAGGCGATGACCGTGCGGACCGCGACCACCTCGACGCCCCGGCGGGCGTCCGGGCCGACCACCTTGGTCGCGCCCTCGCCCAGCAGCTCGGCCGCCTGCTCGGCGGTCAGCCGCTCGGTGCCGGCCGGGCCGGGCTGCTCGACCAGCTCGGGGGCCGGGAACCAGGTGTCGAGAACGGTGCCGTCGGCGGCGATCGTGGCGAGACCGGCGGCGACGGCGCCGGTGGTGCGGGAAGCAGAGTCGGTCATGTACCAAAACCTAACGTGAGCGGGGTCGCGGAGGCGAACCGGTGCCGGGGTGTCTCACGTGCCGGGCACGGCTTCAGGGGATCAGACGGGCCAGCGCGGCGCGCGCGTACTCCTCGTCGTAGGAACCGCCCGTGAGCAGCACCTGCAGACAGATGCCGTCCATGAGCGCGCACAGCGCGCGGGCGGTGACCGGGTCCGTGCGCCGGGCCAGCAGCGCGGAGGCGTTCTCGGTCCACTCGGCGGCGACGGGGCGCAGCGCGGGACGGCGCAGCGCGGCCAGATACAGCTCGTACTCCAGCTCCACGCCCGTGCGCTCGCCGCCCAGCCACTCGCCGAGGGTGCGGGCCAGCTCCGCCGCGAGGTCGCCCCCGACGCCCTCCGGCAACCGCTCGGCGAGCACCCGGCCGAAGCCCTCGTTCGCCTGCCGGAGCGCGGCGACCATCAGCTCTTCGAGGGTGGCGAAGTGGTACGTCGTCGAGCCGAGCGGTACGTCCGCCTCGGCGGCGACGGAGCGGTGGCTGAGCCCGGCGATGCCGTCCCGGCCGACCACGCGGATCGCGGCGTCGATGATCCGCTGCCGGCGCTCGGGGTCGTAGCGGCGGGCCATCAGTGGCTCGCCCCGCCCAGGTTCAGCACCACGACCCCGCCGATGATCAGCAGGATCCCGGCGACCTTGGTGACGTTCAGCCCCTCCCCGAACAGCAGCAGCCCGAGGACGGCGATGGTCGCGGTGCCGACGCCGGACCAGATCGCGTAGGCGGTGCCGATCTGCACCGTCTTCAGCGTCCGGGCGAGCAGCGCGAAGGAGACGACGTAGCCGAGCGCCGTCACGAGCGAGGGCGCGAGCCTGCTGAAGCCCGCGCTGTACTTCATCGCCGTCGTCGCGGCGACCTCGGCGGCGATGGCGCCGGCGAGCAAGAGGTATCCCATGTGTACGAGCGTACACAACCGTTGCGTACGGCCGTACACAGGAGTCTGTCACGATCTCGGACGCGAAAAAGTTTCACTTTCACAGAAACCGCTCACTGGACACACTCCGGCCACTAATGTGCGGGCCCATGCCCGACCACACCCCCCATCCCTGGGAGCACGGCTGGACGGCCGACGCCTCCCGGACCCCTGGCACCCGAAGACTCTGGCTCGCCGGCGCGCTGGCCATCGCGGTCGTCACCGCCTGCGTCACCGCTCTGGCCGTGAACAGCACGGCCCCGCGGTCCGAGGCCGCCCCGCGACCGCCCGGCGCCCCGACGGCGGGCGGCCCCGGCCTGCTCTCCTTCGCCTCCCCCTCGGGAAGTACGACCGCTCCCCCGAAGGGCAGGAGCGGTCTGACCCCGGTGACCCCGCAGACGGCGTCCGCCTCCCCTCAGCCGGATCCGTCGCCGTCCAAATCGCCAGGCCATCAAGGGAGTTCACCGCAGCCGAAGCCGGCGCCGCAGGAAACGGGAACCTCCGTCCGCTCCGTCAACTACCCGGACCGCTACTGGCACATCAGCGGTGACTTCGTCCGGCTCGACCCGGTCGGCTCACCCACCGACCGACGCGACGCGACCTTCAGGGTGGTCAACGGCCTGGCGAACAGCGGCTGTTACTCCTTCGCCACGGCCGACGGCGGCTACCTCCGCCACCGGAACTTCCTCCTGCGCGCCGAACCCGACGACGGCACACCCCTGTTCCGCCAGGACGCCACGTTCTGCCCCCGGCCCTCCCCCTATCCTGGGGCGATCATGCTGGAGTCGGTCAACTACCCCGGCCGCTTCCTGCGCCACCAGAACTTCCAGCTGAAGCTGGCCCCTTACCAGAACACCGATCTGTACTGGGCGGACTCGGCGTTCACACTGGTGGACGGACTCGGCTGAGCACACCGAAGCGGCACAGCACAAAGCGGCGGCACCCCCCGAGCGGGTGCCGCCGCTTCACGCACGCTGTGGGATCAGACGTTGAACCCGAGCGCCCGAAGCTGCTCGCGGCCGTCGTCCGTGATCTTGTCCGGGCCCCACGGCGGCATCCAGACCCAGTTGATGCGCAGCTCGTTGACCAGACCGTCCGTGGCGGACTTGGCCTGGTCCTCGATGACGTCGGTCAGCGGGCAGGCCGCCGAGGTCAGGGTCATGTCGACGGTCGCGATGTTGGACTCGTCGATGTGGATGCCGTAGATCAGGCCGAGGTTGACGACGTCGATGCCCAGCTCGGGGTCGACCACGTCCATCAGGGCCTCGCGGAGTTCTTCCTCCGAGGCCGGCTTCATCTCGACGGTGTCGCTCATGCGGTCTTCCTTTCGGCTTCGGCGCCACCCAGCGCCTGGGCCGTCGCGTCCTTCCACGCCATCCAGCTCAGGAGGGCGCACTTGACCCGCGCGGGGTACTTGGAGACACCGGCGAACGCGACCGCGTCCTCCAGGACGTCCTCCATCGCGTCGTCCGGCTCGATCCTGCCCTTGGACTGCATCAGCTCCAGGAAGGTCTCCTGGATCTTCTGCGCCTCGGCCAGGTCCTTGCCGACCAGCAGCTCGTTGAGGACCGACGCGCTCGCCTGGCTGATCGAGCAGCCCTGGCCCTCGTAACTGACGTCCGCGATCTTCGTGCCGTCGTACTTCACGCGAAGGGTGATCTCATCGCCGCACGTCGGGTTCACATGGTGCACCTCGGCGTCGCCATCCCGCAGACCACGCCCGTGCGGGTTCTTGTAGTGGTCCAGGATGACTTCCTGGTACATCGAATCCAGCTTCACGGTTTCAGCTCACGCCTCTCAGCCGAAGAAGTTCCGTACGTGCTCCAGCCCCTCGACCAGTGCGTCGATCTCGGCCGGCGTGGAGTACAGGTAGAACGACGCTCGCGTGGTCGCAGGAATTCCGTAGCGCAGGCAGACGGGGCGCGCGCAGTGGTGGCCGACGCGGACCGCGATGCCCTGCTCGTCGAGGACCTGGCCCACGTCGTGCGGGTGGATGTCGCCGAGCGTGAAGGAGATCGCCGCGCCCCGGTCCTCGGCCGTCGTCGGGCCGATGATCCGCAGGTCCGGGACCTCCGACAGGCGCTTGACCGCGTACTCCGTCAGCGCGTGCTCGTGGGCGAGGATCTTCTCCATGCCGATCGAGTTGAGGTAGTCGATCGCGGCGCCGAGACCGACCGCCTGCGCGATCGGGGGCGTGCCCGCCTCGAACTTGTGGGGCGCGGGAGCGTACGTCGAGGAGTGCATCGACACCGTCTCGATCATCTCGCCGCCGCCCAGGAAGGGCGGAAGGTCCTCCAGCAGCTCCTGGCGGCCCCAGAGCACGCCGATGCCGGTCGGGCCGCACATCTTGTGACCGGTGAAGGCCACGAAGTCGGCCTGGAGGGCCTGCACGTCCAGCGGCATGTGCGGGGCGGCCTGGGAGGCGTCGATGCAGACCAGCGCGCCGACCTCCTGGGCGCGGCGGACTATCGCCTCGACCGGGTTGACCGTGCCCAGGATGTTCGACACCAGCACGAAGGAGACGATCTTCGTCTTCTCGGTGATGATCTCGTCGATGTTGGACAGGTCGAGCCGGCCGTCGTCGGTGAGGCCGAACCACTTCAGCTTCGCACCCGTGCGCTGCGCGAGCAGCTGCCACGGCACGATGTTGGAGTGGTGCTCCATCTCCGTGATGACGATCTCGGTCTCGTGGTCCACGCGGTAGGGCTCGTCGGCCCAGCCCAGCATGTTCGCCACGAGGTTCAGCGACTCGGAGGCGTTCTTGGTGAAGATCACCTCGTCACGGCTCGGCGCGTTGATGAACTCGGCGACCTTGTCGCGCGCGCCCTCGTACAGCGCCGTGGCCTCCTCGGCGAGCACATGCACACCGCGGTGGACGTTGGCGTTGTAGCGCTCGTAGTACTCGCTCAGGGCGTCCAGCACCTGGCGCGGTTTCTGCGAGGTCGCCGCGTTGTCCAGGTACACGAGCTTCTTGCCGTCGTGGACCAGCCGGTCCAGTACGGGGAAGTCCTTGCGGATCGCCTCGGTGTCGAGGAGGCCCGGCAGCTGTGTCACTCGGATGCGCCACCCTTCGTGTAAGCCTCGTAGCCCTCGTTCTCCAGCTTGTCGGCCAGCTCGGGACCGCCGGACTCGACGATGCGGCCGCCGGCGAACACGTGGACGTGGTCGGGCTTGATGTAGCGCAGGATGCGCGTGTAGTGCGTGATCAGCAGGGTGCCGACCTCGCCGGTCTCGCGGACGCGGTTGACGCCCTCGGAGACGATGCGGAGCGCGTCGACGTCCAGACCGGAGTCGGTCTCGTCGAGGATCGCGACCTTGGGCTTGAGGAGCTCCAGCTGGAGGATCTCGTGGCGCTTCTTCTCACCGCCGGAGAAGCCCTCGTTGACGTTACGCTCGGCGAAGGACGGGTCCATGTTGAGGCGCTCCATGGCCTCCTTGACCTCCTTCACCCAGGTGCGCAGCTTGGGGGCCTCGCCGCGGACGGCGGTGGCGGAGGTGCGCAGGAAGTTGGAGACCGAGACGCCGGGGACCTCGACCGGGTACTGCATCGCCAGGAACAGGCCCGCGCGGGCGCGCTCGTCGACGGACATCTCCAGGACGTCCTCGCCGTCGAGCAGCACGGTGCCGCCGGTGATCGTGTACTTCGGGTGACCCGCGAGGGAGTAGGCGAGGGTCGACTTGCCGGAGCCGTTGGGGCCCATGATGGCGTGCGTCTCGCCCTGCTTCACGGTGAGGTCGACGCCCTTGAGGATCTCCTTCGTGGCGTTGTCGGCCTCGACGGTGACGTGCAGGTCTCGGATTTCAAGCGTTGCCATGGGTGCCTCAGGACTCCTGGGTGAGGGAGACGAGAACGTCGTCCCCTTCGATCTTTACGGGGTATACGGGGACGGGACGCGTGGCCGGGAGGCCGGAGGGCTTGCCGGTGCGCAGGTCGAAGCTGGAGCCGTGCAGCCAGCACTCGATCTGGCAGTCCTCCACCTCGCCCTCGGAGAGCGAGACGTTCGCGTGGGAGCAGATGTCGTAGATCGCGAAGACCTCGCCCTCGGTCTTCACGACCGAGATGGGCGTGCCGTCGAGCTCCACCCGCTTCGGGGTGTCCTCCTCCAGCTCGCTCAGCCCGCAGGCGCGTACGAAGGTGCTGGTCATGCGACCGACGCCTCCAGCTCCTCCTCGATCTTGGCGAGCAGGCGCTCCTCGATGTCGGTGACACCGATCTGCTGGACCAGCTCGGCGAAGAAGCCGCGGACCACCAGGCGGCGGGCCTCGTGCTCCGGGATGCCGCGGGCCATCAGGTAGAAGAGCTGCTCGTCGTCGAAGCGGCCGGTGGCGGAGGCGTGGCCGGCGCCGACGATCTCGCCGGTCTCGATCTCCAGGTTCGGCACCGAGTCGACGCGCGCGCCGTCCGTGAGGACCAGGTTGCGGTTCATCTCGTAGGTGTCCGTGCCCTCGGCCTTGGCCTCGATGAGCACGTCGCCGATCCAGACCGCGTGCGCGTCGTCGCCCTGGAGCGCGCCCTTGTAGGCGACGTTCGACTTGCAGTGCGGGGTGTTGTGGTCGACGAGGAGGCGGTGCTCCTGGTGCTGGCCCGCGTCGGTGAAGTACAGGCCGAAGAGCTCGGCCTCGCCGCCGGTGCCGGCGTAGGCGACGCGCGGGTGCAGACGCACGAGGTCACCGCCGAAGGTGACCACGAACGACTTGAAGGTGGCGTCGCGGCCGATCAGCGCGTTGTGCTGGCCCACGTGCACGGCCTTGTCGTCCCAGTCCTGGACGGAGATGACGGTCAGCTTGGCGCCGTCACCGAGGACGTAGTCGACGTTGGCGGCGAGTACGGCGTCACCGGTGTGGTCGATGACGACGACGGCCTCGGCGAAGGCTCCGAGCTCGATCACCTGGTGGCCGTAGGCGACCCCGCCCTCACCGTGCACGGCGATCCGGATCGGCTCGGTCAGCACCATCTCCTTGGGGACGGTGACCACGCCGGCCTTCTCGAAGGCCGAGAACGCCTGGGCCGCGACGCGGTCCACCGGCGTGCCGGCCCTGCCGATGCGGGCGTCGTCGCGGCCGACGGTCTCGACGGTCACGCCCTCGGGGGCCTGGACGTCCACCTTCACGCCGTCACCGGTCGCGACCGCGGTGCCGTCGTGCAGCCCGCGCAGCCGCTCCAGCGGCGTGAACCGCCACTCCTCCTCACGGCCGTGGGGGACCGGGAAGTCCGCCACGTCGAAGGACGGGGGCGCGCTCATGCGCGTGGCGACGGTCGACTCGGCGGCCACCGCGATCTGGCCCGCGGTGGTCGAGCCCACGGGGATGTTCTGAGCCTCAGCCATGGCTGTCGGTCTGCTCGCTTTCTTACGTAAGGGCTTGATGGGAACGGCGGCGGATGCTTAGCCGACCGCGCCTTCCATCTGGAGCTCGATCAGCCGGTTGAGCTCAAGGGCGTACTCCATGGGCAGTTCCTTGGCGATGGGCTCGACGAAGCCGCGCACGATCATCGCCATCGCCTCGAACTCGCTCAGACCACGGCTCATCAGGTAGAAGAGCTGGTCCTCGGAGACCTTGGAGACGGTCGCCTCGTGGCCCATCGACACGTCGTCCTCGCGGACGTCCACGTAGGGGTACGTGTCGGAGCGGGAGATGGTGTCGACGAGCAGCGCGTCGCACAGCACGTTCGACTTCGAGCCGTGGGCGCCCTCGCCGATCTCGACCAGACCCCGGTACGAGGTGCGGCCGCCGCCGCGCGCCACCGACTTGGAGACGATGTTGGAGGAGGTGTTCGGCGCCATGTGGACCATCTTGGAACCGGCGTCCTGGTGCTGGCCCTCGCCCGCGAAGGCGATGGACAGGGTCTCGCCCTTGGCGTGCTCGCCCATCAGGTAGACGGCCGGGTACTTCATCGTCACCTTGGAGCCGATGTTGCCGTCGATCCACTCCATGGTCGCGCCCTCGTAGGCCACGGCGCGCTTGGTGACCAGGTTGTACACGTTGTTCGACCAGTTCTGGATGGTCGTGTAGCGGCAGCGGGCGTTCTTCTTGACGATGATCTCGACGACCGCGGAGTGCAGCGAGTCCGACTTGTAGATCGGGGCCGTACAACCCTCGACGTAGTGCACGTAGGCACCCTCGTCGACGATGATCAGGGTCCGCTCGAACTGGCCCATGTTCTCCGTGTTGATGCGGAAGTAGGCCTGGAGCGGGATCTCCACGTGCACGCCCGGCGGGACGTAGATGAAGGAGCCGCCCGACCACACGGCGCTGTTCAGGGAGGCGAACTTGTTGTCACCGACCGGGATGACCGTCCCGAAGTACTCCTTGAAGAGCTCCGGGTGCTCCTTCAGGGCGGTGTCGGTGTCGAGGAAGATGACGCCCTGCTCCTCCAGGTCCTCGCGGATCTGGTGGTAGACGACCTCCGACTCGTACTGGGCGGCGACACCGGCGACGAGGCGCTGCTTCTCGGCCTCCGGGATGCCCAGCTTGTCGTAGGTGTTCTTGATGTCCTCGGGCAGGTCCTCCCAGGACTCCGCCTGCTTCTCCGTGGAGCGCACGAAGTACTTGATGTTGTCGAAGTCGATGCCCGACAGGTCCGAGCCCCAGTTCGGCATGGGCTTCTTCTCGAACAGGCGCAGGCCCTTGAGGCGGAGCTTGGTCATCCACTCCGGCTCGTTCTTCTTGGCGGAGATGTCCCGGACGACTTCCTCGCTCAGACCGCGCTTGGCAGAGGCGCCGGCCTCGTCGGAGTCGGCCCAGCCGTATTCGTACTTGCCCAGGCCTTCGAGCTCAGGGTGGGCAGTCTCCGTGGGGAGAGTCATGCGGGGTTCCTCCCGGCCGTGCTTGCAGGTGCGTCAGTGGAAATCTTGGGGATGAACGTCGTGCAGACGCCGTCGCCGTGCGCGATGGTCGCCAGTCGCTGGACGTGGGTCCCCAGCAGCTCGGCGAAGATCTCCGTCTCCGCCTCGCACAGCTGGGGGAACTGCTCCGCGACGTGGGCGACCGGGCAGTGGTGCTGGCACAGCTGCTCGCCGACCGGTGCGGTGCGCGCCGTTGCAGCGTACCCGTCCACGCTCAGGGCCTTGGCCAGCGCTTCGGCACGCTTGTCGGGCGTGACCGCCTCGATGGCCCTGCGGTAGGCGCTCGCCTGGGCGGCGATCCGCGCGCGGGCGAACGCGGCGACGGCCTCGGGGCCACCGCCCTGCTCGGCGATCCAGCGCAGCGCGTCGGCGGCCAGCTTGTCGTACGACTGGTCGAAGGCGTCCCGGCCGCAGTCGGTGAGCGCGAAGGCCTTGGCGGGACGGCCGCGCGTACGCGTGCCGTACACCCGCTGCTCCCGCGCCTCCACGATGTCGTCGGCGACCAGGGCGTCCAGGTGCCGCCGGACGGCGGCCTGGGTCAGGCCCAGCCGGCCGGCCAGCTCGGCGACGGTCGACGGGCCGTGGTCCAGGATGGATCGCGCGACGCGGTTGCGCGTGGAACGCTCACCGGTCGCGAGCTCCTCCTGCGGGGCCCCCAGGGGGGTCTCCCGAGCCTCGCCGACGTTTTTCACAACGCCATTGTTGCGTAATTCCGCGGAGCCTGACAAGCGCCGTCCGGATCACCGGACGGTGCCCTGTATCACTTAGGCATACCTAATCCGACCTGCGGAAACGATCTTTGATCGATCATCCGGAGGGGTCTGAACAGCCAATTCGGTGGCGCCGCGCGGACCCGTCGGGAAGACTCCGGAACCATGCCGACACCCCCTCCGACCGGCCCACTTGTCACCCGGGACTCAGTCGCCGCACAGCTGCGCCTGCTCGGTGTCGAGACCGGCGAGATCCTCCTCGTGCACTCCTCGCTCAGCTCGCTCGGCTGGGTGAACGGAGGCCCGGTCGCCGTCGTCCAGGGACTCCTCGACGCCCTCGGCCCGTCCGGCACGCTGGTCGTCCCGGCCCAGTCCGGCGACCTGTCCGACCCGGCCGTGTGGGGAAATCCGCCGGTGCCCGAGAAGTGGTGGGACCGGATCCGGGCCACCATGCCGCCGTACGATCCGCTGATCACCCCCACCCGAGGCGTCGGTGTGATCCCCGAGACCGTGCGGACCTGGCCCGGAGCGCTGCGCAGCGCGCACCCGCAGACCTCCTTCGCGGCCGTCGGCCCGCACGCGCGCGCGATCACCGACGGCCACGCGTCCGACTGCCGGCTCGGCGAGCACAGCCCGCTGGCCCGGCTGGAGAAACTGGGCGCCCGGGTGCTGCTGCTGGGCGCGGGCTACGACGCCTGCACCAGCTTCCACCTGGCCGAGTACCGGATACCCGCGCCGCGCGTGGCCGTCGGCCGGCCCGCGCCCGGCGGCGGCTGGGAGACGGTGATCGAGGTCTCGATCGACTCCGACCGCTTCGACGAGCTGGGGTACGACTTCGAACGGGACCGGGACGTCGTGCGCGGCAGGGTGGGCGCGGCGGACGTACGGCTGTTCCCGGTGGCGGACGCGGTGGCCTACGCCCAGCGGTGGCTGCCGGTGCACCGGCCCCGTGCGGAGGAGTTCCCGTACCCGCACGTCTGAACGCTCCCACCCCTCCTTAGACTCTGGAGCCATGCGAAGTGAGCCCGTGGTCCAGGTCCAGGCCCTGGTGAAGCGGTACGGCACAAAGACCGCGGTGGACGGCCTCGACCTGGTGGCCGAGGCGGGCGTGACCGCCGTTCTCGGTCCCAACGGGGCCGGGAAGACGTCCACGGTCGAGACCTGCGAGGGGTACCGGAAGCCGGATTCCGGCACGGTGCGTGTCCTGGGCCTCGACCCGGTGCGGCAGTCCGCGGAGCTGCGTCCGCGTATCGGTGTGATGCTCCAGTCCGGCGGCGTGTACTCCGGTGCCCGCGCGGACGAGATGCTGCGGCACGTGGCCAAGCTGCACGCGCATCCGCTGGACGTGGACGCGCTGATCGAGCGGCTGGGCCTCGGCTCCTGCGGCCGGACCGGCTATCGCCGGCTGTCCGGCGGCCAGCAGCAGCGGCTGGCGCTGGCCATGGCCGTCGTCGGGCGCCCGGAGCTGGTCTTCCTGGACGAGCCGACCGCCGGCCTCGACCCGCAGGCCCGCCGGGCCACCTGGGACCTGGTGAAGGACCTGCGCGCCGACGGCGTCTCGGTGATCCTCACCACCCATTACATGGAAGAGGCCGAGCAGCTCGCCGACGACGTGGCGATCATCGACGGCGGCAAGGTCATCGCCCAGGGCTCCCCCGAGGAGCTGTGCAAGGGCGGCGCCGAGAACACCCTGCGCTTCACCGGCCGCCCCGGCCTCGACGTCGGCTCCCTGCTCAAGGCGCTCCCGGACGGCTGCACGGCCGCCGAGCTGACCCCGGGCAGCTACCGGGTCGTCGGCAGGGTGGACCCCCAGCTGCTGGCCACGGTCACCTCCTGGTGCGCCCAGCACGGGGTGATGCCCGACCGGATCTCGGTGGAACGGCACACCCTCGAAGACGTCTTTCTTGAGCTCACGGGCAAGGAGCTGCGTTCATGATGCCGCCGCGCACAGAGATCGGCCGGGGGTCCGGGGGTTGTCCCCCGGGAAGGCACAGCCTTGAGCTCACGGGCAAGGAGCTGCGTTCATGATGCCGCCGCGCACAGAGATCGGCCGGGGGTCCGGGGGTTGTCCCCCGGGAAGGCACAGCCTTGAGCTCACGGGCAAGGAGCTGCGCTCATGACGACCGCAACGGGTACGTACGCCCCGAAGCCGGGCGCCGCCCCCCTGCCCCGCATGATCGCGGCGCAGGCGGCCCTGGAGACCAGGATGCTGCTGCGCAACGGCGAGCAGCTGCTGCTGACGGTCGTCATCCCGACCCTGCTGCTGGCGCTCTTCAGCTCCGTGGACATCGTGGACACCGGCAAGGGCAGGGCGGTCGACTTCCTCGCCCCCGGCATCCTCGCCCTCGCCGTGATGTCGACGGCGTTCACCGGGCAGGCCATCGCGACCGGCTTCGAGCGCCGCTACGGCGTGCTGAAGCGGCTCGCCTCCTCGCCGCTGCCCCGCTGGGGCCTGATGACAGCCAAGACGGCGTCCGTGCTGGTCACCGAGGTCCTCCAGGTGATCCTGCTGACGGTGATCGCGCTCGCGCTGGGCTGGTCCCCGCACGGCAACCCCGCCGCCGTCCTGCTCCTGCTGATCCTCGGCACGGCCGCGTTCTCCGGGCTCGGGCTGCTGATGGCGGGCACCCTGAAGGCCGAGGCGACGCTGGCCGCCGCCAACCTCGTCTTCCTGCTGCTGCTCGTCGGCGGCGGGGTCATCGTCCCGCTGGACAAGTTCGGCTCGGCCGGGCAGGACGTCCTGGGCCTGCTGCCGATCTCCGCGCTGTCGGACGGCCTGCGCAGCGTGCTCCAGCACGGGGCCGGCATGCCGTGGGGTGACCTGGGGATCCTCGCGGTGTGGGCGGTCGTGGGGCTCGCGGCGGCGGGGAAATTCTTCCGCTGGGAGTGATGCCGTGAGGGACCCTCGTGAAAGCGTGCACAAGCGGCGGCCTACGATGGTGCCGTGCCAAAGCTGACCCGCGCCGACGCTGTAGCCGCCCTGCGCAACCCGCCCGCCTTCATCGCCGAACGCTGGACTCCGGGGCCCCGGACCGTGCAGCGGGCGGCCCTCGCCGCGCTCGTCATGTCGGTGGTCATCGTGGTCACCGGCGGTGCCGTACGCCTGACCGGCTCGGGCCTCGGCTGCCCGACCTGGCCCGAGTGCACGGACGGCTCACTGACGCCGACGACCGCGCTGAGCTACCACAGCGCCATCGAGTTCGGCAATCGCATGCTGACGTACGTGCTGTGCGCCGCGGTCGGCTGGGCGATCATCGCCGCCCGCTCCGAGAAGCCGTACCGGCGCAGCCTGACCCGGCTGGGCTGGGCGCAGTTCTGGCTCGTGATGGGCAACGCGGTGCTGGGCGGCATCGTGGTGCTCGTCGGCCTCAACCCGTACACGGTCGCGGCGCACTTCCTGCTGGCGACGGCGCTGACCGCGGTGGCCGTGCTGATGTGGCAGCGCACCCGCGAGGGCGACGGCGCGCCCCGGCCGCTGGTCGGCAAGGCCGTGCAGCAGCTGGTGTGGTTCCTCGTGACCGCCTCCGTCCTGCTGATCGGGGCCGGCACGGTGGTGACGGGCGCCGGACCGCACGCGGGTGACTCCAGCGACGTCAAGCGCATCCCGATCGACTGGGAGAGCGTCGCCAAGCTGCACTCCGTGTTCGCCTGGATCGTGGTGACGCTGACGTTCGCGCTGTGGTTCGTCCTCAAGGCGGTCGACTCGCCGAAGGGCCCGCTGGACCGGACGCGGGAACTGTTCATCGTGCTGCTGTGCCAGGGTGTCGTGGGTTACGTCCAGTACTTCACCCATCTGCCCGAGGCGCTGGTCGCCGCCCACATGCTCGGCTCCTGCGTGATGTGGATCTGGGTACTGCGCGTGCTGCTGTCGTTGCGGGAGCGTCCCGCGCTCGACGCCACCGTCCCGGCTCCCGCGACCGGTGACCACCTGGAGCCCGCGGCCGGCTAGAGGTGACGTCCGGTCACCGGTGAGCCGCCACGAGCGCGTCGATCGCCGGTCCCAGATATGCGCGGGTCAGCTCCGCCCGGCGGGCGCGCCAGGTGTCGTCCGCCACGGGCGCGTCCGGGTCGTACCGTCTGCGGGTGATGTCCTCGACGACCTCGACCGGAGCGCCGAGGGCCGGAAGCTCGGCGAGTGCCTCCCGCTTCGAGATCAGCCGTCCGTCGCGCAGGGTCACGGTGGCGCGGGCGAAGGTCAGCAGGCCCGCGTCGACCCAGATGTCCCGCTTCCACAGCCGGGCCCTGCGGACGTTGGGCCGCCAGAAGTCGCGCTGGTCGCGGACGACGAAGGCGCGCAGCTGCCGCTCCGGCACCGGCGGCAGCAGCCCGGCCGGTGCCTCGCCGTGCAGCACCCGGCCGAAGTCGTGCAGCTCGCGCCGGGTGACGGGCGTGACCGGGCGGCGCATGACGTGCCGGTGCGCCCAGGTGAGGTGGGACCGGTCCGGGTCGTCCAGGCCGGCCGGGGTCAGGTAGCTGCAGTGGAGCTTCGCCGCGAGCGGTTCGGTGCGCAGCCCGCGGTGCAGGGACACCACCCGGCGTATGGTCCTGAGGCTCACCGGAGCCGGGAGTACGGCGATGAGGTCCAGGTCGCTGCGGCCCTCCTGGTAGTCGCCACCGGCCAGGGAGCCGTGGGCCCACACGGCACGGGGACGCAGCGGCGCCAGGTCGGTCAGGAAACGGGCGAGCAGGGATTCCGTCGATTCCGTCGGCATGCGCCCAGTCTTGTCAGTTCACCGCAGTCCGTACACCCGGCGCGCGTTGTCCGCCGCGACCAGCCGGGCCACCCGCTGGGCGTCCTCCAGGGACCAGGCGCCGTCGGCGACCCAGCCGCCCAGGACCCGGCCCAGCGCCTCGCGGAACAGCCGGGCCCCCACGACGTGCAGCTCGGGCAGGCCCTGGGCGCCGGTGGAGAAGAGGATCTTGCCGAAGGGGGCCAGCTCCAGGATCTCGGCGAGGACCGTGGCGGCCCGGGCGCCGGTGCGTACGAGCGCGGCACCGGAGTCGGTGTAGACGTGCGCGAAGACACCGGCCAGGTGGGCGGCGTGGCGGTGGTACGGATAGCCGTGCAGCAGGACCAGATCGGTGCCGAGACCGGCGGTGGCCCGGACGAAGTCGGTGAGCAGCACCGGATCCGTGCGGTCGATGCGGGAGCCGGGCTCGCCGAGTCCCGCGTGCAGTTGGAGGGGGAGCCCGGAGGCGACGGCGATCCACAGCAGGTGCCGTAGCAGCACGGGGTCGAAGAGCGGGCCGCCGACCGGGCGCCCGGCCAGCCAGCGGCCCGCCGCGCCCCGCACCTCCCCCGGTCCCGGTGGCTCGGGGGCGAGGGCGAGGCCGTGCCGGAGCCCGGCGACGGAGGTGAAGGCGACGGCGTGCGCGGCGGCGGCGTGCACGGACTCGGCGAGGTTGGCGAGGAAGGACTCGACGGTGCCGGAGGTGTCGGCGACCTGCTCCGCGAGCAGCTCCAGCCGGACGATCTCATGGGCCTCGGCGAAGCCGGCGGAGGCCAGTTCGGCGGGCCCGGTGAGGTCGCCGGGCAGGCCGGTGTCGACGAGGTAGGTGGTGATACCGCTGCCCCGCAGGAGCCTGCGGCCCGTCTCCAGGACGCCCAGTTCCCGGCGGCGGGCCAGGTAGCGGGCGGGCGCGCAGTGGGGTTCCAGGCCGAGCAGAGGCGGGCACCAGCGCCGTACGGCGAAGCCGGTCTGGGTGTCGAAGAGGGTGGTGCCGGGTGCGGGGGGTCCCTCGGTGTGCGCCAGTTGGGCCTCGAAGGTGCCGAGGCCCAGCTCCGTCCGCAGTACGCCATGGCAGTACTGGTCCACGAGGGACGGCGTTTCGATCATCCCGGTCTCCCCGTGAGGACGTGTGCTGCCTTACACGTCCTAACGGGTGAACGGGGTTCGAGGTCGCGGTTCAGCTCGGGGGCGCGCTGTTCAACCGCCGATCTGAATGCCCGCCATCCGCTTCCACTCGTACGGCCCGGTCTTCACCTTCGCCGCGAACTCGCCGTCGAAGGACTCGTGGACGGTGATGCCGGACTTCTGCACGGCCTGCTCGGCGATGGCGTAGGTCGGGGCGACGAGGTCGCCCCAGCCGCCGTCCTCGCCGACGAGGACGATACGGGCGCCGCGTTCGCCGATGTAGGCCACCTGGCCCTCGGCACCGCCGTGCGCCTTGGCGAAGGCGCCGATCTGGTGGGCCAGCTTGGCCGCCTTGCGCTCGGCCTTCGGGTCAACCTGCTGCGTGTCTGCCATGACCAGGATGCTACTCACGAGTAGATCGACTGGCGAGAGCAGACCGCTGTGACGTACGCCCGACGGGTGCCGGCGCGTGTGTCAGCGCAGGAACGGGTCCACCGCGACCGCGACGAAGAGGATCGACACATAGGTGATCGACCAGTGGAAGAGCCGCATCTCCTTGAGCTTCGCGCCGGTCACCTCGGCCTTCGCCCGGTTCTGCAGGCCGTGCGCCTCCCAGAGCCAGAAGCCGCCGGCCGCGAGGGCGACCACCGTGTAGAACCAGCCGGTGTAACCGAGCGGGGTGAGGAGCAGCGAGACGGCGACCATCACCCAGCTGTAGATGACGATCTGCCGGGCGACGACCTTGTTGGAGGCGATGACCGGAAGCATCGGCACGCCCACGCGCGCGTAGTCCTCCTTGACCTTCATGGACAGCGGCCAGTAGTGCGGCGGGGTCCAGAAGAACATGACGAGGAAGAGGATGACCGGCGCCCAGGACATCGAGTCCGTGACCGACGACCAGCCGATGAGCACCGGGAGGCAGCCGGCGATGCCGCCCCACACGATGTTCTGCGACGTACGGCGCTTGAGGATCATCGTGTAGACGACGACGTAGAAAAGGAGCGCTCCGAGCGAGAGCCAGGCGCTCAGCCAGTTGACGGTGAATCCGAAGAGGAGCGTGGAGACGACCGCCAGGGTGATGCCGAAGGCCAGGCACTCGGGCGGGCTGACCATGCCGGTCACCAGCGGCCGCTGCGAGGTGCGGTCCATCAGCGCGTCGATGTCCCGGTCGATGTACATGTTCAGCGCGTTGGCGCCGCCCGCGGAGAGGTAGCCGCCGATGCAGGTGAGCAGGACCAGCTTCAGGTCCGGCACGCCCTTCTGGGCCAGGAACATCACCGGAACGGTGGTGATGAGCAGCAGCTCGATGATCCGCGGCTTGGTCAGAGCCACGAACGCCTTGACACGGGCCCCGAACGGCCGGTGAACCGGGCCCTGGCTCGCACCACCCAGCACGCCCGCTGGACGTGATTCGACGGCCGTCACGCACACCCCTGACAGAGACATCCCAGCAAGCCTCCCGAGTGAAGTGCCGGTAAAGGCTCGCGCGTACCACGCCACTTTAGACGTTGCCCATACCCCGCCCTTCGCGGGGGTGGGGTCGTGTTGGCGGACCCTCGAACGAGGACCGCCGGAGGATCACCGGAGAGCCCCCATAAGAGGTGACCCACCCCTCGATTGAGCGCTCAGATGACTGCCTCCGTATTCATGTGCCAAATGCCGTGTCGGCCAGTCGGGAGGCGGATCGCACAGAGTCCCGGCAGTCTGGAAACACTCGAAAAAACGCACGTCCTTACGGGGGTAGGCTCGACAGCGGCCGGCGGGCGTCAAGCACGCCGGCGGCCGGGTGGGCACCTGCCCCGAAGACCGGCGACCGACATGTGGAGAGGAGCCCTGACCCAGGGTGAGCACCAAGCCGACCACCACAGACCTTGAGTGGACCGACCTGGACCAGCGGGCCGTGGACACCGCCCGTGTCCTGGCCGCCGACGCCGTACAGAAGGTCGGCAACGGCCATCCCGGTACGGCGATGAGCCTGGCTCCGGCCGCCTACACCCTCTTCCAGAAGGTGATGCGGCACGACCCCGCCGACCCCGACTGGGTCGGACGCGACCGCTTCGTGCTGTCCGCCGGCCACTCGTCCCTGACCCTCTACACCCAGCTGTACCTGGCCGGCTTCGGCCTGGAGCTGGACGACCTGAAGGCCTTCCGGACGTGGGGTTCGAAGACCCCGGGCCACCCGGAGTACGGACACACCAAGGGCGTGGAGACCACGACCGGTCCGCTGGGCCAGGGTGTCGCCAACGCGGTGGGCATGGCGATGGCCGCCCGCTACGAGCGCGGTCTGTTCGACCCGGAGGCCCCGCAGGGCGAGTCGCCCTTCGACCACTTCGTGTACTGCATCGCCGGTGACGGCTGCCTCCAGGAGGGCATCTCCGCCGAGGCGTCCTCGCTGGCCGGCCACCAGAAGCTCGGCAACCTGATCCTGCTGTGGGACGACAACCACATCTCGATCGAGGGCGACACCGAGACGGCCGTCTCCGAGGACACCGTCAAGCGCTACGAGGCCTACGGCTGGCACGTGCAGCGCGTGGAGGCCCAGGACAACGGCGACCTGGACCCGGCCGCCATCTACGACGCGATCCAGAAGGCCAAGGCCGTCACGGACAAGCCGTCCTTCATCGCGATGCGCTCGATCATCGCCTGGCCGGCCCCGAACGCGCAGAACACCGAGGCCGCGCACGGCTCGGCACTGGGCGACGAGGAGGTCGCTGCCACCAAGCGCGTCCTCGGCTTCGACCCGGAGCAGACCTTCGAGGTCTCCGACGAGGTCATCGCCCACACCCGCAAGGCCCTGGAGCGCGGCGCGCAGGCCAAGGCCGAGTGGGAGAAGTCGCTCCAGGTGTGGCGCGACGAGAACGCCGAGCGGGCCGCCGAGTTCGACCGGATCAGCAAGGGCGAGCTGCCCGCCGGCTGGGAGGAGAAGCTCCCGGTCTTCGAGCCCGGCAAGGGCGTCGCGACGCGTGCCGCGTCCGGCAAGGTGCTGCAGGCGCTCGGCGCGGTCATCCCGGAGCTGTGGGGCGGTTCGGCCGACCTCGCCGGGTCGAACAACACGACCATCGACAAGGACAGCTCCTTCCTGCCCGAGGGCAACCCGCTGCCGGAGGCCAACCCCTACGGCCGCACCATCCACTACGGCATCCGTGAGCACTCCATGGGCGCCGAGATGAACGGCATCGCCCTGCACGGCAACACCCGTATCTACGGCGGCACGTTCCTCGTCTTCTCCGACTACATGCGCAACGCGGTGCGCCTGTCGGCCCTGATGCACCTGCCGGTGACGTACGTGTGGACGCACGACTCCATCGGTCTCGGCGAGGACGGCCCGACCCACCAGCCGGTCGAGCACCTGGCCTCGCTGCGCGCCATCCCGGGCCTGAACATCGTCCGCCCGGCCGACGCCAACGAGACCGCGATCGCCTGGCGCGAGGTCCTCAAGCGCTACACCAAGGAGTTCGGCAAGGGACAGCCGCACGGCTTCGCCCTCACCCGCCAGGGTGTGCCGACGTACGAGCCCAACGAGGACGCCGCGCGCGGTGGTTACGTCCTCTTCGAGGCGGAAGGCGGCGATGCGCAGGTGATCCTGATCGCCACCGGTTCCGAGGTGCACGTGGCCGTCGAGGCGCGTGAGCAGCTCCAGGCGGAGGGCGTCCCGACGCGGGTCGTGTCGATGCCGTCCGTGGAGTGGTTCGAGGAGCAGGACCAGGGGTACCGGGACTCCGTGCTCCCGCCGTCGGTCAAGGCCCGGGTCGCGGTCGAGGCGGGTATCGGACTGACCTGGCACAAGTACGTCGGGGACGCCGGCCGCATCGTTTCCCTGGAGCACTTCGGTGCTTCCGCGGACGGCAAGGTGCTCTTCCGTGAATTCGGTTTCACTGCCGAAAACGTGGCCGCCAAGGCCCGGGAATCCATCGCCGCCGCCCAGCGCTGACGCTCATATACGACACGTAGGAGATGTAATTCCATGACAGACGCACTCAAGCGCCTCTCCGACGAAGGCGTCGCGATCTGGCTGGACGACCTGTCGCGCAAGCGGATCACGTCCGGCAACCTCGCCGAGCTGATCGACCAGCAGCACGTCGTGGGCGTCACCACCAACCCGACGATCTTCCAGAAGGCGATCAGCGGCGGCGACGGCTACGAGCAGCAGGTCGCCGACCTCGCCGCCCGCAAGGTCACCGTCGAAGAGGCCATCCGCATGATCACCACGGCGGACGTCCGCGACGCCGCCGACATCCTGCGCCCGGTCTTCGACGCCACGGACGGCCAGGACGGCCGGGTCTCCATCGAGGTGGACCCCCGTCTCGCCCACAACACCAAGGCGACCGTCGCCGAGGCCAAGCAGCTGGCCTGGCTGGTGGACCGCCCCAACACCCTGATCAAGATCCCGGCCACCCAGGCGGGCCTGCCGGCGATCACCGAGGTCATCGGCCTCGGCATCAGCGTCAACGTCACGCTGATCTTCTCCCTGGAGCGCTACCGCGCGGTCATGGACGCCTACCTCTCCGGCCTGGAGAAGGCCAAGGAGCGCGGCCTCGACCTGTCGCTCATCCGTTCCGTGGCGTCGTTCTTCGTGTCCCGCGTGGACACCGAGATCGACAAGCGCCTCGACGCCCTCGGCACCGACGAGGCCAAGGCGCTGCGCGGCAAGGCCGCCGTCGCCAACGCGCGCCTCGCCTACCAGGCGTACGAGGAGGTCTTCTCCTCCGGCCGCTGGCAGGCGCTGGAGAACGCGGGCGCCCGCAAGCAGCGTCCGCTGTGGGCGTCGACCGGCGTGAAGGACCCGGCCTACCAGGACACGATGTACGTCACCGACCTGGTCGCGCCGAACACGGTCAACACCATGCCGGAGGCCACCCTGGAGGCCACCGAGGACCACGGCGAGATCACCGGCGACACCATCTCCGGGACGTACGAGCAGGCGTCCGCCGACCTCGACGCGGTGGAGAAGCTCGGGATCTCGTACGACGACGTGGTCCAGGTGCTGGAGGACGAGGGCGTCGAGAAGTTCGAGGCGTCCTGGAACGACCTGCTGAAGTCGACCGAGGCGGAGCTCAAGCGCCTCGCCCCCTCGGAGGGTTGATTTGTCACCCCTTGCTGGTTCCGGAGCGAACCCGCTTCGTGACCCGGCCGACCGACGGCTCCCGCGTATCGCGGGGCCGTCGGGCCTGGTCATCTTCGGCGTCACGGGCGACCTGTCGCGCAAGAAGCTGATGCCCGCGGTGTACGACCTCGCCAACCGGGGTCTGCTGCCGCCGGGCTTCTCGCTGGTGGGCTTCGCCCGCCGCGAATGGGAGAACGAGGACTTCGCCCAGGAGGTCCACGACGCCGTCAAGGCGCACGCCCGCACACCGTTCCGTGAGGAGGTCTGGCAGCAGCTCATCCAGGGGATGCGCTTCGTCCAGGGCACCTTCGACGACGACGATGCCTTCGAGCGGCTGCGCGCCACCATCGAGGAGCTGGACAAGGCCCAGGGCACGGGCGGCAACTTCGCCTTCTACCTGTCGGTGCCGCCGCGCTCCTTCCCCGTCGTCATCCAGCAGCTGAAGAAGCACGGGCTGGCCGACCAGTCGGGCGGTTCCTGGCGGCGCGCGGTCATCGAGAAGCCGTTCGGCCACGACCTGACGTCGGCCGAGGAGCTGAACAAGGTCGTGCACGAGGTGTTCGAGCCGGACCAGGTGTTCCGGATCGACCACTACCTCGGCAAGGAGACCGTCCAGAACATCCTGGCGCTGCGCTTCGCCAATACCATGTTCGAGCCGATCTGGAACCGGTCCTTCGTGGACCATGTGCAGATCACCATGGCCGAGGACATCGGCATCGGCGGCCGCGCCGGCTACTACGACGGCATCGGCGCCGCCCGTGACGTCATCCAGAACCACCTGCTCCAGCTCATGGCCCTCACGGCCATGGAGGAGCCCGCCTCCTTCGACGCGTCCGCGCTGGCCGCCGAGAAGGAGAAGGTGCTCGGTGCCGTACGGCTGCCGAAGGACCTGGGCGCCTCGACCGTGCGCGGTCAGTACGCGGCCGGCTGGCAGGGCGGCGAGAAGGTCATCGGCTACCTCGAAGAGGACGGCACCGACGCCGCGTCGAAGACCGACACCTACGCCGCGATCAAGCTGGAGATCGACAACCGCCGCTGGGCGGGCGTCCCGTTCTATCTGCGTACCGGCAAGCGCCTCGGCCGCCGGGTGACGGAGATCGCGGTCGTCTTCCAGCGGGCCCCGCACTCCCCGTTCGACACCACGGCGACGGAGGAGCTGGGCCAGAACGCGATCGTCATCCGCGTCCAGCCCGACGAGGGCGTCACGGTCCGCTTCGGCTCGAAGGTGCCGGGCACCTCGATGGAGATCCGGGACGTGTCGATGGACTTCGCCTACGGCGAGTCGTTCACCGAGTCGTCGCCGGAGGCGTACGAGCGGCTCATCCTGGACGTGCTGCTGGGCGACGCCAACCTCTTCCCGCGCACGGAGGAGGTCGAGCTGTCCTGGAAGATCCTCGACCCGATCGAGGAGTACTGGGACACGCACGGCAAGCCCGCGCAGTACCCGTCGGGCACCTGGGGCCCCGCCGAGGCGGACGAGATGCTCGCACGAGACGGACGGAGCTGGCGCCGGCCATGAAGATAGACCTGACCGACACCACCGCCGGCGACATCAACAAGGCGCTCGTCCAGGGCCGCCGGGCCATCGGCACCCCTGCCGTCGGCATGGTCCTGACCCTCGTCATCGTCACCGACGAGGAGAACGCCTACGACGCCCTGAAGGCCGCCAACGACGCCTCGCGCGAGCACCCCTCGCGCACGCTCGTGGTCATCAAGCGGGTCTCCCGCACCCCGCGCGACCGTACGACGTCCCGGCTGGACGCCGAGGTGCGGGTGGGCGCGGACGCGGGCACCGGCGAGACGGTCGTGCTGCGGCTGTACGGCGAGGTCGCCGACCACGCCGACTCGGTCGTGCTGCCGCTGCTGCTGCCGGACGCCCCGGTCGTGGTGTGGTGGCCGGTGAACGCGCCGCTGGATCCGGCGAAGGACCCGCTGGGCGCGCTGGCCCAGCGCCGGGTCACCGACACCTATGCCGCCGAGCAGCCGGTGCGGGAGCTGTCGGCCCGCGCCGCGGCCTACACGCCCGGTGACACCGACCTGTCCTGGACCCGGATCACGCCGTGGCGCTCGATGCTCGCGGCGGCCCTGGACCAGGTCACGTGCGAGGTGCGGGGCGTCGAGGTGGAGGGCGAGGAGTTCAACCCGAGCTGTGAGCTGCTGGCGATGTGGCTCGCGGACCGGCTGGACGTCCCCGTCAAGCGCTCCCGGTCCTCCGGTCCCGGGCTGACGGCCGTCCGCATGGACACCTCCTGCGGCCCGATCGTCCTGGACCGCGCGGACGGCTCACTGGCCACGCTGTCCATCGAGGGCCAGCCGGCCCGTGCGGTGGCGCTCAAGCGGCGGGAGACCGCCGAGCTGATCGCGGAGGAACTGCGCCGGCTCGACCCGGACGACACCTACGCATCGGCGCTGCGCTACGGTGTGGAGCGGCTGAACCCGGTCCCGGCACAGCAGGCGGTCGAGCCGGTCGCCGAGCCCGAACCGGTGACGGAGGCGGCCAAGGCGCCCGCGAAGAAGGCGGCGGCCAAGACGGCCAAGAAGGCTCCGGCACGGAAGGCGGCGGCGAAGTGAGCGTCCCCCAGCTGGTCGTCCACCGCGACAAGGAACTGATGGCGCAGGCCGCCGCGGCCCGCCTCATCACGAAGATCGTGGACGCGCAGGCCTCCCGGGGCAGCGCCTCCGTGGTCCTCACCGGTGGCCGCAACGGCAACGGCCTGCTGGCCGCGCTCGCGGCGGCGCCCGCGCGGGACGCCATCGACTGGGGCCGGCTCGACCTGTGGTGGGGCGACGAGCGCTACCTCCCCGAGGGCGACCCCGAGCGCAATGTCACGCAGGCCCGCGCGGCCCTGCTGGACGCCGTACCGCTGGACCCGGAGCGCGTGCACGCCATGCCCGCCTCCGACGGCCCGTTCGGTGCGGACGTGGAGGCGGCGGCGGAGGCGTACGCGGCGGAGCTGGCGAAGGCGGCCGGGCCGGAGAACCATGGCTCGGTACCCACCTTCGACGTGCTCATGCTGGGCGTCGGCCCGGACACCCATGTGGCCTCGCTCTTCCCGGAGCTGCCGGCCGTACGGGAGACCGAGCGCACGGTGGTCGGCGTCCACGGCGCGCCCAAGCCCCCGCCGACCCGGATCTCCCTCACCCTCCCGGCGATCCGCGCGGCCCGCGAGGTCTGGCTGCTCGCGGCCGGCGAGGACAAGGCGGAGGCGGCCGCCATCGCCCTGTCGGGCGCGGGCGAGATCCAGGCTCCGGCAGCGGGTGCGTACGGCCGCTCCCGGACGCTGTGGCTCCTGGACTCGGCGGCGGCCTCGCAGCTGCCGAGGTCGCTGTATCCGCCGGCGTCGCCGTGAGCCTCGGCTGAGCGCGGGGCGGCGGGGTTTCGACCCCGCCGCCCCGTTTTTTTCGTGAGGTCGCCGGCCGGCGCTTTCCTGAGGTCACCAGCCGGCGCGGCGCACGGCGCTGACCCGGTCCGGCCCGCCGTCGAGCTCGCCCCGGCGGCGCAGTTCCGCGAGGTCCGCGGCCAGGCGGTCCCGGATGTCCTTGCCGGTGCGGCGCCAGCCGAAGAACTCGCAGGCCTGCTTGATCAGTTCGTCCTCGGACATGCCGGGGCATTCGGCGGCCAGCTCGTACAGCACCCGGTGCCGCTCGGCCGGTGCGATGTGGAGTACCTTGCGGGGTGGAGTGCCGTCCTGAGGGTGCCGCGCCTTCACCTCGTCCCGGACCGTCACGTCGTAGAAGGCGTCGTCCGCGCGGACCTGTCCGGAGCGGACCAGGGTGCGGGCCACCTCCCGGACGTTGTCCCGGATGCGGTTGCCGGCGCGGCCGACGCCCCAGGCCTCGCGTGCCCGCTGGACCAGCAGGTCCTCGTGGATCGGGCCCTCGGTCTCGATGATCTGCGCCAGTACCTTGCGCAGCGCGGGCCGGGCCTGCGGTGTGTGCAGTTCATGGCGTGGCACGACCGTGACGGCACTGGTCCGGTAAGGGACGCTCCACTCGCGTGCGGTCCCGGTGTCCACGGGCACGCGTTCGTACTCCACCTCCGTCTGCCGCGGGATGCGGCCGTGCTCGTCGCCGCCCGAGGGCGGTGCGGTGTCCGCCCCCTCCCCCGCGGCGGGCCGCGGCGTGGCAGGCGCCGTGGTGAGCGGACCTTGGGCGACGGCCTGTTCGACCGCTTCCCGCAGCCGCAGTTCGGCGGCCGGCCGGCCTCGGTACCAGTCGGTGCCCCAGATGCGGTGCAGCCGCCAGCCGAGCCCGTTCAGGACCTGTTCGCGCAGCCGGTCCCGGTCCCGGGCGGCCTTGGCGGAGTGGTACATGGCCCCGTCGCACTCGACGCCGAGGGCGAAGGCGCCGGGCAGCTCCGGGTGGCGTACGCCCAGGTCGATGCGGTAGCCGGCGACACCGACCTGGGGCTGCACCTGGTAGCCCCAGCCGCGCAGCACCGCGAGGACGGACTCCTCGAAGGGACTCTCCGGCTCGGCGTCGCTCTGCACGACGTCCCGGGCGAGGATCGACGGGCCGTTCTCGGCGTAGTCGAGGTAGCGCTTCAGGTACTGCACGCTGTCGTTGGGGCTGTCCGGCAGGCCGGCGGCGCGGAAGGAGGCCACGACCTCCATGCGGTAGCGGGCGCGGGTCACGGCCACGTTGAGGCGGCGCCAGCCCCCGCTCTTGTTGATCGGGCCGAAGTTGAGCCCCACCCTGCCGTGTTCGTCGGGGCCGTAGCCCACGGACATGATCATCACATCGCGCTCGTCGCCCTGTACCGACTCCAGGTTCTTGACGAAGAACCCGTCGAGGCGGTCCTCGGTGAAGCAGTGGTCCAGGTCGGGGCGGGCCAGCCGGGCCTGCTGCACGGCCTGGTCGATGGCGGAGGCCTGGGCCTGGGAGAGCGCGACGACGCCGAGGCTCTTGCCGGGGCGGGTGTCGAAGTGGTGCAGGACCCGGCGGGCGACGAACTCCGCCTCCTCGCGGTTGTCCCGGCGCCGTCCCCGGTCGTAGACGCCGTCGGTCTTCAGGAAGGCGACGCCGACGTCGTTGCCCTCGTCGAGGGCCCCGGGGAAGGTGATCATCGAGTTGTCGTAGAACTCGTGGTTGCTGAAGGTGATCAGGTTCTCGTGGCGGCTGCGGTAGTGCCAGCGCAGCGGCAGTTCCCGCAGGGCGCCGGCCTTGCAGGCCTGCAGCAGGGACTCGAAGGAGTCCGGGACGTCCTCGGCGTACTCGTCGGAGTCGTCGTCGACGGAGGAGTCGAAGAAGGAGGTCGGGGGCAACTGCCTGTCGTCACCGGCGACGATCAGCGTACGGCCCCGGTAGATGCAGTTGACCGCGTCGCTGGGGCGGACCTGGGAGGCCTCGTCGAAGACGACGACGTCGAACTGGAAGTCCGGCGGCAGAAACTGACTGACCGTCAGGGGACTCATCATGAAACACGGCTTGACGGCCTGCACGACTTCGCGGGCTCTGCCGAGCAGTTCGCGCACCGGCATGTGCCGCGTCTTCTTCTCGGCCTCCCGGATGACGACCGCCGCACCGCCACCGCCGAAGCTGCGGGGCCGGCGCTTGTTGCACGCCTCGGTCACCGCTCCCCCGGCGGCCGCGATCAGCCGCCGGTCGGCCTCCTGGAAGTCGGCCACGCGCGCGTCCAGGTCCTCGGCGCGGGTGCTGCGCAGGCGCGGGTCGGCGGCGAGGACGCCGTCCGCCCAGGCGCGCAGCAGCGCCTGCTCGACGATGTCCGGCAGGCGCCGCGGGTCGAGTCCGCGCTCGGCCGCGCCCGCGACCAGGCCGTCCGCCCCGTGCCGGGCGAGAACGGCGAGCCCGTCGCGGTGGGCACGCCACACCTCGGGACCCTCCGGATCGGCGAGCAGGGTGTCGATGGCCTGCTCGGCCTGGTCCAGGGGTCCGAGCAGGGAGGGCGACAGCCGGGTGCGGGCAGCCGTGTCGAAGAGGTCGAGCAGGTCCGTCACGGCTCGGTTCCAGCGCTCGGTCCGGGTCTCGGCGGCCGCACACCAGGCACCGAGCGAGCTGCGGACGTGCTCGGCGAGCAGAGCGGGGAGCTGGTCGGGTTCGGCCTGGTCGGCCAGTCGGTCCGCGAGCAGGTCGCGGCGCTGGGCGTCCCGGCCGAGCGTCTCGATGCGGTCGGCCGTCGCGAGGGCCCGGTCCAGCTCCCCGCACGCGTCCGGGGTGTGCGGCGTGTACCTGCCGAGCAGGGCGGTGTGCACCCCGGTCAGGCGCGTCACCTCGGCGGCGGCGTGCTGCCAGGCCAGCGCCTGCTCCAGCCGGCCGGCCAGCGCCTTGTCCCAGGAGCCGGCCCTGGTCAGGCCGGCCACTCGCCGGCGGTCCTCCTTGTACTGTGCCGAGAAGCGGGCCATGACGCCGCGGTGCTGCTCGGCGAAGCGGCGCACCAGGGCGGGCAGGTCGGTGGCGGTGAGGACCTGTTCGCCGAAGACGTCCTCGGCCTGCGCTCGGGCCACGGCCTGCGCGTCGACAGCCGTACGCAGGTCCCGGGCCGCCGCGTGGGCCCGGCGCAGGATGTCGGTGTCGAACCAGCCGCGGAGCGGGCGGTGGCCGTCCGTCGTCAGGTCGGCCAGCTCGCACAGGGCGAACGCGGTCTCGGCGCGCTCGGGCTTCGGCATGCCGAGCAGGTCGGCGAGCTGGGCGACCTGAGTGGTGACGTCCTCCGGCAGACCGCCGTCCTCCTGCTCCGCCGGCCGGCCGGCGAGCCCGGCCCGCAGGCCGCGCACGAGCTGCTGGACCTCACGCACCGAGCGGGGTTCGTCCTGGGTGGCGGCGAAGGGGCGGCGTCCGGCCGCCGTCAGCAGGGCGCCGAGGGCGTCGGCGGCCTCGGCGACCACCTGGTGGGCGGAGCCGCCGGCCAGTGCCGCGGCAGGCAACGTCTGCCCGTCAAGGAGCGGCGTCCGGTGCGTGCTCTCGGCGTGCCGGCCGGAAGCCCTCGTACTGGACGTACTTGGGCTT
>NZ_JAIQYY010000006.1:38904-169058 GCF_020181035.1 Streptomyces sp. CoH27
CGTCGCGACGGGGCGAACGTTGCCTGTTGCGGCACTAGGCCCCGCCAGGGGAAGGACTCACCCTCGGCGGCGGGGCGCCAGGCACGGGCGACCGTCTGGGCGGCGGTGGCGAGTTCCTGCAGGGCGCCGGCGGTCAGGGTGCGGACGACCTTGGCGTTCTCCGTGCCCAGCGGCAGGCCGGGGGTGTCGGACTGCTCCAGCAGCACCAGGCGGCCGAGGACGTCGTGCAGGCTGCGCCCCAGGGGTTCGCGGGTCTCGTTCATGGCGGCGGCGTACGCGGACAGGTCCGCGCGCAGCTTCCGGGCGCGCGCCAGCTCGTGCTCGGCGGCTCCGGTGACCCGGGCCTCGGTGGTGAGCACCCGGGCGAGTTCGGCGGCCACCGCCTTCTTGCTCGTGTCACCGCTGTGCAGTGCCATGACGAAGTCACCGAGCCCGACCCCGCGCAGCCGGTTGCGTACGACGTCGAGGGCGGCGGCCTTCTCGCTGACGAACAGCACGCTGCGGCCGGCATGCATGAGTGCGGCGATGAGGTTGGTGATGGTCTGGCTCTTGCCGGTGCCGGGCGGGCCGCTCATGACGAAGGACCGGTCGTCGAGGGCCGCGGCGATGCACTGCCGCTGTGAGGCGTCGGCGTCGAGGACGAGCGGGGTCTGCTCGGGCAGCTGGATGTCGTCGATGCGGTCCGCGTCGGGGGGTTCGAAGTCGATCAGGCCGTCGGGCAGGCCCGCATCGGGCCCGAGGGCGACGGCCCGCACCAGCGGATGGCCGAGGATCCGTTCCTCGTTCTGCTGGAGGTCCTGGTACATCGCCTCGCGGTGGGAGGCGAACAGCCCGAGGACCACGCGCTCCTCGACCGCCCACCCCTGCGGCCCGGCCGCGACCGACCGGGCCGCCGCGAGGACGCCGGACAGGTCGGCGGCGTCGGTCGCGGTGACGGGTGTCCAGTCGACGCCGAGCCGGTCCAGTTTCACCGCGAGCGCGGGGTTGTGGATGCGCTCCTGGTCCTCCGCCGGGTGCAGGCGGTAGCGGCGGTTGCCGTCCCTGCGCAGTTCGACGGGTACCAGGAGCAGGGGCGCGGCGCTGCTCTCGTGGGCGTCGGCCTCGCGCCAGTGGAGCATGCCGACGCCCAGCCAGAGCACCCACAGGCCGTAGTCGTTGTACATCTGGCCGGACTTCTGGCGCAGTTGGTAGAGCGAGGAGTCCAGCGCCGCCTGGGTGGTCTTCTGGGTGACGAGTCCCGGGCGGTGCGGCCGGCCGGTGGTCCCCTCCGCCGTGTCGCCGGCCTTCTCCAGGCCCACGCCCGGCGTCTTCTCCGGGACCGGCGCGAACTCCCATCCCCTGGCCAGGTCCGCGAGCAGCGCGTCGGCGCCGGGCGAGTCGATCTCCAGCGTGGCCGTTCTGGTGTGCCGGAAGTTCAGCAGCCGGTTGCGCCCGCCCATGTCCAGCAGAGAGTTCCGCCATCCGTCGAGGACGGTCTTCATCATGGTCGTGGGCTGCTGGGCCATGCGGTGGATACCTCCTGAGCGGGCGCAGGGGTGACCACCCTCCCCGGCCCCCCTGGAGGTATCTCCCTATCAGCTCACGCCATCTGACACGCCGGTTGATCGCCCAATGGCATGAATCCGTTGTGCAGCAGGCGTGTGCATGATGTGTGGTTCCGCTGCGCTCACTTGACGGATCCCGCCATCACGCCCTGTACGAAGTGCCGCTGGAAGGCGAAGAACACCACCACCGGCACGATCAGGGACAGAAACGCGCCCGGGGCCAGGACGTCGATGTTGCTGCCGAACTGGCGGATCTGGGACTGGAGTTCCACGGTCAGGGGCTGGGCGGAGCTGTCGGCGAAGAGCAGGGCGACCAGCATGTCGTTCCAGACCCAGAGGAACTGGAAGATCGCGAGGGAGGCGATCGCGGGGCGTCCCACCGGCAGGACCAGGCGGGTGAAGATGCGCCACTCGCTGCCGCCGTCCATCCGCGCCGCCTCCAGCATCTCCTTCGGCATCTCCGCGAAGTAGTTGCGCAGCAGGAACACCGCGAACGGCAGGCCGTAGGCGACGTGGAAGAGGACGACACCGGGGATGGTGCCGAACAGGCCCAGCGCGCCGAAGAGTTTGGCCACCGGCAGCAGGCCGATCTGCACCGGCACCACCAACAGGGCCACCACCAGCAGGAAGAGCGGCTCCCTGAGCGGGAAGTCCAGCCAGGCGAAGGCGTATCCGGCGAGGGCCGCGAGACCCACGACGAGCGTGGTGGCCGGCACCGAGATCAGTACCGTGTTCCAGAAGGCCTGGGTCATGCCGGAGTTCTTCAGCAGGGCCGAGTAGTTGTCGAAGGACAGCTGCCCGGGGCTCGTCAGGGCCGTCCACCAGCCGCCCTTCGCGGTGTCCTGGGACGACCGCAGCGAGGACACGAACAGTCCCGCCAGCGGGGTCAGCCAGATCAGGCCGATCACCACCAGGAAGGCCTGGACCAGGCCGTTGCCGAGCCCTCTCCTGACCGCGTTCATCGCTGACTCCTTCTGAATCGGCGGACGTTGAAGACCATCGCGGGGATCACCAGAAGCAGGAGCAGGACGCCCAGGGCACTGCCGAGGCCCTGGTTGTTGCCGCCCCCGAAGGACACCAGCCACATCTGGGTCGCGAGGACGGTGGCGTCCTCCTGCACCGGTCCGGGCGCGATGATGTAGACGAGGTCGAAGACCTTCATCACGTTGATCACGAGGGTCACGAAGACGACCGTCAGCACGGGGGCCAGCAGCGGCACGGTGATCCGGCGGAAGATCTGCCACTCGTTCGCGCCGTCCATCCGGGCCGCCTCCAGCGCGTCCCGGGGCAGGGTGGACAGCCCCGCGCCGATCAGCACCATCGCGAAGCCGGTCCAGATCCACAGGTACGCGCCGATGATCGCCGGTGTGACGAGGGCCGGGCCGAGCCAGGAGACACCCTGGTAGGGCTGGGCGAAGTCGGACTTCGGCAGCTTCACCGTGTACGAGCCCGCACGCAGCCCGGACAGGCGGAAGGAGCCGTCGGCGGCGGTCGTGGCGCTCGCGACCGTCCGGCCGTCGCGCAGCGCCTGGACCGTCATCCCGGGCAGGCCGCTCTCCTTCGGGTCGACCTTGCCCGGCCGGCCGCCCCCGCCGGGAGTGAAGTCCAGGTAGACGACTCCGCGCAGCTCACCGGGGGTGGCCTGCCGCGCGGCCGCCGGGTACGCGGGCGCGGCGTTCTTCGGCAGGTCCTTGGGCAGGACGCCGACCATGGGGAGCGCCACGGACCGGCCGGTGGAGGCGGTCGTACGGTACGAGCCGTCCCGGTCCTGGGTCAGCAGTCCGGCGCGCCCGCGGGCCGTCGGGTAGGCCGGCGTGCCCCGGAAGGCGTCGTGGACGGAGACCACGGCCGCGTTGAGCACGCCCTTGTTCGGGTCCTCGTCGTAGGCGAGGCGGAAGATGATGCCGGCGGCGAGGAAGGACACCGCCATCGGCATGAAGAGCAGCAGCTTGAAGGCGGTGGCCCAGCGGACCTTCTCCACCAGCACGGCCAGGATCAGGCCCAGACCGGTCAGCAGGGCCGGGGCCACGACGACCCAGACGGCGGTGTTGCGGATGGCCTTCAGGGTGGCCGGGTCGCGGAACATCTCGGTGTAGTTGCCGGCGCCGACGAACCGGGTGCCGGTGGCGTCGAAGAAGCTGCGGCCGACGGAGAACAGCACCGGGTAGACGACGAGCGCGCCGAGCAGGAGCAGCGCCGGGAAGACGAAGAGCAGGGCGATCAGCCGGGCGCGCCGCCGGCCGCGGCGCCCGCGCGCCACGCCGGCGGCCCGCGGGCCCGCCTGCTGTTTCAGGTAAGTGGTGGCGGTCATGATGCTGCCGTTCAGCCCTGGTAGGCCTTGGCCGCCGCGGCTTCGAGCCGCTCCGCGGTGCCCTTCGGGTCCGACGGGTCGCGCAGGAAGTCCTGGAGCAGCTTCCACTCCCCCGCGCCCTTGGTGCCGCCGAAGGCGGCGGGCGCCTGGTCGGACATGTCGAAGCGGACCGAATCACCCGCGTTCACAAGGGACTTGGCGGTGGCCCGGGTGACGTCGTCGCCGTACGCCGAGAAGTCGAGCTTCTTGTTCGGGGACAGGAAGCCGCCCGCCTTCGCCCAGACGGCCGCCGCCTCGGGGGTGGCCAGGTACTCCAGGAGCTTCATGCCGGCCGTGGCGTTCTTGCCGTCCTTGAGGACGACGGCCGCGTCACCGCCGCTGACCACCGGTGCCGTGCCGCCGTCGACCGCCGGGAAGGGGAAGAAGTTCGCGTCCTTGCCGATGGTCTTCCCGAACTGGTCGTGGGCGACCCCGGCCACGAAGTCGCCCTCGTAGACCATGCCGGCCTCGGGCTTGGGGCCGAACACCTTCTCCACCGAGCCGGGGAAGTCGGTGTTCAGTGCCTCCTTCTGGCCGCCCGCGACGAGCTGCTTGTCCTTGAACAGCTTGCCGAGCGTTCCCAGCGCCCTGACCACGCTCGCGTCGGTCCACTTCAGCTTGTGCGCGGCGAGGGCGTCGTACTTCTCGGGTCCGGCCTGGGAGAGGTAGATGTTCTCGAACCAGTCGGTGAGGGTCCAGCCGTCCTCACCGGCGACGGAGAAGGCGGCGAGCCCGGAGTCGGAGACGGTGTGCCCGGCCTTCAGCATCTCGTCGTACGTCGTCGGCGGCTTGACCCCGGCCTGGGCGAGCGCGTCGGGGCTGTACCAGACGGTGGACTTGTGGGCGGCCTTGAAGTAAAGGCCGTACAGGGTGCCGTCGACGCTGCCGTACTTCCGCCACACGGGCGCGTAGTCGGCGTCGACGGTCTGCCGGGCGGTGCCGGACAGGGGCTTCAGCCAGCCTTTCTTCGCGAACTGCTGGAGGACGCCGACCTGCGGGACCATCACGACGTCGGGGGCGTCGCCGCCCTCGATCTTGCTGCCGACGACGGTGGAGACGTTGTCGCCGGTGGACACGAACCGGGTCGTGGCGCCGGTCTTCGCGGTGAACGCGTCCAGCACCTTCTGGAAGTTCTTCTGCTCGGCTCCGGACCAGACGCCGGCCACGGTGACGGTCTGGCCGCTGAGCGCCTTGTCACCGCCGCCGGCCGAGACCGGCCCGCCGCCACAGGCGGTGGCGCCGAGCGCGAGGGCGAGGGCGGTGCAGCTGGTGAGCAGGGTGGTACGGCGTCGCATCATCGTCGATGTCCCTTCAAGAGGTGGTTGATCAGAGGTCGCTGAGCCACCAGGCGGCCGTGGAGCCGGGCAGGACGCCGGGCGGGCAGGGGCCGCTGGACAGCAGGGGGGTGCCGGAGACCGGCGCGGGGGCGGGGGCCGTGGTGAAGTTGACGGCGCAGACCAGGTCGTCGCCGCGGGCGAAGGCGAGGACACCGGGTGGGGTGTCCAGCCAGCGCAGCGTTCCCTCGCCCAACTGCGGGAGAGACCGCCGTAGTTGCAGGCCCTCGCGGTACAGGTGCCAGAAGGACCGGGTGTCGGCGAGGGCGCGGTCGGTGGCGTGCTCGGCGAACCAGTCGGGCTGCGGCAGCCAGGGCTGCACGCCCTCCGCGCCGGAGGTGAAGCCGAACGGCGAGGCCTGCCCGGACCAGGGCAGCGGCACCCGGCAGCCGTCCCGGACGCGGGCACGGCTGCCGGTGCGCCGGAAGATCGGGTCGGTGAGGACGTCGTCGGGCAGGTCGACGACCTCGGGCAGGCCCAGTTCCTCGCCCTGGTAGATGTACGCGGCTCCGGGCAGCGCCAGCATCAGCAGCGCGGCGGCGCGGGCACGGGCGGCGCCCAGGACAGGCCCTGGTCCGCTGCCCTGCGGGGTGGGTTCGCCGTAGCGGGTGACGGTGCGGACCTGGTCGTGGTTGTTGAGGACCCAGGTGACCGTGGAGCCGGTGCCGGCGATGTCCTGCATGGCCTCGGAGATGACCTTGCGGAAGGCGTCGGCGTCCCAGGGGGCGCCGAGCAGGTCGAAGAAGAAGGCCTGGTGGAGTTCGTCGGGGCGGACGTACAGGGCGTGTTCGCGGGCGGTGGGCACGGAGACCTCGCCGACGAGGAGGCGTTCACGGCCGTCGCGCTCCCGGTACTCCTCGCATGTCGCACGCCAGCGCCGCCATATGCCGTGCACCTCGGGCTGGTTCCAGGCGAGCGGGTTGACCGAGTCGCGGTTGCGGGCGTCGGCCTCGGGGTCGTCGGAGTCGGGCAGTTCGGGGTGCTTGAACAGGCCGGCGGCGACGTCGATGCGGAAGCCGTCCACGCCCCGGTCGAGCCAGAAGCGCAGGGTCCGGTCGAACTCGGCGGTGATCTCGGGATTGCGCCAGTTCCAGTCGGGCTGTTCGGGCGTGAACATGTGCAGGTACCACTGGCCGTCGCCGACTCTCGTCCACGCCGGGCCGCCGAACATGGCGTGCCAGTTGTTGGGCGGCTCGCCGCCGTCCGGGCCGCGGCCGTCGGCGAAGTGGAAGCGGGCGCGGGCCGGGCTGCCGGGCGCACTGTCCAGCGCCTCGCGGAACCAGGGGTGCTCGCTGGAGCAGTGGTTGGGGACGATGTCCAGGAGCACCTTGATGCCGAGCCGGTGGGCGGCCGCCATCAGCAGGTCGAACTCGGCGAGGTCGCCGAAGAGCGGGTCGACCCCGCGGTAGTCGGCCACGTCGTAGCCGTGGTCGTGCTGCGGCGAAGGATAGAACGGGCTCAGCCAGATCCCGTCGACGCCCAGCTTCTTCAGGTACGGCAGCCCCGCACGGACCCCGGCGAGATCGCCGACGCCGTCACCGGTGCTGTCCAGGAAGCTGCGGACGTAGACCTGGTAGATCACCGCGTCACGCCACCAGTGGTACTTACTCAGCATGCATGCATGTTAGGTAGGCGTGTCGCGAGAGTGTCAATGAAAAGAACGGAAGCTACTGGACAGTTGGGGGCGCAAATAGGGACTTATCCGTACATCCCAAGCAGAGATGAGATGTCCGCGTTACTTAACAAGTAACTAGATGGAGGAGTCGAGAGACTATCGACGGGCGATGGCGTCGAGCTCGCGCGCCAGCCGTCGCACGGCCTGCTCGGGCGTCTCGCGTCCGGTCAGAGCGCCGTGCACCACCGCCTGCACCACCAGGCTGACCTGGTCGTAGTGCGCGCTCTTGGGGCGCGGCGCGGCGGTGAGCACGGCGGTGCGCAGGGTCGGCAGATAGGGGAACTGCCGGATCAGCGCGGGATCCTGGTACAGCGCGGCGCGTACGGGCGGCAGCGCGCCCCGGACGAGCACCTGGCGCTGCACCTGCGCGCTGGTCAGGTAGGCGATCAGGCGTGCGGCCGAATCGGGATGCCGGGCATGGGTGTTGACCGCGAGGTTGGAGCCGCCGAGGACGCTCGTCCCCGGTCCGCCGGGCCCGGGCAGCGGTACGGCACCGATCTTCCCGGCGACCTTGGAGCCCTTGGCGGAGGCCACGGCATAGGCGTAGGGCCAGTTGCGCAGGAAGAGCAGCCTTCCGTCCTGGAAGGCCTGCTTGGACTCCTCTTCCTTCCAGGTAAGCGCCTGTTTCGGGATCCAGCCCTCGCGGACGCCGCGGGCGAGGAAACCGATGCCCTCGCGGGCGGCGGCCGAGTCGACGGTGACGCGCGTGCCCTCGTCGCCGAGGATGCTGCCGCCCGCCGAGTACACGGCCTCGGCCGCGTTGACGGTGAGGCCCTCGTAGGGCAGGAACTGGCCCGCGTAGCCGTCGAGGTGGTACTTCGGCGCGACGCTCTTCGCATCGCGCTCCAGCTCGGTCCAGGTGCGCGGCGGCGGCACGCCCTCCTCGGCGAGGACATCTTTGCGGTAGAGGAGAAGTCCGGCGTTCGTGACGTACGGGACCGCGTACAGGCGCCCGTCGTAGGTCGCCGTGTCCACGACCGGGGGCAGGAAGCTCTTGAGGGGGAACCGGTCGCGGGGCAGCGTGCGGATCCAGCCGGCCGCCGCGAACTCCGAGGTCCAGTTGACGTCGATGTTGAGGACGTCGAAGCGGCTCCGGTCGCCGCCGCGCAGGTCGGTCGTCATCTGCGCATACGTTTCGTCGGCCGAGTCCGGCAGCTCGACGAGGGTGACCTTCTCGCCGGGGTGGGTGCGGTTCCAGCCCTGGAGCAGCGGGCCGAGGTAGCCGGTGAGGTCGCCGGCGGTGGCCAGGGTGAGCGGGCCGCGTCCACCGCCCGCGCCCTCGCCGGCGCCGATGCCGGAGGTGACGTACCCGGTCGTGATCACGACGAGGACGAGGAGGCCCCTACCGGCGGCGCGTATCCACCGCATAGGTTCCTCCTTGCACACCGGCTCCGGGCACCCTCGCCCGGGGTCAGAGGCCATGTATACCTGTTAGGTATGCGGGATACTAGGGCCTGGAGCACATGGTGACAGGACAGGAGGACAGCTCGCGTGCGCCTTGCCCTCCTGGCACTCCTCGCCCGCGGCCCGGCCCACGGCTATGAGCTGAAGCAGGACCTTGAGCAACTGCTGGGCTCCGCGTACCCTCAGCCGAACGTCGGCCAGATCTACGTCACCCTCGGCCGCCTGGAGAAGTCCGGGCTCATCGAGGGCGAGGACGTCGAGCAGTCCAGCCGGCCCAACAAGAAGGTCTACCACCTCACCGACGCCGGGCGGGAGGCGCTGCACGCCTGGTTCGAGGAAACCGAGGACGAGCCGCGGGTGCGGGACGAGTTCTTCATGAAGCTCGCCCTCGCCTCGCAGACAGGTCTCGCCGACCAGATCGCCCTCATCAACAAGCAGCGGCGTCAGTACCTCAACACCATGCGCACCCTGTCGAAACTGGCCGCGGCCGAGAACCGGGACAACCGAATCGCCCATCTGCTGATCGAGGGCGCGATGCTGCATCTCCAGGCCGACCTCGACTGGCTGGAACGGTGCCAGGAGGAACTGGAATGAGCGAGGACACCGTCCCGGTCCTTCGGGCCGCGGGCCTGGTCAAGACCCACCACGGCGAGGGCGCGCCCGCGCACGCCGTCCGCGGCGTCGACCTGAGCGTGGCCCGGGGCGAGTTCGTTGCGATCACCGGCCCGTCCGGCGCCGGGAAGTCGACGCTGCTGCACCTGCTGGGCGGGCTCCAGCGGCCGGACGAGGGCAGTATCTGGCTGGACGGCCGGTGCACGGACTCCTTCAGCGAGGCTCGCTGGGCGGTGGAGCGACGGAAGGCCATCGGTTTCGTCTTCCAGTTCTTCAACCTGGTGTCGAACCTGTCCGTCGCCGACAACGTCGAACTGCCCGCCCTGCTGGCCGGGGTCCCGCCCAAGCGGGCCCGTGCCGAGCGCGAGACGCTCCTGGCCGAGCTGGGGCTGGAGGGCAAGGAGCGCAGCATGCCGGGCGAGCTGTCCGGCGGTGAGCAGCAGCGGGTCGCCCTCGCCCGGGCGCTGGTCAACCATCCGCCGCTGCTGCTGGCCGACGAGCCCGCGGGCAGCCTCGACAGCAAGGGCACGCGCGAGGTGATGCGGCTGCTGTCCCGCTTCCATGGGCGCGGCCAGACGATCGTGCTGGTCACGCATGACGCCCGGCTGGCGAGCGCCGCCGACCGGGTGATCAGCTTCTTCGACGGCCGGATAGCCGACGACGCCACCCTGGACGACACGCCGGCCCGCCCGAGCGGCATCTCCGGTGTGCTGGAGCTGAAGGACTGACCGTGCTGGATCTCAGGGACGTGCGGGCCACCCTGCGCTGGGCACACTCCGATCTGCGCACGCACCGCGGCGAGGCGCTGTTCCTCGTGCTGGCCACCGCCGGCATCATCGCCTCGCTGCTGCTGGCCGCCGCCCTGTTCGGCTACGCCACCAACCCCTGGCAGCGGACCTTCGCCGAGGCGCGCGGGGCACATGTGTGGATCCACACCGCGTCGTCCGCGGACACCGGCGCACTCGCCCGGCTGGACGGCGTCACGTCCGTCGCCGGTCCCTATCGCACCGAGTCCGTCACCGTCGCCTCGCGCGGCACCCGCGCCTCCGTGGAGCTGCGCGGCACCCCGAAGCTGCCCTCCGTCGGACGGCCGCTGCTCACCGCCGGGCACTGGCTGGATCCGGCCGAGCCGGACGGCGTGGTGCTGGAGAGCGGCCTGGCCCGCGCCCTGCTGGCCGAGCCCGGAGACACCCTGGCGCTGCCCGGCACCGCCCGCACGCTGACCGTCGAGGGCATCGCCGACAGCGCCGAGCCCGGCTACAGCCCCGGTGAGCAGCCCGGTCTGGTCTGGGCCCTGCCGTCGGCGGTCCGGGCGCCCGGCGGCCAGGTCATCGGGCTGCGGCTCGGCGATCCGGCCGACACGGACTACGCGGTGCAGCGTGCCGTCACCGTGCTCGGCGCGGGCGCGATCGGCCAGGTCTCCACCTGGCAGCAGGCGCGCGCCGCGGCACAGGGCGACAACCGGCTGCTCGGGCAGGTGCTCGGCCTGTTCGGGCTCGGCGCACTGATCGCCGCCGGACTCGCCGTGCACGGGGCGATCGCCACCCGGATCCGCGGTCATCTGCGGGACCTGTCGGTGCTGAAGGCGATCGGCTTCACCCCTGGCCAGGTCGTACGGATCTTCCTGCTCCAGCACCTCGCCTACGCCCTGCTCGGTGCCGTGGCCGCCGCCGCGCTCACCGAGACGCTGGGCAGCCGGATCCCCGGGCGGCTCGGCGATGCCGTGGGCGTGTGGCAGGGGCTGCCGGGGCACGCCGTGGCGCTGCTGGTGGTGCCCGTGGGCGCGGTGCTGTTCATCGGTCTGACCACGGGCCTCGCGGCCTGGCGGGCCGGCCGGGTGCCGCCGGTTCCGGTGCCGCGCCCGGCCGTGGCAGCGGGCGGCCGGTTCACCGGCCCGGCCCGGCGGGCGCTCGGGCTGCGGCTGCCGGCCGCGCTGGTCCTCGGCTGCCACAAGGTCGTCACCGGGCGCGGACGGTCGCTGGCCACCGTGGCCCGGCTGGCCCTGCCGATGCTGCTGATCGTGGTGGCGCTCAGCGCGTGGACCACGATCGACCGCTTCCACACCAGCCCGGCCCGCGTCGGTCTGCCCACCTCGCTCACCGTCCGCACGGACGGGGTGCCGGCCCCGGCGCAGCTGCGGTCCCTGCTGGCCGGCGACCCCCGCGTGGCCGCCGCCTATCCCGGGGTCGAGCTGGCCGCGCTGGTGCCCGGGCAGACCGGGACCATCGCCCTGCGCGGCCTCGGCACCGACACTCGGCCCTACCCCTGCGCCCTCGCCGAGGGCCGGGCCGCGCACGGACCGGACGAGGCGGTGGCCGGGCAGGGGCTGCTGGACCTGCTGCACGCGCGGGTCGGCGACTGGGTGCGGATGATGGTCGGCGACCGGCCGCAGATCCTGCACATCGTCGGCCGCAGCATCGAACCGCAGAACACCGGCCGGGTCGTGACGGCCTCCCTGGACACCCTCCGCGAGAACGACCCGGGACTCGCCCCGGCCTTCTACGAGCTGCGGCTGCGCCCCGGCGCCGACCCGCACCGCGTGGCCGCCGCGCTCGCCGCGGCCGGCCGGGGCCACCTGGACGTGCACGCCGTGCCGAACCCGGCCGACGGGCTGTCCCCGCTGCGCGGTGTCGTCGCCGGCCTGATCGCCGTGCTCGCCCTCATCGGGCTGGTCGAACTGCTGACCGCGATCGGCGGCAGCGTCCGCGAGGGCGAGCGGGACGTGCTCGCCCTGAAGGCGATCGGCATGTCCCCACGGCAGATCACCGCCATCACCGTGACGGCGACGAGCTGTACGGCCCTGGCCTCGACGCTCGCCGCCACGGCCCTCGGCCTGCCGCTGGCCCGCCGGCTCATCGACGCCCAGGGCGCCTCCAGCGGCATCGGCGCGGGGATCGCCCGGTCCCCGTCGCCCGGGCTGCTGCTCGCGCTGGGCTCGGCCGCCGTGCTGGGTGCGGCCGCGCTCGCCGCGCTCCCCGCCGCCCGCGCGGCACGCGGACGGCTCGCGGACACGCTGAGCGCGGTGGCCTGAGCGGGGCCCGGCCGTGCGCGGACCCCGCGGTCGACGGCCGTCGGAGTTCCGGCCGTCCCAGGGCTTGCGTGCCGGTCAGCTACGGCCGCGCAGCTCGCGGTACTTGGCGACCAGTTCCCTGGTCGACGCGTCCAGGCCGGGCACCTCCGCGCCTTCCGTCAGCGCCGGTTCCACCCGCTTGGCGAGGACCTTGCCGAGCTCGACGCCCCACTGGTCGAAGGAGTCGATGTTCCACACGGCGCCCTGGACGAACACCTTGTGCTCGTAGAGGGCGACGAGCTGGCCGAGGACGGACGGGGTGAGTTCCCGGGCCAGGATGGTCGTGGTCGGCCGGTTGCCCTGGAAGGTCTTGTGCGGGACCAGTTCCTCGGCGACGCCCTCAGCGCGGACCTCCTCGGCGGTCTTGCCGAAGGCGAGGGCCTGGGTCTGGGCGAAGAAGTTCGCCATCAGCAGGTCGTGCTGCGCCTTGAGCCGGCCGCTCAGCTCGGCCACCGGCTCGGCGAAGCCGATGAAGTCCGCCGGGATCAGCTTGGTGCCCTGGTGGATCAACTGGTAGTACGCGTGCTGCCCGTTGGTGCCGGGCGTGCCCCACACCACCGGCCCGGTCTGCCAGTCGACCTGCTTGCCGTCCCGCGCCACGTACTTGCCGTTGGACTCCATGTCCAGCTGCTGGAGATAGGCGGTGAAGCGGGAGAGATAGTGGCTGTACGGCAGGACCGCGTGCGACTGGGCGTCGTGGAAGTTGTCGTACCAGATGCCCAACAGGCCCAGCAGCAGCGGGACGTTGGTCTCGGCGGGGGCGGTGCGGAAGTGGTCGTCGACCAGCCGGAAGCCGTCCAGCATCTCGCGGAAGCGGTCCGGGCCGACGGCGATCATCAGGGAGAGGCCGATCGCGGAGTCGTACGAGTAGCGCCCGCCGACCCAGTCCCAGAACTCGAACATGTTGGCCGTGTCGATGCCGAACTCGGCCACCTTCTCGGCATTCGTGGACAGCGCCACGAAGTGCTTGGCCACCGCCGAGTCGGCACCGAGCGCGTCCAGCACCCACTGCCGGGCGGAGGTGGCGTTGGTGATCGTCTCGATGGTGGTGAAGGTCTTGGAGGCGATGATGAACAGCGTCTCGGCCGGGTCGAGGTCGCGGGTGGCCTCGTGCAGGTCGGCGCCGTCGACGTTGGAGACGAAGCGGACCGTGAGGGCGCGGTCGGTGAAGGCGCGCAGCACCTCGTAGGCCATCGCGGGGCCGAGGTCGGAGCCGCCGATGCCGACGTTGACAACGTTCTTGATGCGCTTGCCGGTGTGGCCGGTCCAGGCGCCGGAGCGGACGCGGTCGGCGAAGTCGCTCATCTTGTCGAGGACGGCGTGCACCTTGGGCACGACGTTCTCGCCGTCGACCTCGATCACCGCGTCCCGCGGGGCGCGCAACGCGGTGTGGAGTACGGCGCGGTCCTCGGTGACGTTGATCTTCTCGCCGCGGAACATGGCGTCCCGCAGACCGAACACGTCCGTGGCGGCGGCCAGCTCGCGCAAGAGCCGCAGCGTCTCGTCGGTGACCAGGTGCTTCGAGTAGTCGATGTAGAGGTCACCGACCTGGAGCGTGTACCCCGCGCCGCGCCCGGGATCGGCGGCGAACAGCTCCTTGAGATGGGTGTCGGCCAGCTCTTCGCGGTGCTTGGCGAGAGCGGCCCACTCGGGCGTCTGGTTGAGCCTGGTCCGGCCGTCTGCGTTCATGTGCGACCTCAGCCTTCCTTCGTGCACCTGTCCTGCTGCGTTCCTTGTCCCGCTGCCGGTCCCAACCTAGTTGATCAGGGCAGAGGAGGAGCGGACGCGACGCTGTCCACAGGGACAACAACAGGTGCACCCGGACGGCTCCGGCCAGGCACCCTGGGGCACCTGGCCGGCCGTAACTCCTAGATCTCGCCCCGCAGTTTGGCGAGCGCCTCGGCGAGGATCGCCTCGCCGTCCGCGTCGCTGCGCCGCTCCCGCACATAGGCGAGGTGCGTCTTGTAGGGCTCGGTGCGCGGCGGGTCCGGCGGGTTGTCCCGGTCCTGGCCGGCGGGGAAGCCGCAGCGCGGGCAGTCCCACGTGTCGGGCACCTGTGCGTCGCTGGCGAAGCTGGGCTGCGTCTCGTGCCCGTTGGAGCACCAGAAGGAGATGCGCAGACGCGGCGCGGACTCGCCACGCTCGGCCTCGCCCATCGGCCCCGCCCCGACCCGGCTTCCTCGGATCGCGTTGCCACTTGCCACGGTCGTAACTCCCTGCGTGATGGTGCCGCGAAGCGAGTCGGCGTTTCGCTTCGCTGCGAGCGCCTCAGTCTACGTAAGGCCCAACGCGCGTCCAGTCATTGGAGTTACAAGCCCCACACCCAGACGCAAGCCCCATGATAGGCCGCGCTCAGGAGCGCGTACCGAACATGGGGCCTTACGTACCGAATATGCGTGATGTGTGCGCTGTGCGGAAGTGTCAGCCGTTCGACTTCATCAGGATGCCGAGGACGATGATGCACGCGAACCACAGCAGGCCGATCACGATGGTGATCCGGTCGAGGTTGCGCTCGGCGACCGAGGAGCCGCCGACGGACGACTGCATGCCGCCACCGAACATGTCGGAGAGGCCGCCGCCCTTTCCCTTGTGCATCAGCACCAGCAGCATCAGCAGCAGGCTGAAGACGATCAGGGCGATCGAGAACCCCAAAACCACGGCTGGACCAACTTCCTCGGATTCGGATGGACGACGGGGGCACAGCACCTCGGCTGTGCCCCCGCAAGAGTACGACGTATCGCCGCTACCGCCTACTCACCGCGGGCGTCACTGATCGCGGAAGCGCACGATCTTGACGAACTCGTCGGCGTCCAGCGAGGCACCGCCGACCAGGGCGCCGTCGATGTCGGCCTGCGCCATGATCTCCGCGACGTTGCCCGCCTTGACGGAGCCGCCGTACTGGATGCGGATCTTGTCGGCCACGTCCTGCGAGTACAGCTCGGCGAGCTTGGCGCGGATGGCGGCGCAGACCTCCTGCGCGTCCTCGGCGCCGCAGACCTTGCCGGTGCCGATGGCCCACACGGGCTCGTAGGCGATCACGATGGTCTCGGCCTGCTCGGCCGGGAGGTCCTTCAGACCGCCCTCGACCTGGGCGAGGGTGTGGCCGACGTGGTTGCCCGCCTCGCGGACGTCCAGCTCCTCACCGACGCACAGGATCGGGGTGATGCCGTGCTTGTAGGCGGCCTTGACCTTGGCGTTCACGAGCTCGTCGGTCTCGTGGTGGTACTGACGGCGCTCGGAGTGGCCGATGGCCACGAACGTGCACTTCAGCTTGGCGAGCATGGCACCGGAGATCTCCCCGGTGTAGGCGCCGGACTCGTGCTGCGAGATGTCCTGGGCGCCGTACTTGATCTTGTACTTGTCGCCCTCGACCACGGTCTGCACGGAGCGCAGGTCGGTGAAGGGCGGCAGGACGGCGACCTCGACGGCCTCGTAGTCCTTGTCGGACAGGGCGAAGGCGAGCTTCTGGACGTGTGCGATGGCCTCAAGGTGGTTGAGGTTCATCTTCCAGTTGCCCGCCATCAGCGGCGTGCGAGTGGTCATGCGGGGTCAGTCCTCCAGTGCGGCGAGGCCGGGGAGCGTCTTGCCCTCAAGGTATTCGAGGGAGGCGCCGCCACCGGTCGAGATGTGTCCGAACGCCTTCTCGTCGAAGCCGAGCGTACGCACGGCCGCGGCCGAGTCGCCGCCGCCGACGACGGTGAAGCCGTCCGAGTCGAGGAGGGCCTGGGCCACGGCCCGGGTGCCTCCGGCGTAGTCGGGGTGTTCGAAGACGCCCATGGGACCGTTCCAGAAGACGGTCGCGGCGTCGGTGAGCTTCGAGGCGTACAGCTCTCGGGTCTTCGGGCCGATGTCCAGGCCCTCCTGGTCGGCGGGGATCTTGTCCGCGTCGACCACGGTGTAGTCGGCCGGCGCCTTGGTCTTCAGGTCCGGGAACTCCCGGGCGACCAGGACGTCGACAGGGAGCACCAGCTCGACGCCCTGCTTCTCGGCGCGCTCCATGTACTCCGTGACGGCCGGGATCTGGTCCTCCTGCAGGAGGGAGATGCCGACCTCGTAGCCCTTGGCCCTGAGGAAGGTGTAGGCCATGCCGCCGCCGATGAGGAGACGGTCGGCCTTGCCGAGCAGCTGGTCGATGACGGCGAGCTTGTCGGAGACCTTGGCACCGCCGAGCGCGACGACGTAGGGGCGCTGGACGTCCTCGGTGAGCTTCTTCAGGACGCCGACCTCGGTGGCGATGAGGTGGCCGGCGTAGTGCGGCAGCCTCTTCGGCAGGTCGAAGACGGAGGCGTGCTTGCGGTGCACGGCACCGAATCCGTCACCGACGTAGACGTCGGCGAGGGCGGCGAGCCGGTCGGCGAACTCGCCGCGCTCGGTGTCGTCCTTGGACGTCTCGCCGGCGTTGAAGCGCAGGTTCTCGATGACCGCGACCTGGCCGGGCTGGAGGCCGTCGACGGCGTCGTGGGCGGCGGGGCCGACGGTGTCCTGGGCGAAGGCGACCGGGGCGCCGAGCAGTTCACCGAGGCGTTCGGCGGCGGGCAGCAGCGAGAACGCGGGGTCCGGGGCACCCTTCGGGCGGCCCAGGTGCGAGGCGACGACCACCTTGGCGCCGGCGTCCGCCAGGGCCTTGACGGTGGGCAGGACGGCGCGGATACGGCCGTCGTCGGTGATGGTGGTGCCGTCCAGCGGCACGTTGAGGTCGGCGCGGACGAAAACCCGCTTACCGCTCACGCCGTCGGCGAGAAGTTCGTCGATCGTCTTCATTGAGTGGACTCCTGAGGAGGGCTCGTGGTGCACCTGATCGTAAAAGGACGTGGTCCGGGCGCAGGACAGGGCCCGGACAGCGCGGCGGTGCGCTGCCCGAGCCCTGCTCTCACTTCAAGACCTTGCTGCGACGATCAGAGCTGGCCGCCGACGAAGACCGTGAGGTCCACGAGGCGGTTGGAGTAGCCCCACTCGTTGTCGTACCAGCCGATGACCTTCACGTTCTTGCCCTCCTGGACCATGGTCAGGGAGGAGTCGAAGGTGCAGGACGCCGGGGCGTTGACGATGTCCGAGGAGACGATCGGGTCCTCGGTGTAGTCGAGGAGGCCCTTCAGCTCGCCCTCGGCGGCCTTCTGGAAGGCGGCGTTGACCTCTTCCTTGGTGACCTCGCGGCCGAGCTCGACGACCAGGTCGGTGACCGAGCCGGTCGGGACCGGGACGCGCATGGCGATGCCGTCCAGCTTGCCCTTGAGCTGCGGCAGGACCAGGGCGGTGGCCTTGGCGGCACCGGTGGTGGTCGGGATGATGTTCTCGGCGGCGGCGCGGGCGCGGCGCAGGTCCTTGTGCGGGAAGTCCAGGATGCGCTGGTCGTTGGTGTACGCGTGCACCGTGGTCATCAGACCCTTGACGATGCCGAAGTTCTCGTCCAGGACCTTCGCCATCGGGGCCACACAGTTGGTGGTGCAGGAGGCGTTGGAGATGACGTGGTGGTTCGCCGCGTCGTACTTGTCCTGGTTGACGCCCATCACGATGGTGATGTCCTCGTCCTTGGCCGGAGCCGAGATGAGGACCTTCTTGGCGCCGCCGGCGAGGTGCTTCTCGGCGTCCGCCTTGTTGGTGAAGATGCCGGTCGACTCGATGACGATGTCGACGCCCAGCTCACCCCAGGGGATGTCGGCCGGGTTGCGCTCGGAGAGCACCTTGATGGTGTGACCGTCGACGGTGATGGTGTCGGCGGTGTGGGAGACCTCAGCCTTGAGGCGACCCAGGATCGTGTCGTACTTGAGCAGGTGCGCGGTGGTCGCCGTGTCACCCAGGTCGTTGACAGCCACAACCTCGATGTCAGCACCCTGCTCCAGCAGCGCGCGGAAGTAGTTACGCCCGATGCGGCCGAAGCCGTTGATGCCTACGCGGATCGTCACGAACCGATCTCCTCGTTGGTACGCCGGCCATGCGGTGCCGGCGAGCTCTGTTTGGGATGTCCCCGACCACCACCGACCCTACCCCGCTGCGGGCCCCGGGGTGACATCGAGATGGCCCATACACGGGCAGGCGTTCCGTACCCGCCAGTAGAGGTACGGACCGCCTCGGATCAGCAGTTGATTCACCCATATTCGGTAGGGAATGCCCGGCGGTTTTTACGCTCCGTTCACTCGTTCGTGAGCGCGTCGGCTCACTTGATCAGGGCTCGACGGGGCCCGTTTCGCGCACCGTTGAGAGGCCTCCCGCTCACCTGTTGGAACAAGGCGAGCGGGATCTGTCAACGTGGCGCCCCTCACGCGCCCAGCGCGGCGAACGCCGTCCGCAGCAGGGCCGTCCGGCCGGCCGCCGACGGCACCTGCTCCGGACCGAACCGAGCAGCACGGTGTCGTCCGTGGTCACCGCCCTCAGGTCCGGTGCAGCGCCCCGGTACGTGTCCAGTCCTTCAGTGCGGCCGGGCTGCCCGGGGGCGGTCCGGGCATGCGCCAGGCGCCCAGGGAGGTCTCGAAGCCCTCGCCCTGCTTCGCCGTGCCGCCGGTCATGAGCGCGACGTCGTCGCCGGGCTCGGTGCCCCACATCAGCCGGGTGCTCAGGGCCGGCTCGTCGGCCGCGTCGACCCCGGTGAGGTCGACGGAGCGGGTGAGCCGCTGGTAGGCGTGGTCGGTGTGCACGGCGGCGGCCGCACCGGCGCCCCGCCGCTCACGGCCGGGGCTCTCGGCGTCGTCGTACATCCGTGGGCGCCCAGGGAGTAGTGGGTCCACCGTTCCGTCACCGGAGTGACGGAACGTGCGCTACGGACACCGCCGGCTGCGCTGCGTCGTACGCCTCCAACTGCCGAGGACGTACGCCTCCAACTGCCGAGGAAGCAGAGGCGGTGGCGGTGCGTGCAGGTACCGTGCACCGGCACGCCCCGAACGGTCTTGGGCACACCGGTCATCCGCTTTCGCGTCCCGGGCGGCGACCAGGATCGCGCCCGTGGTCCGAGCCGGGCGGGCGAAGTCCCCCACGACCTGACCACGTGGGCGCGGCCAGAGGCGGCGAAGAGGCCCTGACCCATCTCGCCGACGCAACAGGGACCCGCTCGCCGGCGCCGAACCCAACGTGCCAGACCGCTCAGCGATGCTGTCCCGGCCCAGTCAAAGCCCCGCAAGCTTCTGATGCAGGCCATCACACGATCGAGCTCACGCGGCCTCGCACACGCACGTGTGCCTCATGGACGCGCCACCGGAGCCTGGGCAGGTGTGAAGAAGCCGGCGCCGAAGCCCCAACTGGGCCTCCGCACCGGCCTGTTCACACGGCGTCAGCCGGCCAGGTTGTCCGCCAGCTCCTCGGTGAGGTTGGCCTCCGTGCCCGGGATGCCCAGGTCGGTGGCGCGCTTGTCGGCCATCGCCAGCAGGCGGCGGATCCGGCCCGCCACCGCGTCCTTGGTCAGCGGCGGGTCGGCGAGCGCGCCCAGCTCCTCCAGCGAGGCCTGCTTGTGCTCCATGCGCAGGCGCCCCGCGGCCGCGAGGTGCTCGGGCACCTCCTCGCCGAGGATCTCCAGCGCCCGCTGCACCCGGGCACCGGCGGCCACGGCGGCGCGGGCCGAACGGCGCAGGTTGGCGTCGTCGAAGTTGGCGAGCCGGTTGGCCGTGGCCCGCACCTCGCGGCGCATCCGGCGCTCCTCCCAGGCCAGCACCGACTCGTGCGCCCCGAGCCGGGTCAGCAGCGCGCCGATCGCGTCGCCGTCGCGCACGACCACCCGGTCCACACCCCGCACCTCACGGGCCTTCGCAGCGATCGACAGCCGACGGGCGGCGCCGACCAGCGCGAGCGCGGCCTCCGGACCCGGGCAGGTCACCTCCAGGGAGGAGGAACGGCCGGGCTCGGTCAGCGAGCCGTGCGCCAGGAAGGCCCCGCGCCAGGCCGCCTCCGCGTCACAGGTGGCCCCGGAGACCACCTGCGGGGGCAGCCCGCGGATCGGGCGACCCCGGCCGTCGACCAGACCCGTCTGGCGGGCCAGCTGGTCACCGCCCGCCACGACCCGGACGACGTACCGCGAGCCGCGACGCAGCCCGCCGGGCGCCATCACGATCAGCTCGGAGCTGTGGCCGAAGATCTCCAGGATGTCCCGCTTGAGGCGACGGGCCGCCATCGCGGTGTCCAGCTCCGCCTCGATCACGATGCGCCCGCTCACCAGGTGAAGGCCGCCGGCGAACCGCAGAATGGCGGAGACCTCCGCCTTCCTGCAGCAGGTCCGGGTGACGGGGAGCCGGGAGATCTCGTCCTTCACCGCTGCCGTCATCGCCATGGGCCGATCCTTCCATGCATCCGAAAAATACGGTCGTACGCGGCGGCCAACAGCTCCGGGTCGTGCCGGGGAGTGCCGTCGGTCCGGGCCACCGGCGCCAGCTCGACCGCGGCTCCCAGCCGCTCGGCGGCCTCGGTGAGCGAGTCGCGGTCGGGCACGGCGGCCTCGTCGGCCAGCACCACGTCCAGGGCGAGTTTAGGGGCGTGTCGCCCCAAAACCTCCAAATGACGCTGCGGTGAGAAGCCCTCTGTTTCTCCGGGCTGCGGGGCGAGGTTCAAGGACAGCACCTTGCGTGCCTTGGTCTCGGTGAGGGCGTCCAGCAGCTCGGGGACGAGCAGGTGCGGGATCACCGAGGAGAACCAGGAACCGGGGCCGAGCACCACCCAGTCCGCGTCCAGTACCGCGGCGACGGCCTCCGGGACGGCCGGCGGGTCGTTCGGCACCAGGTGCACGGACTGCACCTCACCCGGCGTGAGCGCGACCGTCGCCTGTCCGCGCACCGTGTCCACGTCGTCCGGGCGCTCCGGGTCGTGCCCCTTGACCAGGGCCTGCAGCTCCAGCGGCACGGCCGACATGGGCAGCACGCGGCCGTGCGCGCCGAGCAGCTTGCCGACCAGGTCCAGGGCCTGCACATGGTCGCCGAGCTGCTCCCACAGGGCGACGATCAGCAGATTGCCGACCGCGTGCTCGTGCAGGTCACCCTGCGACTGGAAGCGGTGCTGGATGACCCGGGCCCAGGTCTGGCCCCAGTCGTCGTCCCCGCACAGCGCGGCCAGCGCCTTGCGCAGATCGCCGGGCGGCAGCACGCCCAGCTCGTCCCGGAGCCGGCCGCTGGAACCGCCGTCGTCGGCCACGGTGACCACGGCGGTGAGGTCGCCGGTGATCCGGCGCAGTGCGGCGAGCGAGGCGGACAGGCCCATGCCGCCGCCGAGCGCGACGACCTTGGGCTGGGCTCCCCGGCGGCGGGGCCGGCCGCCGCGGGGTTCGGCCGGGCGGCCGGCGCGCGACTCGGGCACCATCCGGCGCAGCCTGCTCAGCCGCGGTGTACGTTCCGTCATTCCCGTCCCATGTCCCGGTGTACGACCACCGTCTCCACGCCCTCGGCCGCGAGACGCGCGGCGAGCTTCTCCGACATCGCCACCGAGCGGTGCTTACCGCCCGTACAGCCGATGGCGATGGTCACATACCGCTTGCCCTCGCGCCGGTAGCCGGCCGCGATCAGGCGCAGCAGCTCGGCGTAGCGGTCGAGGAACTCCTTCGCGCCGGGCTGGTTGAAGACGTAGGCGGCGACTTCCTCGTTGAGCCCGGAGTACGGGCGCAGCTCCGGGACCCAGTGCGGGTTGGGCAGGAACCGCATGTCCGCGACCAGGTCGGCGTCGACCGGCAGGCCGTACTTGAAGCCGAACGACATGACGGTGGCCCGCAGCTCGGGCTCCTCCTCGCCGGCGAACTGGGCGTCCATCTTGGCGCGCAGCTCGTGCACGTTGAGGCTGGAGGTGTCGATCACCAGGTCGGCGTCCCCGCGCAGCTCGCGCAACAGCTCACGCTCGGCGACGATGCCGTCCACGATGCGGCCGTCGCCCTGGAGCGGGTGCGGGCGGCGCACCGACTCGAAGCGGCGCACCAGGGCCTCGTCGGAGGACTCCAGGAAGACGATCCGCCGGGTGACGCCCCGGGTGTCCAGGTCGGCGAGGGACTCGCGCAGGTTGTCGAAGAAGCGCCGCCCGCGCACGTCCACGACGACGGCGATCCGCGCCACGTTGCCCTGCGAGCGGGCGCCCAGCTCCACCATGGTGGGGATGAGGGCGGGCGGGAGGTTGTCCACGACGAACCAGCCGAGGTCCTCCAGACACTTCGCCGCCGTCGACCGGCCCGCTCCGGACATGCCGGAGATGATCACCAGTTCGGGGATGGCCGCTTCGGGGGCCGCGGCCGCCGTGACGTCCGTACTCACCTGTGCTCCGTTTTCCTGGACCGCGTGCTGATCGCCGGCCGCCGTCTGGGGCCGGTCCTGGCCCGCTTCCTTAGGCGCCGTATCTCGCTCTGTCGTGGGCTGTGCGTCGTGCTCGGTCATGTCTCCTGCCCCCGTCGTTCGTCCGGGAGACCCGCGGATACGGGCTCCCCCGAGGAACCGCCCGCCGTGTCGGGTTCCTCGTCTTCAATGATCTCTCCGGTCGCCGTGTTCACGGCGGGTGCGGCCGGGGCCGCCTGGGCGAGGGCCGCGGCGATGGTCTCGGCCGTCTTCCGGCCTATCCCGGGCACCTCCTGGATCTGTTCGATTGTGGCGGCCCGGAGCTTCTTCACCGAGCCGAAATGCTTGATGAGCGCCTGTTTGCGGGTCTCGCCCAGGCCGGGGACGTCGTCCAGGGGGCCGGCGCGGAAGCGTTTGGCCCGCTTGGTGCGCTGGTAGGTGATCGCGAAGCGGTGAGCCTCGTCCCGCACGCGCTGGAGCAGATAGAGGCCCTCGCTGGTGCGCGGCAGGACCACCGGGTCGTCCTCGCCGGGCACCCAGACCTCCTCCAGGCGCTTGGCGAGGCCGCACACGGCGATGTCGTCGATGCCCAGCTCGTCCAGGGCGCGCCGGGCCGCCACGACCTGCGGCTGGCCGCCGTCGACCACGACGAGCTGCGGCGGGTAGGCGAACTTCCTGGGGCGGCCGTCGTCGTCCTTGAGGGAGTTCGTGATCTCGTCCGTGCCGGTCAGCACGGACTCGCCACCGGCCATGTCCTCCTCGCCGTCGGCCCACTCCCCCGTCCGCTCCTTCTCGGCGAGGTAGCGCCGGAAGCGGCGGCTGATCACCTCGTGCATGGAGCGGACGTCGTCCTGCCCGGCGAAACTCTTGATCTGGAAGCGGCGATACTCACTCTTGCGCTGCAGGCCGTCCTCGAAGACGACCATGGAGGCGACCACGTCGTCCCCCTGGAGATGCGAGATGTCGTAGCACTCGATCCGGAGCGGGGCGCTGTCCAGGTCGAGGGCCTCGGCGATCTCCTCCAGGGCACGCGAGCGCGTGGTCAGGTCGGAGGCGCGCTTGGTCTTGTGCAGCGCGAGGGCCTGCTGGGCGTTGCGCTGCACGGTCTCCATGAGCGCCTTCTTGTCGCCGCGCTGCGGGATGCGCAGCGATACGTTCGCCCCACGTCGGCCGGTCAGCCACTCCTGGACCGGCTCGACCGGCTCAGGCAGGGCCGGGACCAGCACCTCCTTCGGCACGGCGTCCCCGGTCTCCTCGCCGTACAGCTGCTGCAGAGCGTGCTCGACCAGTGCGCCGGTGGTGACGTCCTCGACCTTGTCGGTCACCCAGCCGCGCTGGCCACGCACCCGGCCACCGCGCACGTGGAAGATCTGGACGGCCGCCTCCAGTTCGTCCTCGGCGACGGCGATGAGGTCGGCGTCGGTCGCGTCGGCGAGCACGACCGCGTTCTTCTCCATAGCCTTCTTCAGGGCCTCGATGTCGTCGCGCAGCCGGGCGGCTCGCTCGTACTCCATCTCCTCGGCCGCCGCCATCATCTGCTTTTCCAGCCGGCGCAGGTAGGTACCGGTGCGTCCGGCCATGAAGTCGCAGAACTCCTCGGCCAGGTCCTGGTGGTCCTCGGGGCTGATCCGGCCGACACAGGGGGCCGAGCACTTGCCGATGTAGCCGAGCAGGCAGGGCCGGCCGGTGCGGGCGGCGTTCTTGAACACGCCGGCCGAGCAGGTACGCACCGGGAAGACGCGCAGGAGCAGGTCGACGGTGTCCCGGATGGCCCAGGCGTGCGCGTACGGCCCGAAGTACCGCACGCCCTTCTTCTTGTGACCGCGCATCACCTGCACGCGCGGGAACTCCTCGTTCATCGTCACCGCGAGGTACGGGTAGCTCTTGTCGTCGCGGTACTTGACGTTGAACCGGGGGTCGTACTCCTTGATCCAGGAGTACTCCAGCTGGAGCGCCTCGACCTCCGTGGACACCACGGTCCACTCCACGGACGCGGCGGTAGTCACCATCGTCCGGGTGCGCGGGTGCAGGTTCGCCAGGTCCTGGAAGTAGTTCGCCAGGCGGTGGCGCAGGCTTTTCGCCTTTCCGACGTAGATCACCCGGCGGTGCTCGTCACGGAACCTGTACACCCCCGGAGAGTCCGGGATCTCACCCGGCCTGGGGCGGTAGCTGGAGGGGTCGGCCATGTCTCACACCCTACTGGCGAGCACCGACACCGCGTCGGGCCTGTGGACAACGCCCGCCTCGCGCCGCTCACCCGTCCCCGCACCACCCCGCATCGGCCGGCGGCACACCGTTGTCGATCACCGGCTGGACGATCCGGAGCGCCGCGCCGATCGGCACGGTGTCCTCGTCGGGGTACGTGTCGCACTGCCCGTTCGCGAGCCGGAAGCCCCCGCGCAAGCCTCCGGCTCCGGCTCCGGCTCCGGCTCCGGCTCCGGCTCCGGCTCCGGCTCCGGCTCCGGCTCCGGCTCCGGCTCCGGCTCCGGCGATGATCGCGTGCCCGCCCGGGTCGTCGTCCCCGTCGAGGAGCATCACCAGAGCGGGCTCGCTGTTGGTCAGCACCTTCAACAGGAGCCCGGCGGAGCTGGTGAACCAGGTTTCGAGACGCCCGTCGACGATCCGCCGCCGCAGCCCGGCGACCGCCTCCTCGGGCGTCATGGCGGCTGTGTCACCCGCGAATGCCCAGGTCTCCGTCCCCCGTCGATCCTCGCATGCGGCGGGCGGACGCCGACGCGGCTCCGCTGAGCGACGGTTCCGGCGGCGCGCCATGCCCCGGCCGGGTGGGGTCATGGCGGGTTCGGGGTGTTGTCGGGGTCTGGTCAACACGCTTCAATGCGGGGGAACTCGGGGCCGAGCACGTCCGTACAACGGGACGCGGCTTGTGCAGCCACGGGCGTCCACAGCGCCCACGAGGGTGACCCCGCACACCAGCGCAGACGGTCTGACCAGCCGTAGCGACACCACACAGAAAGGCGCCTCGGCATGCGGCATGCCACCGAGCACGCGGACGTCCCCACCGCGGAACTGGACACGGCCCTGCGGGGCGGCCCCTTCCACGTGGCGCTGCGCGCCGCGATCGCCGCTCGCGGACTGCCGCTCCAGCGCGTCCAGCATCATCTGTCCCGGCACGGGGTCAAGGTCGGGGTGACCAGCCTGAGTTACTGGCAGCAGGGCGCCCGCCGCCCCCAGCGCCCCGAGTCGCTGCGGGCCGTACGAGCACTGGAGGAGATCCTCCAGCTGCCGGACGAGTCACTGATCCGGCTGCTCACCGACGCCCATGAACGCACGGCCGCCGGCCACCCGGGGACCCGTTCCTACCGCGCCCTCATCGAGGCATCCGACGTCCTGAACCGGCTCCGGGCCGACCTCGGCAGGCCCTGCGACGACGGACTGCACACCCTCGGCCATCACGAACACGTCCGGATCGGCGCCCGGCGCGAGCTGGCGGGCCGCGAGGCTCACCACATCGTGCGGGCCCACCGTGACGGCGTCGACCGGTTCCTCGCCGTGCACCACGGCGACCCCGGCTGCCGGCCGCAGGACATCAGGGTGCGGGCCCTGGAGAACTGCCGCACAGGACGCGTCCGCTGGGACCAGCACACCGGCGTACTGGTCGCCGAGCTGCTCTTCGGCACCCGACTGCGCTCCGGCGACACCTTCCTCTTCCGGTACGGCATCGAGGACGGCACGGCCGGGCCCTCCCGCGAGCATCTGCACCGCTTCTGCGCGCCCGGCGGCCAGTACGCGCTCCAGGTCCGCTTCAACCCGGCCGCGCTCCCGGCACACTGCCACCGCTTCACCCAGCCCTCGCCGGCGGCCCCTCGCAGCGGCCGCCAGGAACTGCCGCTCACCGGACCCCACCACTGCGTCCACGTGGTCGAGCCCCGCATCCGGCCGGGCATCGTCGGCATCGCCTGGGCCTGGGAGTGAAGCCCCGCGCGCCGCAGGCCGGTTGACGGCAGGCGGGGCCTGCGGGGGCCGCGTCGGTCTTCGGTCAGGCGCCCGGCCCGGCGATGATCCTGCCGCCCGCCGCCTTCACCGGCAGCTCGGCGAGGGGCTCGGTGGCCGGCTGCTGGACCACCTTGCCCGTCGTGGCGTCGAACTGGCTGTCGTGGCAGGGGCAGATCAGGGTCGTCCCCTGCAGCTTGTTGATGGCGCACCCCGCGTGCGTGCAGATGGTGCTGTACGCCTTCAGGGCACCGCTCTTGTCACGGCTGACGACCACGTTGTGATCCCGGTACAGCTTGGCGCCGCCCTCCGCGATCTCGCTCGCGGCACCGAGATCGACCGGCGCGGTCGGGGTGGCCGAGGCCAAGGCACCGCCCGGCCCTGAGCACGCGGCCAGGCCGAGCCCGGCGACCGGGGCCACGGCGGCCCCACGAAGGACGGTACGACGGCTCGCGGACGGTCGGGCGGGCATCTGGAACTCCAGTGGTCAAGGACTGTGCAGGGCGACCATACCCGGGCAGAAGGGCCGGTCCTGCGGCGGGGGCGGGGAGCTGGACGGACAGGGGCGGGGAGGGGCGGGGAGGCGGGCGTGTGAACGATGAGGAGCGCGGAGGGCGCGGAGGCAGGGGTGCTGTGGCGGGGCGCGGTGGGGGGAGGCGTCACGTGCGCGCTGGGGGCAAAAGTGCGGTGCGGTGCGGGCCCGGACGATGGGCCGGAAGCTGTCCGGGCAGAGGACGTAAACGCTTGCGCAAGCGTTTACGCGGGGGTGCTCGATGGGATATGTTCCGGGCCGGAGCCCCCGCAGGGGCCGGTGATGCCCAGCCTCGACGGTTCAGAGAGGGGAACGCGATGGCCACCATGGCGGACGTCGCTCGCCGTGCCGGTGTCTCCGTGGCGACCGTCTCCCACGTCCTCAACGACACGCGCCCGGTGCTGCCCCACACCCGCCAGGCCGTGCTGGACGCCATCGACACCCTGGGCTACACCCCCAACACCCTGGCCCGCTCCCTGGTGACCTCCCGCACCCGCTCCATCGGGCTCGCGGTGTCGGCGATCAGCAATCCCTACTTCACGGAGATCCTGCAGGGCGTCGAGGCCGCCGCCCTGGACGCGGGATACAGCCTGCTCATCGCGGACCCGCACGACGACCCCGGACATGAACGCAAGGTCGCTCAGCTCCTCCATGAGCGCCGGGTGGACGGCATGATCGTCGCCCCCTCCGCGCGTCCGCACGCCCTCGTCGGCTACCTCCGCCGCCACACCGTCCCCACCGTGTTCCTGGACCGGGTGATCGACACCCAGGTGCCGGGCGCCGTCCCGGCCGGTGGTGAGGAGGGCGCCGCTCCCGGCCAGGACGTGCCGTGGTGCGACCAGGTCTGCGCGGACGGCGCTGGACCGACCGCCCGCCTCGTCACCCATCTCGCCGGAATGGGACACCGGCGGATCGGGATGGTCGCGGGCCTGCCCGGGCTGAGCACCACCGAAGAACGCGTCGCCGGTTATCTGGACGGCCTCACCGCCGCCGGTCTGGCGCACGACGAACAGCTTCTCGTGTCCGGCGACTCCGAGTCCGCCGGTGCCGAGCGGGCCACGGCGGCCCTGCTCGCGCTGCCCGATCCGCCCACGGCCCTGGTCACCGCAAACAACGCGATGACCATCGGCGCGCTGCGCACTCTGCGCCGGCACGGACTGTCCGTCCCGGACGACATCGCCCTGTGCTGCTTCGACGACTTCGCCTGGGCGGACCTGTTCTCGCCCCGGCTCACCGCCATCGCCCAGCCCAGCAGGGAGCTGGGCGCCCAGGCCGTGCGGGTGCTGCTGGACCGGCTGGGCGAGCCGGGCCGGCCGGCCCGGACGCTCCGTCTGTCGTGTGCGTTCGTGCACCGCACGTCCTGCGGCTGCCCGGAAGAGCCGGTCGGGGCCGGGAGAACCGAGCACACCGACCCATCCACGCTGTCCGAGAGGGGAGCCGTCTCGTGATCGTCGTCGCCGGTGAGGCACTGATCGACCTGGTACCGCAGGGCCCCGGTGCCCTCGCGGACCTCAAGCCGGCGCTCGGCGGTGGCCCGTACAACACCGCCGTCGCCCTGGGCCGGCTCGGCTCACCCACGGCGTTCTGCTCGCGGACCTCGCGCGACGCCTTCGGTGAGGCCCTGCTCGACGGGCTGCGGCGGGCAGGCGTCGAGGTGTCGGGTGTCCAGCGCGGGCCGGAGCCGACGACCCTCGCGGTGGCCACGCTCGACGCCGGCGGCTCCGCCGCCTACTCCTTCTACGTCGACGGCACGGCCGACCGGCTGTTCACCGCACCCGCCGTGCTGCCCGCCGGCACGCGCGCGGTGTCCTTCGGCACCTGCTCGCTCGTCCTGGAACCGGGGGCGAGCGCCTATGAGGAGCTGATGCACGCGGCGGCCGGGCAGGGGCTGTTCACCGCGCTCGACCCCAACATCCGGGCGGGACTGATTCCGGACGCGGACGCCTACCGGGCGCGTTTCAAGAGCTGGCTGCCCTCGGTCACGCTGCTGAAGCTCTCCGCGGAGGACGCGGAGTGGCTGGGTGGCACTCCGCGCGAGTGGCTGGCCTCCGGGCCGTCGGCGGTCGTGGTGACCCGGGGTGGAGACGGTCTGACGGTGTTCACGCGGGACGGCGGGGAGTACTCCGTGCCGGGTGAGCAGGTCGCCGTGGTGGACACCATCGGCGCCGGTGACACGGTGAACGCGGCCTTGCTGCACGGGCTGCACGCCCAGGACGCGCTGTCCGCGGAAGCGCTGGCCACCCTCGGGACGGAGGGCTGGAGGCGGCTGCTGCGCTTCGCAACCAGGGCGGCGGCGATCACCTGCTCGCGGGCGGGGGCCGAGCCGCCGTACGCGGCCGAGCTGGGTGAGTGGTGAACCGGCTGTCTTCCCTGTGCTGTTGACAAGGTGCGGCCGGACCCGCAGTGTGCGTAGGTCTGTCGCACCGCGGAGCCGGGCTGGCTGATGGATGAACGAACGGCGCCCCGTGGGCAGTTCCCACGGGGCGCCGATTTCTTGATGTCGCGGCAGATCTTTTCGATGTGGTGTCAGGCCTTGCGGGTCCGGGTCGTCTTCTTCGCCGGGGTGGCCTTCTTCGTGACCGCGGCGGCCTTCTTGGTCGCCGTGCTGTTGGCCTTGGCCGTCACCGTCTTCTTCGCCGTCGACTTTGCCGCGGCCGTCTTCCTGGCCGTAGTGGTGCGCGGCGCCTTCACCGACTGCGCGTCGCTGATGCGGTCGGCACCGAGGATCTCGCGCAGGAACTTGCCGGTGTGGCTGGCCGGGACCCCGGCGACCTCCTCGGGCGTGCCCTCGGCGACCACGAGGCCACCGCCGGCGCCGCCTTCGGGGCCCATGTCCACGACCCAGTCGGCGGTCTTGATCACGTCGAGGTTGTGCTCGATGACGATGACCGTGTTGCCCTTGTCGACGAGGCCGCCGAGGACCGTCAGCAGCTTGCTGATGTCCTCGAAGTGCAGACCGGTGGTCGGCTCGTCCAGGACGTAGACCGTGCGTCCGGTGGACCGCTTCTGCAGCTCGCTGGCGAGCTTCACCCGCTGTGCCTCACCACCGGAGAGGGTGGTGGCGGACTGGCCGAGGCGGACGTAGCCGAGGCCGACGTCCTTCAGCGTCCGCAGGTGCCGGGAGATGGCCGGGACCGCCTCGAAGAAGTCGGTGGCCTCCTCGATCGGCATGTTCAGCACGTCGGCGATGGACTTGCCCTTGTAGTGGACCTCCAGGGTCTCCCGGTTGTACCGGGCGCCGTGGCAGACCTCGCACGGGACGTAGACGTCCGGGAGGAAGTTCATCTCGATCTTGATCGTGCCGTCGCCCGCGCAGTTCTCGCAGCGACCGCCCTTGACGTTGAAGGAGAAGCGGCCGGGCTGGTAGCCGCGGACCTTCGCCTCGGTGGTCTCGGCGAACAACTTGCGGATGTGGTCGAAGACTCCGGTGTACGTGGCCGGGTTGGACCGCGGGGTGCGGCCGATGGGCGACTGGTCGACGTGCACGACCTTGTCGACCAAGTCGTCGCCGTCCACGCGCGTGTGCCGTCCGGGGACGTTCCTCGCGCCGTTCAGCTCGCGCGCCAGGTGCGTGTACAGGATGTCGTTGACCAGCGTCGACTTACCGGAGCCGGAGACGCCCGTGACGGCCGTGAACACGCCCAGCGGGAAGGACACGTCGATGTCCTGAAGGTTGTTCTCCCGGGCGCCGTGCACCGTGAGCCGGCGGGACGGGTCGTGGGGACGGCGGATGTCGGGCAGCGGGATCGACTTGCGGCCCGAGAGGTACGCGCCCGTCTGGGACTCGGTGTTCGCGAGCAGCTCCTTCAGGGAGCCGCTGTGCACGACCTTGCCGCCGTGCTCACCGGCACCGGGGCCGATGTCCACGACCCAGTCGGCGACCTTGATGGTGTCCTCGTCGTGCTCCACGACGATGAGCGTGTTGCCCATGTCGCGCAGCCGGACCAGGGTCTCGATCAGCCGGTGGTTGTCCCGCTGGTGCAGGCCGATGGAGGGCTCGTCGAGGACGTACAGCACGCCGACGAGGCCGGAGCCGATCTGGGTGGCCAGGCGGATGCGCTGGGCCTCGCCGCCGGAGAGGGTGCCCGCCGCGCGGTTGAGCGAGAGGTAGTCCAGGCCGACGTCGACCAGGAAGCGCAGCCGCTCGTTGACCTCCTTCAGCACCCGCTCCGCGATCTTCTTGTCGCGGGCGTTCAGCTTCAGCTCGCCCAGGAAGTCCGCGCAGTCGCTGATCGACATCGCGGAGACCTCGGCGATCGACTTGTCCATGATCGTGACCGCGAGGACGATCGGCTTCAGACGCGTGCCCTCGCAGGTGGGACAGGGCACCTCGCGCATGTAGCCCTCGAAGCGCTCGCGGCTGGCGTCGCTCTCGGACTCGCTGTGCCGGCGCTTGACGAAGGGCACCGCGCCCTCGAAGGGCGTGGTGTACACGCGCTCGCGGCCGTAGCGGTTGCGGTAGCGCACCTCGATCTGGGTCTTGTGGCCGTAGAGCAGGGCCTTCTTGGCGCGCTGGGGCAGGCCCGCGAAGGGGATGTCCGTGCGGAAGCCGAGCGCGTCGGCGAGGGCGCCGATCAGCCGGCCGAAGTAGTCCTTGGTGTGCCCGTGCGACCAGGGGTGGATGGCGCCCTCGTCCAGCGTCTTGTCCGGGTCCGGGACGATCAGCTCGGGGTCGACCTCCATGCGCGTGCCGATGCCGGTGCACTCGGGGCAGGCGCCGAAGGGCGAGTTGAAGGAGAAGGAGCGGGGCTCCAGCTCCTCGAAGGACAGGTCGTCGTACGGGCAGTACAGGTGCTCCGAGTACATGCGCTCGCGCTCGGGGTCGTCCTCGGGGAGGTCGACGAAGTCGAGCACGATCATGCCGCCGGACAGGCCGAGCGCGGTCTCCACCGAGTCGGTGAGGCGGCGCTTGGCGGAGTCCTTGACCGTGAGGCGGTCGACGACCACCTCGATGGTGTGCTTCTCCTGCTTCTTCAGCGCCGGCGGGTCGGAGAGCTGGATCGTCTCGCCGTCGACGCGCGCGCGGGAGTAGCCCTTGGTCTGGAGGTCGGCGAAGAGATCGACGAACTCGCCCTTGCGCTCGCGCACGAGCGGCGAGAGCACCTGGAAGCGGCTCCCCTCCGGCAGCTCCAGGACCTTGTCCACGATGGCCTGTGGCGACTGGCGCGAGATCGGGCGGCTGCACTCGGGGCAGTGCGGCTTGCCGATGCGCGCGAAGAGCAGACGCAGGTAGTCGTAGACCTCGGTGATGGTGCCGACCGTCGAGCGCGGGTTGCGCGAGGTCGACTTCTGGTCGATGGAGACCGCCGGGGACAGACCCTCGATGAAGTCGACGTCCGGCTTGTCCATCTGGCCGAGGAACTGCCGGGCGTACGAGGAGAGGGACTCCACGTAGCGACGCTGGCCCTCCGCGAAGATCGTGTCGAAGGCCAGGGAGGACTTGCCCGACCCGGACAGGCCCGTGAAGACGATGAGCGAGTCACGAGGCAGGTCGAGCGAGACATTCTTGAGGTTGTGCTCGCGCGCGCCACGGACGATGAGACGGTCGGCCACGCCGGTCCGCACCTTTCTTGAGAGAAGTGACAGGGGCGGGGCCCCCGTGCTTCTTCAGACTAGGGGGAGCCACTGACAACGTCGGTCGGATTGCCCGGTTGCATAACAACCCCCGGCCATCCAGCATGCCCGACGCCACCACCGACGATATAGCACGTGCTTTCGATTTGCGGACGAGCTTCACCACCTTCACCCAAAGGTGTGGCGGGGCTAGGGTCAGGCCCATGACTGATCACGCTCATGACCTGGCATGTGTACGTGAAGCGACCGGACGACTCCTCGACGCGGTCACCGGACTGGACAACGCCTCGCTCGCCGAGCCGTCACGGCTTCCGGGCTGGAGCCGCGGGCACGTCCTCGCCCACCTCGCCCGCAACGCCGACGCACTCGCGAACGTTCTTGAGGGCCGGCCCATGTACGCGAGCTCCGAGGTGCGCGACACCGACATCGAACGCGACGCCCCGCGCCCCCTCGACGCGCAGCTCGCCGACCTGCGGGAAAGCGCGGCCCGCTTCCAGGCTGCGGGCGACGCGCCGGCGGACTGGTCGCGCATCGTCGAGCTGCGCAACGGGGTCACCGACTCCGCGTCCCGGGTGCCGTTCCGCCGGTGGGCCGAGGTGGAGCTGCACCACGTGGACCTCGGGATCGGGTACGAGCTGGAGGATCTTCCGGCGGAGTTCACCGAGCGGGAGATCGGCTTCCTGGCGCGGCGCTTCGCCGGGCACGCGGAGGTGCCCTCGACCAACCTGTCCGCCCATGGCCGGAACTGGACCACGGGCGGTGGTGCGCGGGGTGAGGCGGTCGCCGCCGAGGGGACGCCCGCCGACCTCCTGGGCTGGCTCGCCGGGCGGCGCGACGGCTCCGGCCTGACCGTGAAGGGCGCGCTGCCGAAGCTGCCTCCGCTGTAAGCCGTCGGCGGTCCGCAGGACCTCTCCCCGCTATAGGCTGATGACCATGACGTACACCGGAGAGGTCAAGGTCGGTGGAGCGGCGCAGGTGCACGAGCTCAAGGACCTGATGATCACGAAGATCGCGGTCGGCTCGATGGACAACAACGCCTATCTGCTGCGCTGCCGCGCCACCGACGAGCAGCTCCTGATCGATGCCGCGAGCGAGCCGAGGACACTGCTCAACATGATCGGTGACGACGGCATCGCGTCCGTCGTCACCACGCATCAGCACGGTGATCACTGGCAGGCGCTCGCGGAGGTCGTCGCGGCCACGGGCGCGCGTACGTACGCGGGCCGCGAGGACGCTTCGGGTATCCCGGTGCCCACCGACGTGCTCGTGGACGACGGCGACGTCATCAGGGTGGGCAACGTGGAGCTCATCGCGCGGCATCTGGTGGGGCATACCCCGGGTTCGATCGCGCTGGTCTACGACGACCCGCACGGCCACCCGCACGTCTTCACCGGCGACTGCCTCTTCCCGGGCGGCGTCGGCAACACGCACCGCGATCCGGCGGCATTCGCCACCCTGATCCACGACGTGGAGACGAAGATCTTCGACGTGCTGCCCGACGAGACCTGGGTCTATCCCGGGCACGGCAACGACACCACGCTGGGCGCGGAGCGCCCGCAGCTGCCGGAGTGGCACGCGCGCGGGTGGTGAGGGCGGCTCGGATCACGCGCGCCGGGCGTACGTCTCGCGCGTGCGCCCGGCGCTTCTTCGCTTGTGCGCGCCCCGTGTGAACGCTTCACACGCACCGGACTCCCGTGCGCGCTCCCGGACTTGGGCGTTACGCAGTCAACTGGTGGCAGCCCCGCACGGGATGACGGCTCCTGTGCGGAGGGGCCGCCGGTCCTCCCACCCCGCCCTCGACCGGCGGCCCAGGCCGGCGGCCGACGCGTGGCAAGGTGCACGAGGGATGTTCACACAGCCGCAACACCCGTTCCCACCATGCGGACAGTTACCGCTGTGACCTGGACAAACAAGGGCTCCGCTGCCAATCTCCCGCCATGTACCCTGCCCCGCGCACCCTGCGCCGCGCGATGACCGCCGCCACCGTAGCCCTGCTCGCCACCGCCGTCGGCTGTGCTCCGCAGCCCGACGAGAAGGCCTCGGCCGCTCCGTCCGGCTCGGCCGCAAAGAGCTGCGTCCCGGGCAAGTTGGCCACCAAGACGTCCGGGAAGCTCACGATCGCGACGGACGAACCGGCGTACGAGCCCTGGTTCAAGGACGACAAGCCCGCCAACGGCAAGGGCTTCGAGTCGGCGGTCGCCTATGCGGTCGCCCAGCAGCTGGGATACGGCAAGAACGCGGTCGTGTGGCAGAGCGTGCCGTTCAACAAGGCGTTCGCGCCCGGTGTGAAGACCTTCGACTTCGACATCAACCAGGTGTCGATCAGCGACGAGCGCAAGAAGGCCGTGGACTTCTCCTCCGGCTACTACGACGTGCGCCAGGCCGTGATCGCGCTGAAGGGCAGCAAGGCGGCGAACGCGCGGAGCATCGCCGACCTCAAGAAGCTGAAGCTGGGCGCCCAGGTGGGCACCACGAGCCTCAACTACATCACCGATGTGGTGAAGCCGTCGCAGGACCCCGCCGTGTACGGCAAGAACGACCAGGCCAAGTCCGCGCTGAAGAACGGTCAGGTGGACGCCATCGTCACCGACCTGCCGACCGCGTTCTACATCACCGCGGCCGAGGTGACGGACGCGAAGATCGTCGGCCAGTTCGAGAACCAGGGCGGCACGCCCGAGCAGTTCGGGCTGGTGCTGGACAAGGGCAGCGCGCTGACGTCGTGCGTGAGCGGCGCCGTGGACGCCCTGCGCAAGGACGGCACGCTTGCCGGGCTGGAGAAGCAGTGGCTCTCGGACGCCGTCGGCGCCCCGGTGCTCAAGTGACGGTCGCCAAGGGCGAGTCGGCCCGGGAGGGGGCCGACGACAAGGGAGACATGACCGGCGCCGGTGACGGCTACGTGCCCTCCGCGCGGCGGCTGGAGCGCGAGCGCTACAAACGCGCGCGTGCCCGCCGCGCCACGGCCGTCGCGGCGCTCTCGACGCTCGTCACGGCCGCCGTGCTCTATCTGATCGTGGTCGACGCGCCGGGCTGGCCGCGCACCAAGGAGACGTTCTTCAGCGCGCAGTACGCGCGCGAGGCACTGCCGAAGGTCCTCGAAGGGCTGTGGCTGAACGTCCGCCTGCTGGTGATCTGCGGCGCCGCCGTCCTGGTCCTCGGCATGCTGATCGCCATCGCGCGCACCCTGCGCGGCCCGGTGTTCTTCCCGCTGCGCGTGCTCGCGGCGGCGTACACGGACTTCTTCCGCGGGCTTCCGCTGATCATCAACCTGATGATCGTGGTCCTGGGTGTGCCGGCGCTGCGCCTGCAGGGCGTGACGGTCGATCCGGTGCTGCTCGGCGGGACGGCGCTGACGCTGACGTACTCGGCGTACGTGGCCGAGGTGTTCCGCGCTGGCATCGAGTCCGTCCACCCCTCGCAGCGGGCCGCGGCCCGCTCGCTGGGCCTGACCAACCGGCAGGCGCTGCGCTACGTGGTGCTGCCGCAGGCGGTGCGCCGTCAGGTGCCGCCGCTGCTCAACGACCTGGTGTCGCTGCAGAAGGACACCGGTCTGGTGTCGATCGGCGGCGCGGTGGACGCCGTACGCGCGGCCGACATCATCGTGGGCCGCAGTCTGAACTACACGCCGTACATCGTCGCCGGGCTGGTGTTCGTGGCGCTGACCATTCCGATGACCCGCTTCACGGACTGGGTGACGGCCCGGATGGACCGGCAGCGGGCGCAGGGAGGATCCCTATGAGCGACGCGCCCGTGCTGCGCATGGAGTCCGTCCGCAAGACCTTCGCCGGCTCCGTCGTCCTGCGCGACGTCGACCTGGAGGTCGCCCCGCACACGGTGACCGCGCTGATCGGCGCCTCCGGTTCGGGCAAGTCGACGCTGCTGCGCTGCGCCAACCTGCTGGAGGAGATCGACGACGGCGCGATCTGGCTGGACGGCGAGCAGATCACCGATCCCCGTGCCGACCAGGACGCGGTACGGCGCCGGATCGGCGTCGTCTTCCAGGCGTACAACCTCTTCCCGCACATGACCGTGCTGGACAACGTCACGCTGGCGCCGCGACGGGTGCACGGCGTCTCCCGCGAGGAGGCCGAGGAAAACGCCAGGGGGCTGCTGGAGCGCCTCGGACTGGGTGACAAGGCGAATGCCTATCCGGACCGGCTCAGCGGCGGGCAGCAGCAGCGTGTGGCGATCGTACGGGCCCTCGCCGTGCGGCCCCGGCTGTTGCTGCTGGACGAGATCACGGCGGCGCTCGACCCGGAACTCGTCGGCGAGGTGCTGGAGGTGGTGCGCGGCCTCAAGGGCGACGGCATGACCATGGTTCTGGCGACGCACGAGATGGGCTTCGCGCGGGACGTCGCCGACCAGGTCTGTTTTCTGGACGGCGGCGTGGTGCTGGAGCGCGGCACCGCCGAACAGGTCTTCGGCGATCCGCAGCAGGAGCGCACCCGGCGCTTCCTGCGGCGGATCGTGGAGGCGGGCCGGCTGTAGCTACGCTTCGGCCTGGACCGCGCCGGCCAGGGCGGCCACACGCTCCACGCCGAACGCGTATCCCTGCACTCCGCATCCGGCGATCACGCCGTCGGCGCGCAGCGAGACGTAGGAGTGGTGCCGGAACGACTCGCGCTGGTGGATGTTGGAGATGTGGACCTCCAGCACGGGCATGCCGTCGCAGGTGTTGAGCGCGTCCAGAATCGCGACCGAGGTGTGCGAGTAGGCACCGGGGTTGATGACGATCCCGCAGTGGCTCAGGCGCGCCTCGTGGATCCAGTCGACCAGTTCGCCCTCATGGTTGGACTGCCGGAAGTCCACCGTGCCGCCGTGCGCGGCCGCCGCCTTGGCGCACAGCGCCTCCACATCGGCCAGCGTGTCCTTGCCGTAGATCTCGGGCTGGCGCTGGCCGAGCAGGTTCAGGTTGGGCCCGTTGAGGATCATGATCGGGGCGTTGGCCAGGGTGCGGGGCACGGTTCCTCCGGTCCGTTCGGGGCGGTGCGTCGACGACCGCCGCTCGCACCCGGTCTATCACGGTGGCCGGAGCGGGCGGCGAGGCGTGCGCTCCGTCGCGTGGGCGCACACTCCGGTGGCTTGATCACCTCCATGCGCTCCCCGTAACCCTTGATCACGATGGGTAGTTGACGCGGTATGGAGCCTGTACGCACCGTAAGCACACCCTCGATGCCCCGGCTCGCCGCGGCCTCGCTGGCGGGGACCGCGATCGAGTTCTACGACTTCTTCGTCTACGGGACGGCGGCGGCCCTGGTCCTGGGGCCGCTGTTCTTCCCGACGTTCTCGCCGCTCGCGGGGACGCTGGCGGCGTTCGGGACGTTCGGGGTGGGGTTCGTGGCGCGGCCGCTGGGCTCGGTGCTGTTCGGCCACCTCGGCGACCGGCGCGGACGGCGGCCGGTGCTGGTTCTGTCGCTGCTGCTCACGGGCGCCTCGACGGTCGCGGTCGGCTGCGTGCCGTCGTACGGGTCGATCGGCGTCGCCGCGCCGGTCCTGCTGCTCCTTCTGCGCTTTCTGCAGGGTCTGGGGCTCGGCGGAGAGTGGGGCGGGGCGGTGCTGCTGACCGCCGAGCACGCGCCGCCCGGCCGACGCGCCCTGTGGTCGAGCTTTCCGCAGGTGGGGCCGGCGATCGGGTTCGTGCTCGCCAACGGGGTGGTGCTGGCGCTGTCGGCGACGCTGTCCGACGCGGAGTTCGCGCGCTGGGGGTGGCGGGTGCCGTTCTGGGCGGCCGGCGCGCTGGCGCTGGGCGGGCTGTGGCTGCGCTCGTCGCTCGCCGAGAGCCCCCGGTTCCTGGAGATCGACGACCACGCGCGCGTGCCGTTCGTCGAGGTCGTGCGGCATCACGGACGGCTGGTGCTGCTGACGGCCGGGGCGCTGGCCGCCGGGTACGCGGTCTTCTACGCCGTGACGACCTGGTCGCTGGCGTACGCGACGGAGCGGCTCGGGGTGAGCCGGACGGTGATGCTGACCTGTGTCATGGCCGCGGTGGTGGTGAAGGCGGCCCTCACGCCGTGCATGGCGCTGCTCGGTGACCGCTACGGGCGCCGGCCGATGTGCCTGACCGGGTGCGCGGCCTGCAGTCTGTGGATGCTCCCGATGGTCGCCCTGCTGGCCACCGGCCAGCCGCTGCTGATGTTCCTCGGCATCCTGGGCGCCCTGGTCTCCTTCATCACCATGTTCGCGGTGATCGCCGCCTATCTGCCGGAGCTGTACGCGGCACGAGTGCGCTGCACGGGCGCAGCTGTCGGCTACAACCTCGGCGGTGTCCTGGGCGGCGCCCTCACCCCGATCGTGGCCACGGCGCTCGCGGAGCACAGCGGGCGGGTCCCCTGGAGCGTGGGCGTCTATCTCACGAGTGTCGCGCTGCTCAGCCTCGTGTGCTTCGCCCTGCTGCCCGAGACCCGCCCGGTGCCCGTACCGGTGGTGGAGCCCGTCACGGGTTGATCGCCAGCTCCAGGTAGGCCGCGAAGACAACCAGATGGACGCCGCCCTGCAAGGGGGTGGCCCGGCCCGGCACCACAGTCAGGGAGCTGACCACCACGGTCAGCGCGAGCAGCAGCATGTGGGTCGACCCGAGGCCGAGGACGAGCGGGCCGGACAGCCAGACGGAGGCCAGGGCGACGGCGGGGATGGTCAGGCCGATGCTGGCCATGGCGGAGCCGAGCGCCAGGTTGAGACTGGTCTGGACCCGGTCGCGGCGGGCGGAGCGCAGCGCGGCGATCGTCTCGGGCAGCAGCACCAGCAGGGCGATGATCACACCGACGACCGCCTGCGGCAGACCGGCCGCCTCCACGCCCGACTCGATGGTGGGCGACACGCCCTTGGCCAGACCCACCACACCGATCAGGGCCAGGCCGAGCAGGCCGAGGCTGAACCGGGCGGTTCGCGCGGACGGCGGCTGGGCGTGGGTGTCGGCGATGACCTCGCCCTGCCGGGTGATCGGCAGGAAGTAGTCGCGGTGGCGCACGGTCTGTGTGGCCACGAACAGGCCGTACAGGATCAGTGAGGACAGCGCGGCGAACGTCAGCTGCACCGGGGAGAACTCGGGTCCGGGCTTGCTCGTGGTGAAGGTGGGCAGCACCAGGCTGAGCGTGGCCAGCGTCGCCACGGTCGCCAGGGCGGCGCCGGTGCCCTCGGGGTTGAAGACTGCGGTGCCGTGCCGCAGGGAGGCGACGAGCAGGCAGAGCCCGACGATGCCGTTGCAGGTGATCATCACGGCGGCGAAGACGGTGTCCCGCGCCAGGGTGGAGCTCTTGTCGCCGCCGTCGGCCATCAGGGTCACGATCAGGGCCACCTCGATGACCGTGACGGCGATGGCCAGAACGAGGGAGCCGAAGGGCTCGCCGACACGATGGGCGACCACCTCGGCGTGGTGCACGGCCGCAAGGACGGAACCGGCGAGCACGACGGTGACCAGGCCCACGACCACGCCGGGCAGGTCACGGCCCCAGGTGAAGACCAGGAGGACGACCGCGAGCACCGGCACGAGTGTCGTCCATGGGCGGATGAGCGGTCGGAGCCCAGTGATCATGCGGCGATCGTCGCAGAGACCTACGGGATTCGCATTCTGCTCTTTTCGGATACCTCGCGTCCTTTCTGTTCCGTCCATACCGCCGGCGGGAGGGGGACCTGCTCCGCGCGGTACCGCTCCCGCCGGGGGACGCTGTCACCGCCGGCCGGGTCGGGCATCGACGCCGTCCCTCGCGGCGCCTTCACCCTCGACGCCCGCCGCCTCGGGGGCCGCCTGCCTTCTGCTCGCCATCAAGCTGGTAATGGTGGTGACGATCAGGACGGCGCAGATCACGCCGAGCGAGACCGGAATGCTGATCTCGGGGACGTGGACACCGGACTCGTGCAGTGCGTGCAGCACCAGCTTGACGCCGATGAAGCCGAGGATCACCGACAGGCCGTACGAGAGGTGAACCAGCTTCTTCAACAGGCCGCCGATGAGGAAGTACAGCTGGCGCAGGCCCATCAGGGCGAAGGCGTTGGCGGTGAAGACGATGTACGGGTCCTGGGTCAGGCCGAAGATCGCGGGGATGGAGTCCAGGGCGAACAGGACGTCCGTGGTGCCGATGGCGAGCATCACGACCAGCATCGGGGTCATGACCCGCTTACCGTTCTCCTGGATCCACAGCTTCGTGCCGTGGTAACGGTCGGCCACGCCGAACCTGCGCTCCGCGGCCTTCAGAAGCTTGTTCTCCTCGAACTCCTCGTCCTCCTCGTCCGCGCGGGCCTCCTGGATGAGCTTCCAGGCGGTCCAGATCAGGAAGGCGCCGAAGAGGTAGAACACCCAGGAGAAGCTGGCGAGGATCGCGGCTCCCGCGGCGATGAAGGCCGCCCGCAGCACCAGGGCTATGAGCACGCCGACGAGCAGGACGCGCTGCTGGTACTGCGTGGGCACCGCGAACTTCGCCATGATCAGGACGAAGACGAAGAGGTTGTCGACGCTGAGCGACTTCTCGGTGATGAATCCGGCGAAGAACTCACCGGCCGGCTGACCGCCACCGAAGACGAAGAGACCGACGCCGAAGAGTCCGGCCAGGGCGATCCAGACGACGGTCCAGACACCGGCTTCCTTGATCGACACCTCATGCGGCTTGCGGCCGATGAAGAAGTCGACCGCGATCAGGGCGGCCAGGCCCACGATGGTCAGGACCCACAGGGTCACGGAAACGTACACTGCACCTCCGGCATGACGTAACGGCAAACACTTTCAGCGTTGTCGCTGCCGGAGGTCTCTTCCACCCGCGCGGGGCCGGCGCCCCGGGACCGGACCGGTCCGTACTGACGGGTGCGCCGCAGTCAGGGAGTACTCCCCTCCGTACGGAAGACCATACCCCAATCACCAAGGAAAGGTAAAGCTGAAAGCAAAAGAAAGGTCAAATGGCCTGATGGAAGCACTTTACCTGTGCTTGACCCGGGCCCTGGTCACCTCGGTGAGCACCTGCTGCACGATCTGGCTCCCGGTCGGCACCAGCGCCGGTTCATACGTCCAGGCGTGCCCGACCCAGGGATCGGCAAGATGGTCGTCGGGCACGGGTGTGAGTCGCATCAGCGAACGCCACAGCGGGTCGAGCAAGGGGCCATAGGCGGCGGCATCCTCACGGTCCGCCACCAGCAGCAGATGCACGCCCACCGCGGGGCCCTCGTCGGCGAGGTAGCGCAGTCGGGTCACCGCGCGGTCGTCGAAGCCGTGCGGGAAGTCGTTGACGATCAGCAGCTGCCGCGCGGTGTCGACATCGGCCGGAAGCGACTCGGGCGTGCCGCCGCGCAGCGCCATCTGCACCAGGTCGACCCGCCGGGTGAGCCTCTCCAGCACCTCCGCCACGCCCGCCGCCCCGGCTGCGGGAGGCGTGGTGAGCACACCGGTCCGCGTCAGCACCCCGAGCGCCGCGGCCCCGGCCCCGGCCGGGTCGATGGCCTGCACGGCGAAGTCCCCCGGCGGATGCACGGCGAGCAGCCGCGCCGCCAGCGCGACCGCCGCCTCCATGGCCAGCTGCCGCAGCTCGGCGGCGTCCGGGAAGCCGTCGGGCGCCACCGGGCCGCTGTCCAGCCACAGGCCCCGCTCCAGCGGCAGCCTGACCAGCAGGGGGACGCGCAGCGGCACACTCTCCGGAAGATGCAGATCGCCCAGCCGCAGGGCCATCGGCGGCTCGGCCGGCACCCGGTAGGCGTGCCAGACAGGGTTGTCCCAGCGGGCGTAGGCGGGCGGGAGTGCGGGCTCGACCACGTCGGACTCCGCGGCGAGCTGGGCGAGGTCGCGATCGAGGGCCGCGCGGGCTTGGTCGACCAGCTGCGTCCGGCGGGCGTGGGCCGCCTCGCGCGCGGTGTCGCCCGCCGTGCCGAGCCGGCCGCGGGGGTCGGCCAGCGCCTGGTCGAGCTCCTTCTCCAGACGGGAGTCGGCGAATTCGACGGCGCTGCGGTACGCGGCCGTGGTGCGGGCCAGGTCCTCGAACATGCCCCAGACCTGGTTGTACAGGCGCTCCTCCATCGACCAGCCGACGGCGTCCCCCGCGACCGGTTGCGCGGGCTGCTCCTCGGTGGCCGGAGAGGCTGAGGGCGTCGGTTCGGTGCCGTGCGGGCGGCGGCGGGGGTGGGTGTAGTCCACCGGGGTGCCTGGGGCGCGCGGGGCGGCGTCGGGGGCCTGGGTGTCGTACGGGTTCTGGGCGTCGTAGGAGGGTGCGGGCGCCGGTGTGTGCGGGCGCGCCGGCGCCGCCGTGCCATGAGCGGCTGTGGAGGCCGGGGCGGGGGCCGCCGAGTGCTGGACGGCGGCCGCGAGGTCGGCGGCCGCGGGCAGTCCCTGGTCGGCCAGGAGTGCGGGCAGACCGGCCGCGTAGCCCTGGCCCATCGCGCGGACCTTCCAGGCGCCCTGTCTGCGGTACAGCTCCAGAGCGATCACCGCCGTCTCGGTGTCCAGGCCGGTCAGGGTGTAGCTGACCAGTTCGCTGCCGTCGGGGCCGTCGACCGCGGTGTGCGGGGCTGCGACGGCACCGAACCGGAGCGGCCCGGCGGACCCTGTGGGCAGCGCGAGGAACACGGCGACGCGGTGCACGGTCTCGGGCAGGGCGCCCAGGTCGGCGGTCAGCCGGTGCTCGGCGGCGGCCTGCCGGGGCACCTCGACGCCGAGCAGGGCGGGGGTGCCGGGATGGGCCACCCACTGGGGGCCGTGCACCGTGCCGTTCTCGTCGCCGAGCGTGGCTCCGGCGAGGACCGGGGCCCCCGCCGAGATCCGGATCGTCAGCAGGACCTCGGACAGCGGGTGGTTCTGCCCCCGCACCAGCTCGGCCGTCATCGCCGTGCCCCCCGTGTCGTTGTGTCGTACGCGCTGCCGGTCGGGCGGGCGGTCCTACAGGTGCGGCAGGATCGCCGGCATCAGGTCCTGGAAGGTGCGGCCGTTGGCCGGAGTCCCCAGGGCGGTCATCGTCCAGCCCGAGCCCGCGCGGTGCACCTTCGCCATGATCTGGGCGGTGTAGTCGCCGCCGCCGTCCAGCGTGTAGCGGGCCAGTTCCTGGCCGTTGGTCTCGTCCACGAGGCGGCAGAACGCGTTCTGCACCTCCTGGAAGGTCTGGCCCGTGAAGGAGTTCACGGTGAAGACGATCTGGTCGATGTGGACGGGGACGCGCTGCAGATCCACCAGGATCGATTCGTCGTCCCCGCCCTGGCCGGCGCCGCCGACCAGATTGTCGCCGGTGTGGCGCACGGAACCGTCGTCGCTCACCAGGTGGCGGAAGAAGACGACGTCGACCGGCTGCTTCTCGGCGAAGAGCACCGCCGAGGCGTCCAGGTCGATCTCCTTGGTGCGCGAACCGAACAGGCCGCGCCGCTTCGCCGCCTGCCAGCCGAGCCCCATACGGACCGCGGTCAGGGTGCCTCCGTCCTTCTTCTCCAGGCTGATGGCCTGACCCTTGCTCAAGTTGACGGACACCCTGAATCCCCTCTCGATGGTCCCCTGTTGCCGCGCAGTGCGCGGTTGTCCAAAACCCTACGCAGGCGCGCCGACAGTGCCGAACCCCGGCCCGCGCTTTGTGTCGGTCTTGCAACACTTGGCGCGTATTCCGAGGTCCGGCAGAGGTCGGCAGCTCAGGCGAGGCCCGCCTCCCGCATCTGGCGCAGCTCCTTCTTCATCTCCGAGACCTCGTCGCGCAGCCGGGCCGCGATCTCGAACTGCAGCTCTGCGGCGGCGGCGCGCATCCGCTCGGTCATCTCCTCGATCTGCTCGGCGAGTTCGGCCGCCGGACGGTCCGTGGGCACCGCCTGGCCCTTGGCTGCCTTGCCGGCCTTCGCGCCCTTGGCCGCCTTGTCGCCGAGCGCCGGGACGGGTGCCTTGGCGCCCTTGCCGTCCTTGGACTTGCGGTAGCCGCTGCCGAGGAGCTGCTCGGTGTCGACCTCCTCGCGGGCGATCTGCGCGACGATGTCGTTGATCTTCTTGCGCAGCGGCTGCGGGTCGATGCCGTTCGCCTTGTTGTAGGCGACCTGCTTCTCCCGGCGGCGGTTGGTCTCCTCGATGGCCTTCTCCATCGCCGGGGTGATCTTGTCGGCGTACATGTGGACCTGGCCGGAGACGTTGCGCGCCGCGCGGCCGATGGTCTGGATCAGCGACGTGCCGGAGCGCAGGAAGCCCTCCTTGTCGGCGTCCAGGATCGCCACCAGGGACACCTCGGGCAGGTCGAGGCCCTCGCGCAGCAGGTTGATGCCGACCAGGACGTCGAACTCGCCGCTGCGCAGTTCGCGCAGCAGCTCGACGCGGCGCAGGGTGTCGACGTCGCTGTGCAGATAGCGCACCTGGATGCCCAGTTCCAGGAAATAGTCGGTGAGGTCCTCGGCCATCTTCTTTGTGAGTGTGGTGACGAGGACGCGCTCGTCCTTCTCGGTGCGCTTGCGGATCTCGTGCACCAGGTCGTCGATCTGGCCCTCGGTGGGCTTGACGACGACCTCGGGATCGACGAGGCCGGTGGGGCGGATGATCTGCTCGACCGCGCCGTCGGAGCGCGACAGCTCGTACGGTCCCGGAGTGGCCGACAGGTAGACGCTCTGGCCGATGCGCTCCTGGAACTCCTCCCACTTCAGGGGGCGGTTGTCCAGGGCGGACGGCAGGCGGAAACCGTGTTCCACGAGGGTGCGCTTGCGGGAGGCGTCACCCTCGTACATGGCGCCGATCTGCGGGACCGTGACGTGTGACTCGTCGATGACGAGCAGGAAGTCGTCCGGGAAGTAGTCGAGCAGAGTGTTCGGCGGGGAGCCGGGCGAGCGGCCGTCGAAGTGCATCGAGTAGTTCTCCACGCCGGAGCAGGTGCCGATCTGGCGGAGCATCTCGATGTCGTACGTGGTGCGCATCCGCAGCCGCTGGGCCTCCAGCAGCTTGCCCTGCTTCTCCAGCTCGGCGAGGCGCTCCCCCAGCTCCTTCTCGATGTCGTTGACGGCCCGCTCCATGCGCTCCGGGCCGGCGACGTAGTGGGAGGCGGGGAAGACGTACAGCTGCTGGTCGTCGCTGATGATCTCGCCGGTGAGCGGGTGCAGCGTGGACAGCGCCTCGATCTCGTCGCCGAACATCTCGATACGGACGGCCAGCTCCTCGTAGACCGGGAAGATCTCGATGGTGTCGCCGCGGACCCGGAAGGTGCCGCGGGTGAAGGCCAAGTCGTTGCGGGTGTACTGGATGTCGACGAAGCGGCGCAGCAGCTCGTCCCGGTCGATCTCGTCGCCGACCCTCAGGGGGACCATCCGGTCCACGTACTCCTGCGGGGTGCCGAGGCCGTAGATGCAGGAGACCGAGGCGACCACGACGACGTCGCGGCGGGTGAGCAGCGAGTTCGTCGCCGAGTGGCGCAGGCGCTCGACCTCCTCGTTGATCGAGGAGTCCTTCTCGATGTAGGTGTCCGACTGCGGGACATAGGCCTCGGGCTGGTAGTAGTCGTAGTACGAGACGAAGTACTCGACCGCGTTGTTCGGCAACAGCTCGCGGAATTCGTTGGCCAGCTGAGCGGCCAGCGTCTTGTTCGGCGCCATCACGAGCGTGGGGCGCTGAAGCTTCTCGATCATCCACGCTGTGGTGGCGGACTTGCCGGTGCCGGTCGCGCCCAGCAGGACGACGTCCTTCTCACCGGCCTCGATGCGCTTGGCCAGCTCGGCGATGGCCGCCGGCTGGTCTCCGCTGGGCTGGTAGGGGCTGACGACCTCGAAGGGCGCCACCGTGCGTTCGATGTGGGAAACGGGCCGCATGCCATCCACCGTACGACCCCCCACTGACAACGGGCCCCGATCAGGTGTTTTACCTGGTCCGGGAGCCGTGGTGCTCGGGTTGGCGCTCGTTGTGGAGCGCGGGCCGGCGGTCCAGGTGGGAGGCGACGGCGGCGGGGACGCCCGGTTTGTGCTCGGCGATCCTGCGGACGGGCCGGCCCATCACCATCAGCGGGTCGAAGACCACGACGACCGCCGCGAGGAGCAGGAAGGCGAGCGGGCCGATCAGCATGGGTGCGAGCACGGACGGCTCCGGCGCGCCGCCGGTGGCATGAGAGGGGCCGTCGAGGTGGACGCGCAGGGCTGCCATGCCCATGTAGTGCATGCCGCTCACCGCGAACCCCATGACGAGGCTCGCCCCCACGCTCCAGAGGAAGCCGCGCACGCGTCCGGCGGCCCACAGGGCGGCGGTCGCGGCCACCACCGCTATGACGACGGAGGCGGCGACGGTGAGGGTGTTGTAGGTGAACCGCCCGTGGAAGTGGACGCCGGCCATGCCGAGGTAGTGCATCGAGGCGACGCCCAGACCGGTGATCGTGCCGCCGGTGAAGAGCGCGGTGCCGGTGGCGCCCCGGTAGCCGACGATGAAGATGCCGACGCCGACCATGACGATCGCGAGGCCGAGGCTCGCGTAGGTGATCGGCTTGTCGTAGTGGATCGGTGTCTCCTTGATGGCAAAGCCCATCATGGCGACGAAGTGCATGGTCCATATGCCGGAGCCGATCGCGGCGGCGCCGAGGGCCAGCCAGGCGGGCCGCCAGGAGTGCGTGACCAGCAGCGCCCGGGTGGTGCAGCGCAGGCCGAGGGCACCGCCCAGGCAGGCCATCAGATAGGCCACCAACGGGGTGACGGCCCCGTAGCTGAATCCGTCGACCGTGCCTTGCATCCGTGGCTGCCCTTCCGCCCTCTTGCGTCCCGGAATACCTGAAATGTTCCCCCGGCCCAGGACCGCGCGGGCGGTCAGGGTTGTCGCAGAGAGTATGACTCCCACCGGAATGGTCGAACGATTTTCCGGCAAAGAAACACGGCGTTGCCGCACTTGTGCGGCAACGGTGAGCGCACGTCGACATCTGCCTGCGATGTGTGACCGTCATGCGCGCGCGTACCACTGACGATCTGCTGTCACTCTTGTTGCATTCGGTATTCGCTGGACGCGAGGAGTCTGCATGCACGCGCGCGTAGTGGGGGCCGTCACGGCCGTCGCGGCCCTGGGGGTCGCGGCGGTCCTGTTGATCCCGTCTTCCGACGCCCGGGCCGGCGGTTCCGGCGCGCCTACGGTGATCGCACACCGCGGCGCCTCCGCCTACGCTCCCGAGAACACGCTGGCCTCGATCGACAAGGCCGCGCAGCTGGGCTTCACCTGGGTCGAGAACGACGTCCAGCGCACCAAGGACGGCGAGCTGGTCGTCATCCACGACGACAGCCTCAACCGCACCACGAACGTCGAGCAGGTCTTCCCCGGCCGGGCGCCGTGGAAGGTGAAGGACTTCACCGCGGCCGAGATCGCCCGGCTGGACGCGGGCAGCTGGTACTCCCCCGCGTACGCGGGCACGCGCGTGCCGACCCTCACGCAGTACATGCGCCGGATCGAGCACAACCACGAGAAGCTGCTCCTGGAGGTCAAGAACCCCGAGCTGTACCCGGGTATGGAGCAGCAGATCCTGAAGCTCCTCGGCAACGAGGGCTGGCTCGATCAGAGCCATCTGGGGCGGCTGATCGTGCAGAGTTTCAGCGCCGACAGCATCCGGACCGTGCACGAGCTGAAGCCGGCCGTCACCACGGCCCTTCTCGGCTCGCCCAAGGTGGCGCAGCTGCACCAGTACGCGCGCTTCACCGATCTGGTCAATCCCTCGACCGGGTCGCTCTCCCTGGGCTACGTCGCGGCCGTGCACGCCTTCAAGGGGGCGCACGGCAGGCGGCTCGGCGTGTTCGCCTGGACGGTGAACGACGCGGCCGCCGCCCGCAGGGTCGCGGGTTACGGCGTCGACGGAATCATCACCAACAAGCCTGACGTGGTGCGGGGGGCGCTGGGCTCGGGCTGAGCCGGGCGGGCGTTGTCAGTGGCGGGCCGTACCGTGGTCGCATGGACAGCCAAGGGCAGGATGAGCAACGGGTCGTGTGGGCCGTCGTCGGCAGCGACATCGGTCCGCTGATGCTGGCCGCGAGCCGCGACGGCCTGGTCAACGTCGTCTTCAACGCCACGGACGCGGTGCGCGACCGGGCCTTGGAGCGGCTGGCGTCCCGGCTCGGCGTCACCCCGGTCGAGGATCCGGACTCGCCGCTGCTGGCCGAGGCGATACGCCAGCTGCGCGCGTACTTCGCGGGCGAGCGGCACGGCTTCGATCTGCCGCTGGACTGGTCGCTCATCTCCGGCTTCAACCGGCAGGTGCTGCGCGAGCTGGCCTCCGGGGTGCCGTACGGCACGGTGGTGGGGTACGGCGATCTCGCGGGCCGGGTCGGGCAGCCCGGCGGGGCGCAGGCGGTCGGCGCGGCGATGGGCGCCAATCCTCTGCCGGTGGTGGTGCCGTGTCACCGCGTGGTGGAGAGCGATGGCGGTATCGGGGGTTTCGGGGGCGGGCTGGAGACCAAGCGGAAGCTGCTCGCGCTGGAGGGCGTGCTGCCCGAGCCGCTGTTCTGACCGCTGACTTGTGGCCCTCTGATCCGGTCAGGGTTCAGTCGTCGTAGTGCCGGGCCTCGAAGACGTTGCCGTCGGGGTCCTGAAAGTAGAACGTGCGCGGGGCGTTGCCGCGGGCTCCGAACGAGTCGTGGCCGATGTCGGACAACGGCACGCCGTGGTGCTCCAGCCGGGCGCGCAGAGCGTCGAAGGCCTCGGCCGGCAGGGACAGACAGACGTGGTTGACCGGGTGGCCGGCGCTGTCGGCGGCACCGGGCAGCATTTTCATTTGGTCCACAAAGGTGCGCGGCGCGAGGTCCAGGAGGGTCTCCTCGTTGACGCGCATGGAAGGGAACGGCACCTTCCCCTCGATGAACTCGGTGAGTCTCACGGGCTCCAGACCGACGGCGTCCGCGTGGAAGCGGGCTGCGGCCACCGGGTCGGTCACCCACAGGACGACGTGGTCGAGACGCATGCTGTTCTTCGTCATGCCGCCCAGGCTGGTGGCGTCCCCCACAGGCCGCAAGCGTTTAGCCGTGGCCGGCACCCGCCAGAGATCCAGAGACAAGGCAAGGCCGACGGACAGGAGGCGATGCGCGTGGTGCTCGTGGTGTCGGAAGAGGTCCGGGAAGCGATCGACGCACGGCGGCCGGTGGTGGCCCTGGAGTCCACGATCATCGCGCACGGCCTGCCCCGCCCGCGCAATCTCCAGGTGGCGCTGGAGCTGGAGGACGCGGTGCGGCGAGAGGGCGCCGTACCCGCGACCATCGCCGTCCTGGACGGCCGCCCCCGGGTCGGGCTGGACAAGGAGCAGCTGGAGCGGGTCGCGAACGAGGACGGCATCCGCAAGCTGGGCCACCGCGATCTGCCGCTCGCCGTGGCCGGGGGCGTGAGCGGGGCGACCACGGTGTCGGCGACGGCGCGGCTGGCGGCGCTCGCGGGCATCCGGGTGTTCGCCACGGGCGGGCTGGGCGGTGTGCACCGCGAGTGGACGGTGACGCAGGACGAGTCGGCCGACCTGGGGCTGCTGGCGCGTACGCGGATCACCGTGGTCTGCGCGGGCGTGAAGTCGATCCTGGACGTGCCGGCGACGCTGCAGCGGCTGGAGACGCTGGGCGTGGCCGTCGCCGGGTACGGCACGGACCGCTTCCCCGGCTTCTACCTGTCCGACTCGGGGCATCCGGTCGACTGGACGCTGGACAGTCCGGAGCAGGTCGCCGAGGTCATGCGGGCCCAGGACGCGCTCGACGCGCCCGCATCGGCGCTGATCGTCGCCCATCCCGTCCCCGAGGCTGAACAGCTCGATCCCGAGGTGCACGCGCGCGTGCTCGCCGACGCGCTGCACGCATGCGCGGAGCAGGGGATCAGCGGGCAGGCGGTCACGCCGTTCCTGCTGGACTACCTGGTCCGGCACACGGAGGGCGCCTCCCTGAGCGCCAATCTGGCGGCCGTACGCGGCAACGTACGGCTGGCGGCGCGGATCGCCACCGCCTGGACCAGGGGGTGACCACGGGCCGGACCGGGGCTCTGCTGGTCGTCGGGGACGTGGTCACGGACGTCGTCGCCCGGCACCGAGGACCGCTCGCGGCCGGCACGGACACGGCCGCCGCGATCCGGACGCTGCCCGGCGGCGCGGGCGCGAACGTGGCCTGCTGGGCAGCCCACGCGGGCTGCGCGGACGTACGGCTGCTCGGGCGGGTCGGCACGGACACGGCCGCGTGGCACGAGCGGGAGCTGGTCGCGGCCGGGGTGCGGCCCCGGCTGGTGGTCGACCCGGAGGCGGCGACCGGGACGGTGATCTGTCTCGTCGACACCGGGGCGGCGGCCGAGCGCACGTTCCTCACGGACAGCGGGGCGTCCCTGCGGCTCGAACCCGCCGACTGGTCCGACGCGCTCCTCGACGGGGTCGCCCGGCTGCATCTGTCGGGCTATCTGCTGTTCACCGAGCCGAGCCGGGCACTGGCGGCCACGGCACTCACGGCGGCACGCGCGCGTGGTGTGCCGGTCAGCCTGGATCCGGCGTCGGCGGGCTTCCTGGAAAGACTGGGGGTGGACCGGTTCCTCGCGTTCGCGGAAGGGCTGGACGTGCTGCTGCCCAGCCGGGACGAGGCATGCCTGCTGACGGGCCTGTCGGACCCGGCGGACGCCGCGGTCAAGCTGAGCCGTCTCGTGCCACTGGTGGTGACCAAGGCGGGCGCCGACGGGGCACTGGTGGCCCGGACCGGCGCCCCGCCGGCCAGGATCCCCGCGACACCGGCGGTCCCGCAGGACACCACGGGCGCCGGCGACGCCTTCACCGGCGCGTTCCTCGCCGCACTGCTCGCGGGCGCGGATCCCCGGGAGGCGGCAGCCTCGGGCTGCCGGGCGGGGGCGGAGGCGGTGGGTCGAGTGGGGGCCAGACCGGCGGTTCCGGGCAGGGAGAGCTAGACGGAGAACTGGGCAGGCGGTCGGTGGTGGGTCGGGTGGGGGCCGGACCGCCGGTTCCGGGCAGGGACGGCTGGACCGAGGGCGGGGTCGGCGGTCGGCGGTGACCGCGGGAGGCGGGCGGACGCCCGGCACGGTCGGAGCGGCTGAGCCCCCTGCGTGCGTCCGCCGAGCCCTCCTCTCCGTACGCCCGGCCCGGCCCGGTCCTTACGCCTTCTTCCCCCACGCCGAGAACATCGGTGCGGTGGCCAGGTCCATCGAACCGGCCTCGACATTGGCCAGGTGCTGGTCGATCTCCTCGTCGGTGGCGAGGTCGGCGGCGACGAGGCGGGCACGGATCTGACGGACCGTCGCCGCCTCCAGCGCGGTGCAGGCGGGCGAGGTCACCGGGAAGTAGGCGTCGGCCTCCACTTCGCTCAGCCCGGCCTCGCGCAGCAGGCGCGGAAGCTTGCGGCCGTAGGACAGATCGGCGCCTCGTTCGGCCAGGAGCTTGCGGAAGCCCTGGCGCAGCCGGTTGGCCAGCCGCTGCTCGGGGCCGTACTCGTCGGGGCAGGTCAGGGGCTGGAGGGCGGGGTCGGCGTCCTCCAGCAGCAGCCGTCCGCCGGGCCGCAGTGCCTGGATCAGGGAGCGCAACGCCCTTTCCCGGTCCGGGACATGGACGAGGACGAGCCGGGCGTGGACCAGGTCGAAGCCCTCGCCTGGGGGCTCCTCGGTGCCCACGTCGTGGACGCGGACCTCCACCGGCGGGTGGGCCACGGCAGTGAGCAGCGAGGTGTCGATGTCGGTCGCGACGACCTTGCCGGTGGGGCCGACCTTCTTGGCGAGCCAGGACACCACGGACGTGCCGCCCGCCCCGACTTCCCAGCAGCGCCAGCCGGGTCCGACGCCGCATCCCTCAAGGTGCCGGAAGGTCGTGGGGTCGAAGAGCGCGGCGAAGGCGTCGAAGCGCTGTGCCGCCTCGTTCTGCCGGTTGTCCAGGAGGTACCCCTCGGATCGCGTCATGTGAGGATCATCCCAGCCACCGGCTCGTCCGGATCTGCCGACGCTCCGGACACGGGAGAGGCCAGGCCGGGGCCGGGCCGGCGACCGGGCCGGGGCCGGGCCGGCGACCGGGCCGGGGCCGGGCCGGCGACCGGGCCGGGGCCGGGCCGGCGACCCGGCACGGCGCTCTGTCCACAGGCGGGAACCAAGCGGAACATCCTGTTCCCACAGGCTTACCCGCGTTTTGCTCTCGGCTGGCACACTGCTCGGACGAGGCGCGAAAAGCGTTACGCGGGGGATCCATGCGAGGAGATCCAGATGTCCATGGCGGGGAATCTGCGACGGGTCACGGGACTGGGCAAGGCCGCCGGCCTGCGCAAGGTGGCACGGCTGGCCAGGCGGCGGCCGCGCGTGGACCTGAGCCATCCCGCCAGGTCACCGCTGGGCTCCTCGGTGGTCAACTGCGTGACGTATCAGGATGGTGTGCGGGTGCCGACCTGCACCGACCTCGTGGACGCCGTGCGGATGGTGCGCAAGACCGGCGAGGGATTCGTCTGGCTGGGGCTGCACGAGCCGACGGACCGTGAGTTCGCGGGGATCGCGGAGCTGTTCGACCTGCATCCCCTGGCCGTGGAGGACGCGGTCGAGGCCCACCAGCGCCCGAAGCTGGAGCACTACGGCAACACGCTCTTCGCGGTCTTCAAGACCGTCTGCTACGTGGAGCACGAACGGCTGACGGCGACCAGCGAGGTGGTGAACACCGGTGAGATCATGGTGTTCGTCGGCGAGGACTTCGTCATCACGGTGCGGCACGGCCGGCACGGCTCGCTGGGCCCGCTGCGCGAGGAGCTGGAGTCGCATCCGCACCAGTTGTCGAAGGGGCCCGCAGCGGTGCTGCACGCGATCGCCGACCATGTCGTGGACGACTATCTGAGCGTCACGGACGCGGTGCAGGCCGACATCGACCAGGTCGAGACAGAGGTGTTCGCCGAGGACGGCGCACGGCTCGACCCCGGCCGGATCTACCAGATGAAGCGTGAGCTGCTGGAGCTGAAGCGGGCGGTGGTGCCGCTGAGCCGCCCGGTGGAGGACCTGGCCACCCGGCCCATACGGGTCGTCCCTCCGGAGATACAGGCCTACTTCCGCGATGTGCTCGACCATCTGATCCGGGCCAAGGACCAGATCGCGGCGTTCGACGAGCTGCTCAACTCCATCCTCCAGGCCCATCTCGCGCAGGTGACCGTCGCGCAGAACGAGGACATGCGCAAGATCACCGCGTGGGCCGCGATCATCGCCGTACCGACGATGGTGTGCGGTGTGTACGGCATGAACTTCGACCACATGCCGGAGCTGCACTGGCAGTTCGGATATCCGTTGGCCATGGTCGTCATGGCGGGCGCGTGCGTGGCTCTGTACCGGGGCTTCCGGCGCAACGGCTGGCTCTGAGCGTCAGCCGCTCCAGGCGGGGTGGCGTGGGTCGTCGGCGCGCACCAGGACGTCCGCCGTGCCGGCCGGATCGGCCTCGGACGCGTAGCGCTCGAAGGCGGGCAGCGTCCAGTGCTCGGCCTCGGGGGTACGGCGGCGCAGGGCGGCCGGGGAGAGGAGGAGGTGCACGGTCAGGTCGAACGGGAACCAGTGGCGCAGCAGGAGGGGGCCATGGAGCAACAGGATCCCGCCGGGCGGGAGTTGGACGTAGGGGTTGCGGGTGGCGCGGTCGGTGGCCGGGTCCCACAGGTCGGGCAGGACGCGCCCGCTGCCTCCGGGATCGAGCGGGCCGAAGACCTCACGCCAGAGGGCGCCGGTGTCGAACCATCCGCCGTAGTACGACTCCGCGTCGCGTCGCCCGTGTTCGAGGCGCAGCGAGGCGGGGCGCAGGAAACCTTCGGCGCCGACCACGAGCGAGGGCCGGCCGCGCACGCGCAGCGCCTCGCCGACCCGCTCGGCGAGGTCTCCTGGACGCGCGGCCGGGGCCCCGTCGAAGCCGACGCGCGGCCAGGCGCCCCCGTCGGCCGGCTCCAGTCCGGTGAGCCGGTCGGCCAGCTGCTCGGCGAGCCGGTCCCAGGTGATCGCTTCGAGTCGCACAGGGCCCATGATGCCGGGTGGCGGAGAAGGAGGCGGCGCCGCCTGCCGGAGGGCGGGGGTGCGCTCCGGCAGGGGACGGTCCCGGGCGGCACGGGGCGGGCGGCTCAGCCTCGGTCCGCCGCTGTCCGCCGGGCTGCCAGCAGAGCGGGGAGATGGGTCTCGCTCCAGGCGCGGGCCGCGTCGAGAAGGGGGATCAGCGTGCGGCCGAGGGGGGTGAGGGCGTACTCGACCCGGGGCGGGTTCTCGTCGTAGGCGGTGCGTGTGACCAGTCCGTCGCGCTCCATGGCGCGCAGGGTCTCGCTGAGGACCTTGGGCGTGACGGCCCTGAGCGGGACACGCAGTTCACCGAAGCGGCGCGGGCCGTCCTGGAGACAGCGGATCACCATGCCCGCCCACTTGTCGCCCACGCGGACGGGCATCACGGAGGACGGACAGAGGGGGTGGAACATGTCGGGATCGAGAGGTGCGGGCCGGCCGGCATCCATGGCGCCGGCGGTGGACCGCGACAGGTCGGCCATTCTGTGCGGCGCGTCGGTCATGAGCCGAGGGTATCGCCGATACCGTTGAAGTAACCGGGGGTCCGCTCCCTAACGTCCTGGCCGAGCGCGAACAGCCGCTCAGGACAGGGAGGTTGGGGATGACAGGGATCGTGGTCCTCGGTGCCGGAGGCCGGGCCGGGCGGGCGGTGACGGCCGAGGCACTGGCGCGGGGCCGCACGGTGACTGCGGTGGTGCGGGATCCGGCGCGGTATCCGGATCTCGGTGCCGAAGGCGTCACGGTGGTACAGGGCGATGTCCTGGACGCCGGGACGGTCGCCCGGGTCGCCGCCGGGCACGCCGGTGCCGTGCACGCCGTCTCGCCGTTCAGCGGGCCCGAGGAGGCGGTCGGCTCGGTCGACCCGCGGTTCTTCGTGCGGGCCGCCGACGCGCTGCTCGACGGGCTCGGCGCGGCCGGGGTGTCACGGCTGGTCGCGGTGGGGCTGGGGGCCAATCTGCTCGGCGCGGACGGGCGGATGGTGCTGGACGACCCGGTGGCCTTCCCACCACCGCTGCGGCCCTTCGCGCTGGCGCACACCGCCGGGCTGCACCGGCTGCGGGAACGCGCGGACGGTCCCGTCGACTGGGTGATGCTGACGCCCGCCGGGTTCCTGGAGCACGACGGGCCACGGACGGGGCGGTACCGGGTCGGCGGGGAGCGGCTGCCCGGCGTCGGCGGTGCCGGGAGCGACGGCAGAGGTGAGCCGTGGCTGTCGTACGCCGATCTCGCGGTGGCGGTGGTGGACGAGATCGAGACTCCCGCGTGGCACCGTACGCGGGTGTCGGTGTTCAACGTGCGGGGCAGGGAGGAGGACGACAGGCAGGAACACGGAGTCAGTGGGCGGCGGCGGGGAAAGTAGCGCGTATGGGCCTTTCCTCGACATCAACTCCCCACTCCCCCGGGCGGCTTGTCGTCGTCCAGAGCGCCAAGCGCAAGCGGTGTGCCACGTGCCGGGGCGGGCCGCTGTCGCTGCTGATGCTGGAGGACGGGGCGCCGCGCTGTCTGGACTGTGCCGACCTCGGGCACCTGGTGTTCCTGCCGCGCGGTGACACGGCGCTGACCCGCAGAGCGCGGGAGGAGAGCACGCTGTCGGCGGTGGTGGTGCGGTTCAACCGGCGCAGGAGCCGGTACGAGCGGCAGGGCGTGCTCGTGGAGGAGGCCGCGCTGGCCCGGGCCGAGGCCCGCTGTCTGGCGGACGCGGAGGCGCGGCGCCGGCGGCGGGCACGGGACGCGCGGCGCAGGGCGGCGGAGGACGAGCGGTTCGTGGCGGCGTTCGCGGCCGAGATACTCCGGTTGCTGCCCGGCTGCCCGGCCGAGCGAGCCCGGGCCGTCGCGGCGCACGCGTCCGTGCGGGGCAGCGGGCGGGTCGGGCGCAGCGCGGCCGGGCGGGCGCTGACGGAGGGGGCGGTGCTCTCGGCAGTCGTCGCGGCCGTACGGCATGTGGACACGCCGTACGACCAGCTGCTGATGAGCGGGGTGCCGCGGTACGAGGCACGGCGCCGGATCGCCCCGGCCGTGGCGGGCGTGCTGCGGGCGTGGCAGGGCACCGGGGCGGACGTCGGCTGAGGAACAGGAGGGCAGGAGGGCAGGAGGGCAGGAGGAAGGAGGAAGGAGAGCAGGGAGGGAAGAGGGCAGGGAGGGAGGGGCGGGAAGAGACGGGGTCGGCATGTGGTCCGGCCTGGGCATGGACTGGGGGACGGTGCTGCCGGGCCCCGGCCCGGGTGGGACGAGACGAGATGAGGGCGTGGAGATGATCGAGGGGCCGTTCTTCGTGCTGGTCGTGGCGGGGATCCTGGGCAGCGGGCTGGTCGCCGGGGTGTTCTGCGCCTTCTCGGCGTTCGTGATGCGGGGGCTATCGGCGCTGCCGCCCGCGCAGGGTGTGGCGGCGATGAACGCGATCAACGTCGCGGCGGTACGGCCCGCCTTCATGACCGTGTTCGGCGGTGCCGCGATGCTGAACGCGATGATCGCCGTGGTGACGTTCGTGGTGTGGCCGGAGGACGGGACGGTCGAACTGCTGCTGGGCAGCGCGCTGTATCTGCTCGGTGCGTTCGGGCTGACGGCGGTGGCGAACGTCCCCCGCAACGACAGGCTGGCCCGGCTGGCGGCGGGCGCGCCGGAGGCCGCCGTGTACTGGCCGGTGTATGTGCGCGAGTGGACGTTCTGGAACCACGTCCGCACCGTCGCCTCGGCCGCGGCCGCCCTGGTCTACGTCCTGGCGCTCACCTGACCGTGCCCGGCCCGCCCACCGCCTCACCCGGACCGTCCCGGCCGCCGCCCGCTACTCTGCGCGATCCGCGGTGCGGACGTATCGTGGCCGGAAGAGTGCCGGAAGTGCCGGAAGAGTGCCGAAAAGTGGCGACGATCATGGCCGATCCCAAGGGTTTCATGACCACGCCGCGCCAGGAGTGGCCGCGGCGGCCCGTCGAGGAGCGGGTGCGGGACTGGGACGAGGTGTACGTCCCGGGAGCGCTGCTGCCCATCATCAGCAAGCAGGCCGACCGCTGCATGGACTGTGGCGTCCCGTTCTGCCACGACGCCTGCCCGCTGGGCAATCTGATCCCCGAGTGGAACGACCTGGTCTCGCGGGAGGACTGGCGGGCGGCGAGCGACCGGTTGCACGCGACGAACAACTTCCCCGAGTTCACGGGGCGGTTGTGTCCGGCTCCCTGCGAGGCGGGGTGCGTGCTGGCGATCAACCAGCCGGCCGTGACCATCAAGAACGTCGAGTGCGCGATCGCCGACCGGGCCTGGGAGGAGGGTTTCGTCCCGCCGCGGCCGCCCGAGCGGCTGTCGGACAAGACGGTCGCGGTCATCGGTTCCGGGCCCACCGGGCTCGCCGCGGCGCAACAGCTGACCCGGGCCGGGCACACGGTCGCCGTGTACGAGAAGGACGACCGGCTGGGCGGGCTGATGCGGTACGGCATCCCCGGGTTCAAGATGGAGAAGCACCATCTGGAGCGGCGGATCGGGCAGATGCGGGCCGAGGGCACGAAGTTCCGTACGTCGACGGCGGTCGGGCGGGACGTCGGGGCGGTGGAGCTGCGCGGGCGGTACGACGCTGTCGTCGTCGCCACGGGTGCGACGGCGTGGCGGGAACTTCCGGTGCCGGGCCGGTCGTTGGACGGGATACACCAGGCGATGGAGTATCTGCCGCTGGCCAATCGAGTGTGTGAGGGGGATCTGGAGGTTTCGCCGCTGTCGGCGGCCGCCCGGCATGTGGTGATCGTGGGTGGCGGGGACACCGGTGCGGACTGTCTGGGGACCGCAGTGCGCCAGGGGGCCGCATCCGTGACCCAGCTGGACATCTACGCGCAGCCGGGTGCCGAGCGGGACGAGGACACCGAGCCGTGGCCGACGTACCCGAAGGTCTACCGGCTGTCGGCGGCGCACGAGGAGGCGCGGGATCTGCGGACGGCGCCGGCGGCGGACGCGGACGCCCGGCTGTTCGCCGCGTCCACGCTCCGCTTCACCGGGGACGACAGCGGGCATGTGCGGTCGCTGCATCTGGTGGAGGTCGACGAGCTGCGCCGCCCGCTGCCGGGCACCGCGCGGACGCTCCCCGCCGACCTCGTGCTGCTCGCCCTCGGGTTCTCCGGGCCGGACCAGGAGGACGGGCTGATCGGGCAGTTGGGCCTGGCGCTCACTCCGCGCGGCACGATCGCCCGGGACGACGGCTTCGCGACCAACGTCCCCGGGGTGTTCGCCGCCGGGGACGCGGCGCGCGGACAGTCGCTCATCGTCTGGGCGATCGCGGAGGGGCGGGCGGTGGCGGCGGCCGTCGACCGCTATCTGACGGGCAGTTCACGGCTGCCCGCCCCGGTGTCACCGCGGGACCGGCCGATGCGGGTGTAGGCAAGACGTCATAACCGTGACGACGGGGATGACTGGGATGACGGGGATCGGTCACCGCTACCGCTCGTCCGTGCCCGCCACCTTGCCCGTCGACAGGGCCACCCGGTTCCAGGTGTTGATCGTGAGGATGAGGGCGAGGACGTGGGCCAGTTCCTCCTCCTCGAAATGGGCGGCGGCCTCGGCATAGACGGTGTCGGGGACACCTCCGTCGGCGACCAGGGTCACGGCCTCCGTCAGGGCGAGCGCGGCCTGCTCCCTCGGCGTGAAGAAGTGCCGGGCCTCGCGCCAGACAGCGACCATGTGGAGCCGGTCCTCGCTCTCGCCGGCCTTGCGGGCGTCGTTGGTGTGCATGTGCAGGCAGTAAGCGCAGTGGTTGAGGTGCGAGGCGCGGATCTGGATCAGCTCGACCAGCGCGGGGTCGAGGCCCTGACGAGCGGCGGCGTCGAAGCCGATGATCGCGCGGAAGACCTTCGGCGCGGCCTTCGCGAAGTCGAGTCGGGTGCGGCCGGCCTCGGCGGCGGCGATCGCGGCGGTGACGTCGGGTGCGGCGGTGACGTCGGGTGCGATGGTGACGTCGGGTGCGATGGTGGTGTCGGGTGCGGTGGTGGTGTCGGGCGCGGTGGTGATCGTGTTCGTCGTCATGGCTTCAACCTACGGGCCGAAAAGACCGGCAGTAGGGTGCATTTCCATGACGGAATCATGGGTCAATTCCGCGGAGCGGATCGGTGCCGACCTGCACCTTGAACTGTCGGGTCCGGGCGGGCGGCGGGCCGCGCTGATCAGGGCGCTGCGGGAGGCCGTACGCAGCGGACGGCTGGCTCCGGGCACGCGCCTGCCGCCGTACCGTTCGCTCGCCGCCGACCTGGGTGTGGCCCGCAACACGGTGGCCGACGCGTACGCGGAGCTGGTCGCGGAGGGCTGGCTGACCGCCCGTCAGGGTTCCGGGACCCGGGTCGCCGAGCGGGCGGAGCCGCTGCGCGGCGCCGTACGGACCCCGGTGAAAGCACCTCCCCGCGCGCGTGGGCCGCGGCACGATCTGCGGCAGGGCGCGCCCGACGCCTCCGCGTTCCCGCGGGCCGCCTGGGCGGCCGCGTACCGCCGGGCGCTGCAGGCCGCGCCGAGTGAGGCGTTCGGGCCCGGGGATCCGGCCGGGCGGCGGGAGCTGCGGGAGGCGTTGGCGGAATATCTGGCACGCGCGCGTGGCGTGCGGACCGAGCCGGACCGGATCGTCGTCTGCTCGGGCTTCGCGCACGCCCTGCGGCTGCTGTTCGGCCAGGGCGGCCACGGCGGCCAGGGCGCGGGCAGGGTGCTGCGCGGTCCACTGGGCGTGGAGGCGTACGGGCTGGGCTTCCACCGGGAGCTGCTCGCGACGGCCGGGGTGCGGACGGTGCCGCTGCCGCTGGACGGGGACGGCGCGCGCGTGGACGTACTCCGGCGGGAGCGGGCCGTACTGCTCACGCCCGCGCACCAGTTTCCGACCGGCGGCCCGCTGCATCCGGAGCGGCGGGCGGCCGTGATCGACTGGGCACGCGCGCGGGGGGGCGGTGGTGCTGGAGGACGACTACGACGGCGAGTTCCGCTACGACCGCAGACCCGTCGGCGCGCTCCAGGGCCTCGACCCGGAGCGGGTGATCCACATCGGGTCGGTCAGCAAGAGCCTGTCGCCGGCACTGCGGCTGGGCTGGATGGTGCTGCCGGAGCCGTATGTCGGGCGCGTGCTCGCGGCGAAGGGTGAGCGGGAGGGCTGGGCGAGCGTCCTGGACCAGCTGGCGCTCGCGGAGTTCATCGTCTCCGGGTCGTACGACCGTCATGTGCGGCGCATGCGGCAGCGCTACCGACACCGGCGTGACCGGCTCGTCGCGGCGCTCGCCGCGCACGCGCCGCATGTCGAGGTGACGGGTCTCGCGGCCGGTCTGCACGCGGTGCTGCGGCTGCCGCAGGGCACCGAACGGTCCACGGTCAAGGCGGCCGCATGGCAGGGCGTCGCCCTGGACGGCCTCGCCGCGTTCCGGCATCCGCAGGCCGAGCCGACGGCGGGTGACGGATTGGTGGTGGGGTACGCGGCCAGCGCCGAACACGCCTACGGCGCGGCACTGGAGGCCTTGTGCACGGTCCTGCCACCCGGGTGAGGGAGCGGACGAGACTCCCCTGACTCCGAGAGCCCCCCAGCCCCGAGAGGGCCCCGGCCCCTGCCGCCTACCCCTTCCGGGCCACCGCCCCGTACTCCGGAATCACCCCGACGTCCTGCCCCGGGACCGGTTCGCCCAGTTCCGGGTGCCACTTGCGGACGATCTCCACGTCCGGCTCGATCAGTTCGAGGCCGGAGAAGAAGCGGGCGAACTCCTCTCGGGAGCGCAGGGCCAGGATGACGCCGGCCGCCTTCAGCTTCGCCACGGCGGCCGCCGACTCCTCGGGGGTGACGTCGGCCGTCGCGTGGGTCATCATCAGGTAGCTGCCGGCGGGCAGTTCGGACAGCAGGCGGGTGACCGGTTCGTGCGCGCCGTCCTCGTCGGGGCGAAGTGCAGCAGGGCGACGAGGAAGACGCCACCGGGCGGTCGAGGTCCAGGATCCGGCGCACGCCCGCGCCGATCGCGTCCGGATCGCGGACGTCGGCCTGGAGGTACTCGGTCGCGCCCTCCGGTGTGCTGCGCAGCAGGGCCGCCGCGTGGGCCGCCGCGTGGGCCAGCACGATCGGTTCGTTGTCGCAGTAGACGACGCGGGCGTCGGGCACGACCCTCCCCCACTGCCCGGAAGGCGTGGGAGGTACCCCCAGGCGACCTGGTGCAGATTCGGCTCGGTGGGTATGCCGGTGCCGATGTCCAGGAACTGCCGTACACCCTGCTGGGCCGGCCAGCGGGTGGCACGGTGCATAAGCGCCCGGTTGACGCGGGCCATCACCGGCACCCGGGGGTCGAGGGCCGGCATCTGCCGGCCCATCGCCTCGTCGACGGGGTCAGTTGTCCTTGCCGCCGAGATACCAGTCGTACGTCCGCGCGGGATGCGGCTTGCCGGTGTCGATCTCACCCATTGATCAAGCACCCGTCAATTCAGCGTCAGACAGAGGAACAGAGGAGTTGAGGGAACGGTCACACAAGGAGGTCACGACAGCAGGAAGTCGGCCTCCCCCGCCTTGGCGCCCTCGATGAAGGCGGTCATCTCGTCCGTGGTGTAGATCAGCGCCGGTCCGTCCGGGTCGGTGGACTGGCGCACGGCGATCCGGCCGTCGGCCAGCTTCATCGCCTCCAGGCAGTTTCCCCCGTTGCCGCCGCTCCAGGGCTTGTGCCACCCCTCGCTGCCCAGCTCCCGCGCCGGCATGCCGTTGTAGACGTGTCCGCGGGGCTTGATGCGATCCATTCACAGCTCCTTGCGGAGATCCTGGAGGATCTCCTTCGTGCGTTGTGCCGTAGCGGCCTGCGCCGCCATGCGGTCCATGACCTCCAGGTGGGTCGCCACCTCGGTGCGCGCGTCCAGATAGACCGCGCCGGTCAGGTACTCGCTGTAGACCATGTCCGGCAGTTCTGACATGGCAAATCGGAACAGCACGAAGGGCCCGTACGTCCCCGGGTGCGGCCCGCTCGCGAACGGGGCCACCTGGAGCGTCACATGGGGCAGCTTCGCGGCCTCCAGCAATCTGTCGATCTGCGCGCGCATCACCTCCGGGCCACCGACCTGGCGGCGCAGGGCGGTTTCGTCCATCACTGCCCAGAAGCGGGGGGCGTCGGGACGGGTGAGCAACTCCTGGCGTTGCATGCGCAGTGCGACGTGCCGCTCGATGTCGTCCGGGCTGGTCTGGCCGATGGCACCGGACGTGAGCACACCGCGCGCGTAGTCCTCGGTCTGGAGCAGGCCCGGGACGAAGTGCGGCTCGTACGAGCGGATCAGGCTCGCCGCGCCCTCCAGGCTGACGTACATCGAGAACCAGCCCGGCAGGATGTCGTGGAACCGCTGCCACCAGCCGGGCTTGTTGGCGTCCTCGGCGAGTTGGACGAAGAGGTCGGCCTCGTCGTCGGGAACGCCGTAGGCCTTCAGCAGCAGTTGCAGGTACGGGATCTTGAGGGCGACCTCGGCCGTCTCCATACGGCGGATGGTGGCGGGCGCGACACGCAGGACGCGGGCGGCCTCCTCGCGCTTCAGCCCGGCGCGTTCCCGCAGGTCCAACAGGCGCCGGCCGAGGACCACCTGGCCCACCGTCGGCGCGGACCGCGGCTCGCTCACGCTGACACCTCCACCGAAAGCCTCACTCCACCGAGAGCCGCACAGCCATGTTTCCCGACAGTCCTGCGGCGCCGTTCGAAGATTCATTCGAAGACCGGGCGGGCCTTCGATGACCCCAATTGGCGCCGCTCGACGTGCTGTTGCGAGCAGTGTGCCACGGCCCCTGACCAAGTCACACAGCACTCTGCAATTTTCAGAGTGACACTTGCCAAGTGTTCACGGCGGGGAGATAGTGGCAAGCGTGATTCCGTCCGCGCCCTTAGGAACAGACGCCGCCGCAGACCGTTCCGGTCTCGGTGCCGCGTCGGGAGCAGCCCCTCAACGGGACGCTGCCGAGCGCCGGTTCCGCTTCGAGCTGGCCGCACATCCGGGTTCCGTCGCTCAGGCGAGACGCCTGGCGCAGGCCCGGCTCACCGGCTGGTCGGTATGCGCGGACACCTGCGAGAGCGCGGCCCTGGTCATATCCGAGCTGGTCACCAACGCGATCGTGCACACCGCGAGCAGCCGTGTCGTGTGCGAGCTGCACGATCACGACGACATCGTGCGTATTTCCGTCAGTGACGAGGGCTGTGCTCCCGGCGAACCCCACCCGTCCCCGCAGCGACCGGACGAGGAGCACGGGAGGGGATTGTTCCTCGTCGACGCGCTGTGCCGGGCCTGGGGTGCCCAGGAACACGGCCCCGGCCTGCTCGTCTGGGCCGACCTGCCGCGGCAGACCGACGCCGCCCCCGGCATCGCCGACCCGTGCAACGACCTCGGCTGGGGCGCCCGCCCCAAGCCGGACCGTCCGGCACGACTCCCGCGAGGACGAACCGACGGGGACCGGCCATGAGGACGCGGAACAGGCCGTCCCGGGCGGGCACGCGGTCGCGCAGCCGCGCGGACGCGGGACGTACGGCACACACGGGGTTGCGGAGCCGCTCGGGCACGAGGCACACCGCACGCACGGGACCGGGGCGCAACTCGGGCATGACGCACACCCCACACACGGGACCGGGGAACAACTCGCCCACGAGGCACACCCCACACACGGAGCGAAGGAGCCTTCGCTGTCCCAGGCGCCCGAGCGGCAGCATCGCCACATGCCGCCGGAGCAGCGGATGGATCAGGCAGCCGAGCAGTACCGCTACGGGATACCCGAACCGCACCGGCACGGCGGCCTGCCGGAGCCGCACCGACACCGGCCCCCGGACCGCCCCTGGCACCAGCCGCTGCACCGGGCTCCCGAACAGCACCGCGCCGGGGAACGGCCGTGACCGGCGGACCCGACATCACCGGCGCGGACCAGAACGACACCCATGCGTCCGCCGCCGAGCGTCCGATCGGCCTCGACACCCTCGTCCGGCTGCAGCGCCGGCGGCCTGTCCCGGACGCGCCCCGACGGCTGCTGCTCCCGGAGGACATGACGGCCCCGCTCGGCTGTGACGCGGTGGCCGTGCCGGACCGGCTCGGCCCGCTCGTCGTACCGCGGTTGCCCCGGCTTGGCTGTGTGTACACCGACGGCGCGCAGTGGTGGTGGATCGTTCCGGCAGACTCCGACTACGCGCTCCCCTGGCCGTCCCCCGCCCAGTACGCCCCCGGCGCCCTGGTCACCGGGCCCGCCCGGCTCATCCATCGCCCCGAGGGCACGGTGCCGTACACCCCGCCGATTCCGCTGTACCTGGCCATGTGCCGGGCGCTGGGGACGGCGCCGGACTGGTCGCGGGCCCAGCCGCTGCGCTTGCTCCGGCCGTGACGCCGCGCCCGTTCAGGTCAGCTGCCTTTCAGTCGGCTGATCGGCCGACGGCCCCTCCCGTACCCCTCGTACGCCCCCCTCGCTCCCCCGCGCGCCCTGCCCGCCGTCGGTCCGCCTGGGGATAGTGGCGGTCGGTGACGCGCCGGGAGGTGGGCGGTGGGGAAGCGGCGGGACGCGGCTGAGCCCGTGGTGTCGGAGTCCGAGCGGCTGCTGTTCGGGGGGCCGCTGCGGTACGACATGGGGTGGAACGAGCACGCGGACGCCTTCCTGGAGCTGAGCTTCCGCGCGATGGTGGTGCGGCTGCCCGGCATGCTGGCGTCCAGTCTCCGGCTGGCCCTGCAGGCCGACGCCCGCGCCGCACGGGTCGTCCTCGCGGCCGAGGCCGTCCGCGGCGCCGCCCAGGCGGTGAGCCTGCTGGCCGTGAACAGCGTGCTCCGCGAGCTGCTCGCCGGCCCCGACGTCGGGCAGCGGCTGCGCTCGGCCGCCCCCGCCCTGCTCACCGTGGCCGCCATGTCCCTGGTGGGCGCCCTGCTGCGGGCCGCCTCCACCTACGCCACCGGACGGCTGGAGCCGAAGGTCGAGCGCGTGGCGACCGAGCTGTATCTGGAGCGGGCGGCGAACGTGGAGCTGGCCGCGATCGAGGACCACGCCTTTCACAAGCTGCTGGACACGGCCAAGTACGGCGCCGAGTCCGCGCGCCGCATGATCTCCTACGGCACCCGGGTGATCAGCGCGCTGATCTCGCTGATCGCGGCGGCCGGCGTCCTGGCGGTGTTGCATCCGGTGCTGCTGCCGCTGCTGGTCACGATGACTCTGCCCAGCGCCTGGGGCGCGCTGATCAACGCCCGGCGCCGTTACGAGTCCTTCCACACCTGGGTGCAGCACGCCCGGGCCGGCCGGCTGATCAGCAACCTGCTCACCGAGCCCGACGCCGCCCCGGAGATCCGGGTGCACGGAGTCGGGCCGTTCCTGCTGCGCCACTTCCGGTCCATGTCGGAGACGGCGGAGGCGGAACAGGCCCGGCTGTCCCGGCTGGCCGCGCGGACCGGCCTGATCGCGGCGGGCTGGACGGGCCTCGCCACGCTCGCGACCTACGCCACGCTGGGCGCGCTGTTGCTGTCCGGCGCGATGGCCCTGTCGGTGGCCGGTACGGCGGTGATCGCGATCCGTACCGGAGCGTCGAGCCTGGACACGCTGGTGCTGGAGATCAATCAGCTGCACGAGGAGGCCCTGTTCGTCGGCGATCTGCACCGGCTGTACGCGGAGGCGGCCGAGCGGGCCATCCCGGCGGGCGGCGAAACCCTGCCGGAGGACCCGAAGGAGATCCGGTTCGAGAACGTCACCTTCAGCTATCCGGGTGACTCCGCCCGTCCGGGTGACACGGCCCGCCCCGCCCTGGACGACATCACCCTCAGCCTGCCCCTCGGCCGGATCATCGCGCTCGTCGGCGAGAACGGCTCGGGCAAGACGACGCTGGTCAAGCTGCTCGCGGGCCTGTACGTCCCGGACCGGGGCCGGATCCTGTGGGACGGCGTCGACGCGGCGCGGGCCGACCGGCGGCTGCTCGCCGAGCGTGTCGCGATGGTGGCGCAGGACTTCAAGCGCTGGCCGTTCACCACCCGGGTGAACGTGGCCGTCGGCCGCTCCTCCGCGCCCCTGACCGAGGAGGCCGTGGCCGCGGCGGTCGCCGAGGCGGGGGCCGAGGAGGTGGTCGCGGGTCTGCCGCGCGGCCTGGACACCCTGCTCGCCCGCAACTTCAGCGGCGGGCACGAGCTGTCCGGCGGGCAGTGGCAGCGGCTCGGCATCGCCCGGGCCGCGTACCGGCACGGGCGGCTGCTGATCGTGGACGAACCGACGGCGGCGCTGGACGCGCGGGCCGAGCTGGAGGTGTTCGAGAAGATCCGGGCGCTGGCGGGCAGCGGGCAGACGGTCGTGCTGATCACTCACCGGCTGGCCTCGGTGCGGCACGCCGATCTGGTGCATGTGCTGGAGCGGGGGCGCCTGGTGGAGTCCGGCACCCCGCAGGAGCTGCTGGCCAGGGGCGGTGTCTATGCCGAGCTGTACGCGCTCCAGGCGGACCAGTTCACGGCCCGGGTGCCGGCGCCGAAGCCCGCCTGAGCCGGCTCACTCGGCGCTGTCGCCGCGCACGATCACCAGGAAGGTGTCCGTCGCGAGGTCCATGACGACCTCGGCGGGCAGGCCTTCCAGACGCCGGGCGTGCGCGAACTCCTCAGCGGGCCGGGACCCCCGCGGACCACCGGCGGGAAAGCGTTCGAGCACCGTTCGCCCGTTCACCATCTCGCACCTCCAGAAAGCGTCGCTCTGAGAGGAGTTAACGCCCTGGAGAACGGAATCGCCTCGCCGAGTGACGGGACTGAGACATTACCGACAACCGTTCGGCGCGGACCACGAGAATCCGCTCACTTTGCGACATGAACCGGACACGCCATGTCTTCAAACGTCACCCGCTGTGTCAGCCGTCGTACTCGTCGTGCAGGCGCAGCCGGTCGCTGCCGGCGGGGCTGCGGCCCAGCGCGGTGAGATCGAGCAGACCGGCGAGCGTGCAGGCGCCGTCCAGCCCGTCCTCGAAGACCGAGTAGGTGTGGAAGACCCGGTCGTGGTCGCGCAGGAAGCAGCTGATGCCCGGGCGCTCGGCCAGGCCCTGGTCCGACTCCACGGTGGCCTCGAAGTCGCGGTTGAAGTCGCCGTGGGACGGCAGGTACGAGTACCAGGGCACCGTCCAGCCCATCCGTGCCTTGAACGGCAGGAACCGGGTGAACGGGGCCCGGGAGACGGAAGCGAACGAGGTGTTCCGGGCGTGCAGATGGGCGAGATGGCCGAGCTGGTCGAGGAAGGCCGAGCAGCAGGGGCAGCCCGCCTCCCACTCCGGCGCGAACATGAAGTGGTGCACGACGAGCTGGGTCCGCCCCTCGAAGAGGTCGAGGAGTGTGGCCTTGCCGTCGCCGCCCTCGAAGACGTACTCCGTGTCGACCTCGACCATGGGCAGCCGCCGCCGCTGTGCGCTCAGCTCCGCGCGCGCCCGTCTGACCGCCTCTTCCTCGCGCTGCAACTCCTCGCGCGCCACGCGCCACTGCTCACGCGAGACGATCTCCGGAAGCGACATGGGCCCTCCTGTCCGACGGTCGGTTCGGGAGGGTGACCGTCGCCGGGGGCGGAACTCATCGCTGGGCACGAAGATTTTTCAGTACGTCACGGGCAGGGCCCTGAGCCCCCGGGCGCGCATCGACGGACGCCAGGACAGTTCGGTGTCGGCCAGGGCGAGTTCGGGGAGGCGTTCCAGCAGGGCGGCCAGGGCGATCTCCGTCTCCGCGCGGGCCAGCGGAGCGCCGAGGCAGTAGTGGATGCCGTGCCCGAGGGCGAGATGCCCGGCGGCGTCGCGGGAGAGGTCGAGCCGGTCGGGGTCGGGGAAGCGGTCAGGGTCGCGGTTGGCGGCGGACAGCGACACCCAGACCGTCTCGCCCGCCGGGATGGTCACCCCGGCGATCGTCACGTCCTCGACCGGGAACCGGCGCATGGCCAACAGCATCGGACCCTCATGACGGGCGAACTCCTCGACCGCCGCCGGGAGTTGTGCCGGGTCCTTGCGCAGGGCGGCGAGCTGGTCCGGGGCCTGGAGCAGGGCCAGCACGGAATTGCCGATGAGCTGGACCGTGTTCTCGTACCCGGCGAAGAGGATGAGGAAGGCCAGCGACATCAGCTCCTCCTCACCGAGCCGGTCGCCGTCGTCGCGTACGGCGATCAGGTCGGAGAGCAGATCGTCGGCCGGCTCTTCGCGTTTGGCGGCGACGAGCCGGGTGAGGAAGCCCAGCATCGATGCCATGGCCTTCTTGGAGGCGTCCGGGCGGGCCGGGTCGGGGGCCGTGAGACAGTCGGTCCACTGCCGGAAGTCCAGCCGGTCCCCTTCCGGGATGCCGAGCAGGTCGCAGATGACGGTGATGGGCAGCGGGGCGGCGTACGACGCGACCAGGTCCGTACTGCCGTGCGGCCCGAGCGCGTCGAGGAGCCGGTCGGCGGTACGGCGGATCGGCGCGCGGAGCTGCTCGACGCGGCGCGGGGTGAAGGCCCGGCCGACCAGGCGCCGGATGCGGGTGTGGTCGGGCGGGTCCATGTTGAGGAGGTTGGCGTCGAGGGCGGGCGGCAGCGACAGGCCCTTGTACCTGCCGGTCGCTCCGCTCCGCTTGTCCAGCGACAGCCGCGGGTCGGCGAGCGCGGCCCGGACGTCCTCGTACCGGGTGACGAGCCAGGCGGGGGTGCCGTCGGGTCCGGCGATGCGCTGCACGGGGGCGGTGTCCCGCAGGCGTCGGTAGACGTCGTAGGGGTGATGGATGAGGCCGTCCGCGAGTTCCATGCGCATCAGCCTACGCGGCGTCAGGTCCCGGACACCTGACCTGGCCGGCGTAGGCATGCAATGCTCCAACTGCCATAAGAATGAAGAAAGTTCGCGGGAGCGCGGTGACTCGCAGCCGCACAAGCAGCACGCGGGTCCGCCGTACGACTGCGCGGGTCAGCCATACGACTGCGCGGGTCAGCCATACGACTGCGCGGGTCAGCCGTACGACTGCGTGGGTCAGCCGTACGACTGCACGGCTACGCGGCGGCGGGCAGCGGGGGTGCCTCGATTCCCTGGAGCTCCAGCTCGGTCAGGGCCTCCCGCAGTTGGCGGATGTGCCGGGGGGTGAGCCGGCCGGTGTCGTCGAGGTGGACGGCGCAGGCAGTGGTCGTGTCGACAAGTCGCTCCAGGACGTCCGCGACGGCGTCCGTGCCCGCGGTGTGCCGGGCCAGCGCGGGCAGTTCGGCGGCGGCGAGGGCGATGGCGGTGCGGGCCTCGGCGAGGGTGCGGTAGGCCTCACGGCGCAGTGCCCAGCGCTCGGCGCGAACGTCGAGGGGCTCACGCCCGGGTCGCTCGTCGGCGGGCTCTCTCTCGGCGCGGTCATCGACGGACTCTCTCTCGGCGCGGTCATCGACGGACTCGCGCTCGGCGCGGTCACCGGACTCGCCGAGGACGTGCACGAGGTAGGCGTGCGCGGCGCTCCCGGCTGCGGCGAGCCGGGCCCGTACCCCGCCACCGCGCTCCCCCGGCATCGGCAGATGCCCGACGACCAGCACGAGCGCGCAGGCGAGCAGCGTCTCGCCGATGCGGCTGACGGAGGTGACGGAGGCCTGCGGTTCACCGCCGACCATGACGAGCGCGAGGACGAGGACGGTGACGACGGCGGTCAGCGCGGCGAAGTGCCTCGTCGCGACCGGGACGAGCGCCCCGCAGACCGCGACCAGCGCGATCAGCCCCGCCGGGTGCGGCAGCAGCGCGGCGAGCCCGGTGAACACCAGAGCGCCCAGCACGGTCCCGGCGGCCCGGCACAGCACCCGGGAGGCGAGCGGCCCGAGGTCGGGCTTGACGAGGAAGACGGCGGTGGCGGGCAGCCAGTACCAGTGCTGATGCTGCCCGTACCAGCGGGCGTGGTGCAGCGCCTGGGCGATGGCGGCGCTGGCCCCGAAGCAGAGGGCGACACGCAGCCCGTACTCGCGCCCGCCGGTGCCGAACGCGGCCCGGACCACGTCCTTCGGACTCTGCCGGCGAGCGAGCATCCGGTGGTCACGGCTGTCGGCCCGGTCGAAGGCCTCGGCGGCGCGCAACAGGGCGTCGTCCAGCGCCCGCAGGGCGGGCGCCGAGCGGTGCGGGGCGGGCAGCGGGCCGGTGCCGGTGTTGCCACGGACGGCGGCGGCGAGCCGCCGGGGGCCCTCCGCCGCCCGCGGAGCGACGGGTTCTGCGGCCCAGTACAGGGCGGTGGCGGCCTCGGCGAGGGGCAGCGCGGCCGCGTACTGGGCGTGCAGCCGGCGCTCGGCGGCGGAACTGGCGTACCGGCGCAGCCGGGGTCCGGCGAGGGCGTCCTGGGCGTGGTCGAGGGCGGCGGTGAGCGCGGCCCGCCGGGCGGTGGCGTGGTCACCGCCCACGGCGTCGAGAAGGGCGGCGACGGCGTCGTACACATCGGCGACCGCGTCCCGCTCTCCGTCGAACCGGAAGTCCCCGGCGAGCGAGCCGGGCGTGGGCAGCGCGAGCCGTAGCAGGATCAGCCACCCGGCGCCGGCGAGAAAGGCGAGCGCCCGCTGCCAGCCGCTGATGGCGGCGGGCATCCCGGCGCCGAGGGCCGCGGCGACGAGCAACTGCGTACCGGCGGCGGAGGCGACGGGCCCGACCGCGCTGATGCCGCCGGCGGCCAGCCCCAGCAGGGTGAGCACCAGGGTGAGCGGTACGGCGGCCAGGCCCTGCCCGGCGTACGTCCCCACGAGCAGCCCGAGGCCACCGGCCAGCGCGGGCACCCCGAGCCGTTTGACGGAGGCGCGCCGGCTGCCGGGACGGTCGTTGATGCCGGCGAGCATCGCGGCGATGGCGGCGAGCACGCCACTGGGCAGCCGGTCGGCGAGCACCCCGGCGAGCAGCAGGGGTCCGGCGGCGAGCGCACCCCGGGTCACCGCACTCCAGGGCACGGGACCGCGCTGGGTGCGCAGGGCGTGGGCGAGCCAGAGGGGTGCGGCGGGCCGGGACACGGGGCTCCTGTTCGTCGTACGAGGGCGGGGTGGGCCTTCGGACGACGGTGGCCGGCGGACCGTGCTTCCACGGTAGGACGCGTGCGCCGGGCAAACAGGGCGATCACGTTTCGGCGAGGTGAAACGTGCCCCGGGCGGCCGGTTTCTTTATGAACGCAATGCCGCCCCGATCATGCGCTTGGCTTTGGTGACGGCATGGGCGAGGGCCTCGGGCTCGCCCCGCAACTCACCCACCACACCGTCGATCCCTCGCAGCCCGGCCCGTTCCAGCAGCCGCTTCTCGTTGGTCACCCACTCCCCGCGCGCCGCGAGCACCCCGTGCGCGGCCTGGGCGGCGGCCGTGGCGATGGCTCCGGCGGTCTCGGTGAGCCGGCCGTGGGGGGCGTGGTTGGCCCTGGCGTAGTCCAGGGTGGCGAGGGCGGTGCCGTGCCAGCGCTCGGCGGCGCTGACCCGCAGCTTGTCCGGGTAGCCCGCCGGGCGCGGAAGGGTGCCCCGGAGCACCTGGTTGACGGCGAGTTCGGCCACGATCAGGTACGTGGGAATGCCGGCGAGATGGAAGAGCAGCGGCTCCACCCGGAACCGTCCCTCCTCGGCCTCCGCCAGCTCGTGCTCGACCACGTCGAGATCCCGGTAGTGCACATCGACCCGGCGTCCGTCGATGTCCAGCCATGCCCCGCCGTTGAACACCCCGCCACCCCAGCCGCCGACCTCGGACACCTCGCCCTCTCAGCCGACGGCCCGCAGGTCATCGGGGTCGAAGGGGCCGCGGTAGTAGATCGCCATGTCCCAGTCGCTGTCGGGGCGGTGGGTGCCCTGGGCCCGGGAGCCGCCGAGGGCGACGGCCTGCACGGTGGGCAGGGCGGCGAGGCGGTCGGCGGTGGCGGCGAGGAAGTCGAGGTCGGCGGTCTGGCTCATGCCCTCAGCCTGCCGCAGCGACCCCGAAGTCCGCTCCCGAAATTTCCGCGAGCCCTTCCGCGATACGCCGCAGCGGCTCGCGCAGCGCCGCGAGGTCGGCCCGCATCCGCTCCGCCTCCGGCCAGGAGAGTTCGTGGTCGAGCGGTGCGACGTCGGCGGGGCGGCGGGCTTCGTACGCGGCGAGCCGGGGATGCCAGGTGGTGGTGAAGGGCCGGATCGTGTCATTGATCAGGGCATAGGCGAGGCTCTGCACCGTGACGGCGCCCTCGGCCGTGCCCTGCTCCAGGCGGATGCTGTAGGTGTGCAGCGTGCCGCGGGTGAAGTCGATGAGCGACTTCAGCGACGACAGCGCCTCGCGCAGGCTTCCCGTGCCGGGGGCCAGTTCCTGCACGCCGATCCGGGTGACCAGCTCGACCTGGATGTCGAAGGCCGCCATCCGCTCCGACTCGCTGGGGGCTGCTGACACGAGGGCCTCCCTACGGCTTCCGGGTAGGGCCAGCGTAACCGGCTCGCGCCGGCCGCAGAGGGTGCGCAGGGCCGCGTGCCGCAGGGTTTCGGTGCGGGCGGGCGCCGGGTCGTGCTGGTGCCAGGCGTGCAGGATGACCGGGTGGAGGGACCAGCGGCCGCCGTCCGCGCGGGCCCCGGCCGGCTCGGCGGCCGGGGTCAGCAGGCTGCGCGTACGCAGTTCCGCGATGCCGTTGCCCGCGCGCCGGCCCGCCACGACCTGCGGCACCCGGTCGACGGCGGCCAGCACCCGGCACACGTCCTCGGCGGTCACCGGCAGGGGGTGCAGGGCCGCCGCGCAGCGCAGTACGTCGGCCGCGTCGGCGGTGTCCACGTCGTGCACGACGGCCGCCGTGACGTCGTCGCCGGCGAGCGTGTCGAGGAGGGACCCGCTCCGGGCGTGCAGCCTGTCGTACAGGTCCTGGGCGCGGTGCCCGGCCGCCAGGGCGCGGCCCAGCAGCGCCAGCGCGAGCGGGTGGCCGCCGACCGCGTCGGCCAGCGCCGCGTCCCCGCCGACGAGTCCACGTGCGTGGACGTCGTCCAGCGGCCCCAGGTCGACGGGCGTGCCGAGGGCGTCGTAGGCGCGGCTGCGCAGGGTGAAGACGGTGTGCCCGAGCGGGTGCGGTGCGGCCATCGCCGCCATGGCCCGCAGGGGTGTGCGCTCCGGGGCGACGGCGTCGACGATCCACAGGAACGGTTCGCCGACGGCGTCGAAGTGACGGAAGTGAGCCTGCCGGTCGCCCAGTCCGAGCGCGTGCAGCGACTCGCCGTAGGCCTGTCCGTCGAGCCAGTACACCCCGCCCGGATAGGCGGCCTCGAAGCGGACCGCGTACTCCTCGGCGAGGAGGGTCTTGCCGATGCCGGCCATGCCTCGGATCTGCACCGTGCGGGTCGCGGACCGGCCGACGGTGAGCGGGGCCGCGTGGGCGTGCAGCGCGGAGTGCACACGCCAGAGTTCGGACAGCCGGCCGACGAAACCGGGGTGCGGCTCCGGCGCCCGGAACCGGCCCCGCCCGCCGCCCCGCTCCCGCAGGGTCATCGGCCCGGCCAGCGCGCCGACATGCTCGCGTACGTCGGCCACGAGGGCGGCGGGATCGTCGGCGGAGGCGTGCCGGGCGTCGCGGAGTTCGACGGGGTGGATGTGCCCGGTGGTGGGCTCCGGGTTGACGACCATGACCCGGCGGCGCGGATCGCCCTCCTCAAGGCCCGCGAGGTAGGCGGTCGTCAGCTCCCACTGGCAGGCCTCCCGCTCGGGGTAGGCGGCCGAGTAGTACGCCAGCAGCGCCTTGGAACGGCCCAGTTCACGCCGGATGGTGTCGCTGATGCCGGCGAAGGAGGCGACGCCGGTCTCGTCGGTGAAGACCGTCAGCCCGCCGTCACGCAGCGCACGGACGAGCGGACGGACCCGCTCCACATCACCGCGGCTGTAGCTGAGGAAGACGTCCCACACGGCGACTTACCCTACTGTGGGTACCGGGGAGGGCGATCATGGCACACAGACAGCGCAGGCGACGGCGACCGAGTGGTCCCTCGCAGATCACGGCCAAGCTCACGATCCCGTTCGTCGGCGAGATCTCCGGCACCTGGGAACCCGCCGACGCGGAGCGCAGTGCGGCCTGGGAGCTGTATCTGGAGTTGGTGACCCGGGTCTCGGTGGAGGAGCTGGGCCGGGACGAGGGGTTCCTGCGCGAGGCGCTGTCCTCTTTCTACTCGTTCTTCCACACCACCCGGGAGATCCTGCGCCGCTACGGCCCCGACGTGGCCCCACGTCTCTCCCCCGGCCACGTCAGCTTCGGCGTCCTCGCGGTCACCGTCCTCAACCGCGTCCTGCGCCCACTCCTGTCGTCGTGGCATCCCCGGCTCACGGCGTACGAGTCCCGGCGGCCGGACGGCCGGGACCCGGTGGCGTGGGAGCGGGAGTGGGAGCACGCGCAGGCCCTGCGCGACGAGATCGCGGAGGTACGGCGCACGCTGACGTCTCTGGCGCGGACCCTGCAGGAGGTGGCGGGGGTCGGGGATCTCATCGCCCTTCCGGCACCCGGCCCGACCGGGGCGGATGTGGGGCACCCCCCCCCCGCAGGTCAGAGGGGCAGTGAAGGCTGATCAGGCGGATCACGTCCTCCTTCACATTTCCTGCACCACTCGGCACGACCTTCCCTCGCTTGGACTACCGTTACGCCTTGCACACACCGCATGACCAGGGCGAAAGGACGGGACTCACGTGAACGCGGCGCCGCTGAGCCCGGAGGATCCGGTCAGGCTCGGTGACTTCGAGTTGCTGGGCCGCATCGGTCACGGCGGTATGGGGCAGGTGTACCTCGGCGAGTCACCAGGTGGTGAGCCCGCGGCGGTCAAGGTCATCAAGCCGGCGGTGGTCGACTCGGAGACCCGGTTGCGCTTCGCCCAGGAGGTGGAGGTGCTGAAGACCGTGTGGGGTCCACGCATCGCCGCCTTCATGGACGCGGACCCCGGGGCCGACCAGCCCTGGCTTGCCACCGAATACGTGGACGGTCCGGACCTGCGCAGACATGTGGCCGACTGCGGACCGCTGCCCGCCGCGCTGGTCGCCTCTCTCGGCGCCACCCTCGCCGAGGCGCTCTCGGGCGTGCACAAGCAGGGCCTGCTGCATCGCGATCTCAAGCCCGCCAACATCCTGCTCGGTCCGAACGGCCCGAAGATCATCGACTTCGGACTCGCGGTCTTCACGGAGTCCAGTGCCTCCCTGACCGCCCCCAACACCGTCCTCGGCACGCCCACCTGCATGGCACCGGAGCAGGCGAACGGCATCAAGCCCCTGCTCGCGCCGGTCGACGTCTATGCGCTCGGTGCCGTGCTGCTGTACGCGGCGACCGGCCACTACCCCTTCCAGGCCGAGAACATCCACGCTCTCTTCCATCTGATCACCAAGGTCGACGCGCAGCCGGACCTGACCGGTGCCCCGGACCAGCTGGCCCCGCTGCTGACCGCCATGCTGGCCTACGACCCGAGCGCCCGGCCCACCCTGCAGGGCGTTGTGCAGCAGTGCCGCGCCGTCATCGAGAACGAGGGACTCACTGTCGCACAGGCGCGTCGCCGCCTGACCGCGTACACGACGACCCCGACGTCTCCGGCCGTCGCCCCGGCGCCCCTCGCCCCCTCCTCTCAGGACCTGCCCACGGTCACGGCTCCCCAGCAGCCCGCCCCGCCCGCTCCCGCCGAGCCGACACCCCCGGCGGCCGTCCCGTACACCCCGACGGTGAGGGAACGCCCTCCGCACCCTCCGCAGCGCCCACACCCACCGCGAGCGGGCCATTCCGCGCAGGCCAGGCGCGTGGCCCAACAGCTGCGTGAGACCTACGCTCAGCGAGCCAAGTTCTGACGCCCGACCCCGCCGACACCCCAGTTCTCGCACAGGAGGCAGCCCCGTGACCGTCGAGCCGTCCGGCGTTGCGCAGACCGTTCCCCTCAGCAGCGATGAAGGGGACGCGAAGTATCCGCCCGGCTCGCAGATCGAGGTCCGCGACGAGGAGTGGCTGGTACGCAACGTCCGGCACACCGCCCACGACGGTGACCGCATCGAGGCGGTGGGCGTCTCCGAGTTCGTGCGGGACCAGGAAGCCGTCTTCTTCACCAAGCTCGACGACGTGCAGCTGATGGATCCGCGCAGGACCAGGCTGGCCTCCGACGACTCCCCGAACTTCCGGCGCAGCCGCCTCTTCCTGGAAGCCGTCCTGCGCAAGACTCCGCTTCCGCAGTCCGAACGCGGACTGGCCCTCGCGGACACCTTCCTCCTCGACGCGCTGCCGTATCAGCACCGGCCCGCGCAGCTGGCGTTGTCCGGCAGGAACCTGCGTCCGCGCATGCTCATCGCCGACGTGGTGGGCCTCGGCAAGACGCTGGAGATCGGGCTGACGCTCGCGGAGCTGATCCGCCGGGGCCGCGGCGAACGCATTCTGGTCGTGACCCCCCAGCACGTCCTGGAGCAGTTCCAGCACGAGTTGTGGACCCGCTTCGCGATCCCGCTCATCCGTCTCGACTCGGTCGGCATCGAACGCATCCAGCGGGAGATCCCGGCCGGCCGCAACCCGTTCACGTACTTCAAGCGGGTCATCGTCTCCATCGACACCCTGAAGAACACGGACCAGTACAAGCATCATCTGGAGCGCATCACCTGGGACGCTGTCGTGATCGACGAGTCCCACAATCTCATCAACCGCGGCTCGCTGCGCAATCAGCTGGCCCGGCTGCTCGCCCCGCAGACCGATGCGCTGATCCTGGCCTCGGCCACCCCGCACAACGGCGACGCCCGTTCTTTCGCCGAGCTGATCTCCCTGCTCGACCCTGCCGCGATCCGCGACCCGGAGCATTACGAGGCCAAGGACATCGAGCACCTCTTCATCCGGCGTACGAAGATCAGCCCCGAGGTGCGCGAGCAGATGAGGGGACAGTGGGCGGACCGCGGTCCGAGCGTCTCGGTGCACTGCGCGGCGACCTCTGCCGAGGAGAAGATCTTCGAGGAGCTGGCCCAGGTCTGGCTCCCGCGGGACGACGGCACGCCGTCGGTCAGCGAGAGCCGCCTCTTCCCGTACACGCTCCTCAAGTCCTTCCTCTCCTCGCACGTGGCCCTGGCCGCGACGGTCGACGCCCGGATCAGGACGCTGAAGGCGAAGGAGGGCCCGGCGCCGGACGCCGAGCTCGCCGCGCTCCGGCGTCTGAGCGACCTGGCGTTCGTCATGACGGAGACGGACTCGGCGAAGTTCGAGTCTCTGGTGCGACAGCTGCGGGAGATCGGCGTCGGGCCGCAGAGCGACACCCGGGTCGTCGTCTTCTCCGAACGCGTGCAGACCCTGGAGTGGCTGCGGGAGAAGGTCCCTGCGGCCCTCGGCTTCAAGGGCAGGGCCCAGCGGGAAGCCGCGCGCGTCATGCACGGCGGCCTCTCCGACGAACAGCAGATGAGTTGCGTCGAGGACTTCGGCCTGGCGGACACGCCGGTACGTCTGCTGTTCACGGGTGACGTGGCATCCGAGGGTGTCAACCTGCACCGCCAGTGCCACCACCTCATTCACTACGACGTCCCCTGGTCGCTGATCCGCATCGAGCAGCGCAACGGCCGTATCGACCGCTACGGCCAGGCCCACCAGCCGCAGTTCCGGGCGTTGATCCTCACCAGCGAGGTCGAGGATGCGAAGGACGACCGCACGGTCGCCGAGCGCCTGCTGGAACGCGAGGACGAGGCGCACCGCAGCCTGGGCACGGCCGAGGCGGTCTCCGGTCTCTACCGCGCGGAGGCCGAGGAGAAGTCACTGATCCAGGACCTGCTGCGCGGCCGTACGGTCGACGAGTCGCTGGACGCCACGGCGCAGGCCGCAGTCGACGAGGACACGGGAACCGACTTCCTGGCGGACTTCTTCGGCGCGGTCGGCGACGGCACCGGCGACCCCGACGCGCCCGACGACCCCGACGGCACGGTTCCGCCCGCCCCGGCGGACGTGCCGCGCCTGTTCGCCGGCACGCGGGACTTCATCGACGAGGCGATCCGGGAGGTCTTCCCGGACGCGCAGCGGCAGCTGGAGCTGGACCAGGACACCGAGACGGGTCTGATCTCCTTCCGGCCGCCGTCCGACCTGGTCCACCGCATGAAGTCCCTGCCCCCGGACTACCGCCGCGAACAGCGTCTGCACGAACGCCTGCTGGTCACGCTCAACCGCAAGCTCGCCGACCTCTCCCTCGTCCGGGCCCGGGAGTCGTCCTCGTCCAGCTGGCCGGAGATCTCGCTCCTCACCGATCTGCACCCGGTGGTCGAGTGGCTGACGGACAAGGTGCTCGTGCGGCTCGGCCGCCAGGAGGCGCCGGTCATCACGGCGGACGTCGACGCTCCCACCTACCTCGTCCAGGGCATCTTCTCGAACGCGCTGGGCCGCCCGACCGTGGTGAAGTGGATGGCCGTGCAGCGTGGCGAGGTCACCGACGACATGGTGGGCGTACTGCGCCGCGCGGGCGTCGGCCCGACCATGGCCAACCCGCTGCACGACCACGACCTGGACCTGCTGAGTTCGGGTATCCCGGGCGCCCTGGAGGCGGCCGAACGCTTCCTGCGCCGGCACAGCGCCGCCTGGGACAAGGCGCTGGCCGACCCGATCGAGAAGTACAAGCAGCGCCTCGGTACGTGGGAGCAGCCGACGCTGGCGGGCGAGCGCACCAAGACCGACCTGGCCGGTCTGGCCGACTCGCTCCTGACCACCGGCCGCCCGATGCTCCGCGTCCTCGCCGTCCTCGACTCCACCGACTGATCACCCGAGCCCCGAGGTCCATTCCGTCATGTCGTACGACTCCCTCGTCAACCGCGGCGACTACTTCTCCGCGCACTACCTGGCCGAGGTCTTCCCCAAGGACCTCAAGGCCGGACTGCTCGCGATCTGGAAGGAACGGGAGGAGGCAGCCGCCCGTGCGGCGGAGGCCACGGCCACCGACGCCGAGGACGCCCTCCCGGTGACGCCGCGCCTGGGCCTGCGCGAGCTGCGCCGCCCCTACTTCCGGGCACGCGCGTCCTTCGCGGAGGCTGCGGCCGAACCAGACGACGACGCGACGACGTACGACGCCCCGTCCTGGCGCGAGCGGGCGGCGGCCCTCAACGCCGACGTCCTGCGGGCCCTGGGCTACGACGCGAAGCCGCAGACGCTGACGGTGGACCGCGCGGACCACACCTACGAGATCCAGGTGGCCCACGCCGAGCCCGGCCTGGTCGCCCTGGACTGCGGCTGGGCAGCGGAACCGGACGCGGCCCTGGACCCGGCGGGCCCCGGCCGCCTCCTCCATCCGCTGACTGTCGACGCCTCCACCGAGGTCACGACGGGTTCGAAACTGGCGTCTTTCCTGTTCGCGTCGGAGGAACCCCCTCGGTACGTCCTGCTGCTGGTCGGCGGTGTGGTGATCCTGGCCGACCGTACGGTGTGGGGCGAGGGCCGCTACCTGGCGGCCTCACTGGACGCGGCGCTGGAACGCAACGACACCCGTGCGGGCGGCGAACTCGACACCCTGGCGGCCCTGTTCGGTGCGGACTCCCTGCGGACGCCGGAGGAGGGCGGCGAGAACCCGCTCGCCACGCTGGTCGACAAGTCGACGAAGCATGCGGTGGGCGTGTCGAGCGACCTGCGCGACGGGCTCCGGCTGTCGGTGGAGCTGATCGCGAACGAGGTACTGAACCGCATCCGGGCGAAGGGCCTCCGCCCGGAGGAGATCGCGGAACTCCCGGAACTGTCCAAGCAGTTGACGCGTGAGTCGCTGCGGTATCTGTACCGCATCCTGTTCCTGTTGTACGCGGAGGCCCGTCCCGAGCTGGGCATCCTGCCGTCGGACTACCCCGAGTACCACCAGGGCTACGGCCTCGGGCGGCTCGGCGAGCTGGTGGCGGAGCGGGATCTGGTGGGCGAGAAGGCCCGCGAGGGTACGTACCTGTACGACTCGTTGGACCTGCTCTTCCGCATGGTCCAGGAGGGCTACCGCTCCCGCCGGACGCATGGCGCGGCCGCCGAGACCGTCGACGACGTCGTGTCGGAGGACATAGGGCTGCGCTTCGAGCCCCTCCACTCCAAGCTCTTCGAACCGGAGTCGATCCGCCTGATCGGCCGGCGCTCGGTGGTGGACCCGCGCTTCGACGAGGACGAGACCGGCGAGCCGGTGTACGTCGACACCCGCCTGCGCAACGCCACCCTGTACCGCGTCCTGCGCCTGCTCATGCTCACCCGGGGCAGGAAGGGCGAGCGCGGCGGCTTCATCTCCTACGCCCAGCTCGGCATCAACCAGCTCGGTGCCGTGTACGAGGGCCTGATGTCGTACTCCGGCTTCGTGGCGGACGAGGAGCTGTACGAGGTCGCCAAGGGTGGCTACTCGAAGGACGGCTCCTGGCTGGTGCCGGCGTCGAAGGCCGACGAATACCCGGACTCTGTCTTCGTCCGCCGCCGGGACGAGGAGACCGGCGAGGAGGTGCGGGTCCGCTACCGCCCCGGTTCCTTCGTCTACCGCCTCTCCGGCCGCGACCGCCAGACCTCCGCGTCCTACTACACACCCGAGTCCCTGACGAAGGTCACGGTCCAGCTGGCCTTGCAGCACCGCCTGGACCAGGACGGCGAGGTGACCGAGGCGCGGGAACTGCTGGACTGGAAGATCTGCGAGCCCGCGCTCGGTTCGGGCGCGTTCCTGAACGAGGCCATCAACCAGGTGGCGGCGGAGTATCTGCGGCGCCGGCAGGACGAGTTGGGCGTCGCCATCGACACCGAGAAGTACGCGGTCGAGCTGCAGAAGGCGAAGGCGTACATCGCGCTGCACAACTCGTACGGCGTGGACCTGAATTCCACCGCTGTGGAGCTGGCCGAGGTCTCGCTGTGGCTGAACACGATGCATCCGGGGATGGAGGCGCCGTGGTTCGGGCTGCATTTGAGGAGGGGTAACTCGCTGATCGGCGGCCGGAGGGAGGTATATGCCGCTGAGAGGCTGAAGAAGGGGGGCTGGCTGGGGTCGACTCCGGAGCGTTTCCCGCTGACGGAGGCGGGTGGGGGGCTTCCGGAGGGGGCTGTTCATCACTTCCTGCTGCCCGCGAAGGAATGGGGTTCGGTCGCGGCCGAGAAGGAGGCCAAGGCGCTGGCTCCGGAGGAGTCGAAGGCGCTGGGCGCCTGGCGGAAGGCCGTCACCAAGTCGCCGTCGAAGAAGCAGACGGAGCGGTTGCAGGGGCTGGCCCGGCGGGTGGAGTACCTGTGGGGGCTGGTCGTACGGCGTCTGGAGATCTCCGAGCGGGACATCTCGCGGCGGATCGAGGTGTGGGGCGCGGAGGGTGACTGGCTGCGGTCGCCCGAGGTGGCTGTGCAGCGGGAGAAGGTCCTGGCGGACCTGGAGGCCGTCGACACGCCTTACTGGCGGCTGAAGACGCTGATGGACGCGTGGTGTGCGCTGTGGTTCTGGCCCGTGCAGAGTGCTGCGCTGCTTGACGGGAGTGATGACCGGTACCGGCGGCTCGTCGAGCTGGAGGAGTCGGGGGCGTTTGAGTCCTCCTCGGGCGCGGATGTGCTCATGTCGTGGGAGGCCGATGCGCTGCCTGGTTTCGGGGTCGAGGCCAAGCAGGTCGAACTGACCCGGGGTGACTTGGACAAACGGCGCAGTGGGCGGCGCAAGGAGGCGGTGGGTGAGCAGCGCCGGGCTGTGATTCCGCTGGCCGACCTTGACGACTGGCTGGACTTCGCGGAGTCCTTGCTGGGGCGCCGGGATGTGCCTGCGGACTCGCTGATCTCCGAGTTCGAGCGGCTGGATGAGCTTGAGCCGTATGAGGATGGGCTGCCGGATTTGATGGGCATGGATCCAGCTCATCATTTGGAGGAGCGGTATCCGTGGGCGGCGGTTGCTCGGGATGTGGCGGGGCAGCAGGGGTTCTTTCATTGGGAGTTGGAGTTCGCGCAGGTGTTTGCGCGGGCGGGTGGGTTTGATTTGCAGGTGGGGAATCCGCCTTGGGTGCGGCCGCAGTGGCAGGAGGGTCTGGTTCTGGCAGAGCTCGATCCTTGGTTCATGCTGGCAGATAAGCCGAGCGCGTCGGAGTGGCGCCTCCGCAAGGAAGATCTGCTGGGCACGAGCACGGACGGCCAGGCTTTCGTCCTCGGCGAGTTGACCGCCCATGCTGGGGCTGTGTCCGTACTGAGCAGTCCAGCCATGTATCCGCTCCTCGTCGGTACCCAAGGTGACCTCTACAGAGGCTTCATGACTCGGGTATGGCAGCACATTGCACCGCATGGCAGCGTCGGCTTGATCCACCCGGACACACATTTCAGCGGCGTACGCGAAGGAACCCTCCGAGCCGCCACATATCAACATCTTCGAGTCCACGCGCATTTCGTCAACTCATCCAGGTGGGCGTTCGACGATCTGAACTGGTCCCAGGAATTCGGGATGCACATCTACGGCAAGCCTCAGGAACCTGACTTCCTTCACCTCAGCGAACTCCGTGACGCCGATGTTCTACCCGCTTCACTTTCCCACGACGGGCGAGGCCCTGCTCCCGGAATCAAGTACAACGGCTCATGGGACATCCGGCCGCACCAGGAGCGTGTCGTACACGTGAACACAGACCTGCTGGCCAGCTGGCAGGCCCTCACAGGGTCGACCGGACCGGCAACGCAGACTCCGCTGCTATATCCCGTCCTGCGCAGTGAACAAGGGGCCATTGAGGCACTGGCCGCATATCGCAGCACCCTGGGCGACTACCAAGCTCTGATCACAAGCGGATACCACGAATCCGGCGCAAAGAAGGAAGGGCTGATTCGCTGGGCAAACCAAACCGTGGAGTCACTCTCGGAGATCATCTTGCAGGGGCCACACTTCGGCGCTGCGCTTCCCTACTCCAAGGAGCCGAGAATCCCCTGTCGGAGTAATAGAGACTGGGACTTTCTCGTGCCAACAGAGCTACCCGAAGCCCGCATTCCGATCACCAACTATGTACGGGCAACGGACGAAGTCACATATCTCGCGGCCCAAGACTCATGGCGCGGAAGGCCTTCCAGCTCATACTATCGGCTGGCCTGGCGAAAGATGATCCCCTTCGACAGCAGCCGCTGCCTATTTGCGGCCCTGATCCCCCCGGGCCCCTCACACATCGATGCGGTGTTCTCGATGGCCTGCCTGAACAACCGCACAACTGCACTCAATGCCGGCTTCTGGGCTGCACTCCCCCTGGACTATCTGCTACGCATCACCGGCCGAGCTAACCTTCACGCAACCGACGCCGCCAAGATGCCCGCGCCCGACCCCAATCATCCCCTCACCTCCGCTCTACTTCTCCGCACCCTCCGCCTGAACGCTCTCACTACCCATTACGCACCCATCTGGGAGGAACTATTCGATCCCCGATGGGCTGGCTACGAAGACTGGGCTAACTCCAACTGGCCAGGCTTGAACCCGCTCACCGCCAACCTCAACCCGACCTGGGAATACACCACGCCTCTCCGCACCGAGCACGAACGCCGAGCTGCCCTCGTCGAAATAGACGCCCTCGTCGCCGTATGGCTCGGCATCACTGCAGACCAACTCGCGGCGATCTTCAAGTCCCGCTACCCACAGCTGTACGACTACGAGTCCGCGACCTGGTTCGACGCCAACGGCCGCAAGATCGCCGCTAGTCCCTTCACCTACGGCCACGGCCAGACCAAGCAGGACTACCTGGACCTCATTGCCCACCTGGAGGACCCGGACCACACCCCGCCCCCGGACGGCTACACAGCCCTCTTCTACAAGGCCGACCGGGAAGCCGAAATGCGGGCCGCGCACGCCCACTTCCAGGCCCGCCTGGATGCGGAGATCGCCGCCGGCCGCTGGTCACCACCGGAAGCCGCCTCGGCATGACAAAGAGCCCTCGGCACGAGACGTACGTGCCGAGGGCTCCCTCGTTGTCAAACCGCCGCGAACTCCACGAACGCGCTCCAGGCGCCGGGCTCCACAGTCAGTGCAGGTCGGCTCGTGTCCTTGGAGTCACGGACGTGCACCGCGTCCGAGGTGGCGGCAACCTCAACGCACTCTCCGCCGTTACCAGCGCTGTAACTACTCTTGGACCAAGCCAGCTCGTCGCCGCTCATACTTCTCCCAACAACTTTTCGATCAACGCGAGCGATTCTGCCGGAGTGAGCGCCTGCGCGCGAAGAGTCCCGTACGTGCGTTCGAGCTCCCGCACCTTTCCACGCTCTGTGTGGACATGGCTGTCGCCCTGCACCTCCGTGTACGCGATCCTGCGCCCTTCCCTGACCTCCATCAAGGTGAAGGGACCACCCAGTCCTGCGTGTTCCTGGCGGGAGTTCGGCATCACCTGAATCTGGACGTTCCGCTTCTCACCGACCAGCAGGAGGTGCTCCAGCTGGCCTCGCCAGACAACATCCCCGCCCAGCGGACGGAGCAGCACAGCCTCGTCGATCACGAAGCTGAAATGCGGCGTGGGGCGCTTGGCGAAGATCTCCTGCCGAGCCAACCGAGCAGCCACACCTTGCTCGATGGCCTCCTCCTCCAGCAGTGGCCGCCACATGGCAAAGACCGCCCGTGCGTACTCCTCCGTCTGCAACAGCCCCGGCACAGCTTGAGTGGCGTACACCTGGATCTCAACCGCCTGAGCCTCCAACTTCGCCGCATCCCGAAAGAACGCCGGATACTGCGCCCGAGCCACCTCCTCCTTACTGGCGCTCAACACCCCGCCCGCGCCCAGCAGTTCATCCGCCTGGTCGATGAACTTGGGCGGCGGAATCCGCCTCCCCTGCTCGAACGAGGCGATGGTCGAAGCGGAGTACCCCACCATCGTCCCGAACTCCGCTCGCCCCAGCCCCGCCCGCTCACGGAACAGCTTCAGCTGCCGCCCGAAGACGACCAGGACGCCCGTACCGACCTCGTACTCACCCTCCGGCGCCCGCACTTCCTCACTCACACCCCGGCTCCTTCCATCCCCGTACCCGAACGGTCACGCCCCACCCCGCGTACAGGCACACCACCGCCCCGTACAGCCCGCAAGGCGTCAGCAGTTCACCCCTGTAAACGTTACTCACTGTGCACCACCGTTGACCGCATGAAGTCGGAAACTCATGAGTTCGCCATGCGGTTCACCTCCACCCCGCGCGGCGCCCGCCTCGCCCGCCGTCTCGTCTCGCACCGGCTGAACGAGTGGGGCCACCCCTACGCCACCCCGCTCAACGACACGCTCACCCTCATCACGGCCGAGCTCACCGCGAACGCCGTACGCCACGGACACGTGCCCGGACGCGACTTCCACCTGCAACTCACCTACGTCGACGGCACGTTCCGTATCGAGGTGACCGACACCCGAGGCGAACGGCTTCCGTGCCCCGCCCACCCGCAGGAGGATCCCGGCGCCGAGTCCGGCCGGGGACTCCTCCTCGTGGAGGCACTGGCCGACAAGTGGGGCGTGGCGCCTCGCGCGTCCGGCGGGCCGGGGAAGACCGTATGGGCGGAGGTCTTCCTGCCGTACCGCCCCTGACGTCACGGAGCCGCCGAGCCACGGCAACCTTTCCTGCCACGGTGACCACTGTGCGGCAGAAGCACGCGTACTCCTGGCCCCCTGTGAAGGACTGATCCGTGGCATCGCGCTCTCACCGCCGTACCGTCCCCAGACGACGCACCGCGCTCGTCACAGCCGTCGCCCTGGCGGTGGCCGGGCTCGTCGTCACCTTGGCCATGGCCTTTCGCCCCGCTCACCAGGCGGACACCGTGCGGGCCGCAAGCACCCCCACCGCCGCAGAGCCGACGGGGAAGCCACAGCCGAAGCCGACTCCGACGCCCACGCCGTCCACGGCGTCACCGGCCCCGACGACCAGCACGCCCGCGACGCACACCGCGCACGCCACACCCGCCTCCTCGGCCCAGCAGTCCTCCACGACCACCAGCCCGACCGCCCCGAGACCGGCTTCCGGCGCGGCGCCACTCGCGGGACGGATCAAGCCCGGCGTCACCTACAGCGGAGTCGCCACCCACTATGCCGCCGGGGACGGCGACGGAGCCTGCCTGTACGGTCCGAGCCCGGATCTCATGGTCGCCGCGATGAACCACACCGACTACGAGGTCTCCAAGGCGTGCGGGGCGTACCTCCTCGTCCGTACCGCGGGCGGTGCCTCCGTCACGGTCCGGATCACCAACGAGTGCCCCGAATGCGCGCCCGGTCAACTCGACCTGAGTGAGCAGGCGTTCGCCGGACTCGGCGCCCTCTCCGCCGGCCGGATCCCCATCACCTGGAGCCTGCTGAGCCCCGGCACCTCCGACCCGATCGCCATCCGCTACAAGACCGGCTCCAGCCGCGACTGGTGCGGCATCCAGGCCCTCGGTCACCGCAATCCGCTGGCCCGGCTGGAGGTCAGGGACGGCGGCGGCTGGCGGCAGCTGACCCGTACCGACTACGACTACTTCCTCTCCCCCGACGGCACCGGCTGCGGCGGCTCTCTCCGGCTCACCGACATCTACGGGCAGCAGCTGACCGTCGACGGCATCGCCGTGCGGCCGGACGTCGTGCAGTCGACGCACGTCCAATTCGCGCTGCGCTGAGCGGACGGACACCCGGCCCTCTCGGGCAGAATCGGAACCGGCAACGGCTACGAAAAACGGGACGCGAGGGCATATGTCGCTGGAGGACAGCATCGGCAGCCGTGGGGCAGCGCGGGAGCAGCAGTCCCTGTTCAGCCGCTACCGGCACGATCCGCTCGGTGAGGACAGCGGGGGCCTCCGTGTCGAGGTCGGAGCCGACGGCCGTCCCACCGACGTCGAGCTGGAGGTCCAGGACGGCGAGGCCGAGGACGCCGCGGACCGGATCACCGCGCCGTACGACCCCTCCAAGATCGAGATCCAGACCAGCAACCCCACCATCAACCTGCTCATGTCCCGGCTGAGCAACGGCATGATCGACCTCGCCCCGGACTTCCAGCGGCGCGCCGGCATCTGGTCGGACGAACAGCAGAGCCGGCTGATCGAATCCCTGCTGCTGCGGATCCCGATCCCGTCCTTCTACGCCGCCGAACTGGACGACAGCGAGTGGGCCGTCGTCGACGGCATCCAACGGCTCACCGCCATCGCCCGGTTCATCGCACCCCAGGCCCTGGCCGAGGTGGCGGGCATCGACGCGGGGCCGCTGCGGCTGCGCGGCCTGGAGTACCTGAAGGACGACTTCGAGGGGAAACGGTACGAGGACCTCACCGGGCGGCTGCAGATCCGGCTGAACGAGACGCAGGTCGTCGTGCACGTCATCCGGCCGGGTACTCCGGAGGAGGTCAAGTTCAACATCTTCGCCCGGATCAACACCGGCGGGCTGCCCCTCACCCGCCAGGAGATCCGGCACGCGCTCATTCCGGGACCGGCCCGCGCGCTGCTGGCCTCGCTGGCCGAGTCCGCGGAGTTCTTGTCGGCGACCGGCGGCAGCGTCGGCGTCTCGCGCATGGCCGACCGGGAGATGGTCCTGCGGTCGCTGGCCTTCATGCTCACCGCGCCCGACGCGTACAAGTACCAGGACTTCGACCAGTTCCTCGCCCACACCATGCGGCTGATCAACCGGCTGCCCGAACAGGCGCGGACCGAACTCGCCGACCGGTTCAAGCAGGCGATGACCACGGCCGAGGCGGTCTTCGGCAGGCACGCCTTCCGTAAACACTTCGCGGGGCAGCGGTGGCGCCATCCCGTGAACAAGGCCCTCTTCGAGTCGGTGACGGTGAACCTGGCCGAACTCACGGATGCCGAGCGTGCCGCGCTGGTAGCGTCCCGTCGGCAGGTGATGGACGGCTACGACCGGCTCATGGCCAACCCGGTTTTCGAGGCTGTCGTGTCCGTCAGCACCGGCGACCGGGCGCGGGTCCAGGCGCGGTTCACCAGGATCCATGACCTGTTCCGGGCCGTTCTGGACGACAACGGGGGCAGTACACAGTGATCGACCAGCTGTCGCTCACCAACTTCAAGGCGTTCCGCTCGGCCGACATCCCGCTCGCCCCGGTCACCCTGCTCACCGGTCTCAACTCCTCCGGCAAGAGCTCGGTCCTCCAGGCACTCGCCCTGCTCCAGCAGTCGTACGACTCGTCCACCCTGTCCCTGTCCTCGCACCTGGCCTCGCCGGGCGGAGGACTCCTCCTGAACGGCGACCTGGTGGAGCTGGGGACCGGACTGGACGTCCTCCACGAGGACTTCGCCCGCACACCGGAGTCACCCACTCCGCTGATCAGCATCGGGCTCCGCACCAACCGTGGAGCGACCCCCACCTGGTCGGCGCTGTACGCCGCAGAACAGGACGTGCTGGCCCTGCATTCCGTCCCTGATGCCGCGCTGGTGCCGCCATCGATCTGCATCCGCCGCCGCTTCCAGTACCTCAAGGCGGATCGCATCGTCCCGGCCACCAGTTACCCCAAGTCCCACCACCAGGCGATCGGCCTCGGCTTCCTCGGCGCACGCGGCGAACACACCGTCAACTACCTGCGGCACCACGCCCGTCGCTCCCTGAGCACGGATCCGCTGCGGCACCCCGACGCACCGACGAGCAACTTCCTCGACCACGTCGTGGCGTGGATGCAGGAGCTGTGCCCGGGAGTCAACCTGGAGGCGGCGGAGATCCCCGGCATCGACGCCGTCCGCCTCAGCTACGGCTTCGACGGTACGGCCGGCCTCGACTCGTCCGCGCGCCGCCGGCCGACGAACGTCGGCTTCGGCCTGACGTACGCGCTGCCGATCGTCGTCGCCTGCCTCTCGGCAGGGCCGGGGACCCTGATCCTGCTGGAGAACCCGGAGGCCCACCTCCACCCGCGCGGCCAGTCCCGCATGGCCGCGCTGCTGGCCGCCGCCGCGTCGGCCGGGGCACAGCTGATCGTGGAGACGCACTCCGATCACGTGCTCAACGGGCTGCGTCTGGCGGTGAAGAAGGGCCCGATCGCCGCCACGGACACCGCCGTCCACTACTTCCGCCGCCGTGGTCTGCAGGCAGAGATCGTCACCCCGCGCATCCACGAGGACGGCTCCCTGTCCGACTGGCCGGAGGGCTTCTTCGACGAGTGGGAGAACTCCCTCGAACAGCTCCTCGACTGACATCCGCACCCCAGGGGGAGGGTCGCAGTGCCGCTGTCGTTGTTCCTGAACGAACTGTCCTGTACGTCCGAGGCGGGCCCACGCCAAGTGGACGCGGCGATGGCCGTGTTCGTGTCCACCCTGAAGCATCTGGGGGGCTGGCGGAAGGTCGCGCTGGTGATCGAGAGCCCCCTCCAGCCCGCCGAACTCGCGCGCGGTCACGAATACCAGAAGTGGGCGAACGCCACGTCGCTCAACAAGGACCGGCACCGCTACATCCTGAGACTGCGCGACCGCAACACGTTGAGAGGCGTGCTGGACGCGGCGGGACATGACGCGGCGGAGATCGAGCACTTCCACGACGGCCGCCGTGCCGTCGGTCTCGGCGCCGCCCACCTCATGGACAGCATGGCCATCAGTCTCCCTCTCACCCAGAAGTGGGCGAGTTCCTGGCTCGACGTCGACATCAACCGCCTCGGCGAGGACGACATCGAGACCGACCGGGACCGGGTCCGCCACTGCTCCTGCCCGGAGGAGGCCGACGAGCACGAGGCGTGGGCACGCAGCACCGGGCTCCACTCCCTCACCGGCCCGTCCGACATCCTCGATTCCTGGGCCGAGTTCTTCCCCTCGCTGGAGCGTCTGCCCCGCTTCGACCGTGACCTGCTGCATCTCGACCCGAAGTGGTTCCGTCCCGTCCGCGGCCTCCTCGCCGACCTCCAGTCGACGGCCGCCGGCCACTGGGACTTCGCCCGCTCCCCCGAGCCGGACTGGCAGAACCCGCACATCACTCCGGAGTCACAGAGTCGGCGGCACCTGTGCACCTTCCCCGACCCGGACCTCGACGGCCAGGACGTCTGCTTCTCCTGGCACGGCCGTATGACCCCGGGCAAGGGCCGGCTCTACTTCCGGCTCGTGCCCGAGCGGAAGGTCTTCCGCCTCGCGTACGTGGGCACCAAGCCGGGCAGCGACCGGCTGTCCAACAACTGAGGGTGTGGTCAGCCCAGACCCACGAGTGAGGCGAGACCCCGCCCCCACGCACCGGCGGGGCCAGGCGCGTTCAGGGGGGTGAAGAACGCGATCAGCAGAAGCATGACGCAAGCTATGAGGGAGAGCGCGCACCCACCGCCCAGGGCCGTGGTCTCGGAGTCCCGGTCCAGCATGCCGACCACTGCCAGGTCGGCCAGCAGCCCGAGCCCGCACACCGCCGCGCCCAGGAGAACCGTCACGACGGTGAACGGCACCGTTTTCCAGAGGGCCGCGTCAGAGGCGTACGCGGCTCGATTCGCCGTGACGACGAGCATCGGAATCCAGGGCGGAATCGCGCAGATCACCCACGCCACACCGATCCTGAACCGCCGAGGCGGACCAGGTACCGGCTGTCGCGTCGCACCCTTGACCTGTGGGTAGGCCTGCGGGTAGGTCGGCGGGTAGGCCTGCGTGTATGCCTGCGGGTAGGCCTGCGTGGGAACCTGGAAAACCGGCGTGGGAGTCTTGAAAGAGTCCTCCGTCATCCGGCTCAGACCAGGGTCCGCCTCGGAACGCCGAGTCCATTGCCCCTCGATGACCTGCGCGGGCTGTGGACCGCCCGGTCCGGCTGCGTCATCGCCCAGCGACCGCAGATCGTCGCGCACGGCCCCGAGTTCCGCCTCGGCCCTCTCCAGGAGCTCGGTGAACTGCTCGCCTTCCTCACGCAGTCGGGCTGCGGACACCGGGACTTCATCGGTCCGGGCCCGCTCCTCGGCACGCCGTCGCAGCGCCAGCTCCTGCTGCGCCTGCGTGAGCAACGCCTCCGCCTTTTCCCGCTCGACGACCGCGTTCCGCATCATGTCCTGCGCCTTCATCACGCGCAGTTCGGCCGCTCTCAGCTGCTCCTGCATCTCGGCCAGCGCCTCGGCCCGCCCCTCGGCCCTGGCCCGCTGTGCCTCCGCCGCCAACTCGGCGCAGCGGGCCCGCCACTCGGCTTCCGTGACCTGAAGCACCGTGATCAGGAGGCTGACACGCTCGTGCGTCCGCTCCAGGGTCGCGGCGCGTGCTCCCGCGTGTGTCAGGGCTCCGTCCGCGCCGCCATCGACTCCATAGACGTGCGTGTGCGAGATGTACTGGTCCCCATTGGACTGGTACACATGCGCGTTGTCCGCCGCGTCGCCCTTGAATTCGACCTGCCCCCGGTCTTCCCGTCCGGGGCGTTCCCTGTCGCTCACCGTTCGGTGATGTGCTGGTCACCCACCGACTGGTAGATCCGGGCACTGCCCGACGCACGCGCTTCGAACCGCACGCCGCCCCGGATCTCCTGCCGGCTCGGCTCATGACCCAGCCTGGTCAGCAGCCCGCGCAGCTCCTCCGCGGCATCAGGGCTGTCACCGAGCAGTCCGGCCACCTGCCGCCGCCAGTCCGCGGCGATGTCGTCCTGCACCCAGGAGTCACCGTTCTGCGCAGCCGTGAGCAGTGTCCGGCGTGACGTCTCCAGCTCATGCGAGACGCGCTCCGCGTCCTGCGGACGGTTACGGCGCCACAGGGCCACGATCCCATCACGCGCCTGCTGCCACCCTTCGCCCACGAGAACAGCCACGAACGCGGTTCCGGCCTCACCGGCCAGTGTGGCGAGATACGGGTCCATATGCCTTCCCCCGAGTTTCCGGCCCGCCGGGACACCCAGAATCCCCAGCCGCGACAACGATCCCACACTAGCCCAACACCCTTGCAGGCACGGACCGTTGTCCGTCCGACGCGGCGCCGTGGATGCAGCCTTCGCCATGGCCGGCGTCCACCCGACCGAGCAGGCCGTCCATCGCCTCGATCAGGTTTGTCACGAAAGGTAGCAATTCCGGCTATAAGCGACCCTGGATTCCCACAGCGGAACCGGTGAACCGGGAGACGCTGTCAGACCTCCGCTATACGGTTGACCCGTACATTGACCTGGGACGAAGGAGCACGTCGTGCGGCCGACCCTGGCCGCCGCGCAGGTGCGCGGCAGTCTGACGCAATACCTCACGACGACCTATGCCCTGACCGACTCGGTGACCCGCGCCGCCCTGGAGCGGTTTCTCAGCCACCCCGAGACGGGGATCTTCCGCGGACCGTATCTGCGGATCCGGACCCCCTTTCACACGGCGGACGACGGCTGGCGGCAGCATCTTGAGTGGACGCCCGGTTTCCCGCCGTACCGGCATCAGGCCAAGGCATGGGAGCGGCTCAGCACGCTACGGGGGCCCGCGGCTCCCACGCTGATCACCACGGGAACCGGGTCCGGCAAGACGGAGTCCTTCCTCGTCCCCGTGCTCGACCACTGCCGCAGGCAGAAGGCCGAGGGACGGGGCGGGGTCAAGGCCGTGCTGCTGTATCCGATGAACGCGCTCGCCACCGACCAGGCGGGCCGCATCGGCGAGTACCTGGCGCATCCGGAGCTGGCCCAGGTGACCGCCGGCCTCTACATCGGCGACCGGCCCGACACGGACTTCCGGCGGGTGATGACCCGGCGTGAGGAGATGCGGGTCTCGCCGCCGGACGTGCTGATCACGAACTACAAGATGCTCGACCTGCTGTTGCAGCGCGGCGAGGACCGGCCGCTGTGGGAGGGCGCGGACATCACGTACGTGGTGCTCGACGAGTTCCACACGTACGACGGTGCCCAGGGCACGGACGTGGCGATGCTGTTGCGGCGGCTGGCGAAGGCCACCGGAAAGGACCGGCCCGGGCGGCCGCTCGGCGGAATCTGCCCGGTGGCCACCTCCGCGACCCTGGGCGAGAACGCGTCCGGCAGCCAGCAGGGCGGCATCCTCGATGTGGCGGGCCAGGTCTTCGGTGTGCCCTTCGCCGCGGACGCGGTGATCGGCGAGGAGCGGATGACCGCGGGCCAGTTCACCGGCGAGGTCGATTACGAACTGCCCGAGCCTCCCTCCCCGAAGGAGGTGATCGAGTGCTCAGGCGGTCCAGGAGTGGAGGCCCGGCCGGACCTGCTCGATCTCGACGGGCTCGCGGAGCGGTTGCTCGGGCGGCGCGGACTCGACGCCTTCCAGCTCGGCAGACTGCTGAAGCGGCATGACTTCACCCACGGTGTGCTGTCCTTGCTGGACGGTGAGCCGCTGAGCGAGTGGGAACTGCGGGACCGTATGAGCCGGTTCGGGTACGCGTGGGGGCGTACCGCGCGGGAGAACCCCCGGCTGGCTCTGCAGGCCCTCGCCCGGTTCGTGGCGCTGCTGTCGGCCGCCCGGGATCCGGAATCCGACGAGAAGCGGCCGCGTCCGCTGCTGCACATCGAGGCCCACCTGTGGGTGCGGCCGGTCACGCGGGTGCTGCGCGGCGTCGGACCGAACCCCGAGTTCCGCTGGTACGAGGACGACCGCACCGCGGCCCGCCGTACCGCGCTCGCCGCCGCGCCCGCAGGAGCCGAGGACGAGGACGGGGAGCGCTCGTCGGGCGGATGGCCCTCGGGCGACGCCCGGCGGGCCGAGGCACAGCCGGGGGCCGACACCGCCGTACGACCGGCCGCCGTGCACCTGCCCGCTGTCTACTGCCGCACCTGCGGTCGCTCCGGATGGGCGGCGCTGTCCCCGGAGGCGGATCCACAGCAGCTGGTGATGGCACAGGACCGGGTATGGCGCGCGGGCGTGGGCCGGGACAAGCGGCGCATCCGGTACTTCATCGCCGCCACCGCCGCCGAGCGGGACGAGGCACTCGACGCGCTGACCGGCGCCCGGCCGTCCTCGGGGCGGGGCAGCGGTGTCGATCCGCTCTCCGTCGTCGTTCTGGACGGCGCACAGGGCAGGTACCGGCTGCCGACGGCCGCCGACCGCGAAGAGCTGCAGGACGGCTGGTTCGCTCTGGCCATCACCGACAAGAAATCGGCCGACAGAGCCGCTGTCGACGACCGTTGCCCCGCGTGCAACACCGACAACGGCATCCGCTTCCTCGGCACCTCTCTCGCGGCGCTCGCCTCGGCGACCGTCACCCAGCTGTTCACCGGCGGCGACATCGCCCTCGTACCGGAAGAACGCAAGACGCTTCTCTTCAACGACTCCACTCAGGACGCCGCTCACCGCGCGGGCTACGTGGCCAACGCCTCGTACAAGTTCTCGCTGCGGTCCCTGCTCGCCCACACCCTCGCCGACTCACCGCAGCCGCTGGCGCTGAACGACCTGATCGGCAACGTGCTCGACGCCGTCGACGATCCCCAGGCGCTGACCGCCGTCGTGCCGCCGGACCTGCACGACGAGCCGGGGGTGGACCGGCTGCTGTCCGGGCGGGGCACGGGCGACGCCCGCACCTGGAAGCTCATCGGCGAGCGGCTGGCGTTCGCGACAGTGATGGAGTTCGGCCTGCGCTCCCGCCAGGGCCGCACCCTGGAGCTGACCCGGACCGTGGCGGCCGAGGTCGCGCTGCGCGATCCGGAGAAGGTCGCCCTGCTGGCCCGTGACCTGCATCTGACCCTGCCCGGTCAGCTGGTGGCGGTGGGTGATCTGCCCACTCCTGATCGCTATCTCGCGTTCGTACGGGGACTGCTGGAGCGGGTGCGGCTGCGCGGAGGCATACGGCACCGGTGGCTCGATCCGTGGATGCGGGATGCCGGAGTCACCCGGTTCAAGGTGTGGGGTGGGCGCCCCGACGGCATGCCCGCGTTCCCCGACGGCGTGGCCGCGCCCCGGTTCCTGCTGGACGCCCCCAAGGAGAGGTCCACCTTCGACACGGCCACCGGCCGGCTCGGCTGGTACCAGGACTGGACCCGGCGCTGCCTCGGCCTGGACGCGAACGGAGCGAACGAGTACCTGCGACGGCTGCTGCCGGTGCTGGCGGAGGACGGTGTCCTCGCGGTCCGCACCGCGCAGGACCGGGCGACCAGGGTGTACGGCCTGCAGCCGGGCCATGTCGAGGTGCGCCTGCTGGACGACGCCGTCGTGAACAAGGCCTTCGTGAGCTGCCCGGACTGCGGCTGGGAGCAGGTCGTGCCGCCCGAGCGCAAGACCCGCTGGTACGGGCACCCCTGCCCCCGCTACCGGTGCAAGGGGGTACTGAGGCCGCCGCAGGACGACGTCACGCTGAGCCTGACCGGCAGCTCCGGAGGGTTCGGCGGCTCCCGCGAACGCGACTACCAGAACGACTACTACCGGCGGCTGTATCTGACCGGAGGCACCTTCCGCGTGGTGACGGCCGAGCACACCGGCATGCTCACGCGACCGCAGCGCGAGCGGGTCGAGCGGACCTTCCGCGACGGCACCCACTACACCGACCCCAATGTGCTCTCCTGCACGCCCACGCTCGAACTCGGCATCGACATCGGCGATCTGTCGGCCGTACTCCTCGGCTCGCTGCCGAAGGGCCCCGCCAACTACGTACAGCGGGCCGGCCGCGCCGGGCGCCGGACGGGCAACGCCCTGGTGGTCGCCTTCGGCGGGCGGCGGGCGCGGGACCTGTACTACCTGGACGAACCCCGCGAGATGATCGCCGGTGACATCGTCCCGCCCGGCTGCTACCTGTCCGCGGTGGAGATCCTGCGCCGCCAGTACACGGCGCACCTGCTGGACCTGGCCGCCCGGGGAGCGCTCGTCACCGCGGACGGCGAGCGGCTGCAGCCCGCGCCCCGGCTGGTGTCCGCGCTCTTCGGCACCACAGGCTGGTGCCAGGACCTCGCGGACGCGGCGCTCACCCATGGCGCCGCGCTGGTCGAGGACTTCCTCGGCCTCTTTCCGGCAGCCGGGCCGGACGGGACCGGGGTCACCGAGCACGCCGCCGAGGAACTGCGGACGTACGCGACCGGCGGCATCGTCCGCGCCCTCCAGGAGGCAGAGGAGGACTGGACGTCCCGGCGTGAGGAACTGCGGCGCAGGATCGCGGCCATCGACACCGCCATGGACGGCCTTGTCCGCTCCGATCCCGAACAGGACCGGGAATACCGAGAGTTGCTGGCCGAGCGCCGCACCACCGGCGATCTGCTGCGCGAGCTGAGCCAGGCCGGCGCCCACGGCGCACTCGTCGACCTGGGGCTGCTGCCGAACTACAGCCTCACCGACACCACGACCCAGCTGGAGGCGACGCTCTACTGGACCGAGCAGCAGACCGAGGGCGACAGCGAGGCCGCCGGCACGAAGAAGACGTACCGCAGCGAGGTGCGCGACTACGAGCGATCACGCCGGCTCGCCCTGGCCGAGCTCGCTCCGGGCAACAGCTTCTACGTCAACGGCTACCGGCACGTCGTCCGCGCCCTCGACATCGGAAGCCCGGAACGCCGGGCCTGGTCGGTGTGGCGGCTGTGCCCGGCGTGCGGGTACGTGCGCACGGAGAACGCCAAGGCGGACACGTCGCCCTGTCCCCGCTGCGGCGGCCGGGAGATAGCCGATGCCGGGTGCGTCCAGTACGTCCTGGAACCACGGCGAGTGATCGCCCGGGACAAACGGGACGACGCCCGCGTCCGGGACGACAAGGACGAACGCGACCGGCGCCGGTACGCCATGCTCACGACCGTCGACATCGACCCGGTGCATCTCGCGTCGGGCTCCTGGCGACACGACACGGCCGTGTTCGGCGTCGACTTCACCCGGCGCGCCGTCGTCCGGACGCTGAACCTGGGCGTGGACCGCCAGGACGGCAGCAGCACCGTGCCCCTCGCCGGCGACGACGTGCGCATCAATCCCTTCTACGTGTGCACCGGTTGCGGAGGCGCGACCGCCGACGGCCGTCCGGTGGTGGACCAGCCCCATGACGCCCTCACGGAGTCCCTGGCCGCATCCAGCAGGGCCAGTGCCCACCATCTGCTGTGGTGTCCGCGCCGCAAGACGAGGGCGGCCGGCGGCGGACAGGGCAAGGGCGAGGACATCCCCCTGCTCCTCGCCCACGAACTGGTCACCGAAGCCGTGCGCATACTGCTCCCCGCGTCCGTGGCCCGCGCCAGGGAACGGCTGGCTTCGTTCACGGCTGCCCTGTTCGTGGGGATCGCCGCCCGGTACGGCGGAGACCCCGACCACATCGACATCGCCGCCGCGTCCATGCCCGACGGAGGGGACGCCGACTGGCCCCGGCGTTTCCTCGTGGTCTACGACCGGCTGCCGGGCGGCACCGGCTACCTGCATCGCCTCGCCTCGGCCGACGGGTTCCGTGAGGTGCTCCTCAAGGCCAGGGAGACCATCGAGAGCTGTGCCTGCATCGAGAAGGGCATGGACGGCTGCCACCGCTGCCTGCTCCGTCGCGTCCCCGCGGGCGACTACGACCGGGTGAGCCGCAACGAAGTACGGCAGATGCTCGACGAGCTCCTCGGCGAGACCGGGGAGCGCTGGAAGACCTCCCCGGTCGTGGCGACGCACACCATCCCCTTGGAGCGTCAGGCCGAGAGCGACCTTGAGGTCATGTTCATCGACACGCTCCGGGAGTGGGCCCGCCGGCCCGGTTCCCGGGCCAGTGCGGACGCCTACACGACGACGGCAGGTACGTACTCGCTCGACCTGCGGCTGACCGGCCCGGCCGGTACGACCCTGAGCTGGCGCGTGTCCCAGCAACGCGCTCTCGACGGGACCCGGCCCGACGTGCTGTTCGAACGGCTCGACGCACCCGGCCCCCGACTGGCGCTGTACCTGGACGGATTCGAGTTCCATGCCACGGCCCGCCACAACCGCCTCGCCGACGACGCCGCGAAGCGCACCCGGCTCCGGGCCGACGGGCTGCGTGTCTTCCAGCTGACGTACTACGACGTGAAGGAGTGGCGCGCACGGGTGTACAACACGGGCACCGTGCCCCTGGGGCCGGCCGACCCCGTGTGGCAACCCTACGGTGAGCAGGGCAGACGCCAGGCCCGCGACTACTACGCCAAGGTACGGCGGGGCCTGCCGGGCGAACTCGCCGAGACCGTCTGGGTCAACCCGGCGGATACGCTGCTGGCCTATCTCCGCTCACCTGAAGGGGACGTGTGGCTGGCCCGCGCGGAGGCCGCCGTCGCCGGCCTGACCGGGGCTCGGCCCGATTCGACGGCCGTGTCCGGCGACGCCGTGGCCGCCCAGGTGACCGCCGCACTCCAGGGTGCGCCGCTGTCCGGAGCGGGCGGTCCCCTGCGCGTGCTCAGTGCGGTGGACCGGTCGCACTGCCGGGTGGTCGCGGTGGCCGACGGTCGGCGCAAGCCCCCCTCCTGGACGGCGCTGACCGTCCTGGACGACACCCCCTCGGCTCTCACCGGCTCCCAGGCGCACAAGGAACGCTGGCGCGCGTGGCTGTACTGGAGCAACCTGCTGCAGTTCCTGGAGCACGGTGGCGGGGACAGCGCGCAGTTGACCACGAGCCGGCTCGACGGCTTCTCACCGGACACCCTCACCGTCACGGGTGGCTCCGGGTGGCTCGCCTCCACCCGGGTCGATCTCGGCGCGGTCATCGGTGTTCACACGCCGACCGAGCACATCGTCCATGATCAGGACAGTGAGAACGCCCCTCCCGCCGTCGACTCCGAGCAGTCGATCGAGCAGGCCCCGCCTTCCGCGGCGACGGGCTCCGGCTGGGACACCGTCCTTGAGTACCTGGATCCGGACGAACCCGGCCTTCAGCTGCTGGCGGTCTCGCTCGCCACGCGCGGTGTGCCCGCCCCCGTCGACGGGTTCGAACTCGACGAGCACGGATGGATGGCCGAACTCGCCTGGCCGGAGCAGAAGATCGGTGTGGTGCTGGCGCCGCGAACGGGCGAAGCGGAACCCGATTACGAAGCGCAGGACCGGGACCGGGCCTTCGGCGCAGCCGGCTGGGACGTGCGGCCGGCCACCGACTGGACCGCCGAAGAGCTGGCCCACCGGCTCGTCGTACAACCATCGATGCCTGCCGAGCATCGTGATCAGCGCAGCAACGGAACGACTCTGGGGGAGCCCCACCGATGAACACCGCGCGTGTGACTCTTCGTCTGCTCGACAAGGCCGACAAGGAGATCCTCAAACTCCCTCGTGCGGTCAAGGGCGCTCTCTACGACTTCCAGCACAAATTCAAGGCGAACCCCCGAGCCACGGGTCTGGCGCTCAAACAGCTCCGCGGGGACAGCAGGCTGTGGTCGGCTCGGGTCAATGACGAGTACCGCGCACTGCTGCTGCATCTCTCCGACGACGACTGGCTGATCGTCTCGGTCAAGCACCGCAAGGAGGTCTACGAGAACCTCGACCGGCTCTCGTACGGCATCAACCAGGTCACCGGTGCCATCGAGTACGTCGACCTCCAGGTGGTCGAGGAGAGCGTGCTGCGCAGAAGTGTGCCCGCCCCGACGGTGGCCGCGGCACCGCCGGAGCCGGCGCAGGCCCCGCCGCTGTTCGCGCGCTTCACCGACCAGCAGCTCATCGACCTGGGTGTCGCCGAGCCCCTCGTTCCGGTGATCCGGACCCTCACCACGGAGGAACAGCTCCTCGGGCTCGTCGAGTACGCGCCCCAGCTGACCGGCGAGATCCTGCTCTCACTGTTCGACGGCAAGAGCTACGACGAGGTTCTGGAACAGGTGACGGCCCCCGTCGCCGCGCCGGAGCCGGTGGACACGGAAGACTTCCAGGCTGCCGCCGAGCGTCCGGCGACCATGGTCACGACGACGGACGAGGCTCTCCGTGAGGCCCTGGAAGGCAAGGACTTCGGCCGTTGGAAAGTCTTCCTGCACCCGACGCAGTCCAAGCTGGTGGAGCGGGACTACTCCGGTCCCGCCCGGGTGGGAGGCGGTCCCGGCACCGGAAAGACCATCGTCGCCCTGCACCGGGTCAGGCATCTGGTCCAGCAGCTTCCCCCGGGCCGTACCAAGCCGGTTCTCCTGACGACGTACAACAAGAATCTCGCAGCGGATCTCCGGGCCCGCCTCATGGAGCTGGGCGGCGAGGAGTTGCTCGACCGCGTGGAGATCAGCCATGTCGACCAGCTGGCGTTGCGCGTGGTGCGAGAGGCCGAGCCCGGCAACGCCAAACAGACGATCGACGACAACCAGGTGCTGCGCGAATGGCGTGCCATGCTCGACGAGCTGGGTGAGTCGGCCTGGGACGCGGAGTTTCTGCACGACGAGTGGACTCAGGTCATCCTCGGTCAGGCAGTGGCCTCCCGCACCGAGTACTTCCGGGCCCGGCGCGCGGGCCGGGGCCGTAACGTCACCCGGGCCGAGCGGGCCGAGATCTGGCAGCTGGCGGAAAAGTTCACCCAGCGCCTGGACCGGCTGGGCCGTCAGACTTGGGCGCAGGTGGCCGAGCGCGCCGCACGTCTGGAGATGGAGCGGGAGCGGCGCATCCTGGCAGTCGAGCAGCAGCGGGAACAAGCCGCCGGCCGCGACAACGTACATCTCCAGGACGGTTCTGCCGGATGGCTGCGGCACCGCTACCGGCACATCGTGGTGGACGAGGCACAGGACCTGCGGCCAGGACACTGGAAGATGCTGCGCGCCATGGTCGCGCGGAACCGCAACGACATCTTCCTCGTCGGCGACACCCACCAGCGGATCTACAACAACCAGGTGACCTTGGGCAGCCTCGGCGTCAACATCCGGGGCCGGTCCGCCAAGCTCACCCTCAGCTACCGCACCACCCGGCAGATTCTGGGATCCGCTCTCGGGGTGCTGGAAGGCGAGTCGTTCGACGACCTCGACGGCGACCAGGAATCACTCGGCGGATACCGGTCCGTCCTCAGCGGCGGCCGACCCACCTTGCACCCGAGTCCGGACTGGGACTCGGAGCGTGCGGCGGTGGCGGAACTGCTCGCGGAATGGTCCGACATCCCGCTGGAGCAGATCGCGATCTGTGTGCCGACCAACGCGATGGCGCAGGAGGTCGCGGTCACCCTGGCCCGTGCCGGGATCAGGGCCGTCGAGATCGGCCCGGACGGCCCACGCGGAGACGAAGGGGTACACATCGGAACGATGTTCCGGTTCAAGGGGCTTGAGTATCAGCGCATGATCATCGCCGGTGTGAGCGAAGGTCTTGTCCCCCGCGAGGCCGTCATCCAGATGGAACGCTCCGACGCATTGCGCCATCGACGGGAGATCCAGCGCGCACGGTCACTTCTGTTCGTCGCCGCCACGCGCTCCCGGGACGCGCTCGCCGTCTTCTGGCACGGCGAACCCAGCCGCTTCCTCGGCCCCCTTCTCCGGGCCGAGAAATCGGGATGCGTCGGCGCTGCCGGGCGCGGATGATCGGGAGGTTGTCGAGCCACTGCCCGAGGAGCCGTCATGATCCGCCGAGTGACCGTGCCCACTCTCTTCCCGCCGCCCACCTACGCGCACGCCTCGGTGGTGGAGGCCGGCACCAGGCTTGCCTTTCTCGCCGGGTCCGTGCCGCTCGACGCCCGGGGGGAGCTGGTGGGTCCGGGGGACGCCGTGCGGCAGGCCGAGCAGGTGATCGCCAATCTGCGGGAGCAACTGGACGCCGTTGGGAGCGACTTGGCGCATGTGGTCGTGACCGATGTGTACGTGGTGAGCGCGGAGCCCGCCGTGCTGGCGGCGGTGTGGGACGTGGTCGAGGCCTCGGGCCTGAGCACGGGTCCGCACTCGTCCACGCTGATCGGCGTCGCCTGCCTCGGGTACCCCGGCCAGCTGGTGGAGATCACGGCCACGGCCGTGGTGCCGGAGGGGGCGGGGCGGGGCGGGAATGAGTGACGTCGTTCTCCGGCGGGCGGGGGCGGCGGACGCCGGGGCCGCCGCCGATGTGTGGCTGCGGTCGTTCCGTGCCGCGCTGCCCACCGTCGTCCGGCCGCGCTCCGACGACGACGTACGGAATCACTTCCGGGACGTCGTCGTGCCGTTGCGGGAGACCTGGGTGGTGGAGGCGGCCGATGCCGGGATCGTCGGCGTGATGGTGCTGCGCGAAGGGGAGTTGTCCCAGCTGTACCTGGACCCGGACTGGCGGGGGCGCGGGATCGGCGACCGGTTCGTCGCGCTGGCCAAGGAGCGCGCTCCGGGCGGGCTGACCCTGTGGACCTTCCAGGTCAACAAGCCCGCCCACCGGTTCTACGAGCGGCACGGATTCACGGCCGTCGAGTTCACCGACGGGAGTGGCAACGAGGAGCGGGAGCCGGATGTGCGGTACGTCTGGCGGCCTCAGGCCTGACCCGACGCCCGGCTCACGACGGCCGCCCCCACCGCCTCTCCTTCGGCAAGGGTTTGCCGTAGCTGCCCGCCCGGCTCGTCCTCAGGCCCAGGGCCACCAAGGACTCGGCAAGCCGGACCGCCGCCGCGACGCCGTCGACCACCGGCAGGCCGAGCTTCTCGCCCACCGCGCGCTGCAGGCCCGTCATCCCGGCGCAGCCCAGGACCAGCACCTCAGCGCCGGCCTCGCGGGCCCGCTCGGCCGCCGACAGGAACGCGGACTCCGTGCGCCCGGGGTCGTCGGCCAGGTCGAGGACGCCGAGGCCGGTGCCGACGACGGCGGCGCAGTTGCGGGCCACGCCGGCCGTCTCCAGGCTGTCCTCGATCTGGCCGCGCGAGCGGTCGAGGGTGGTGACGACGCCGTAGCGGCGGCCGAGAAGGCAGGCGAGGTGGGCGGCGGCCTCGGTGATGTCCACGACCGGGACGTCCACCAGTTCTCGTACGCCTTCCCGGCCGTGCTCGCCGAATCCGGCCAGGACGACGGCGTCGTACGGCGGCCCGTCGTAGGTGCGCAGGGTGTCGAGGACGGCCGCGGCCGAGAGATAGCTGTCGAGCCATCCCTCGGCCGAGGCCGGTCCCCAGGCGGGGGTCAGACCGGTCACGGTGGTGCCCGGGCCCGCGGCGGCCTGGGCACCTCGCACGATCTCGTCGGTCATCTCCCGCGTGGTGTTGCAGTTGGTGACGATGATCCGCACGTCCGTCAGGCCTCCTGCGCCGTGAGGTCCGTGCGCTGCCGCCGGCACAGCGCCGCGTACAGGGCGGCGGCGAGTGCGGTGCCGATGAACCAGGAGTACGGCGCCACATCGCTGAAGCTCTTCACCAGCGCCAGCACGGCGGCGACCGCGGCGGAGGGCAGGAACGCCCACAGCGCCTTGGGGTTGACGCCCTTGCGGTAGTGGTACGGGCTGCCCGGCCGGGCGTCGAACAGCGCGTCGACGTCGACCTTGCCGCGCTTGACCCAGTAGTAGTCGATCATGATCACGCCGAACAGCGGGCCGAGGAAGGCGCCGAGGCCGCCGAGGAAGTAGTTGACGACGGTCGGGTTGGAGAAGAGGTTCCAGGGGGTCACGACCAGCGCGGCCACCGTGCTGATCATGCCGCCGGTCTTGAAGGTGATCTTCTGCGGCCAGACGTTGGCGAGGTCGTACGCCGGTGAGACGAAGTTGGCGACGATATTCACGCCCATGGTCGCCACCGCGAAGGTGAACGCGGCCACGACGAGCACCCAGGTGTTGCCCACCTTGGCGACCAGTTCCGCCGGGTCGGTGATGGCCTGCCCGAACGCCTTCAGTGAGCCCGCAGTGACGATCACCGAGACGACGACGAAGGCGGTGGAGTTGATGGGCAGGCCCCAGAAGTTGCCGCGCCGGACGGTCTTGTAGTCGGGTGCGAAGCGGGAGAAATCGCAGAAGTTGAGCATCAGCGTGCCGTAGGTGGCCAGGATGAGGCCGATCGCGCCGAACCACTGACGCCACTGCTCGCCGGTGGACACCGGGTGCGGGGTGGAGGTGAGCGAGATGCTCCAGTGGGCCTTGGCCAGGACCCAGACCGCCAGCGCGATCATCACCAGCCAGATCGCGGGACCGCAGAAGTCCTGGAACTTCCGTACGGATTCCATGCCCTGCGTGATGATCAGCGCCTGGATCAGCCAGAGGGAGAGGAAGGAGATCCAGCCGAGCGCGTCCAGGCCGAGGAAGGAGTGGTGGGTGAGGGAGACGAGGCCCGGCCAGGCGGCCAGCAGCATCACGTTGACGGCGACGGAGGCCAGATAGGTCTGGATGCCATACCACATGATGGCGATCACGGCCCGGATCAGCGCCGGGATGTTGGCGCCCCAGACGCCGAAGCTGATGCGGCTGACCACGGGAAACGGCACACCGTGGCGCTGGCCGATCTTCCCCATCCGGTTCATGCCGACGTAGATGAGCACGAAACCGGCCAGCAGGGCCGTGAAGACCTGCCAGACGTTCATGCCGAGGACCAGCAGACCGGCGGCGAAGGTGTAGTTGCCGAGGTTGTGGACGTCGGACATCCACATGGCGAACAGGTCGAAGACCTTCCAGTTCCGCTGCGCGGCGGGGGCGAGGTCCTCGTTGACGAGGCGGGGGTCGGGGACGAACGCGGTGGCGCCGGGGGCTTCGGCGCGATCAGCGAGGGACACGGGGCCTCCATGGGCGAGGGGACGGAGGACGGCGGCCGTTTGGTATACCAAACTGCCGACATGGTGCCGTCGTCAAGCATTCGGACCGATGTCGTTGCCGTTACGGCCCGGTAAAAGACCCCTCGCTTCGGCGAAGATGGGCCCATGACGAAGATCGAACCCCTGGGCGCGGTGCGCGAGCGGGTCCTGGCGAGCCTGCGGGAGGACATCATCGCCGGGCGTCTGGCCCCCGGTGACCGGCTCGTCGAACGGGAGCTGGCCGAGCGGTTCGGCGTTTCGCGGGTGCCGGTGCGGGAGGCGATCCGCGCGCTCGTCGCCGAGGGCTTCGTCCTCTTCGAGTCCGCCCGCCGCACGGTCGTACGCCGGCTGACGCCGACCGACGTCCGGGAACTCTTCGAACTGCGCGAGGCGTTGGAGGTCTACGCGGCGGGGCTTGCGGCGACCCGAGTGACCCCGGAGGCCCTCGCGGAGCTGCGGGAGCTGCTGGAGCAGGCGGCGCGGGCGACGAAGGAGGGGGACGCCGAGGCGATCACGGACATCAACACCCGCTTCCACGACCGCATCCGCGCCCTGGCCGGCAACAGCCTGCTGATCTCGGTCATGGAGCCGGTCGACGGCCGCCTGCGCTGGCTCACCCGGCGCAACGAAGAGTGGCCCCAACTCCTCACCGAACACCGCGAGTTGTACGAAGCGATCGCCTCCGGCGACCCGGCCCGAGCCCGCACCCACGCCCTCGACCACGTCCGCGCCAACTATCGGTCGACGGTACGGCATCTGTTCGGCATGGATCCGGGAGAGGGAGACCGATCCGGCAGGAACTGAACCGGCCGTGGCGGGGCCGACCGTGGGGGCCGGCCGTGGCGGGGCCGATGGGGGCTGGGCGACGGGCGGCGGGGCGGCAGGGTCTGGGCAGCGGGGACTGGGCAGCGGGGACTGGGGCGGGCAGGGACCGGCCGAGGGTAGTCCGGTCGCTGTCGCCGGCTCAGGGGACGACGGGTGGTACAGGACGGCTCAGGGGACGACGGTTGTACGGGGCAGCTCAAGGTGGGCGGCTGAGCAGACAGCGGTCGTACGGGGCGGCTGAGCAGACGGCGGTCGTAAGGGGCGGCTCAAGGTCGGCGGATGAGGTCGGTCATCACAGGCCGGCCGTCTTCGCCGCCGTGCGCAGCACCTCGCGCAGCATCTCGGCGGTGAGCCTGCCCGTGAAGGTGTTGCGCTGGCTGACGTGGAAGCAGCCGAAGAGGTCGAGGTCGTCGAGCGCGACCCGGGTGCCGTGGGCGAAGACCGGGCGGGGCCGGGGTACTCTCCAACCCGCCTCGGCGAACGCCGGCAGCGCGGCCTGCCAGCCGAAGGCGCCGAGGACGACGGCAGCCTTCAGCGTCGGGCGCAGCAGCTTCAGCTCCTGGACCAGCCAGGGGCGGCAGGTGTCGCGCTCGCCGGTGGTCGGCTTGTTGGCGGGCGGCGCGCAGTGCACAGGCGCGGTGACACGGACGCCGTACAGCTCCAGTCCGTCGCCGGCGCTGACGGAGGTCGGCTGCGAGGCGAGCCCCACGTCGTACAGCGCCTGGTAGAGCACGTCTCCGGAGCGGTCGCCGGTGAACATCCGGCCGGTACGGTTGCCTCCGTGCGCGGCGGGGGCCAGCCCGATGATCAGCAGCCGGGCGTCGGCCGGGCCGAAGCCGGGCACCGGCCGCCCCCAGTACGTCCAGTCGGCGAACGCGGCCCGCTTGGTCCGGGCCACCTCCTCACGCCACTCCACCAGCCGGGGACAGGCCCGGCACTCCGTGACGCGCCGGTCGAGCCGGGCGAGGGCACAGCTGACGTCCATAAGGCCACGGTATGCCCCCCGACTCCTGCCCCTCCCCTCCCCGACGCGGCCCGGGTGAAAGCGGCCCAGCACCCCATGAGGCCCCTGAGCTGCACGGACAGCCCCGCACCGCTTCCCCGCCCGCTGGAAAACGCGTCCGGCACAACCGGCCCGGGGCGTTAAGGTCGGTTCATGGCTTCCGAGGATGCGGACGACAACCTGAACCGTGGGACCGGCGGACCGGACGGCGTGAGCCCCGCCCAGGACCACGACGACTCCGGTACGTCAGCCGGTCGGCCCCTCGATCCCAAGATCGCCGCCGCGGTGGCCGCCGCCGAGGCCGCGGGGCCGGCTACCGGGGAAACGGTCCGGATCGACAGCTGGATCTGGGCCGTACGTCTGATCAAGACGCGTTCCCTGGGCGCCACCGCCTGCCGGGGCGGCCATGTGCATGTGAACGGTGAGCGGGTGAAGCCCGCCTACGCCGTGCGCGTCGGCGACGAGGTGCGCCTGCGGCACGAGGGCCGGGAACGCGTCGTGATCGTCAAGCGCCTGATCCGCAAGCGCGTCGGCGCACCCGTGGCCGTCCAGTGCTACATCGACAACTCCCCGCCGCCCCCGCCCCGCGAGTCCGTGGCCCCCGCCGGCCTGCGCGACCGAGGCACCGGCCGCCCCACCAAGCGAGACCGCCGCGAGTTGGAACGCCTCCGCAGCCTCGGCACTCCGGGCCCCTTCGCCGGCCCCGGAGGCTTCGCCGGGCTGGGTGGACCGGGCGGATCCGGTGGGGCTGGTGGACCGGGCGGGCAGGGTGGCCGTGGTGGCCGTACCAAGCCCGGCGGATCCGGCGGACGTGGCTCGTCCGGCGGAGCGGGTGGCCGCGCGAGCCGTGGCGCCGGCTCCGACGGGCCCGGCGGATCCAGTGGGCGGGGTGATGCCGGTGCGTCGGGCGGGCGCGGTGCGTCAGGCGGGCGCGGTGGATCGGGCGGGCGTTCCCGGGGACGCTGATCCGTCGCCGGCCGGGCTGCCGGAGCACGTGCACGCTCCCGGTGAGGCAGCGGTGGATGCCCGCTATGCCTTGGGTACCGCCCGCACCCACACCCTGTCCGGTGTCAGATACGTGTCCACCTCCAGTCCCGCCTCCTCCAGTGCCGACTCGAACTGCTCCTTCGTCAGGGGCCGGGCCAGGAACGTCTGGGTCCAGACCGTGTCCGGGAACAGGTACTCGACGTGGACCGAGTTCACCCCCTCGCCGACGGGCTCCGCCGAGGCGATCCGGACCGTCAAGCCGCTCGGGTGGACCCGCTCCCTGGGCACGTTCGTGTGATAGTCCTCGCCCTCCCGTTGGATGAGCACGCAGCCGCCCTCCGCCACATGCCGGGCGCAGGTGCGCAGCAGGCCTCTGCGGACCTCCTCGTCGCCGGCGTGGACGAGGAACGACGCGAGCATCACGACGTCGAACTTCTCGCCGCCCAGGTCCAGTTCCTCGATGGGGGCGCACACCGTGCGCGCCCCGCGGATCCGGGCCAGCATGTCGGCGGACTCGTCCACCGCCGTGACCGTGAAGCCCCGCTCGATCAAGGGGTGGGTCACGCGGCCTACTCCGCTGCCGAGCTCCAGGATGTGCGCCCCGGCCGGTACCGCCGCCGCGATGATGTCCGGCTCGTCGCCCACCGGCAGCCGCTCGTACAGCTCGACCGCGCAGCCGTCCGGGGTGATCGCTCCGGGTCCGGTGCCTTCGTGTCCCTCACGCATTTCGACCGTCATGCCCGAACAACGGCCCGCTCCCGCACGCCCGTTCCCCTCCCACGCCAGTTCACCCTTTCGAGTGATGTGCCTCCGCCCCGCGCTGTTCAGCCGGGGAACGGGAACCAGCCATGCCCGATGTACCAGTGACCGCCCGCCCGCAGATGGTCCCCCACCGCCCGCTCCACGGAGGTGCGCCGCGGCAGCTCCGCCACCGGCAGGCCGGGGTCCCCGAAGACGAACCGGACGGGCTCGGTGTCGGCCGGTTCGGTGTCCTCTCGCACGGTGCGGAACCGGTCCTGGAACCGGACGATGTTGGAGTCGGCGGGCAGATAACGCCGTAGCTGCCGGTCGAGCAGCCAGGAGTGGCACAGCGCCGCCACCGGCCGCTCCTCGGGAAAGTGCAGGGGGAAGAAGTCCCGGGCCCACGCCAGGGAGCGGTCGCAGGCGGACGGCGTGAGCGGGCCGTGGTGGTCCGGGATGTGCAGGCTCAGGCAGGGCGTGCCGGGTGCCGCGGTCAGTCCGGCCGCCGCGAGCACCGGCGCCGTGCGCTCCCCGAGCCGCGCCCGCTCGAACTGCAGCCGGCCCAGCTGGAACAGCTCGCCGCGGAAGTGCCGGACGAGCCAGCCCCGCACCGACACGCCGGTCGTGCCGTGCCGGCTGCGGTGCAGTGCCATGTGCCGGCCCAGGTCGGCCAGGGTGCGCCGGGAGACCTCGGGCGGGATGCCGCGTTCCCGGTGCCGGGCGAGAGTGCGCGGGACCGCGGCGACGAAGACGTACACGGGGAAGACCTGGCTCAGCTCGGCCGGTGCCGCATCGAGGAGCCCGGCGAGGCCAGGGGCGCGGCCCGGCTCCGCCGGGTCGTGGAACAGTTCCTCCACGCACTCCCTGAGCAGCCGCAGCACTCCCGGGTCGCCGGTGATCCGGCTGCGTCGTGCCACCAGAACGTCGATGTCCTCGTGCGGCACGGCCAGGTCGAGGAGCAGTTCGGGCAGGTCGTCGGCGTCCGGCAGCACTGGATCCCCCTTCGGCGAACGTCGGACGAGGGGCGTTGGTGAACGTCGTCACCGAAGAGTACGTTGCAAGGAGGAGTGGTGATGCCATGCGTACGGGCAGTGAACCGACGACCGCGCGCAGTGCGCTGCGGGCGCGTTTCTGGCTGAGCGTGTGGGGGCTGGTCTGGTCGGTCTTCGGCACGGCGGCGTTCGCGCTTGCCGGACGCCCCGGCTGGGCGGCGGCCTGCGCGGTGCTGTGGCTGGTGGTCACCGCCGACATGACCATGATCGTCCGCCACATGCGACAGGGCCCGCACTACCAGCCGGGCCGTGACATACCGCCGTATCAGCCGCTGGACGACGGGCCGCCGTACCGGCCGCGGGAGACGCGACCGCCGTTCCGGCGCCCGCCGAGGCACCGGCATCCATGACCGGCCCGCGGCACCGGCGCACCGGCACCCGGGAAGGCCCGCTCGCTCGTCACCCGTGACGGGCCGCTCAGTCGTCGAAGCGTGCCGCCTTCAGATACTCCGGGTTGGGGTCGAGCGCGGCCGCCAGCCGGAAGTGGCGTCTGGCCTGCTCGGGGCGGCCCTGGCGTTCGTAGGTGCGGGCCAGCGCGAAATGCGCGAACGCGTTGTCCGGCTCGCGCTCCAGCACGATGGTGAACTCCAGCTCGGCAGGCCGCAGTTGCGCCGCCGCGAAGAAGGCACGCGCGCGCAGCAGGCGGGCGGCGGTGTTCTCGGGGTGCGCGGCGATGACTCCGTCGAGCAGTTTCACCGCGCCGCGTGGGTCCCGTGCTTTGAGCAGATGCTCGGCTGCACGGAAGTCGATCACATGCGTTTCCGGAGTACGTCCGGTGGAACCGCTGGTCTCGGGCACGGCTGAGTCCTTCCCTCACTCCGGCAGTTCAACGCCCGGACAGCGGGCCGCTATTCCGTGGATGATCCCGCGGACGACTCCGCGGACTCCTCGCGGGCCCGGCGTACGAGCTCGTCCCACACCTGCGCGACCCGCTTGTGCAGCGTGTCCAGGGGGACGTCGTTGTCGATCACGATGTCCGCGATCTCCCGGCGCTGTGCGCGCGTGGCCTGCGCGGCCATCCGCGCGCGTGCGTCCTCCTCGGTCATCCCGCGCAGGCGCGTCAGCCGGTCGAGCTGGGTCTCGGGGCTCGCGTCCACGACGATCACGAGGTCGTAGCGGGGCGCCAGGCCGTTCTCGGTCAGCAGGGGTACGTCGTGGATCACGACGGCGTCGGCGGCCGCGGCCTCCTCCAGTTCGCGGGAGCGGACGCCTACCAGGGGGTGCACGATCGAGTTGAGGACGGCGAGCTTCTCGGGGTCGGCGAAGACGATCGAGCCGAGCCGGGGCCGGTCCAGGCTGCCGTCGGCGGCGAGGACGTCCGTACCGAACGCCTCGACCACGGCCGCGAGGCCCGGGGTGCCCGGCGCCACGACCTCGCGCGCGATGCGGTCCGCGTCGATCAGCACGGCCCCGTGCTCCACCAGCAGCCGCGACACCTCGCTCTTGCCGGCACCGATGCCACCGGTCAGGCCTACTCTCAGCATGAGCGGTAGCTTAGGCCCTGCCGCTGACAGCGGAACCGGCTGAGGTCAGTTGTCGCCTTCCCGCTCCGCCAGGAACCGCTCGAACTCCCGCCCGATCTCGTCGGCGGACGGAATGTCCACCGGCTCGGCGAGCATGTTGCCCCGGGTCTCGGCGCCCGCCGCGGCGTCGTACTGGTGCTCCAGGCCCTGGACGAGCGCGGTGAGTTCCTCGTCGCCCTCCTGGATCTGCCGGTCGATCTCCGTCTGCGTGCGGTGCGCGTCGGTGCGCAGCGCATGCGCGACGCCCGGGAGGACCAGCCCGGTGGCGGCCGTGATGGCCTCCAGGACGGTCAGGGCGGCGTCCGGATACGCGGACCGGGCGATGTAGTGCGGGACGTGCGCGGCGACGCCCAGGACGTCGTGCCCGGCCTCGCTCAGCCGGTACTCCACCAGCGCCTCGGCGCTGCCGGGCACCTGGGCCTCGTCGAAGGGGCTGCGGTGGCCGGGGACGAGATCGGTGCGGTTGCCGTGCGGGGTGAGGCCGACCGGGCGGGTGTGCGGGACGCCCATGGGGATGCCGTGGAAGTTCACGGACAGGCGCACGCCGAGCCGCTCCACGATCTGCTGGACGGCCGCCGCGAAGCGCTCCCACTCCACGTCCGGCTCGGGTCCGGACAGCAGCAGGAAGGGGGCGCCCGTGGTGTCCTGGACGAGGCGGACCTCGATGGCCGGGACCTCGTACTCGGTCCAGCGGTCGCGCTTGAAGGTCAGCAGCGGCCGGCGGGCCCGGTAGTCCACGAGCCGGTCGTGGTCGAATCGGGCGACGAGCTGGTGGGGCAGTGAGTCGAGCAGCCGGTCGACGATCTGGTCGCCGGTCTCACCCGCGTCGATGTATCCGTCGAAGTGGTAGAGCATGACAAGGCCGGCCGACTCCTGGGCGAGCGCCATGTCGACAACGGCGAGGCCCTTCGGCTCCCATGCGTACAAACCCTGCGGATCAAGCACTGTGACCGCTCCTCCTCGTGTTCCTCTTGGTCAACGCGCCCTGGAACACGGGCATTCCCGTGACACGCCGCTGATCGGCGATCTCGGACACCCCGGAAGACGGCTGAGGGGCCGCACCTCGAAAGGTACGGCCCCTCAGGACCAGCTATCGGCTAAGCCCAGCGGCTAGCGTTCAGCTCTGGCCACCGGCGAGCTTCTCGCGCAGCGCGGCCAGCGCCTCGTCCGAGGCCAGCGCACCGGAGGTGTCCGCGCCCTCGGAGGAGTACGAGCCACCGGTCGCGGCCGGAGCCGCGGCCTCGCCGCCACCCTCGGCAGCAGCGGCAGCGTCGGCCTCGCGGGACTTGATGACCTGCTGCTGGTGCTGCTCGAAGCGGGCCTGCGCCTCGGCGTACTGGCGCTCCCACTCCTCGCGCTGCTTCTCGTAGCCCGGCAGCCAGTCGTTGGTCTCCGGGTCGAAGCCCTCGGGGTAGATGTAGTTGCCCTGGTCGTCGTACGACGCGGCCATGCCGTAGAGGGTCGGGTCGAACTCGACCTCCTCCGGGTGGGCACCGAAGGACTCGTTGGCCTGCTTCAGCGAGAGGCTGATGCGGCGACGCTCCAGATCGATGTCGATGACCTTGACGAAGATCTCGTCGTTGACCTGGACGACCTGCTCCGGGATCTCCACGTGGCGCTCGGCCAGCTCGGAGATGTGGACCAGACCCTCGATGCCCTCGTCCACGCGGACGAACGCACCGAACGGCACCAGCTTCGTGACCTTACCGGGCACGACCTGGCCGATCTGGTGGGTGCGGGCGAACTGCTGCCACGGGTCTTCCTGGGTCGCCTTCAGCGACAGGGAGACGCGCTCGCGGTCCATGTCGACGTCGAGGACCTCGACGGTGACCTCCTGGCCGACCTCGACGACCTCGGACGGGTGGTCGATGTGCTTCCAGGACAGCTCGGAGACGTGGACCAGACCGTCGACGCCACCCAGGTCCACGAAGGCACCGAAGTTGACGATCGAGGAGACCACACCGGAGCGGACCTGACCCTTCTGAAGGGTCGTGAGGAACGTCTGGCGGACCTCGGACTGGGTCTGCTCCAGCCAGGCACGGCGGGACAGGACCACGTTGTTGCGGTTCTTGTCCAGCTCGATGATCTTGGCCTCAAGCTCCTTGCCGACGTACGGCTGGAGGTCGCGGACGCGGCGCATCTCGACCAGGGAGGCCGGGAGGAAGCCACGGAGGCCGATGTCGAGGATGAGACCACCCTTGACGACCTCGATGACGGTACCGGTGACGATGCCGTCCTCTTCCTTGATCTTCTCGATGGTGCCCCAGGCACGCTCGTACTGGGCGCGCTTCTTCGAGAGGATCAGGCGGCCTTCCTTGTCCTCCTTCTGGAGGACCAGGGCCTCGATCTCGTCGCCGACGGCGACGACCTCGTTCGGGTCGACGTCGTGCTTGATCGAGAGCTCGCGGCTCGGGATGACACCTTCGGTCTTGTAACCGATGTCGAGCAGGACCTCGTCCCGGTCGACCTTCACGATGACGCCGTCGACGATGTCGCCGTCGTTGAAGTACTTGATCGTCTCGTCGATCGCTGCGAGGAAGGCTTCCTCGTTACCGATGTCGTTGACCGCTACCTGCGGGGTGGTGGCGGTGGTCTCGGTGCTGCTCGTCATGTGGGAAAGGGCTCCGGTACGGACATTGAAGTCGTAGGTACTGCTTACGCCGGGAGCCCGTTTCGCTCTGATGAAGCCGGACAGCCAAGGAAGCGCCACACAAAACCGCTGGTGGCGCCTCGACAACCGAGGGGACATACAACAGATGCGAGCGCAGCCTGCTACGTCTGAGGTGCGCAGGCCCGCAGCGCAACTTGTAGCATACGGGGGCAGGCGGGCATGGTCAATGCGCGAAGGCGCACGACGAGGGCGGAACGCCGCATTCCCGGCAGAAGAAACGTCCCACAAGGCCACGCACGCCTGAGGGGACCCCGTCCGTGACGGACCCCCTGACGGGTTGGACGGAAGAGTACGACGAGGGAGCCGATCATCCAAGAGCCGGAAGCCTACGACCCCGACAACGCGGTGGACTCCTCTTCGGAGGCCACGCGGCGTGACGCCGGAGTCGCGGAGAGCGCGCGGGCCAACCGGGGCTGGTGGGACCGCAACGCGGACGAGTACCAGGTCGAGCACGGCACCTTCCTCGGAGACGACCGCTTCGTGTGGGGCCCGGAGGGCCTGGACGAGGTGGAGGCGGAGCTGCTCGGCCCGCCGGAGGAGCTGAAGGGCAAGGAGGTCCTGGAGATCGGCGCGGGCGCGGCGCAGTGCGCGCGCTGGCTGGCCGCCCAGGGCGCCCGTCCGGTGGCACTGGACCTCTCGCACCGCCAGCTCCAGCACGCCCTGCGGATCGGCGGATCGTTTCCCCTGGTCTGTGCGGACGCCGGCGCGCTGCCCTTCGCGGACGGCTCCTTCGACCTGGCGTGCTCGGCGTACGGGGCGCTGCCGTTCGTCGCCGACCCGCGGCTGGTGCTGCGCGAGGTGCGCCGGGTGCTGCGGCCGGGCGGCCGGTTCGTCTTCTCGGTGACGCATCCGATCCGCTGGGCGTTCCCGGACGAGCCCGGCCCCGAGGGCCTGTCGGTGTCCGGTTCCTACTTCGACCGCACGCCCTACGTCGAGCAGGACGAGCAGGGCCGCGCGGTGTACGTCGAGCACCACCGGACCATCGGCGACCGCGTCCGGGACATCGTCGCCTCGGGCTTCCGGCTGGTGGACCTGGTGGAGCCGGAGTGGCCGGTCTGGAACACCTCCGAGTGGGGCGGCTGGTCCCCGTTGCGCGGCGGTCTGATCCCGGGCACCGCGATCTTCGTGTGCGAGCGAAGCGAGACGGGGGTCCCCCCGGCCGAAGGCTGGGGGAGGGACTGACCCCCTGACGTCTCCCTTCGCGTACGCGCGCGTGGGGTGCGTTTCGCGTCGTACGACACTGGGGGCGTGATCCGTTACGACGCCCTGGACGCGCTGCCCGTGCGTTCCGCCCTGCCCGCCCTGACCGACGCCCTGGAGAGTGACGGTACGGCCGTCCTGGTGGCGCCGCCCGGAACCGGCAAGACGACGTTGGTGCCGCTGGTGCTGGCGGGGCTGGTGGGCGGCGGTCCGGCGCGGCGGGTCGTGGTGGCGGAGCCGCGGCGGATCGCGGCGCGGGCCGCGGCCCGGCGCATGGCGTGGCTGCTGGGCGAGAAGCCCGGCGAGAGCGTGGGCTTCACGGTGCGCGGCGAGCGGGCCGTGGGGCGGCACACGCGCGTGGAGGTCGTGACGACCGGTGTGCTGCTGCAGCGGCTGCAGCGCGACCAGGAGCTGCCGGGCGTCGACGCCGTCGTGCTCGACGAGTGCCATGAGCGGCATCTGGACGCGGACACGGCGGCCGCCTTCCTGTGGGACGTACGGCAGACGCTGCGGCCGGAGCTGCGGCTCGTGGCGGCATCCGCGACCACGGACGCGGAGGGCTGGGCCCGGCTGCTCGGCGGGGCACCGGTGGTGGAGGCGGCGGGTGTGTCCCATCCGGTGGAGGTGGTGTGGGCTCCCCCGGCGCGTCCGCTACGGCCGCCGCACGGGATGCGGGTCGATCCGGCGCTGCCGGCGCACGTGGCGTCGGTGGTGCGGCGGGCACTGGCCGAGCGGGCGGGCGACGTGCTGTGCTTCCTGCCCGGCGTCGGCGAGATCGCGCGCGTGGCCGGGCAGCTCGGGGAGCTCGGGGACGTCGAGGTGCTCCAGGTGCACGGGCGGGCGCCGGCCGCCGTGCAGGACGCGGTGCTGGCGGGCGGACGGCGGCGCCGGGTGGTGCTGGCCACGTCCGTCGCCGAGTCGTCGCTGACCGTGCCCGGGGTGCGGGTGGTCGTCGACTCGGGGCTGGCGCGCGAACCCCGGGTGGACCACGCGCGCGGGTTGAGCGGGCTGACGACGGTACGGGCGTCGCGGGCGGCCGGGCGGCAGCGGGCGGGCCGTGCGGGGCGTGAGGCGCCGGGTGCGGTGTACCGGTGCTGGACGGAGGCCGAGGACGGGCGTCTGCCGGCCTTTCCGGCGCCTGAGATCAAGCTGGCCGATCTGACCGCGTTCGCCCTTCAGGCGGCCTGCTGGGGCGATCCCGACGCCTCCGGGCTGGCGTTGCTGGATCCGCCGCCGGGCGGGGCGATGGCGGCGGCGCGCTCCGCGCTGGCGGCGGTGGGAGCGGTCGACTCCGTCGGGCGGGCCACGGAGGTCGGTGTGCGGCTGGCTCGGCTGGGTGTGCACCCCCGGCTGGGGCGGGCGTTGCTGGACACGGCCGGAGAGGGGGCGGAGGTGGTCGCCCTGCTCTCTGAGGAGGTGCCGCGGGAGTACGGGGATGACCTCGGCGGAGCCTTGCGGCGGGTTCGGCGTGGGGGTGACGCCTACGCGGGGCGGTGGGCCGCGGAGGTACGGCGCCTGCGGGCCGTCTCCACGGAGTTTTCCCACCCGCCCGCCCAGGTGAACGCAGAACCCCCTTCGGCCCGGCGCGCTGACGGCACAGCCGCTTCCACCCCGGGTTCGACCGACGCCGCTTCCTCCTCGGCCGCGACTCCCGGCAGGGCGGGTGGATGGGCCGGTGCCGGGGAGGACGGGGTGGTCGGGCTCGTCGCCGCGCTCGCCTTTCCCGAGCGGGTCGCCAAGTTCGACGGTGGGTCGTACCTCATGGCCTCCGGGACCCGGGCCGAGTTGGCGGGCGGGTCCGCGCTGCGGGGCGCTGCGTGGATCGTCGTCGCCGTTGCCGATCGGCCCGCCGGGAACGGGCACGCGCGCGTGCGGCTCGGGGCGGCCGTGGCGGAGGACGTGGCCCGTGCCGCCGCCCGGTCCCTGCTGAGTGAGCGGGACGAGGTGCGCTGGGCCGACGGGGACGTCGTAGCCCGGCGGGTCGAACGGCTGGGGGCCGTCGAGCTGGCCGTACAGCCGCTGCGGGACGCCGACCCCGCTCTCGTACGCGGTGCCCTGCTTCAAGGGCTCCGGCAGGAGGGGCTGGAGCTGTTGCGGTGGTCACCGGAGGCGCGGGTGCTGCGGCAGCGGCTGGCCTTTCTGCGGGCGCGGCTCGGGGAGCCGTGGCCGGACGTGTCCGACGACGCGCTCCACGCGCGCGGGGACGAGTGGCTGGAGCCGGAGCTGGGCAGGGCCCGGCGGCGGGCGGATCTCGCGCGGATCGACGCCGGGCAGGCGCTCGCACGGCTGCTGCCCTGGGCGAGCGGGGAGGCCGGGCGGCTCGACGAGCTGGCGCCGGAGCGGATCGCCGTACCCAGCGGGTCCAGGATCCGGATCGACTACGAGGACCCCGAGCAGCCGGTGCTCGCCGTCAAGCTCCAGGAGATGTTCGGGCTGGACACGACGCCGGCCGTGGCCGGGGTGCCGCTGCTGGTGCACCTGCTCTCCCCCGCCGGCCGGCCCGCCGCCGTCACGGCCGACCTCGCCTCCTTCTGGAAGGACGGCTACAAGGGCGTACGGGCGGAGCTGCGCGGGCGGTATCCGAAGCACCCGTGGCCCGAGGACCCGGCCGCCGCCGAGCCCACCCGGCACACCAACGCGCGGCTCAGGCGCTGACCGGTTCGGGTTCCGTCGCCTCCGCGGGGGCCGGGTCCTCCGGGCGGCGGGAGCGGGCCTCCAGGTAGAAGGAGAGAGCCAGGAGGAGCAGACCCAGGATCAGCGAGCCCCAGGGGATGTACGAGGTGAGCAGCAGGACCAGGGTGCGGTTGTGTTCGACGAGGGCGACGGTGTGTTCGATGTAGTCCTCGCGCATCTTCACGTCCCCGGCGAACGCCGTGACCCTGTCCCGGCCGCCGAGGAGGGTGCCCCCGCGCAGTTCCTCCTTGTGGTCCTCCTCGCCGTAGACGGGCGCGCCGGTGACGGGCTCGACCCAGAACGTGCGGACCGTGCTGTACCAGCGGGTGGTGCCGGTCTTGGCGACCGTCTCCGGTGTGATGCCCTGGACCGGCATGGTCTTCGGCATGGGGACCTTGGTCCAGGGGACGGTCTGCTCGAAGCGGTAGACCGTCAGGCCGCGGAAGGTCCGGGTGCCCTTGTAGTGGATGGGGCTGGTGGTGCGGGTCTGCGCGTCGAAGTACTCGTAGTCGCGCTTCTGCGTCAGGAAGGGCCACTTGAACTCGATGCCCTGGCGGGTGACCGGGTCGCCGTCGACCGTCTCGCCGGTGGCGTGCACGGGGTCCTGGGTGTGGGCGTCGAAGATGTAGCGCTCGGGGACCTTGGAGACCATCTTGCCGTCGGGGCCCTGGACGTAGGACAGGCTGTCCCAGACGACGACGGGCCGCCCCGCGGTCTTCTCGATCTTCTTCGCGGCCTCCACGTTCCCCTTGAGGGTCTGCACGATGGTGACCTCGGGGACCTTCTTCGCCCGCATGGTGCCGTAGTCGAGGAGAGTGGCGTCCTTGGCCTCCAGGACCATGTCCTGGTACTGGTTCGCGGGGATCCTGGCCAGGCGCGGGAAGGCGTACCAGCGCATGAGCGGGGACAGCGCCGCGCAGAAGACGGCACAGGCGAGCAGGACCAGGCTTGCCTTGCGGCGCATGGAAGGCCTCCCTCCCGGTCGGGCGTGGCTACGGGTGCGCGGGCACCGTCGTCAACAGCGGCTTGGGGGACGTCCCGCCCGTCGGCGTGCCCATGGCGGTCATCGCCAGGACCAGGGCGAGGGCGAGGGCGAGACCGGTCGCGGCGGCGATCAGGGCGCGCATACGGACCTCCCGGCGGACGGACGGTTCCTGGCGGTCGTTGCCGTAAGAGAGTTCTGATGGAGCGTCAGGTTCGGCACCGTAGCAACGGGACGGTGAGATGAGAACAGCGGTGCACGCACGAACGAGGGCGCCCTCCCCGCCGGTGCGGGAAGGGCGCCCTGCTGGTCCGCGTGCGGTCAGGACGAGGGGGACGGGCTCGGGGACGGGCTCGGCGAGGTGTCGGCGGCGGCGACCTTCAGCTCGACGGTGAGCGTCGCGCCGCCGGTGGTGGTGATCCGGAGCAGGAAGGTGCCGGTGGTGTCGTCGGCGTACAGCTTCGGCAGCGTGAGCAGGCCCTTGTCGTCGGTGGTGAGGCCGGTGAGGGTGCGTACGGGCTTGCCGTCGGCGTCCTTGAAGTAGGGGCCCTTGTCGTTCTCCGTGGCGTCGGTGTCGGACTTGATCAGGGTGGCGGTGGCGGCGACCTTGTCCGCGACGGCGCCCTTGTACGTCGCCTTCACCTGGACCTGGTCGGCGAACTCGCCGCCGGAGGTGCAGGTCAGCGGGGTGTCGCTGGTGCGGGCCAGAGTGTCGGCGGCGCGTGCGGTGACGGTGGCCGGGTAGTCGACGCCCTTGACCAGGCGGCCCACGACGGCCGCGGTGACCTTAAAGGCGCCGGTCTTCTCGCCCGCCTGGAGCGCGGGGGCGAGGGCGACGCCCCGGGCGTCGGTGACGACCGTGGCCACGGTCTCGCCGCCGGTGAACGTGGCGTCGGTGTCGCCGCTGATCATGAACCGGATCCGCACCTTGGCCACGGACTTGCCGGCCTTGGTCTCGGCGCGGGTGGAGATCCGCTCGGTGAAGGCGTGGCCGGCCATCGTGGTGAGCTGGGCCGTGCCCGCGTCCTGCAGGTGGTCCACGGTGTCGGTGGGCGTCGGCGAGGGCGTCGGGGCGGGCGGCTTCGGCGGGGTCGGGGTGGGGCTCCCGCTCCCGCCGCCGGGCTTGCCGGGCTTCGGGTCCGGCTTCGGAGCGGGCGTGTTCTTCGGCGGGTCCGAAGGCGTCGGCGCCTGGGTGTGCTTGGTGCCGTCGTCGCTGCGGTGGCTGGGCACGCTGCCGGAGCCGTCGGGCACGGAGTGGGTGCCCTTGCGGTAGTACTCCAGCCAGCTCAGGACCGTGTTCAGGTAGTCCTGCGAGTTGTTGTAGCTGAGGATCGCGCTGTGCAGGTCGTCCTCGTGCGAGAGGTCCCAGCCGTTGCGGCACAGGTAGTGACCGGCGGCGAGGGCGGCGTCGTAGACGTTGTTGGGGTCCTTCTTGCCGTCACCGTTGCCGTCGCGGCCGGCCCAGGCCCAGGTCGACGGGATGAACTGCATCGGGCCGACGGCCCGGTCGTACTCGGCGCTGCCGTCGTACTCCCCGTGGTCGGTGTCCTTGATGAGGGCGAAGCCGTTGCCGTCGAGGACGGGGCCCAGGATGGGGGTCAGCGTGGTGCCGTCGGCGGTGACCCGGCCGCCGTCGGCCTGGCCGGACTCGACCTTGCCGATGGCCGCGAGCAGTTGCCAGGGCAGGTTGCAGCCGGGCTTGGAGGAGCGCAGTTCGGCCTCGGCCTTCTTGTAGGCGTCGAGGACCGTCGCCGGGATGCCGGCCTCGGTGTCGCCCTGGGCGGCCGGGGCACCGGCGGTCGGCGAGGAGCTGGGGCTCGGGCTGGGGTTGGGGCTGTTCAGCGGCGGCAGGTCCGTGTAGTACGGCGAGTTGCCGGTGGCGTTGCCGTCGGAGGCCGTGCCCGGTACGGGGGTGGAGGCGCCGGCCGTCGTCTGTCTGCCGTGGTCCTGGCCGGCCGCTCCCGGAGCCTGGGACGCGGACAGAGCCGCGACCGCTGCCGCGGCCACGGCGGTGGTCGCCGCCCCCTTGCGCAGCCGCTTGCCGAAATGCGCCGCCATAGAGTGAACCCCTCCTGTGGACGCCCCTGCGTCCGTGTCCGTCCGGCTGTCTCGCTCTGGTCTGACGGTTGACCCGGTGTTCCGGTTGCCCTCTGGTGCGCCGTTCCCTCTGTGCGAAGTGTGTTCGGCCGGGCACCGGCCGGCGCCGCAGGTGACCCTACGGCAACTCGCCTGACACAGGCACCCGTTCACGTCCGATTTTTACCAGTTGGCCAACTCTCGTTGTCGCCCGGGGGCCCTGGTGGGGTCCCGCATGCTGAACGGGCCTGTCCGCCGGGCCCCGTGGCCCGGCCGACGACCCTTCGAGGGAGCCCTGTTGCCGTTCACACTCAGCCATGCGGCGGCCGTCCTGCCCGCGGTCCGCCGGGACGGGACCGGCCGCGGCCCGCTGCTGCCGGCGGTGCTCGTCGCAGGCTCCTTCGCGCCCGACATGCCCTTCTATGCGGCGAGTGTCCTGCCCGGTGGGATGGAATTCGGCGCGGTCACGCACGCGTTCGCCGGAGTCGTCACGGTCGACGTGCTCATCGCCTGGATGCTGGTGGGGCTGTGGCTGCTGGTCCGGGAACCGCTGCTCGCACTGCTGCCCCGGCCCTGGCAGGGGCGGCCGGCGGAGTTGCTGCGCTGCGGTGCGGCACGCGCGCGCGTGCGGGCCGCCGCGGTGGGGTGGTGGTACGTCTGCGCGGTGCTGGGCGGGCTGACCCATGTGGTGTGGGACGCGTTCACGCACGACGGGCGGTGGGGGACGCGGCTGATTCCGGCCATCGAGCGGGACCGGCTGCTGGGCGTGCCGCTGTTCACGTGGCTGCAGTACGGCTCGTCCGTGGCGGGCGCGGCCGTGGTCGCGGTGTTCGTCGTGCGGGCGCTACGGCGGCTGCCGGGCGGGGAGCCGGTGGGGGTGCCGGTGCTGTCCGTGCGGGACCGGTGGTGGGCCGGTGCGGTCATCGGCGGTTGTGCGGTGGCCGGGGCGGTGCAGCGGGTGGCCGCGGAGGGGGCGGGCGGGGGCGGTCCGGTCCGGCTGTGGGAACTGGTGCCGGCCCTGTGCTTCGGGGCGGGCGCGGGGCTGGTCCCGGGGCTGCTGCTGTATGCCGCCGGGGTCAGGGTGTGGCGTCGGAGCCCGGTTCCGCCGGCTGGTCGTGGAGGTCCCGGTGAGTCGGTCGCCGCAGATGAGGGGCGGTCGGCCGCTCGCGCTCGCTGAGGGAGGCGACGAAGACCGTGAGGGTCTGGCGTGGGCCGGATCTCGGGATCAGGCTGAGCGCGAGGGCGAGGTAGCCGCGGGCGAGGTCGGCCCACTGGCGCCAGTCCGGGGCGTGCTCGGACCGGGCGGTCAGGCCCGCGAGGCCGCGGCGCAGGCCCGTGGCGGCCGTGCGGACGGTCTCGGCCAGGTCGGCGGGGATGCGGGCGGTGCTGGCGCGGGCCGCGAGGGCCGGAACCGGCGAGGCGGGCATGGTGGCCCGCGCCGAGGTGGTGTCCGCCCAGGCCCGGGTGTCTGCGTCGGGCGTCCGGCGGTGAAGCATGCGTATACCCATGCCCGCAGTGTTGCGGCTGCGGGGGGTGGGGGGCGTTTTGGCGGGGGCCACGTGAGTGACGGGCCCTGCGGGGTTCGGCCGGCTGCGTCGTGCTGGAGCCGGTGGGTCGTGCGGGTGGGGTGAGGGGACGTGGGGGGTGGGTCCGGCGCCGCCGGGATGCGCCGTTTCGGCTGAGCACCGTAGCGGCGGAACACCTTGTGCGTGCGTGGGTGAAACTGTGCGGGGGTGGAGGAGGCGACACCCCTCCGCCCCCGCGCCGCGGGCTAGTGCGCCGCCGACTCCCAGTCCTCGCCCGCGCCCACCGAGACGTCCAGGGGGGCCTTGAGGTGGACGGCGTTGGTCATTTCACGGCGGACGATCTCCTCCGTGGCCTGGCGCTCGCCGGGGGCGATCTCCAGGACGATTTCGTCGTGGACCTGCAGGAGCATGCGGGACTTCAGGCCGGCCGCGCGCAGCGCGCTGTCCACCTTGAGCATGGCGATCTTCACGATGTCCGCCGCCGTGCCCTGGATGGGCGCGTTGAGGGCCATGCGCTCGGCCGCCTCGCGGCGCTGGCGGTTGTCGCTGTTGAGGTCCGGGAGGTAGCGGCGGCGGCCGAAGAGGGTCGCGGTGTAGCCCGTCGCCCGTGCCTCGTCGACCGCGCGGCGCAGATAGTCCCGGACCCCGCCGAAGCGCTCGAAGTACGCGTCCATCAGGGCGCGCGCCTCTCCCGCGTCGATGTTCAGCTGCTGGGAGAGGCCGAAGGCGGACAGGCCGTAGGCCAGGCCGTACGACATGGCCTTGATCTTGCGGCGCATCTCGGCGTCCACGGCGGCCGGCTCGACACCGAACACCTGGGAGGCGGCCGTGGTGTGCAGGTCCTCGCCGGAGGTGAACGCCTCGATCAGGCCCTCGTCCTCGGAGAGGTGGGCCATCACGCGCAGCTCGATCTGGCTGTAGTCGGCGGTCATGAGCGACTCGAAGCCCTCGCCGACCACGAAGCCCCGGCGGATCGCCCGGCCCTCGTCGGTGCGCACCGGGATGTTCTGCAGGTTCGGGTCCGTGGAGGACAGGCGGCCGGTCGCGGCCACCGTCTGGTTGAAGGTGGTGTGGATACGGCCGTCGCCCGCGATCGTCTTGATCAGGCCCTCGACCGTGACGCGCAGCTTCGCCTGCTCGCGGTGGCGGAGCATGATGACCGGCAGTTCGTTGTCGGTCTGGGTGGCGAGCCAGGCCAGGGCGTCGGCGTCCGTGGTGTAGCCGGTCTTGGTCTTCTTGGTCCTGGGCAGGGCCAGCTCGCCGAAGAGGACCTCCTGGAGCTGCTTGGGCGAGCCCAGGTTGAACTCGTGGCCGGCGGCGGCGTGGGCCTCCTTCACGGCCTGCTGAACCGCGCCCGCGAAGGTCTGCTCCATCGTCTCCAGGTGCGCGCGGTCGGCGGCGATGCCGTGGCGCTCCATGCGGGCGAGCAGGGCGGAGGTGGGCAGCTCCATGTCGCGCAGCAGGTCGGCCGCGCCGACCTCCGCCAGGCGGGCCTCGAAGGCCTCGCCCAGGTCGAGGACCGCGCGGGCCTTGATCATCAGCGCTTCGGCCTCGGCGCCGTCGTCCGCGCCGAAGGCGAGCTGGCCGTCGGCCGCGGCGGCGGGGGCCAGCTCGCGGTGCAGGTACTCCAAGGACAGCGCGTCCAGGTCGAAGGAGCGGCGGCCCGGCTTGACCAGGTAGGCGGCGAGCGCGGTGTCCATCGTCACACCCTCGACGCTCCAGCCGTGCTCGGCGAAGACGCGCATGGCGCCCTTGGCGTTGTGGAACACCTTGGGGCGGTCGGCGCCGGCCAGCCAGGCCGCGAACGCGTTCTCGTCGGCCTCGTCCAGCTCGGCCGGGTCGAACCAGGCGGCCGCTCCCCCGGGCGCGGCGAGGGCGACCTCGGCGACCGAGCCGGTACCCAGCGCCCAGGTGTCGACCGTGGCGACGCCCAGGGGCCGGCCGGCGTGCTCGGTGAGCCAGGGGGCCAGCTCGCCGGTGCCCAGGACCGCCCCGTCGATCTCCACGCCCTCCGCCGCGACCGGGGTGGTCTCGGCCTCCTCGGAGCCGGGGTCGACGGCGTAGAGCCGCTCGCGCAGGGACGGGTTGCGGATCTCCAGGGTGTCCAGGACCATCGCGACGGCCTTGCGGTCGTACGGCGCGCGCTCCAGGTCGGCGACCGCCTTCGGCAGCTCGACCTCGCGCTCCAGCTCGGTCAGGACGCGGTTGAGCTTGACCGACTCCAGGTGGTCGCGGAGGTTCTGCCCGGCCTTGCCCTTGACCTCCTCGACGCGCTCGACCAGCTCGGCAAAGGAGCCGAACTGGTTGATCCACTTCGCGGCGGTCTTCTCTCCGACGCCGGGGATGCCGGGGAGGTTGTCGGACGGGTCGCCGCGCAGGGCCGCGAAGTCGGGGTACTGGGCGGGGGTCAAGCCGTACTTCTCGAAAACCTTCTCCGGGGTGAACCGGGTCAGCTCCGAGACGCCCTTCGTCGGGTACAGCACGGTGATGTTCTCGGTGACCAGCTGGAAGGAGTCGCGGTCGCCGGTGACGATCAGCACCTCGAAGCCCGCGGCCTCGGCCTGCGTGGCGAGGGTGGCGATGACGTCGTCCGCCTCGAAGCCCTCGACGGCGAAGCGCGGCGCGTGCATCGCGTCGAGCAGCTCCCCGATCAGCTCGACCTGGCCCTTGAACTCGTCCGGGGTCTTGGAGCGGTTCGCCTTGTACTCGGTGAAGCGCTCGGAGCGCCAGGTCTTGCGCGAGACGTCGAAGGCGACCGCGAAGTGCGTGGGCGCCTCGTCACGCAGGGTGTTGGCAAGCATCGACGCGAAGCCGTAGATCGCGTTCGTCGGCTGGCCGGTCGCGGTGGTGAAGTTCTCCGCGGGCAGCGCGAAGAACGCGCGGTAGGCCAGCGAGTGCCCGTCCATGAGCATCAGCCGGGGACGGGTGCCGCCGGGGGTCTTGTCGGTCTTCTTCGATGCTGTCTCTGCCACGCCCCCGATCCTGCCACGCCGCACTGACACTCCGGTCCGGGTCGGCCGAGGGTCCTCGATCCATTACGCACTGTGCGGGCGTCGGCCGTGGGGTGCTGTGTCACTGGCCCGTGGGAGGATCGTCGGCGTACTTCTCACACGCAGTCGCAGTCGAAGGGGAGCGTGCGATGGCGACGAAGCCGCCCAAGGGTGATCCGGTTCAGGACGCACCGCAGGTCGCGGAGCCGAAGCACGCGGCCGCGGGGCTGCCTGCCATCGGCCACACGCTGCGCATCGCCCAGCAGCAGATGGGCGTGCGGCGCACCACACTGACGCTGCTGCAGGTGAACCAGAAGAAGGGGTTCGACTGCCCGGGCTGCGCCTGGCCGGAGCCGGACCACCGGCACACGTTCGAGTTCTGCGAGAACGGCGCGAAGGCGGTGGCCGAGGAGGCCACCCTGCGCCGGGTCACGCCGGAGTTCTTCGCCGCGCACCCCGTCGCCGATCTGGCCGGCCGCAGCGGCTACTGGCTGGGACAGCAGGGGCGGCTCACGCACCCCATGTATCTCCCCGAGGGCGGCACGCACTACGAGCCGGTCACCTGGGAGCGCGCCTTCGACATCGTCGCCGAGGAGATCGCCGCCCTCGGCTCCCCCGACGAGGCCGTCTTCTACACCTCGGGCCGCACCAGCAACGAGGCCGCGTTCCTGTACCAGCTCTTCGCGCGCGAGCTGGGCACGAACAACCTGCCGGACTGCTCCAACATGTGCCACGAGTCGTCCGGCTCGGCGCTCAGCGAGACCATCGGCATCGGCAAGGGCAGCGTCCTGCTGGAGGACCTCCACCAGGCCGACCTGATCATCGTCGCGGGCCAGAACCCCGGCACGAACCATCCCCGGATGCTCTCCGCGCTGGAGAAGGCCAAGGCGAACGGCGCGAAGATCATCAGCGTCAATCCGCTGCCCGAGGCCGGCCTGGGGCGGTTCAAGAACCCGCAGACCCCGCAGGGCCTGCTGAAGGGCGCCGCCCTCACCGACCTGTTCCTGCAGATCCGCATCGGCGGCGACCAGGCGCTCTTCCGGCTCCTCAACAAGCTCATCCTGGAGACGGACGGCGCGGTCGACGAGGAGTTCGTCCGCGAGCACACGCACGGCTTCGAGGAGTTCGCCGAGGCCGCCCGCGCCGCCGACTGGGACGAGACCCTCAGGGCGACCGGCCTCACGCGCGCGGAGATCGAGCAGGCGCTCGGCATGGCGCTCGCCTCGCAGCGCACGATCGTCTGCTGGGCCATGGGGCTGACCCAGCACAAGCACGCGGTGCCGACCATCCGCGAGGTGGTCAACTTCCTGCTGCTGCGCGGCAACATCGGCCGTCCGGGCGCGGGCGTGTGCCCGGTGCGCGGCCACTCCAACGTGCAGGGCGACCGCACGATGGGCATCTTCGAGCGGCCGGCCCCGGCCTTCCTGGACGCGCTGGAGAAGGAGTTCGGCTTCGCGCCGCCGCGGGCGCACGGCTTCGACGTCGTACGGGCCATCCGCGCGCTGCGCGACGGAGAGGCCAAGGTGTTCTTCGCCATGGGCGGCAACTTCGTCTCCGCCTCCCCCGACACCGAGGTCACCGAGGCCGCGATGCGGCGCGCGCGGCTGACCGTGCACGTGTCGACCAAGCTCAACCGCTCGCATGTGGTCACCGGCGCGCGGGCGCTGATCCTGCCCACGCTGGGCCGCACCGAGCGGGATCTCCAGGCCGGGGGCGAGCAGTTCGTGACCGTCGAGGACTCGATGGGCATGGTGCACGCCTCGCGCGGGCGGCTCGCGCCCGCGAGCCCGCGGCTGCGCTCCGAGCCCGCGATCATCTGCGGCCTCGCGCGCCGGGTGCTGGGCCAGGACAGCGTCGTGCCGTGGGAGGAGTTCGAGAAGGACTACGCGACGATCCGTGACCGCATCGCGCGCGTGGTCCCCGGCTTCGCGGACTTCAACGCGCGCGTGGCCCGCCCCGGAGGGTTCGCACTGCCGCACGCCCCGCGCGACGAGCGCCGCTTCCCGACGGCCACGGGCAAGGCGAACTTCACGGCGGCGCCGGTGGAGTATCCCGAACTGCCCGAGGGCCGGCTGCTGCTGCAGACCCTGCGCTCGCACGACCAGTACAACACCACGATCTACGGCCTCGACGACCGCTACCGGGGCATCACGGGCGGCCGCCGGGTGGTGCTGGTGCATCCCGAGGACGCCCGGACGCTCGGGTTCGCGGAGGGGTCGTACGTCGACCTGGTCAGCGAGTGGAAGGACGGCGTGGAGCGGCGCGCGCCCGGCTTCCGTGTCGTGCACTATCCGACGACCCGGGGCTGTGCGGCGGCCTACTACCCCGAGACGAACGTCCTGGTCCCGCTGGACGCCACCGCCGACACCAGCAACACCCCGGCCAGCAAGTCCGTCGTCGTACGTCTCGAAAATCACACCGGGAGCACGGTGGGCCGTCTGGAACAATCGGCGACCGACTGAGCGTTTGCTCAGTGAGCAGACAGCGCGAGCAGACAGCTGTGAGCGGACAGCTGGACGACGAACGGAGCCGGGCCCATGGGTGAGCAGCAGCACGTGAAGTTCCCGCAGGAGGTCATCGACGAGTACGCGGCGCTCGGTGTCGATCTGCCCGCCCTGTTCTCGGCCGGCCACCTGGGCACGCGGATGGGCGTGCAGATCCTGGAGGCGTCGGCGGACAAGGTCGTCGGGACCATGCCGGTGGAGGGCAACACCCAGCCGTACGGGCTGCTGCACGGCGGCGCCTCCGCTGTGCTGGCGGAGACGCTGGGCTCGGTCGGCTCCATGCTGCACGGTGGCAGCTCGAAGATAGCGGTGGGCGTGGACCTGAACTGCACGCATCACCGCGGGGTCCGCTCGGGCCTGGTGACGGGTGTGGCCACGCCCGTGCACCGGGGCCGCTCGACGGCGACGTACGAGATCGTGATCAGCGACGAGGAGGGCCGCCGGGTGTGCAGCGCCCGGCTGACCTGCCTGCTGCGGGACGTGCGCACGGGCGACGAGGCGCACGCCCGGCCCGCCGCCGACTGATCCGCGCGCTCCGGGCCGTTGCTCCCCGCCGCCTTGCCCCTTAGCTTCGGACCATGGGACGGCGAGGGGAGCCCCGGCCGGGGGTGAGGTTCCTGTTGCTCGGGCTGGCACTGCCCGCGCTTGTGCTGACACCGTCCTGCGCCCGGCCCGTCAACACCGGGCACCCCTCCCCCGCCTCCTCCGCCTCCGCCGCCTCCGATCTGTGCACCCGTCTCGTCTCCCACTGGTCGCGCGAGGTGCTCGACGGCACCACCTACGGCGACTACCAGTCGATGGGCCTGTCCACCGGCCAGTTCGAGATCCTGCGCACCGTCGTGGACGCGGCACGCACCGTACAGCGGCACCAAGGCACGTCCGCCGCAGACGAGTTGATCGTCCGTCAGGCGCGCCAGGCCTGCGCCGAGCGCTACCGGCACGGGACCCCGAGCGGAGGCTCCTGGCAGTGAGCGGCATCGGCCCCCTGGAGCCCGGCGAGGGCACGCGCGCGTGGGACACCGGAGAGCAGCCTGAATCAACTCCGAATCATCTACGCCGAGTTCGCAGCGCGTTCGCCGTCCGGTACGCCCGCCACCGGCGCGCCACGCTCGCCCTCGCCGCCGCTGCCATACTCCTGGGCGGTGGCGGCTATCTCTACGCCACCCGGCCACAGCGACCGGCGCAGCCCCCGCCGTCGCCAACACCCTTCCCCGCACAGACGGTTGAGGTGATGTACGCGGGCAGGCGGCCCACTCCGGCCGGCGCTCCGCCCCGGAGCTTCAGCTTCGCCGTGCTACTGAGCGTGGAGTCCGGGCCGCCGGTCACCGTGACCCGGGTGACCCAGCCGTACGCGGGACTGTCGCTGGTGACAGACCCGCGGACTCCTTTCCGGACAGTGGAGGGATCCGTCCGCAAGATCACCATAACCATGCACGTGACGGAATGCGGAAAAGTGCCTAAGGACGCCGGACTCCCTTTCCTGGATGTAACTCTGCGTAATACGCGCGCAATGCAGATTCAAAGCTTCATCCTCGGTACGCGCTACGCGCAACACCTCTCCCAGGCCCTGAAAGAGGCCTGCGGCAACAAGATCACGTCATCACCAAAACCCGCGAGACACCTGAATTGATCATGGAGGATCCTGCGGGTTCTCATCATGCGGACAGGGCGAATCGGCCGTAATTCCGCCCTTTCCCCCAGGGCGTACCGCTCTGCATTACGTCGTGTCATAACAAGAGAGTCACAGCCTTGGTCAGACTCTCCTCCACCTTCCCTGCACACGCTTAGAGTCACGGCCAGTCACCGCGCCGACCGATTGCTCTGCGACCCGCCCTTTTGGGCTTGTCGCTTCGGACCGGCGCGCGGCTCGGCCGTTTCCAGGGGGAGACGGTCGTCCAGGGGAAAGGACTGATCGTGCGTCAACGTTCGCTCATCGCCATCACCGCCGCACTGGCAGCGGGAGCACTCACCCTCACCGCCTGCGGCTCGCGGGACAGCGGCGGCGACAAGGGTTCCGACTCCGGAAAGGGCGGCGGCACCACCGTCACCATCGGCATCGACGCCCCGCTGACCGGCGACCTGTCCGCGCTCGGCCTGGGCATCAAGAACTCTGTGGACCTCGCGGTCAACACGGCCAACAAGCAGGGCCTGGTCAAGGGCGTCACCTTCAAGATGGTGGCCAAGGACGACCAGGCGCAGCCCTCCTCCGGCCAGCAGAACGCCTCCGCGTTCGTGTCCGACTCCTCCGTCCTCGGTGTCGTCGGCCCGCTGAACTCCTCGGTCGCGCAGTCGATGCAGAAGGTCTTCGACGACGCCAAACTGGTGGAGGTCTCGCCCGCCAACACCAACCCCGCGCTGACGCAGGGCACCGACTGGCAGAAGACCAAGTCGCGCCCGTACAAGTCGTACTTCCGCACCGCGACCACGGACGCCATCCAGGGCCCGTTCGCCGCGCAGTACGTCTTCAACAAGGCCAAGAAGACCAAGGTCTTCGTCATCGACGACAAGAAGACCTACGGCGCCGGTCTCGCCGCGACCTTCACCAGCGAGTTCACGAAACTCGGCGGCAAGGTGGTCGGTACCGAGCACATCAACCCCGACACCAAGGACTTCTCCGCGGTCGCCACCAAGGTGAAGAACTCCGGTGCCGAGGTGGTCTACTACGGCGGCGAGTACCCGCAGGCCGGCCCGCTCAGCAAGCAGATCAAGGCCGCCGGTGCCAACATCCCGCTGATCGGCGGCGACGGCGTCTACGACCCGACCTACATCAAGCTGGCCGGCTCCTCCGCCACCGGCGACCTCGCCACCTCGGTCGGCGCGCCGGTCGAGACGCTGGCCTCCGCCAAGGACTTCGTCGCCAACTACAAGGCGGGGGGCTACAAGGACGACTACGCGGCGTACGGCGGTTACTCCTACGACTCGGCCTGGGCGATCATCGAGGCCGTGAAGAAGGTCGTCGACGACAACGGCGGCAAGCTGCCGTCCGACGCCCGCGCGAAGGTGACGGCCGCGGTGCAGAACGTGTCCTTCGACGGTGTGACCGGCAAGGTCTCCTTCGACGAATTCGGTGACGCGACCAACAAGCAGCTCACCGTCTACTCCGTGACGGGCGGAGCCTGGAAGGCCGTGGAGTCCGGTACCTACGCCGGCGGCTGACCCCACTCCCGCACCAGCCGAGCCGCGGGGGGGGGGGG
>NZ_JAIQYY010000006.1:169181-208898 GCF_020181035.1 Streptomyces sp. CoH27
CAGCAGCTGGTCAACGGCCTGCTCCTAGGATCCATGTACGGGCTGGTCGCCATCGGCTACACAATGGTCTACGGCATTGTCCAGCTCATCAACTTCGCCCACGGCGAGATCTTCATGACCGGCGCGTTCGGCGCGCTCACGGTCTACGCGTACATCCTTCCCGACGGCACCTCGATGTGGGTGGCGCTGCCGCTGATGCTGATCGGCGCGATCGTCGTCGCCGTCACGGTCGCCGTCGGGGCGGAACGGTTCGCCTACCGCCCGCTGCGCACCGCACCCCGGCTCGCGCCCCTCATCACGGCCATCGGTCTGTCGCTGGCGCTGCAGCAGGCGGTGTGGGCCTGGTACCCCGAGGCGAAGTCCGCCCGTACCTTCCCGACCATTCCGGGCGGCCCCTTCACCATCGGCAACGTCACCATCCAGACCGGTGACATCTTCCTGGTGGTCGCGGCCCCGCTCAGCATGGCGTTTCTCGCCTACTTCGTGATGCGCACCCGCACCGGCCGCGGCATGCAGGCCACCGCCCAGGATCCGGACACCGCGAAGCTGATGGGCGTCAACACCGACCGCATCATCGTGATCGCGTTCGCCCTCGGTGCCGCGTTCGCCGCCGTGGGAGGGGTCGCCTACGGCCTGAAGTACGGTCAGATCGACTTCAAGATGGGCTTCCTGCTCGGCCTGAAGGCCTTCACCGCGGCCGTCCTCGGCGGCATCGGCAACATCTACGGCGCCATGCTCGGCGGCCTCGTCCTCGGTGTGGCCGAGGCGCTGTCCACCGCCTACATCGCGGACATCCCCGGCATGGACAAGTTCGGCAGCCAGTCCTGGGCAGACGTCTGGGCCTTCATCCTCCTCATCCTCGTACTGCTGTTCAGGCCACAGGGCCTGCTCGGCGAGCGCGTCGCGGACAGGGCGTGACAGCGATGACCACACAGACCACACCGTCCGAGTCCCCCGAGTCCCCCGAGACCACGGAGACTTCGAGCACCCCGGCGGCCGCCCCGGCCGGCCTGATCCCGCTGCCGGCCCCGCTCGGCCGAGCCCTCGCCACCGGCGGCGGCGCCCTCGCGATCGTCTCCACGTTCATGTCCTGGACCTGGACCACCGACTTCCCCGGCGACCTCACCGTCTACGGCTACCCGGGCGGCCTTCAGGTCCTCGTGCTGATCGGCGGCATCCTCACCGTCCTGTTCGGCCTCGCCTCCTACGGCGTCAAGGGCCTCGACCGGCTGACGCCCGGCAGCGCCGACGCCGCCCTGAAGATGGCCGCGCTCGCCGCCTTCGGCACCGCCTGGTACACCGTCATCGCCATCAGCGTGGAGCTCGGCGGCCTGGTGAACCTGGACCCCGGCGGCTTCGTCGTCGCGGTCGCCACGCTGCTCGCGCTGCTCGGCGCGCTGGCCCAGCCGTTCACGCGGCCGGAGCCGGACCCGGTCGACCCGGACGACGCCGGCTGGGAGCTGTTCAAGCACAAAGCCCGGCAGAACTGGAGCACGTTCCGCGCGGCCTTCGCCTCCGAGACCCCGGCTCCGGCCCGCCCGCTGCCGTCCTGGGCCGAGATCCTCGTCATCGTCGCCGTCATGGCCGTGGGTCTGATCGTCTTCAGCTACGGCGTCGGCACGCCGTACGACGAACTGTTCGTCGGCTTCCTGATCACCGCCGGCTTCGGTTTCGCCGCGGCCGCCAAGGCCGGGCTCGTGGCGCGTGTCTCGGCGCTCACCGCGAAGCACCGGAACATCACCATGACCGGCGCCTTCGTCGCGGCCGCGGCCTTCCCGTTCACCCAGACCAACGACCAGTACGCGACGATCGGCGTCTATATCCTGATCTTCGCGACCGTCGCCCTCGGCCTGAACATCGTCGTCGGCCTCGCCGGCCTGCTCGACCTCGGTTACGTCGCCTTCCTCGGCGTCGGCGCCTACACCGCGGCCCTGGTCTCCGGCTCGCCGTCCTCGCCGCTGCACGTGCACTGGCCGTTCTGGGCCTCGGCGCTGCTCGGCGCGGTGGTCGCCATGATCTTCGGCGTCATCATCGGCGCCCCGACCCTGCGGCTGCGCGGCGACTACCTGGCCATCGTGACGCTCGGCTTCGGTGAGATCTTCCGGATCACCGTGCTCAACATGGACGGCACCTCGGGCCCGGACGTCACCAACGGCTCCAACGGCATCTCGTCGATCCCGAACCTGAACATCCTCGGCTTCGACTTCGGCGCACAGCACCAGATCCTCGGCACCACCATCGGCCGGTTCGCCAACTACCTGCTGCTGATGCTGATCATCACGCTCATCGTGGTCGTCGTGTTCCGGCGCAGCAGCGAGTCCCGCATCGGCCGCGCCTGGGTCGCCATCCGCGAGGACGAGACCGCCGCGCTCGCCATGGGCATCAACGGCTTCCGGGTCAAGCTCATCGCCTTCGCCCTGGGCGCCTGCCTCGCCGGTCTCTCCGGCTCCGTCCAGGCCCACGTCACCTACACGGTGACCCCGGAGCAGTACCAGTTCGCCTACGCCGTACCGCCCAACTCGGCCTTCCTGCTGGCCGCGGTGGTCCTCGGCGGCATGGGCACCATCTCCGGTCCGCTGGTCGGCGCGTCCCTGCTGTACCTGATCCCGGCCAAGCTCCAGTTCCTGGGCGACTACCAGCTCTTCGCCTTCGGCGTCACCCTCATCCTGCTGATGCGCTTCCGCCCGGAGGGCCTCATCCCCAACCGGCGCCGTCAGCTCGAATTCCACGAGGACGCCGAAGCTCCCGCCGTCCTCAGCAAGGCAGGGGTCTGACCACGATGACCACCGACACCACCACCCAGGACGCCGCCCCCGGCGCCGCCGCCTCCGGCGAGACCGTCCTCGACGCCCGCGGCGTGACCATGCGCTTCGGCGGCCTGACCGCCGTACGGGGTGTGGACCTGACCGTCAACAGCGGCGAGATCGTCGGCCTGATCGGCCCCAACGGCGCCGGCAAGACGACCTTCTTCAACTGCCTGACCGGCCTGTACGTCCCCACCGAGGGCGAGGTCCGCTACAAGGGCCAGGTGCTGCCGCCGAAGTCCTTCAAGGTCACCGCGGCCGGCATCGCCCGCACCTTCCAGAACATCCGGCTGTTCGCGAACATGACGGTCCTGGAGAACGTCCTCGTCGGCCGGCACACCCGCACCAAGGAGGGCCTGTGGTCGGCGCTGCTGCGCGGCCCGGGCTTCCACCGTGCCGAGGCCGCCTCCCGCGCACGGGCCATGGAGCTGCTGCAGTTCGTGGGCCTGGAGCACAAGGCCGAGCACCTCGCCCGCAACCTCCCCTACGGTGAGCAGCGCAAGCTGGAGATCGCCCGCGCGCTCGCCAGCGAGCCCGGACTTCTGCTGCTCGACGAGCCGACGGCCGGCATGAACCCGCAGGAGACCCGGGCCACCGAGGAACTGGTCTTCGCCATCCGGGACAAGGGCATCGCCGTCCTCGTCATCGAGCACGACATGCGGTTCATCTTCAACCTCTGCGACCGGGTGGCCGTCCTGGTGCAGGGCGAGAAGCTGATCGAGGGCGACAGCGCGACCGTCCAGGGCGACGAGCGAGTGATCGCGGCCTACCTCGGCGAACCCTTCGAGAACGCGCCCGGTGACGAAGAGGTGGCCGAGGTCGAGGCCGCCGAGGCACACGCCGAGGCCACCACGGATGCCGCGTCCGGCAAGGAGAACGACCGATGACCGCACTGCTCGAAGTCGAGGACCTCAGGGTCGCCTACGGCAAGATCGAAGCCGTCAAGGGCATCTCCTTCACGGTCGAGGCCGGTCAGGTGGTCACCCTCATCGGCACCAACGGCGCCGGCAAGACCACGACGCTGCGCACACTGTCCGGTCTGCTGAAGCCGGTCGGCGGGCAGATCCGGTTCAACGGCAAGTCGCTGAAGAAGGTCCCGGCCCACCAGATCGTTTCCCTCGGCCTCGCCCACTCCCCCGAGGGGCGGCACATCTTCCCGCGCATGACCATCGAGGACAATCTGCGCCTCGGCGCGTTCCTGCGCAGCGACAAGGCGGGCATCGAGAGGGACATCCAGCGCGCCTACGAGCTCTTCCCCATCCTCGGGGAGCGCAGGAAGCAGGCCGCGGGCACCCTCTCCGGCGGTGAGCAGCAGATGCTGGCGATGGGCAGGGCGCTGATGTCCCAGCCGAAGCTGCTGATGCTGGACGAGCCGTCGATGGGTCTGTCGCCGATCATGATGCAGAAGATCATGGCGACCATCGCCGAGCTGAAGGCCCAGGGCACGACGATCCTGCTGGTCGAGCAGAACGCCCAGGCGGCCCTGTCGCTGGCCGACCAGGGGCATGTGATGGAGGTCGGGACGATCGTCCTGTCGGGCACCGGCCAGGACCTGCTGCACGACGAGTCGGTACGGAAGGCGTATCTCGGCGAGGACTGATCGTCTCTCGGCGAGGACTGATCGTCGTGCACGACGAGGCCCGCACCCCGAAGCAGGGGGCGCGGGCCTCGTGGTGCGAGAGGGGGCTCAGCCCTTCTTGCCGGCCTTCTTCTCCTCGCTGTCCGCGATGACCGCCTCGGCGACCTGCTGCATCGACATGCGGCGGTCCATGGACGTCTTCTGGATCCAGCGGAACGCGGCCGGCTCGGTCAGGCCGTACTCGGTCTGGAGGATGGACTTCGCGCGGTCGACCAGCTTGCGGGTCTCCAGGCGCTGGGTGAGGTCGGCGACCTCCTTCTCCAGCTGCTTCAGCTCGGTGAAGCGGGAGACGGCCATCTCGATCGCCGGGACGACGTCGCTCTTGCTGAACGGCTTCACCAGGTACGCCATCGCACCGGCGTCCCGGGCGCGCTCCACGAGGTCGCGCTGGGAGAAGGCGGTGAGCATCAGGACCGGCGCGATGGACTCCTCGGCGATCTTCTCGGCCGCGGAGATGCCGTCCAGCTTGGGCATCTTCACGTCCATGATGACCAGGTCCGGCTGGTGCTCGCGGGCCAGCTCGACGGCCTGCTCGCCGTCCCCGGCCTCGCCGACGACCGTGTACCCCTCTTCTTCCAGCATCTCCTTCAGGTCGAGCCGGATCAGGGCCTCGTCCTCGGCGATGACGACACGGGTCGTCAGCGGAGGCACGTGCGACTTGTCGTCGTCGGGCGCGTCTACGGGCTGGGGCGACTCGGCGGTCACGGGGGCTCCTCGTTCAGGGCAGGGGTACTGCTGACAAGAGCCTACCTAGCTACGGTATGGTGGACGCGCGGAGGGTCGGGGGAAACCTTGGATTCTGCGAGCCCCGGTAGCCCAATTGGCAGCAGGCAACGGATTCAAAACCCGTACAGTGTCGGTTCGAGTCCGACCCGGGGCACTTTTCCTTGGATTCCAAGGTCGGCAATCGGCAAGGCCCCTCCGGTGAGAGGGGCCTTTTCTCATCCCCTGGGACTGTCGTCCTCGCCGATGTGGTGGACCCGGACCATGTTGGTCGAGCCGGAGACCCCGGGCGGGGAGCCGGCCGTGATCACCACGATGTCACCCTTCCGGCAGCGGCCGTATTTCAGCAGCAGCTCGTCCACCTGGTCGACCATGGCGTCGGTGGAGTCGACGTGCGGGCCGAGGAAGGTCTCCGCGCCCCAGGTGAGGCTGAGCTGGGAGCGGGTGGCGGGTTCCGGGGTGAAGGCCAGCAGGGGGATCGGGGAGCGGTAGCGGGACAGACGGCGCGCCGTGTCTCCCGACTGGGTGAACGCCACCAGGAACTTCGCGCCCAGGAAGTCACCCATCTCCGCCGCCGCGCGGGCGACCGCGCCGCCCTGGGTACGCGGTTTGTTGCTCTCGGTCAGCGGCGGCAGGCCCGCCGCGAGCATGTCGTGCTCGGCCGCCTCGACGATCTTCGCCATGGTGCGCACGGTCTCGATCGGGTACTTGCCGACGCTGGTCTCGCCGGAGAGCATCACCGCGTCCGTGCCGTCGAGGACCGCGTTGGCCACGTCGGAGGCCTCGGCACGGGTCGGGCGGGAGTTGTCGATCATCGAGTCGAGCATCTGGGTGGCGACGATGACCGGCTTGGCGTTGCGCCGGGCGAGCTTGACCGCGCGCTTCTGCACGATCGGCACCCGCTCCAGCGGCATCTCCACGCCCAGGTCGCCGCGGGCCACCATGATCCCGTCGAAGGCGGCCACGATGCCGTCGAGGTTCGCCACGGCCTGCGGCTTCTCGACCTTGGCGATCACCGGCAGCCGGCGCCCCTCCTCGGCCATGATCCGGTGCACGTCCTTGGCGTCGTCGCCGCTGCGCACGAAGGACAGGGCGATGACGTCGAAGCCGGTGCGCAGCGCCCAGCGCAGGTCGTCCTGGTCCTTCTCGGAGAGGGCGGGGACGGAGACGGCGACGCCGGGCAGGTTCAGGCCCTTGTGGTCGGAGACCATGCCGCCCTCGACCACCCGGGTGTGCACGCGGGGGCCGTCGACGGCGGTGACCTCCAGGCAGACCTTGCCGTCGTCCACGAGGACGCGTTCGCCGGGGGTGACGTCGGCGGCGAGCCCGGCGTAGGTGGTGCCGCACCGGTGGCGGTCGCCGGCGACCCCCTCCTCGACGGTGATGGTGAACTCGTCGCCGCGTTCAAGGAGTACGGGGCCTTCGTCGAAGTGGCCGAGCCGGATCTTCGGGCCTTGAAGGTCGGCGAGAACGCCGACGCTGCGGCCGGTTTCGTCGGCCGCCTTTCGCACGCGTCGGTAGCGCTCCTCGTGCTCGGCGTGTGTGCCGTGGCTGAGGTTGAAGCGGGCGACGTCCATCCCGGCCTCGACCAGTGCCTTGATCTGGTCGTACGAGTCGGTGGCGGGCCCCAGAGTACAGACGATCTTTGCTCGGCGCATACGTCGAGCCTAGGCCTTACCGGCGGGTAGACAATCGGCCGCACATGACCACTCAACAACCTTTGAGCAAAGGGTTGTTGACAAGTGTTGAAGTGTGCGACCACTCGCTCCGATGAGCGAATTTCCGCCCCCTGGAGGCTGGCATATCGGGTCATGTTCAGGTCAGAATCTACGCGCGTCGTTGACCCTTCCTCGACCGTTCCCTCAGGAGATCATGAGATGCCGTTGAACCGCCGGAAGTTCTTGAAGCAGTCCGCCGCCACCGGGGCGGGGGTGGCGGTCGCCGGCGCGGCGGCGGCTCCGGCGGCCGAGGCCGCGCAGCCCCACCGGCCCGCCCACCCCGTCAAGCGGTACTCGCTGACCGTGATGGGCACCACCGATCTGCACGGCCATGTCTTCAACTGGGACTACTTCAAGGACGCGGAGTACTCCGACAAGGCCGGCAACGCGATGGGCCTGGCCCGCATCGCGACCCTGGTCGAGCAGGTACGCAAGGAGAAGGGCCGCCGCAACACCCTGCTGCTGGACGCCGGTGACACCATCCAGGGCACCCCGCTGGCCTACTACTACGCCAAGGTCGACCCGATCACCGCCCAGGGCGGCCCGGTGCACCCGATGGCGAAGGCGATGAACGCGATCGGGTACGACGCGGCGGCGCTCGGCAACCACGAGTTCAACTACGGCATCGAGACGCTTCGGAGGTTCGAGGAGCAACTCGACTTCCCGCTGCTCGGCGCCAACGCGGTCGACGCGAAGACATTGCGGCCCGCGTTCCCGCCGTACGTCATGAAGACGTTCCACGTGCCCGGCGCCAGGCCGGTCAAGGTGGCCGTGCTCGGGCTGACCAACCCGGGCATCGCGATCTGGGACAAGGCCTATGTGCAGGGCAGGCTGGCGTTCCCGGGGCTGGAGGAGCAGGCCGCGACGTGGGTGCCGAAGCTGAGGTCGATGGGCGCCGACGTGGTCGTGGTCTCCGCGCACTCGGGCACATCGGGCACATCGTCGTACGGCGACCAGGTGCCGTACGTGGAGAACGCGGCGGCGAATGTGGCGCGGCAGGTGCCGGGCATCGACGCGATCCTGGTCGGGCACGCGCACGTGGAGATCCCCGAGCTGAAGGTCGTCAACGAGCGGACCGGGAAGACGGTCGTGCTCTCCGAGCCGCTGTGCTACGCCGAGCGCCTCACCCTCTTCGACGTCGAACTCGTCTTCGGCAAGGGCCGCTGGACGGTCGAGTCGGTCTCCGCGTCGCTGCGCAACGCCAACACGGTCGCCGACGACCCGGAGATCACACGCCTGTTGAAGGACGAGCACCAGAAGGTCGTCACGTACGTCAACCAGGTCGTGGGCCGGGCCACCGAGACGCTGACGACGGTCGAGGCCCGCTACCGGGACGCCCCGATCATCGACCTGATCACCAAGGTGCAGGAGGACGTGGTCAAGGCCGCCCTCGCGGGCACGCCGTACGCCTCGCTGCCGGTGCTCGCGCAGGCCTCGCCGTTCTCCCGGACCTCCGAGATCCCGGCCGGCGACGTGACCATCCGGGATCTGTCGGGCCTGTACGTCTACGACAACACCCTGGTCGCCAAGCTGCTGACGGGCGCCCAGGTGCGGGCCTACCTGGAGTACTCGGCGGCGTACTACAACCAGACGGCCGCCGGCGACCCCGTGGACGTCGACAGGCTCACCAACGCGGGCGGCCGCCCGGACTACAACTACGACTACGTCTCGGGCCTGTCGTACGACATCGACATCGCCCAGCCCGCCGGGTCCCGGATCAGGAACCTCACCTTCCAGGGCGCCCCGCTGGACGACTCCCGGCAGTTCGTGCTCGCCGTGAACAACTACCGCGCCAACGGCGGCGGTGCCTTCCCGCACGTCGCCGACGCCGAGGAACTGTGGTCGGAGTCGACGGAGATCCGCACCCGGATCGCGGAGTGGGTCACCGCGAAGGGCGTACTGGACCCGAAGGACTTCGCCTCGGCGGACTGGAAGCTGGTGCGGAACGGCACCCCCGTGTTCTAGAGATCGAGGAGTGACAGGTCCACGGCGTCGGCGATCGCCTTCGCGCCGGCGTCGTTGACGTGCAGTCCGTCGCCACTGTTGAACTCCTCGCGGATCCGCTCGGGTTCGGCCGGATCCGCGACGGCGGCGGCGACGTCCACGATGCCGTCGAAGGGGTGGTCCCCGCTCAGCAGCCAGGCGTTCACCTCGCGCCGCACGGCCTGGCCGGCCTCGCTGTCGTAGCCGTCGTAGACCGTGCCGCGGTACGGGCCGACGGTGGAGCCGAGGACGGTCAGCCCGGCGGCGTGCAGCCGGTCGGCCAGGTCGGTCAGACCGGCGATGAACGCGGCGGCCGTGGGCGGCTTCCCGGGCTCGGGGAAGGCGATGTGGCCGGGCAGACCGAAGTCGTTGAGGCCGATGTGGATCAGGACATGGCTCACCCCCGGCACAGCGAGGACGTCCCGGTCCACGCGGCCGAGGAGGTGCTCGCCGATCTCGTCGGTGAGCAGACGGTTGCCGGAGATGCCCTGGTTGACGATCCAGCCGCGGGTCAGACGGCGGCCGAGCTGAGCCGGGAAGCTGTTGTCGAGGCCGGGCGTGGTGGCCGCGCCCTCGATCCAGGAGTCTCCGAAGGCGACCGCGATCCGGGTGCCCTCGGGCGCGCGGACGTCGGCGCCGATCCCGAAGTGGCCGGTGGGCACCTCCTCGGCGTCCCGCAGAGCCGGTGCGGTCAGCTGGTCGCCGGGGGCCGCGTGACCGGTGTCGTAGGGCACCGCGGAATACGTGGTCAGGCCGGTGTCGCCGGGCAGGTAGAGGCCGACCGTGAGGACCTGGCCCGCGGTGACGGGCTGCTCGACCGGGTCGGAGACGAGGTCCGCGCCGGCCGGGACCGTGACGGCCTTGGCGCCGTCGAAGGTGAGCGGGGTGTCGATCCCGTCGCCTCGGAGGTGCGCGCCGCCGATCTCCAGCGGTTCCTTGCCGTATCGGTTGCTGAGAGTGATCCGTACCGCCTCACCTCCTCCGGCGAGCCGCAGGGTCTGGCGCAGGGTCTGATCGGCGAAGCCTCTGCTCTCGAAGAGCTGGAAGCCCTCGTACGGGTCGATGACGGCGGTACGGTGGGCGGCGATCCATGTCGTTGTCATGGCAACCGCCAACACCGCCGTCAGCGGACTTCTTCCGCTTTTGCCGCCCTATTGCCTTCCCTCGACAAGCGGAGTGAGCTGCTTCGCCTGCCGGGTCTGCGGCACCCGGGTGGGCTGGTGATGAAGTCCGAAGGTGGTGAAGGCCGTTCGGACGGGCAGCGGGTAAAGGTCCTTCCCCGTGAGCGAGTTGAGGATGGTGGCGCTGCGCCAGGCGGCGAGGCCGAGGTCGGGGGCGCCGACACCGTGGGTGTGCAGCTCGGCGTTCTGGACGTAGAGGGAGCCGGTGACGGAAGGGTCGAGGACGAGGCGGAACTCCTCGTCGATGCGCGGGCGTTCGCTGCTGTCGCGGCGCATGTAGGGGTCGAGTCCGGCGAGGATGCGGTCAAGCGAGTGCTCGCGGTAGCCGGTGGCGAGGACGACGGCGTCGGTGGTGAGCCGGGAGCGGCTGTCCTGCTGGAGGTGCTCCAGATGGAGTTCGACCTTGGCGGTCGCGATCCGGCCGGCCGTGCGGACCCGGACGCCGGGGATGAGGACGGCGTCGGGCCAGCCGCCGTGCAGGGTGCGCCGGTACAGCTCGTCGTGAATGGCGGCCAGGGTGCCCGCGTCGATGCCCTTGTGCAGCTGCCACTGGGCGGCGACGACCCGGTCCCGGACGGGCTCGGTGAGGGCGTGGAAGTAGCGCGTGTAGTCGGGGGTGAAGTGCTCCAGGCCCAGCTTGGAGTACTCCATCGGCGCGAACGCCTCGCTGCGGCCGATCCAGTGCAGCTTCTCGCGGCCCGCGGGACGGTGGCGGAGCAGGTCCAGGAAGACCTCGGCGCCGGACTGACCGGAGCCGACGACGGTGACGTGTCCGGCGGCGAGGACGCTGTCGCGGTGGCCGAGGTAGTCGGCGGCGTGGATGACGGGCACGCCGGGGGCGTCCACGAGGCGCTGGAGCGGGTCGGGCACATAGGGGGTGGTGCCGACGCCGAGGACGACGTTGCGGGTGTGGGTACGGCCCAGGGCCTCGGCCTCGCCCTCGGCGTCGAGCTGGGTGAAGTCGACCTCGAACACGTCCCGTTCGGGGTCCCAGCGCACCGAGTCGACCTGGTGACGGAAGCGCAGCCCGGGGAGGTGCTGCGCGACCCAGCGGCAGTACGCGTCGTACTCGGCGCGGTGGATGTGGAGGCGCTCGGCGAAGTAGAAGGGGAAGAGCCGCTCGCGGGACCTGAGGTAGTTCAGGAAGCTCCAGGGGCTGGTCGGGTCGACCAGGGTCACCAGGTCGGCGAGGTACGGCACCTGGATGGTGGCGCCCTCGATGAGCAGGCCGGGGTGCCAGTCGAAGCCGGGGCGCTGTTCGTAGAAGACGGCGTCGAGTTCGGCGAGCGGGTGGGCGAGGGCGGCCAGGGAGAGATTGCTGGGGCCGATGCCGATGCCGACCAGGTCGCGGGGGGCGGCGGGCTCGCGGGGTGGGGGGTTGGTCATGCGGGGGTGCCTTCTTCTACGAGTTTCAGGAGCTGGGCCAGGGCGTCCGGCCGGATGTGGGGGTTGAGGAGGGTGGCCTTCAGCCAGAGCCGGCCGTCGAGCCGGGCCCGCCCGACGACGGCCCGGCCCTCGCGCAGCAGCCGGCGGCGTACGGCGGCCACGGCGTCGTCGTCGGCGCCCGCCGGCCGGAACAGCACCGTGCTGATCACGGGCCGGTCGTACAGCTCGTAGCCGGGGTGCTCGTCGATCAGCGCCGCGAACTCGCGCGCGCGGGCGCAGACCTGGTCGACCAGGTCGCCGAGTCCGCCGCGGCCCAGGGTCTTCAGCGTGACGGCGATCTTGAGGATGTCGGGGCGGCGCGAGGTGCGCAGGGAGCGGCCGAGCAGATCGGGGAAGCCGGCCTCGGTGTCGTCGTCGGCGTTCAGGTAGTCGGCGCGCTGCTGGAGGGCGGCGAGTTCGGCGGGGCGGGCGACGGCGAGGAGGCCGGCAGCGACCGGCTGCCAGCCGAGTTTGTGCAGGTCCAGGGTGACGGTGTGGGCGGCTTCGAGTCCGGCGAGCTTGTCGCGGTGCCGGTCGCTGAACAGCAGGCCTCCGCCGTAGGCGGCGTCGATGTGCAGCCGGGCGCCGTGGGCGGCGCACAGGCCGGCGATCTCCGGCAGCGGGTCGATGAGGCCGGCGTCGGTGCTGCCGGCGGTGGCGGCGACCAGCAGCGGGCCGTCGAGCGCGGTGAGGGCCTCGTCCAGGGCGGCCGGGTCGAGGACGCCGCTCGGGGTGGGTACGACGACCGGTTCGGGCAGGCCGAGCAGCCAGGCGGCGCGCGGCAGCGAGTGGTGGGCCTGGGCCCCGCAGACCATCCGGACGCCGGCGCCGTGCGTCTCGCGGGCCAGCAGCAGGGCCAGTTGGTTGGACTCGGTGCCGCCGGTGGTGACCAGGGCGTCGGCGAGCCCGGCCGTGTGGGCGAGCGCGCGGGTGACGGCGGCTTCCAGGGCGGAGGCGGCGGGGGCCTGGTCCCAGGAGTCCAGTGACGGGTTGAGGGCGCTCGCCGCGAGGTCGGCGGCGGTGGCCACGGCGAGCGGCGGGCAGTGCAGATGGGCCGCGCACAGCGGGTCGGCCGGGTCGGCCGAGCCCTCGGCGAGGGCGTGCACGAGGGTGCGCAGCGCGCCGGGGTCGCCCTCGTCCGGCAGGGCGTCCCCGAGCACGTCGGCGATCCGCGCGGCGACGGCCTCGGGGCCCCCGGCGGGCAACGGCCCGCCCCGCGCCCGGCCGCCGTCCGCGAGCGCGTCGAGGACGGTGCCGAGCAGCGGGCGCAGGGCGTCGGCGCCGTGGGGGCCCGAGGCGAGGGGCGGGGCGGGCAGCGGGTCGGGCCGAGGGGCGTCACCGCTCATCGGTTGTCCTCCGCTCTCCGGCCGGCCGTCGGCTTCCAGCTTGTACCGGAAGCGGACCGTGTGTCCCGAAAGAGCGCCGATCAGAACCCGAAAGTGGGTACTGCCGTGCGGGGAGAACGCGTGCGGGTCAGGCCCGTCCGCCGAAGTCCTCGACGTGGTCGCGGGCCCACTCGTCGAAGGTGCGCGCCGGCGTGCCGGTGAGCTTCTCGACCGTGTCGTTGATCTCCGGGGGCACGCCGACGGTGTCCGCGAAGGTCTGCAGCAGCCGCTGAAGCATCTGCGGCGGAACGTGCGGGAACAGCTCCGGGCCCGCCTCGCGGGGGTCCGTCTCCACGAACGTCAGTTTCCGGCCGAGGGCCGCGCCGATCGCCGCGACCTGCTCGGCGTTACTGGTCGCCGCCGGTCCGGTCAGCCGGTGCACGGCGCCTTCGTGCCCGCCGTCGAGCAGGGCACGCTCGGCGACGGCCGCCATGTCGTCCTCGTGGATGGGCGCGCTCAGGCCATCCGCGTAGACGCCGCGGACGGTGTCGCCGGCGCGGATCTGCGACGCCCACTGCAGGGCGTTGGTGGCGAAGGCGCCCGGTCGCAGGAAGGTCCAGGCGAGCCCGCTGTCGCGGATCTGCCGCTCGGCGGTGGCGTGCATGATGTGGATGGGGTGGGTCTCGTCGGCGCCCTCCTCGATGATGGCGCTGGAGAGCAGGACGACATGCCGGACGCCCTGGGCGCGGGCCGCCGCCAGCAGGGCGGGCGTGGTCGCCTGCGCGTAGAGGTAGAGGGCCGTGGCCCCGGCGAACAGGGCGGCCGGGTCGTCCTGCTGGAACCGCACGACGTCGGCCGCCTCGGGCAGTGCGGCCCGCTGCGGGTCACGGGTCAGCGCGCGCACGGGCCGGCCCGCGGCGAGGAGCCGGTCGACGAGGGCACGCCCGACGTTGCCGGTCGCTCCGGTCACTACGATCACGGTGCTGCCTCCAAGGCTCGGTCGATCAGTCGCGACCGAGCCTAGGAAGGCGGCCGCCCCCGCCGCATCGTCGGCAGGGAGCAGCCGTGTCCTAGGTCTTCCGTCCTACGCCTCCTGCGCCCCCTGCGCCTCCACCGCCTCCTGCCGCGCTTCTTCCTCTCCGCGCACCCGCAGGGCGCGGGCGAGGTCGTCGAGACGGTCGGCGAGGGTGCGGCGCAGGGCCGGGGTGAGGTCGGCGTCGCGCAGGCAGGCCTCGCCGAGGCGCAGGTTCTCGGCATCGACGGCGTGGGCGGGGAAGGCCCAGCGGCCGACGGCCTGCGCGATGGCGGGGCCCCGGCGGGCGCTGACGGCGACCGCGTCCGCGTAGAAGCGCGGCACGTACTGCCGTACCGGCTCGGCCTGTTCGGGCTGCCAGAAGCCCTGTGCGGTGGCCGTGAAGAGGTAGTTCGACAGGTCGTCGCCGGTGAACATCGCTTCCCAGGCCGCCCGCTTGGCCTCCGCGTCGGGCAGGGCCGCGCGGCAGCGGGCGGCGCCCTCCTGGCCCGTGGCGCTGGGGTCGCGCTCCAACTCGGCGGCGATGGCGGCTTCGTCGGTGGCGCCGAGCACGGCGAGCCTGCCGAGGATGCGCCAGCGCAGCTCGGGGTCGAGTTCCGGCCCGCCGGGCACCGTGCCGTCGGCGAGCCAGGCGGCGATGGTGTCGGGGTGGGCGGCGGCACCGATCAGATGCCGCACGGCGATCAGGCGCAGCCCGGGGTGGTCGCCGTCCTCGGTGCGGCGCAGCAGGTCGCGGCAGAGGGAGGTGAGGGTGGACAGGGCCGCCGAGCGCTCCTGCGCGCTCAGGTACTGGACGGCGATCTGGCCGGAGGCGAAGGCGAGGACGCCCTGGACGAGGGCCAGGTCGGTCTCGCGCGGGAGGTGGGCGCGGGCCGTCTCCAGGTAGGCGGCGGGCGGCAGTTCGCCGTCGCGCACGGCGTCCCTGAGGGCGTTCCACACGACCGCGCGGGTGAGCGGGTCGGGCAGGCCGGACAGTCCGGTGCGCACCGCCTCGAAGGACTCGGCGTCGAAGCGGACCTTGGCGTAGGTGAGGTCGCCGTCGTTGAGCAGGAGCAGCGCCGGGCGCTTGCCGATGGGCTGCGGGACGCTCTGCGGGACGTCGAGGCCGAGGCGCTCGCGCAGTACCAGGCGGCCCTCGTCGGCGAGGTCGAGGTCGTACAGGCCGACGGTGAGGTGGTGCGGGCGGCTCCCCGCGCGGTCGGCGGTCAGGGTGCAGGTGCCGTCGGCGGTGGCCACCTGGGCCGTGAGCGTGTCGACGCCGGTGGTGCGCAGCCAGCTGTCGGCCCACGCGGGCACGTCACGGTCGGTGGCCGAGGCGAGGGAGTCGATGAAGTCGGCGAGGGTGGCGTTGCCGAACTTGTGCCGGGCGAAGTGGGTGTTGATGCCGGCGAGGAAGTCCTTCTCGCCGAGCCAGGCGGCGAGCTGGCGCAGTGCGGAGGCGCCCTTGGCGTAGGAGATGCCGTCGAAGTTGAGCAGCGCGGAGGCCGTGTCGTCGACGTTCTCGGGGGCGACCGGGTGGGTGGTGGGCCGCTGGTCGGCGTCGTAGCCCCAGGACTTGCGGGTGACGCCGAACTCGGTCCAGGGGTCGGTGAACCGGGTGGCCTCGGCGGTGGTCTGATAGCCCATGTACTCGGCGAAGGACTCGTTCAGCCAGATGTCGTCCCACCACTTGAGGGTGACGAGGTCGCCGAACCACATGTGGGCCATCTCGTGCGCGATGACCATGGCGCGGGTCTGCCGCTCGGTGTCGGTGACGGCGGAGCGGTAGACGAACTCGTCGCGGAAGGTGACCAGGCCCGGGTTCTCCATCGCACCCGCGTTGAACTCCGGGACGAACGCCTGGTCGTAGGAGTCAAAGGGGTACGGCTCCTCGAACTTCTCGTGGTAGCGGTCGAAGCACGCGCGCGTGACGTCGAAGATCTCCTCGGCGTCGGTGTCGAGGTGGGGCGCGAGGGAGCGGCGGCAGTGGATGCCGAAGGGCAGGCCGCGGTGCTCGGTGCGCACCGAGTGCCAGGGGCCGGCGGCGACGGCGACGAGGTACGTGGAGATCAGCGGGGTGGGCGCGGCCTGCCAGACGCCGTCGGCGCGCTGCTCGGTGACGCTGTTGGCGAGGACGGTCCAGCCCTCGGGTGCCTTGACGGAGACCTCGAAGAGGGCCTTCAGGTCGGGCTGGTCGAAGGCGGCGAAGACACGCTGGACGTCGTCCATGAACATCTGCGTGTAGACGTACGTCTCGCCGTCGCTGGGGTCGGTGAAGCGGTGCATGCCCTCGCCGGTGCGGGAGTAGCGCATGACCGCGTCCACGCGCAGCTCGTGCTCGCCCGCGGTGAGGTTCTTCAGCGGCAGCCGGCCGTCGTCGAGCGACTCCGGGTCGAGGGGTTGTCCGTCAAGCGCGACCGCGCGCAGCTCGGCGGGCTTCAGCTCGACGAACGTGTCCCCGGCGGAGCGCGCGGTGAAGCGGATCACGGTGCGGGAGTCGAAGGTCTCGTCCCCGGTGGTGAGGTCCAGTTCGACCGTGTAGCGGTGGACGTCGAGGAGCTGTGCTCGGAGCTGCGCTTCGTCGCGCGTGAGTACGGACATGCAGGACATGCTGCCTGATAGCACTGACAGCGCACAGGGGGTGGACGAGTTCAGGGCATATGTCCGTATCGTCGGCCACCCCGGCCGCGGTCGAGGTCAGTCGTCCGCCGACTGCGCGATGGCGGTGTCCTCGGCGATGCGCTCGTGGTGCCGGATCACCTCGGCAATAATGAAGTTCAGGAACTTCTCGGCGAAGGCCGGGTCGAGCTTGGCGTTCTCGGCGAGGCGGCGCAGCCGCTCGATCTGGCGGGCCTCGCGGCCCGGGTCGGCGGGCGGCAGCTGGTGGACGGCCTTGAGCCGGCCGACCTGCTGGGTGGCCTTGAACCGCTCGGCGAGCAGGTGGACGACGGCCGCGTCGATGTTGTCGATGCTGTCGCGCAGCCGCTCCAGTTCCTGGCGGACCCCGGGGTCCATGTCACCGGTGCCGGTGTTGCTGGTGGTCATGGCCCTCAACCCTATGCGGTCACCGGCCCGCGTCTACGGGGTGTCCGGAGAGTGGATCATCGGAGGGTCGGCGGGGTCCGGGACCTGGTCGCTCCAGCCGCCGGGGACGGTGCGGCCCTGCTGGGCGCGGAAGCGGACCGGGGCGAGCCCCACGCGGCGCGTGAACAGCCGGGAGAAGTAGGCGGGGTCCTCGTAGCCGACGCGGCGGGCGACGGCCGCGACGGGCAGCTCGGTGGCGGCGAGGAGTTCCTTGGCGCGGGCGAGGCGGATGCCGAGCAGATAGTCCTTGGGGCTGCACCCGGCGGCCCGGCGGACGGCGCTGCGCAGCTCGGCGGGGGTCATGCCGTGCACGCGCGCGTGGTCGGCGACGCTCATCGGGGTGCAGGCGTCCCGGGCGAGGGCCTGGAGCACCTGGTCGCCGTCCGGGGCGAGGTCGGCGCGGGCCCGGCGCAGGGCGACCAGGAGCTCGTGCACGGCGGCGCCGGTCTCCACCTCCAGCAGGGGGTTGCCGCGGCGGGCGGCGCGCACGATGCGGGCGACCACCGCGCGGGGCCCGGCGGCGTCGGAGAGCGGGACGACGGGCCGCTCGGGCTCGATGTAGCCGAGTTCGGTGTACGTCGTGGCGGCGGGCCCGGCGAAGTCGACGAAGCCCTCGTCCCAGCCGGTGCCGGGGTCGGGCGCGTAGTGGTGGGGCACGCCGGGGGTGAGCCAGAGCAGCGCGGGCGCGGTGACGGTCGTACGGCGGTCGTCGGCGCCCCGGTACCAGCCGCCTCCCGAGCTGATCACCACGGCCACGTGGTGGTCGAGGGTGCGCGGGCCGACGGTGGGCAGCGCGCCGTGCTGGAGACCGACGCCGAGACAGACCAGGCCGAGGCGGTGGTGGGCGGGGCCGGGGCTGAAGAACCGCATCCAGGTCTGGTACATCGGCGCTCCTCCCGGTGTCGGGGACGGCGGACTTTTGTCCAAGCAGCAACGATCTTCGTCCATGGCGCCGGTCGCCGGAAGAGGTGAGGCTTGGGCGCATGAGCGAGTTCACGGTGGGGGAATCCGACTTCCTGCTGGACGGGCGGCCGGTGCGGCTGCTGTCCGGGGCGCTGCACTACTTCCGGGTGCACGAGGCGCAGTGGCGGCACCGGCTGGCGATGCTGCGGGCGATGGGCCTGAACTGCGTGGAGACGTACGTCCCGTGGAATCTGCACGAACCGCGCCCCGGCGCCTTCCGGGACGTGCGGGCGGTCGGCCGTTTCCTGGACGCCGTCCGTGAGGCCGGCCTGTGGGCGATCGTGCGGCCGGGCCCGTACATCTGCGCCGAGTGGGAGAACGGCGGCCTGCCCGCGTGGCTGACGCACGAGGTGGGCACGCGCGCGCGTACCCGCGACGAGGGCTATCTGCGGGCCGTGCACAGCTGGTTTCGCCGGCTGCTGCGGGAGGTCGTCCCCCGGCAGATCGACCGCGGTGGCCCGGTGCTCATGGTGCAGGTCGAGAACGAGTACGGCAGCTACGGCAGTGACACCGGCCAGCTGACCGCGCTGGCCGAACTGCTGCGGGCCGAGGGGGTCACGGTCCCGCTGTTCACCTCGGACGGGCCCGAGGACCACATGCTGACCGGCGGTTCGCTGCCCGGGGTGCTCGCCACGGTGAACTTCGGCTCGCACGCGCGCGTGGCCTTCGACACGCTGCGCCGCCACCGCTCCGGCGGCCCGCTGATGTGCATGGAGTTCTGGTGCGGCTGGTTCGACCACTGGGCCGGCGAGCACGTCGTACGGGACCCGGCCGAGGCCGCGGAGGCGCTGCGGGAGATCCTGGACTCGGGGGCGTCGGTGAACCTGTACATGGCGCACGGCGGCACGAGTTTCGGCGGCTGGGCGGGCGCCAACCGGGGTGGCGGCGCACTCCACGAGGGCCCGCTGGAGCCGGACGTGACGTCGTACGACTACGACGCTCCGATCGACGAACAGGGCCGCCCCACCGAGAAGTTCTGGCGCTTCCGCGAGGTCCTGGCGGGCCACCGGCCGGTTCCGCTGCCGGAACTGCCGCCGCATCCGCCCGTGTTGGACACACCGGTGGAGGCGGCTCTCACGGCATGGGCGCCTTTGGCCGACGTGCTGGAGGCGCTGGGCGGCGAGGAGACGGTGACGCCGATGCCGCCGTCCTTCGAGGAGCTGGGGATCACCCGGGGTCTGGTGCGCTACGCGGTGGAGGTGCCGGGTCCACGGCAGCCGTACCCGCTCACCGCACGCGGGCTGCGGGACCTGGCGGTGGTGTACGTCGACGGGGCGCGGGCCGGGGTGCTCACCGAGGAGGAGCCGGGGCTGAAGGAGCCCGTCGCGGGCCCCGCGCGCGTGGAGGTGTGGGTGGAGTCCCTGGGGCGGGTGAACTACGGCCCGCGCCTCGGCGAGGCCAAGGGCGTCACCGGCGGCCTCCTGCACGAGCGGCAGTATCTGCACGGGGTACGCGCGCGTGGGCTGGATCTGGACGCCTTCGAGGCCGGTGTGGACGCGGTGCCCTTCGGCGCGCCGCCCGGGGAGGGCACGCCGGGCCTGTACCGGGGCATGCTCATGGTCCGCGGGGCCGGGGACGCCCGGCTGGAGCTGCCCGGCTGCACGCGCGGCTTCGTCTGGATCAACGGTTTCGGACTGGGCCGCTACTGGTCGGTGGGCCCGCAGCGGTCCCTGTACGTCCCCGGGCCGGTGCTGCGGGAGGGCGAGAACGAGCTGTGGGTGCTGGAACTGCAGGAAACCGCGCCGGACGGCCCGGCGCCCCGCCTGCTGCCCGTGTGACCGGGTCCCGGCCGCTGCCCGTGTGACCGCCGGTCCGCCGCGCCTACAGTGGAGAGGAGTTCCGGCGTCGATGGGGGTGCGGACGTGGCGAACGGCGGACCGGTCGAGCACGGCTTCCCGCACCTGGAGACGGTGCGGGCGGCGGTCAACGCGCTGTACCGGCGCGTGTCCCGCGACACCGTCGAGACGTTCTCGGCCAGCGTGGCCCCCGCCGACGTGGCCTTCTGCGACACCGACGACCTGTATCTGGGCGCGCAGCGCGTGGCCCGCGAGATCGTGCGGCACTTCCGGCTGCCGGACGCGCGGCTGATCGTCGGCTTCCGGGAGATGAGCCATGCGGCCAACGTCGAACTGGCGGCGGGCCCCGAGTACTTCGTCGAGCTGAACGACCGCTTCCGCACCCACCGCAGGGACATCGGCGCGGCGCTCGCCCATGAGGTGGCCCACGTCTATCTGCACCGCCTGGACCTCGCCTTCCCCACGACGGCCGGGAACGAGATCCTGACGGACACGGTGACGACCTACCTGGGCGCGGGCTGGCTGCTGCTGGACGCCTACCGGGAGGACGCGGTCTCCTCGCAGAAGCTCGGCTATCTCACCCCCGAGGAGTTCGGCTACGTCCTGGCCAAGCGGGCGCTGCTGTTCGGTGAGGACCCCTCGGTGTGGTTCACCAGCCCGCAGGCCTACACCGCGTACACCCAGGGGCTGGCCCGGGCCCGCCGGGACGAGCAGCAGCCGCCGCTGACCGGCGCGGGCTGGGCGGGCCGGCGCCGCTACGCCCACGACCGCCGCCACGCGCCCTCAGCCGCTCCGGACGCCCCCTACTCCTTCACCCCCGACCCCGCCGGCCACCTCCGCGTCACCTTCCCCTGCCCGACCTGCCACCAGCGGATCCGGGTACCGGTACGGGGGCGCGTGCGCGCGCGGTGCGGGGTGTGCCGGAGGGTGCTGGAGTGCGACACCTAGGGGGTGCCGGTTCGGATCAGGCCGACCGTGACGAACGACACCCCCTGGCGCTGCCACCCGGCCCCCGAGCGTCCTGCCGGGCTCCCCCGCGCCTAGCCGCCGTACACGGCTCCCGGCGGCTCCGCCCGCGCCAGCAGTGCGCGGGCTGTCTCCCCCGCCTCGGCCGGGGTCCAGCGCGCCCCGTTGTCCGCCGTAGGACCCGGGCGCCAGCCCTCCATGACCGTGATGCGGCCGCCTTCCGCCTCGAAAACCCGGCCCGTCACGCCCGCGCTCGCGGCCGAGCCCAGCCAGACCACGAGCGGGGAGACGTTCTCGGGTGCCATGGTGTCGAAACCGGTCGCCGGGGCCGCCATCGTCTCGGCGAAGGTACGTTCCGTCATCCGGGTGCGGGCGGCGGGCGCTACGGCGTTGACCTGGACGCCGTAGCGGGCCAGCTCGGCCGCCGCGACCAGGGTCAGCCCGACGATCCCGGCCTTGGCGGCGCTGTAGTTGCCCTGCCCGACCGAGCCCAGCAGACCGGCGCCGCTGCTGGTGTGCACGACCCGGGCCACCGGCGCACGCCCGGCCTTGGCCTCGGCCCGCCAGTGCGCGGCGGCGTGCTTCAGCGGCAGGAAGTGGCCCTTGAGGTGGACGCGGATCACGGCGTCCCAGTCGTCCTCGCCGAGGTTGACCAGCATGCGGTCGCGCAGGAAACCGGCGTTGCTGACGAGTGTGTCGAGCCGGCCGTACGTCTCCACGGCGGCCCGGACCAGGGACGCAGCGCCCTCGGCCGTGGCGATGTCGCCGCTGTGCGCGACCGCCTCGCCGCCGGCGGACCGGATCTCCGCGACGACGGATCCGGCCGGGCCGTCCGAAGCGACGCCAGGTGCGCCGTCCAGCCCTACACCCAGGTCGTTGACGACCACCCGGGCGCCCTCGGCGGCGAAGGCGAGGGCATGGGCGCGGCCGAGCCCGCGGCCGGCGCCGGTGACGACGACGACCCGGCCGTCGCAGATCGCACTCATCTCACGTACCCCTTCTCACTTCTCGCGGTTGGCTGTCGTGGCGTCCAGGAAGGCGGGCCACTCCCCGCCGCCGTGCACGTGCAGGCTCGCTCCGCTGATGTAGGCGGCCGCGCCGGAGGCGAGGAAGACGGCCGCGGCACCGACATCGGCGGGGACGGCCAGCCGGCCGAGCGGGACGGTGCGGGAGACGGAGGCGACGCCGTCCGGGCCGCCGTAGTGCAGGTGGGACAGCTCGGTGCGGACCATGCCGACCACGAGCGTGTTGACGCGGACCTCAGGGGCCCATTCCACGGCCATGGAGGCGGCCAGGTTCGCCAGGCCCGCCTTGGCGGCGCCGTAGGCGGCCGAGCCGGGCGAGGGCCGGGTGCCGCTGACGCTGCCGACCATCACGACCGAGCCCCGGCTGCGCCGCAGGTGTTCGTAGGCGGCGAGGGAGGCGGTCAGCGGGGTGATCAGGTTCAGCTCGACGACCCTGGCGTGCCGTTCGGCGTCGGCTTCGGCGAGCAGCCGGTACGGGGTGCCGCCGGCGTTGTTGACGAGCACGTCGAGCCGGGGCAGAGCGGCGAAGAAAGCCCGTACGGCGGGCGGGTCGCGCAGGTCGAGGGGGGCGAACTCCACACCGTCGAGGGGGTGTTCGGGCGGTCGGCGGGCGCAGGACAGCACGCGCGCTCCGGTCCCGGCGAAGGCCTGGGCTATCCCGGCTCCGACTCCCCGGGTGCCGCCGGTGACGACCACGGTTCTGTCGCGCGAGGAGTTGTCCACAGGGCGCGCCGTCGAGTTGTCCACAGGGCCTCCCGCTTGTCCGCGCAGGCTGCTAGCTTCGAAGCCATCGCACCTAACAAATGTTTGGTGGAAAGGTAGCTGATGCGCCCATGGGTGTCTCCCGTTCGTCCCCGGAAAAAGGGATTTCCGTCGTCACGGTCGACTTCCCGCCGGTGAACGCGCTGCCGGTGCGCGGCTGGTCCGACCTGGCCGAGGCCGTGCGCGCGTCCGGCCGCGACGCGGAGGTCCGCTGCGTCGTGCTGGCCGCCGAGGGCCGGGGGTTCAACGCCGGCGTGGACATCAAGGAGATACAGGCGTCCGGGCAGGAGGCCCTGATCGGCGCCAACCACGGCTGCGCCGAGGCCTTCGCCGCGGTGTACGAGTGCGCGGTCCCGGTCGTCGCGGCGGTGCAGGGCTTCTGTCTGGGCGGCGGGATAGGCCTGGTGGGCAACGCGGACGCGATCGTGGCGAGCGAGGACGCCACCTTCGGGCTGCCCGAGCTGGACCGGGGCGCGCTGGGTGCAGCGACCCATCTGGCCCGGCTGGTCCCGCAGCACGTGATGCGCGCCCTGTACTACACGGGGCGCACGGCGAGCGCCGCCGAGTTGCACCGGCACGGCTCGGTGTGGCGGGTGGTGCCGCGCGCGGAGCTGCGGGCGGCGGCGCTGGAGCTGGCCCGCGAGATCGCCGCGAAGAACGGACGGCTGCTGCGCATGGCGAAGGCCGCGATCAACGGCATCGACCCGGTCGACGTCCGCCGCAGCTACCGCTTCGAGCAGGGCTTCACCTTCGAGGCCAACCTCAGCGGCCTGGCCGACCGGGTCCGCGACACGTTCGGGAAGGAGAACTCATAGGTGGGCGACAAGACGATGACTGCCGACGAGGTGGTCTCCCGGCTGGAGAGCGGCATGACCCTGGGCATCGGCGGCTGGGGTTCGCGGCGCAAGCCGATGGCGCTGGTCAGAGCCCTGCTGCGGACGGGCGTCACGGACCTGACGGTGGTGTCGTACGGCGGCCCGGACGTCGGCATGCTGGCCGCGGCCGGCCGGATCCGCCGGCTGGTCACCGCCTTCGTCACCCTCGACTCCATCCCGCTGGAACCGCACTACCGGGCGGCGCGCGAGCGGGCCGGGTTCGAGCTGACGGAGGTCGACGAGGGGATGTTCCTGGCGGGCCTGCGGGCGGCGGCGCACCGGCTGCCCTTCCTGCCGGTGCGGGCGGGGATCGGCTCGGACGTGCTGCGGATCAACCCGGAGCTGCGGACGGTCACGTCGCCGTACGAGGACGGGGAGACCCTCGTGGCGATGCCGGCTCTGCGGATGGACGCGGCCCTGGTGCACGTGGGCCGCGCCGACCGGCTGGGCAACGGGCAGTGTCTGGGCCCGGATCCGTACATGGACGACCTGTTCTGCGAGGCGGCGGACGCGGCCTATGTCTCCTGCGAACGGATCGTGGACACGGCCGAGCTGACGAAGGAGGCGCCCCCGCAGTCGCTGCTCCTGACCCGCCTCGCGGTGACGGGCGTGGTGGAGGCCCCGCACGGCGCGCACTTCACGTCCTGCGCCCCGGACTACGGCCGGGACGAGGAGTTCCAGCGGCTCTACGCGGCCACGCCCTGGCCGGAGTTCACCGAGCGGTTCCTCGGCGGGGACGAGGCGGCCTACCGGTCGGCGGTGCGTGAGTGGCGGAAGGAGCAGACGGGATGAGCACACCGCAGACGGCGGTCACACGGGCTGCCCTCCCCCCGCCCACCCGCGCCGAGTACTGCGTGATCGCCTGCGCCGACGCCTGGCGCGGGGCCGGGGAGATCCTGGCGAGCCCGATGGGCCTGGTCCCCTCGCTGGGCGCGCGGCTCGCCCGGCTCACCTTCGCGCCGGACCTGCTGCTCACCGACGGCGAGGCCCTGCTGGTCGGCCCGGACGGCGCCCCCGAGGGCTGGCTGCCGTACCGGCGGCATCTGGACCTGGTGGCGGGCGGGCGCCGGCACGTGATGATGGGCGCGAGCCAGCTCGACCGGTACGGCAACCAGAACATCTCCTGCATCGGGGACTGGGCACACCCCCGCCGGCAGCTGCTCGGGATGCGCGGGGCGCCGCTCAACACGCTGAACAATCCGACGAGTTACTGGATCCCGAGACACTCCCGGCGGGTGTTCGTGGAGCGGGTGGACGTGGTGTGCGGGGTGGGGTACGACCGGGCGGCCGGGCTGGGCGGCGCGGCCCGCTTCCACCACCTGGCCCGGGTGGTCTCGGACCTCGGCGTCTTCGACTTCGCCACGCCGGACCGCACGATGCGGCTGGCCTCGCTGCATCCGGGGGTGAGCGTGGAGCGGGTGCGGGAGGCGACGGGCTTCGCGCTCGCGGTGCCGGACGAGGTGCCCCGCACCCGGGAGCCCGAGGCGGCGGAGCTGCGGCTGATCCGCGAGGTGCTGGACCCGCAGGGGGCGCGCACCCGTGAGGTGCCCGAGGAGGCGAGGGGGTGAGGGGCGGATGGAGACCGCGCTGACCCGGCTGGTCGGCGTTCGGCGTCCGATCGTACAGACCGGGATGGGGTGGGTGGCCGGCCCCCGGCTGGTCTCGGCGGCGGCGAACGCGGGCGCGCTCGGCATCCTGGCCTCGGCCACGATGACAACCGATCACCTGCGGGACGCGATACGGGAGGTGCGGTCGCGCACGGACGCGCCGTTCGGGGTGAACCTGCGGGCCGACGCGGGCGACGCGGCCGACCGGGTGCGGATCATGCTTGAGGAGGGCGTGCGGGTGGCCTCCTTCGCGCTGGCGCCCTCGCCGGAACTGATCGCCCGGCTGAAGGAGGCGGGCGTGGTGGTCATCCCGTCCGTCGGGGCGCGCCGGCACGCCGAGAAGGTGGCCGCGTGGGGGGCGGACGCGGTGATCGTCCAGGGCGGCGAGGGCGGCGGGCACACCGGGGAAGTGGCGACGAGCGTGCTGCTGCCGCAGGTGGTGGACGCGGTGGACATACCGGTGGTGGCGGCGGGCGGCTTCTTCGACGGTCGGGGCCTGGTGGCGGCGCTGGCGTACGGGGCCGCCGGGGTGGCGATGGGGACGCGGTTCCTGCTCACCTCCGACTCGACGGTGCCGGACGCGGTGAAGGCCCGCTATCTGGCCGCGACGGTCCGGGACGTCACGGTCACCCGGGCGGTGGACGGCCTGCCGCACCGGATGCTGCGCACGGAGCTGGTGGACGCACTGGAGCGGTCGGGCCGGATCCGGACGCTGGCCCACGCGGCGCGCAGGGCAGCCAGTTTCCGCCGGCTGTCGGGCCTCACCTGGCGGCAGCTGATCCGGGACGGCCTGGCCATGAGACACGGAAAGGACCTGACCTGGAGCCAGGTGCTGCTGGCGGCGAACACGCCGATGCTGCTGAAGTCGGCGATGGTGGACGGCCGTACGAACCTGGGGGTGATGGCGTCCGGGCAGGTCGCCGGGGTGATCGACGACCTGCCGTCGTGCGCGGAGCTGGTGGAGCGGATCGAGAAGGAGGCGGAAGAGGTGCTGGCGCAACTGGCGGAGCTGACGGGCTGACGGGCCGACGGGCCGACGGGCCGACGGGCCGACGGGCCGACGGGCCGACGGGCCGACGGGCCGACGGGCCGACGGGCTGACGGGCTGACGGGCTGACGGGCCCAGGCGAGCTCAGAGGCGTTCGACGATCGTCACATTCGCCTGACCCCCACCCTCACACATCGTCTGGAGGCCGTAGCGGCCGCCGATGCGTTCCAGTTCGTGGAGCAGGGTCGTCATCAGGCGGACGCCGGTCGCGCCGAGGGGGTGGCCGAGGGCGATCGCGCCGCCGTTGACGTTGACCTTCTCGGGGTCGGCGCCGGTGTCCTTCAGCCAGGCCAGGACGACCGGTGCGAAGGCCTCGTTGATCTCCACGAGGTCGATGGCGTCGATGGTCAGTCCGGTCCTGCGCAGGGCGTGGGCGGTGGCCGGGATCGGGGCGGAGAGCATGCGGATGGGGTCCTCGCCGCGCACGGAAAGGTGGTGGACGCGGGCGCGGGGGCGCAGCCCGTGGTCGCGTACGGCCCGCTCCGAGGCGAGCAGCAGGGCCGCGGCGCCGTCGGAGACCTGGGAGGAGCAGGCCGCGGTGACGGTGCCGCCGTCGAGGACGGGTTTCAGCGTGGCCATCTTCTCCAGGGAGGTGTCCCGGCGAGGGCCCTCGTCGACGGTGACCTCGCCGTAGGGGACGGTCTCGCGCGCGAAGCGGCCGGTGTCGATGGCCCGCAGCGCGCGCCGGTGCGAGCGCAGGGCGAACTCCTCCTGGTCCTCGCGGCTGATGCCCCACTGGGCGGCGATCAGCTCGGCGCCGGCGAACTGGTTGACGGGCTGGTCGCCGTAGCGGGCGCGCCAGCCGGTGCTGCCGAGGAAGGGGCCCTCGGTGAGGCCGAGGGGGGCGGCGGCCTGCCGGGAGGCGAAGGCGATGGGGATCTGGGACATGTTCTGCACCCCGCCGGCGATCACCAGGTCCTGCGTGCCGGAGAGCACGGCCTGCGCGGCGAAGTGCACGGCCTGCTGCGAGGACCCGCACTGCCGGTCGACGGTCACGCCCGGCACCTCCTCCGGGAGGCCCGCGGCCAGCCAGCAGGTGCGGGCGATGTCCCCGGCCTGCGGTCCCACCGCGTCCAGACAGCCGAAGACCACGTCCTCCACGGCGGCCGGGTCGATCCCGGCCCGCTCCACCAGCACAGTCAGCACATGCGCGCCCAGGTCGGCCGGGTGGACCGCGCTGAGTCCTCCCCCGCGCCGCCCGACGGGCGTGCGAACCGCTTCGACGATGTAGGCCTCGGCCATGGCAACTCCCTCACAGGAAAGGTGCGTTATGCGAACGGTGTCACTCGCGTACGGCGATCCCGTCGAGCACCATCGACAGGTACTGGCGGGCGATCTCCTCCGGGCTGTGCTGTCCGCCGGGCCGGTACCAGGACGCGGCGACCCACACGGTGTCGCGGACGAACCGGTAGGTGAGGCGGACGTCCAGGTCGGCGCGGAAGACGTGCTCGGCGACCCCGCGCTCCAGCGTGGACAGCCAGGCCTTCTCGAACCGGCGCTGGGACTCGGCGAGGAACGCGAACCGGTCCTGGGCGACGAGTTGCCGGCTCTCCTTCTGGTAGATGGCGACGGCCGCGCGGTGCCGGTCGATCTCGCGGAAGGACTCGGTGACGAGCGCCTCCAGCGTCTCGCGGGGCCCGAGCCCGGAGGCGAGGACGGTGTCGTAGCCGTCCCACAGCTCGTCGAGGAAGGTCCGCAGGATCTCCTCAAGCATCGACTCCTTGGAGTCGAAGTGGTAGTAGAGGCTGCCCGCGAGCATCCCGGCGTGGTCGGCGATCTTGCGGACGGTGGTGGCGTTGTAGCCGTGCTCGGCGAAGACCTCGGCGGCGGTGGTCAGGAGTTCGCCGCGCCGGGCCGCTGCCGGGGTCACCTGGGGCTTCTTCTTGGTCGGCACGGACCCATTGTGGTCCCCGCCCCGGTCGGCCTAGGCATGCTGGCTGCTGACGGCCACGACCTCGCCGGTCATGTACGAGGAGTAGCCGGACGCGAGGAACACGATCACGTTGGCCACCTCCCAGGGCTCGGCGTACCGCCCGAAGGCCTCCCGCTCGGTCAACTGCTCCAGCAGCCCGGGCGAGGTGACCTTCACCAGGTGAGGGTGCATGGCGAGGCTGGGGGCGACCGCGTTGACCCGGACGCCGTAGGCGGCGGCCTCGATCGCCGCGCACCGGGTCAGCGCCATCACCCCGGCCTTGGCGGCGGCGTAGTGCGCCTGCCCGGCCTGGGCGCGCCAGCCGACGACGGAGGCGTTGTTGACGATCACCCCGCTCCCGGTCTCCCGCATGGCCCGCAGCGCGGCGCGCGTGCACCGGAAGGTGCCGTTCAGGGTCACGTCCAGTACCCGGGACCACTGCTCGTCGGTCATGTCGACGAGGTCCGACGTCCCGCCCAGGCCCGCGTTGTTGACGACGACGTCGAGTCTGCCGTGCTCCCGTACGGCCGTGTCGAACAGGGTGCGCACCTGTGCCTCGTCGGTGACGTCGCAGGGCACTGCCGCCACCCGGCCCGGGAACTTGCGGCCCAGCTCGGTCTCGTACTCCTTCAGCCGGCGTGTGTGCGCGTCGCTGATCAGCACCCGCGCGCCCTCTTCCAGGAAGCGGTGCGCGGTCGCCCCGCCGATGCCGGCGCCGGCCGCCGCGGTGATGACGGCGGTGCGGCCCCGGAGCAGTCCGTGCCCGGCTACGTAGGCCGGGCTCTCGACGCCTGTCATAGGGCCACGCTAACCTACCAAACACTTGTTAGGGAAGCAGTGGGAGTGAGCGACGGAAGGAAGGCGACGGCGGTGGACCTGACGCACTCTCCGGCCGACGAGGAGTTCCGCGCCGAGGCCCGGTCCTGGCTCCGGGCGCATGTGCCGCGTACGCCGCTGCCGTCCCTGGAGACGGCGGAGGGCTTCGCCGCCCACCGCGCGTGGGAGGCCGAACTGGCCGCGGACCGCTGGTCGGTGGTGTCCTGGCCCGAGCGGTACGGCGGCCGGGACGCCGGTCTGCTGCGCTGGCTGGTCTTCGAGGAGGAGTACTGGGCGGCGGGCGCGCCGGGCCGGGTCGGGCAGAACGGTGTCAGCCTGCTCGCGCCGACGCTCTTCGACCACGGCACGGAGGAGCAACGCGCGCGCGTGCTGCCTCCGATGGCCACGGGAGAGGTGGTCTGGGCGCAGGCCTGGTCCGAGCCGGAGGCCGGCTCGGACCTGGCCTCGCTCACCTCCCGCGCGGTCAGGACGGACGGCGGCTGGCGCTTGCGCGGCCAGAAGACCTGGTCCTCGCGGGCGGCCTTCGCGGACCGGGCCTTCGGGTTGTTCCGCAGCGAGCCCCAGGCGCCGAAACCCCACCAGGGGCTCACCTACCTGATGTTCGACCTGCGGGCGCCCGGTGTCGCCGTCCGCCCGATCGGCCGCCTGGACGGGAAACCGGCCTTCGCGGAGCTGTTCCTGGACGACGTGTTCGTCCCGGACGAGGACGTGATCGGCGAGCCCGGCGAGGGCTGGCGGATCGCGATGTCCACGGCGGGCGACGAACGCGGGCTCACCCTGCGCTCACCGGGCCGCTACCTCGCCTCGGCCGCCCGGCTGGCCGGGCTGTGGCGGGCGCGCGGCTGCCCGGAGCACGCACGCGCGCGCGTGGCCGATGCCCTGATCGGCGCCCGCGCCTACCAGTTGTTCACCTACGCGGCCGCCTCCCGCTTCCTGGACGGCGCCCGGATCGGCCCGGAGTCCAGCATGAACAAGGTGTTCTGGTCCGAGCTGGACCTCGCCCTGCACGAGACGGCACTGGATCTGCTGCACGGCGAGGGCGAGCTGGCGGACACGGAGTGGGCCGAGGGGTATGTGTTCGCGCTCGCCGGACCCATCTACGCAGGCACCAACGAGATCCAGCGTGACATCGTCGCCGAGCGGCTGCTCGGCCTGCCGAAGGGACGCCGCTGATGCGCTTCCTGCCCGACGCCGACCAGCGTGCCTTCGCCGGCTCGCTGCACGCGATGCTGACGGCCGCGGACACCCCTGCGGTGATCCGTGACTGGAGCGACGGCGACTCCAGGCGCGGGCGTGCGCTGTGGCGCAGGGTCGCGGAGGCGGGGGTGTTCGGACTCGCGGTGCCGGAGGAGCAGGACGGGCTGGGCCGGCATCCGGTGGAACTGACCCTGGCCTTCGTGGAGTTGGGTCGGCATGCGGTGCCGGGCCCGCTGGTGGAGACGGTCGCCGCGGCGGTGCTCCTTGCCGAGGTGCCACTCGCGAAGCGGTTCCTGCCGGGGCTCCTGGCCGGTACGGATCTCGCCACCCTCGCGGCACCCGCCCCTCTCCCCCTCGACACCGACCCCGCCCCTCTCCCCCTCGACACCGACCCCGCTCCTGTCCCCCTCGACACCGACCCCGCCCGCGTCACCCCGGACGCGGACACAGCCGCCGTCCCGCTCGCCCTGGACGCCGACGCGGCCGACCTCCGCCTCGCCCTCGCCCCCGACGGACTCCACCTCGCGTCGCCCGCGGGCCAGGTGCGCCGGTCCCTCGACCCCGCCCGCCGTCTGACCCCGCTCACCCCGGACGGCGAACTCCTCGCTCCCCACCCCTCGTTCGGCCTGGCCCTCACCTGGGCCCGGCTGGCCACCGCCGCCCAGGCCCTCGGCGTCGGGCTCGCGCTGCTCGACCGCACGGTGGACCACGTCCGGCAGCGCACCCAGTTCGGCGTCCCGATCGGCTCTTTCCAGGCGGTCAAGCACCGCCTGGCCGATGCCGCCACGGCCCTGGAGTTCGCGCGTCCGCTGCTGTTCGGGGCGGCGATGTCGCTGCGCCCGGCGGACGTGGCCGCCGCCAAACTCAAGGCGTGCGAGGCGGCGTACACGACGGCACGCGCGGCGCTGCAACTGCACGGCGCGATCGGCTACACGGCGGAGTACGACCTGTCCCTGTGGCTGACCAAGGCCCGCGCCCTGCGCACCGCCTGGGGCACGCCCGAGGAGTGCCGGGAGCTGTTTCTGCAGGACGCGCTCACGGGACGAGCAGGCGCGTGAGCGCGTCGACGCCGGGGCGTGACTCAGGCGGGCGGCCGTACGATCCCGGCGGCGCGTGCGGCGGTGAGCCATTGCGGGAACTCGCCGACGAGCCGGTCGTACAGCTCGGTGTCGGACATGCGCCGGGGGTCCTGGCCGGCGTGGAAGAAGCCGGCGTTGTCCACGATCCGTGCGCCGGGCACGGGCAGCTCGTCCAGCTTCCGCAGGAAGTCGAACTGCCGGCTGTCCGGGTCGCCGAAGCCGACGAACTGCCAGAACAGCGGGAGTTTCGCCGCCTTGCACAGATAGCGCTCGGCGGCGGGCCTGCTGAGTGGGCCGCCGTCGGTCTGGAAGACGACCAGGGCGGGGGCGGTGGCGCCGCTGTCCAGGTAGTGGTCGATGACGGCGTCCATCGCCAGGTGATAGCTGGTCCTGCCCATGTGCCCGAGCCCGGCCACGATCCGCTCGACGCTGCCCTCGTGCCGGTCGAGGGCGATGTCGGTGACCGCGTCGATGTCCGTGGAGAAGAACACCACCGGCACCCGCCCGTCGTCGTCCAGGTGCGCGGACAGCCCCAGCACCCGGTCCGCGAGCTTCTGCACGCTGCCGTCCTGGTAGTACGGCCGCATGGAGCCGGAGTGGTCGACCACGAGATAGACGGCGGCGCGCAGCCCGTCCAGGCCGTGCTTGCGCAGGGACACCCCGGCGCTCTTGTACAGGCTGACCAGCGCGGGCGCGGTCTCCTCCACCGTGCGCAGACCGATCGCGGCCATGATCCCCCCCTCGTGCTCGTGCCGGTGGCCGAGCCTACGTGAGGAAGGACTGCGCGCGGACATGCGACGACGCCTGCCAGGCGTCCGGTCGGGGACAGGGGCAGGCGTCGTTCAGTGTTCCGTACGCCTTTGTACGGGACGTCTGTGGCGGGACCTCAAGGTCCCTGGGGTGCCGTCAGACCGCCAGGGCGCGGTCCGTCGGGCGGATCGGGGCCGGCAGGTCGCTGGCACCGGTGAGGTGGCGGTCGACTCCGCGGGCCGCCGAGCGGCCTTCCGCGATCGCCCACACGATGAGGGACTGCCCGCGGCCGGCGTCACCGGCGACGAACACGCCCGGCACGTTGGTCTGGAAGTCGGCGTCGCGGGCGATGTTACCGCGTTCGTCGAGCTCCAGGCCGAACTGCTCCACCAGGCCGTTCTCCCGGTCGGTGCCGGTGAAGCCCATGGCGAGGGTGACCAGCTGGGCCGGGATCTTGCGCTCGGTGCCCGGCTTGGAGGTCAGCTTGCCGTCGACGAACTCCACCTCGGTCAGGTGCAGCCACTGCACGTTGCCGTCCTCGTCGCCCTCGAAGTGGGTCGTGGAGACGGAGTAGACCCGCTCGCCGCCCTCCTCGTGGGCCGAGGTGACCTTGTAGAGCATCGGGAAGGTCGGCCAGGGCTGGTTGGTCGGGTGCCGCTCGTCGTTCGGGCGGGGCATGATCTCCAGCTGGGTGACGGAGGCCGCGCCCTGGCGGTGGGCGGTGCCCACGCAGTCCGCACCGGTGTCGCCGCCGCCGATGACCACGACGTGCTTGCCCTCGGCCGAGACAGGCGGCGTCACGTAGTCGCCCTCCTGGACCTTGTTCGCCAGGGGCAGGTACTCCATCGCCTGGTAGATGCCCTTGAGCTCGCGGCCCGGCACCAGCAGGTCGCGGGCGGTCGTCGCGCCGACGGCCAGGACCACGGCGTCGTACCGCTTCTTCAGGTCGGTCGCCTTGAGGTCGCGGCCGATCTCGATGCCGGTGCGGAAGCGGGTGCCCTCCGCGCGCATCTGCTCGATACGGCGGTTGATGTGCCGCTTCTCCATCTTGAACTCGGGGATGCCGTACCGGAGGAGGCCTCCGATGCGGTCCGCGCGCTCGTAGACGGCGACCGTGTGGCCGGCCCGGGTCAGCTGCTGGGCGGCGGCGAGGCCCGACGGGCCCGAGCCGATGACCGCGACGGTCTTGCCGGACAGGCGCTCCGGGATCTGCGGGGCGACGTCCCCGGTCTCCCATGCCTTGTCGATGATCGAGACCTCGACGTTCTTGATGGTGACCGGCGCCTGGTTGATGCCGAGCACACACGCCGACTCGCAGGGGGCCGGGCAGAGGCGACCGGTGAACTCCGGGAAGTTGTTGGTCGCGTGCAGGCGCTCCTGGGCGGCCGCCCAGTCCTCGCGGTAGGCGTAGTCGTTCCACTCGGGGATCAGGTTCCCCAGCGGACAGCCGTTGTGGCAGAACGGGATGCCGCAGTCCATGCAGCGGCTGGCCTGCTTGCTGATGATCGGCAGCAGGGAGCCGGGGACGTAGACCTCGTTCCAGTCCTTGACGCGCTCACCGACGGGACGGGTCTCGGCGACCTCGCGGCCGTGGTTCAGGAAGCCCTTCGGGTCAGCCATTGATCGCCGCCTCCATCATCTTCTCGGTGATCTCGGTCTCGGAAAGACCGGCTCGCTCGGCGGCGTCCTTGGCGGCGAGCACTGCCTTGTACGTGCTGGGGATGATCTTGCTGAACCGCGCCGCGGCCGCGTCCCAGTCGGCGAGCAGCCTCTCGGCGACCGTCGAGCCGGTCTCCTCGGCGTGGCGGCGCACCACGTCGTGCAGCCACTGCTTGTCCGTGTCGTCCAGCGCCTCGACCGAGTCGACGTTGCCGACGTTGACGTTGTCGCGGTCGAGGTCGATGACGTAGGCGATGCCGCCGGACATGCCTGCCGCGAAGTTGCGGCCGGTCGGGCCGAGGACGACCGCGCGACCGCCGGTCATGTACTCGCAGCCGTGGTCGCCCACGCCCTCGGAGACGACCAGCGCGCCGGAGTTGCGGACGCAGAACCGCTCACCGGTACGGCCGCGCAGGAACAGCTCGCCGCCGGTGGCGCCGTAGCCGATGGTGTTGCCCGCGATGGTCGAGTACTCGGCGAGGTGGTCGGCGGCCCGGTCCGGGCGGACGACGACCCGGCCGCCGGACAGGCCCTTGCCGACGTAGTCGTTGGCGTCGCCCTCCAGGCGCAGCGTGACGCCGCGCGGCAGGAACGCGCCGAAGGACTGGCCGGCCGAACCGGTGAAGGTGATGTCGATGGTGTCGTCGGGCAGGCCCGCACCGCCGAACTTCTTCGTCACCTCGTGGCCGAGCATGGTGCCGACCGTGCGGTTGATGTTGCGGATGGCGACCTGGGCGCGCACCGGCTGGGCCTCGGTGGCGTCGCCGGCGGCCAGGGCGTCGGCGGCGAGCTTGATCAGCTCGTTGTCCAGGGCCTTCTCCAGGCCGTGGTCCTGCTCGATCAGCTGGTGGCGCGCCGCGCCCTCGGGCAGGTCGGGCACGTGGAACAGCGGCTCCAGGTCCAGGCCCTGCGCCTTCCAGTGGTCGACGGCACGCTCGACGTCCAGCACCTCGGCGTGGCCGACGGCCTCCTCGATGGAGCGGAAGCCCAGCTCGGCGAGCAGCTCGCGGACCTCCTCGGCGATGAACCGGAAGAAGTTCACGACGTACTCGGCCTTGCCGGCGAAGCGGTCGCGCAGCACCGGGTTCTGGGTGGCGATGCCGACAGGGCAGGTGTCCAGGTGGCAGACGCGCATCATCACGCAGCCGGAGACGACGAGCGGCGCGGTGGCGAAACCGAACTCCTCGGCGCCGAGCAGCGCGGCGATGACCACGTCACGGCCGGTCTTCAGCTGGCCGTCGGTCTGCACGACGATCCGGTCGCGCAGCCCGTTGAGCAGCAGCGTCTGCTGGGTCTCGGCGAGGCCGAGCTCCCAGGGACCGCCCGCGTGCTTCAGCGAGGTGAGCGGCGAGGCGCCCGTACCACCGTCGTGGCCGGAGATGAGCACGACGTCCGCGTGCGCCTTGGAGACACCGGCGGCGACCGTGCCGACGCCGACCTCCGACACCAGCTTCACGTGGATACGCGCGGCCGGGTTCGCGTTCTTGAGGTCGTGGATCAGCTGAGCCAGATCCTCGATGGAGTAGATGTCGTGGTGCGGCGGCGGGGAGATCAGGCCGACACCCGGCGTCGAGTGACGCGTCTTCGCGACCCACGGGTAGACCTTGTGCCCGGGCAGCTGGCCGCCCTCACCGGGCTTGGCGCCCTGGGCCATCTTGATCTGGATGTCGTCCGCGTTGACCAGGTACTCCGACGTCACACCGAAGCGGCCGGAGGCGACCTGCTTGATCGCCGAGCGGCGCGCCGGGTCGTACAGGCGCTCCGGGTCCTCTCCGCCCTCACCGGTGTTGGACTTGCCGCCCAGCTGGTTCATGGCGATGGCGAGGGTCTCGTGCGCCTCCTTGGAGATGGAGCCGTACGACATGGCGCCCGTGGAGAAGCGCTTGACGATCTCGCTCACCGGCTCGACCTCGTCGATGGAGATCGACGGGCGGTCGGACTTGAAGCCGAACAGACCACGCAGCGTCATCAGGCGCTCGGACTGCTCGTTCACCCGCTCGGTGTACTTCTTGAAGATGTCGTAGCGAGCGGAGCGCGTGGAGTGCTGGAGGCGGAAGACCGTCTCCGGGTCGAACAGGTGCGGCTCGCCCTCGCGGCGCCACTGGTACTCGCCGCCGATCTCCAGCGCGCGGTGCGCGGGAGCGATGCCGGAGGCCGGGTAGGCCTTGGCGTGGCGGGCGGCGACCTCCTGGGCGATGACGTCGATGCCGACGCCGCCGATCTTGGTGGCCGTGCCGTTGAAGTACTTCTCGACGAAGGCCTCGTCCAGGCCGACGGCCTCGAAGACCTGGGCGCCGCGGTACGAGGCGACGGTGGAGATGCCCATCTTCGACATGACCTTCAGTACGCCCTTGCCGAGGGCGTAGATCAGGTTCTTGATGGCCTTCTCCGGCTCGATGCCGTTGAGGAAGGTGCCGGCGCGCAGCAGGTCCTCGACCGACTCCATCGCCAGGTACGGGTTGACGGCGGCGGCGCCGAAGCCGATCAGCAGGGCGACGTGGTGGACCTCGCGGACGTCACCGGCCTCGACCAGCAGGCCCACGTGGGTGCGCTGCTTGGTGCGGATGAGGTGATGGTGGACGGCCGCGGTGAGCAGCAGCGACGGGATCGGCGCGTGCTCGGCGTCGGAGTGGCGGTCCGACAGGACGATCAGACGGGCGCCGTTGTCTATGGCGGCGTCGGCCTCGGCGCAGATCTCGGCGATGCGCGCGGCGAGGCTGTCACCGCCACCGCTCACCCGGTACAGACCGGACAGGGTCGCGGCCTTGAAGCCGGGCATGTCGCCGTCGGCGTTGATGTGGATGAGCTTGGCCAGCTCGTCGTTGTCGATCACCGGGAAGGGCAGGGTGACCGAGCGGCAGGAGGCGGCCGTCGGGTCCAGCAGGTTGCCCTCCGGGCCCAGCGAGCTGCGCAGCGAGGTGACCAGCTCCTCGCGGATCGCGTCCAGCGGCGGGTTGGTGACCTGCGCGAACAGCTGGGTGAAGTAGTCGAAGAGCAGCCGCGGGCGCGCGGAGAGAGCGGCGATCGGGCTGTCGGTGCCCATCGAGCCGATCGGCTCGGCGCCGGTCTTGGCCATCGGCGCGAGGATGACGCGCAGCTCCTCCTCGGTGTACCCGAAGGTCTGCTGGCGGCGGGTGACCGAGGCGTGGGTGTGGACGATGTGCTCGCGCTCGGGCAGGTCGCCCAGCTCGATCTCGCCGGCCTCCAGCCACTCGGCGTACGGCCGCTCGGCGGCGAGGGTCGCCTTGATCTCGTCGTCCTCGATGATGCGGTGCTCGGCGGTGTCGACGAGGAACATCTTGCCGGGCTGCAGGCGGCCCTTGCGGACGACCTTGGCCGGGTCGATGTCGAGGACGCCGACCTCGGAGCCGAGGACGACGAGGCCGTCGTCGGTGACCCAGTAGCGGCCGGGGCGCAGACCGTTGCGGTCGAGCACGGCGCCGACCTGGGTGCCGTCGGTGAAGGTGACACAGGCCGGGCCGTCCCAGGGCTCCATCATCGTGGAGTGGAAGTTGTAGAAGGCGCGGCGGGCCGGGTCCATGGAGTCGTGGTTCTCCCACGCCTCCGGGATCATCATCAGCACGGAGTGCGGCAGTGAACGGCCGCCCAGGTGCAGCAGCTCCAGGACCTCGTCGAAGGAGGCGGAGTCGGAGGCGTCCGGGGTGCAGACCGGGAAGATGCGCTCCAGCTTCTCCTGGGGGCCGAACAGGTCGGAGACCAGCTGCGACTCGCGGGCGCGCATCCAGTTGCGGTTGCCCTTGACGGTGTTGATCTCACCGTTGTGCGCGACGAAGCGGTACGGGTGCGCGAGCGGCCACGACGGGAAGGTGTTCGTGGAGAAGCGCGAGTGGACGAGCGCGACCGCGGAACCGAAGCGGCGGTCGGACAGGTCCGGGAAGAAGGGCTCCAGCTGGCCGGTGGTCAGCATGCCCTTGTAGACGATCGTGCGGGCGGAGAGCGACGGGAAGTAGACACCGACCTCCCGCTCGGCGCGCTTGCGCAGCACGAAGGCCTCGCGGTCCAGCGTGATGCCCTCGCTGGCGCCGTCGGTGACGAAGATCTGCCGGAAGACCGGCATGGTGGAGCGGGCGGTGGCACCCAGCAGCTCCGGGGCGACCGGGACCGTGCGCCAGCCGAGGACCGTCAGGCCCTCCTCGCCGGCAATCGTCTCGATCTTCGAGACGGCGTCCTCGGTGCCCTCCTCCGGCAGGAAGGCGATGCCTACCGCGTACGAGCCCGCCGCGGGAAGGTCGAATCCGGCCACCTCACGGAAGAAGGTGTCGGGCACCTGGGAGAGGATGCCGGCGCCGTCGCCCGAGTCGGGCTCGGAGCCGGTGGCACCGCGGTGCTCCAGGTTGCGCAGGACCGTGAGGGCCTGTTCGACCAGCGTGTGGGACGCCTCGCCGGTGAGGGTGGCGACGAAACCGACACCACAGGCGTCGTGTTCGTTGCGGGGGTCGTACATACCCTGCGCAGCAGGGCGAGCATCCATGAAGGACCAGTTCCGGCCATTCGCGGAGTGCTGGGACGGCTGGCGCGGCGTACGCATCGGCTCTCCCGTCGTCGTCATGTGGCATGTGGCAGGTGCCGAGGGACGACGTTGGCCCTCTGCGTGTGACTCAAAATTTCGTGCAGGTTACATGATGGAGCGGTTCTCGGGAACCGGATACTCCGTTCCAACATGCGGACGCCACGGGGTACATGGCAGAGGCGCCGCACGGTGACGGCGGGTGCCGCGCAGGGCGGCGGGGTGCCGCGCGCGGCGGCGACATGGGTGGGGACCGTCAGGGACAAGATCGGTCAGATCGGTGTCCGACGGCCCGAGGGGGCGGGGGGAGCGTCGTCACTCACCCCGCGGGGGTGCGGCAGGCGTCATTGCCCGCAGCGCTTACGGCTCATGCCCGGTCGTTAAGCACTCGAAACCAAGGGGTAACGGCTATTTATGCGGCCCATCGCATAAGTACCGGTCGCGCTATCCTACGGCCGTACCGAACAGGCTGCCCAGGGCGTACGTCACACCGGCCGCCGCTCCACCGAGCACCAGCTGCCGCACACCGCTGTACCACCAGGTCCGCGCGGTCACCTTGGCCACCACGGCACCGCAGCCGAAGAGACCGGCGAGGGCCAGCAGCACGGCCGGCCACAGCACGGTCGCGCCGAGCAGGTACGGCAGCACGGGCAGCAGCGCACCGAGGGCGAAGGACCCGAAGGACGACACGGCGGCGACCAGCGGCGACGGCAGGTCACCGGGGTCGATTCCCAGCTCCTCGCGGGCGTGGATCTCCAGCGCCTGCTCGGGGTCCTTGGACAGCTGCCGGGCGACTTCACGGGCCAGCTCGGGCTCCACACCACGGGCGACGTACAGTGCTGCGAGCTCGTCCTCCTCGTCCTGCGGGTGCTTGCGCAGCTCACGGCGCTCGACGTCGAGCTCGGCCTCGACCAGCTCACGCTGGGAGGCGACGGAGGTGTACTCACCGGCGGCCATCGAGAAGGCGCCGGCGGCGAGCCCTGCGAGCCCGGTGATGACGATGGTCTGCTGGCTCACGGCTCCGCCGGCCACCCCGGTCATCAGGGCGAGGTTGGAGACGAGGCCGTCCATGGCGCCGAAGACGGCGGGGCGCAGCCAGCCGCCGTTGACGTCGCGGTGCGTGTGGTTGTCGCGGTGCGCCACGTGCAGCGCGGCCTCGGTTTCGATGATGGCCATCGGAGCCCCCGGGATAGCTTAGCCAAAGCTAACTTTGGACGAGTTCTACTTTTCGACAACACAGAAGGTACGCCGCCCCTTCCCTTCCCGCCAGCAAGGAAAGGCTGGGCTAACTGCGGCTTTACTTACTTTGCTCATCCGTATCGGCTTTTGCTCAGATGCCAAGTGGGTGACGCGGGCGACTCGGAGGAACAGGCGCGGACGCGCTGGGGGACAGATCGGTGCGTGAGGAGGAAGCGGAGGGCCGGAAAGGACAGGACGTCGTATCGAGGGGCTCCTGCTGGGGCTTGCCGCAGGTGACGCAGGCTGGCCTGCGGCCCGGCACCGGGCCGGCCGGATGCCCCGAGTGGACCCGCCGCCTCACCCGCGAGGTGCCGATCGCCCTCAACCAACCGTTCCTAGAGACTGAGCGGGAGCGAGTCCTGTTGCCAGGACTCGTGCTCAGCCGGGCGCCCCGAACGGTGTTGGGCGTCCTGGTCCACCGCGTTCGCTCCGCGTCCGGCGCGCACGGATCGTGTCCGTGGTCCGGGGATGCGGGGGCGGTTTCCCTCACGCCCCGGGAGGCCCGGTGCGGCCTGGGCGGTCCGATGCCCTGCACGATCGCTCCGGTCGTGCAGGGGCGGTGCCGTCCGTCGCCGGATCG
>NZ_JAIQYY010000006.1:208908-277767 GCF_020181035.1 Streptomyces sp. CoH27
CACCGCGGCCGCGTCGTGGCGGGTGGTCTTCCTGGTTGTGCTGGTGAGGGGTTTCTGCCAGTGTTCGGCGCCCCACTTGGAGGTGTAGGCGGGGTCGACGGCGATCACGGGGATGCCGAGTTCGGCCGCCATGCTGACCAGTCGGGCCCGCAGCCTGGACACTGGCATGCCGGAGATGAGGTGGCGGAACTTCTTGCGGTGGCCGTGCTTCTCTCGGGTCTTCTCAGCCTGGAAGTCGAGGTTCTCGACCGCGATCGACAGCCCGTGGCGTTTGGCCCAGTGCAGCAGCCGGATCAGGGCGTGGCGGACCTGGGCGTCGCGATGGCTTGCGGTGCCGGTGAGGTCGTAGCCGAACCGGTGGGGTTCGCCGACGGGGTTGCCGTGGGTGTCGAGGCGCCAGGCGGCGAGGTGGTCGGCGTTGGTGTCCACGCCGACCAGCCCGTTCGCGCGGGCCGCCGCCAGCGGCACGGTCTTGACCGGGGGGATGGTCCACGACGCGGTGAGGTACCAGCGGTCGCGGGCTGTGTCTTCGTGGATGCGGTAGGCGACCGCCCGGTTGGCGGCGACGCGGTCGGCCCACTGCTCACCCCGGTGTGCGAACGCCACCTTCGCGGCGAGCACATACCGGCCGTGCGGGGCGTTGGCAAGGTGCGCCAAAGGGGCCGGGAGCTTGATGCTCACCTCGCCGTCGGGGGTGACACGGATGGTCTCGTTGCCGAACCGCTTGCCTGACTCGCCGTCCGCCGCAAGGAACCGGCGCTCGGCCTGCCACCGCGCACGCCACCGCTCCTCGGTCAGATCAGCAGCTTCCAGGTGGTGGCGGGTGTTCAGCAGCCGCTTCCCGCCGCGCACCACGCGCACGACACCGGCCTGCCACTCCGCCCGCGCCGCATCCAGCCGGTCGGCCAGCACCTGCAGGCGGCGCGCCTTCGCATGCCACTCCCGCCTGCTGCGGTAACCGCCAGGCGCCCTCTTCGAGCCCTTCTCCCCAACCGGCAGGGACAACCGATGCTTGATCGTGTCGATTCCGGCTTCGAGGCTGTGGATGTGGGCGAGCTGGCCGCGCCGGGCAAGCGCCCACTGATCGTGGGTGGCCTTCGTGATCGAACCCGCCCACCGGGAGGAGGACTCCTGCGTCAGCACGCGCTTGCGCTCGGCCCACCGCTCGCTGTCATGACCCAGCCCCGCCACGCACCGCGCTTTGAGGTCACGACAGGCGAGACTGCCGAGCAGATCACCGACCAGCCGCAGCACCTCCTCATCCTCGGGGGTCAGGTGCTTGAGTCGGGTACGGATCGCCACACCGGACGGACCCAGGGCGACGAACGATGCCGCCATCTCCCGCAGCCCGCCCACGCATTCACCCCCGTCCCCGTGTCGGCCGAAGCCTTGCTCACCACACCCAACGGCCATCACCGGTAAAGGTCACGCATTCGACGAACAAACGCACATCCATCTCCTGGCCCCGCAAGCCCCGTGGCCCGGACACTCACCCATGCACGCCAGAACACGCTCATCCGCAGTCAGCGGGCAACAGTTCCCAACCCACCGCCCCCCGCCTCGGCCCCTCCGACGACGCCGAGTGGGCCGCCTTCGCCGCGGAGGCGGTGCTGCGGGCCGGCGACGACAACCCGCACTACTTCGACGACGCGGCCTGCGTGCGCGCCTGTGTACTCGCCGTCGCCCACCCCGGCGACCCCGAACGTGCCGCCGCCCTCGCCGAGTTCGACGCCCGCTACACCCAGGACGGCGACGGTGTGCACGGCGCCCGCGCGATGGCCGCGGCGCTCGCGCTCGCTCTCACCGGCGCCGGCACCGACACCTGCGTGACCGCCGCGCTCGCCGAACTCCCGGCCGACACCGAGATCGGCCGCAACACCCGCCACGCGCTCGCCCTCGCCGAGGACACCGACTCCGCCTTCGCCCTCGTCCCGCTCCTGGAGCACCAGATCGTCGACCACGTCTACAGCTACGGCATCGCCGCCGCCGAGACCGTCCCGGTCGCCCTCGCCCTGGCCACCGCGGCCGGTGGCCGGGTCGAGGCGGCCGTACCCGCCGCCGCCTGCCTGTCCCGCGTCGCCGACTCCGCCCCCGCCCTCGCCGGCGCGCTCACCGGAGCGCTCGGCGGCGCCGCCGCCATCCCGCAGACCTGGCGGGACGCCTGCCGCACCCTCTCCGGCTGCGTCCTGCCCCGCCTCACCGGCACCGACCTCGTGGAACTCGCCGGGCTCCTGGAAGCCGCACAACCGGCCCGCCCAGGAGGATGATTCGGGGCATGACGCCCAAGGGTCCCCATGCGCCCACAGAAGATGAGCTGAGCCGCAAAACAGCCGCAAGCAGCGAAAGCTGCCCCGTCGGCCTCGACGAACGCATCACCCGCGCCCTCGTCGGAGCCGCCGTCGGCGACGCCCTCGGCGGCCCGGTCGAGGGGTACTCCCCCGAGCAGATCGCCGAGCGCCACGGCGGCCGCGTCCACGGCATCGTCGGCCCCTGGCACGGCGACGACTGGCGCACCGCCCGCCCGATCGCGCCGTACCACAAGGGCGACGGCCACGTCACCGACGACACCCTGATGACCCATGCGCTGGTCCGGGTGTACGGCCATGTCCGCGATCATCTCGACGCCTACGCCGTCGCCGAGCACCTGGTCCCGGACCTGATGACCAACCCCCGCTGGATTCCGGAGCTCCAGGCCGAGGCCCTGCCCCTGCACCGCCTCTTCCTCGCCGAGAAGTGGCTGGTCGCCCGGCTCGCCTACGGTCACGCCGACCCCCGGGAGGCCGGCGTCGGCAACATCGTCAACTGCGGTGCGGCGATGTACATGGCCCCCGTCGGCCTGGTCAACGCGGCCCACCCGGCCGCCGCGTACGCCGAGGCGCTGGACATCGCCGGTGCGCACCAGTCGTCGTACGGCCGGGAGGCGGCCGGAGTCCTCGCCGCGGCCGTCGCCGCCGCGGCCGCCCCGGGCGCGACCCCCGACTCGGTCGTCGCCGCCTGTCTGAGCCTGGCGAAGGACGGCACGCGCGAGGCGATCGAGAAGGTGTGCGAAGTCGCCGTGCGGCACCGGGACTTCGAGTCGGCGCTACGACCCCTGCGCGCGGCGGTCGCCCCGTACGACACGGTCGGCCCGGACTACCGCGCGCCCTCCCTCGCCGCCCGCCGCCCCTCCCGGCTGCACGCCGTCGAGGAACTGCCCGTCGCGCTCGGCATGGTGCTGGTCGCCGGCGGCGACTACCGGCACGCCGTGCTCGGCGCGGTCAACTACGGCCGGGACTGCGACTCGATCGCCACGATGGCCGGTGCCCTCGCGGGCGCCCTCGGTTCCCCTGTACCGGAGGAGTGGGCGAAGACGGTGGCCGAGGCCAGTCGCCTGGACCTGTGGGCGCCGGCCCGCACGCTCACCGAGGTCACGCGGGAGATCTTCGCGGCGGACGTGCGCCGCCGCCGCACCCACGAGCGGGCCTTCGCGGCACTCGGAGGCACCGCATGCTCCGACTGACCTGGGTCCAGCCGGAGGACCTGCTGGGGCACGAGCTCCGCCAGGCCCGTCTGGACGGCCGCGAGCCGTCGGCGATCGAGGCCCGCTGGCGCGCGGCGGGCGGCCCGGACGCGCCCGAGCGGGCGGGGGCCTCCCCGCACCGCGCGTCCCGCTATCTGCGTCTGCTGGCGGAGGATCTGCTGGACGAACTGGCCGATCTGCCGAGCAGGCTGGCGGAGGACGAGCCGACGGACCTGGAGAAGATCAAGTCCCTGTGCGCACACTGGCCGGCCACCCCTGTGCGCCGCCGCTGCCCCGACCCGACCGCCCTCGAAGCCGCCTGGCTCGGCCGGGCCATCGGCTGTCTGCTCGGCAAGCCCGTCGAGAAACTCCCCCTCGACGGCATCCGTGCCCTCGCGGGGGCCGCCGGCAACTGGCCGCTCACCACCTACTTCACCGCCGTCGGCGTACCCGGAGACCTCCTCGCCGCCCACCCCTGGAACCGCCGCTCGGCCGCCAGCTCCCTCGCCGAGAACATCGACGGGATGCCGGAGGACGACGACCTCAACTACCCCCTCCTCAACCTCCTGCTCCTCCAGCGCCACGGAAGGTCCTTCACGACCATGGACGTGGCCCGGCTCTGGCTGGACGAGCTCCCGCCCGGCCGCGTCTTCACGGCCGAGCGCATCGCCTACCGCAATCTCCTGACCGGCATCGAGCCCCCGCACACGGCCCGGCACCGCAACCCCTTCCGCGAGTGGATCGGCGCCCTGATCCGCGCCGACGTGCACGGCTGGACCAACCCCGGTGACCCGGCTGCGGCGGCCGAACAGGCGTACCGCGACGCGGTGTTGACCCACACCGCCAACGGCGTCTACGCGGCGATGTTCACGGCCGCCGTCATCGCCGTCGCGGCCACCGGCAGCCATGATGTCCACGCCTGCCTGCGCGCCGGCCGCAGGGTGATCCCGCCCCGCTCCCGGCTCGCGAAGGCGATCGACCACGCCGTTCAACTGGCCGCGCATCACGGCGACTTCACCGACGTCGTCGATGAACTCCACGCCACCTACGCCCCCGCCCATCACTGGGTCCACGCGATTCCCAACACCGCCGTGACCGTCGCCGCCCTCACCCACGCGGACGGCGACTTCGGAGGGTCCATCTGCCGTGCGGTGTCGGGGGGTTGGGACACCGACTCGAACGGTGCCACGGCCGGCAGCGTCGCCGGTCTGCTCGCGGGCGGCCCGGCGGCGCTCCCCGAGCACTGGCGGGCCCCGCTGAAGAACCGGCTCGCCAGCACCGTCGCCGACTTCGACGGCACCGGCTTCGACACTCTCGCCCACCTCACCCATCTGGAGACGGCCCGCCCATGACCCACATCGTCGTCCTCGGCAGCACCAACATGGACCTCGTCACCTACGTCATGAAGGCCCCGCAACGCGGCGAGACCGTGACGGGACGGGAGTTCCGTACGATCCCCGGCGGCAAGGGCGCCAACCAGGCGATCGCCGCGGCCCGCGCCGGTGCCACCGTCTCGATGATCGGCGCGGTCGGCAACGACGCCTTCGGCCAGCGGATGCGCGAGGCCCTCGAACACTCCGGCGTGGACACCGACTTCCTGCGCACGGTCGAGGGCCACTCCGGGACCGCGCACATCGTGGTGGACGACGAGGGCGGCAACGCCATCGTCGTGATCCCCGGCGCGAACGGCACCGTCGACCATCTCTCCCCCGGCGACGAGGGCGTGATCGCCTCCGCCGACGCGCTGCTGCTGCAACTGGAGATCCCGATGGCCGCCGTCGTCGCGGGCGCGCAGGCGGCCCGCCGGCACGGGGTCCGTACGGTCCTCACCCCGTCCCCCGCCCAGCCGCTGCCGCCCGAACTCCTCGCCGCGACCGAGCTGTTGGTGGCCAACGAGTACGAGGCGATCACCCTCACCGGCCGCACCGACCCGCGCGAGGCCGCCGCCGCCCTGCTGGACCTGGTGCCGGAGGTCGTCGTCACCCTGGGCGCGACCGGCAGCCTGTACCGGGCCCGGGGTGCCGAGCCGCTCGTGGTCCCGGCGCCGCGGGTGACCGCCGTCGACTCCACGGGGGCCGGGGACACCTTCGTCGGCGCGCTCGCGGTGGCCCTCGCCGAGGAGAAACCGGTGCGCGAGGCCCTGTCCTGGGCGGCCGCCGCCGCGGCGATCTCCGTCCAGCGGGAAGGGGCGTCGGCGTCGATGCCGTACCGCCCGGAGATCGAGGCCCAGTACCACGCATGAGCACGACGACTTCGCCGCTGACCGGTCCGCGGGTGCTGGACCTTGCGGCCCTGTGCGCCGGCCCGACCCGTCCCGGGGACACGGTCCGGCCCGGCACGGGGTCGGGATGTGGTGGAAGCTGCTCGGTCGCACCAAGCGTGCCATCACCCTCGACCCGTCCACGCCCGGCGGCCGGGCCACGCTGCTCCGCCTCGCCCAGAGCGCCGACGTGGTGATCGAGAACTTCCGCCGGGGGACCCTGGAGAAGTGGAACCTGGGCCGGGACGAACTGCCGGCCGCCGGCCCACGGTCGGCCCGACCGAACGGCTGACCCAGCCCCCGGACGTCACGAGACCCGGAGGAACCGTGGTTCGCGACCGGCGCGGGCCGGGCCGCCCAGGCCGGCGTCCTGGACGAGGCGGTCGGCTCCTGGATCGCCGTCCGCCTCCACGGCGAGGTGCCGGCGGCTTCGAGCAGGCGGAGGCCGCCGTCGCCCCGGTCCAGGACATCCGGGAGGTCCGGGCCGAACCCCGGTACCAGGTGCTGGACGCGATCACCACGGTCCCCGATCCCGAACTGGGCCCGCTGCGCATGCAGAACTCCCGGTGCCGGCGGACGCCGGCGCCGGCCCGCGAGAGCTGAGCACATATACCGAGGGCGCCCGGAAGATCCGGGCGCCCTCGTGTCGCACAAGCAGCCGTCAGGTCTTCGTCGTCCCCGACTCGGCCTCGTCCTTCGTCTCCACGGCATCGGGCTCGGCCTTGTCCTCGCCCTCGCCCTCGGAGGCAGCAGCGTCCGCCTCAGAACCGGGTGTCTCGGCAACAGCCTCGGGAGCCTCGGGTTCGACCACGGCTTCCCTGCCGGGCCGCATCCTCGACGACACCACCATGTACGTCACCGCCAGCAGGAACACGATCATCGCGGTCCAGTCGTTGAGGCGGAGGCCCAGGATGTGGTGGGCGTCGTCCACGCGCATGTACTCGATCCAGCCGCGGCCCACGCAGTACGCGGCGACGTACAGGGCGAACGCCCGGCCATGGCCCAGCTTGAAGCGGCGGTCGGCCCAGATCACCAGGAAGCCCACGCCGATGCACCACAGGGACTCGTACAGGAAGGTCGGGTGGTAGTAGCCCGGCACCCGGCCGCCCTCGGCGGAGGTGATGTGCAGTGCCCACGGAACGTGCGTCTCGCGGCCGTACAGCTCCTGGTTGAACCAGTTCCCCCAGCGGCCGATGGCCTGCGCGAACGCGATGCCGGGCGCGACGGCGTCGGCGTACGCGGGCATCGGGACGCCCCGGCGGCGCGCGCCGATCCACGCGCCGAGCGCGCCGAGCGCGATGGCGCCCCAGATCCCCAGGCCGCCCTGCCACACCTTGAAGGCGTCCACCCAGTCCCGGCCCTGGCTGAAGTACAGCTCGTAGTCCGTGATCACGTGGTACAGCCGACCGCCGACCAGGCCGAACGGTACGGCCCAGACCGCGATGTCGGCGACCGTGCCGGCCCGCCCGCCCCGGGCGATCCAGCGCTTGTTGCCGAGCCAGACGGCGACGAAGACGCCGATGATGATGCAGAAGGCGTAGCCGCGCAGCGGGATGGGGCCGAGGTACAGCACCCCGCGCGACGGGCTGGGAATGTAGGCAAGTTCCATGGCAAGTCCGACGCTACCGTGCCGGGCCGTGGGGACGGCAAGCAGCCCGGCTACGGGTCCATAACGGGGGCGCCCGGAAAGGGCCGGTGGGGCGCCTATTTGCGGTCGGCCGCCTCCACCATCTGCTTGAGCTTGGCCGGGGTCATGCTCTGGTCCTGGGCGATGTTCTTCCCGCCGAACAGGACCGTGGGCGTGCCGGTCAGGCCGGCGGACTGGAAGGCCTTGTGGGACTTGTCCACCCAGGCGTCGTGGGTGCCGTCGTTCACGCACTTCTGGAAGGCGGACGTGTCGAGACCGCCCACCTTGCCGGCGAGATCGATCAGCTTGGCGTTGTCGCTGAACGCGTCGTCGGTCTCTTTCGGCTGGTTCGTGTACAGCACGTCGTGGTAGTCGCGGAACTTTCCGGCGTCCTGGGCGCAGGCCACGGCGTTGGCGCCGCGCAGGGAGCCGGTGCCGCCGAGGTTGCCGTCGATCAGGCGGACGAGGTGGTACTCGATTCTGAGCTTGCCCGCGTCGACCAGTTCGTGGAGCGTCGGGCGGTAGGCGATCTCGAAGGCCTGGCAGGCCGGGCAGCGCATGTCCTCCCAGACGGTGAGCGTCGACTTGGCGCTGTCCTTGCCGACCGGGATCGCGAGGCTGTCCTTGCCCTGCGCGCCCGAGGGCGCCACGACCGGGCCCGCCTTCTCGCCGCCCTTGTTCTTGCCGGCGTTCGCGGCGAGCACGCCGATCACCGCCGCGAGGCCGAGGACGCAGACCACGCTCGCGCTCACGATCAGCGTGCGCCGCCGCCTCTCCGAGGCCTTCTGCTTCTCGCGCTCGACCGCCAGCCGCTCCCGGGCGCTGCGCTTTCCGTCATGGTTCTTCTGGCTCACACCCCCAGAACGAACCGGGGAGGCGCAGCGCGCCTCCCCGGCCTGAGGTCCACCCGTTCGAGTGACCGAATGTTCCGTATTACTGACGGTTCACGAAAGGCTCACCGACGGTTACGCCTGTCCGCGCACGCCCTTCGCCAGCTCCCCGGCCAACTCGCGGACCGCCGTGAGGCCCGCCGCGTGGTCGGGGGCGTCCAGCATCCGCTTCACGAACGCCGAGCCGACGATGACACCGTCGGCGAAGCCGGCCACCTCGGCGGCCTGGGCCGCGTTGGAGACGCCGAGGCCGACGCAGACGGGCAGCTCGGTGCCGGTGGCGCGGGTGCGCTCGACCAGGTTCTGGGCCTGCGCACCGACCGACTCGCGGGTGCCGGTGACGCCCATCAGCGAGGCGGCGTAGACGAAGCCGCTGCCCGCCGCGGTGATCTGGGCGAGCCGCTCGTCCTTGCTGCTCGGCGCCACGACGAAGACCGTCGCGAGGCCGTGCTTGTCGGCGTGCTCCCTCCACAGCGCCGACTCCTGCACGGGCAGGTCGGGCAGGATGCAGCCCGCGCCGCCCGCCTCCGCCAGCTCGGCGGTGAAGCGCTCGACGCCGTAGCGGTCGATGGGGTTCCAGTACGTCATGACGAGGACGGGCTTGCCGGTGGCCTCGTGGGCCTCCTTGACCGTCCGCATGACGTCCGCGATCTTGACGCCGCCGCGCAGGGCGATGTCGTCGGCGGTCTGGATGACGGGGCCGTCGAGGACGGGGTCGCTGTGCGGCAGACCGACCTCCACGACGTCCGCCCCGCCGTCGAAGACGGCCTTGATCGCCTCGATGCCGCCGTCCACGGTCGGGAACCCGGCCGGGAGGTAGGCGATGAGCGCGGAGCGGCCCTCGGCCTTGGCAGCCGCGAGGGTGTCCGACAGCAGCTGGATCTTCCCGCTCACTTGGCGTCCCCCTCGATCTCGGCGGTGTCGGCCGCGTCGGCGGCGACCGCGGCGTCGGTGTCGTACAGCCCGAAGTAGCGCGCGGCGGTGTCCATGTCCTTGTCGCCGCGGCCGGAGAGGTTGACGACGATCAGGCCGTCCTTGCCCAGCTCCTTGCCGACCTCCAGGGCGCCGGCCAGGGCGTGGGCGCTCTCGATGGCCGGGATGATGCCCTCGGTGCGCGACAGCAGGCGCAGGGCCTGCATGGCCGCGTCGTCGGTGACCGCGCGGTACTCGCCGCGGCCCGAGTCCTTCAGGTAGGAGTGCTCGGGGCCGATGCCCGGGTAGTCCAGGCCCGCCGAGATCGAGTACGGCTCGGTGATCTGGCCTTCCTCGTCCTGGAGCACGTAGGACCGGGAGCCGTGCAGGATGCCGGGCTCGCCGGCGGTCAGGGTGGCCGCGTGCTCGCCGGTCTCGATGCCGTGCCCCGCGGGCTCGCAGCCGATGAGGCGGACGGAGGCGTCCGGGATGAAGGCGTGGAAGAGGCCGATGGCGTTGGAGCCGCCGCCGACGCAGGCGATCGCGGCGTCGGGCAGCCGGCCGGCGCGCTCCAGGAGCTGACGGCGGGCCTCCACACCGATCACGCGGTGGAAGTCGCGGACCATGGCCGGGAAGGGGTGCGGGCCGGCGACGGTACCGAAGAGGTAGTGGGTGTGGTCGACGTTGGCGACCCAGTCGCGGAACGCCTCGTTGATGGCGTCCTTCAGAGTGCGGCTGCCGGACTTCACCGCGACGACCTCGGCGCCGAGCATGCGCATGCGGGCCACGTTCAGGGCCTGGCGCTTGGTGTCGACCTCGCCCATGTAGATGGTGCAGTCGAGGCCGAACAGGGCGCAGGCGGTGGCGGTCGCGACGCCGTGCTGGCCGGCGCCGGTCTCCGCGATCACTCGGGTCTTGCCCATCCGCTTGGTGAGCAGGGCCTGGCCGAGGACGTTGTTGATCTTGTGGGAGCCGGTGTGGTTGAGGTCCTCGCGCTTGAGGAAGATCCGGGCGCCGCCGGCGTGCTCGGCGAAACGGGGGACCTCGGTGAGTGCCGACGGGCGGCCGGTGTAGTTGACCATCAGGTCGTCGAGCTCTCGGGCGAACTCGGGATCGTGCTTGGCCTTGTCGTACTCGACGGCGACCTCGTCCACGGCGGCGACGAGGGCCTCCGGGATGAACTTGCCGCCGAACACGCCGAAGTAGCCCTCGGCGCTCGGCACCTGGCCGGTGGGGTCAGGGAAGAAGAAATTGCTGGGCATGCCAGAACCTCACGGTGAGTGTGCGTGAAAAGACACTGTTCGCCGTGGGGGCGGAGCTTGTCGTACGACCTCAGGCCGTGTGCGGCTGGTCGCGCCCACACGACGGAGTCGCATGGTCGGATACAGCCCCGCGCCCCTTCAGGGCGCGCTGCCATCGACGTCCGTTCACCTGCCCAGGCTCGTCACCGATGACATAACGCACGCGACGGCCGTGGACGCGCCTCGCCGGCGCTCGGCAGCCTCTTGGGCGGCAGCCGCGCGCCAAACGGGCGTAGCGGTCCACGGTCGTCACGGTGAGAGTCATCGGTGCCAGCCTACCGGGTGATCAGCTCCGGCCGTGGCGCAGTGCGGGGTGTTCGCCCGCGGCGACCAGGTCGGCGACGGCGGTCTTCGGGTCGCGGCCGGTGACGAGGGACTCGCCGACCAGGACCGCGTCGGCGCCCGCGTTGGCGTAGGCGATCAGGTCGTGCGGGCCGCGGACGCCGGACTCGGCGACCTTGACGATGTGGTCCGGGATCTCCGGGGCGACCCGCTCGAAGGTGGTGCGGTCGACCTCAAGCGTCTTCAGGTTGCGCGCGTTGACGCCGATCACCTTGGCGCCCGCGTCCACGGCCCGCTCGGCCTCGTCCTCGTCGTGGACCTCGACGAGCGGGGTGAGGCCGATGGAGACCGCGCGCTCGATCAGCGACTCCAGGGCCGACTGCTCCAGGGCGGCGACGATCAGCAGCGCGAGGTCGGCGCCGTACGCGCGGGCCTCCCACAGCTGGTACGACGTGACGATGAAGTCCTTGCGCAGCACCGGGATGTCCACGCGCGCGCGGACGGCCTCCAGGTCGGCCAGCGAGCCGCCGAAGCGGCGCTGTTCGGTGAGGACGGAGATGACGGCCGCACCGCCGGCCTCGTAGTCCGCGGCGAGCCCCGCCGGGTCGGCGATGGCGGCCAGCGCGCCCTTGGAGGGGCTGGAGCGCTTGACCTCGCAGATCACCTTGACGCCGTCGCCCTTGAGCGCGGCCACCCCGTCCTTCGCGGCGGGTGCCTTGGCCGCGCGCTCCTTGAGCTCGTCGAGGCTGACGCGTGCCTGCCGCTCCGCGAGGTCGGCACGGACTCCGTCGATGATCTCGTCGAGCACACTCACGCGAGCGGCCCCCTTCCAGACGGTGGTTCCTTCAGGTTCCGGGTTCCAGGTTCTTCAGGTCTGAAAACCCGTGGTCAATGCGATGGTATCCGCAGCGGGCCGGTGCCCTCGCATCCGGTGGACGCCAGTCCCACTACCTGGACGTTCCCCACGTGATCAAGGATGCAACCAGCCGCCCCAGGGCAGGTTCCGGACAGTCGTGAACACCAGCAGCAACACGCCGATCCCCCAGAGGTGGGCCCGTCCGAGGTCCGGTCGCAGCGGCAGGCCGCGCACCGTGCGGACCACCCAGACGGCCCACAGCACCGCGAAGCCCAGGTAGCCGGCCACGGCCGGCGCGTTGTCGCGCAGCGCGGTGAGCAGGTCGCCGTGGACGAAGGCGTGCGCGCTGCGCAGCCCGCCGCAGCCGGGGCAGTACAGGCCGGTGAGGCGGTACAGCGGGCAGACGGGGTAGTGGCCGGATTCGTTCGGGTCGACGGCACCGACGTACGCGAAGGCGCCCGCGACGACCGCGAACAGCGCGCCCGGGACGGCGAGCCGCCGCAGGACGGGGGCGGTCGGCGCGGGCGCGGGCGGGGCCACACGGCTGTCGGCATTCACCCTGGCATTGTGCAACGCGGCCCGGGCGTCCGCGCGGCGCCGCAGGCGGCGGAAGAAGCGGGGAAAACCCGAGGGGCGGCCCGCACCTGTCCGGGTGCCGGGCCGCCCCTCGCGGGCGGTGTGGTGGCGCTCAGCTCTCCGCGGTCGCCGGCTCACGGGTCGCGACGGGCGCGCCGACCATCTTGAGGGGCTTGGGGTTCTGGCCGAGACCCATGGCGCGCATGATCCCACCGACCACCGCGCCGGCACCGATGAGCACCATGCCGGCCCAGAAGCCGACGGAGTTGGCCATCACCATGAAGGCGCCCGCGACCAGGAAACCGATGAAGGAAATGATGACGCCGGTCCAGGCGGCCGGGGTGTGACCGTGGCCGTGGCTGCTGCCCGCCATGTCTGTGCTCCTCGTTGCTGTGTACGTGTCCCAGGAGAGCGGCGTACGTGTCGTACGGCTCCGAGCCCGCCCGTCACTGTCCGAGCCGGACGCTCGCCGTCCATTGTCCCGTACGCACGCGCGTGCCGGACGCGGGGGTGGCGTCTGGTTCGCCACACCCGCTGCGGCTTGACCGGTACTTGACCGGCCCTGGGCGGCGGCTCAGGAGCCGGTCGGGTCCTCGCCCCGGTCCAGGGCCTTCCAGATCTCCTCGGGCCGCTCCGGGTCGGCCGGCCGGGCCTTGCGGCGCGGGCGGTCGGTGCCGCGCTCGTAGCGGCCGGACATGGCGGGCCACAGGCTTCCGTAGCGCAGCGCGAGCAGGCCGGCCAGCAGGATCAGCGCACCGCCGGCGACCGCCACGTAGGGCCAGCCGGTGTGGCTGAGCGAGGCGACCGTGGCGGAGGTGTCGCCGCTCGCCTGGGCCGCCTTGTCGTCCAGCGCGGAGCTGTCGGAGGCGGACACCAGGGCGGCGGCCGCGATCCCGGCGCCGGACAGCGCGAGCAGCCCGGCGACGACGAGGCGGCCGGCCCTGCGGACGGCGAAGACGGCGACGAGCGCGGCGAGGCCCACTATCGCGAGGGCCGCGGGGACGCCCGTGACGTCGCTGCCCTTGGCGGTGAGCGGGAAGGAGCCGCCGGCCACCGTCGCGGTGCCCTCCGCCCAGCGCTGCCGGGTCGCGAGCAGCGTCACGGCCGAGCCGAGCGCACCGCACAGAAGAGCGAGGGCGAGGCTCCGCCGGCCGGACCGGGCGGGTCCGGCCGGGCGGGGGTGAGGTACGGCAGCAGTCATGTACTCCACTATCGCCTGAACCCCGGGCGAACCCTCACCCGGGTCCGTCAACCCATGAGCCGCCCAGATTTCCATCATGGCCATGCCAGGAATGGCATATGAATTCCTCATGAAAGGCAAAGCAACGTTCCTGCTTCAACAACGACCTTGTTGACGTGATCCCGACATCCGTACGTTCTCCGCGTCCCTGGCGTGCACCACGCGCCGGGGTGGCACCGCGCACCCCCCACAGCCCTTCCCGGTCACCCACTTCGTGGAGGACGTACGTTGCGCAGAACCGCTTCCCTCACCGCCGTGGCCACGCTCGCCACGGCCGCCCTCGCCCTGGCCGCCCCCGTCGGCCAGGCCGCGCAGGCCACCCACTCCCCCGGCCTCAGCGTCGCCCGCGCCTGCGCGGCCCCGACGCAGAAGGACGTGATGGCCTGCAACGCTCTTCAGGTCACCGCCGGCACCCCGGCGTCGGCGCACGCCGAGAGCGCCCTGACGGCCGCCGCCGCCCCCTCCGGCTTCGGCCCCGCCTCACTCCAGTCGGCGTACAACCTGCCCTCCGCGACCGGCGGTTCGGGCCAGACCGTGGCGATCGTCGACGCCTACGACGACCCCAACGCCGAGTCCGACCTCGCCGCCTACCGCTCCCAGTACGGCCTGTCCGCCTGCACCACGGCCAACGGCTGCTTCAAGAAGGTCGACCAGAGCGGCGGCACCAAGTACCCGCGCGGCAACTCCGGCTGGGCCGAGGAGATCTCCCTCGACCTCGACATGGTCAGCGCCGCCTGCCCGAACTGCAAGATCCTGCTGGTGGAGGCCAGTTCGGCCAGCATGACCAACCTGGGCACGGGCGTGAACACCGCCGTCAAGCTGGGCGCGAAGTTCGTCTCCAACAGCTACGGCGGCTCCGAGTCATCGAGTGACGCGTCGTACGACTCCACCTACTTCAACCACCCGGGCGTCGCCATCACCGTCTCCTCCGGTGACAACGGCTACGGCGTCCAGTACCCGGCGGCCTCCAAGTACGTGACGGCGGTGGGCGGTACGTCCCTGAAGACGGCCTCCAACACGCGCGGCTGGACCGACACGGTGTGGAGCGGGGCCGGCTCCGGCTGCTCCGCGGACGACGCCAAGCCCAGCTGGCAGAAGGACTCCGGCTGTGCGAACCGCACGGTCGCGGACGTCTCGGCCGTGGCCGACCCCAACACCGGTGTCGCGGTGTACGACACCTACGGCCAGGGCAGCGGCTGGATGGTCTTCGGCGGCACCAGCGCCTCCTCGCCGCTGATCGCGGCGACGTACGCGCTGGCCGGCGCCCCGTCCTCCGGCTCCTACCCGTCGTCGTTCCCGTACGCCCACACCTCGGCGCTGAACGACGTCACCAGCGGCTCCAACGGCAGCTGCTCCGGCTCGTACCTGTGCACCGGCACCACCGGGTACGACGGGCCGTCCGGGCTCGGCACGCCGAACGGCACCGCCGCGTTCACCGGCTGAACCTCCCTATGAGGTAAGCCGGTTGGCCGTGTGCACCGCGCGGAGGACCGCCGCCGCCTTGTTGCGGCACTCCTGGTCCTCCGCCACCGGGTCGGAGTCGGCGACGATGCCGGCTCCGGCCTGGACGTAGGCCGTGCCGTCGCGCAGCAGGGCCGTACGGATGGCGATGGCCGTGTCGGAGTCGCCCGCGAAGTCGAGGTAGCCGACGCAGCCGCCGTACAGACCGCGGCGGGACGGCTCCAGCTCGTCGATGATCTGCATCGCACGCGGCTTGGGGGCGCCGGAGAGGGTGCCCGCGGGGAAGCAGGCGGTGAGCACGTCGAAGGCTGTGCGGCCCGGGGCGACCGTGCCGGTGACGGTCGAGACGATGTGCATCACGTGCGAGTAGCGCTCGATGGACATGAAGTCGACCACCTCGACCGTGCCCGGCCGGCAGACCCGGCCGAGGTCGTTGCGGCCGAGGTCCACCAGCATCAGGTGCTCGGCCCGCTCCTTGGGGTCGGCGAGCAGCTCCTCGGCGAGGGCCTGGTCCTCCTGCGGGGTGGCCCCGCGCGGACGGGTGCCGGCGATGGGGTGGACCATGGCCTGCCCGTCCTCGACCTTCACCAGGGCCTCGGGGGACGAGCCGACGACGTCGAACCCGTCGAAGCGGAACAGGTACATGTACGGCGAGGGGTTGGTGGCCCGCAGGACGCGGTAGACGTCCAGCGCGCTCGCCGTGCACGGGGTCTCGAAGCGCTGGGAGGGCACGACCTGGAAGGCCTCGCCCGCGCGGATGCGCTCCTTGATGTCCTCGACCGCGGTCTGGAAGTCGGGGCCGCCCCACAGCGCGGTGTACTCGGGCAGCTCCGAGGGCGGCAGCACGGCGGGCGGCTGGGCCACCGCGCGCGTGAGGTCGGCCTCCATCGCGTCGAGCCGGGCCACGGCGTCCGCGTAGGCCTCGTCCACCCCGGTGTCGAGGTCGTTGTGATTGATCGCGTTGGCGATCAGCAGGACCGAGCCCTCCCAGTGGTCCATCACGGCGAGGTCGCTGGTCAGGAGCATGGTCAGCTCGGGCAGACCCAGGTCGTCGCGCTCGCCGGGGCCGATCTTCTCCAGGCGGCGGACGATGTCGTAGCCGAGGTAGCCCACCATGCCGCCGGTGAAGGGCGGCAGGCCCTCCTGGTGCGGGGTGTGCAGGGTCTGCAGCGCGGCGCGCAGCACCTCCAGCGGGTCGCCGTCGACCGGGACGCCGACGGGCGGGGTGCCCTGCCAGTGGGCCTGGCCGTCGCGCGTGGTGAGGGTGGCGGCACTGCGGACGCCCACGAAGGAGTACCGGGACCAGGAGCGGCCGTTCTCCGCGGACTCCAGGAGGAAGGTGCCGGGGCGCTCGGCCGCGAGCTTGCGGTAGAGCGCGACCGGGGTGTCGCCGTCGGCGAGGAGCTTGCGCGTGACCGGGATGACGCGCCGGTCGGCGGCGAGCTTGCGGAAGGTCTCAAGGTCCATGGCCGCTGACCTTACTGATCCGCGCCCGGGGCGCCCGCATCGGCGTCCTTGAGCAGCACGTCCTCGTCGAAGCAGGTGCGCGCGCCGGTGTGGCAGGCGGCGCCGACCTGGTCGACCTGGACCAGCACGGTGTCGGCGTCGCAGTCCAGCGCGACCGACTTCACCCACTGGAAGTGGCCCGAGGTGTCGCCCTTGACCCAGTACTCCTGGCGGCTGCGCGACCAGTAGGTGCAGCGGCCGGTGGTCAGCGTGCGGTGCAGCGCCTCGTCGTCCATCCAGCCGAGCATGAGCACCTCTCCGGTGTCGTACTGCTGGGCGATGGCGGGGACGAGTCCGTCGGGGCTGCGCTTGAGGCGCGCGGCGATCTCCGCGTCGAGGCTGCTGGGCCGGGGCGTGCCGGTCGTGCTGGTCATGGGGCCATTGTGCCGCGCGGCAGTGACAGTCCGAACGGACCGTCCATCGATTGAGCGCTTCGGCGCGATGGGGGTGCCCCCTCTGGGGGAGCCTCGGTGAGGGGTGGTGGCCGGGTGACGGGTGGGCGGACTGCGCGCCTGGTCGTACGCTGACTCCATGTCGACCTTCGCCAAGCGTGAACGGCTGCTGCTCGCAGACCTGCTGGAGACCGTCGGACCGGACGCCGAGACCCTCTGCGAGGGGTGGCGGGCCCGGGATCTGGCCGCGCATGTGATCGTGCGCGAGCGCCGCCCGGACGCGGCCGGGGGCACGCTGATCAAGCAGCTGGTGCCGCGCCTGGAGAAGGTGATGGCCGAGTACACGGCGAAGCCGTACGACGAGCTGATCCAGCTGATCCGCACCGGCCCGCCGCGCTTCTCACCGTTCCAGCTGAAGCAGGTGGACGAGGCGGCCAACATCGTCGAGTTCTACGTCCACACCGAGGACGTCCGCCGCGCCCAGCCGGACTGGAGCCCGCGCGAGCTGGACCCGGTGTTCCAGGACACCCTGTGGTCCCGGCTGGAGCGCACCGCGCGGCTGCTGGGCCGGGGGATTCCGACGGGTCTGGTGCTGCGCCGCCCGGACGGGCAGACGGCGGTGGCGCACCGGGGCACGCCGGTGGTCACGGTGACCGGTGAGCCGTCGGAGCTGCTGTTGTTCGCCTTCGGCCGGCAGAGCGCGGCCCGGGTGGAGCTGGAGGGCGACGCGGACGCCGTCGAGAAGCTGCACGAGACCAAGCAGCTGGGCTTCTGACCCAGCTCGTCCGGGACGGGAGCCACGCCGTGATCAAGGTCGCGATGACGGGTGTGTACGTGGACGACGTGGCGGCGGCGCACGCCTTCTACACGGACGTCCTGGGCTTCGAGACGCGGCTCCACATGGACCTGGGCGACGACACCCTGTTGGTCACGGTCGGCGCGCCCGGCGGGGCCCAGCCGGAGCTGCAGTTGGTGCTGGAGCCCGGGCGGGGCCCGATCGCACAGTCGTACCGGGGAGCGCTGTACGACGCGGGCATCCCGTGCATCGTCTTCTCCGTGGACGACCTCCGGGCGGAGTACCACCGGCTGCGCGGCCTGGGCGTCCGGTTCACCCACCCGCCGCAGCGGCAGGGTCCGGTGCTCGCGGCGGTGTTCGACGACACCTGCGGCAATCTGGTGCAGCTGATCCAGTCGGAAGGGTGACCCTCACCAGGGCAGTTCGACGGTGCGCAGGGCCGGCACGGCGAGGGCGACGACCCCGCCGAGTCCGCAGACGGCGGCGCTGACGACGTAGACCGGGCGCAGCCCCCAGGCTCCGGTCGCGGCGGCCGCGAACGGCATGCTGAGCGGCGTGAGACCGAGGCTTGACCGAGGCTGACCAGGCTGGACACGGCGGTGACCCGGCCGAGGCAGGCGGGGTCGGCCTGGGTGTGGAGCAGCGCGCCAGACATCACTCCGCTCAACCCGGTACAGCACGGCCCGGGGCAGCGCGCTCGCCGACATCACGAGCCCGGCCTGCGCCGGGGTGCCGGAGCGGACAGCGGCTCAGGACAGGGCGAGGTAGTAGACGCTGTCACCCAGCATCGAGGACGTGTAGGCGGCGAGCCAGCGCCGGACGTTGCCGTCGCGGTGGGCGGGCAGCGCAGACGCCGTTCCCGCCCGGGAGGCGGCTATGCCGGAGCGGGTCACGGTCAGGCGGCCCACTCGCGCAGCAGCCGGGCGATTTCCGCCAAGTCGGCCTCGTCGCTGCGGATGTCTGCGACGAGTTTCGCGACCTCGCCGTAGGGCAGATCGAATTGCACCCCGGACTGTTCCATGTACTCCCACGCGCAGGCGATGCCGATGGAGGCGTTGTAGTCGGTGAAGGGCCGCAGTCTCAGGGCCGTGTGCAGGAAGGTCGCCGCACGCGAGGGAATCTCCTCGTAGTACGGGTCACCGGCGACACGTTCGTACCTGTGGCGCTCGACCATGCAGTGCAGTGCACCCCAGTCACGGATCGGCGTGTTCTGCGGCGAGACGTTGACCTGAACGTTGAGGATCCAGCCGGCGTCTACATAGAGCGTCACCGCAGGCCCGCCGGGAATCGCTCCTCGAAGTCGGCCATGATCTCCCGGGCCTTCTTCGAGGCCCCCTCGACGAACCGCTGCTTCTGCCGCCTGCGCACCACGTCCTCGGTCAGTATGTCGTGCGCGAGCCGCTTGATCGCGACGCCCTGTTCCTTGGCCTCCGCGCGCAGCTCGGCCAGCTCTTCCTCGGTGAACTCGATCGTGATGCCAGGCATACGAGCAGCCTAACTATCGCGCAACCATGATCACTACCGCATTCACTACCAAGAGTGCCTGCTCGAACTACCGAACGGGGTGCCCCGCTTCCCGCAGGGTCTGCTTCACCTGGCCGATCCGCAGGTCGCCGAAGTGGAAGACGGAGGCCGCGAGCACCGCGTCCGCGCCCGCAGCGACGGCCGGCGGGAAGTCGGCCAGCTTGCCGGCGCCGCCCGAGGCGATGACCGGGACCGTGACGTGCTTGCGGACAGCGGCGATCATCTCCAGGTCGTAGCCGTCCTTGGTGCCGTCGGCGTCCATGGAGTTCAGCAGGATCTCGCCGGCGCCCAGCTCGGCAGCCCGATGCGCCCACTCGACCGCGTCGATGCCGGTGCCCTTGCGGCCGCCGTGGGTGGTGACCTCGAAGGACCCCGACTCGGTGCGGCGGGCGTCGACCGACAGCACCAGGACCTGGCGGCCGAACCGCTCGGCGATCTCCCGGATCAGGTCGGGCCGGGCGATCGCGGCGGTGTTCACGCCCACCTTGTCGGCGCCCGCCCGCAGCAGCTTGTCCACGTCCTCGGCCGTACGGACGCCGCCGCCGACCGTCAGCGGGATGAACACCTGCTCGGCGGTGCGGCGCACCACGTCGTACGTCGTCTCCCGGTTGCCCGAGGACGCGGTGATGTCCAGGAACGTCAGTTCGTCGGCGCCTTCGGCGTCGTACACCTTCGCCATCTCGACGGGGTCGCCCGCGTCGCGCAGGTTCTGGAAGTTGACGCCCTTGACGACCCGGCCGTTGTCGACGTCCAGGCAGGGGATGACTCGGACCGCCAGGGTCATGACTGCTCAGGCTCCTCTGAATGCTTCAAGCTCTACTTCGACCAGGATGCGCGGGTCGACGAAGCCCTCGACCACGAGAAGGGTCGTGCACGGGCGCACGGAGTCGAACAGCTCCTTGTGGGCCCGTCCCGCCTCGTCGACGTCGCGCACATGGCTCAGGTACATACGGGTGCGGATCACGGACTCGACGCCGAGCCCGAACTCCTTCAGCGCGTCCAGGGCGTTGCCGAAAGCGACCCTGGTCTGCTCGTACGGATCGCCCTCGCCGTACAGCACCGTGCCCTTGAAGGACGTGGTGCCACCGACGGACACCCGGTCCCCCGCCGCGACGGCGCGCGCGAATCCGAAGCTCTCTTCCCAGGGACTTCCGCTCTGCACGCGCCGTACGGCATCGGACGTCATGACGACACAGCCTCCAAGGCCTCTTCCAGGGTGAACGCCTTCGCGTAGAGGGCCTTCCCGACGATGGAGCCCTCGACACCGAGGGGTACCAGCTCGGCGATGGCGCGCAGGTCGTCCAGCGACGACACGCCGCCGGAGGCCACGACCGGGCGGTCGGTGGCGGCACACACATTGCGCAGCAGCTCCAGGTTGGGGCCCTGGAGCGTGCCGTCCTTGGCGATGTCGGTGACCACGTAGCGGGCGCAGCCCTCGCGGTTGAGGCGGTCCAGCGTCTCGTAGAGGTCGCCGCCGTCGCGGGTCCAGCCGCGGCCGCGCAGGGTCGTGCCGCGCACGTCCAGGCCGACCGCGATCTTGTCGCCGTGCTCGGCGATGACCTTGGCGACCCACTCGGGGGTCTCCAGGGCGGCCGTGCCGAGGTTCACCCGGGTGCAGCCGGTGGCGAGGGCGGCGGCCAGCGAGGCGTCGTCGCGGATGCCGCCGGACAGCTCCACCTTGATGTCCATCGCCTTCGCGACCTCGGCGATCAGCTCGCGGTTGTCACCGGTGCCGAACGCGGCGTCCAGGTCGACCAGGTGCAGCCACTCGGCGCCGGAACGCTGCCAGGCGAGGGCGGCCTCCAGCGGGGAGCCGTACGAGGTCTCCGTGCCGGACTCGCCGTGCACGAGGCGGACGGCCTGGCCGTCCCGGACGTCGACGGCGGGGAGCAGTTCGAGCTTGGCCATGGTCTACAGGGTTCCGATCCAGTTGGTGAGGAGCTGGGCGCCGGCGTCGCCGGACTTCTCGGGGTGGAACTGGGTGGCCCACAGGGCGCCGTTCTCCACCGCGGCCACGAACGGCTTGCCGTGTGTCGACCAGGTGATCCTGGGGGCCTCGATCAGCGGGTTGTTCGTCTCCAGCTGCCAGTCGTGGACGGCGTACGAGTGCACGAAGTAGAAGCGGGCGTCGGCGTCGAGGCCGGCGAACAGCTCCGAGCCGGCGGGGGCGTCGACGGTGTTCCAGCCCATGTGGGGCACGATCTCGGCCTGGAGCGGCTCGACCGTGCCGGGCCACTCGTCCAGGCCCTCGGCCTCCACGCCGTGCTCGATGCCGCGCGCGAAGAGAATCTGCATGCCGACGCAGATGCCCATCACCGGGCGCCCGCCGGACAGCCGCCGGTCGATCACCCAGTCACCGCGGGCGGCCCGCAGGCCCTGCATGCAGGCGGCGAAGGCACCGACGCCGGGCACGAGGAGCCCGTCGGCGTTCATCGCCTTGTCGAAGTCACGCGTGATCTCGACATCGGCGCCCACGCGCGCGAGGGCGCGTTCGGCGGAGCGGACGTTGCCGAAGCCGTAGTCGAAGACGACCACTCGCTTGGGAGCGCTCAATTCCACACCCCCAGCCGCAGGACGCCCGCGACGAGGCACATGGCCGCGCCGATGGAGAGCAGCACGATCAGGCTCGTGGGCATCTTCTGCTTGACGAAGGAGATGATGCCGCCGACCAGGAAGAGGCCGACGACGATCAGGATCGTGGACAGACCGTTCATGGGTTTACAGCGCGCCCTTCGTGGAGGGGAGGATGCCGGCCGCGCGCGGGTCGCGCTCGGAGGCGTAGCGCAGCGCCCGGGCGAGGGCCTTGAACTGGCACTCCACGATGTGGTGCGCGTTGCGCCCGTACGGCACGTGCACGTGCAGCGCTATCTGCGCCTGGGCGACGAAGGACTCCAGGATGTGCCGGGTCATCGTGGTGTCGTACTCGCCGATCATCGGCGCCATGTTCTCGGGCTCGGTGTGCACGAGGTACGGGCGGCCGGACAGGTCGACGGTCACCTGGGCGAGGGACTCGTCCAGCGGGACCGTGCAGTTGCCGAAGCGGTAGATCCCCACCTTGTCGCCGAGCGCCTGCTTGAAGGCGGCGCCCAGCGCGAGGGCGGTGTCCTCGATGGTGTGGTGGGAGTCGATGTGCAGGTCGCCGTCGGTCTTCACGGTCAGGTCGAACAGACCGTGCCGGCCGAGTTGGTCGAGCATGTGGTCGTAGAAGCCGACGCCGGTGGCGATGTCGGTTCTCCCGGTGCCGTCGAGGTCGATCTCGACCAGAACGGAGGTCTCCTTGGTGATGCGCTCCACGCGTCCAACGCGGCTCATGCCTCAAGCTCCTTCTTGACTTCACGGACCGCGTCGAGGAACGCGTCGTTCTCCTCCGGGGTGCCGGCGGACACCCGCAGCCATCCCGGTACGCCGTTGTCCCGGACCAGGACGCCCCGGTCGAGGATCTTCCGCCAGGCCTCGTGGGCGTTCTCGAACCGGCCGAACTGCACGAAGTTGGCGTCGGACTCGGTGACGTCGTAGCCGATCGCGCGCAGCTCGGCGACCAGCCGGTCCCGCTCCGCCTTCAGCTGCTCGACGTACTTGAGCAGGGTGTCGGTGTGCTCCAGGGCGGCCAGGGCGGTCGCCTGGGTGATCGCCGACAGGTGGTACGGCAGCCGGACGAGCTGGACGGCGTCCACGACCGCCGGGTCGGCGGCGAGGTAGCCGAGGCGCAGGCCCGCCGCGCCGAACGCCTTCGACATCGTGCGGGAGATGACGAGGTGCGGCCGGCCCGCAAGCAGCGGCAGCAGCGAGTCGCCGTGGCTGAACTCGATGTACGCCTCGTCCACGATCACCATCGACGGCTTGGCCGCCTGGGCCGCCTCGTACAGCGCGAGGACCGTCTCCGGCGGGACCGCGTTGCCGGTGGGGTTGTTGGGGGTGGTGATGAAGACGACGTCGGGCTTGTGCTCGGCGATGGCCTCGACGGCCGCCGCGAGGTCGATCGTGAAGTCCTCGTTCCGCGGACCCGAGATCCAGCCGGTGCCCGTCCCGCGCGCGATGAGCGCGTGCATCGAGTACGACGGCTCGAAGCCGATCGCCGTACGGCCCGGTCCGCCGAAGGTCTGCAGCAGCTGCTGGATGACCTCGTTGGAGCCGTTGGCGGCCCAGACGTTCTCGACGCCGAGGGGGTGCTTGCCCGTCTTCGTCAGGTACGCGGCCAGCTCGGTGCGCAGCTGGACCGCGTCCCGGTCGGGGTAGCGGTTCAGGTCGCGGGCGGCCTCCCGGACCCGCTCCGCGATCCGCTCGACCAGCGGCTCGGGCAGCGGGTAGGGGTTCTCGTTGGTGTTCAGCCGTACGGGGACGTCCAACTGGGGCGCGCCGTAAGGGGACTTGCCGCGCAGCTCGTCCCGTACGGGGAGATCGTCGATGCGTGTCACTTGCCCTCTGGAACCTTCCACCCGCTGTGTCCGATTTGTTCGCCTCCGGCAAAACGTGCCTTGATCGCCGCGCCGTGCGCCGGCAGGTCCTCCGCCTCCGCCAGCGTCACCACGTGATGGGCGACGTCGGCGAGCGCGTCCTTGGTGTAGTCCACGATGTGGATGCCGCGCAGGAAGGACTGGACGGACAGGCCCGAGGAGTGGCAGGCGCAGCCGCCGGTGGGCAGGACGTGGTTGGACCCGGCCGCGTAGTCGCCGAGCGAGACGGGGGCCCAGGGGCCGATGAAGATCGCGCCCGCGTTCCTGACCCGGTCGGCGACCGCCACGGCGTCGGCGGTCTGGATCTCCAGGTGCTCGGCGCCGTACGCGTCGACCACCCGCAGACCCTCCTCCAGGCCGTCCACGAGGACGATCGCGGACTGTCGGCCCTTGAGGGCGGGCACGATCCGGTCCTCGATGTGCTTGCTGGCCGCCACCTGCGGCTCCAGCTCCTTCTCCACCGCGTCCGCCAGCTCCGGGGAGTCGGTGACGAGGACGGCGGCGGCCAGCGGGTCGTGCTCGGCCTGGCTGATCAGGTCCGCGGCCACGTGCACCGGGTCGGCGGTGTCGTCGGCGAGGATCGCGATCTCGGTCGGGCCGGCCTCGGCGTCGATGCCGATCTTGCCGGTGAAGAAGCGCTTGGCGGCCGCCACCCAGATGTTGCCGGGGCCGGTGACCATGGTGGCGGGGGCGCAGGACTCGGTGCCGTACGCGAACATCGCGACGGCGGTGGCGCCGCCCGCGGCGTAGACCTCGTCCACCCCGAGCAGGGCGCACGCGGCCAGGATCGTCGGGTGCGGCAGGCCGCCGAAGTCCGCCTGCGGCGGGGAGGCGAGCGCGATGGACTCGACGCCGGCCTCCTGGGCCGGTACGGCGTTCATGATCACGGAGGACGGGTACACCGAGCGGCCGCCGGGCGCGTACAGCCCGACGCGCTCGACCGGCACCCACTTCTCGGTCACCGAACCGCCGGGCACCACCTGGGTGGTGTGCGTGCTGCGGCGCTGCTCGCGGTGGACCAGGCGGGCGCGGCGGATGGACTCCTCCAGCGCGGCACGCACGGCGGGGTCCAGAGCCTTGAGGGCGTCGGTGAGGGCCTGGGCCGGCACACGGACGGATTCCAGCCGTACTCCGTCGAACTTCTCGGCGAAGTCGATCAGCGCCGCGTCGCCACGATGATGCACGGCCTCGCAGATCGGACGCACCTTCTCCAGGGCGGCCTGAACGTCGAAGTCGGCTCGGGGCAGCAGGTCGCGCAGGGCGGGGCCCTCGGGAAGGGCGTCGCCGCGCAGATCGATTCGGGAGATCACGGACTCAATTCTCGCAGACCGGGGTCGGGAGCCGTGCGCGCGTATCAATGGCTGATACAGAACGTGGCCGAATTCGGAAGATCCCCTTCACCTCTGGTGTTCCATCCGTCACTGAACGGGCATGAACGGCTGTACGAAAAGTCCTGATCGGTGAGGGGAGGGGTACGGCGGTGACCGAGGGGGCCGGCTTCGTCGCAGCGGACGCCGGGGACGTGCCGGACGAGCTGACCGCGGCCGAGGCGGGCATGTGGCAGGCCTTCCGCAACGGCAGCGTGTACGACCTGAGCAGCGGGGACGCCGTCGTGGACGATCCGCACGGCGGGCATCCGTGGGGTCCCGAGCGGACCGTGCGGGCGCGGATCGTGTGCTGGCTGCTGCTGGACGGGCCGCCCGCGCTCGCGGGCCGGGTGTCCGCGCTGAAGCTCGTCGGCGTGCGGATCACCGGCACGATGGAGCTGGCGGGCGGCACGGTCACGCCGTACGTGGAGTTGCGCGACTGCCGCTTCGACGACGAGGTACGGCTGCCGGAGGCCCGGTTCACCACCCTGCGGCTGGTGGACTGCGCGGTCCCGCGGCTGGAGGCGGCCCGGGTGCACACCGAGGGCGATCTGCATCTGCCGCGCTGCCGCTTCCAGAACGGCATCCGGCTGACCGACGCGCACATCGGCACCGATCTGCTGCTCAACCAGGCGATCGTGTACCGCGACCGCAGCGGACGGTCGATCGCGGGGGACGGTATGACCGTCGGCCAGGACCTCCAGGCGGAGCTGCTGGAATCGCACGGCGAGCTGAGCCTGCGCGGCGCCAAGGTCGGCGTGTCGCTCAGCCTGCGGGGCGCGAAACTCGCCAATCCCTACGCCCGGCTCGCCCTGAACGCACCCCAGCTGACCGTCGAGCGCACCCTGTACCTGACCCCGGCCGGCGTGGGCAGCCCGCTGCTGAGCGGCACGACTCCCGCGCGCGGGACACGGATCCAGCGCTTCGAGTGCCGCGGCGGGATACGCCTGGACGACGGGCGGTTCGGGGACGCCGTCGACCTGGAGCGGGCCCGGTTCACCCTCACCGACGACCAGGAGCTGTCGCTGCGCCGGGTGCACTCGCCCGAGCTGCGCTTCCTCGGGGACAAGCCGCAGCGCGGCAAGGTCGTGCTGTCCGGGGCGCGGATCGTCAACCTGGTGGACCGCGCGGGCGCCTGGCCGGACGCCGGCAATCTGCACATGGGCGGCTTCGCCTACGAGAACCTGGTGCCACAGGGTCCCTTCCCGCTGTCCCGGCGGCTGGAGTGGATCACGGCGGCCACCGCGGAGTACGCCCCGGAGCCGTACGAGCGGCTGGCGGCGGTGCTGCGCGCGGCCGGCGAGGACGAGGACGCGCGCGAGGTGCTGCTCGCCAAGCAGCGCCGGCGCCGCGAGACGCTGCCGCCGGCCGCCAAGGTCCTGGGGTATGTCCAGGACTGGACGGTCGCCTACGGCTACCGTCCGGGCCGGGCCGCGGTATGGATGGCGGTGCTGTGGGCGGCGGGCACACTCGCGTTCAGCCACGCGGACCACGCACCGGCGAACCACGACGAGCGTCCGTACTGGAGCCCGGCCCTGTTCACACTGGACCTGCTGCTGCCCGTCATCGACCTGGGCCAGACCGGCGCGTGGCAGCTCCACGGCGTCTGGGAGTGGCTGGAGAGCGCGATGATCCTGCTGGGCTGGATCCTCGCGACGACAGTGGCGGCGGGGGCGACGCGGCTGCTGCGGCGGAACTGAGCGAAGGACACGGCCGGGCCGGGTGGGGCTGCGGCGCACGGCCGATGCGCTGCCGCGCCTTTCACCTTTACCGCTCCTTGACCGCGCTCCGTACAACTTTCCACGACTTGCCCGAACCCCCTGGCGCGCCCCCGACCTGCGGACTTTCAATGGTCGGCACCATGGTTCCGCTGCCCTCGTTCATCCGCTGCGCCCGGATGAACAAACGCTTCGCGCGCCCGGCCGGACGGACCCCGGCCGGGGACGAGGTCGTGCTCGACGCGCCCGACGACCGCCTCTCCCCCGCACTGGTCGCGGCCGGCCGGGGCGAGTACGACACGGCGGCCGGCCTGCTGGCCGCCACCCGCGCCACGGCCGCCTGGGAGAACCACGACCGGTACGTACGGCACCTGGCCGCCTTCGCCCGCTCGCGCCCCGAGTGGTTCGAGGCCTGGCGTACGACCGCCCCGCAGGACCCCGGCGCGCTGCTGGTCGGGGCGCAGCTGGCGGTGGACCGCGTCTGGCCCTCGCCGGCCCGCGCCGAACTGCTGCGCGAGGTGAGCCCGCTCATCACGGCCGCCGCCCGCGCCGACGACCGCGATCCGGTCCCCTGGCGGATCGCGCTGGACCACGCGCGCGGTTCCCGGGCCGGGCACCGCTATGTCGAGGAGCTGTGGGAGGCGGCGGTCCGGCGGGCCCCGCACCACCACGGCTGCCATGTGGCCGCCCTGCGCTATCTGGCCGCGTCCTGGCACGGCGCACACCGCGAGTGCCTCGACTTCGCCGACCGGGCCGCGCACGACGCCCCGGCCGACTCGCTGCTCCAGGCACTGCCGGCCCGCGCGGCCTTCGGCTATCTGACCGACGGCTGCGGCCCCGAGGTGCCGCGCGCCCGGCTGGACGCCGCGGCCGACCGCGCGCTCGCCCTGTCGGCGCGCTTCCCCGCGGGCGACCCGTGGCCGGCCGGGATCCGCAACAAGCTCCTGTACGTCCTGATCCGCCTGGAGCGCTGGGAGGACGCGCGCGCCCAGCTCGCGCTGATCGGCCCGTACGCCACGTCGTTCCCCTGGGACCGGTTCTCCGACGATCCGCTCGGCCACTTCCTGCAGCTGCGCGAGCATCTGCTGTCGCCGGGGCCGTTTCCGCTCCCCGCGGGGCTCACGGCCCTGCTCCCGGCGCTGCCCGGCGGGCACGGCGGACACGTTCACGCCGGTGACCACTAGGCTGGGGCGCCGTGACCACCGTCCGTCTCCCGCTCTTCCCGCTGAACACGGTGCTGTTCCCGGGACTCGTGCTGCCGCTCAACGTCTTCGAGGAGCGCTATCGCGCCATGATGCGCGAGCTGCTGAAGACCCCCGAGGACACGCCGCGCCGGTTCGCCGTCGTGGCGATCCGTGACGGCTACGAGGTGGCGCCGAGCGCCCCCGGCATGCCGGACCCCACCGCACAGCCCGACCGCGGCCCGGCCGCGGGCTTCGGCCCGGAGCCGCGGGGGGCCTTCCACTCGGTGGCCTGTGTGGCGGACGCGGCGACGATCCGGGAGCGGGCCGACGGCACCTTCGAGGTGCTGGCGACGGGCACGACCCGGGTACGGCTGCTCTCCGTCGACGCGTCGGGCCCGTTCCTCACGGCGGAGCTGGAGGAGCTGGCGGAGGAGCCGGGCGACGAGGCGGGCGCGCTCGCCGAAGGGGTCCTGCGCTCCTTCCGGCAGTACCAGAAGCGCCTGGCCGGCGCCCGGGAGCGCTCGCTGTCCTCGGGTGCGGAGCTGCCGGACGACCCGAGCGTGGTGTCGTATCTGGTGGCGGCGGCGATGGTCCACGACACACCGACCAAGCAGCGGCTGCTGCAGGCCCCGGACACCGCCTCGCGCCTGCGCGACGAGCTGAAACTGCTGCGCGCCGAGACGGCCATCATCCGTAGTCTGCCGTCGCTGCCCGCGTTCGAGCTGACGCGGGCGCCGACGAGCCTGAACTGAGGAAGCCGGATGGCGAAGAAGCAGAAGAAGCAGCAGCAGCAGTCCGGGGGTACCCCTGCGACGGTCGCCCTGACCGCGGCCGGGGTGGACTTCACGGTCCACGCCTACGACCACGACCCCGCCCACCCGTCCTACGGCGAGGAGGCGGCCGAGGCGATGGGCGTCTCTCCCGACCGTGTCTTCAAGACCCTGGTCGCGGACGTGGACGGCACCCTGACCGTGGCCGTCGTCCCGGTCTCCGGCTCGCTGGACCTGAAGGCCCTCGCGGCGGCGGTCGGCGGCAAGCGGGCGACCATGGCCGACCCGGTCCTCGCGGAACGGACGACCGGCTACGTCCGCGGCGGCATCTCCCCCCTGGGCCAGCGCAAACGCCTGCCGACCGTCCTGGACGACTCGGCGGAGGCCCACGAGACCATCTGCGTGTCGGCGGGCAGGCGGGGGCTGGAGGTGGAGGTGTCGCCGAAGGACCTGGCGACACTGACGGGGGCGGTGCTGGCGCCGGTCGGACGAGGCTGACGGCCTCTCGGCGGGGCTACGCCGGCGGTGCCCCGTAAGAATCCCGGGCCACCGGTCCCGGCGGGTACGGCGGCTCGGGGTCGCGAGGCCCGAACAGTGCCGTGAGCCCCAGGTGGACGACCAGCGCGGCAAGCGGCCAGGCCAGCAACGCGCCCTTCGCTCCGAGCTTCAGCGGCGCCGAGAAGGTGACCCCCTTCCCCGCTGCCTTCGCGTGCGCGATCACGTCGGAGGTGGGACCGAGCGTCACCCCGAGCCACCAGGCCAGCAGCGACCCGAGCAGCGCGCCGACGCCCAGCGCCACCACGAGCGGCACACCGCCGCGCCGCCGCAGCAGAAACACGATCAGCCCGCTGACCAGCCCGAAGCCCAGTGCCAGGAGGGTGAACGTGCCGTCCACCCCGATGGCCTGCTCACCCTCGCTGTCCTTGAGGTAGACCACCCAGCTCTTGTCGATCTCGTCGCCGACCAGCGGCACATGCGGGGCCAGCCACCACCACAGCAGCCCCAGCAGCACACCGCCCAGGGCCACGGCCACCGTGATCACGGCGGCGTCCCGCAACTCGGTCTTCATCCCGGGGCCGTCCTGTTCGTACGTGCCCACGCCCGGCGCCCCGGCGGGCGGGGCCTGCCGGACCTGGTGCGCGGAGTCGTCGTGCGGTGGCGGTGGCGGAGTCAGCGGTGCGGTCACCCTGACATCGTGCCAGGTCGCGCTGCGCGCCGCGTCACCGGACGGCGGCCCTGCGATACGCCCAGGTCGCCACGGCCAGCGTGACCACCCCGACCCCGGCGCACACCCCCAGGTCGGCGAGGACGACGGCCCAGTCCGGATGGTCGCCGAACGTGCGGGCGTACGCCTCCACGCCGTACGTCGACGGCAGCAGATCGCGCGCGAGCCGGACGATCTCCGGCATCCGGTCGGCCGGCAGCACCCCGAGCAGCAGCGCCGCCGACATGCCCAGCTGCCCGAGCAGCGTGGCCAGCTCGGGCCGGGGCGCGAGCAGCCCGCAGGCGGCGCCGAGCCCGGACAGCGCGGCTCCGGCGAGCGGGATCACGACCAGCAGGATCCACAGATTGGCCAGCGGCAGCCCGAACAGCACACACCCGAAGACGGCCGTCACCAGGGTCCCGGGCACGGTGAAGGAGGCGTAGGCGGCCGCCGCGCCGAGCACCACCGCGGCCGGCGGCACCGGCAGGGTGGCGTAGTGGTCGAGCCCGCCGCTGGCCCGCAACTGCCCGAAGTACTGCGAGAGCAGGTTCAGCGCGACGTACGCGACGACCAGCACCGACGACCCGGCCACCACGGACTGGGCCTCGCTCCCGCTGCCGACGACCCCGCGCATCATCACCGTGATGCCGACGGACTGGAAGGTCGCCACGAACAGCAGCGGGATCCGCGCCACCCGGGCCCGGGACAGCTGCGCCCGGTAGACGGCCGCCAGCGACGGCCACAGCCGCGCGGACGGGCCGAGTCCGTCCGCGTCCTGTGCCGTCTCGGGCACGGCCGGGGCACCGCCCGGCAGAACCTCGGCGGGTACGACACTCACGTCGAGCTGCTCCTCTTCCCTACAGCCGGCTTCCCCACGGCCGTCCTCGCCACGGCCATGGCGTACACCCCGTACACCCCTACGACCGATACGCATTCCGCGGCCCGTGCGCTCATGCCTTCACCAGCCCCTGCCGGGCCGCACCGCCGAGCGCCAGGTAGACGTCCTCCAGACTGGGCGTGGCGAGCGTGAAGTCGTCCAGGGCGGCGAAGGCGGCCCCGCCGGTCACGGTTGCGACGGCGGCGCGGGCCTCCTCGGGCGCGAGCCGCAGCGTCCAGCACCGGCCGGACTCCACCGCGCGCTCGCGCAGCGCGGCCACCTCGGGCACCTCCAGCGGCGCCCGCTCCCGCCACACCAGCTCGACCCGCACCTCTCCGGCGACCTGTTCCTTCAGCCCGGCCGGGGTGTCGCAGGCGATGACCCGGCCCCGGTCGATGACGGCGACGCGGTCGAGGACGGTCTCGGCCTCGATGACGTTGTGGGTGACGAGCAGCACGGTCGTGCCGCGCTCGGCGCGGCGCCGGTCCACGGCCGCCCACACCGCGCGACGGGCCACCGGGTCCATGCCGGTGGTCGGCTCGTCCAGCACGAGCAGCGGGCGCTCCCCGACGAGGGCGGCCGCGAAGCAGGCGAGCCGCCGCTGCCCGCCGGACAGCTTCTTCAGCGCCCGCCCGGCGATCGGCGTGAGCCCCAGCTCCTCCAGTACGGCGTCCCGCTCGGCCCGCGCCCGCGTCACGTCCAGGCCGCGCAGGCGTCCGGTGGTCTCGGCGGCGAGGGAGACGGTGAGCTCGTCCAGCGCGGAGGACTCCTGACCGAGGTAGGCGAGCAGGCGCGCGGCGCGCTCGGGGTGCCGCACGATGTCGTGGCCGAGGATCTCGACGCTGCCGGAGTCCGGCCGCAGCAGTCCGGTGAGCTGCCGGACGAGGGTGGACTTGCCGGCGCCGTTCGGCCCGAGCAGCCCGAAGACCTCGCCGCGCCGGACCGTCAGCTCGACCTCGTCGGTGGCCCGGACCTCGGGCGTGCCCGGGGTGCCGCGCCGTCCCTTGACGGCCGGATAGGTCTTGGCGAGCCCGCGCACGCGTACGACCTCGTCATGCCGAAGGGCCTGTACCGCGCGCGTGTTCACAAAGGACGAGGGTACGGGGTCCGGGGCCTTTACTCGCCTTTGGGGCCACTTCCGTACGTGAACGGTAAGCGGACCCCCGGCTCACTCCCCCGCCGAAGCACTCTCGGTGGCCGCGGGCACGTCGATCTCCCGCCAGAAGCCCGCCCGGATGGCGTAACGGTCGTGCTCGTCGATCTGGTCGTCCTTGTGGGCGAGCAGTCCGAACCGGGCCGCGTAGCGCAGCAGCTCCCCGTCGATGCGGTGCGGGACGCGCGGATACATCTGCGACAGCTTCTGCAGATGGCCCTGGTCGCCGAGCCGGGAGATCCAGCGCCGGGCGAAGACCTGGCCCACCTCGTACGGGTCGCCGCCGACGGTGGTGATGTCCTCCTCCCGGTCGGCCCAGCGCTGCTCGGCCGTGGTGAGCTGGGCCAGCGTCGGCATGGCGGCGGCCTCGGGCGGCTCGGGGACCACACCGGGCCGGTCCACCCAGCCCTTGTCGGAGGACCAGCGCAGGGTCGCGGTCGCGGGGTGCTGGACGGGCTGGGCGCCGGGGGCGCGCAGGGCGGCGAGGTCCTTGGGGGTGGGTACGCCCTTGGGTGCGGCGGCCCGCTCCTGGGTGCCGTTGGCCGACCCGGCGGCGTTCTGCGGTGCGCCCTGCTCGGCCGGGCGTTCGGCCGCCGCGGCGAGCGCGGACTCGGGCAGCGGAGCGGAGAGGATCGCGGCGATCTCGGGGCGGGGCGCGGGCGGCGGGGCGCAGACGCCGGTCAGCTCCTTGGCGCGGACGGCCTGGGTGATCCAGGCCCGGTCCAGCACGCGCCGCTCGTCGGCCTCGGCGACCAGGTCCTCGGACTGGTTGTAGTCGCCGTCGGCGGCCTGGACGGCCCACAGGTGGACGGCGACGCCGTGCTCCTTGGCGGCCATCATGCCGGGCAGCAGGTCGCCGTCGCCGGTGACGAGGACGATGTCGGAGCAGGCGCGGTTGCGGGCCAGCTCGGTCAGCTCGGCGTGCATGGCGGCGTCCACGCCCTTCTGCGCCCAGCGGCCGTCGCTGCGGGTGAGGGCGCCGAGCCGGACGGTGACCCGGGGCATCACGCGCAGTCGGCGGTGCTCCGGCTGGGGGACGCGGTCGGGGGCGCCGTCGAACCAGTAGATCCGCAGCAGCGGGCGCTCGGTCTCGGCCTCCGCGCGGTCGCGCAGCGCCTGGATCAGCGCGGTGTGGTCGACGGTGATCCGGGATCGCGAGGGCTCACCGGCGAGGAGGCTGGCGGCTGCGCCCAGCAGATATCCGGCGTCCACCAGGACGATGCAGCGGTCCACGCGACTCACCCTCTTCCCGGGAGGCTTTGCTCAGTGACTTCCTTCGAGTCTGCCCGACCACGCGGAGGTTAACGGGCGGAACTCGATCTTCGGCGTGGCGCTGGCGGAACGTGCGCCTCCAGCTGCCCTGTCACACACGGTAATTATCCGACATGCGATGGATGTCAGCGTATGTGAATCTGATTCCGGCCCTGGCCCCTAGATCCCCCACAGGAGGCAGATCACCATGGCCAAGAACAAGAAGCAGGACCGCAAGCAGCAGGCCCCGCAGGCCGAGCGTAGCCACCAGGAGGCCCAGCATTCCTCCCTGGAGCAGCAGGCGGAGCAGCGGATATCCCACATGTCGACGCCTGCGGACGTGGCGCGCAAGGGCCGGCAGAAGCGGTTCGGCCACAACTGACATCTGCATAAAGGGCGATTGAGCCCAGGCACATGACGAGGGGCGCACCCGTTGCGGGTGCGCCCCTTGTCCGTCTCTGTCGCCTCAGCCCGCCAGGCAGGAGGGGCCGAGCAGCACCTTCAGGTCACCGAAGAGCGCCGGGTCGGGCTTGACCCGGTGCCGGTCCAGGCGCAGCACCGTCGTCTTGCGCGGGCCCTGGAGCTTGATCCGGACCTCGCTGTCGCCCTTGTGGTGGCTGAGGATCTCGCCGAGCCGGCTGACCATGGGCGGAGTGACCCTGGTGGCCGGGATGGTGAGGATCACCGGCGCGTTGGTGCCCGCGTTGGACAGGTCCGGGACCATCAGCTCCATGGCGACGAGCCGGGGCACGTCCTCGCGCTTGTCGAGCCGGCCCTTGACGAACACCACGGCGTCCTCGACGAGTTGGGTCGAGACGAGCTGGTAGGTCGCCGGGAAGAACATGCACTCGATGGAGCCGGCGAGGTCCTCGACGGTGGCGATCGCCCAGGCGTTGCCCTGCTTGGTCATCTTGCGCTGGAGGCCCGAGATGATGCCGCCGATCGTCACCACGGCCCCGTCGGCGTGCTCGCCGCCCGTCAGCTGGGCGATGCCGGCGTCCGCCTTGTCGGACAGCACGTGCTCCAGGCCGAAGAGCGGGTGGTCGGAGACGTACAGACCGAGCATCTCCCGCTCCTGGGCGAGCAGATAGGTCTTGTCCCACTCGTCGTCGGTGAACTGCACGTCGAGTCCGAAGCCGGGCTCGCTGCTGGTCTCCTCACCCATGCCGCCGAAGAGGTCGAACTGCCCCTCGGCCTCCTTGCGCTTGACCGCCACGACGTTGTCGATCATCGGCTCGTACTGCGCCATGAGGCCCTTGCGGGTGTGGTTCATGGTGTCGAAGGCGCCGGCCTTGATCAGCGATTCGGTGGTGCGCTTGTTGCAGACCACCGCCTCGACCTTGTCGAGGTAGTCGGGGAAGGAGGCGTACTTCCCCTTGGCCTTGCGGCACTTGATGATCGACTCGACGACGTTGGTGCCGACGTTGCGGACGGCGGAGAGGCCGAAGAGGATCACGTCGTCGCCCTGGGCGGCGAAGTTGGCCTCGGACTCGTTGACGTTCGGCGGGAGCACCCGGATGCCCATGCGGCGGCACTCGTTGAGGTAGACGGCCGACTTGTCCTTGTCGTCCTTGACGGACGTGAGGAGGGCGGCCATGTACTCGGCGGGGTGGTTCGCCTTCAGGTAGGCGGTCCAGTACGACACCAGGCCGTACGCGGCGGAGTGCGCCTTGTTGAACGCGTAGCCGGCGAAGGGGACCAGCACGTCCCACAGGGCCTGGATGGCCTCGTCGCTGTAGCCGTTCTTGCGGGCGCCGGCCTGGAAGATGACGAAGTTCTTCTCCAGCTCCTCCGGCTTCTTCTTACCCATCACGCGGCGGAGGATGTCGGCCTCGCCGAGCGAGTAGCCGGCGATGATCTGGGCGGCCTTCTGCACCTGCTCCTGGTAGACGATCAGGCCGTAGGTGACCGCCAGGACCTCTTCGAGGGGCTCCTCCAGCTCCTTGTGGATCGGCGTGATCTCCTGCTGCTTGTTCTTGCGCAGCGCGTAGTTCGTGTGGGAGTTCATGCCCATCGGGCCCGGGCGGTACAGGGCCGACACGGCGGAGATGTCTTCGAAGTTGTCGGGCTTCATCAACCGCAGCAGCGAGCGCATGGGGCCGCCGTCGAACTGGAAGACGCCGAGGGTGTCGCCGCGCTGGAGCAGATCGAAGGTCTGCGGGTCGTCGAGCGGGAGGGCCAGGAGGTCGATGTCGATCCCCTTGTTGGCCTTCACCATCTTGACCGCGTCGTCCATGATCGTGAGGTTGCGCAAGCCCAGGAAGTCCATCTTCAGCAGGCCGAGCGACTCACAGCTCGGGTAGTCCCACTGCGTGATGGTCACGCCGTCGGTGTGCCTCACCCACACCGGGACGTGCTCGGTGATGGTCTCGCTGGACATGATGACGCCGGCGGCGTGCACGCCCATCTGCCGGACCAGGCCCTCCACACCGCGCGCGGTGTCGATGACCTTCTTCACGTCCGGCTCGTTCTCGTACATCCCGCGGACCTCGCCGGCCTCGCTGTAGCGCGGGTGGCTGGGGTCGGTGATGCCGGACAGCGGGATGCCCTTGCCGAGGACGTCGGCGGGCATGGCCTTGGTGATGCGGTCGCCCATCGCGTACGGGTAGCCCAGCACGCGCGCGGAGTCCTTGATCGCGTTCTTGGCCTTGATGGTGCCGTAGGTGCCGATCATGGCGACCTTGTCGGCGCCGTACTTCTCGGTCACGTACCGGATCACCTCGACGCGCCTGCGCTCGTCGAAGTCGATGTCGACATCGGGCATCGAGATGCGCTCGGGGTTGAGGAACCGCTCGAAGATCAGGCCGTGCGGGATCGGGTCGAGGTCGGTGATGCCCATGGCGTAGGCGACGATCGAGCCGGCCGCGGAGCCTCGGCCGGGGCCGACCGCGATGCCCTGCTTCTTGGCCCACATGATGAAGTCGGCGACGACGAGGAAGTAGCCGGGAAAGCCCATCGAGATGATGGTGTCCATCTCGTAGTCGGCCTGCTTCTGGCGGTCCTCGGGGATGCCGCCGGGATAGCGGCGCTCCATGCCGCGGCGGACCTCCTCCTTGAACCAGGTGACCTCGGTGTAGCCCTCGGGGATGTCGAACTTGGGCATGAGGTCGCGCTTCTCGAACATGCCGTCGGTGTCGACCATCTCGGCGACGAGGAGCGTGTTGGCGCAGCCCTCCTGCCAGGCGTCCGAGGAGTCGATGGCGTACATCTCGTCCGTGGACTTCAGGTAGTAGCCGGTGCCGTCGAACTTGAAGCGGTCCGGGTCGGAGAGGTTCTTGCCGGTCTGGATGCACAGCAGGGCGTCGTGGGCGCCGGCCTCGTGCGCGTACGTGTAGTGCGAGTCGTTGGTGACCAGCGGGGGGATGCCGAGCTTCTTGCCGATCTCCAGCAGGCCGTCGCGGACCCGGTGCTCGATGTCGATGCCGTGGTCCATCAGCTCCAGGAAGTACCGGTCCTTGCCGAAGATGTCCTGGTAGTCGGCGGCGGCCTTGAGCGCCTCGTCGAACTGGCCGAGGCGCAGGCGGGTCTGCACCTCGCCGGAGGGGCAGCCGGTGGAGGCGACGATGCCCTCGGACCACTGCGCGATGGTCTCCTTGTCCATGCGCGGCCACTTCTGCAGCCAGCCCTCGGCGTAGGCGTCGGAGGAAAGACGGAAGAGGTTGTGCAGACCGGTCTTGTTCACCGCCCACATCGTCTTGTGGGTGTAACCGCCGGAACCGGAGACGTCGTCGCGCTTCTGGTGCGGCTGGCCCCACTGGATCTTGCGCTTGTTGCGCCGGGACTCGGGGGCGACATACGCCTCGATCCCGATGATCGGGGTGATCCCGGCCTTCTTCGCGGAGTGGAAGAAGTCGTACGCCCCGTGGAGGTTGCCGTGGTCGGACATGGCGATGTGGGTCATGCCCATCTCGTTGCACGCGTTGAACATGTCCTTGAGCCGCGCGGCACCGTCCAGCAGCGAGTACTGCGTGTGGACGTGCAGGTGCGTGAAGGGCGGCTTTGACACGGTATGGCCTCCGACGGAAACACTGGGCATGGGGCGGGCGAACAGTTCTGGGGTCAGCGGGAAGTCTATGCCTCGCCACTGACACTCGGCGGGCACTCCCGCGTACCTTCAGGCGGGAACCGGGCACTCCCGCGTGGCGTCGCCCGTTGAAGACGACAGAAACGCTGTCGTACAGATAATCGCTCCAGGAGGCACCCCGCGATGTCGGTCCACCCGCTCGACGACGAGCAGCGCGGCGAGGAGATCCTCGCCGTCTTCGACACCGCCTTCGGCCGGCTCCTGGCCGCCGACCCGGCCGCGTTCCGGGTGAAGTTCCGGAAGATGGCGGCCTCGGCGTTCGCGTTCTACCGGGGCACGGCGTGCCTCTTCTACCACGACCTGGACGCGGAGAACGCCGGGCGGGGTGGCGGGAGGATATTCAGCGGTCCATTTCTGGACGACCGCACCTCGCGCGTGTGGATCCACGGCGACCTGCACGCGGAGAACTTCGGCACGTACATGGACTCCAACGGCCGCCTGGTCTTCAACGTCAACGACTTCGACGAGGCCTACGTCGGCCCGTTCACCTGGGACCTGAAGCGCTTCTCGGCGTCGATCGCGCTCATCGGGTACGCGAAGGCGCTGAGCGACGAGCAGATCACCGAGCTGGTGCGGATCTACGCGGGCGCGTACCGCGAGCGCATCCACGCCCTGGCCACGGGCGCCAAGAGCGACGAGGTGCCGCCGTTCACGCTGGACACCGCGGAGGGTCCGCTGCTGGACGCGCTGCGTGACGCCCGCTCGCTGACCCGCTTCGGGCTGCTGGAGTCGATGACGGAGATCCGAGACTTCGAGCGCCGCTTCGCGCCGGACGGCGGCTCCATCGAGCTGGACGCCGCGACCCGCTACAAGGTGCTGGCCGCCTTCGACGGCTATCTGGAGACCCTGCCGGACTCCTCGCTGGCCCGGCCCGACTCCTACCGCGTGAAGGACGTCGTCGGCCGCCGCGGCATCGGCATAGGGTCGGCCGGGCTGCCGTCGTACAACATCCTTCTGGAGGGCCACAGCGACGCCCTGGAGAACGATGTCGTGATCTACGTCAAGCAGGCCCAGACCCCCGCCGTCTCCCGGCACATCACGGATCCGGCCATCTCCGGCTACTTCCAGCACGAGGGCCACCGCACGGTGATCTCCCAGCGCGCTCTGCAGGCGCACGCCGACCCGTGGCTGGGCTGGACCGAGCTGGACGGCGCGGGCCAGCTGGTCGCCGAGGTCTCGCCGTACGCCGTCGACCTGGGCTGGGGCGACATCGACGACCCCGAGGAGATCGCGCAGGTCGTCGCCGACCTCGGCCGGGCCACGGCGACGATGCACGCGGCGGCGGACGACACCTCCGGCGAGTCCCTCGTGCCGTTCTCCACCGAGCGGGCCATCGACGCGGCGATCGCCGCCGACGAGGAGGGCTTCGCGCCGCTCCTGGTGGACTTCGCGCACGGCTACGGCGCACGCGCGCGTGCCGACCACCAGATCTTCGTCGACCTGTTCCGCAACGGCCGGATTCCGGGGCTGTAACCTTCGCGCACTCACAGGCACTCTTTAGGGGTCTCTTACTCACGTACGTGACAGACTCTTCTCTCGCTATGGACATATCCGGGACCCAGCTCAGAGCCGTGCGCGCGGCGCTGTTCACGGCCTTCGTCGTGACGCTCAGCACCGCGTCGCACGTGCTGCTGTCCCAGGCTCCGCTGCCGGTGGGCACGGTGCTGGCGGTCTTCGCCGGTGTGTTCGCCGCCGCGTACGCGCTGGCGGGCCGCGAGCGCGGCTTCGGCCGGATCGCGGCCCTGCTGATCCCGCTGGAGCTGACCGCCGACACGGTGTTCACCACGGGCCAGCACGCCTGCTACGGCCGGGCCGGCGGCCCGGTCGCGGGCCCGTTGCGCGCCTTCGGCTTCGACGTGCTGTGCCAGGGCGGTGCCGTCGGCAGCCCGCTGGCCCGGATGGCCGGGGCTCAAGGCCGCCCCGAGGCGCTGCTTGCGCACGCGAGCCCGGCGGCCGCCTGGCTGCTGCTCGCCGCGCACGTCGGCGTGGGCCTGCTGGCCGCCGCCTGGCTGCGCCGGGGCGAGCGGGCGCTGGTGCAGCTGCTGCGCGCGGTCGCCGCCACCACCTTCCGGCCGCTGCTGCTGGCGGTGGCCTCGGTCGCCGTACGGCGGGCCCCGGTCCGCCGGCTGCCGCGCCCGGCCCCGCGCCGGACCGCCGCCCGTGACCGGCTTCTCGTGCACTCCCTGGGACGGCGTGGACCGCCGTGCTCCCCCGCCCTCGCCGCCGGCTGAGCGGCGAGACCTGAGCACACCCAGTCCCCCACACGTATCCCGCGTACGGCATGTGCGCGTCCCACACGGAGATCACCACCATGAGCAAGCGGAACAGCCAGTCGGCGAAGACGGCGGCAAGGGAGCGGCTGCGCCAGGAGCGCGAGCGGCAGGCCAAGCGCGACAAGGCCAGGCGGCAGGTCATCGTGGCCGCCTCGGTCGTGGCCGTGCTGGCCGCGGCCGGCGGCATCGGCTACGCCGTCGTCCAGGCCAACAAGCCCACCGGGTGGGACGCCGCGAAGACCAAGCCGCTCGTGAAGCCGGCCAACACCACGGGCTCGGACGGCACCACCGTCGTCATAGGCAAGAGCACCGCCAAGAAGACCCTCACCATCTACGAGGACCCGCGCTGCCCGGTCTGCGCGCAGTTCGAGCAGACGGTCGGCACGACGGTGAAGAAGGACATCGACGACGGCACGTTCAAGCTCCACTACGTCGGTGCCACCTTCCTCGACAAGAACCTGCCGGGTGTGGGCTCCAAGAACGGGCTCAGCGCCCTGGGCGCCGCGCTCAACGTCAGCCCCGAGGCCTTCCTTGAGTACAAGGCCGCGATGTACTCGACGAAGTGGCACCCCGACGAGCAGGACGACAAGTTCAAGGACGACGCCTATCTGATCAAGATCGCCGACACGGTGCCTGCCCTGAAGGGCAACGCGGCGTTCCAGAAGGACGTGAAGGACGGCACCTACGACCGGTGGGCGCTGGAGGAGTCCAAGATCTTCGACAAGGACGGCATCCAGGGCACCCCGACCCTGAAGATGGACGGCAAGACGCTGACGGGCTCCGACGGCAAGAACCCGCCCATGACCGTGGCCGAGTTCAACAAGGCGCTCGACGCAGCCCTCAAGGGCTGACGTCCGGGCGGAATCCGGCATTCACATGAAGAGCGGGCGAACATCGGGAGTTCGCCCGCTCCGCCGTTCATACCGGTCAGTAACCTGATCGGTCGTGACCAGTCGATCAAGATCATTTCCGGCCGCCGAAGGCCTCGGCTCCCGCTCTCCCCGCCGCCGTACGGTCGTCAAGGCCGCGGCGGCGTCCGCTGTGCTGGCCGGCCCGCTCGCCGCCGCCCTCCCGGCGCGCGCCGCCGACCGGGCCCCCGCCTTCCTGCACGGCGTCGCCTCCGGTGACCCCCTGCCCGACGGCATCCTGCTGTGGACCCGGGTCACCCCGAGCCCGGAGGCGGTACCGGGCTCCGGGCTCGGTCCGGACACCGAGGTGAGCTGGGTCGTCGCCAGGGACCAGGCGCTGACGGCCGTCGTCGCCAAGGGGTCCGTCACGGCGACCGCCGCCGGCGACCACACCGTGAAGGCCGACATCCGCGGCCTGGAGCCGGCGACCGACTACTGGTTCCGCTTCTCGGCCGGCGGCACCGACTCCCCGGTGGCCCGCACCCGCACCGCCCCGGCGGCGCACGCGGCCGTGTCCGGGCTGCGGCTCGGCGTGGTCACCTGCGCCAACTGGGAGGCCGGCTACTTCACCGCCTACCGCCACCTCGCCGCCCGCAGCGACCTGGACGCCTGGCTGCACCTCGGCGACTACATCTACGAGTACAAGACCGGCGAGTACGCGGCCCGCGGCACGGTCGTCCGCCCGCACGCACCCGCCCACGAGATCATCACACTCGCCGACTACCGGATGCGGCACGGCGAGTACAAGACCGACCCCGATCTGCAGGCCCTGCATCTGAAGGCGCCGGTCATCGCGATCTGGGACGACCATGAGTTCGCGGACAACGCCTGGTCGGGCGGCGCGGTCAACCACACCGAGGGCGCCGAGGGCACCTGGACCGCCCGCAAGGCGGCCGCCAAGCAGGCCTACTTCGAGTGGATGCCGGTCCGCCCCGCCGTCGAGGGCACCACCTACCGGCGGCTGCACTTCGGCAAGCTCGCCGAGCTGTCCCTGCTGGACCTGCGCTCCTTCCGCTCCCAGCAGGCGTCCACGGGCAGCGGCTCGGTGGACGACCCGGACCGGACCATCACCGGGCGCGCCCAGCTCGACTGGCTGAAGGCGGGTCTGAAGGCCTCCGACACGAAGTGGCGGCTGGTCGGCAACTCGGTGATGATCGCCCCCTTCGTCGTCGGCTCCCTCACCGGCGACCTCCTCAAGCCGCTCGCCAAGCTGCTCGGCCTGCCGCAGGACGGCATAGGCGTCAACACCGACCAGTGGGACGGCTACACCCACGACCGCCGCGAACTCCTCGACCACCTCCGCTCGAACGCCATCGGCAACACCGTCTTCCTGACCGGTGACATCCACATGTCCTGGGCCAACGACGTGCCGGTGGACGCGGGCACCTACCCGCTGTCGCCGTCGGCGGCCACCGAGTTCGTGATCACCTCGGTGACCTCCGACAACCTCGACGACATCGCCAAGGTCCCCGAGGGCACGGTCTCCGCGGTCGCCGCGCCGCTCATCGAGGTGGCCAACCGCCACGTCCACTGGGTCGACACCGACCGGCACGGCTACGGCGTGCTGGACATCACCGCCGACCGCGCGCAGATGGACTACTACGTGCTGTCCGACCGCACCGACCCCGACGCGACCTCGGCGTGGGAGCGTTCGTACCGCACCCGCAGCGGCACCCAGAAGGTCGAGCGGACCTACGACCCCGTGTAGGGCCGTACGCCTACGCGTGATCCCCTACGCGTGATCCCCTACGCGTTCTCCAGGCTGTCGAGGAAGCCGAGCGCCACCCGCCAGGTGGCCTCGGCGGCCTCGGCGTCGTAGTCCGGCAGCTCGGGGTCGGTGTACAGGTGCCCGGCGCCGGCGTACCGGTAGACCTCCACGTCCGCGCCGGTCCGGCCCATCTGGAGATACCAGGCGCTCAGCCAGTCGTCCGTCTCGAACGGGTCCGGCTCCGCCACGTGCAGCTGCACCGGCAGCTCGTCCGCCTGCGCGTTCGGCGCGATGTCCGACGTGCCGTGCAGGAGCAGCAGCCCGCGCGCCTTGTCGTCGCCGAGAGCCAGGGTCTGGGCGATCGAGGCGCCGAGCGAGAAGCCCGCGTACACGAGCCCGCGCTCGGAGTACGGCGCCGCCGCCAGCACGGCCCGCTTCAGCAGCTCGTCCTTGCCGATCTCCTCCCGGTACGCCATGCCCTCCTCGACGGTGTCGAACGTGCGCCCCTCGAAGAGGTCCGGCGTCCACACCTCGTGGCCCGCCGCGCGCAGCCGGTCCGCGGCCTCGCGCACCGCGGGCCTGAGACCGTAGGTCGAATGAAAGAGCATGATGTTCATGAGGCCATGGTGCCAGCCGGTGCCGGTGCGACCGCGCCCGAGCCGCCTCAGCCCCCTGCTCCGCGCCGCCGTACCCACCGGGCCCGCGCCGCGTCAGTGCCCGCGCTCCGCGCCTCCGTTGACCTGGATCACCTGTGAGGTGACGTGCCCGGCGCCGGGCGAGGCCAGCCAGTGCAGGGTCGAAACCACGTCTCCCGGTCTCCCGGCCCGGCCGGTCAGCGTGTCACCGATGAGCCGCGCCCGCCGGGCCTCGTCCATGGTGTCCCCGAAGAACTCGGTGTCCTCCACATAGCCCGGCGCGACCACGTTCACGGTGATGCCGCGCGGGCCCAGCTCCCGGGCCAGGTCGTGGGCGTACGGATGCAGCCCGGCCTTGGCCGCCGCGTAGGCGCCGGTGCCCGAACCGCGGTAGGCGGCGATGGAGCTGACGAACAGCACCCGTCCGCCGGGCTCGGCGAGCCGGCTCTTCAGAGCCTCGGTGAGCAGCGCGGCCGTCAGGGCGTTCTGTCTGAAGTTGACCGTCCAGTCATGGGCCACGCGGTCCAGGGGGTCGTCGCTGCCCGCCGGCGGCTCCAGCTGTCCGGCGCCGCCCGCGCCGTGCACCAGGACGTCGACCGTGCCCAGCTCCGCTGCCACGAACCGGGCCACCCCGCGGACCTGATCGGGCTCGGAGAGGTCAGCCGCATACGTGAGCGCACCGGGCACCCCTGCCTTCTCCAGCACCTCGGCCCGCCGCCCGAGCATCAGCACCCGGTCCCCGTCCGCCGCGAAGGCCTGGGCGGTCGCCAGCCCGATGCCCGTGCCGCCCCCGCTGATCACGATGTTGCGCGTCATGATCCGAGAGTAGGCACGCCTCGCCGGGCGGTGCCGGGGTTTTCCACAGGCGCCACACATTCGTACGACGAATACGCCACCCCTGCGCGCAGGCGCTTGCGCCCGCTGTCCTCGGACTCGGAACGGCTCACCGCAGGCTCCGTACGTCCAGATGCCGCAGCACCCGGTCGACGATCTCCGGATCCGCCCCCGGCTCGCTGCGCGCCGCCAGTACCTCGTGCCGGGCCGCGCTCATCATCTCGTTCTGGATGCGCCGGATCCGCTTGAGCCGCTTGGCCCGCTGGTGCTGTGCCTCCCGCCGTTCCTCCTCGCCCATGTCCGGGCTGATCCGGATGCCGATGTCGAAGGCGCGCCGCAGCATCTGCTCCGCCAGGTCCTCGGGCAGGTCCTCCACCTGCTCGATCTCCCGCAGCCTGCGCTTCGCCGCCTTCGCCGCGCGCACCGCCAGTTCCTTCTCGAACTCCTTCTCCCGCTCGGAGTCGGCCCGCACCCCGAGCCCCTTCACCAGCGACGGCAGGGTGAGTCCCTGGAGCACCAGCGTGACGATGATGACCCCGAAGGCGATGAAGATGATCTCGTCACGGTCGGGAAAGGGCGAGCCGTCGTCGGTCTTCAGCGGGATGGCCAGCGCCAGCGCCACCGAGGCCACCCCGCGCATCCCGGACCACCACATCACGACGGTCTCCCGCCAGCTGACCGGGATCTCCTCGTCGTAGTCCCGCCTGGCGTGCAGCCGTTTGGTCAGCCAGGTCGCGGGCAGCAGCCACACCAGCCGGACGACGATCACCACGCCCACGACGGCGGCGGCCCAGCCGAGCAGTTCGCCCCAGCGGCCCTGGGCGGTACGGATGGCGTTGTGCAGCTCCAGACCGATGAGCCCGAAGGCGACCCCCGTGACGAGGGTGTCGATGATGTCCCAGAAGGTGTGCCCGGCCAGCCGGGTCATCACGTCGTCGGCGCCGGTGGCGTACTCGGAGAGGAAGAGCGCCGTGGTGAGCACCGCGAGCACCCCGGAACCGTGCAGCTTCTCCGCGAGCACGTAGGAGGCGTACGGCACCAGCAGGGTCATGCCGATCTGCAGGGTCGGATCGCCCAGCAGGTCCATCAGCTTGTTCGCGCCCCAGCCGAGCAACAACCCGACGACCACCGCGACCACGCCGGACAGCACCAGGTCCAGCCCGGCCTCCCAGGCCGAGAAGTTGCCGCTCACCGCCGCGGCGACGGCCACGTGGTACAGCACGATGGCCGTGACGTCGTTGAAGAGCCCCTCGCCCTCCAGGATCGACACCAGTCGGCGCGGCAGCCCGAGCTGTCCGGCGACGCTGGTCGCGGCGACCGGGTCGGGCGGGGCGATCAGCGCGCCCAGGGTGACGGCGGCGGCGATCGACAGCCCGGGCACGATCGCGTTGGCGACGTACGCCACGCACACCGTCGTCACGAAGACCAGGGCGACGGCCAGCAGGAGGATCGGCCGGATGTTGGCCGCGAACTGCCGCCAGGAGGTGCGGCGCACGGCGGCGTAGAGCAGCGGGGGCAGCAGCCCGGGCAGGATCAGCTCGGGCGGGATGTTCACGTTCGGCACGAAGTCGGCCACCGCGAGGGCCCCGCCGAACAGCGTCATCAGCACCGGCGCCGGCACCCCGAACCTGTCCCCCACCGGCACGCTCACCAGGGCCCCGAGCAGCAGGATGAACAGCAGGGCCAACTGATCCACGGCCGGCGCTCCGGGGTCGACGCTCACACGGCAGACCTCAAGCCTGCCATCCGCCCGCCGGGAGCGCGCGCCGCGCTACAGGGCGCGGCGCATCGCCCGGTGGGGTATCCCGGCGTCCGGGAACTCCGGGCCATACACCACGTACCCGAGGCGCTCGTAGAAACCCAGCGCATGGGTCTGTGCGTGCAGGTCGATCGCGGTGAGACCACGCGCGCGTGCCGCGTCCTCGATGGCCCGGACCAGGGCCACACCGACCCCGAGCCCACGCGCCGCCCGGGAGACGGCGAGCCGCCCCAGGGAGCCCACCGAGGCGTCCGCGCCGGTCTTCGCCAGGGCCGCCGCGCCGTGCAGCAGCCTCCCGGTGCCGAGCGGCACGCCGTCCTCGCGGACCGCGAGCACATGCACGGCGCCCGCGTCGTAGACGTCGTACTCCAGATCCTCGGCGACGCCCTGCTCGACGACGAAGACCTCCTTGCGGACCGCGAAGCAGGCCTCGCGGTCGGCGGGATCCTCGGCGACCCGGAGGGTGTACGGCGGCACGCTCACGCGTACGACTCCTCACGGACCTGGTCGAGGGCCTTCTGCAGGTCCTCGGGGTAGTCGCTGCGGAACTCCACCCACTGCCCGTCCGCGGGGTGCTCGAAGCCGAGCCGCACGGCGTGCAGCCACTGGCGGGTCAGGCGCAGCCGCTTGGCGAGGGTCGGGTCGGCGCCGTAGGTGAGGTCGCCGACGCAGGGGTGGCGGTGGGCGGACATGTGGACGCGGATCTGGTGGGTGCGGCCGGTCTCCAGCTTCACGTCCAGCAGCGAGGCGGCGCGGAAGGCCTCGATGAGGTCGTAGTGGGTCACGGAGGGCTTGCCGTCGGCCGTGACCGCCCACTTGTAGTCGTGGTTGGGGTGGCGGCCGATCGGGGCGTCGATCGTGCCGCTCGTCGGGTCCGGGTGGCCCTGGACCAGTGTGTGGTAGCGCTTGTCGACCGTGCGCTCCTTGAACTGGCGCTTGAGCGAGGTGTACGCCCGCTCCGACTTGGCGACCACCATCAGGCCCGAGGTGCCGACGTCGAGGCGGTGCACGATGCCCTGGCGCTCGGCGGCACCGGAGGTGGAGATCCGGTAGCCGGCCGCGGCGAGGCCGCCGATGACGGTGGGGCCGCTCCAGCCCGGCGAGGGGTGCGCGGCCACGCCGACCGGCTTGACGATCACGACCACGTCATCGTCGTCGTACACGATCTCCATGCCCTCGACCGGCTCGGCGACCACCTGCACCGGCGCGGGCGCCTGCGGCATCTCGACCTCCAGCCAGGCGCCGCCGCGCACCCGCTCGGACTTGCCGACCACCGCGCCGTCGACCTGCACCTTGCCGGCCGCGGCCAGCTCGGCCGCCTTCGTGCGGGAGAAGCCGAACATCCGGGAGATGGCGGCGTCGACGCGCTCACCCTCCAGGCCGTCGGGCACGGGCAGGGTACGGATCTCGGGAATCGTGCTCACCCGTCGAGTATGCCGGACCGGCCGGACGCCCCCGCACGGGCCTGTGGACAACTCGGGAGAACCCCCGGGCGGTCAGTCCTTGTGGACCGTGCCGTCCGGGTCCAGGCCGCGGAAGGACAGCAGCACGATCAGGATGCCGCCGCACACGATCGCCGAGTCGGCCAGGTTGAACACCGCGAAGCCCTTCGGTGCGATGAAGTCCACGACCTGGCCCTCGAAGACCCCGGGGGCCCGGAAGATCCGGTCGGTCAGGTTGCCGAGCGCGCCGCCGAGCAGCAGGCCGAGGGCGACCGCCCAGGGGAAGCTGTACAGCTTGCGGGCCAGGCGCATGATCACCACGATCACCGCCGCCGCGATCAGGGTGAAGATCACCGTGAACGCGCCCCCGAAGCCGAAGGCGGCGCCGGGGTTGCGGATGGCGTGCAGCTCCAGCAGGTCCCCGACCAGCTTGATCGGCTCGTGGCCCTCCAGCTTGGCGACCACGAGCGTCTTGCTGATCAGGTCGAGGGCGTACGCGAACGCGGCCACCGCGAACAGCACGGCGATCCGGCGCCCCCGGCCGGCGCGCGCCTGCGCCGGGGCCTGCCGTGCTCCGGCCGCCGCCGTGTGCTCGCCGCTGTCGTCCGGGGTGTCCGGCGTACCGATGATGCGTTCCGCCTCTGCCACGTGAGTCCCTCAACCTAGGTGCCTGACTGAGGACGAGACTACGGCACGCCCGCCCGGCCCCTCACGCTCAGGAGCGACGTTCCTGCTTCTGTTTGCACTCCACGCACAGGGTGGCCCGCGGGAAGGCCTGCATCCGGGCTTTGCCGATGGGGTTGCCGCAGTTCTCGCACAGACCGTAGGTGCCCGCGTCCAGCCGTTCCAGGGCGTGCTCGTTCTGGATCAGCATCTCGCGCGCGTTGGCGGCCAGCGCCAGCTCGTGCTCGCGCGTGATGTTCTTCGTCCCGGTGTCGGCCTGGTCGTCGCCCGCACCGTCCCCGGAGTCGCGCATCAGGCCCACGAGGGAGGCCTCGGCGGAGCTGATCTCGGTGCGCAGCCGCTCCACCTCGGACAGCAGCTCGGCGCGGGCCTCCGCGACCTCTTCCGGCGTCCAGGGCTCCTCTCCGGGACGCACCGCCAGCTCGCCGGGCTCCGCCGCGGCGATCCGTGCCTTGGGAACGGCGGTCTGTGCGGCCGTGGCCGTGCCAGGAGTCTTCTTCGCAACCACTGTCGTGGCTCCCGTCTGCTTCGCGGCCCGCGCCGCGCCCGCTTTCTTGGCCGTGCTCTTGCCGGCCGTCTCCGAGGAGACGCCGGCGGCAGCCGCCTTGACGGCCGCCTTGTCCACCGCCACCCCCTTCACCGCCGCCTTCTTCCCGGCCGCCGGCTTCCTGGCCACCGTCTTCTTCCCGGCAGGCTTCTCGGCAGGCGTCTTGGCTGCCTTCTCGGCCGGCTTCCTGGCGTCCGCGGCCTTCGTCGCGGTCTTCGCGTCGACCTTCCGCACAGCCGTCTTCTTCGCGGCCGTCTCCTTGGCGGCCGCCTTCTTGGTGGCTGCCGTCTTGGTGGCCGTCTTCTCGGTGGCCGTCTTCTCGGTGGCCGTCTTCTTCGCAGTCGTCTTCTTCGCAGTCGTCTTCTTGGCGGCCGCGCCCCTGGCCCGGCCGGTCGCCGGATGCTCTACGGCGGTCTTTTTCGCCACCATGGCCGCGGCCCCTTCACATATTGTGATCTTGCTCGCGAATCGTGCTGGGACGATAAATCGACTTGAGTCCCGCGGCAACGGGGCACACCGCCCGATTCGCCCGCCCGCACCCCCCGAGCAGCGGGCCTGCATCCGTTGTGCCCAGCTCCCCGCCGGGTAATCCGCCCCGGCAGACCCCGCCGGACACACGCGCGCGTGCCCTCGCCATTCGGGTCAGCCCGCCCGGTCGCCCGGCGCACGGCGGCACCCCGCGGACCACGGGTCCGGAGAAAACCGGTCAGCCACTGTCCGCGCGGCGCCGTACACTGGGCGGAGCGAGAAGCGTGGATGGGGACGAGTAGCGGCGTACGCAGCCCAGAGCGACCCGGGGACGGTGGGAGCCCGGGGGCGAGCGCGACGTGAAGATCACCCCGGAGCCGCCGGAAGAAAGCCCGCACCGGGCGAGTAGAACCGGCTTCGCGACCCCAATGAGGGGGCTCACCGGAGCACAGGGCGCACCGGAGAGCCAAGGAGGGTGGTACCGCGGGAGCGCGCCGCACACGGCGTAGACAGGATCGAAGGCTCTCGTCCCTCCGACGGAAGGCAGCAAGTCCGTTGGAGGATGCTCGCAGATGACAGCGCCGACGTACCGCCAGGTGCCCGCACAGGTCGACCTGCCCGCTCTTGAGCACGCCGTGCTCGACTTCTGGCGCGAGCAGAAGATCTTCGCCAAGAGCCTGGAGCAGTCCGAGGGCCGCCCGGAATGGGTGTTCTACGAGGGCCCGCCCACCGCCAACGGCATGCCCGGCGCCCACCACATCGAGGCCCGCGTCTTCAAGGACGTCTTCCCCCGCTTCCGCACGATGCGCGGCTATCACGTGGCCCGCAAGGCCGGCTGGGACTGCCACGGCCTGCCCGTGGAGCTGGCCGTCGAGAAGGAGCTGGGCTTCTCCGGCAAGCAGGACATCGAGGCGTACGGCATCGCCGAGTTCAACGCCAAGTGCCGTGAGTCCGTGACCCGGCACACCGACGCCTTCGCCGAGCTGACGACCCGCATGGGCTACTGGGTCGACCTGGACGACGCCTACCGCACCATGGACCCCGAGTACGTGGAGTCCGTGTGGTGGTCGCTGAAGGAGATCTTCAACAAGGGCCTGCTGGTCCAGGACCACCGGGTCGCCCCCTGGTGCCCGCGCTGCGGCACCGGCCTGTCCGACCATGAGCTGGCGCAGGGCTACGAGACGGTCGTCGACCCGTCCGTGTACGTCCGTTTCCCGCTCACCTCCGGTCCGCTCGCCGGCGAGGCCGCGCTCCTGGTGTGGACGACGACCCCCTGGACCCTGGTGTCCAACACGGCGGTCGCCGCGCACCCGGAGGTCACCTACGTCGTCGCCACCAACGGCGAGGAGAAGCTCGTCGTCGCCGAGCCGCTCGTCGCCAAGGCGCTCGGCGAGGGCTGGGAGACCACGGGCCAGACCTTCACCGGCGCCGAGATGGAGCGCTGGACCTACCAACGTCCGTTCGAGCTCGTGGAGTTCCCGGCTCCGGCGCACTTCGTGGTGAACGCGGACTACGTCACGACCGAGGACGGTACGGGTCTGGTCCACCAGTCCCCCGCCTTCGGTGAGGACGACCTCAAAGTCTGCCGCGCCTACGGCCTGCCCGTCGTGAACCCGGTCCGCCCGGACGGCACCTTCGAGGAGGACGTCCCGCTGGTCGGCGGCGTCTTCTTCAAGAAGGCGGACGAAAAGCTCACCGAGGACCTCCAGCAGCGCGGCCTCCTCTTCAAGCACGTGGCGTACGAGCACAGCTACCCGCACTGCTGGCGCTGCCACACGGCGCTGCTGTACTACGCACAGCCCTCCTGGTACATCCGCACGACGGCGATCAAGGACCGCCTGATCCAGGAGAACGAGAAGACCAACTGGTTCCCGGAGACGGTCAAGCACGGCCGCTACGGCGACTGGCTGAACAACAACATCGACTGGGCGCTGTCCCGCAACCGCTACTGGGGCACCCCGCTGCCGATCTGGCGCTGTGAGGACGACCACCTCACTTGCGTCGGCTCCCGCGCGGAGCTGACCGCGCTGTCGGGCACCGACCAGTCGGACCTGGACCCGCACCGGCCGTACATCGACGAGGTCACCTTCGCCTGCACGCACGAGGGCTGCGGCAAGACGGCCACGCGCGTGCCCGAGGTCATCGACGCCTGGTACGACTCGGGTTCGATGCCGTTCGCGCAGTGGGGCTACCCGTACAAGAACAAGGAGCTGTTCGAGAGCCGGTACCCGGCGCAGTTCATCTCCGAGGCGATCGACCAGACCCGCGGCTGGTTCTACACGCTGATGGCCGTCGGCACGCTGGTCTTCGACAAGTCGTCGTACGAGAACGTCGTCTGCCTCGGCCACATCCTGGCCGAGGACGGCCGCAAGATGTCCAAGCACCTGGGCAACATCCTGCAGCCGATCCCGCTCATGGACGCCAACGGCGCGGACGCGGTGCGCTGGTTCATGGCGGCCGGCGGCTCCCCGTGGGCGGCGCGCCGCGTCGGTCACGGCACCATCCAGGAGGTTGTCCGCAAGACCCTGCTGACGTACTGGAACACGGTCGCCTTCCAGGCGCTGTATGCCCGTACGTCCCAGTGGGCGCCGAGCGCGGCGGACCCGGCCCCGGCCGAGCGCCCGCTGATCGACCGCTGGCTGCTGTCCGAACTGCACGCCCTCACCGACCAGGTGACGCAGGCGATGGAGGCGTACGACACCCAGCGCGCCGGCAAGCTGCTGTCCGCGTTCGTCGACGACCTGTCCAACTGGTACGTCCGCCGCTCGCGCCGCCGGTTCTGGCAGGGCGACAAGGCGGCGCTGCGCACGCTGCACGAGGTGCTGGAGACGGTCACCCGGCTGCTGGCGCCGATCGTCCCGTTCATCACCGAGCGGGTGTGGCAGGACCTGGTCGTGCCGGTGACCCCCGGTGCCCCGGAGTCCGTGCACCTGGCGGCCTGGCCGGAGGCGGACCTGTCGGCGATCGACCCGGAGCTGTCAAGGCAGATGGTGCTGGTGCGCCGGCTGGTGGAGCTGGGCCGTGCCACGCGCGCGGAGTCGGGCGTCAAGACGCGTCAGCCGCTGTCCCGCGCGCTGATCGCGGCGACCGGTTTCGAGACGCTGGACCCGGAGCTGCACACCCAGATCACGGAGGAGCTGAACGTCTCCTCGCTGGCCTCGCTCTCCGAGGTGGGCGGCTCGCTGGTGGACACCACCGCGAAGGCCAACTTCCGGGCGCTGGGCAAGCGGTTCGGCAAGCGGGTGCAGGACGTGGCCAAGGCGATCGCGAACGCCGACGCCGCCGCGCTGTCGCTGGCGCTGCGTGCGGGCACGGCCTCCGTGGACGTCGACGGCGAGACGGTCACGCTCGCCCCGGACGAGGTGATCATCACCGAGACCCCGCGCGAGGGCTGGTCGGTGGCGTCCGACTCCGGTGCCACGGTGGCGCTGGACCTGGAGATCACCGAGGAGCTGCGGCAGGCGGGTCTGGCCCGTGACGCGATCCGGCTGATCCAGGAGGCCCGCAAGAACAGTGGGCTGGATGTGGCCGACCGGATCGCTCTGCGGTGGGTGTCGACGGATGCCACGGTGGTCGCTGCGCTGGCTGAGCATGCCGAGCTGATCGCCGACGAGGTCTTGTCGACCGACTTCGGCCAGGGTGAGGCCGACGGCACCTACGGCGAGGCGTTCACCGATGAGGGGCTGTCTCTCACGTTCCGGCTGCGGAAGGCGTAAGCGCCGAGTGGTCTGAGAAGGGCCCGGTCTCCACGCAGGAGGCCGGGCCCTTCTTCATTGGCTCGGTCGGCCTGAGTACGGTACGCGGTTCTCCGCAACCCGCGTAAGAGTTCTCCGCAACCCGCGTAAAAAGGGCGCGGCCCCGGACCGAAGTCCAGAGCCGCGCCCTTGAACGCTGCCGACGCCTACGGCGTACTACCCACCGTGCCCGGTGCTCAGTTGTCGTCCTCGTCGATCAGGAACCCACGCATCGGCGAGGGAGCCTGGCCCATCGGGGACGGGCCCTGCGGGCGGACCGGAGCCATGGGCTGGGTCATGGCCGGGGTCATCTGCTGCTGGCCGCCGTAGGACGGGGCGGACGGAGCGGGGTTGCCGCCCATCGTCTGGTTGCCGCCGTAGGACGGGGCGCTCGCGCCGGCCGGGGCCATGGAGGGCGCCGGGGACGGGGGCAGGGACGGGGCGGACGAGGCGCGCGGCGGGGCCAGGGAGTCGTCGGCCTGGGTCTCCAGCTGGCGCAGCTGGGACTCAAGGTACGACTTCAGGCGCGTGCGGTACTCGCGCTCGAAGCCGCGCAGGTCCTCGACCTTGCGCTCCAGCGTGGCGCGGGCGGACTCCAGGGAGCCCATGGCGACGCGGTGCTTCTCCTGCGCGTCCCGCTCCAGGGCGTCGGCCTTGGCACGGGCGTCACGCTCCAGACCCTCGGCGCGGCTGCGGGCCTCGCCGACGATCTTGTTGGCCTCGGAGCGGGCCTCGGCGATCGCCTGGTCGGCGGTCTGCTGGGCCAGCGAGAGGACACGGGCGGCACTGTCGCCGCCGGGGCCCTGACCGGGCATGCCGGGGCCGCCCATCGGACCGCCCATGGGGCCACCCATCTGCTGCTGCATGGGCTGGCCGCCCATCGGGCCCTGACCCATCGGACCCTGACCCATGGGGCCCTGGCCCATCGGACCCTGGCCCATCGGGCCGGGACCCTGCGGGCCACCCTGACCGCCGGGGCCGGCGGGCAGCTGCGGGGCACCGCTCGGCAGCTGGGGCGGGCCTCCCATGGGGCCGCCCATCTGCTGCTGCGGCGGGCCCGATATGCCGGCGGGCACCGGCGCGCCGGGGCCTCGCATGCCCTGCTGAGGCATGCCCTGCTGAGGCATCCCCTGCTGCTGCGGATGCTGCTGATCCTGCTCCGGCGGGCCCTTGCGCATGTTCTGCTGGTTCTGCGCGGCCGCACGGGTCGCCGCGGCCAGCTTGGCACGCAGGTCCTCGTTCTCGCGGAGCAGACGGGTCAGTTCGGCTTCGACCTCGTCGAGGAAGGCATCGACCTCGTCCTCGTCATAGCCTTCTCGGAGGCGGACGGTCGTGAACTGCTTGTTCCGCACGTCCTCGGGGGTCAACGGCATCTCTTCACCTCAGCGTAGTCATCGGCAGTCGGCAAGACCGTATCGTCCACCCTCATTACACGAAGCTCCCCGTGATGGAGATGAGGATGTAGACGATGATCATCAGTACGAAGAAGGACAGGTCGAGCGCCACGCCCCCGAGACGCAGCGGCGGGATGAACCGCCGCAGAAGCTTCAGCGGTGGATCGGTGACAGTGTAGGTGGCCTCCAGTACGACCACCATCGCCTTGCCGGGTTGCCACGAGCGGGCGAACTGGAACACGTAATCCATGACGAGCCGGAAGATGAGCACGGCGAGAAACAGCAATAGCGCGATGTGGACCACCTGTGCGAACACGCTCATGGCCTGCGCTTCCCTCTCCCCTGTTCCGTGCTCTTCCGAACGTCGATCTGGTTGTGCGTCTCAGCTCTGGTTGAAGAACCCGCCCTCTGCGATGCGGGCCTTGTCCTCCGCCGTGACATCGACGTTAGCAGGAGACAACAGGAACACCTTCTGCGTCACCCGCTCGATGCTGCCGTGAAGACCAAACACCAAACCGGCCGCAAAGTCGACAAGTCGCTTCGCGTCTGTGTCATCCATCTCAGTCAGATTCATGATCACCGGGGTGCCCTCACGGAAGTGTTCCCCGATGGTACGGGCTTCGTTGTAGGTCCGCGGGTGAAGCGTGGTGATCCGGTAAGGCTCTCGTTCCGACACGACCTTGGGCATGATCACCGGTGCGTTCTTCTCCAGGGACTGACGTTCTTGTGTGATGGATGCCACGGGCGCGATGCGCGCCGGACGTCCGGATTCCGCGGCGAGCGAAGTCGATCGGGCCACCGGCTCGCGGGGTGCGGGCGGTTGGACGATTCGCACCTCTTCATCCCTTTGGGACTGATGTGCACTGTGCGACTGATGTGGCGATTCATGCCGTCGGTGATCCCGCTCGGGCTCCGGGTCCAACTCGGGCTCGAAGTCGTCGTCGGGGTCGAATCCGCGGCCGTCGTACCCATCGTCCTCCACGAGGCCGAGGTAGACCGCCATCTTGCGCATCGCGCCGGCCATGCTCTGAGTCCTCCGCTCTGTGGTGGATCGGCTGACGACTGCCAAGTGCCCGCGATCCACGCGGTCGTTGTGCTCGCCTTCGCGGGCATTGACCATATTTTCTGCTGTGGTCCGACTTCCTGGCGACGTTACCCGAGCCTGGGGCGGACTCCGAGTACCGCGGTGCCGACGCGCACGTGTGTCGCCCCGGCTGCCACGGCCTGTTCGAGGTCCGCACTCATCCCTGCCGACACCATGGTTGCAGCCGGATGAGCTCGGCGCAGGTCGGTCGACAAATCCATGAGCCGCTCGAACGCCGCCTGTTCGCGTCCCGCGTACTCCCCGGTGAGCGGAGCAACGGTCATCAGTCCGTCGAGCCGCAGCCCTGGAGACGCCGCGACGAGGTCGGCCAACTCTTCGATTCCCTCCGGGGCCACGCCGCCGCGCTCGCCCCGCCCGCTCGCGCCCGCGTCCAGCGCGACCTGGATCAGACAGCCCACCTCGCGCCCCGACCGCACCGCCTCCTTCGACAGAGCCGTGACGAGCCGGGAACGGTCCACGGACTGCACGACATCGGCGTAACCGACCACGGAACGCACCTTGTTGGTCTGCAACTGACCGACAAAATGCCATTTCAAGGGCAGATCCGCACATGCGGCGGCCTTCGGTGCCGCGTCCTGGTCGCGGTTCTCGGCGACATGGCGCACACCGAGTTCCGACAGGATCCGCACATCGCTCGCCGGGTAGGTCTTGGTGACCACGATCAGGGTCACCTCCTCCCGCTCACGCCCGGCCGCGACGCACGCGGCGGTGATGCGCTGCTCCACTTGCGCCAGATTTGCGGTGAGTTCGGTCTTACGGTCAGTCATGCCCCATCAGTCCAGCCAGACATAGCCCGCGAGCCGCCCGGTGGTGCGGTCACGGCGGTACGAGAAGTGATCCCCCGACTCCAGCGTGCACACCGGCGACTGCGCCCGGTCGCACACCCCGAGCCGGTCGAGCTGCGCGTGCACCCCGGCGCTCACGTCGACCGCCGGTGTACCCCAGCTCGTCTCGGCGTGCGCCGCCGGCTCGACGGCGGCCACCTCGGCGCGCATCGCCTCCGGCACCTCGTAACACCGGCCGCACACGGCCGGCCCGGTGCGGGCGACGATCCGGCCCGGCTCGGCACCGAGTTCGGCCATGGCCCGTACGGCGGCGGGGACGACCCTCTTGACCATGCCGGGTCGGCCCGCGTGTGCCGCGGCGACGATCCCGGCGACCGGGTCGGCCAGCAGCACCGGCACGCAGTCGGCGGTGAGGACGGCGAGGGCGAGCCCGCGGCGGGCGGTGACGATCGCGTCGACCTCGGGCACCGGGTCCTCGCCCCAGGGCCCGTCCACGACGGCCACGTCGGCGCCGTGCACCTGGTTCATCCAGACGACCCGCGCGGGGTCCAGATCGAGCGTCTTGGCGGCGATGTCCCGGTTGGCCCGTACGGCCTGCGCCTCGTCACCGACCGCGCCGCCGAGATTGAGCTCCTCATACGGAGCGGCGCTCACCCCGCCCCACCGGTCGGTGAAGGCGAAGTGCGCGCCGCTCACGCTCTCGCGCTGTCCTATCACTTCAGGAAGTCCGGGACGTCCAGCTCCTCGGCGGCGCTGTCCGCGTAGGTCCGCGACGCCGGCAGCGGCGGGGCCGGGATGTCGGCCACCGGCTCGGGCGCCGGCTCCGGCTCCTCCTTCGGCGTCACGCTGCCGAGCGAGCCGAAGGTCGGCCGGCTGGGCTCGGACTGCCGTACCGGAGTGGGCTCGTCGCGGCGGGTCGACGTCGAGGCCGAGCCGAGGACGTTGTCCCGGCGGGCCGGCGGCTGGCCGCCGTCGAAGCCGGCCGCGATCACCGTGACCCGCACCTCGTCGCCGAGGGCGTCGTCGATGACCGCGCCGAAGATGATGTTGGCCTCGGGGTGGGCGGCCTCGCTGACCAGCTGGGCGGCCTCGTTGATCTCGAACAGACCGAGGTCGGAGCCGCCGGAGATGGAGAGCAGCACGCCCCGGGCGCCGTCGATGGACGCCTCCAGCAGCGGCGAGGAGATCGCCATCTCGGCGGCGGCCACCGCGCGGTCGTCGCCGCGGGCCGAGCCGATGCCCATGAGGGCCGAACCGGCCTCGGACATGACCGACTTGACGTCGGCGAAGTCGAGGTTGATCAGGCCGGGGGTGGTGATGAGGTCGGTGATGCCCTGGACACCGGAGAGCAGGACCTGGTCGGCGGACTTGAAGGCGTCCAGGACCGAGACCTGGCGGTCCGAGATGGACAGCAGCCGGTCGTTGGGGATGACGATGAGGGTGTCGACCTCTTCGCGCAGTTCGGCGATGCCGTCCTCGGCCTGGTTCGCGCGGCGCCGTCCCTCGAAGGTGAACGGGCGTGTGACCACGCCGATGGTGAGGGCGCCGAGCGAGCGCGCGATGTTGGCCACGACGGGCGCGCCGCCGGTGCCGGTGCCGCCGCCTTCACCGGCCGTCACGAAGACCATGTCGGCCCCCTTGAGGACCTCCTCGATCTCCTCGCGGTGGTCCTCGGCGGCCTTGCGGCCGACCGCCGGGTTGGCGCCGGCGCCGAGTCCGCGGGTGAGTTCGCGGCCGACGTCGAGCTTGACGTCGGCGTCGCTCATCAACAGCGCCTGCGCGTCGGTGTTGATGGCGATGAACTCGACGCCCTTGAGACCGACCTCGATCATCCGGTTGATGGCATTGACACCACCGCCGCCGACACCGATGACCTTGATGACTGCGAGGTAGTTCTGCGGTGCTGCCACGTCGAAGGCCTCTCGCCTCGAATTACGTTGCCGTCGTCGTGCGGTGCCCCGCGCCGGGACGGCAGATGCCGAATGGGACGGTCCGTAGCGCCGACCCGAACCCTAACCCTGAAGTTTAGGGTTACCAGTGTGCCTGTTCCTTGAAGTCTTCTGAACAGGACACTAAGTCGACAAGTGGCGCCCGTTCAACGAACACGCCGAACCTCCCGTTTTTCTTTTCACCCTATGTGATCAGCCGTAGCAGTGCCCAACCAGGGTGCTGGCCTGCGCTGATGTGCGTCAACTCCCCGATGACGCAGGGGCGGTGGGAACACTGACATCGAAGTGCCGCGCGCCGGGAGCTGCTTTCATGAGAGCTGTGAGGGCCCGTGCCTTGGCGCGGCCGCTCTCGCCGCTCCCCCATGCCACCGTGCGGCCGTCGGCCAACTCCAGCGAGATGTCGTCGTAGGAACGGACTTGGACGGTCCGGGTGTCCCGGGCGACGGCGGCCGGCAGATCACCGGCGACCCCGACGGCCTCGCGCACCAGCCGGTCGGTGCCGAAGCGCCGCAGGCTGGCGACTCCGGAACCCGTGCGGGATACGGACAATTCCAGCACGGGAACGCTTTTCGGGGCCTGCGAAACCGTGGCGAACCGGACACCTTCGCGGTCGACTTCGGTGAAGTTCCGGCCGCTTCGGAGCAGCAGAACCGGAGTCCGCTCGGTCACTTTCAGACCGATTCCATGGGGCCAGGAACGCACCACGTCAACTGTGTCAATTCGGGGCAATTTCTGGCGGAGTCGGGCTTCGATGCCATCGGTGTCGACGGAAATCATCGGCGCCCCCACCGGTACGGCCGCCGCGTCGCGCACCTCGTCGGGGGTCAGCACATCCGTGCCGGACACCGAGACATGCTCGACGCGCAGCCAGGTGGAGCCGTACAACAGCCAAGTGACACCGGCCCCGAGGAGTACGGCGGCCACCGCCAGAATGACGATCGTACGAAGGCGCGCTCTTCCGAGCCGCCGGGCGGGCGGCGGGCCGGACGACTCCTGCTGGCGTTTCCCGCGCTCGGCGGTAGTCGGTCCGGCCACCCTCACTGCCCTTTCGTCATACGGTCCTAACGGCGCGAGGCGATCGCCTCGTACACCATGCCGACGAGCAGCTCGTCGGCGTCCCGGCGGCCGAACTCGCTTGCCGCGCGGGACATCTCGTACAGCCGGTGCGGATCGGCGAGCACGGGCAGGACGTTCTGCTGTACCCACTCGGGCGTCAGTTCCGCGTCGTCGACGAGGAGTCCGCCGCCGGCCTTGACCACCGGCTGGGCGTTCAGCCGCTGTTCGCCGTTGCCGATGGGCAGCGGGACGTAGGCGGCCGGGAGTCCGACGGCGGAGAGTTCGGCGACGGTCATCGCGCCCGCGCGGCAGAGCATCATGTCGGCCGCGGCGTACGCGAGGTCCATCCGGTCCAGGTAACTTACCGGGATGTAGGGGGGCATCCCCGGCATCTGGTGCACCTGCGGCAGTTCGTTCTTCGGGCCGACCGCGTGCAGGATCTGGATGCCGGCCTGCTGGAGCCAGGGCGCGACCTGCTGGACGACCTCGTTGAGGCGGCGGGCGCCCTGCGAGCCGCCGGAGACCAGCAGCGTGGGCAGGTTCGGGTCGAGACCGAAGCGGTGCCGGGCCTCGGGGCGCGCGGCGGCGCGGTCCAGGGTGGCGATGGAGCGGCGCAACGGGATGCCGATGTAGCGCGCGTCACGCAGCTTGCTGTCCGGGGTGGAGACGGCGACCCGGGCCGCGTAGCGCGAGCCGATCTTGTTGGCCAGGCCCGGGCGGGCGTTGGCCTCGTGGATCACGATGGGCACACCGAGGCGCTTGGCCGCGAGGTAGCCGGGCAGCGCGACATAACCCCCGAAACCGACGACACAGTCCGCCTTGGTGCGCTCCAGGATCTGCTCGGCGGCCTTGATCGTGCCGCGCAGCCGGCCCGGGACGGTGATCAGCTCGGGCGTGGGCTTGCGGGGCAGCGGCACGGCCGGGATCAGCGCCAGCTCGTAGCCGCGCTCCGGGACGAGCCGGGTCTCCAGGCCGCGCTCCGTGCCCAGGGCCGTGATCCCCACGGTCGGGTCCTGCCTGCGCAGGGCGTCCGCGAGGGCGAGCGCGGGCTCGATGTGGCCGGCGGTCCCCCCACCGGCGAGTACGACATGCACCGAAATTCACCGCTCTCCGGACGGACGCGCCACCGAGGCACGCCGTCGCATCGTTTTCCATCTCCGGGGACTCCGACCGGACCCGGAGCCCCCGGCACCCCGTTTTCTACCAAAGCGAGGTTGCCGCATCGCAAGCGCCGCCCGCGCAGCGGGCTCGTCGCGTGCGAAGGCGATCAGCAGCCCGATGGCGAACATGGTCGGCAGCAGGGCGGACCCTCCGTAGGAGAACAGCGGGAGGGGGACACCGGCGATCGGCAGCAGACCGAGCACCGCACCGATGTTGATCACCGCCTGGGCGGTGATCCAGGTGGTCACGCCTCCCGCGGCGTACCTCACGAAGGGGTCCTCCGTGCGTCCGGCCACGCGGATACCCGCATAGCCTAGAGCCGCGAACAGGGCGACCACCGACAGTGTCCCCGCGAGGCCCAGTTCCTCACCGGTGACCGCGAAGATGAAGTCGGTGTGGGCTTCCGGGAGTTGACCCCATTTTTCCACACTTGCACCGAGACCGGAGCCGAAGAGTCCGCCGGAGGCCAGTGCGTAGATGCCGTGGGCGCCCTGCCAGCACATGTCACCCGGGCCGGGGTCGGTGGCCGCGATGCAGTTGAGGCGGGCGAGGCGGTGCGGGCTGGTCTCGATGGCGATGGCAGCGAGGGCGACGGCGACGCCCAGCACCCCGGAGAACAGCCGGGTCGGCGCCCCCGCGAGCCACAGCAGCCCGAACAGGATCGCCGTCAGGATGATCGTCGTACCCATGTCGCCGCCCAGCATGATCAGCCCGAGCAGCAGGAAGGCGACCGGCACCAGCGGCACCAGCATGTGCTTCCACTGGGTCAGCAGCTTCTTCTCCTGTTTGCGGGCGATCAGGTCCGCGCCCCACAGCACCAGGGCGAGCTTGCCGAACTCGCTGGGCTGGATCTGGAAGGAGCCGCCGAGGGAGATCCAGTTCTGGTTGCCGTTGACCGCGTGCCCTATCCCGGGGATCTGCACCAGGACCATCAGGAAGACGGCGCCGGCGAGGATCGGGTAGGCCAGCGCCCGGTGCAGTTTCACCGGCATGCGGGAGGCCGCGAGCAGCAGGGCGCCGCCGATGAGCGCGGCGAGGAACTGCTTGCGGAAGAAGTACGACCCCGGCAGCGACAGCTGGAGCGCGGTGATCTGGGAGGCCGAGTAGACCATCACCAGGCCCAGCACGATGATCAGCACGCTGCCGCCGGCGATCAGGTAGTAGGCGGTCAGCGGCCGGTCCCAGGCCTTGCGCGCGCGTGTGGAGAACCGCTGGAACGGGTTCTCGCGCGCCGGGCGGGAGACCGCGGGACGGCGGGGCGCCCGCTCTGCGGGCGGCCTTCCGGTACGGCTACTGGGCATCGGCGCCTCCACTGAACGTCGACCGTCCCACGCGTCCCTCCCAAGATCCGCCCGGCGGGCGGCCGGGGTCAGGCGCCGAGTTCGCGGACCGCCGCCGCGAACGCGTCGCCGCGCTGGTTGTAGTTGGTGAACATGTCCATGGAGGCACAGGCCGGGGCCAGCAGCACCGTGTCGCCGGGCTGAGCGAGCCGCTTCGCTTCCGTCACCGCCTGGAGCATCGCCCCAGTGTCGGTCCGGTCGAGGTCGACCACGGGTACTTCCGGGGCGTGTCGCGCGAGGGCGTCGCGGATCAGCTCCCGGTCGGCGCCGATGAGGACCACCGCGCGCAGCCGCTTCGCCGACCTGGCGACCAGTTCGTCGAAGGTCGCGCCCTTCGCCAGACCACCCGCGATCCATACAATCGGCTCATATGCCGCCAACGAGGCTTCGGCGGCATGGGTGTTGGTCGCCTTGGAGTCGTCCACGTACGCGACACCGTCGAGATCGGCGACGTGCTGGATGCGATGGGCGTCGGGGCGGAAGGCGCGCAGTCCGTCGCGTACGGCGGTGGCGGGCACCCCGAAGGCGCGCGCGAGGGCCGCCGCGGCAAGGGCGTTGGCGATGTTGTGGGGGGCCGGCGGGTCCACGTCGGCGACCTCGGCGAGTTCCTGGGCGTTCTTCTGCCGGTTCTCGACGAAGGCGCGGTCGACCAGGATGCCGTCCACGACGCCGAGTTGAGAGGGCGCGGGGGTGCCGAGGGTGAACCCGACGGCCCGGCAGCCCTCCTCGACGTCGGCCTCACGGACCAGGTCCTCGGTGGCCTTGTCCTCGACGTTGTAGACGCAGGCGACCCGATTGCCCTCGTAGATACGCCCCTTGTCGCGTGCGTATCCCTCCATGGAGCCATGCCAGTCGAGGTGGTCGGGCGCGAGGTTCAGCACGGCGGCGGAGTGGGCGCGCAGGGAGGGCGCCCAGTGCAGCTGGTAGCTGGAGAGCTCGACGGCGAGGACGTCGTACGTCTCCTCGCCGAGGACCGCGTCCAGCAGGGAGACGCCGATGTTGCCGACGGCGGCCGTGCGCAGGCCCGCCGCCGTGAGGATGGCGGCGAGCATGCGGACGGTGGTCGTCTTGCCGTTGGTGCCCGTGACGGCCAGCCAGGGGGCGGCGTCGGGGCCGCGCAGGCGCCAGGCCAGCTCGACATCGCCCCAGACGGGCACGCCCGCCTGCTCGGCCGCCAGGAACAGCGGCTTGTCCGGCCTCCAGCCGGGCGCGGTGACGATCAGCTCGGTGCCCTCCGGCAGGGTCACCCCGTCGCCGAGGCGCACGGTGATGCCCAGCGCCTCCAGCTCCGTGGCCTGCTCACGCGCGCGTGCGTCGTCGCCGTCGTTGACGACCGTGACGATCGCCCCGCGCGCGTGCAGCACCTTGGCCGCCGGGACGCCGGAGACACCGAGCCCGGCGACGGTGACGTGCTTGCCCTGGAAGTCGAAGAGCTCCGAGGTGGAGGTCACTTTTCCGCTGCCCATCCTGCATAGAAGAGGCCTAGTCCGACAATCACACAGATACCCTGAATGATCCAGAATCGGACCACCACCAGGACCTCGGACCAGCCCTTGAGTTCGAAGTGGTGCTGAAGTGGCGCCATCCGGAAGACGCGCCTGCCGGTGAGCCGGAAGGAGCCGACCTGGATGACGACCGACATGGTGATCAGGACGAACAGGCCGCCCATGATGGCCACCAGCAGCTCCGTGCGGGAGAGGATGGCCAGACCGGTCAGGACACCGCCGAGGGCGAGCGAGCCGGTGTCGCCCATGAAGATCTTCGCCGGCGAGGTGTTCCACCACAGGAAGCCCAGGCAGGCACCCATCAGCGCGGAGGCGACCACCGCGAGGTCGAGCGGGTCGCGCACCTCGTAGCAGGCGGCCGGGTTGGTCAGGGTCTGCGCGTTGGCGCAGGACTCCTGGAACTGCCAGACCCCGATGAACGTGTAGGCGCCGAAGACGAGCACGGAGGCGCCGGTGGCCAGACCGTCCAGACCGTCGGTCAGGTTCACGCCGTTCGACATCGCGAGGATCATGAACAGGGCCCAGACGACGAACAGCACCGGGCCGATGGTCCAGCCGAAGTCCGTGATGAACGACAGCTTGGTGGAGGCCGGGGTGTTGCCGCGCGCGTCGGCGAACTGCAGCGAGAGCACCGCGAAGGAGATGCCGACGATCAGCTGACCGGCCATCTTCGCCTTGGCCCGCAGACCCAGCGAACGCCGCTTGACGATCTTGATGTAGTCGTCGAGGAAGCCGACCAGGCCCATGCCGAACATCAGGCCGAGCACCAGCAGGCCGGAGTAGGTGGGCGGGTAACCGGTGATGAGCTTGCTCAGGAAGTACGCCGCGATGGTCGCCAGGATGAAGGCGATACCGCCCATGGTCGGCGTACCGCGCTTGCTGGCGTGCTCGCGCGGACCGTCGTCACGGATGTACTGGCCGTAGCCCTTGCGCGCGAGGAGCTTGATCAGCAGCGGGGTGCCGATCAGCGTCAGGAAGAGGCCGATCACTCCTGAGAACAGGATCTGCTTCATCATCGGGCGGCAACCTCACCCTCGGCACCTGTCTCGACGAGCGCCTGGGCAACGCTCTCCAGACCCACCGAACGGGACGCCTTCACGAGCACGACGTCCCCCGGGCGCAACTCGCTGCGCAACAGGTCGATCGCCGCCTGTGCGTCGGACACGTGCACCGACTCCTCACCCCACGAACCCTCGTTATATGCGCCCAGTTGCAGCCAGGAGGCCTCAATCCCCCCGACGGCGACGAGCTTGCTGACGTTGAGCCGGACGGCGAGCCGTCCGACGGCGTCGTGCTCGGCGAGCGCCTCGTCCCCCAGCTCGGCCATCTTGCCGAGCACCGCCCATGTGCGCCGCTCCTTGCCCATGGCCGCGAGCGCCCGAAGGGCGGCCCGCATGGACTCGGGGTTGGCGTTGTAGGCGTCGTTGACGATGGTCACGCCGTCCGGGCGCTCGGTGACCTCCATGCGCCAGCGGGAGAGGGAGCCCGCCTCGGAGAGCGCGGTGGCGATCTCTTCCGCGGACATGCCCAGCTCATGGGCGACGGCGGCCGCGGCGAGCGCGTTCGACACGTGGTGCTCACCGTACAGGCGCATGGTCACATCGCTTGCACCGGAGGGTGTGTGAAGCCTGAATGAGGGCTGTCCACTGTCCGTGAGTCGCACGTTCTCGGCGCGTACGTCCGCTTCGGCCGACTCTCCGAAAAGGACCACCTTCGCCTTGGTACGGGAGGCCATGGCCCGGACGAGCGGGTCGTCGGCGTTGAGGATCGCGGCGCCGTCCTCGGGCAGCGCCTCGACGAGCTCCCCCTTCGCCTCCGCGATCTGCTCACGGCCGCCGAACTCGCCGATGTGGGCGGTTCCGACGTTGAGGACGAGGCCGATCTTCGGCGGGGTGAGGTCGGTGAGGTAGCGGATGTGCCCGAGGCCGCGGGCGCCCATCTCCAGCACGAGGAACCTGGTCTCCTCGGTGGCGGACAGTGCGGTCAGCGGCAGCCCGATCTCGTTGTTGAGCGATCCGGGCGTGAACACCGTCGGCGCCTTGCGCCGCAGGACCTGCGCGATGAGGTCCTTGGTGCTGGTCTTGCCGGCCGAGCCGGTCAGGGCGACGAGGGTCGTGCCGAGCCGGCGTACGACGTGCCGGGCGAGGGCGCCGAGGGCGGTCTGCACGTCCTCGACGACGATCGCGGGTACCCCGACCGGGCGTGCCGCCAGTACGGCGACCGCACCCGCCTCGACGACCCGCGGTGCGAAGTCGTGGCCGTCCACGCGCTCGCCGACGAAGGCGGCGAACAGGCTGCCGGGCACCACCTCGCGGGAGTCCCGGACCACCGGGCCCGTGACCTGGACGGACGGATCCGGTATGTCGTGCGTCTGCCCGCCGACGACTGCTGCGATCTCGGCGAGGGAGAGGGCGATCACAAGTTCATCCCTGGGTCTTCTGGATAGCTTCGCGAAGCACCTGGCGGTCGTCGAAGGGACGGATCACGCCGGCGATGTCCTGGCCCTGCTCGTGACCCTTGCCCGCGACCAGCACGGTGTCGCCGGGCGCGGCACGGCCGACGGCGGCGGCGATCGCGGCGGCGCGGTCCTCGAAGAGGAGCACCTCGCCGCGCTCGTGAGCGGGCACGGAGGCCGCGCCCTGGAGCATGGTCGCGAGGATCGCGAGCGGGTCCTCGGAGCGGGGGTTGTCGGAGGTCAGTACGGCCGTGTCGGCGAACCGGGCCACGGCGGCGCCCATCGGGGCGCGCTTGGTCCGGTCGCGGTCGCCGCCGCAGCCGAGGACCACGTGCAGGCGGCCCTTGGTGACCTTGCGCAGCGCCTTGAGCACGGACTCGACCGCGTCGGTCTTGTGGGCGTAGTCGACGACCGCGAGGTAGGGCTGCCCGGCGTCCACGCGCTCCAGGCGGCCGGGGACGCCGGGTACGGCGGCGATGCCGTCGGCCGCGGTCTGCGGGTCGAGGCCGGCCGCGGCGAGGGCGACGAGAGCGGCGAGGGTGTTCGCCACGTTGAAGGGACCGGCGATCGGCGACCTGGCGTGGATCCGCTCACCGTTCGGGCCGACGACGGTGAACGTCGAGTCCATGGGGCCGATCTGGACGTCCTCGGCACGCCAGTCGGCGTCGGGGTGGCCCTCGGCGGAGAACGTGACGACGGGGACCGTGGCCTCCTTCGTGAGCCGGCGGCCGTACTCGTCGTCGATGTTGATCACGCCGAGTCTGCTGCGTTTCGGTGTGAACAAGTGCGCTTTGGCCCGGAAGTAGTCCTCCATGTCGGAGTGGAACTCCATGTGTTCCGGGCTGAGGTTGGTGAACACGGCGATGTCGAAGACGCAGCCGTCGACCCGGCCGAGGACCAGGGCGTGGCTGGAGACCTCCATGGCGACCGCCTCGACGCCACGCTCACGCATGACGGCGAAGAGCGCCTGGAGGTCGGTGGCCTCGGGGGTGGTGCGCTCGGACTTGATGCGCTCGTCGCCGATGCGCATCTCGACCGTGCCGACGAGACCGGTGGACTTCTCGGTCCGCAGCCCGCCCTCGACCAGGTAGGCGGTGGTGGTCTTGCCGGAGGTGCCGGTGATGCCGATCTGGAGCAGGTCGCTGCCGGGGCGGCCGTAGATGGTGGCCGCGAGTTCGCCCATCCGCGCGCGCGGGTCGTCGACGACGAGGACCGGCAGTCCGGTCGCGGCGGCGCGCTCGGCGCCCGTCGGGTCGGTGAGCACGGCGGCCGCGCCGAGGCCGGCGGCCTGGGTGACGAAGTCGGCGCCGTGCAGGCGGGCGCCCGGGAGGGCGGCGTACAGGTCGCCGGGGCGGACGGCGCGCGAGTCATGGGTGATCCCCGTGATCCCGGCGGCGGCGTCCGGAGCGGCGGCACCCAGCTGATCGGCCAGTTCCGCGAGGGGTGTGGCGGAGACCTGAACCGGTCGCGGCGGTCCCGGATATGTCACGGAAGCGCCCTTCTGGGTGGTTTGGGACTGATCGGCGTGTGGCACGGCGGTGAGCGTACCGGGCTCACCCGCTCCGGAGCGAAGCGAGGGGCTGGGGACGCCTTGGTTCCCGGGATCCGGGGTGATCGTTGTCACGGTTCGTTCCTGGTGGTCTTACCGCGGTGCCGAAGCGGTGCGGGCGGTGCGGGGTGTGCGGGCGGTGCGGGGGGCTGTGCCGATCAGGGCTTGTAGTCGACGGGCAGGTTGGCGGCCGGCGCTCCGGTCGGCGGGATCTGGAGGGTCTTGAGGGCGAACTCCATCACCTGCTTGTAGATGGGTCCACAGATCTGACCGCCGAAGTAGCTGCCGGAGGTGGCGTTCTGGATGGCGCAGTAGACGGTGATGCGGGGGTTGTCCGCGGGCGCGAAGCCGGCGAACGACGACGTGTATCCGTGGTACTTGCCGGTGGCCGGATCCACGCGGTTCGCCGTGCCGGTCTTGCCGGCGACGTTGTAGCCGGGGATGCGCGCCTTGATGCCGGTGCCCTGCTCGTCGTCCACGACGGACTCCAGCATCTGGGCGAGCGCCTTCGCGGTCTTCTCGCTGACGACCCGGGTCTCCTGGGGCTTGGGCGCCGGGGTGAAGCGCCCGTCGGCACCCTTGGTGCCGCGCACCAGGGTCGGCTCGACGCGGACCCCGCCGTTGGCGATGGTCGAGTACACGGAGGCGGCCTGCATCGCGTTGATGGAGAAGCCCTGGCCGAAAGGGATCGTGTACTGCTGCGAAGTGGACCACTTCTGGTACGGCGCGAGGATGCCCGGGGTCTCGCCGGGGAAGCCGAGCCCGGTGTAGCCGCCGATGCCGAACTTGCGCAGGTACGAGTAGAGGACCTTGTTGGCCTCCTCCTGGGTCTTGCCGAGCTGGCCGGTGGCCAGGATGGTGCCGATGTTGCTGGACTTGGCGAGGACGCCGTTGAGCGTGAGGTACCAGGTGGCGTGATCGACGTCGTCGGAGAAGAGCCGGTCGCCGCGGTGCAGCCGGTTGGGTACGACGACGTGGGTGAGCGGCGTCGCCGCGTTCTCCTCCAGCACGGCCGCCATGGACATCACCTTGGCCGTGGAGCCGGGTTCGTAGGCGTCCTGGATGGCCGGATTGCCCAGGGCCGCGGAGTCGGCCTTCGACAGGTCGTTGGGGTCAAAACCGGGCGAGTTGGCCATGGCCAGGATCTGCCCGGTCCGGGTGTCCTGGACGATGACGTATCCGCGGTCGGCCTTGGACTTCTTCACCTGCTCGGTGATGGCGTTCTGCGCGGCCCACTGGATGTCGCGGTCGATGGTGAGCTCGACGTCGGAGCCGGGCACGGCGGGCGTCTCGTCGGACCCCGCCGTGGGCACCTCGCGCCCGCCGGACTGGGCGTAGCGGATCTTGCCGTCCTTGCCCGTCAGCTGCTTGTTCAGCTCCTGCTCGATGCCGCCGCCCCCGGTGCCCGCGGCGTTGACCCAGCCCAGTATCCCGGCGGCGAGATCGCCGTTGGGATACACGCGCTGGCTGCTGGGGTCGGCGAAGACGCCGGCGAGCACATTGACGGTGGTGTGATCCGTTCCCGCCTTCTTGGTGAGCGCGCTCTTGAGGTCCTTGATCTGCTTCCAGACCTGCGGGGTCTGGCGGACGGCGAGCCGGGTGTAGCGGGACTTCCTGTTCGCCGGCCGCAGCTTCTTCACGAGCGTGGCCTGGTCCTGCCCGAGGATGGGCGCGAGCAGCGCGGCGGCCTGCTCCGGCCCGTCGGAGATCTTCAGCTGCTCGGGACCGAACATCGTCGGGTCGGCCGTGATGTCGTACGCGTCCTCGCTGACGGCGAGCGCGACACCGTTGCGGTCGGTGATCCCGCCGCGCTCGGCGGCCAGGGTGTGCACGACGTACCGGTTCAGCTCGGCCCGCGCCGCATAAGTGCCGGCGTCGACGGCCTGGACCTGGAGCAGCCGTACGACGAAGGCGATCATCACCAGGGTCAGGGTGAGACTGACCATGCGCAGCCGGGGCCGCGGGCTGCCGAGCCGGAGCGGACGCTGGAGCGGCGGCCGTGCGCCGCTCGGCCGGCGCGCCGGGCGCGCACCGGGCCCGGCCTGCCGCCGCACGGCACTCCTGGGCCGCTGCGGCGCGGCGGGCCCGGGCACGCGTCGGCGCGGCGGTTCCCTGTCAGACACTTCCGTCACCTGCCGGGGGTCGGGGTGGAGGCGGGCTGGGGGGTGAGCGGTGGCGGTACGGCCGCCACCGGGGCGGACGGGGCGGGGCGGGTTCCCTGGGGCTGGACCGGGGCGGAGGAGGCGGGGGTGGCCTGGGCCGGGGCGGAGGAGGCGGGGGTGGCCTGGGCCGGGGTCGAGGGTGACGGGGAGGCGGGGGCCGGAGTCGCCGCCGGGGGTGCGGAGCGGGCGGCCGGGGTCATGACCTCGGGGGCCACCGGGTCG
>NZ_JAIQYY010000006.1:277834-296118 GCF_020181035.1 Streptomyces sp. CoH27
GGGGTGGCGGCGCTCGGGACGCCCTTGACCCTGCCGTCGGGGCCGAGGAAGGCCGGGTCGCCGCCGGGGACCATGCCGAGTTCATGGGCGCGGCGCTGGAGGGCGTCGGGCGAGGAGTAGGCGTCGATGTCCCGCTGGAGGGCCTGTTCCTCGTCTGTGAGGTTCTTCGTCCGCTTCTGCAGGTCGGCGAGTTTGAACGAGCCTTCGCTGAGGGCGGAGTTCAGCACCAGCAGCCCGATGAGGCCGCCGCCGAGGATCAGGACGACGAGGAGGACGAACGGAGTGCGGGCCGCCCGTGCGCGGCCGGCCGGGAAGAGCTGGGCGAGCCGCGCCGCCCGCCCCCTCAGTGCGGGTTTCCTGCTCACTGCTCCCCCGGTGCGTCCGGGAAACCGGCCGGCTTCCCGTGTGAGTGCGGGAGGCCGGCCGACTCCCCGTGCGAGTGCGGGAAGCCGGCGGACTCCCTGTGTGAGTGCGAGACGCCGGCCGACTCCCCGTGCGAGTCCGGGAGGCCGGCCGGTTTCCCGTGCGAGTCCGGGAGGCCGGCCGGTTTCCCGTGCGAGTCCAGGAGGCCGGCTGGCAACCCCTGGTGAGTCCGGAGGTCCGACCAGCCCCCTCGGTGAGTCCGGAGTCCGACCGGCCTCCTCCGTGGGTTCGGGAATCCAACCGACCCGTCTTCGCTCACTCGGCGTCCTCCCTGATGCGCTCGGCGCCGCGCAGCCTGGCCGGTGCGGCGCGGCGGTTCTCGGCGACCTCTTCCTCGGTGGGAAGTTCGGCACCCCGGGTGAGCAGCTTGAGCCGCGGCTGGTAGCGCTCGGGCACGACCGGGAGGCCGGGGGGCGCGGTGGAGGCGGCACCGGCTGCGAACACCTGCTTGACCAGGCGGTCCTCCAGCGAGTGGTACGACAGCACGGCGACACGTCCGCCGACGTCGAGGGCCTTCACCGCGGCCGGGATCGCCCGTTCCAGGACGGACAGTTCGCCGTTGACCTCGATGCGCAGGGCCTGGAAGGTGCGCTTGGCCGGGTTGCCACCGGTGCGCTTGGCGGCCTGCGGCAAGGCGTCCCGGATCAGCTCCACCAGCCGGGCGCTGTTGCTGAACGGCTCCTTCTCGCGCTCGCGGACGATCGCGGCCACGATGCGCTTGGCCTGCTTCTCCTCGCCGTACGCACGCAGGATGCGCACGAGTTCGCCCGCCGGGTAGGTGTTGAGGACCTCGGCGGCGCTGATGCCGGTCGTCTGGTCCATGCGCATGTCCAGGGGCGCGTCCTGGGCATAGGCGAAGCCGCGGTCGGCCTCGTCCAGCTGCATCGAGGAGACCCCGAGGTCGAACAGGACGCCCTGCACGCGCGCGAGGCCGAGCCGGCGCAGCACCTCGGGCAGTTCGTCGTAGACGGCGTGCACGAGGGTGGCGCGCTCACCGAAGGGCGCCAGCCGCTCTCCGGACAGCCGCAGCGCCTCCTTGTCCCGGTCGAGTCCGATCAGCCGGGCCTCGGGGAACCGGGTCAGCAGCGCTTCGCTGTGCCCGCCGAGGCCGAGGGTGCAGTCGACGACCACCGCTCCCGGCCGCTCCAGGGCGGGTGCCAGCAGGTCCAGGCACCGCTGGAGCATCACCGGGACGTGTCGACTCTCTCCCTCCTGTCGCCCACCGCCACCCTCATTCGAATGCGCTTCGCGCCCCATTTGATTCCGGGCCTCTCAGATCCCGCGGGCCCTACGCACCGCCGGGTCCCCGCCTGCTCGTGAAGAGGGAGGCCTGCCGGCGCCGGAAGCGTCAGCCGACCGGGAGCAGGAGGAGGCCGAGCCGTACGTACGCGCCGCGCACGTGGGGAGACGGTCCGGGTGCGGTCCGGGGTCTCCGGGGGTTTCACCAGCAGGGAGAGTCAGGTCTCCCGCTTCGCGTCACTTTAGTCCACGCTGTGTCGCGGTCAATCAACCGGCCTGCGCGTCGCGTACCGCATCGCGGCGGAAGCCGCAATACGAAGGTTTCACCCGCATGGCCCATGTTTGCCGTCCGTGTGGGTTAGCTCACAACAAGCCACGATGACGTTCTTTGTCCGCTCTCACAGCAGGCCAGGACCGTGGGTGACCAGTAACGTCATGAGTATGACGACTTCCGCAGCAGCTCCCACTGGATCCGAAGACGCCATAACTGACGGCGGCACCGTCACGGACCGCCTGGTGGATGCCAACCGGCGGTATTCCGCCGCGTTCACCGACCCCGGCATGGACGCGCGCCCCGTGCTCCGCGTCGCCGTCGTGGCCTGCATGGACGCCCGCCTCGACCTGCACGCCGCGCTCGGCCTGGAGCTCGGCGACTGCCACACCATCCGCAACGCGGGCGGGGTCGTCACCGACGACGTCATCCGCTCCCTGACCATCAGCCAGCGCGCGCTCGGCACCCGCAGCGTCGTCCTGATCCACCACACCGGATGCGGCATGGAGTCCATCACCGAGGACTTCCGGCACGACCTGGAGATGGAGGTCGGCCAGCGCCCGGCGTGGGCGGTGGAGGCCTTCCGGGACGTCGACCAGGACGTGCGCCAGTCCATGCAGCGCGTGCGCACCTCGCCGTTCCTGGTGCACACCGACGACGTGCGCGGCTTCGTGTTCGACGTGCGCACCGGCCGGCTGCGCGAGGTCGACCCGGCCTGACGCGGCCCCACCGACCGGCCGCCCCGGCAGCACGGCACTCTTCCCCCGCCGTTCCCGTATCGAAAACAGGGTCGAAAAAGCCGTAAGACCGACATCGTTCGGGCAGTTGTCCACAGGCGAGTGACACGAATCGGTAACGGCGGCAAGAATGCGGGGTGTGACAGCACGCGGAACTTTTCCCGCGTGGTGTCCGTGTTTCGGGGTGGGCCGGTTTCGCGCCGTAGAGCGCCGGCCCGGAATGAACGGGCCGAGGAGGGCCGGGTGACGACCTATGACGATCGAGCGAGCCTCACTGATCTGACCGCCACGGTGGAGCGGGTGCGCGGTTCGGTGGAGAGCGTGATCGAGGGCAAGCCCGAGGTCGTACGGCTCGCGCTGACCGTGCTGCTCGCCGAGGGCCATCTGCTGATCGAGGACGTCCCCGGAGTGGGCAAGACGATGCTGGCCAAGGCGCTGGCGCGGTCCATCGACTGCTCGGTGCGGCGCATCCAGTTCACGCCCGACCTGCTGCCCTCGGACATCACCGGGGTGTCCATCTGGGACCAGCAGCGCCGTGACTTCGAGTTCAAGCCGGGCGCCATCTTCGCGCAGATCGTGATCGGCGACGAGATCAACCGCGCCTCGCCCAAGACCCAGTCGGCACTGCTGGAGTCCATGGAGGAGCGCCAGGTCACCATCGACGGGCAGACGTACGAACTGCCCAGCCCCTTCATGGTGGTGGCCACGCAGAACCCGGTCGAGATGGAGGGCACCTACCCGCTGCCCGAGGCCCAGCGCGACCGCTTCATGGCCCGCGTCTCCGTCGGCTACCCGAGCGTGGAGGCCGAGTTGCAGATGCTCGACATCCACGGCGGGGTGAGCCCGCTGGAGGACCTCCAGCCGGTGGCGCACGCGCACGAGATCGTCAAACTGGTCGAGGCGGTGCGCGGGGTGCACGTCTCCGAGCCGGTCCGGCGGTACGCGGTGGAGCTGGTCGCCGCCACGCGCACACACCCCGACCTCAGACTCGGTGCCTCCCCGCGCGCGACGCTGCATCTGCTGCGCGCGGCGAAGGCGACCGCGGCCCTGGCCGGGCGGGAGTTCGCGCTGCCGGACGACGTCCAGGCGCTCGCCGTCGCCGTCCTCGCCCATCGCCTGCTGCCCACCGCCCAGGCCCAGCTCAACCGCCGTACGGCCGAGCAGGTCGTGCAGGAGATCCTCCAGCACACCCCGGTCCCGGCGGCGCAGGGCCCGCAGAGCGGCTTCGGCGGCCTCGGCCGGGCCGTCCCCGCGTATCCGCAGCAGCCCCCGCGGAGTCTGTGATGAGCGCCGGGGGGACCGGGCAGGCGGAGCCCGACCGGGGGGAGACGGGCGGTGTCCGTACGGCCCTGTCGGGGCTGACCACCCGCGGCCGCTCCTTCCTGGCGGCCGGTATCGCGGCCGCGATCTGCGCGTACGTCCTCGGCCAGAGCGATCTGCTGCGGGTCGGCCTGCTGCTGGCCGTGCTGCCCCTGCTCTGCGCGACCGTGCTCTACCGCACGCGCTACCGGGTGGCCGCCACCCGCCGACTCGCCCCCGCGCGCGTGCCGGCCGGCAGCGAGGCGAGGGTCCATCTGCGGATGGACAACGTCTCCCGGCTGCCCACCGGTCTGCTGATGCTCCAGGACCGGGTGCCCTACGTCCTCGGGCCGCGCCCCCGGTTCGTGCTGGACCGCGTGGAGCCGGGCGGCCGCCGCGAGGTCTCCTACCGGGTCCGCTCCGATCTGCGCGGCCGCTATCCGCTGGGCCCGCTCCAGCTGCGCCTCACCGACCCCTTCGGGATGTGTGAACTGACCCGCTCCTTCTCGGCGTTCGACACGCTCACGGTCATCCCGCGCGTGGAGCCGCTGCCCCCGGTCCGCTTCAGCGGCGAGGCCAAGGGCTACGGCGACGGCCGGCAGCGCTCGCTGGCCCTGGCGGGCGAGGACGACGTGATCCCGCGCGGGTACCGCCACGGCGACGACCTGCGCCGGGTGCACTGGCGGTCCACCGCGCGCTACGGCGAGCTGATGGTCCGCCGCGAGGAACAGCCGAGGCGCTCCCGGTGCACCGTGCTGCTGGACACCCGGGGCGGTGCCTACGAGGGCGCGGGCCCCGACTCGGCCTTCGAGTGGGCCGTCTCCGGCGCCGCCTCCGTGCTGGTGCACATGCTCGAACGCGGTTTCTCCGTACGGCTGCTGACCGACAACGGCAGTGCGGTGCCCGGCGAGGGCGGCGACGGTTTCGCGGGCAGCGGCGCGGAGACCGCGGACGCGGCCGGGCTGATGATGGACACCCTCGCGGTCATCGACCACTCCGATGGCTCGGGCCTGTCCCGGGCGTACGACGTGCTGCGCGGCGGCAACGAAGGGCTGCTGGTCGCCTTCCTGGGCGACCTGGACGAGGAGCAGGCCGCGACGGTCGCCAAGATGAGCCGGCGCGCCGGCGGTGCCGTCGCCTTCGTCCTCGACCCGGACACCTGGACACGGGAGGCGACCGCCGTGCCACGGCCCGGCGACCGGCACGCGGAGCGGCTGCGGCTGCTGCGCGAGGCGGGCTGGACGGCGCTGAGCGTGCCGCGCGGCGGCGCGCTGAACGCGCTGTGGCAGCAGGCCGACCGGGAGCGTTCGGGTCTGGCCGGGGTGAGCGGGGAGGCGACGGCATGAGCGGGCGGGCACGACTGGCGCTGTGCGCCGCCGCGGCCACGCTGATGACCTCCTGCGCGCTGCTGCCGCTGGTGGCCGAGCCGACCTGGCTGCTGCAGCTGATCCCGCTGATCGCCGTGCAGAGCGGGGTGGGCGCGGCGGCCCGCCGGGTGCCGCTCGGCCGGCCGCTGACCGTGATCGCGCAGGTGCTGGTCACCGTGGTCCTGCTGACCCTGGTCTTCGCGCGGCAGCAGGCGGTCCTCGGGCTGATCCCCGGCCCGGAGGCCTTCCGGCATCTGACCGACCTGCTCCAGCAGGGCTCCACCGACGTCAGCGAGTACGCGATACCGGCGCCGCTCACCGAGGGCATCAAGCTGATGCTGATCGGCGGCGTCCTGGGCATCGGGCTGCTGGTGGACACGCTCGCGGTGACCTTCCGCAGCGCGGCCCCGGCCGGTCTGCCGCTGCTCGCGCTGTACTCGGTGGCCGCCGGGCTGTCCGACGGCGGGGCCGACTGGCTGTGGTTCCTGGTGGCGGCGGCCGGCTATCTGATGCTGCTGCTCGCCGAGGGCCGGGACCGGCTGGCGCAGTGGGGCCGGGTCTTCGCCGGCGGGCCCAGCTCACCCGGCGCCCCGGACGGCGGCGTCGTGGCTCCGGTGCGCACCGGACGCCGGATCGGCGCGGTCGCGCTGGGGGTGGCCCTGCTGGTGCCGCTCGCCCTGCCCGCGATGAGCGGCGGCCTGCTCGGCGTCGCCGGCACTGGAATCGGCAGGGGCGACGGCAACGGGGGCACGATCTCCGCGGTCAACCCGCTGGTGTCGCTGCGCGACAGCCTGAACACGAACAACGATCGCCAGGTGCTGTCCCTGAAGACCAGCTCGAACGACGTCTCGGACCTGTATCTGCGGATCGTCTCCCTGGACGACTTCGACGGCACGACCTGGAAGCCGACCCAGCGGCGCATCGTCGGCGTGCCGGACACGTTCCCCGCGCCCCTCGGCCTGAGCCAGGACGTCAGGCGGGACACGGTGACGACGACGATCTCGGCGGCGGACGACTACGCCCAGGACTGGCTGCCGATGCCGTACCCGCCGAGCGGTGTCAACATCGCCGGCCGCTGGCGCTACGAGCCCGTGGGCATGACCCTCGTGGGCGACCACGGCCAGACCACGCGCGGTGAGACGTACCAGGTGACCAGCCTGAACGTGCAGCCGACGGCCGAGCAGCTGGCCTCGGCGCCGGAGCCGCCGGCGGACCTGAAGCACGCGTACACCCAGGTGCCGTCCGCGGTGCCGAAGGTCGTGGCCCAGACCGCCCGGCAGATCACCGCGGGCGCCCGCAACCACTACGAGGAAGCGGTCAAGCTCCAGGACTACTTCGCGGTCACGGGCGGCTTCCAGTACGACACCCGGGTCGAGGTCGGCCGCGGACCGGGCGCCATCGCGACCTTCCTGAAGAAGAAGCAGGGCTTCTGCGTCCACTTCTCGTTCGCCATGGCGGCGATGGCCCGCACCCTCGGCATCCCGGCCCGCGTCGCGGTGGGCTTCGCCCCGGGCACCCCGCAGGGCGACGGCACGGTCACGGTGAACCAGAAGGACGCGCACGCCTGGCCCGAGCTGTACTTCGAGGGGGTGGGCTGGACCCGCTTCGAGCCGACCCCGACCCGGGGCACCACCCCGTCGTACACGGTGTCGGACACGCCGGGCACCTCGCTGCCGGACCAGGAGCTGCCGTCGCACCAGACGTCCACGGCGCCCTCGGCGGCGGCCTCCCCGAGCCAGAGCTGCACGGCCCAGCCGGCCGGCTGCGACACCGCGTCCGCGGCGGCGGCCTCGCACAGCGGCGGCGGGGGCGCGGGCCCCTGGTGGGCCGTGCTGCTCGGGCTGGCCGCCCTCGTGGTGGCGGCCGTTCCCCTGTCGCCGCTGCTGTGGCGGGCGCGGGTGCGCGCGGTGCGGCTGGGGGCGCACGCCCGGACCGAGGAGGGCGCGGCGGCGCACACCCTGGCCGCCTGGCAGGAGCTGACGGACAGTGCCTGGGACCACGGCATCGTGCCGGACGAGTCGCTGACTCCGCGCAGAGCGGCCGACCGGATCGTCCGGCTCGGCGAGCTGGATCCGGCCGCCGGTGCGGCGGTGCACCGGGTGGCGGACGCGGTGGAGCAGGTGCTGTACGCACCGCGACCGCGCCCGGCGGCGGGTGCGGCGGAGGATGTGCGCCGGGTGATCGAGGGGCTGCGCGGCGCGGTCGGTACGGGGGCGCGGCTGCGGGCGCTGTTCCTGCCCCGCTCGTCGGTGCGGGTGCTGTGGGCGCTGTCGGCCCGCTGGTCGGCGCTGCGGTCCCGGGTGGCGGCGGCGAGGCCGAGCCTGCGGCGACCGTCCGAGCAGCAGAGCTGAGACGCGACAACGTGTGAGGGGCGACCACCTCGGGTGGTCGCCCCTCACACGTTGTCTGTCGGTGCCGGCGGAAATCCGCCGGACGGCGCTAGTGGCCCTGTTCGTCGCGGCGGCGCTGCCAGCGCTCCTCGATCCGGTCCATCATGGAGCGCTTCGGACGCGCCTGGCGGCGAACGGCGCCCGCGGGCTGCTCGCCCGGCTTCGGCGCCTTGCGCCAGCCGGTGACGGCGAGTACGGCGCAGCCCAGCATGACGAGGAAACCCACCACACTGACCCAGATCAGCTGCGCGACCATTCCGGCCATGAGGAGCGCGATACCCACGAGGAAGCCTGCGACCGCCTGGTAGACCCGACGCCGGGTATACGTCCGCAGCCCGCTTCCCTCAAGCGCCGACGCGAACTTGGGATCTTCGGCGTACAGCGCTCGCTCCATCTGCTCAAGCATTCGCTGCTCGTGCTCCGAGAGCGGCACGGAGTCCTCCTCATCGTGCAGTCGCCGGGGCGACCCGGGGGGTCCCTTCAGGATAGGCAGGGAATCGCCCCCGTGAAACCCGCCCCTCTACGCCAGTTGGCCAACCGGAGTCCGTCATGGCCGTCCCGGCTCGCTGAGGCTTCCATTCCCCTGCGGCCGACCCGTCATGCCGGGTGGTGCACCTCGATCATACGGCGCAAACCCCTCGATCGGGGGGTCTTGTGTCGTACTCCATCCGCCGTCGATGCCCTGATCAGCGGCGGATCCCGGCCGTGTGTTCAGGCCCCGGCGGCGCCCGGTGTCTCGCCGAGCACATGGAGCTGGGTGGCGACGGAGTGGAACGCGGGCAGCTCGGCCGCGGCGGCTTCCAGCTTGAGGAGGGCGTCGAGGGCGCTGGGCTCGGTGTCCACCAGGACGCCGGGCACGAGGTCGGCGAAGACCCGCACGCCGTGCACGGCGCCGACGGTCAGGCCCGCGCCCTCGACCAGCGCGGTGAGCTGCTCGGCGGTGAACCGGCGCGGCATCGGGTCGCCGGTGCCCCAGCGGCCGTCGGGGTCCTGCAGCGCCTGCCGGGCCTCCGTGAAGTGCCCGGCGAGAGCGCGGGCGAGCACGGCGCCGCCGAGGCCGGCGGCGAGCAGGCTGAGGACGCCCTCGGAGCGCAGTGCGGCGACCGCGTTGCGCACGCCCTCGGCCGGGTCGTCGACGTACTCCAGGACGCCGTGGCACAGCACGACGTCGTAGCCGCCGCGCTCCACCACGTCGAACAGGCCGTGCGCGTCGCCCTGGACGCCCCGGACCCGGTCGGCGACGCCGGCCTCGGCGGTCCGGCGCTCCAGTGCGAACAGCGCGTTGGGGCTGGGGTCGACCACGGTGACATGGTGGCCGAGCCTCGCGAGGGGCACGGCGAAGTTGCCGCTGCCGCCCCCGGTGTCGAGGACGTCCAGCGACTCCCGTCCCGTGGCCTTGACCCGGCGGTCGAGGGCGTCCTGGAGGACCTCCCAGACCACGGCGGTACGGAGAGAGGCGCGGGGGCGCAAGGGGTCCGACACGGCAGTTGACTCCTCGGCGGGACGGAAGGCTTCAGGCATCTCCACCCTATTGCCTCCGGCGCCCTGCCGGTCACCGCGGCCGGGTAGGTCGCGGTACGTCTCGCCCGCCGGACTTCTGCGTGGTCAGCCCGCGTCCGGAAGGTCACCCGGGGCATTCGCACCCGGCGGTTCCCCCGTGTCCCTGCGGGGCTGGGGCAGGACGGGCTGGAGGACGAGCAGCCGCTCCACGATGCGCAGGAACATCGCGACGTCGCGTATCAGGTCGTCGGCGTCGCGCTGTCCCGCCGCGCCCTGGATGCCGGCCTCCGCGCGGGCGCGGCGGGCGGCCCCGGCGGCGAACAGGGCGCTCCACTCGGTCAGTTCGGGGGCGATCTCGGGCAGTACTTCCCAGGCGCTGCGGATCCGGGCGCGGCGGCGCGGGTTGGTCTCGGGCCGGCCCCGGGCGGCGAGCACGGCGGCGGCGGTGCGCAGGGCGGCGAGGTGGGCCGTGGCATAGCGCTCGTTCGGCGTGTCCAGCACGGCGGCCTCCGCCAGTCCGGCGCGGGCCTGGGCGAGCAGGTCGAGGGCGGCGGGTGGGGCCGTGGTCCGGCGGAGCACGGGGTGCACGTCGCTCGCCGGGCCGGTCAGTGAGGGGGCAGGGCCGGTGGCGCGGCGCCGGCGGGCGGCGGCGGACGGGTTGGCCATGACGAACCTCCTGTCGTCTGGGTGACGGCACGCCCTCACACGGGGTGTGCCGTATGTGCTCATCGTGCGGTATGCCACTGACAATCCGATCTGACCTGCGGTTTTGCCTCGCTCGTAGGTTCGGGCGTACTTTTGCACTGACCAGTCAGTTCAAAACACGGGGATCGGGCAGGGGGCCTGTGGACGGCATGGACGGCATGGCGGACGGCATGGACGGCGCGCACGGCGTGGACGTCACGGTCGAGGGCCTCGGGCTCAGGGGACCGCGGGGGTGGGCCTTCCGCGGTGTCACCCTCGACGCGAGGCCCGGCTCGCTCATCGCGATCGAGGGACCGTCCGGCTCCGGCCGCACGAGCCTGCTGCTCGCGCTCACCGGGCGGATGAAGCCCACCGAGGGCACGGCCGTCGTCGGCGGGCTCGCCCTCCCGAGGCGCATGGCCGCTCTGCGCCGGACCAGCGCCGTGGCCAACGTGGCCGGGGTGACGGACCTGGAGCCGGCCCTGACCGTCGGCGAGCATCTGCGGGAACGCGCGCTGCTGCAGAGCCGGTTCGGCGACTCCCTGCGCGATCTGCTGCGCCCCCGCACCCAGCGCGTGCACCAGGCGCGGCTGCGCGTCGACGCCGCCCTGGCCGCCGCCGGGCTCGACCTGGAGACGCTGCCCAAGGGCTCCCGCACGGCCGTACGCGATCTGGAGCGGCTCCAGGAACTGCGCCTGTCCATCGCGCTGGCCCTGCTCGGCCGGCCCGGCCTGATCGGTGTCGACGACATCGATCTCGGACTCTCGGACGCCGAACGCGCCGAGGCCTGGGACCTGCTGCGCTCCCTCACGCGCGCGGGGACGACGGTGGCGGCCGTCTGCCGCACCGCGCCCGCGGACTGCCGGGCCGTACGCATGGGCGGGACGGACGGGACCAGTGCCGAGCAGAGCGGCCCGAAGGAGGACGCCGATGCGCTCGCCTAGGCTGGCCGCCCTCGAACTGCGCCGCTTCGGGCGCGGGAAGCTGCCCCGGGCCGCCCTGGTGGCGCTGCTCGTGCTGCCGTTGCTCTACAGCGCCCTGTACCTGTGGTCGTTCTGGGACCCGTACGGCCGTCTGGACCGCATCCCGGTGGCCCTGGTGAACGACGACAAGGGCGCCACGGCGGGCGGGAAGAAGATCAGCGCCGGGGACGACATCGTCGCCGGGCTGCGCGACAGCCGGACCTTCGACTGGCATGAGGTGAGCGACGCGCAGGCACGCGCGGGCGTGGAGAACGGCACGTACTACCTGTCGCTGACCATGCCGGCCGACCTCAGCAGGCGGATCGCGTCCAGTTCCGGCGACGCCCCCGAGACCGGCGCCCTTCAGGTGCGCACCAACGACGCGAACAACTACATCGTCGGCCAGATCTCCCGGACCGTCTTCAACGAGGTGCGCTCGGCCGCCTCCAGCAAGGCCTCCCGCACCTTCCTGGACAAGATCTTCGTCTCGTTCTCCGACATCCACGGCAGGACTGTCACCGCCGCCGAGGGCGCCGACCGGCTGAACACCGGCATCGGGAAGGCCGAGAAGGGCTCCAAGGACCTCGCCGACGGGCTGAAGGACGCCAAGAGCGGCAGCGGCAGGCTGGCCAAGGGCCTGAAGAAGCTGGACACGGGCGCCGGTGACCTCCAGGACGGGTCCCGGCAGGTCGCCGACGGCACACAGGCGCTCGCCGACAAGGTCGACGGCGTCCACGACAAGGCCGGACCGTTCCTGCGGGACAACGGCAGGACCATCGGGGACACCGCGCGCCTGGTCTCCGACTCGGCGAAGACCGTCAAGGACAACCTCGACGTCCTGATGAAGCTCGCGCCCGCCGCCGACCGGACCGCGCACGGCTCCTCCGCCGTGCTGGACGCGGTCTACCGGGCACGCTGCGAGACCGCGACGCTCCCCGACCCGGCCTGCGCGGACCTGAAGCGCGCCAGGACCGCCGCCGACGAGGTGGCCGGCGTCGCCGACGACCTCGGCACGCTGGTCGCCGACCAGAACGGCGACCTGAGGACGATGAGAGCCAACCTCGGCACGCTCCAGAAGCAGGCCGACGCCCTCGCCGCGAGCGCACCGCACCTCGCCGAGGACGTCGACGACGCCGTCAAGAAGATCGACCAGCTGAACGCCGGCGCCCAGAAGGTCGCGGCCGGGGCGAAAGAGCTGCACGCCGGGCTGGGCACCGCCCGGACCGGCGCCGACACCCTGGACCAGGGCATCGGTACGGCGGCCACGGGCGCCCAGACCCTGAACGGCGGCCTGTACAAGCTGTCCGACGGCTCAGGGAAGCTCGCCGGCGGGCTGCACGACGGCGCGAAGCGGATCCCGGACTACGACAAGCGGGAGCGGGACGCGCGCACCGGCGTGATGGCCGACCCGGTCCAGCTGGCCTCCCATGACCTGCACAAGGCGCCGAACTACGGCACCGGGTTCGCCCCGTACTTCATCCCGCTGTCCCTCTGGGTCGGCGCGATGGTGGCCTACATGCTGATCCAGCCGCTCAACCGGCGCGCCCTGGCGGCCGGTTCGCCGGCCTGGCGGATCGCGCTCGCCGGCTGGCTGCCGGTGGTCGCCGTGGGCGTGCTCCAGGTGGCGGCGCTGATGGCCGTACTGCACTGGGCGATCGGTCTGCAGATGCTGCGTGCGGCCGGCACGATCGGCTTCCTGTTCCTGGTCACCGCGTGCTTCGGGGCGATCGTCCAGTGGCTGAACGCCCGCTTCGGCGCGGCGGGCCGGATCCTGGTGCTGGCCTTGCTGATGCTCCAGCTGACCTCGGCGGGCGGCACGTACCCCGTGCAGACCAGCCCGGGTTTCTTCACCGCGATCCACCCGTTCCTGCCGATGAGCTACATCGTCGAGGCGCTGCGCCGGCTGATCACCGGCGGCGGCCTCGGCCCGGTCTGGCAGGCGTGCGCCGTGCTGGCCGCGTTCACGGCGGGGGCGCTCACCCTGACCGCCCTCGCGGCCCGGCGCCGCCAGGTGTGGACCCTGGACCGGCTGCACCCGGAGCTGAGCCTGTGATCCGGCAGAAGACCCGGCACGCGCGCGTACCTGTGAGAATCGGGGCCATGGAAAGCAGCAGCGCCAGGTCCGGCGGCAGCACGCGCCGCGAGGCCACCCGGCAGAAGCTCTACGAGGCGGCCGTCACCCTCATCGCCGAGCAGGGCTTCTCCGCGACGACGGTGGACGAGATCGCAGAGCGGGCCGGGGTCGCGAAAGGCACGGTCTACTACAACTTCGCGAGCAAGTCGGTACTCTTCGAGGAGCTGCTGCGGCACGGGGTGGGCCTGCTCACCGCCTCCCTGAAGGAGGCCGCGGAGCGCACCGCGCGCGAGGGCGGCAGCAAGGTGGACGCGCTGGACGCGATGGTCCGCGCGGGCCTGGTCTTCATCGACCGCTACCCGGCCTTCACCCAGCTGTACGTGGCCGAGCTCTGGCGCACCAACCGGGCCTGGCAGTCCACGCTGATGGTGGTCCGGCAGGAGGCCGTCGCGGTGGTCGAGGGGGTGCTGCGCGAGGGCGTGGCGGCCGGGGAGTTCAGCGACGAGATCGATGTGCAGCTGACGGCGGCCGCGCTGGTCGGCATGGTCCTGGTGGCCGCGCTGGACTGGAAGTCCTTCCAGCCGGAGCGCTCCCTGGACGACGTCCACGCGGCCCTGTCACGGCTGCTCCAGGGGCGGGTCAGCGGAAGGGGCTGAGACACGAGGAGGGCGCCGGCCCGCTGTGGACCGGCGCCCTCCCCCTCCCCGTGCTCCCCGTACTCCCCCGTACGGTTCTCCCCCGATGGTCCCCCGTGGGTGGTCGTTCCCCCGGGTCCCCCGTCTCGCTTCCGCCGACGGATCGGCGGAAGGAGCGGCCAGGTGGCGGGCGCCGTTCCGCCGCCCCGTGTCGGCGGTGCCGGGCCGCGCCCCCTTGCCGTGCCTCCACTCTCCCGTCCGCGCGGGTCGCGCCCCATCCGCGCGCGTACTCATCTCGCCTCCTAGGTACGGATACTCAGCCCTGCGCACGTGTGCCCGCACGGCGCTCCACACGGTCGCACGGACCCGCCCCCGGCTCCGGTTGTCAGTGGCGGTCGATAAAGTCGCAGGCATGGCACGGATTGTGGTGATCGGCGCCGGGATGGGCGCGATGGCGGCCGCCGCCCGGCTGGCCGTCGCGGGCCACCGGGTGACGGTGTACGAGCGGACGGACACGTACGGCGGTGCGGTGCGCCGGTTCGAGCGGGACGGGTTCGCGTTCGACACCGGTCCCGGCCTGCTGACACTGCCCGCCGTGTACCGCGATCTGTTCGTCAAGACCGGCAAGGAGCCGCTGGAGGACTGCGTCGAGCTGGTCCAGGTCGACCCGTCCGCGCGGCATGTCTTCGCGGACGGCACCGAGGTGTCGGTGCCGAACGCCTCGCGCGCGGGCGTGGTCGCGGCCCTGGACGAGGCGCTGGGTGCGAGCGCGGGCGAGCGCTGGGGCGAGTTCCTGGTGCGGGCCCGGGAGGCCTGGGACCGCACCCGCAGACCGCTGCTGGAGGAGCCGCTGTGGCCCAACTGGCGGGTGCTGGCCGACAAGGAGCCGTATCCGGGCGTCCCGCACAAGCGACTGCTGCGGACACGGCGGGCGAGCACGCTGGCCGAGATCGGCGCCTGGGAGCTGCGCGACGAGCGGCTGACCGCCCTGCTGGACAGCAGTGCACTCGCCCACGGCCTCGATCCGCGTACGGCTCCGGCGAGCGCGGCCGTGCTGCCCTACATGGAGCACGCCTTCGGCACCTGGTATGTGCGCGGTGGCATAAGGGAGTTGGCGCGCGCCGTGTACGAGCGGTGCCTGAAGCGGCGGGTCGAGTTCGTCTTCGGCGCGGAGGTCATGCGCATCCTGGAGAAGGACGGGCGGGCCACGGGCGTGGAGTTGCTGGACGGCACGGTGGCCGAGGCCGACCATGTCGTGGCGGACGTGGACCCGGCGCGGCTGAAGGCGATGACGGACCATCCGCTGGACCGGGCCGGGGACGTCCAGGTCGACCCGTTCGCGACCGGGCCGGGGCGGTTCACCGTGCTGCTGGCCCTGCGCGGCGCACGCGAGACCGGCGCCGCACATCGCACGGTCGTCCATGCGCCGGACCCGGAGTCCGAGCTGGACTTCCTGACCTCGGCGGACGAAGATCAGCCGCCACCGCCCACGGTGACCGTGCTGCGCCCGGACGATCCCGCGCTCAGACCGGACGACGCGCACGAGTCCGTGGTGCTGTCCGCGGTGGTGCCGGGCGCCGCCGACTGGGAAGAGGAGCCCCTGGTCCGGCAGTACACGGAGCATCTCCTCGAAGCCGCCGAGGCCGCCGTACCGGGCCTGCGGGACCGGATCCTGTGGCAGGAGGCGCGCACGCCGGACGACACCGACGACGAGACGAGTGCCTTCCTCGGCGCGGTACCGGCTCCCGCGCTGGCCGCCGGGCAGGGCCGTTTCCTGCACCCTGCGAACACCACGCGGCTGCCCGGTCTGTACCGGGTGGGCGGCTGGTCACACCCCGGCGGCGGTCTGCCGCACGCGGGCATGTCGGGCGCGCTGGTGGCGGGGCTGATCGTGGAGGGCCCGGAGTTCCGCGGCTCCCAGTGAAGCGAGTCCGTCAGAAACGGTACTGCTCGTCGTACCCGGCGCCGGGCTGCGGCTGCTGCGCCTGGCCGTGCTCCTGGCCCTGGTACGGGTAGGGGTACGGCTGCTCGGGCGGGAGTTCGCCGCCGTAGGTCTCGTCGGTGCGCTGCTGCGGCACCCACACCCCGCCGGGCGGGGTCTCGCCGTAGCCGCCGGCGTACGGCTCCTGTGCGTAGCCCTGCTGGCCGTACTGCCCCGCGTAGCCGGTGTCGTACGCGCCGCCGCCGTAGGACTGGGTGCCGATGTACGGGTCGGAGTAGTTGGCGTAGCCCTGCTGGCCCCCGGCGTCGTAGCCGTAGCCCTGCTGGCCGTAGCCGGAGTAGTCGTAGGCGTAGGCCTGCTGCCCGGCCCCTTGAGGCTGGGCAGCGGTCGCATGGGTGGCGGTGTCGCCGTAGACGCCGTAGGAGCCGGTGTCCTCGGGCAGCGGCTGGGGCTCGTAGACGGTGGTGGACTCGACGGGGCGGGCCGGGGTGAAGACGTCGTCGCGGTCGTAGTCGTCGTAGTCCTCATGGCCCTGGGCGTAGCCGGGCTGTTCGGGCTGCCCGTCCTCCTCGGGGCCGGTGGGCTCCGGGTCGGCCGCCTCCAGTGCCGGGTCCTGCCGCTCCGCCTTGCCGCGACGGCGCTTGCTGCCCCCGCTGCCCGCTCCGGGGTCGGCGGCGCTCTCGTCGTCGGGGCGCTTGACCGCCCAGCCGGCGGCGAAGCCGCGGCGGAACGACAGGGTGACGTAGGTCTGGCCGACGGCGAAGGCGATGGCGCCGATGCCGATGACGATCACGGACGGCAACAGAACACCGATCACGACACCGAGGAACCCGGCGAAGGCGAGCAGCCGCCAGCGCAGCCGCGCCTTGTACTGAAGCAGCACCTCGCCCAGCAACCACAGCGCGACGATGCCGAACGCGATGTAGAGGACCGTCCAGCCCATGTACGCCCCTCTCCCAGTGACCGCTACGCAGTGTGTCGTATCACGGTGCGGCCGGTCTAGGCCTGCGGGGGGTGGTGCAGGCCCAGGTTCTCGTAGATTTCCAGGGTCGCCGTGGAGTTGTTGAGCGTGATGAAGTGCAGTCCGGGCACTCCCTCGGCGAGCAGCCGAGCGCAGAACTCCGTGGCGAAGTCGATTCCGATGGAGCGTACCGCCGCCGGATCGTCCTTCGCTGTGAGGATCCGCTCTTTCAGGGCGTCCGGGAAGACCGCATTGCTGAGTTTGGGCAGGCGTTCCAGCATCTTCACGCTGGTGACCGGCAGGACCTCGGGAATCACCGGGGTGTCACAGCCCGCGGCCACCACGCGGTCACGCAGCCGGAGATACGACTCCGGCTGGAAGAACATCTGTGTGATGGCGTAGTCGGCGCCCGCGCGGCACTTGTCCACGAAGTGGGAGACGTCGGTGTCCCAGTCCGTGGAGCGCGGGTGCATCTCCGGGAACGCGGCGACGCCCACGCAGAAGTCGCCCGACTCCTTGATGAGCCGGACGAGCTCGGCCGCGTAGGTCAGGCCCTTGGGGTGCCGGACCCACTCGCCCATGGGGTCGCCGGGCGGGTCGCCGCGCACGGCGAGCATGTTGCGGATGCCCGCGTCCGCGTACTGGCCGATGATGTTGCGCAGTTCGGCGACGGAGTGGTCGACGGCGGTGAGGTGGGCGACCGGGGTGAGCGTGGTGTCGGCGACGATCTGCTGGGTCTCCTTGACCGTGCCCGCCCGGGTGGAGCCGCCGGCGCCGTAGGTCACGGAGACGAAGTCGGGCGCGACCGCCTCGACCCGCCGGAGCGCGCTCCACAGGTTCCGCTCACCCTTGGGGGTCTTCGGCGCAGAGAACTCGAACGAGTACGTCTTTTTCCCGGTGGCGAGAATGTCGCGCACGGTGCGTGCGCGATCAGTCCTGGTGGAGGGGGTTCCGAGGGCCATAAGGGCAGGTTAGCCAGGGGTGGGCGGTCACCCAACCGGATGCCGGTAATTTGCCTGAATTGTCGGCTTGATGTCCACCCCTTGGACAAAAACGCGGACAGAGACGGGGGCAGAGACGCGGGCAGAAACCCGGCGACGGCGTGTCGCTACGCCTGCCGCAGCCGCTTCGCGAACTCGGCGGCGGCCGCTCCCGGGTCGTCGGCCTCGGTGATCGCGCGGACCACGACCACCCGGCGGGCGCCTGCGTCCAGCACCTCGTCGAGGTTGGCGAGGTCGATGCCGCCGATGGCGAACCAGGGGCGCTCGGTGCCCAGGCCCGCCGTGTACCGCACCAGGTCCAGGCCGGGGGCGTGGCGGCCGGGCTTGGTGGGGGTGGGCCAGCAGGGGCCGGTGCAGAAGTAGTCCACGCCGTCCTGCGCGGCGGCCGCCGCGGCCTCGGACTCGGCGTGCGTGGAACGGCCGACCAGCACCTCGTCGCCGAGGATGGCGCGGGCCGCCGGGACCGGCAGGTCCCCCTGCCCGAGGTGGAGCACATCGGCGCGGGCGGCGTGGGCGACGTCCGCGCGGTCGTTGACCGCGAGCAGCTTGCCGTGCCGGGCGCAGGCGTCGGCAAAGACCTCCAGGTGCGCCAGCTCCTCGGCGGCCTCCATGCCCTTGTCCCGCAACTGCACGATGTCGACACCGCCGGCCAGCACCGCGTCAAGGAACTCGGGCAGGTCGCCCTGGCGCCTGCGCGCGTCCGTGCACAGGTACAGGCGGGCGCCGGCCAGCGCGGTGCGTGCGGTGTCGGACATGCGTGGGTCCCCCCGGGGTGGGTGTCGCTGGCGGCTGTCGCGGG
>NZ_JAIQYY010000006.1:296244-375528 GCF_020181035.1 Streptomyces sp. CoH27
CGATTCTCGCTCAGGGCCTGCGCGGGGGTGCCCGGCAGGGTCGGATCGGGGGTGAAGAGCCACTCGATCATCTCTTCGTCCGTGAAGCCGTCGTCCCGCAGCAGCGTCAGGGTGCCGGACAGGCCCTTGACGACCTTGTCCCCGTCGATGAAGGCGGCGGGGACGTGCAGCGCCCGGTTCTCACCTCGGCGTACGGCGATGAGCTGGCCCTCCTTGACCAGCTGCCGCACACGCGTCACCTCGACGTCGAGCATCTCTGCGATGTCGGGGAGGGTGAGCCAGGCGGGGACGAGAGCATCGATCTTTGCGTCAATCTCGGTCACAGGGACAAGCCTGCCATCCCTCACTGACAGTCGGAAGTCAGGCAGGTCCAGCTGGGAGGGTGTGCTAGCCGGCGGTTGCGTCCTTCAGGGGTTTGCCCGGGTCCGCCAGCGCCTGCGCGTCCATGGCGCGGCCCGCCTCGATCAGCTTCCGGCCCTGGGCCAGATCGCGCGGCCGGCCGACGGCCAGCACGGCCACGAGGCGGTCCTCGCGCAGCCAGCACACCGTCCAGGCGGGGCCCGCCGGGTCGCCGCGCCAGACCAGCCGGTCGGCGGCGGCGTGATGCCCGGCGTACTGCACGAAGCGGCCGAACTGCTCGGACCAGAAGTACGGCACCGGGTCGTACACCCGCGGGGTCTCCCCCAGGATGTTCGCGGCGACCGTGCGCGGGCCCTGCAGGGCGTTGTCCCAGTGGTGGACGAGGAGCCGTTCGCCGTAGCGGGCCGAGGGGAAGGAGGCGCAGTCGCCGACCGCGTACACGTCCGCCACGCCGGTGCGCAGGTGGGCGTCGGCGAGGACGTCCCCGTGCGGGCCCAGCTCGATGCCGGAGCCGGCCAGCCAGCCGGTGGCGGGGCGGGCGCCGATGCCGACGACGACAGCGCCAGCGGGCAGCCGTGTGCCGTCGGCGAGCACCACCGCGCCGGGCTCGACGCGCTCCACGCGCGCGTGGGTGCGCAGTTCGGCGCCCGCGTCGGCGTACCAGGCGGCCATGGGGGCCGCGACCTCGGCGGGCAGGGCGCCGGCGAGCGGCCGGTCGGCGGCCTCGACGACGGTGACCGTGCAGCCCGCCTCGCGCGCGGCCGTGGCGAACTCGGCGCCGATCCAGCCGGCGCCGACGACCACGATCTCGTGCTGCCGGGCGAGCACCGGCCGCAGCCGTTCGGCGTCGTCCAGGGTGCGCAGCAGATGCACGCCGGGCACGCCCTCGGTGCCGGGCAGGGTGATCGGTTCGGCGCCGGTGGCGAGGACCAGGACGTCGTACGGCACCGGGCCCGCCTCGGTGTCCAGCTCGTGCTCGGCGGTGCGCACGCCCAGCACCTCGCAGCCGAGCCGCAGCTCGACGCCGAGCGAGTCGAAGTCCACCTCGAAGGCGGAGTCCTCGGCCTTGCCGAGCAGCACGGCCTTGGACAGCGGCGGCCGGTCGTACGGCTGGTGCGGCTCGGCGCCGAGCAGGGTGACGGCGCCCTTGAAGCCCTGTTCCCGCAGCGCGACCGCGGTCTGCACCCCGGCCATGCCCGCGCCGACGACGACCACGCGCCGCCCCTGTGCCGTGCCCTCCTGGGCTGTGTGCTCGCTCACCTGATCACCATAGACACGTGACGCAGGGTGAGTCACCGGGCGTACTCGGTGACCTGCTCCACACCGCCCGTACGCCGGTCGGCGGGCGGGGGCTCTCTTACGGGTGGCGGGCGCGGCGGGCTAGGGTGGCTCCCGTACACGCACTCGCGGGAGCCCGGCGCACCGGGCTGAGAGGGAGGCTGGCGGCCTCCGACCGTACGAACCTGATCCGGGTCATGCCGGCGAAGGGAGGGGCTGGACGCCCATGTCGTCACGTACGTCCGACGTCCTCGTCATCGGGGGCGGAATCATCGGCCTGGTCACGGCCTGGCGCGCGGCGCAGCGCGGGCTCACCCCGGCCGTGGTGGACCCCGAACCCGGCGGTGGGGCCGCGCGGGTCGCGGCCGGGATGCTGGCCGCGGTCACCGAACTGCACTACGGCGAGGAGACCCTGCTCGCCCTGAACCTGGAGTCGGCCCGCCGCTATCCGGCCTTCGCGGCGGAGCTGACCGAACTGACCGGCCACGACCTCGGCTACCGCCGCTGCGGCACCCTCCAGGTCGCGCTCGACGCCGACGACCGCGCCCACCTGCGCGAACTGCACGCCCTGCAGCAGCGCTCCGGCCTGGAGTCGGAGTGGCTGTCCGGGCGGGAGTGCCGGCGTCTGGAGCCGATGCTGGCGCCCGGGGTGCGCGGCGGGCTGCGGGTCGACGGCGACCACCAGATCGACCCGCGGCGGCTGGCCGCGGCCCTCGTGGTCGCGTGCGAGCGGGCGGGGGTGGTGTTCCACCGCGCGTGGGCCGAGCGGCTGGACGTCGTGGGCGGCCGGGCCGCCGGGGTCACCACGGCGGACGGCACACGGCTGCGCGCGGGGCGGGTGGTGCTCGCGGCCGGGAGCCTGAGCGGCCGGCTCGCCGGAGTGCCCGAGGGGCTGCTGCCGCCGGTGCGGCCGGTCAAGGGAGAGGTGCTGCGGCTGACGGTGCCGCGCCGGTACGCGCCGTTCCTGAGCCGGACCGTGCGGGCCATGGTCCGCGGCGGCCATGTGTATCTGGTGCCCCGGGAGAACGGCGAGCTGGTCGTCGGCGCGACCAGCGAGGAGCTGGGCTGGGACACGACGGTCACCGCCGGTGGCGTGTACGAGCTGCTGCGCGACGCCCATGAGCTGGTGCCGGGCATCACCGAGCTGCCGCTCACCGAGACCCGCGCCGGGCTGCGGCCCGGTTCGCCCGACAACGCGCCGCTGCTCGGCCCGTCCGGGCTCGACGGGCTGCTGCTGGCCACCGGGCACTACCGCAACGGGGTGCTGCTCACGCCGGTCACCGGCGATGTCATGGCACAGCTGCTGGCCGACGGCGAACTGCCGGAAGAGGCCCGCCCGTTCACCCCGCAGCGCTTCGACGCCGGCGCCGTCCTCCAGGAGCAGTCCGCATGAGCACCTCCGTCACCGTCTCCATCTCCGTCAACGGTGAGCGCCGGGAGGTCGCCGCGGGCACCGCGCTCGACTCCGTCGTACGCTCCCTGGTCGCCGCGCCCGCCGGGGTGGCCGCGGCCGTCAACGAGACCGTCGTCCCGCGCGCGCAGTGGGCGGCCACCCCGCTGGCCGAGGGCGACCGGGTCGAGGTCCTCACCGCAGTGCAGGGAGGCTGAGCCATGGCCGACGATTCCTTGGTCCTCGGGGGTACGGCGTTCTCGTCGCGGCTGATCATGGGCACGGGCGGTGCGCCCAGCCTGGAGGTGCTGGAGCGGGCGCTGCTCGCGTCCGGCACGGAGCTGACGACGGTCGCGATGCGGCGGGTGGACCCTTCCGTGCACGGCTCGGTGCTGTCGGTGCTGCAGAAGCTGGGCATCCGGGTGCTGCCGAACACGGCGGGCTGTTTCACCGCCGGGGAGGCGGTGCTGACCGCGCGGCTGGCCCGGGAGGCGCTGGGCACGGAGCTGATCAAGCTGGAGGTCATCGCCGACGAGCGGACGCTGCTGCCGGATCCGGTGGAGCTGCTGGAGGCGGCGGAGACGCTGGTCGACGACGGGTTCACGGTGCTGCCGTACACGAACGACGATCCGGTGCTCGCGCGGAAGCTGGAGGATGCCGGGTGTGCGGCGGTGATGCCGCTGGGGTCGCCGATCGGGTCGGGGCTCGGGATCCGCAATCCCCACAACTTCCAGCTGATCGTGGAGCACGCGCGCGTACCGGTGATTCTGGACGCGGGGGCCGGTACGGCGTCGGACGTCGCGCTGGCGATGGAGCTGGGGTGTGCCGGGGTGATGCTCGCCTCCGCGGTGACGCGGGCGCAGGAGCCGGAGCTCATGGCCGCCGCGATGAGGCATGCGGTGGAGGGGGGCCGGCTGGCCCGGCTGGCGGGGCGGATTCCGCGCCGGCACTTCGCGGAGGCCTCCTCCCCCATCGAGGGACGCGCCCGCCTGGATCCCGAGCGCCCGGCCTTCTGAACGGTCTTCCGAACGGCCCTTCTGATCGCGCGCGCGTCACAGCTGTGCTGCATTCCGTCGCCGGAATCAGCGCACCGTGCGGCACTGTCGGTCGGTCCTCGTAGACTCCCCTTTCGTGGATACGACCCTTCAGGACCCCCTCGTCGGGCAGGTGCTCGACGGCCGTTATCGCGTCGACGCGCGGATCGCCGTCGGCGGGATGGCCACGGTCTACCGGGCCCTGGACACCCGGCTGGACCGCGTGCTCGCGCTGAAGGTGATGCACCCGACGCTCGCGGCCGACGGTTCCTTCGTCGAGCGGTTCATCCGGGAGGCGAAGTCGGTCGCCCGGCTGGCGCACCCGAATGTGGTGCAGGTCTTCGACCAGGGGGCCGACGGGTCGTATGTGTACCTGGCGATGGAGTACGTCGCCGGGTGCACCCTGCGGGACGTGCTGCGTGAGCGCGGGGCACTGCAGCCCCGCGCGGCCCTCGACATCCTGGAGCCCGTCCTCGCCGCGCTCGGCGCCGCGCACCGGGCCGGGTTCGTGCACCGGGACATGAAGCCCGAGAACGTGCTGATAGGCGACGACGGACGGGTCAAGGTCGCCGACTTCGGACTCGTGCGGTCCGTGGACACCGTGACCAGCACCACCGGTGCCGTGCTCGGGACCGTGTCGTATCTCGCGCCCGAGCAGATCGAGCAGGGCACCGCCGACCCGCGCGTCGACGTCTACGCGTGCGGTGTCGTGCTCTACGAGATGCTGACGGGCGGCAAGCCGCACTCCGGGGACAGCCCCGCGCAGGTGCTCTACAAGCACATCCACGAGGACGTGCCGCCGCCCTCGGCGCTGGTGCCGGGGCTGGCGCGGGAGCTGGACGGGCTGGTCGCGGTGGCCACCGCGCGCACCCCGGAGGGCCGTCCGGAGGACGCTGTGGCGCTGCTCGCCCGGGTGCGGGAGGCGCACCAGGGGCTGAGCGACGCACAGCTGGACGCGATGCCGCCGCAGGCGCTGTCCGCCGAGCACGACAACGCCGGCGACCGTACGAGCGTGATACCGCGCTCGCTCACTGTGCCCCGGCCGCTGCCCGTCAACGAGGACGAGTCCGACGGGGGCGCCGTACGGCACACCAGCCGGCTCCAGGCCCCGCCGGTGCCACCCCGGCGGCCGAAGCGGCTGGTGCTGACGATCGTCGCCGCCGTCCTCGTCATATTCGGCGTCGGCGCGGGGGTCTGGTACATCAACTCCGGCCAGTTCACGAAGGTCCCGCCGCTGCTGTCGAAGACGGAGGCGCAGGCGCGCGAGCGGCTGCGGGCGGCCGGGCTCGACGTCGGGCAGATCAAGCGCGAGTACAACGACACCGTCAGGCGCGGCACGGTCATCGGCACCGACCCGGCGCCCGGCGCCCGCATCCGCGGCCATGACACGGTGACACTGACCGTGTCGCTGGGCCCCGAGACGGTGAACGTGCCGGATGTGGCGGGCAAACCGCTGGCCGAGGCGCGCAGGCTGCTGAGGGCGGACGGGCTGGAACCGGGCATGGTGACCCGGGAGTTCAGCGAGAACGTCGGCGCGGGCTCCGTGATCGGCACGACCCCGCAGGCGGGCACCAAGCGGCACGCGGGCTCGGCGATCGCGCTGACCGTCAGCAAGGGCAGCCCGATCGACGTCCCGGACGTCACCGGAGACGATCCGGCCGACGCCCAGCAGACGCTGACCGACGCCGGGCTGAAGGTGGTCATCGCCCCGGACCAGGTCAATTCCGAGTACGACAAGGGCAAAGTGGCCCAGCAGAGCCCGGGCAACGGCAGCCAGGCCGCCGCGGGCGACACGGTGACGCTGACGCTGTCCAAGGGTCCGCAGATGGTCCAGGTGCCGGACGTGACCGGCGACAGCGTGGACGACGCCCACAAGGCGCTGGAGGGCGCGGGCTTCAAGGTGAGCGACGACCGCGGGATCCTCGGGCTGTTCGGGGACACCGTGAAGAAGCAGTCGGTGCAGGGCGGCGACATGGCGCCCAAGGGCTCGACGATCACGATCACCATCCGGTGACCGGGGTCACCGGGGAGCGTGCTCGGTGGCAGGGGCGGACATGACACCCTGAACGGGTGAGCCCCGTTCAGTCGTCCTTCCAGCCGTCCCCCCGGTCGTCCCTCCCCCGCAATCCCGTCGGCGGCCATGTGCCCGTGGCCGGCGGTCTGCACTCGGTCGGGCTGTCGTACGCCCGTGCGCTGCGGGCGGAGACCGTGCAGGTCTTCGTGGCCAACCCGCGCGGCTGGGCCACCCCGGCCGGAAACCCGAAGCAGGACGAGGCGTTCCGCACGGCCTGCGCCGAGGAGTCGATCCCGGCGTACGTCCACGCGCCCTACCTGATCAACTTCGGCTCCCACACCGAGGCGACCGTGGAGCGGTCGGTGGAGTCGCTGCGGCACTCCTTGCGGCGCGGGCGGGAGATCGGCGCGCTGGGTGTCGTCGTCCACACGGGCAGCGCGACCGGCGGACGCGAGCGGTCGGTGGCGCTGCGGCAGGTACGGGAGCACGTGCTGCCGCTACTGGACGAGCTGACCCACGACGACGATCCGTTCCTGCTGCTGGAGTCGACCGCGGGGCAAGGGGCCTCGCTCTGCTCCCGGACCTGGGACTTCGGACCGTACTTCGCGGCGCTGGACGCCCATCCGAAGCTGGGCGTGTGCCTGGACACCTGCCACATCTTCGCCGCCGGGCACGATCTCACCGGCCCGAGCGGCATGCACCAGACCCTCGATCTGCTGGTGGACACCGTCGGCGAGGGCCGGCTGAAGCTGATCCACGCCAACGACTCCAAGGACGTGGTCGGCGCACACAAGGACCGGCACGAGAACATCGGCGCCGGCCACATCGGCGAGGACCCGTTCCGCGCCCTCATGACCCACCCCGCGACCGAGGGCGTCCCGCTGATCATCGAGACGCCGGGCGGGCAGGCCGGGCACGCGGCGGACGTGGAGCGGCTGAAGAAGCTGCGGAACGGCTGACCGGCGGGGTGACCGGAGCGCTACAGTTCCGGTCCCTGCCCCGGTTCCTCCTGGTAGGAGTACCGCTGTTCCTTCCAGGGGTCGCCGATGTTGTGGTAGCCGCGTTCCTCCCAGAAGCCGCGGCGGTCGGCAGTCATGTACTCCACGCCGCGGACCCACTTCGGGCCCTTCCAGGCGTAGAGGTGGGGCACGATCAGGCGGACCGGGAAGCCGTGCTCGGCGGTGAGGAGTTCGCCGTCCTTGTGGGTCGCGAAGATCGTGCGGTCGGAGGCGAAGTCCGACAGGCGGAGGTTGGAGCTGAAGCCGTACTCCGCCCAGACCATCACATGGGTGACGTCCGGGGCCGGCGGGGCCAGGTCCAGGATCGCGGCGGCCGGGACACCGCCCCACTCGGCGCCGATCATGCTGAACTTCGTCACGCAGTGCAGATCGGCCACCACGGTGGTGTACGGCAGCGCCGTGAACTCCTCGTGACCCCAGGTGTGCTTGTCACCGTCGGCGGTGGCGCCGAAGACCCGGAAGTCCCAGCGCTCGAGGCGGAACTTCGGGACCGGCCCGTAGTGCGTGACCGGCCAGCCACGCTGGAGCCGCTGACCCGGCGGAAGCTCGGACCCTGCCGACGCTCCAGACGCTCGCTCCACCGGATGACCCATGTATCCATCCTGACAGACCTCGGGCAGTGCCCTTGACCACGCTGTCCCGAAACGGACAAGGCCCATCAATTCTGCCCGTACCTACTAAGTACGCACTTACTGGACGATCTTCCCCGCCGGTGCAATCATGCCGCCGCACGCCTCCCTGTCTTTTCCCCGTCCTCCCGTCCGGAAGGAGCCGTTTCGATGCAGGGCGACCCCGAGGTCATCGAATTCCTCAACGAGCAGCTCACCGGCGAGCTGACCGCGATCAACCAGTACTTCCTGCACGCGAAGATGCAGGAGAACTTCGGCTGGTACAAGCTCGCCAAGTACACGCGCCACGAGTCGTTCGACGAGATGAAGCACGCGGAGGTGCTCACCGACCGGATCCTGTTCCTGGAGGGGCTGCCGAACTACCAGCGGCTCTTCCACGTCCGGGTCGGGCAGACCGTGAAGGAGATGTTCGAGGCGGACCGGCAGATCGAGGTGGAGGCGATCGACCGGCTCAGGCGGGGCATCAAGGTGATGCGCGAGAAGGGCGACATCACGTCCGCGAACATCTTCGAGGACATCCTCGCCGACGAGGAGCACCACATCGACTACCTCGACACCCAGCTGGAGCTGCTGGAGAAGCTCGGCGAGGCGCTCTACCTCGCCCAGGTCATCGAGCAGCCGGAGACCTAGGCCGCCCTCGGGATGCCGGGCGCCTCGGATTCCCCGGGCAGCTCCGCCAGCACCGGCCGGCCCTGGTCGGCCAGCTCGCGGCGGGGGCAGGCGCCGCGGCCGAGGAGGGCCTGGATACGGCGGACGCACGAGCCGCAGTCCGTGCCCGCCTTGCAGGCGGAGGCGATCTGGCGGGGGGTGCAGGCACCGTCCTCCGCGTGCTGCTTGACCTGGGCCTCGGTGATGCCGAAGCAGCTGCAGACGTACACGCGGATTCACCTCCCGACGGGATTGCCGTATGAGCGCCATCCCCTTGATCGGTGAGGCAAACCTAACCTTACCCGCCACACGGGGCCCGTAAAAGGGGCGAGGGGCGCGGATCGGGTGTGATCCGCGCCCCAGATCGGCCCAGGGGTGCTTACTGGTCCCGGTACATCTCCGCCACGAGGAAGGCCAGGTCGAGCGACTGGCTGCGGTTCAGCCGGGGGTCGCAGGCCGTCTCGTAGCGCTGGTGCAGATCGTCGACGAAGATCTCGTCGCCGCCGCCCACGCACTCGGTGACGTCGTCGCCGGTCAGCTCCACGTGGATGCCGCCCGGGTGGGTGCCGAGGGCCTTGTGGACCTCGAAGAAGCCCTTGACCTCGTCGAGCACGTCGTCGAAGCGGCGGGTCTTGTGCCCGGAGGCCGCCTCGAAGGTGTTGCCGTGCATCGGATCGGTCACCCAGGCCACCGTCGCACCGGACGCCGTGACCTTCTCGACCAGCTCGGGGAGCTTGTCGCGGATCTTGTCGGCGCCCATGCGGACGATGAAGGTCAGCCGGCCCGGCTCCCGCTCGGGGTCGAGGCGGTCGATGTACTTCAGCGCCTCCTCGGCCGTCGTGGTCGGGCCGAGCTTGATGCCGATCGGGTTGCGGATCTGCGAGGCGAACTCGATGTGCGCGTGGTCCAGCTGCCGGGTGCGCTCACCGATCCACACCATGTGCGCGGAGACGTCGTACAGCTTGCCGGTGCGCGAGTCGACCCGGGTCAGGGCGGACTCGTAGTCCAGCAGCAGCGCCTCGTGCGAGGAGAACAGCTCGACGGTCTTGAACTCCTCCGGGTCCGTGCCGCAGGCCCGCATGAAGTTCAGCGCGTTGTCGATCTCCCGCGCGAGCTGCTCGTAGCGCTGGCCCGACGGCGAGGTCCGCACGAAGTCCTGGTTCCAGGCGTGCACCTGGCGCAGGTCGGCGTAGCCGCCGGTGGTGAAGGCGCGCACCAGGTTCAGCGTGGACGCCGAGGCGTTGTACATGCGCTTCAGCCGCTCGGGGTCCGGGACGCGGGCGGCCTCGGTGAAGTCGAAGCCGTTGACCGAGTCGCCCCGGTAGGTCGGCAGCGTCACGCCGTCGCGGGTCTCGGTCGGCTTGGAGCGCGGCTTGGAGTACTGCCCGGCGATGCGGCCGACCTTCACCACCGGCACGGCGGCCGCGTAGGTGAGGACGGCACCCATCTGGAGCAGCGTCTTGAGCTTGTTGCGAATGTGGTCGGCGGACACCGCGTCGAAAGCCTCGGCGCAGTCGCCGCCCTGGAGGAGGAACGCCTCTCCCTTGGCGACGGCAGCCATCCGGGCGCGCAGCTGGTCGCACTCGCCCGCGAAGACGAGCGGCGGATACGACTCAAGGTCCGCGATCACTGCGCGCAGAGCCTCGGGGTCGGGGTACTCGGGCTGCTGCGCCGCGGGCAGGTTTCGCCAGGTGTTGCCAGCGCTCGCGCTGGTCTTAGCGTTCACGGTCACCTCGTAAACATTACGGGGTCGTGCGGCATGGGGTTGTTTCCGGCTCGAAGGGTGAGACGCACGGTTTGCCCCCTGGACGGGCGGCCGTGCGGTAGGGTTCCTCGCATGTTCGCGCCTTCCCACCAGAACTGGTGGTGGACCGCTCCTTCGGCGGCCCACTGACTGCGCGTACCCAGACTTCGCGAAGGCCGCCCGAGGGGCGGCCTTCGGTGTTTCCGGGGCCGTTCCTCCCGTACCTGGCAGAGGAACCATGGACCTGACACAGCTGCTCCACGACGATCGCCCCTTCGCCCTGCTCCGCCGCCGCACGCCCGGCCGCGACGAGAGCACGGTGGAGGTCCTGATCGGCCCGGTCACGCGCCGCGACCGCCTGGCGGACCTGCCCGACGAGGGGCTCGCGCTCATCCCGTTCCGGCAGATCCGCGAGCGCGGCTTCGACGTCCGCGACGACGGCACCCCGCTGCTGGTCCTCACCCCCGAGGAGTCGTACGAGATCCCGCTCGACATGGCGCTGTCCCAGCTCCCCGCGCACGCCGTGCGGGTCGAGGACGGCGGCTTCGACGTCGACGACGAAGAGTACGGCGAGATCGTCGGCCGTGTACTGCGCGAGGAGATCGGCCGGGGCGAGGGCGCGAACTTCGTGATCCGGCGCACCTACGAGGGCGAGATCCCCGGGTTCGGCCGGGCCGACGCGCTCGCGCTGTTCCGGCGGCTGCTGGAGGGTGAGCGGGGGGCGTACTGGACGTTCGTGGTGCACACCGGAGATCGAAAAGGGCCCGAAGGGCCTTCCTTGGAAGGGCGGGGGCGGGAGACGGGTGGGCACACGCTGGTCGGCGCGAGCCCTGAGGTGCACGTACGGATGTCCGGCGGGACCGTCGTCATGAACCCGATCAGCGGGACGTACCGGTATCCGGCCGAGGGCCCGACGCCCGAGCACCTGCTGGATTTCCTCGCCGACGGCAAGGAGATCGAGGAGCTGTCGATGGTCGTCGACGAGGAGCTGAAGATGATGTGCACCGTCGGCGACATGGGCGGGGTCGTCGTCGGACCGCGGCTGAAGGAGATGGCCCACCTCGCGCACACCGAGTACGAGCTGCGCGGGAAGTCCTCCCTGGACGTGCGCGAGGTGCTGAGGGAGACCATGTTCGCGGCGACCGTCACCGGCTCGCCGGTGCAGAACGCGTGCCGGGTGATCGAGCGGTATGAGCCCCTCGGGCGGGACGGTGTCGGGCGGGGTTACTACGCGGGCGCGCTGGCGCTGCTCGGCCGGGACACGGGCGGCGCGCAGACCCTCGACTCCCCCATCCTCATCCGCACCGCCGACATCGATGCCGACGGCCGGCTCCGCGTCCCGGTCGGCGCAACCCTCGTCCGCGGCTCGGACCCGGCGGGCGAGGTCGCGGAGACACACGCGAAGGCGGCGGGCGTGCTGGCGGCTCTCGGCGTACGGCCGTCCCGGCCGCGTGAGGAGCACGCGCGCGTGCGTCTCGCCGACGACCCACGCGTGCGTGCCGCGCTCGACGGGCGCCGGGCCTCCCTCGCCCCCTTCTGGCTGCGGATGCAGGAACGGTCCGCGGAGCTCGACGGACACGCCCTGGTCGTCGACGGCGAGGACACCTTCACGGCGATGCTGGCGCACGTACTGCGCTCCGGCGGCCTCGACGTGACCGTCCGGCGGTACGACGAGCCGGGTCTGCGGGACGCGGTGCTCGCGCACGAGGGGCCGCTCGTGCTGGGCCCCGGGCCCGGCAACCCGTCCGACCTGGCCGATCCGAAGATGCGGTTCCTGCGGGAGCTGACGGCTTCCGTGCTCCGGGAGCACCGGCACGGGGTGCTCGGGGTGTGCCTCGGGCATGAGCTGATCGCGGCCGAGCTGGGGCTGGAGATCGTCCGCAAGGAGGTGCCGTACCAGGGGGCGCAGACGACCGTGGACCTGTTCGGGCGGGAGGAGACCGTCGGGTTCTACAACAGCTTCGTGGCCCGGTGCGACGACGAGGCGGCCCGGGAGCTGGCCGCGCACGGGATCGAGGTGAGCCGGGCGGCGAACGGGGAGGTGCACGGGCTGCGCGCGGATCGTTTCGCGTCGGTGCAGTTCCACCCGGAGTCCGTGCTGACGCTGAACGGCCGGGCGATCGTGGCGGAACTGCTAAAGGGAGCACTTCTCCAGCAGCCGTGACGCCTGCTGTGGGCCGGGCGTCCGGCCCACAGCTCCGGCGCCGTTCAGCCGAAGAAGACCCCGACCTCCTCGTACAGCTTCGGGTCCACGGTCTTCAGTCTGGCCGTGGCGTCGGCGAGGGGGACGCGGACGATGTCGGTGGCGCGCAGGGCGACCATCGTGCCGAAGTCGCCGTCGTGGACGCAGTCGATGGCGTGCAGGCCGAAGCGGGTGGCGAGCCAGCGGTCGAAGGCGCTGGGCGTGCCGCCGCGCTGGACATGGCCGAGGACCGTGGTGCGCGCCTCCTTGCCGGTGCGCCGCTCGATCTCCTTGGCCAGCCACTCCCCGATCCCGGAGAGCCGGACGTGCCCGAAGGAGTCCAGTGAGCCGTCCTTGAGCACCAGGTCGCCGTCCTTCGGCATGGCGCCCTCGGCGACGACCACGATCGGCGCGTACGACGCCCGGAAGCGCGAGGTGACCCAGGCGCAGACCTGCTCGACGTCGAAGCGCTGCTCGGGGATGAGGATGACGTTGGCGCCGCCGGCGAGGCCCGAGTGCAGGGCGATCCAGCCGGCGTGCCGGCCCATCACCTCCACGACCAGGACCCGCATATGGGACTCGGCGGTGGTGTGCAGCCGGTCGATGGCCTCGGTGGCGATGTTGACGGCGGTGTCGAAGCCGAAGGTGTAGTCGGTGGCCGACAGGTCGTTGTCGATGGTCTTCGGTACGCCGACGCAGGGGACGCCGTACTCGTCGGACAGGCGCGCGGCGACGCCCAGGGTGTCCTCGCCGCCGATCGCGATGAGGGCCTGGACGTCCAGCTTGGCCAGGTTGTCCTTGATCCGGCGGATGCCGTTGTCCGCCTTGAGGGGGTTGGTGCGCGAGGAGCCGAGGATGGTGCCGCCGCGGGGCAGGATGCCGCGCACCGCGGGGATGTCGAGGTGAACGGTGCGGCCCTCCAGTGGACCCCGCCAGCCGTCCCGGAAGCCGGTGAAGTCATAGCCGTACTCCTGCACGCCCTTGCGGACGATGCCCCGGATGACGGCGTTGAGCCCGGGGCAGTCGCCGCCTCCGGTCAGTACTCCGACCCGCATGGAAAAGTCCCTTCGCCGCGGTTTCCTGACATTTGGTCACGCTAACGGTGACCCAGGTCACACCGGGAGGGGCGGGACGGGTGATTCCGGGGCATTCGCGGGGACGTCAGGCCGCGTTCGGGCTCACTCGTCGTCGAGGCCGCGCTCGATGGCGTAGCGCACCAGCTCGACCCGGTTGTGCAGCTGGAGCTTGCCGAGGGTGTTCTGGACGTGGTTCTGCACCGTGCGGTGGGAGATGACGAGGCGTTCGGCGATCTGCTTGTAGCTCAGGCCCTTGGCGACCAGCCGCAGCACCTCGGTCTCCCGGTCGGTCAGCCGGGGTGCGCCGGGTTCGTCGGTGTCCGGGGCGGGGGCCGGTTCGGAGGCCAGGCGGCGGTACTCGCCGAGGACCAGTCCGGCGAGGCCCGGCGTGAACACCGGGTCACCGACGGCGGTACGGCGCACGGCGTCCAGCAGTTCCTCGGTGGAGGCCGACTTCAGCAGATATCCGGTCGCGCCGGACTTCACCGCCTCCAGGACGTCGGCGTGCTCACCGCTCGCGGACAGCACGAGGACGCGCAACGCCGGGTTGTGGCCGACCAGTTCCTTGCACACCTGGACGCCGGGCTTGGCCGGCAGGTTCAGGTCCAGCACGAGGACGTCGGGGGCGGCGGCCTTGGCGCGGCGCACGGCCTGCTCGCCGTCACCGGCGGTGGCGACCACCTCGAAGCCGGACTCGGCCAGGTCCCGGGCGACCGCGTCGCGCCACATGGGGTGGTCGTCCACCACCATGACCTTGATCGGGTCCTGCCGCTCGCTCATCGACGCCCTGCCTTCGCCTTCTTCGGTACCTTCAGTTCGACTTCCGTGCCCTGCCCGGGGACGGAGCTCAGCTCGGCGCTGCCGCCCAGGTCGCGCAGCCGGCCCCGGATCGACTGGGCGACCCCGAGCCGCCCCTCGCCCTCGGCCTCGGCGAGCCGGCCCGCGGGGATGCCGGGGCCGTCGTCCCGGACGCTCACGATGATCCCGTCCGGCTCGTCCTCGACCAGGATCCAGGCCCGCGCCTCCTCGCCCGCGTGCACCCGGACATTGTCCAGGGCGGCGCCGACCGCCGCCGCCAGCTCCCGGGCCACCAGGGCCGGCAGCGGCACCGGGGCACCGGGCTCGGCGAGGCTGACCCGCCCGGACGCGTAGGGGGCGAGCAGGGAGCGCAGATCGACGGGACCGTCGTCCGCCGGCTCCTCGACGGCCCGTACGACGGCTCCGGCGGCCGCGTCCTGCGACACCCGGGACACCGGCACCAGGCCGCCGGAGACCAGCGTGCGCAGCGCCACCTCCTGCTCCCCGGCCAGCCGGCCCAGCTCGGCCGCCTCGCCGCCGAGGGCCGTGCCCCGGCGCTTCACCATCGCCAGCACCTGGAGCACGCCGTCGTGGATGTCCCGGGCCAGCCGCTCCCGCTCCCGGGTCGCGGCCTCGATCTCCAGGGCGCGGGCCAGGGTGCGCTCGGAGGCGCGGGCGACCTCGACGACGTAGCCGATGGCGATGGAGGCGACCCAGACGAGGATCAGGCTGTGCACGGTGTCCCGCGCGGGATGGCCGCGTTCGACGAGGTTGGCGAAGGCCACCGGCGTCGAGGTGACGGCGGCCCAGCGCCAGCCACCCTTGATGGCGAAGGCCAGTACCGCGCCGGCGGTCCATATCGACGGCAGCGTGGGGCCGCCGGCGATCCGCTGGTGGCTGTCGGCGAGCGGGGTGAGCAGAATGCCCGTGAGGGCGATGGTCAGATCGGCGGCCAGGAAACGCTTGGTGCAGCTCGCCGCGTTCCGCACCTTGGGAAGGGTGGCGAGGGTCCAGACGGCCATGGCGGCGAGGTAGCCGACGGCGATCCAGGGGCGTACGAAGAGGTCGAACCTGGTGGCGCACAGGCCGATGGCGTACAGCATGGTCAGGACTCGGTAGCCGGCGAGCGCGCGCCACAGCGGCAGCTCGACCGACATCCGCAGGACGCCCCTGTTCCTGGCTCGTCCGCCTCCGGGCGCTCCAGCCGGTGGCGAGAGCCCGGCCGTGCTCAACCCTTCGGGCCTCCGCGCGCTCGGGCTCTCGCCACCGGCGCGCCCTTCGGCTCCCTCGCGCTCGCGCTTGGGCATCTCCCCCGGTCCCCCCAGCCCCTCTGCTAAGCCTCTTGAGACTCCGGCTTCTTCTCGGCCTTCTCGGCCTTCTCCGCCTTGTCGGCCTCCTTGGCCGCCTTCGCCGCCTCCGCGATCTGCCGCTTGGCGGCGGTCGCGTACATGTCGACGTACTCCTGGCCGGAGAGCTTCATGATCTCGTACATGACCTCGTCGGTCAGGGCGCGCAGCACGAAGCGGTCGTGCTCCATGCCGGCGTAGCGGCTGAAGTCCAGCGGCTTGCCGATCCGGATGCCGGGCCGCATCAGCTTCGGCATCACCTTGCCGGGCGGCTGGATCTTCTCCGTGTCGATCATGGCGACCGGGATGACCGGCGCGCCGGTGGCCAGCGCCACGCGCGCGAGGCCGCCGGGCTTGCCCCGGTAGAGCCGGCCGTCGGGCGAACGCGTGCCCTCGGGGTAGATGCCGAAGAGCTCGCCGCGCTCCAGCACCTCTATGCCGCTCTTGATCGCGGCCTCGCCGGCGCCGCGCGCCCCGGAGCGGTCCACCGGGAGCTGGCCGACGCCCTTGAAGAAGGCCGCCGTCAGCCGGCCCTTCACGCCCGGGGTGGTGAAGTACTCGGCCTTGGCGATGAAGGTGACCTTGCGGTCCAGGACCGCGGGCAGGAAGAACGAGTCCGAGAAGGACAAGTGGTTGCTCGCCAGGATGGCCGGCCCCTCGGCCGGGATGTTCTCCAGCCCCTCCACCCAGGGCCTGAAGGCGACCTTCAGCGGTCCTCCGATGGCGACCTTCATCGTGCCGTACAACACCCGTGTGCCTCCCGTTTCCGTCGAACAGACCTTAACCCTTCAGGACCGTCAAAGAGCCCGACGACCCTGGTCGGTGTCAGTGCGGTCGCGTACGGTGAAGCACATGCCACTTCTCCCCGGAGCTGAGCCGTACCGCCACGAGGGCGGGGAGGTGGGGGTCCTCCTCTGCCACGGCTTCACCGGCTCGCCACAGTCGCTGCGCCCCTGGGCGGAGCACCACGCGGCCCACGGTCTGACCGTGTCGCTGCCGCTGCTGCCCGGCCACGGCACCCGCTGGGAGGACATGCAGGTCACCGGCTGGCAGGACTGGTACGCGGAGGTGGACCGCGAGCTGCGGCTGCTCTCCGAGCGCTGCTCCCGGGTGTTCGTCGCGGGCCTGTCGATGGGCGGTGCGCTGGCCCTTCGGCTCGCGGCCCGGCACGGCACGCGGGTCACGGGCGCGGTGGTCGTCAACCCGGCGAACAAGGTGCACGGCCTGTCGGCGTACGCCCTTCCGGTGGCCCGGCATCTCGTGCGGACGACGCGGGGCATCGCCAGCGACATCGCCAAGGAGGGCGCGGCGGAGCTGGGTTACGACCGGGTGCCGCTGCACGCGGCGCACTCGCTGCGGGTGTTCCTGCGCCGGCTGGACGGCGAGCTGCCCCAGGTCACCCAGCCGTTGCTGCTGCTGCGCAGCGCCCAGGACCATGTCGTCCCGGCGGCCGACTCCGCCCGGGTGCTGAGCCGGGTGTCGTCCAGGGACGTATCGGAGATCGTGCTGGAACACAGCTACCACGTGGCGACGTTGGACGAGGATGCGGACCGGATCTTCGAGGAGAGCCTCGCCTTCATCGGCCGGCTCGCACCCGGTGCCGGCAGGGACGGCGCCGGGCAGGACAGTGAGGAAGGGACGGCCTCAGTTGGCTGAGCACGACTCGGACCGCGAGGGTCGCGAGCCGGACGAGCAGGGGGTGCCCTTCGACGAGGACGCCGCCTGGCGGGCCATCGTCGCGGGGTACGGCGAAGAGCCGCCGGACCCGCCGGGCGCGAAGCCCTTCAAACCGGTGCAGGACCTCGCGCTGCCGGCGACGGACGCCGGGCCGGACATCGCCAAGGACACGGCGAAGGACGGTACGGCCGAGCGGGACGAGTCGGCGGGGGCGCCGCCCGTGCGCCCGCTGGGCAGTTCGGTCTCCTTCGCGCCCGGCATCGGCCCGCGCGACTACACGGCGCCCGAGCCCTCGGAGGACGACTTCGACGAGGACGACGAGGGCCACTTCGTCCCGCCGGAGCCGCCCCCGCTGCCGACCGCGGACACCACCGCCAAGTTCGCCTGGCTGGGCGTCGTCGGCGGCCCGATCCTGCTCCTGCTGGCCGTGCTGCTCGGCTGGGACATGACGTGGTGGCTGACCACCCTGGGCATCGGCGGCTTCCTCGGCGGTTTCGCCACGCTGGTGATGCGGATGCGCACGGACGACGACGAGCACGACGACCCGGGGCGCGGAGCCGTCGTCTAGCGAGGCTTCAGCCGACCGGGATCCTGAGGGCGGCCAGGACCGGGAGATGGTCCGTGGCCGCGATCAGGTCGGCGCGAGTGACGCCCGGCTGGTCCAGGGGCACGCCGCAGCCGAGCACTTCGATGCCCTTCGTGGCGAGGACGGCGTCGATACGACGGTGCGGCTCGCTGTACCGCCAAGTCTCCTCGCCGCCCCAGGGGGCCACGGCCCGGCAGTCCTGGAGGGTGCCGGAGAGCAGGCGGAACGTGCGGCCGTCCGGGCCCTCGTTCAGATCACCGCCCGCGATGGCGTGCTCGACGCCGAGTCCGGCGACGCGGTCGAGGAGCATGCCGCCCTGCTCGTACCGCTCGTCCTTGTCCAGGCTCAGATGGCAGCTGATCACTCCCAGGCGGGCTCTGCCGATGCGGACCACCGCCGTGGCGAAGCCGCGCCGGTGCCGGCCGGGGGTGAGCGGGAGGAGGACGTCTTCCGTGCGCTCGACGGTGGCCCGGAGCGAGCAGAGGATCGCCGGGCCGGCGGCGGTGGCTCCGCCGGTGAGGATGACCTGGCCGGATGCAGCGGCCAGGCGGGCGAGCTTTTTGCGCCAGCGGAAGAAGCGGGGAGCTTCCTGGACGAGGACCAGGTCGGGGGCGCAGGCGGTGATGATCCTGGCCAGGGCGTCGGTGTCGTCGCGCATCGAGCGGATGTTGTAGCTCAGGACGCGGATGACGGCGGAACCGTCGGATTCCGTACGGGAGTTGGGAAGCAGCGGGGTCGCCATGCCGTCAATTTACGCCGCGGGGGAGTTGGGGCGCCTCACAGCCCGGGGCGCGGGGTTTCGTGTGCGACTGCCGCGTCGTCGTGGCTTGTCGCGCCCACGCGGCGGAGCCGCATGTTCATACGGCCCCGCGCCCCTTTTCAGCACCGCTTCTTACATGATCGGATCGGGCTCCCGCGCCAGGTCCGCCGCGCCCACCAGGCCCGCCTTGTTGCCCAGCTGGGCCGCGATCACGTCGGCCACCGGGCGCCAGTTGCCGCCGACCAGCCAGCGCTTGTAGGACTTGCGGATCGGGTCGAGGACCAGTTCGCCCTCGTCGGAGAGGCCGCCGCCGACGATGAAGGCGGACGGGTCGAAGAGGGAGGCCAGGTCGGCGAGGCCCGCGCCGGCCCAGCGGGCCAGCTCGCGGTAGGAGTCGACGGCGACCGGGTCGCCCTGGCGGGCGGCCATGGAGATGTGCTTGCCCTCGATGCCGTCGGGGGTGCCGTCGCCGAGCGAGAGCAGCAGCTCCGCGTTCTCGGGGGTGGCGTTGGCGCGCTGCTTGGCGTAGCGCACCAGGGCGCGGCCGGAGGCGTACTGCTCCCAGCAGCCCTGCGAGCCGCAGCCGCACAGCAGGCCGTCCGGGACCATCCGGATGTGGCCGAACTCGGCGGCCACGCCGAAGTGGCCGCGGCGCAGCTTGTTGCCGATGATGATGCCGCCGCCGAGGCCGGTGCCGAGCGTGATGCAGATGACGTTGCGGTGGCCCTTGCCGGCGCCGAACTTGTACTCGCCCCAGGCGGCGGCGTTGGCGTCGTTCTCGACCACGACCGGGAGGCCCACGCGAGCCTCGACCTTCTCCTTCAGCGGTTCCTGGCGCCAGTCGATGTTCGGCGCGAAGTACACCGTCGAGCGCTGCCGGTTCACGTAACCGGCCGCGCCGATGCCCACGCCGACGATCTCGTGCCCGGCGCGCGCGCCCTCCACGGCCGAGGCGATGGCGTCCACGATCGCCTCGGGCGTGCCCGGGGTCGGCACCTTGTGGGTCGAGAGGATGTTGCCTTCCTCGTCGACCACGCCGGCCGCGATCTTGGTGCCGCCGATGTCGACGCCGATGGTGAGTCCCATGAATCCCTCAGTTTCGGTCGAGCCCCGCTACGGCCAACCGTACCCGAGGCCCTGCCGGGAAAGCGCTTCAGTCCAGGTCGATCCGCTCCCCGGGACCCGTGCCCTCGCCCCCGTCGCGCCGGCCGTCGCGGTCCTCGCGCGCCTCACGGGTCAGGTCCTCGGCCGTGCGGGCGGTCCAGCGCTGTTCCTGGGCCTGGACGGCGGAGCGGTAGGCGGCCAGCAGCTCGCCGCCGGCCGCGGCGAGGTGGTCGAAGACGTCCGGGTTGCGCTCTATGACGGGCTCGACGGCGGCCTTGGCCTGCTGGACGACCTGCCGTACCACCTGCTGGGCGGTGGGTCCGGCGAGGCCGCCGAGCAGGGGTGACTGGAGGCCGGACAGCTTGTCGGCGACCGTGTCCACGAACTTCTTCAGTTCCTCGGCGGCCGAGCCCGGCCGCGGGCCGTACTCGGCGCGGCGGCGGGCCTTCTCGGCGGCGAGGTCCTCGGCGCAGGCCGTGGCCCAGGCGTCGGCGTCGGTCGCCCTCGCCGGCTCCTCGTACGGATCGCTTACGGGGCGCTCTTCGCTCATGGCGGACTCCTGACTACGGTTCGCCCGTACGACGTTACCCGAACGGGCGTGCCCGTTCACCGTCCGGCGACGGGCCACAGGCCGGGGTCCGGGGCGAACCGGATGCGCAGTTCGCCCTCGCGCAGACCGGCCCCGGCGACGGTGCAGCGGCGCAGCGCGGAGGGCAGCGGGACGATGCGGCGGAACGGGCCCACGGTGATCACGAGTTCGTCGCCGCGCCGGATGAGGTCCAGCTCGTCCCGTATCGCGCCGGGCAGCGGGATGTGCCAGACCAGCACGCCGTCCTCGGCGATCCGGTCGCCGACGGGCCACCCGACCGGGGCGGGCGCCGGGTTGACGGGCGGTACGGCGAGGGCGGCGAGGTCGTCCTCGCCTCGGGGGTCGCGGCCCAGGTGGGGGACGGGGTGGACGTCGTACGGCAGCTCCTGCCAGTCGGCGAGGGTCTTGCGCTGCTGGGCGAGCAGTCCCGCGAGCCAGCTGTCGGGAGCGGTCTCGGGCAGGGTGCGGTGGGCGATCAGGGCCTCGACGGGCAGGCCGCGCAGGGCGAGGCCGAGGCCGGCGGTGCGGACGGCGTCGGCGCCGGCCGGACCGGGCTCGGCGACCAGGCGTACGGCGGTCGCGCGGTCGGTGAGGACGGCCTCGACGGCGGCCAGCTCGACGTCCCAGCGGGCCGCCGTCTCGTACAGCCAGTCGGCGGGCATGGGCACCCCGGCGAGCCGGCCGAGGACCGGCCGCAGGGCGCGGGCCGCCTGCCGCTCGGGCGGGAGCAGGCGGCGCAGGTAGCGGCGCAGCTCCTCGGGCAGACCGAGCAGGGCGAGGGCCTGCGGGAGGGGCGGGAGGTCGACGACGAGGAGGTCGTAGCGCTCGCAGAGGGCGGCGTCCCGCAGGGCGCGCAGGAAGGACAGCTCCTCGGCGCCGGGCAGCGGGGTGACCTCCTCGGCGTCCAGCCGGGACGCGCCGAGCAGGTCGAGGACGTTGGCGGCGCGGGTCTGGAAGGCGGCGAGATCGTCACGGAAGCGGTCGGCCGCGTCGGGCCGCCAGACGGTGAGCTGCGGCGCCGCCTCGTGCGGGGCCGGTCCTGTCGGGGAGCCCAGGGCCGCGCCGGGGGTGTCGGTGCGGTCGGCGCTGAGCAGCAGCGTGCGGGTGCCCGCACGCGCCGCGCGCTGTGCGGTCGCGGCCGCGATGGTGGTACGACCGCTGCCGCCGGGGCCCATGATCAGGATGGTGCGCATGAGGGTGAACGGTACCGTCGTGCGCGGGGGGTGTACGGGGCGACTACTTCTCCCCCGACGCCTCCCCTGACGTCTCCCCCGACGCCTCTCCCGACTCCACCCTCTTCTTCAGACCGGCCAGCGCCCGGTCGATGATGACCTTCTCCGCCTTGCGCTTGATCATGCCGAGCATGGGGATCTTGACGTCGACGGTGAGCCGGTAGGTGACCTCGGTGGCGCCCTGACCGGCCGGCTTCAGCACGTAGGAGCCGTCCAGGGAGCGGAGCATCTGGGACTTCACCAGGCTCCAGGAGACCTCGCCACCGCCGGTCCAGGTGTAGGCGAGGGTCTGGTCGTCCTTGATGGCGCCGGCGTCCATGACGAGGCGGACCTGCTCGGCGCGGCCCTGGTCGTCGGTCTTGAGGACCTCCGCCTCCTTCACCTCACCGGTCCAGTCCGGGTAGCGGGCGAAGTCGGCGATCACCGCCATGACGTCGGCCGGGGCCGCCTCGATCGTGATGGTCGAGCTGGTGTGTTCCGCCATCGCCGTGGCTCCTCCAGATGCGGGCCGTACTGAGGTAGTCGTGCGCACGTGTGTGCAGCGTGAAGGCTACCGCGCCACCGGTCCGCGGCCTTCACCCCGTCCCGCGCCCCCGGACACCGGTCGTCGCCCCCGTCACCATTCGAGCGCCCAGGGCTTGCCCGTCCCGGCGAAGTGGCCCACGTTCACGCATTCCGTGGAGCCGATCCGCATCCGGCGGGCGAGCGGCTGATGGACATGCCCGAAGAGCGCGTAGCGGGGTTTCGTGCGGCGGATGGCGGCCAGCAGGGCGCGGCTGCCGCGTTCGAAGCGGCGCGCGACGGTGTCGTAGACCAGTTCGGGGACCTCCGGCGGGATGTGCGTGCACAGCACGTCGACCTCGCCGACCGCCTCGATCTTCGCCGCGTACTCCTCGTCGTCGATCTCGTACGGCGTCCGCATGGGTGTCTTCAGGCCACCTCCGACGAAGCCGAAGACACGGCCGCCGATCTCCGCCCGCTGGCCGTCGAGGACCGTGGTGCCGGGGCGGGCGTACTCGCTCCACAGCGGCGGCATGTCGACATTGCCGTACGTGGCGTACGTCGGGGTGGGGAACGCGGCGAACATCTCGGCGTACTGCTTGCGCACGGCCTTCTCGATGGCGGCGGCCCGGTCGGTGCCGATGCCGCCCCACAGCCGGGCGCCGAACTCCCGGGCCTCCTCGAAGCGGCGGGCGGTGCGCAGCTCGACGATGCGGTCTGCGTTCTCCTTGCCGAACAGGTCGGGGAAGATGCCGCGCGAGTGGTCGGCGTAGTCGAGGAAGAGGACGAGGTCGCCCAGGCAGATCAGGGCGTCGGCACCCTCGCCGGCCCGGGCCAGGTCCCGGGCGTTGCCGTGCACGTCGCTGACCACGTGGACGCGGGTCCTGCGACCCGGGGCGGCTCGGTCTGCGGCGGGCGGTTCTGCGGGCGGTGTGGATGCCATGGCGATCAAGCGTAGGCGTGTGTGATGTGCGTGAACAGTGCCGGTCCGGCCTGGGGTTACTCGCCGGTCGGTTCAGCCGTGGACTACTGTGCGCAAAAGGAACGCCAACGTGTGTGACGCAGCGAACATCTGGCTCGGACCCCCTGTCGGGAACGCCATACCGGCGGGTAACGTCCGGGCAGTCCAGTCGTGCTCCGGATTTCAGCCACCGAAAACCCGAGCATCAGCCCGAGCCTTGGACCACACCGTCGCATCACACAGTGTCGTGGCGCCGGCGCCCTATGAGGAGCAGCAGTCTTGCGCGAGTTCAGCCTTCCGGCTTTGTACGAGGTCCCTGCGGACGGCAATCTGACCGATATCGTCCGCAGAAACGCCGCGCAGCATCCCGACGTCGCCGTCATGGCCCGCAAGACCGGCGGTGCCTGGCAGGACGTGACGGCCCGGCAGTTCCTGGCCGAGGTGCACACCGCCGCCAAGGGCCTCATCGCCGCCGGGGTGCAGCCGGGCGACCGGGTGGGCCTGATGTCCCGCACCCGGTACGAGTGGACGCTGCTGGACTTCGCGATCTGGAGCGCGGGCGCGGTCACCGTGCCGGTGTACGAGACCAGCTCGCCGGAGCAGGTGGGGTGGATCCTGTCCGACTCGGGCGCGACCGCGTGCATCGTGGAGCAGGCGGGTCACGCGGCGGCCGTGGAGTCGGTGCGCGAGTCGCTGCCCGCCCTCAAGCACGTCTGGCAGATCGACGCCGGCGGCGTGGAGGAGCTGGGCCGGCTCGGGCAGGACGTCTCCGACCAGACGGTGGAGGAGCGCAGCTCGCTCGCCCGCGCCGACGACCCGGCGACCATCGTCTACACGAGCGGTACGACGGGCCGGCCCAAGGGCTGTGTGCTCACCCACCGCAGCTTCTTCGCCGAGTGCGGGAACGCGGTGGAGCGGCTGCGTCCGCTGTTCCGCACCGGTGAGTGCTCGGTGCTGCTCTTCCTTCCGCTCGCGCATGTCTTCGGGCGGCTGGTGCAGATCGCGCCGATGATGGCGCCGATCAAGCTCGGCTGTGTCCCGGACATCAAGAACCTCACCGACGAACTGGCCGCGTTCCGGCCGACGCTGATCCTCGGCGTGCCGCGGGTCTTCGAGAAGGTGTACAACTCCGCGCGGGCCAAGGCCCAGGCGGACGGCAAGGGCGCGATCTTCGACAAGGCGGCGGACACCGCGATCGCCTACAGCAAGGCGCTGGACAGCGCCTCCGGCCCGTCCTTCGGCCTGAAGGTCAAGCACAAGGTCTTCGACAAGCTGGTCTACAGCAAGCTGCGCGCGGTGCTCGGCGGCCGGGGCGAGTACGCCATCTCCGGCGGCGCCCCGCTCGGCGAGCGGCTCGGCCACTTCTTCCGGGGCATCGGCTTCACGGTGCTGGAGGGCTACGGCCTGACCGAGTCCTGTGCCGCGACCACGTTCAACCCGTGGGACCGGCAGAAGATCGGCACGGTCGGCCAGCCGCTGCCGGGCTCGGTGGTGCGGATAGCGGACGACGGCGAGGTGCTGCTGCACGGCGAGCACCTGTTCAAGGAGTACTGGAACAACCCGGGCGCGACCGCCGAGGCGCTGGCCGACGGCTGGTTCCACACCGGTGACATCGGCACCCTGGACGAGGACGGCTACCTCAGGATCACCGGCCGCAAGAAGGAGATCATCGTCACGGCGGGCGGCAAGAACGTCGCCCCCGCGGTGATCGAGGACCGGATCCGGGCGCACGCGCTGGTCGCGGAGTGCATGGTGGTGGGCGACGGGCGGCCGTTCGTGGGCGCGCTGGTCACCATCGACGAGGAGTTCCTGGGCCGTTGGGCCGAGGAGCACAGCAAGCCGGCGGGCTCCACCGCGGCGTCGCTGAAGGACGACCCGGATCTGAACGCGGCGATCCAGGCGGCGGTCGACGACGGCAACGCCGCGGTGTCGAAGGCGGAATCGGTGCGGAAGTTCCGCATTCTGTCCTCCCAGTTCACGGAGGAGTCGGGCCACCTCACCCCGTCGCTGAAGCTCAAGCGGAACGTGGTGGCGAAGGACTACGCGAACGAGATCGAGGCCATCTACGCCAAATAGCCCGGCAGTTGTCTCATGGCGCGGTGTCCTCGGCGAGGACCCGCGCCATGGTGCGTTCGGCGAGCGCGGTGATGGTGACGAACGGGTTCACGCCGATGTTGCCGGGCACGAGCGAGCCGTCGGTGACGTAGAGGTGGTCGTACCCCTTCACCCGGCCGTAGTCGTCCGTCGCCTTCCCGAGGACGCAGCCGCCCAGCGGGTGATAGGTGAAGTCGTCGGCGAAGACCTTGCTGCTGGAGCCGAACAGGTCGTAGCGGTAGATGGTGGCGTTGGCCAGGTTGATCCGGTCGAACAGCTTCTTGGCCATGGCCACCGAGACCGCGCTCTGGGCGGGCGTCCAGCCGAGCTTCACCGCCCCGGACGAGGAGTCGTACGAGAAGGACGCCCGCTCGGGGTTCTTGGTGATCGCCAGATAGAGGCTGACCCAGTGCTCGAAGCGCATGGGCAGCGGGGCGATCCCCCGGCGGACCTCGGCCTTCATAGGCGCTGAGCCGGTCCAGCGGTGCCGGACCGGCTCTCGGCGAGGCGGAGTCACTACCCCTGTTACGGTCCACTCGTTGCCGTGGTTGTTGCCTTGGCCTTCTCCCCACGAGGGGGACTCCTTCCTGGCTCACGCCGGAAGGTTTGACACCTGGCGGAGCCCGATGTCCGTCCACCACAGGCCCTGCGGCGGGGACCGGTCGCGACCAGTCCAAGGGAAGCGGGAAGCTTGGTTGTCGCCTCCAGCCGCCCCTGACCGTAGCGAGGCGCAGGCAGCGGGCGCACCTCGTTGCCCGACACATTCACTCAATAGGGTGGCGAGTCAAACATTGGCGCCAGCCATGGGCACAACCTCGCCGACTACAACGCCGCACCGGCGGCCTCCTGCTCCATGTACCCGAAGTCGTAGACGTTCGGCACGAAGGTGGTCTTCAGGCCCGCGTTGCCGGCGGCCTTCCGGGAGGTGCGGGCGAACTGGTACCACTCGGTGGACTCGAACCAGGTGGGGTCGACGGTATTGACGCCGAGCATGGCGCGGGCGCGCGGGTAGTAGGTGCCGTACATCTCGTCGGCGTCGACGGTCGGGAACTGCTCGGCGAAGTACGACTTCACGGGGGTGACCGCCATGCCGCCGTTGACGAGGGAGCCGCCGCCGACGCCCCGGCCGACGAAGACGGACATGCCGTCGTAGTGCACCCGGTCCAGGACACCGGGGTAGGCGCTGATGTCCTTGTTGACGACGTCCAGCCACAGGAAGGTGGCGAGCGGGGCCTCGGTGCGGGTGCGGAACCACATGGAGCGCTGGTCGGGGGCGAGGGTGGAGCAGAACACCTTGCCGTCGCCGCCGGCGGTGTTCCACAGCCGGCCCATCGCCAGGACGAGGGTACGGATGCCGGCCTGGCCGAACCGGAGGGCGGCGACGGCACCGCCGTAGCCCGAACCGACCACGATGGCCGGGGAGTTGTCGACGGAGTCGGGTTCGGCGGCGTGGGCCGACTTCAGGCCGATGCGGGTGAAGCCGAGGGCGGCGGCCGTCTGGAGGGCGACCATGCCGAGGATGTGACGTCTCGTCAGCTGACGCTGCATCAGTTTTGCTGTATGCGCGCAGCATGGGCGGATTTTTCCGTTCCGCCTAGAGTCCCCGGGACGTTTTAGAGAAGGGCTTTGAGCTTCTCCGCGAGCAGGTCCCAGCGCCAGCGCTCCTCCACCCACTGGCGGCCCCGCTCCCCCATCCTCCTGCGCAGCTCGGGGTCCTGGAGCAGCGGGATGATGCGGTCGGCCGCCTCCGCCGGGTCGCCGCCCCGGACCACCCAGCCGGTCTCGCCGTCCAGGACCGCGTCCGGGGCGCCGCCGGAGTCGCCCGCCACGACCGGGAGGCCGGTGGCGGAGGCCTCCAGGTAGACGATGCCCAGGCCCTCCACGTCCAGGCCGCCGCGCCGGGTGCGGCAGGGCATGGCGAAGACGTCGCCGGCGCCGTAGTGGGCGGGCAGCTCGGACCAGGGGACCGCGCCGGTGAAGCGGACCGAGTCCGCGACGCCGGTCTCCTGGGCCAGACGGCGCAGGTCCTGCTCGTAGGGGCCGCCGCCGACGACGAGGAGCACGGTGTCGGGCTCGGCGGCGAGGATGCGGGGCATGGCCTGGATCAGGGTGTCCTGGCCCTTGCGCGGGACCAGCCGGGAGACGCAGACCACGACCGGGCGGTCGGTGAGGCCGAGGCGGGCGCGGACCTCGTCGCCGCCGGAGCCGGGGTGGAAGGTCTTCTCGTCGACCCCGGGCGGCAGCTGGACCATGCGCCGGGCGGCCGCCGGGGTGAGGGCGGTGGCGATCCTCGACCGCGTGTAGTCACCCAGATAGGTGATCGTGTCCGTGGACTCCCCGATCCGGCGCAGCAGCTGCCGGGCGGCGGGCAGCTGGGCCCAGCCGGCCTCGTGCCCGTGGGTGGTGGCCGCCAGCCGCTCGGCGCCGGCCTTGCGCAGCGCGGGTGCCATGAGGCCGAGCGGGGCCGCCGCCCCGAACCACACCGACGTACAGCCGTGTTCGCGCAGCAGCCCGGCCGCCCGCCGGGTGGTCCGCGGGGTGGGCAGCAGCATGGTCGTCCGGTCGCGTACGACGGTGAAGGGCTGCTCGGCGTCGAAGGCGGCCGTGGCCTCGGCGCCCTCCCGGCCGCGCTTCCATGTGGAGGCGTAGACGACCAGCCGGCCGGGCTCCAGGCGCAGGGCCATGTTGTGCAGGAAGGCCTGGATTCCGCCCGGCCGGGGCGGGAAGTCGTTCGTGACGATCAGGGTCTTGCGCATCACCGCCGACCCTACCGAATCGGCCGTCCGGAGCCGGGTACGGCCGAATCTGTGGCAGGTACACAGCCAGACACGACATCATGGTGACCGGCCTGAACGCGAACGGCAGGGGATCACGTGGAGACGAAGGGTGCCGGGCGGTCCCTGGCATGGCTGCTCACGATCTGGGGCGTCACCCGTCTGGTACTCCTGCTGTTCGTCTTCCAGGTGTGGGTCTTCCCGGGCCCGGACGTCACCTCCGACGTGTCGGTGATCTACCGCGGCTGGTACGAGGTCCTGCGGCACGGAACGTTTCCGCTGGACGACGTGACCTGGCAGTACCCGCCCGCCGCGGCCCTGCCGGTCCTCGCCCCCGCCGCCCTGCCCTTCCTGTCGTACGCGCATGCCTTCTTCATGCTGGCGTTCCTCGCCGACGCGGTCGTGCTCCAGCTGCTGCTGTACCCGGCCGGGCGCAGCGGCCGGTCGCTGCGCGGGGCCTGGGTGTGGGTGGCGGGCGTGCCGCTGCTCGGCCCGACGGTGTTCGCCCGCTACGACGTGATGGTGACCGCGGTGGCCGTGGCGGCGCTGCTCGCGGGCGTCCGCCATCCGCGGGTGATGGGCGCGCTGACGGCGTTCGGGGCACTGCTGAAGGTGTGGCCGGCGCTGCTGCTGGTGGGCTGCTTCCGGCGCCGGGCGTGGGCGTCGGCGGCGGTGACCGCGGCCGGGCTCGCCGCGCTGTTCGCGGTGTCCATGCCGGGCGCCTTCGCCTTCCTGACCTTTCAGCGGGACCGGGGCACCGAGGTGGAGTCGCTGGGCGCCCTGGTCTTCCATGTGGCCCGGCACTTCGGCTGGCACGGACAGGTGCTGCTGAACTACGGGTCGCTGGAATTCCTCGGCCCGCATGTGGAGCAGGTGAGCACGGCGGCGCTGGCGCTGACCGGGGCCGCGTTCGGCTGGCTGCTGCTGTGGCGGCTGCGGGTGACGCGCCGGCCGCCGCACACCCTCGCGGACGCGGCGTTCACGGCGGTGCTGGTGTTCACGGTGACCAGCCGGGTGATCAGCCCGCAGTACCTGGTGTGGCTGGTCGGACTGGCCGCGGTCTGCCTGACGTTCCGGGCGAGCCGGATGGGCGTGCCCGCGCTGCTGGTCGTGCTCGCGTCCTTCGTGACGGTGCTGGAGTTCCCGCTCGGCTTCGGGCACGTGGTGACGAGCGACCGGTACGGCGTGCTGCTGCTGGCGGTCCGCAATGGCCTGCTGGTCGCCGCCACCGTCCTGGCGGCCCGCCGCCTGTGGCGCGCGACCGTCCCCCCGGCCCCCGCCGCACCCCTGCCGCCCGAGCCGGCCCGGCCCCGGGAGACCCCGGTCTCGTCCTGACCCGGTCGGCCCACGCCAGGAGACGACGGCCGGCCCACGGCACCCGGCAGGCCACGGCAGCGCGCTGCTGCCAGGGAAGCCTCGGCCGCCGCAGCACACCGGACCGACCGCGACGCGGCCCCGGTCCCTCGCGGCTCACCCGGCGCGGGCCAGGGACATCCCGGCGTTCTCGTGGTGGCCGGCCCTTCGCAGCAGCGCTGTCACGGCCGCGCACTGCACGCCCATCGCGAGCGCCAGCGCCAGGCAGACGCCGGGCAGCCCGAGCCCGGCCAGGGCGTACGCCAGCGGCAGCTGGACGGCCGTGCCGAGCAGAGTGACCCGGAGCAGGGCGGGCGCTCCCCCGCTGCCCTCGAAGACTCCGCCGAGCGCGATGAAGCAGGCCATCAGCAGCAGGTAGGGGCCGATGCAGCGCAGGAACAGCACGCCCTGGCGGGCGACTTCGGGTCCGGCGCCGAAGGCGGCCATGATCCAGGGGGCCGAGACGGCGAACAAGGCGGTGGCGGTGAGCCCCAGGAGTCCGGCGAGCAGCACCGCCTGCCGGCCGATCTCCCGCCGCGCGTCCGTGCCGGCGCCCCGGGTGTGCGCGGTGTGGATCGCGGCGGCCTGGCGTACGGCGTAGAAAGCCATGGTGGCGACGTACATGACCTTGTAGGCGATGGCGTAGGCGGCCACCACGGTCACCCCGAGCCGCGCCACGATCGCAATCAGGACCAGCGCTCCGCCCTGGCGCACGGTGAAGTCGGCGGACATGGGCAGACCCGTGGCGAAGGTGCGGCGCAGGGCGCCCGTGACCGGTCCGGCGGGCGGGGCCCCGGCCGCCGTCCGCAGCAGGGCGTCACGGCGCAGGGCGCGCAGGCCCACGGTGAGGGCGGCGCAGCGGCACAGCACGGTGGAGGCGGCGGCGCCCGGGACCCCGTAGGCGTGGATGAGGACCGGGTCGCACACCAGGATCAGGCCGTTCGCCAGCAGCGCGAGCCGCATCGGCGTGCGGGTGTCGCCGGCGCCCTTGAGGATGCCGTCGACGAGCTGCTGGGCGAAGAAGACGGCCATGCCGGGCAGGGAGATCGCGAAGTAGGCGCCCGCCAGGCGCAGGGCCGCGCTGTCGTCGCCGCCGAGGACCAGCCCGGCCAGCGGCCCGCGCAGCAGGAAGCCGCCGGCCGCGACCACGGGGGTGACCAGCGCGCACAGCGCCCAGCCCCCGCGTACGGCGGCCCGTACGGCAGCCGGGTCCCGGGCGCCCCGGGCATGCGCGACCAGCACCGTCGTACCGGAGGCGAAGACCAGCGCGACCCCGAGCAGCACGTTCTCGGTGTTGGTGGCGACGGCCACGGCGGCGACGGCGGCTCCGCCGAGCCGGGAGACCCAGACGGTGTTGATGATCCCCGACGCGACCGAGGCGAGCAGCGAGAGGTAGACGGGGTGGGCGAGCGCGATGAGCTGTCTGCGGTGGGCGTTCACGTGATCCCCCTCTTATCGAGCTACCACTAATCGAGGTAGCTCGATAAGAGGTAACATGGCGTCCGAGGCCGCCGCAAGGGGGCACCGCACGCTGAGGAGAACCGGTGCTGGAGTTGTCGATCCTGGGGTTTCTCGCCGAGGAGCCGCTGCACGGCTATGAGCTGAAGGAGCGGATCAAGGCGCTGAGCGGGCATGTCCGCCCGGTCAGCGACGGCGCGCTCTACCCGGCCATCAACCGGCTGGTCGCCGCCGGACTGCTGGACCAGCGCACCGAGGAGGGCGCGAGCGCCGCCCCGCGCCGGGTGCTGTCCCTGACCGGGAAGGGACGCGCGGAGCTGCTGGAGCGTCTGCGCAGCCCCAAGCAGGCGGAGATCACCGACCACGTCCGCTTCAACACCGTGCTGGCCTTCCTGCGGCACCTGGACGACCCCGCCGGGCAGGCCGCCGTACTGCGCCGCCGGCTGGACTTCCTCCAGACTCCGGCCAGCTTCTTCTACCGGCAGGGCGAGCCGGTGCGGGCCGAGGAGGCCGGGGACCTGTTCCGGGAGGGGATGCTGCGGGTGGCCCGGGCCACCGGGCAGGCCGAGCGGGCCTGGCTGCGCGAGGCCCTGGAGACGCTCAGCCGAGCTGACTCCTGACGTACGCCCGCCAACTCTCGGTGAACGCCTCCGGGGTGGTCCCGAGCACGGTCTTCAGCGCCGCCTCGACCGCGCCCGCCCGCTGCTGACGGTCGCCGACGGCCCGGTAGAAGGCGCCGAGCCGGGCCGTGCCCCAGTGACCGGCGATCATCCGGCAGGCCAGCCAGCCGCTCTCGTAGGCCTGGGCCAGCTTGACGGGGTCGCTGGTGAAGCCGAAGTCCTTGTCGGTGGGCAGGGCGGCGGGGGTGAGACCGTCCCGGACGGCGCGGGTCAGTTCCGGCGCGACCTCGGTGGGGGTGCGGCCGGTGCCGAGGTAGCCGATCCAGTCCGCATACCCCTCGGAGAGCCACAGCGGGGTCGCGGCGGTGGTGTGGGCACGGGTCGCCACATGGGTGGTCTCGTGCGTGAGGACGACCTGTTTGCCGAGGTCACCGAGGACGGCGTACGCCTCCGGGTTGACCACCACCCGGTCCGCGGGCGCCTTCCCGGAACCCCCCACCTCACCGGTGGTGACGGCCGCGATGCCCCGGTAGTCCGCGGCGGGCGAGCCGAGCAGCCCGCCCATGCCGGCCAGCGAGCGCGGCACGAGCACGACGACCCGGCGGCTCCAGTCACCGCCCCACACCCGGGAGACGGTCGGCACGGCCCGGTCGGCGAGCCCGGCGTAGGCACGCAGCTCGGCCTGCGTCCGGCCGGTGCCCAGCACCAGGCTGTGCGCACCCCGGACGACGGTCACCGAACCCTGGTCCCACAGCTGCTGCCCGGCCTGCCTGGCGGGCTCGTCGGCGGCGACGTACCACTTCCCGTCCGCGGTACGGCCGAGGGTGAGGGTGCGCTGGGCGTCGACCGGGGCGGTGTCGTACCCGGCGACGCGATAGTTCAGCTCGGCGTCGGCCGTGGCGCCGGTGGCGGTACGGCGTACGCCGGTGACCCGATAGGCCCAGGAGGCCAGCGGGAGCGCCCGTAGCCGGGTGTACTCGGTGCGGGTGCCGGTGGCCGCGTACGCCGGCTCGTCGTGCCGGAGGAGGGCGGCCGAGCGCCGGTCGAGCAGGTGCTGCACCTCGGTGCGGGCGGTGTCGGCCGTCGTGCCGCTGCCCGCGCATCCGGTCAGGGGCAGCAGCAGGGCGAGGCCGGCGGCCCCGAGCCACCCCACTCTTGCGCGACCGGTCATTTCCCGATCGTAACGGCGGCCGACACCGTCAGGGCCGGGTCACCGAGGAGATCGGCATCATCCCGACGGGGTCGTACCGCACCGCCGCCCCCGGGTAGGGCGCGTGGATGACCTGGCCGTTGCCGACGTACATGGCCACATGGCTGGCGTCGGACCGGTAGACCACGAGGTCGCCGGGCCGGGCCTGGGAGAGCGGGACGTGCCGGCCGGCGAAGCGCTGCTCCTGCGAGGTGCGCGGCAGATGGATGCCGGCATGCGCGTACGACCACTGCATCAGGCCCGAGCAGTCGAAGCCGGAGGGGCCGTTCGCGCCCCAGACGTAGGGCCGGCCGAGGGCGGACTGCGCGGCGGCCACGGCGGCCGCGGCACGGGCGTCCGGGGCGACCACGCCGGACAGGTCGGGCAGGTCGGCGCGGGTGTCCCGGGAGGCGCGGTCGTAGGCGGCGCGGGCGGCGGCCGGCAGGGAGTCGATCAGCTGCCGGGCCTTGGCGAGCTTCTGCTCGACGGTCTTCTTGTGCACGGCCACGGCCTTGCGGCTCTTGTCCAGCTCGGCGAGCTTCCCGGCCGCCTCGGCGCGCTCCTGGGCGAGCTCCCGCAGCGCCGACCTCAACTCCCGCAACTGGCCTGCCTGTTGGGTGGTGATGCGGTCGAGGGTGGAGGCCTTGTCGAGGTAGTCGTCGGGGTCGTCGGAGAACAGCAGCGCGACGGCCGGGTCGATGCCGCCGGCCCGGTACTGGGCGCCGGCCAGCGAACCGAGGTGCTCGCGCAGGGTGTTGATGCGCTGCTGCTGGCGGGCCATGTGGTCCTGGGCGCCCTGCACCTCCCGGCGCAGCGAGTCGGCCTGCTCCTCGGCCTTGTCGAAGGCCTGGGTCGCCTGCTCGGCCTCCTGGTAGAGGCGGTCCACCTCGGCGCGGGTGCCGTCGTGCGGCGCCGCCTGCGCGGGTACGGCGCCGAGCGCGGCGGCCGCGGCCGACAGCACGCACAAAGCGGTGGCGCCCCGGTTGAATCCGGTGAATCCAAAGGAGGCAAGGCGGCGGTGAGACCCCACGGCGGTCCTTCTGCTGGCGGACAGATACCGCTCCCCCGGCGCCTGGGGACGGGGAGGCCCCGGCGCCGGGGGAGCGGGCCAGACAGTAGCCGTCCGTGAGGGCCCGGACCAAAGACCGTGACGGCAACACACAGTGACGCCCCGCCGCTGACGCAGGTCATCGGCGGGGCGTGGCGTCAGTTCCGGTTCCCGGGATTCGCCCGTTCGGGCGCCCCGTGTCCGCGTTTCGCGCGTGGTCCGCGGGGGTCCTGCCGGTGGGGTCAGACCCGGACGCCGAACTGGAACGGCATGTCGGAGATGGCTTCGTAGCGGACCACGGCGCCGGTGTGCGGGGCGTGCAGCACCTGGCCGTTGCCGGCGTAGAGGCCGACGTGGTGGATGTCGCCGTAGAAGAAGACCAGGTCGCCGACCTGGAGGTCGTTGATGGAGCTGATCCGGGTGCCGATGGTCGCCTGTTCCTGCGAGGTGCGCGGGATGGAGACACCGGCCTGGGCGTAGGCCCAGGAGGTCAGGCCCGAGCAGTCGAAGGAGGAGGGGCCGGAGGCGCCGTACACGTACGGCGAGCCGATCACGCTCTGGGCGGCGGCGAAGGCGGCACCGGCGCGGCCGGAGGCGGGGGTGCTGTTGCCGAGGTCGACGCGCGAGCTGGAGGAGCGGTCGGCGCGCGCCTGCTGGGCGGCCAGGTCCGCCTTCTCCTTGGCGGTCAGGGTGTTGAGCAGCTTCTGCGCGTCGGCGAGCTTGCCCTGGACGTCCTTCTTGTTCTGCGCCAGCTGGGCGCGCGTGGCGGAGAGGTCCTTGAGCTTCGCCTGGGCCTCGGCGCGCTCCTGGGCCAGTTCGCGCTGTTTGTCCTGGATCTTCTTCAGCGCGTCGACCTGCTGGGCGCTCAGCTGGTCGAGCGTGGAGGCCTTGTCGAGGAAGTCGTTCGGGTTGGAGGACAGGAAGAGCTGGACCGAGGGGTCGATGCCGCCCGAGCGGTACTGCGAGGTGGCCAGCGAACCCAGGCTGTCGCGCAGCTTGTTGAGGTCCTGCTGGCCTCGGGCGACGTTGTCCTGGATGGTGGAGATTTCCTTCTGCAGCTTCTGCTGCTTGGCCTGCGCCCCGTCGAACTTCTCGGTGGCCTGCTCGGCCTGCTGGTAGAGGTCGTCGACCTTGGCCTTGACCTGGTCCTTGCTGAGCTTCTCGCTCGGCGCGGCGTTGGCGGCGTTCGCGCTCAGCACGACGGCGGCGGCTGCTGCGGTGGTCAGCACGGTCACGCGGGCGCGACTCTGCTGCTTGGGTCGACGGTGGGACGCCACGAGGGACGAACTCCTTCGTGTGAGTGAGTGACTGATCACCCGTTCGGAGGTTCGAGCCCAGACCTTAGTGACCCAGTTGTGATCAGTTCAAATCCTCTCAGCAGAAAATCCCATCACGCAATGCATTCTTTGCACAGAACTCACATGCTGTGATGCGCGATCGACACTACGTTGCGTGACGATACGGCCAATTCGGGCATTGCATATGCCCGTTGGGCCTTCAGGACAGTCGCTTGAGAAGCACCGCAGAGGCGACGGGACGGGCACCCGCCCTGGCGACCCCGTCGGCCACCTCACGATCGGTGGAGGCGACGATGACCGGACGGCCCGGCGGCTCCGCGCGCACCAGCTGGCGGATCAGCTCGTCGGCCGTCACGCCCGGCTTGGAGAACAGCACCCGCACCCCGCGCGGCGGCGCGAGCAGCACCGGCGCGGCCAGTTCGGCGCCGTCGAAGACACACGTCACCTCGGCGCCGGTCTGCGCGGCGAGCGCCGAGAGCTGGCCGAGCAGCCTCAGGCGCTGCTTCTCCAGCGGCATCTGCGGATAGCCGGTCTTGGTGACGTTGTAGCCGTCGACCACCAGATGCGCCTGCGGCAGCGCGAGCAGCTGGTCGAGGATGGCCGGATCGTGCTCGGACAGGGCGCGCGCCGCGATGTCCTTCGGGGTCATCCGGCCCGGCTCGACGGCGTCCACGGTCTCCGCCGGCCGCACGGACACCGGCGGCAGGGCCAGCTCGCGCCGGAGGCCCTGGGTGGCGTCCAGCAGGGTGTCCAGCAGCAGCCGTACCCGCATGTCCTCCACGCTGCGGCCCTCGCGCGCGGCGCGGCGGGTGGCCTCCAGCGCCGCCTCGGCCTCACCGAGCCGGGACTTGAGCCGGCGGGACTCGCTCTCGGCGGACGACACCTGCGCCTGCGCCTCGGCCCGTACGGCGTCCATCTCGCCCTGGGCCTTGCGCAGCGCGGCCTCACCCCGCTTGACGTCGCTGAGGGCGGCACGGAGCTTACGGTGAAGCGATTCCGCTTCCCTGCGTGCCGACTCCAGCTCCGCGCGCAGCCGTTCGGTCTCGGCGCGGGTGTGCTCGCGGGCCTGGGCCAGCTCGGCGCGCAGCCGCTCCAGCTCGGCCCGGCTCTCCTCGTCGGCCCGCTCGGCGTCCGCGCGCTGGGCCTCCTCGCCGGCCGCGGCGACCAGCTTCACCCAGCCCGCCGGGCGCAGTACGTAGGCCGCGGCCGCCACGTCGAGCGGGTCCGCGGCCGGGGGCGGGGAACCGGAGTCGAGGGCGCCGGTCAGTTCCGGCTGCGCCTCTCTGAGCTTCTCCCCGATCCGCTGCCGGAACAGCGGATCGGTCTCCAGCGCCGCCGCCATCGCGTTCCCGGCGAACTTCGCCCGGCGACTGGGGGTGAACCGGGCGTACTGCCGCAGTTGGGCGGGCAGTTCGGACACGGTGAGCCCGCCGAAGCCGTCCGAGACGATCTGCACGACCCGGCGGCGCACGCCGTCGGGCAGCGGACGGTCAAGCACCTCAGCGGTGCCGTCGCCCGGCCCCCCGCCTGCGGTCTCCACCATCCGTCACACCCCACTAGTCCACTTCTTCGGGACCGCTCCGCTCAGGAGTCGGCGCCCGGCCTGTCCACGAGTTCCACCTGGTCCACCGCGTTGCACCAGCGGCAGCGCACCGATTCGATGGTCTCACTGACCACCTCGCGCTCCTCCACGGTGGGCTCTCCGGCCAGATCGAGGTGGACGTACTCGACGACCTTCGACGAACGGGTCACGTCGAACCGGGTCAGGTTGCCGCACAGGGTGCAGCGCCACCGGGTGGTCGCGGTCGGCAGGGGAACCGTCATCGTGGCAGTCCGCTTCCTTCTCGTCTCTGTCCGCGCCGTCGGCCGACGCGTGTGGCTCGTAACCCTACGGCCTGGCGGGTACTCGCCGCCCGTCCGTCCATGACGGCGAGGCGGTCTGTTGGCATGCGTCCCGTTACGTCATGCTCTGTATTCATGATCAGCGAGTGGAGCACTGCGGCCGGCCGGACCCTCAGAGCGGTGCGGAGCACCTCGGCGCCCCTCACCTACGGCCTCATCGCCCTGTGCTGTCTGCTCTTCGTCCTCGGCCCGGCCTCCGGACTCACCCCGGCCTACGGCTCCGGGGACGCCCTCGCGGCCGCGCAGCGGGCCTACTTCCGGCACTGGGGCGTGGTGCCGGCCGAGCTGTTCCACGGGCCGGCCCGCGAGGCCCTCACACCCGCCACGGCCCTGTTCGTGCACGGCAGCTGGGTCCATCTGCTCGGCAACATGCTCTTCCTCTTCGTCTTCGGGGCGATGACCGAGGAACGCATGGGCCGCGTCGAGTTCACGCTCTTCTACGCCGGCTGCGGCTACCTGGCCCTGCTGGGGTACGCGGTCGCCAACGCCGGCTCCGAGCAGTCGCTGGTGGGTGCCTCCGGGGCGATCTCGGCGGTCCTCGGTGCCTTTCTGTATCTCTTCCCCCGGGCCCGGGTGACCAGCCTTCTGCCGTTCCTGCTCTTCCTGCCGCTGCGGTTCCCCGCATGGGTCGTGCTGCCGTTCTGGGCGGCGGTGCAGTGGGCGGCGGCCGAGCAGGCCTCCGACGGGCCCGGGGTGGCGTATCTGGCGCATCTGGTGGGGTTCGGGCTGGGGTTCCTCTACGCGTGGGTGCGTTACGGACGTGGGACTAGAGTGAAGTGCACCGCAGCTCCGGCACCCGAGGGAGAGAACCAGCCGTGATCACCGCGATCGTCCTCATCAAGACCAGCGTGGACCGGATCCCCGAGATCGCGGAGCAGATCGCTTCGCTGGAGTCGGTGAGCGAGGTTTTCTCCGTCACGGGCACCTATGACCTGATCGCAATGGTCCGGGTGCGCCGGCATGAGGACCTGGCGGACGTCATCCCCGGCCGGATCAGCAAGATCCCCGGCGTGGAGGCCACGGACACGCATGTGGCGTTCCGGACGTACTCGCAGCACGACCTTGAGGCGGCCTTCGCGATCGGGCTGGACTCCTGATCGACTGAAAGCCGCCTCGAACGGGGGTTCAGTCCCTCACACCGCCGGGACGCAGCGGCCGTCCTCCGTGCGGTACGTCCACCGGGCGCCCTCGGTCACCAGTTCCCGCACCGCCGTCACGAAGCGGTCCACGTGCTCGTCGGGGGTGCCGGCGCCGAAGCTCACGCGGATGGCGTTGAGGGACTTCTCCCCCGGCGCCGCCTCGGGGGCGCCGCACTCGCCCTGGGTCTGCGGGTCGCTGCCGAGCAGGGTGCGGACCAGGGGGTGGGCGCAGAAGAGGCCGTCGCGGACGCCGATGCCGTACTCGGCGGAGAGCGCGGCGGCGAAGTGGGAGCTGTTCCAGCCCTCCACCACGAAGGAGATCACGCCGACGCGCGGGGCGTCGTCCCCGAACAGCGACAGCACCTTCACCTGCGGGACCTCGGCCAGACCCGCCCGGACCTTGCCGATCAGGTACTGCTCGCGGGCGACCAGGGTCTCCCAGCCGGCCTCGGTGAGCGCCTTGCAGGCCGACGCGATGGAGTAGGCGCCGATGACGTTCGGCGAGCCCGCCTCGTGCCGGGCGGCGCTCTCGTGCCACTCCACGGCCACTCCCCCGTCGGGGCGCCGGGTCACCTTGCGGCTGGCGCCGCCGCCCGCGAGGTACGGCTCGGCCGCGCGCAGCCAGTCGGCGCGGCCCGCGAGGACACCGGAGCCGAAGGGGGCGTACAGCTTGTGCCCGGAGAAGGCGACCCAGTCGACGTCCAGGTCGCGGACGTCCACCGGGTGGTGCGGGGCGAGCTGGGCGGCGTCCAGGACGATCCGGGCGCCGTGGGCGTGCGCGGCGGCGGCCAGCTCGCGCACCGGCCACAGCTCTCCGGTGACATTGGAGGCGCCGGTGACGCACACCAGGGCCGGGCCGTAGGGGTCGCGGTCGGCCAGGGCCCGCTCCAGGGTCTCCACGGCCTGCCGCGGGGTGCGCGGGGCATCGAGGTACGTGACCTTCGCGTCCTGCCAGGGCAGCAGGGAGGCGTGGTGCTCGGTCTCGAAGACGAAGACCTCGCAGTCGGCCGGGATCGCCCGGGCCAGCAGGTTCAGGGAGTCGGTCGTGGAGCGGGTGAAGACCACCTGGTCGTCGGCGCAGCAGCCGAGGAACTCGGCGACCGTCCGGCGGGCGTTCTCGAACAGGTCGGTGGAGAGCTGCGAGAGGTAGCCGGCACCGCGGTGGACGCTGCCGTAGTACGGCGCGTAGGCGGCGACGTCGTCCCAGACGCGCTGCAGGGCGGGGGCGCTGGCCGCGTAGTCGAGGGCCGCGTAGGTGACCTCGCCACCGGTGACGAGCGGGACGGTGACATCCCGGCCCAGAACGGGCAGCGGGGAGCAGACGGACTGGTCGGCGGCAGCGGTGAAGACAGACATGGGGAACTCCCGTGAGAACGTACGGCGAGAAGGCGTACGGAAAGAAGAGAAAAGGGGTGCGGAGGCGGGGCTCTGCGGCCCTATCGCATTCGCTTGCTCACGGAAGGCTCCTCGACGACCAGGACCCCTGGCTGATCGAGGGGTCCGCGCTTGCCGTAGACCTCTCTGCCTACGACCTGGTCTTCACCCGGGGCACCCCGCCACGGACGGAGGGTTGCCGGACAGCCGGCCGGGGCCTGAAGGCTGTCACTCATGACCTGGTCAGGAAGCTAGCCGAGCTGATCACCGTCACGCAAGTCGTGTCCGTATGCCGGGCACGATTCTCCGCAGCGACGGCGATCAGCCACGACGGCGCGGTCCGGCGGTGCCGGACTCGCCGTCACCCATGGGTGGCCGGCTAGCGATTCGTGGCGGCCACCCACCGCTCCAGCGCCTGCCTCGCCGCACCCGAGTCGATCGACTCGGCGGCCTGGGCCATGCCGGCCCGGATCTGTTCGGTCAGCGAGGCGTCCGCCGGGTTCAGGGCGACCAGGGCCGCCGCCGAGTTCAGCAGCACGGCGTCCCGGACCGGGCCCCGCTCGCCGTCGAGGAGGCGGCGGGCCACCTCCGCGTTGTGGGCCGGGTCGCCGCCGCGCAGGGCCTCCAGGGGGACGAGGTCGATGCCCGCCTCGCGCGGGTCGAAGACCTCCTCGGTGACCTTGCCGTCCCTGACGACCCAGACATGGGACGTGGCCGTGGTCGTCAGCTCGTCCAGGCCGTCGTCGCCGCGGAAGACCAGCGCGGAGTTGCCGCGCTCCGCGAGCACGCCCGCGACGATCGGCGCCTCCCGCGCGACGGCCACGCCGACCGCCTGGGAACGCACCTTCGCCGGGTTGGTCAGCGGACCGAGCAGGTTGAACACCGTCCGGATGCCCAACTGGCCGCGGGCGGCGCCCACATGACGCAGCGCCGGGTGGAACTTCACCGCGAAGCAGAAGGTGATGCCGGCCTCGTCGGCGACCTCGGCCACCCGCCGGGGCGTGAGGTCGAGGTTGACGCCCAGCTTCTCCAGGACGTCGGAGGCTCCGGAGGCGGAGGAGGCGGCGCGGTTGCCGTGCTTGACCACCTTGGCGCCCGTACCGGCGACGACCAGCGAGGACATCGTGGAGATGTTCACCGTCTTCGCCCCGTCACCGCCGGTGCCGACGATGTCGACGGTGCGGCCCGGCACCTCGATCACGTTCGCGTGCTCGTACATCGTGCGGACCAGACCGGTGATCTCCTCGACCGTCTGGCCCTTGGCCCGCAGCGCCACCGCGAACCCGGCGATCTGCGCGTCGGTCGCCTCTCCGCGCATGATCCGGTCCATCGCCCACGCGGTGTCGTCGGCGGACAGGTCCTGGCCGCCGAGCAGGCCGTTCAGCAGGGCGGGCCAGGAGCGGCCCGCCGCGGTGTCGCCTCCAGCGGGGGTCACAGCGCTCATAGCCGCTCCTGGGGTGTCGTACCTGCAAAACCAATGGTTGTTCCCCAGCCTATCGGCCCCGGACATGGCGAAGGGCCCCGTCCGGTGGGGGTACCCCCTGCTCTGTTGAGCTTGGGGTACGGACGGGGCCCTTCAGCGTGGCGTGGCGACGCGTGGATCAGTGGTGGCCGTGGCCGCTCGTGATCTCCTTGTATTCCTCGACGGTGGCCTTCGGGATCTGGCTGTCCTCGCCGTAGTAGGCGCTGGACAGCTTCACCCGCAGCTTCTCCGAGGCCGGAATCTTGCGCTCGACACCGTTCTCGTCGACCGCCGGGCCGACCTGGGCCGGCTCGTACTGGTGGTGAGCCGTGAGGGTGTGCAGCTGCTCCTGGCTGAGCGGCTCGTGCACCTCGATGAACTCACCGTGCGGCAGGCGCTTGATGATGCCGGTCTCGCGACCGTGCAGCACCTTCTCGCGGTCACGGCGCTGCAGACCCAGGCAGATCCGCTTGGTGACGATGAACGCGATGACCGGGCCGACGAAGAAGCCGATGCGGACGAACCAGGTGACGTCGTTGATCGACAGGTGGAAGTGGGTGGCCCACAGGTCGTTGCCACCGCCGACCAGAGTGATCATGTACATCGTCACCCAGGCGACACCGAGGCCGGTACGGGTCGGGGCGTTGCGCGGGCGGTCCAGGATGTGGTGCTCGCTCTTGTCGCCCGTGACCCAGGACTCGATGAACGGGTAGACCGCCATCGCCGCCAGGACCACACCGAAGATCACCAGCGGGATGAACACGCCCAGGACGAGCGTGTGGCCCCAGATGTTGATCTCCCAGCCCGGCATGAAGCGGATCAGACCCTCGGCGAAGCCCATGTACCAGTCGGGCTGGGCGCCGGTGGACACCTGGTCCGGACGGTAGGGGCCCATGGCCCAGATCGGGTTGATCTGAGCGACCGCCGCGATGACCGCGATGACACCGAAGACCAGGAAGAAGAAGCCTCCGGCCTTGGCCATGTACACCGGCAGCAGCGGCATGCCGACGACGTTCTTCTCGCTCTTCCCGGGACCCGCGAACTGCGTGTGCTTGTGGTAGAAGACCAGGATCAGGTGCGCCACCATCAGGCCGAGCATGATGCCCGGCAGCAGCAGGATGTGGATCGAGTAGAACCGGGCGACGAAGTCATGGCCGGGGAACTCGCCGCCGAAGAGGAACATCGAGATGTACGTGCCGACGATCGGCATCGACAGGATCGCGCCCTCGGTGAAGCGCACACCGGTGCCGGAGAGCAGGTCGTCCGGGAGCGAGTAACCGGTGAAGCCGGTGAACATGCCGAGGACGAACAGCAGGAAGCCGAACAGCCAGTTGATCTCACGCGGCTTGCGGAACGCGCCGGTGAAGAACACGCGCATCATGTGCACGAACATGCCCGCGAGGAAGATCAGCGCGGCCCAGTGGTGGATCTGCCGGATGAGCAGACCACCACGCACGTCGAAGGAGATGTGCACGGTCGAGTTGAACGCCTCGGACATCAGCTGTCCCTGGAGCGGGACATACGAGCCGTGGTACACGACCTCGTTCATCGACGGGTGGAAGAACAGCGTCAGATAGACACCCGTCAGGATGATGATGATGAAGCTGTACATGCACACTTCGCCCAACATGAACGACCAGTGGTCGGGGAAGATCTTGCGCATGTTGCTCTTGGCCAGGGAGTAGATCCCCAGGCGGCCGTCGACCCAGTCGGCGACGCGCTCGCCGGCCGGGGCGTTCCCGCGAGAGCGGGAGTTGTCGTTCGCGTTAGTGCTCATCCGCGCTCCCAGAATGCAGGACCGACGGGCTCCTCGAAGTCGCCGAGCGCCTGGAGGTAACCGTCACTGTCCACGCCGATGCGCAGCTGCGGCAGGGCGTGGCCGGCGGGACCGAAGATCACTCGGGCACCGTCGGAGAGGTCGAAGGTGGACTGGTGGCACGGGCACAGCACGTGGTGCGTCTGCTGCTCGTAGAGCGAGATCGGGCAGCCGACGTGGGTGCAGATCTTCGAGAAGGCGACGATGCCCTGGTGCGACCAGTCGAGCTCGCGCTTGTCCTTGATGTTGTCGGGCTGGAGCCGGACGATCATCAGGGCGGCCTTGGCGATCTCGTTCTGGAAGTCCTCGTTGGTCTCCTCCAGGCCGTCCGGCTTGGCGAAGGTGAGGGAGCCGACGGCGACGTCCTCGGGACGCAGCGGCTGGTTCGTGTTCATGTTGACCAGGCGCTTGCCGTTGGCCCACAGGGTGTGCCGCAGCTTGGACTTCGGCGCCGGGCCGAGACCGCCGAGCAGGAAGACCGCGGAGAGCGGCATCAGGGTCAGCGCGCCGAACATCGTGTTGCGGATCAGCTTGCGCCGGCCGAGACCGGACTCCTCGGCACCCTGGCGGAAGTCGTCCATGACCTTCGCCTTGAGCTCCGGCGAGGCCTCGATCGCGTGCCGCTCGTCGGCCATCTCCACGTCGGACATCAGGGTGCGGGCCCAGTGGACCGCGCCCGCGCCGATGCAGAACAGCGCCGTGCCGAGGGTCAGACCCAGCGCGAAGTTCAGCGCGCTGATGTGCCCGATCGGGAAGACGAAGATCGACTTGTCGTGCGGGATCGCCAGGTAGGCGGCGATGAAGCCGACGGTGGCCAGCATCGACACCGTGAACAGCAGGGCGACGACGCGCTCGGACCGCTTGGCGGCCCGCTCGTCGATGTCCTGGATACGGTGCTCGTGCGGGGGCAGGCCCGGGTCGGCGAACGGGTTCTTCTCGTCCGCCACGCTCACGGCGCCGTGCGCGTGCTCCTGCTCAGCGGGCAGGTTCTCTTCTGGAATGTCTTGGCTACTCATGACTTCTTGGCCTTTGCGGTCCGAGCGGCGACCCAGACGGCGACCGCGATCAGCGCGCCGAGGCCGAAGATCCAGGCGAACAGACCCTCACTGACCGGCCCGATGCCGCCCAGATCCAGACCGCCCGGGTTCTCCGTCTTGTCGCCGTTGACCGCGTTCAGGTACGCGATGATGTCCTTCTTGTTCTTCGAGGACAGCGTGGTGTCCGGGAAGGACGGCATGTTCTGCGGGCCCGTCTGCATGGCCTCGTAGATGTGCTTCGGAGCGACACCCTCCAGGCTCGGCGCGAACTTGCCCTTCGTCAGGGCACCGCCCTTGCCGGTGAAGTTGTGGCACTGCGCGCAGTTGGTGCGGAACAGCTCGCCACCCTTGGCGATGTCCGCGCCGGCCGGGCCGTACTGATCGCTGGTGGGCACGTTCGGGCCGGCGCCCAGCGAGGCGACGAACGCGGCGAGCTGGTCGATCTGCGTCTGGTTGTAGATGACCTTCTTGCGCGGGACCTGGGCGCCCTGTGAGGTGGCGGCCGGCATACGGCCCGTGCCGACCTGGAAGTCGACGGCCGCGGCGCCCACGCCGACCAGGCTCGGCCCGTCGGAGGAGCCCTGGCCACCGGTGCCGTGGCAGCTGGCGCAGCCGACCTCGTAGAGCTTCTTGCCCTCCTTGATGGTCAGGGACTGGGAGGTTTCATCGGCCTGCGCCTTGCCCGCGGGTGCGAACGCGGCGTACAGCCCCCCAGTGGCCGCCAGCGCGAGGAGTAGGACGACGACCGCCGCCAGCGGATGGCGTCGTCGTGCGGAGAGCTTTTTCACGGATTACCCCGGTGTCAGGATCTTCTGCGTCGATGCTTCTGGATGTGCGGGAGCCGGTCCCGCTACTTGATCAGGTAGATCGTGGCGAAGAGGCCGATCCAGACCACGTCGACGAAGTGCCAGTAGTAGGACACGACGATGGCGGCGGTCGCCTGCTCGTGAGTGAACCTCTTGGCCATGTAGGTGCGGCCGAGGACCAGCAGGAAGGCGATGAGCCCGCCCGTCACGTGCAGGCCGTGGAAGCCGGTGGTCAGGTAGAACACCGAGCCGTACGGGTCCGAGGACAGCGAGATGCCCTCGTCCTTCACCAGGCTCGTGTACTCGTAGATCTGACCGCCGATGAAGATCGCACCCATGATGAAGGTGACGATGAACCACATCCGGAGCTTCTTCACGTCACCGCGCTCGGCCGCGAACACGCCGAGCTGGCAGGTGAGCGAGGAGAGCACCAGGATCGTGGTGTTCGTCGCCGAGAAGGGCACATTGAGCGCGTCGGCCATGTGCTTCCAGTGCGCCGGACCCGTCACCGATCGCAGGGTGAAGTACATCGCGAAGAGGGCCGCGAAGAACATCAGCTCGGAACTCAGCCAGATGATGGTTCCGACGCTGGTGAGGTTCGGTCGATTGACCGACGGGTGCGCGTGCCCGGTTTCTACTGTCGTTGCTGTCGCCACGACCGACATTATGTCGGTCGCTTATCCCGCCCTCACTCCGGGGGGTGCCGTTCGGAGTGTTGCTGCCCGCCGAACCAGTGTTGACGTGGTGTTCATGGGGACTTCGACGGGAGTAACATCCGGCCGAACGGCCCTGTCCGTCCCGTCCGTACGACGCTGACGTCCCGGAGGAACCATGCAGCCGACCGCCACCGTGCTGGTCTACAGCGACGACTCCAACACCCGCGAGCAGGTACGGATGGCCGCTGGCCGCAGGCCGGCTCCTGACGTCCCCTTCGTCGAGTTCGTGGAGTGTGCGACGCCCGGCGCCGTGCTGCGTGAGCTGGACAAGGGCGGGATCGACGTCTGTGTGCTCGACGGTGAGGCCGTGCCGATGGGGGGCATGGGGGTGTGCCGGCAGATCAAGGACGAGGTGTTCAACTGCCCGCCGGTGCTGCTGCTCATGGGCCGGCCTCAGGACGCGTGGCTGGCCACGTGGAGCCGGGCCGATGCCGCGGTGACCCTTCCGGTGGACCCTGTCGAGTTCGCCGCCTCGCTCGCTTCCCTGCTGCGGCACAAGCGGTTGTTGAGCGCGTAGGAGCTCGGGGCGCCTCACAGCGCCGTCGGCTGAAGGTATACCGCGTGTCCGGGCGCCTGGCCGTCCGGGGTGGCCTTGGTCAGGGCGCTGCCGGTGCCCCACTTCTTCCAGTCGACGTTCCAGTCGCCGAAGCCGTTGCCGAAGGGCTCCATCTGCCGGCCGCCCGAGTTGACGACCTTGACGATGTCGCCCAGACGGACGGTGTTGAAAAGCCACTCGGCGTTCGCCGTGCTCATGCCGATGCAGCCATGGCTGACGTTCGCATAGCCCTGGGAGCCCACGGACCAGGGCGCGGCGTGGACGTATTCGCCGGACCAGGTCTCCCGGATGGCGTAGTAGACCGACAGGTCGTAGGAGTCCGAGGTGCCCTCGGCGATGCCGACCGTGGTGCCGCGCATCCGTACGAAGTACTGCTTGTCCATGATGACCTTGACCCCGTTGCGGGTCTCCCATCCGGGCCTGCCGGTGGTGACCGGGATCTGGTTGATCGCCTGGCCGTTCCTGTAGACCGTCATCCGGTGCGCGGCGGCGTCCGTGACGGCCTCGATCCGGTCGCCGATGGTGAGCTTCAGCGGCTTGGAGGCGCCACCCCACAGCCGGTCGCCGATCTTGATGCCGTCGAGGTTGCTGTGCACCGAGACGGTGGCGTGGACGGGCCAGTACTCCTTGGGCCGGTAGTGGAGTTCCTTGTCGCTCACCCAGTACCAGGAGCCCTGCACGGCCGGCGTGGAGTCCACCCTGAGGGCGCGCTCCACGACGGCGCGCTGCGCCTTGTCCTTGACCGCCTGGTCGAGCTCGGCGGTGATGGGCTGTCCGACCCCGTACTGGCCCGAGTTCGGGCCGAGCGTGATGTTCAGCCGCTTCTGGGCGGTGGGCTTGCCGGTCTCGAACGTGAGGACCTTGCGGCCGGGCGCGCCGTCGCCGTCCTCGGTGCTCACCGTGACCGTGTAACGGGCGTTGGCGGCCAGCGGGGAGGTGCTGTGCCAGCGGCTGCCGTCGGCGGCGAGTTCGCCCGCCACATAGCGCCCTGCGGCGTCCTGGACGGTCACGTCGGTGATCCGGTCGTCACCGTCGTTCACGGTGATCTCCAGGGGCTTGTCCGGGTCGGCCTGCTTTCCCGCACCGGTGGGGGCGTTGAAGGAGATCAGGTCCGCCGCGTCGTACGGCTTGGCCGCGAGGGGGTTGCCGCCGTCCGAACCGCAGGCGGTGACGCCCGTGCCGAGGACGGTCAGCAGCAGCGTGCAGCTGACGACGGTGCGGGTCCGCGGAGTGTGGTTCATACGATCACGCTATGAGGCGTTGATCCCATTTGCGCGCCACGTAACCCGTACGAGGGAACGGCGCTGCGCCACTTGCGGAAAAACAGGAAGCCCGGACTCTCCTGACGGAGTGTCCGGGCTTCCGGTGCGCTCTCACGTGCTACTGGGTGCGGTTCTCACCGTGGTAGTACTCGAACACCCAGCCGAACAGGCCGATCACGATGAACGGCGCGGAGAAGTAGATCAGCCACCAGCCGACCGCGATGCTGAGGAAGGCGATCGCACCGCCGAAGCCCAGCATGAGCGGCTGCCAGCTGTGCGGGCTGAAGAAGCCCAGCTCGCCCGCGTCGTCCGCGACGTCGGCCTCCTTGTCGTCCTGGGCGCCCGCGTCGACCCGCCGGGCGGTGAAGCCCAGGTAGAAGCCGATCATGACGCTCAGGCCGAAGGCCAGGAAGAGTGCGGTGGTACCGGCCGGCTCCTTCGACCACACGCCATAGACGATCGCCATGACGAGGATGAAGACGCTCAGCCAGATGAACATCCGGCCCTGGATCTTCACTTGCCGGCCTCCTTGCTGCCCGCGATGGCGCCGTGACCGGCGTGCTCAAGCTGCTCCAGCGCAGCGATCTCGGGGTGGTGCAGGTCGAACGCCGGGGATTCGCTGCGGATCCGCGGCAGGGTGAGGAAGTTGTGCCGCGGCGGCGGGCAGGAGGTCGCCCACTCCAGCGAGCGGCCGTAGCCCCACGGGTCGTCGACCTCGACCTTCTTGCCGTACTTGGCCGTCTTCCACACGTTGTAGAGGAACGGCAGGATCGACAGGCCGAGCAGGAAGGAGCTGATGGTCGAGACCGTGTTCAGGGCGGTGAAGCCGTCGGCCGCCAGGTAGTCGGCGTAACGACGGGGCATGCCCTCGGCGCCCAGCCAGTGCTGGACCAGGAAGGTGCCGTGGAAGCCGATGAACAGCGTCCAGAAGGTGATCTTGCCGAGCCGCTCGTCCAGCATCTTGCCGGTCATCTTCGGCCACCAGAAGTGGAAGCCGGAGAACATCGCGAAGACGACCGTACCGAAGACCACGTAGTGGAAGTGGGCCACCACGAAGTACGAGTCGGAGACGTGGAAGTCCATCGGGGGCGAGGCCAGGATGACACCGGTCAGACCACCGAACGTGAAGGTGATCAGGAAGCCGGTCGCCCAGAGCATCGGCGTCTCGAAGGACAGCGAGCCCTTCCACATCGTGCCGATCCAGTTGAAGAACTTCACACCGGTCGGTACGGCGATCAGGAAGGTCATGAAGGAGAAGAACGGCAGCAGCACGCCGCCGGTGACGTACATGTGGTGGGCCCACACGGTCACGGACAGACCGGCGATCGAGATGGTCGCGGCGATCAGACCCATGTAGCCGAACATCGGCTTACGGGAGAACACCGGGATCACTTCGGAAATGATTCCGAAGAATGGCAGCGCGATGATGTACACCTCTGGGTGTCCGAAGAACCAGAAGAGGTGTTGCCATAGCAAGGCTCCGCCATTTGCCGCGTCGAACACATGGGCACCGAACTTGCGGTCCGCCTCCAGGGCGAACAGCGCGGCGGCCAGCACCGGGAAGGCGAGCAGGACCAGGACACCGGTCAGCAGCACGTTCCACACGAAGATCGGCATGCGGAACATGGTCATGCCCGGGGCGCGCATGCAGATGATCGTGGTGATGAAGTTGACCGAGCCGAGGATCGTACCGAAGCCGGAGAAGGCCAGACCCATGATCCACATGTCGGCGCCGACGCCCGGCGAGCGGACCGCGTCCGACAGCGGGGAGTAGGCGAACCAGCCGAAGTCGGCCGCGCCCTGCGGGGTGAGGAAGCCGCCCACCGCGATGAGCGAGCCGAACAGGTACAGCCAGTAGGCGAACATGTTCAGCCGCGGGAACGCCACGTCGGGCGCGCCGATCTGCAGCGGCATGATCCAGTTCGCGAAACCGGCGAACAGCGGCGTCGCGAACATCAGCAGCATCACGGTGCCGTGCATCGTGAACGCCTGGTTGAACTGCTCGTTCGACATGATCTGCAGGCCCGGCCGGGCCAGCTCGGCGCGCATGAGGAGCGCCATCACGCCGCCGATCAGGAAGAACGCGAACGACGTCGTCAGATACAGCGTTCCGATGGTCTTGTGGTCGGTGGTCGTCAGCCACTTCACCACGACATTGCCGGGCTGCTTGCGCCTGACCGGCAGCTCGTTCTCGTACGAGTCCTCAGCTGCCGCGGCACCCTGGGGTTCGTTGAGGATGCTCACAGGTTGTTCGTCTCCCGGTTCTTCTCGTGGCTCGTCTGCGCGATGCCGGCGGGAATGTAACCGGTCTGCCCCTTCTTGGCGAGGTCCTTGAGGTGCTGCTCGTACGCCGCCGGGGAGACGACCTTCACGTTGAACAGCATCCGGGAGTGGTCGACGCCGCAGAGCTCGGCGCACTTGCCGAGGAAGGTGCCCTCCTGGTTGGGGGTCACCTGGAACGCGTTGGTGTGGCCCGGGATGACGTCCTGCTTCATCAGGAACGGCACCACCCAGAAGGAGTGGATGACGTCACGAGAGGTGAGGACGAAGCGGACCGTCTCGCCCTTGGGAAGCCAGAGCGTCGGACCGGGGTTGCCTGTCTGCGGGTTCCGCGTGGCGGGCGTGCCGGCGTCGTAGACACCGCCGGCGTTCGCCGGGAAGTCCTTCTTGAACCGGTCCGGAATGGCGTCCAGGTTCTTGTCGGTCTTGGCGTCGCCGGGGACACCGGGGACGTTCTCGACGTAGTTGAAGCCCCAGCTCCACTGGTAGCCGACCACGTTGATGGTGACGTCGGGCTTCTTGGAGAGGTCCAGAAGCTTCGACTCGTCCCGGGCCGTGAAGTAGAAGAGCACCGAGATGATGATGATCGGGACCACCGTGTACAGGGCCTCGATCGGCATGTTGTACCGGGTCTGCGGAGGTACCTCGACCTTGGTGCGGCTGCGCCGGTGGAAGAAAGCACTCCACAGGATCAGGCCCCACACCAGCACGCCGACGGCGAGCGCGGCAGCCCAGGAGCCCTGCCACAGGGAGAGGATCCGCGGAGCCTCTTCCGTGGTCGGGGTGGGCATGCCAAGGCGGGGGAAGTCCTTGTATGTGCAACCGGTTGCGGTCGCCAGGACCAGGCCCGCGGTCAGTGCCTGCAGCAGCTTCCGCCGCATCGGGCGCCGCGGCGAGCGGTCGGAGCCGTTGGGACTCACGTAGCGCCTTCCCGAGAGTCTCGCCCGCGCGGTCGGCTGCGGCCTTCTCGCTGGTCGGTCGCCGCCCTGCGTCGGGCAGGGGTTTGGATGTTTATGCGGACCAAACCCTAGCCCACCCCCTCCGGGGGTTCGCGGGGAGGGGGGCCTACTGGAGTGGCTGGTTAGCTGGATTGGCGGCCGCGGGCCCGTTGTGGCTGGTCGCGCCCCGCGGCGGAGCCGCGATCGAAACAGCCCCGCGCCCGTGGGTTTGCTGCCTCCGCCGGGGTCTTAACGTTGCCGTATGGCCTACTTTGACGCTGCCTCCAGTGCTCCTCTACACCCCGTCGCCCGTCAGGCTCTGTTGGCCTCTCTGGATGAGGGATGGGCGGATCCTGCGCGGCTGTACCGGGAGGGCCGTAAGGCCCGGATGCTGCTGGACGCCGCCCGGGAGGCGGCCGCCGAGGCGGTTGGGTGCCGGGCCGACGAGGTGGTGTTCACCTCGTCCGGCACACGGGCCGTACACATGGGTGTCGCGGGGGCGTTGGCCGGGCGGCGGCGGGTGGGACGCCACCTGATCGTGTCATCCGTAGAACACTCCTCCGTACTCCATTCGGCCGACCTGCACGAGTCCGACGGCGGGACGGTCACCCAGGTGCCGGTGAACCGGGCGGGCGCCGTGGACCCGTCGGGCTATGCGGCGGCGCTCCGGGAGGACACCGCGCTGGCCGTGCTCCAGTCGGCCAATCACGAGGTGGGGACCGTGCAGCCGCTGGCCGGGGTGGCGGAGGTGTGCCGGGCGGCCGGGGTGCCTCTGCTGGTGGACGCGGCACAGTCGCTGGGGTGGGGGCCGGTCGAGGGCGACTGGTCGCTGCTCACGGCCAGTGCGCACAAGTGGGGCGGGCCGTCGGGGGTGGGGCTGCTCGCCGTGCGCAAGGGGGTACGGTTCGCTGCTCAAGGGCCGGTGGACGAGCGGGAGTCGGGGCGGGCGCCCGGCTTCGAGAACATCCCGGCGATCGTGGCGGCCGTGGCCTCGCTGCGCGCGGTACGGGCCGAGGCGGCCCAGGAGGCGGTACGGCTGCGGGAGCTGACGGCACGGATCCGGGCACGGGTGCCGGAGCTGGTGGCCGATGTGGAGGTGGTGGGCGACCCCGAGCGGCGGCTGCCCGGGACCGTCACCTTCTCGTGTCTCTATGTCGACGGAGAGGCTCTGCTGCACGAGTTGGACCAGGCGGGCTTCTCCGTCTCGTCCGGCTCGTCCTGCACGAGCAGCACGCTGACGCCCAGCCATGTGCTGAAGGCGATGGGCGTGCTGAGCGAGGGCAACGTGCGGGTGTCCCTGCCGGCGGGGACGGCGGAGGAGGACGTGGAGCGCTTCCTGGCGGTGCTGCCGGGGGCCGTGGCGGGGGTCAGGGAGAAGCTGGGCGCACCGGCCCCCGAGACGGCCGTGCACGCCGAGGAACTCGTCGTGGACTCCCTCGGCAGACGCTGCCCCATCCCGGTCATCGAACTGGCCAAGGTGTTCGACCAGGTCCCGGTGGGCGGCACGGTCCGGGTCCTCTCCGACGACGAGGCCGCCCGCCTGGACATCCCGGCGTGGTGCGAGATGCGGGGGCAGGAGTACGTCGGAGAGGAGCCGGCGGAACGGGGTACGGCGTACCTGGTACGCCGGGTGAGCTGAGGGGCCGTCGCCCCGGCGTCAGCTCAGGTGCGCCTGCACCTCGGCCGCGGCCTCGTCCCCGTACGCCTTGGTGAACCGCTCCATGAAGTGCGCCCGCTGCAACTGGTACTCCTGCGTCCCCACCGTCTCGATGACCAGCGTGGCGAGCATGCAGCCCACCTGAGCGGCACGCTCCAGCGAGACCCCCCAGGCCAGTCCGGACAGGAAGCCAGCGCGGAAGGCGTCGCCGACGCCCGTGGGGTCGGCCTTGCGCTCCTCGTCGGGGCAGCCGACCTCGATCGGGTCGTCGCCGGCCCGCTCGATGCGCACGCCCCGCGAGCCGAGCGTGGTGACGCGGTGGCCGACCTTGCCCAGGATCTCGGCGTCGCTCCAGCCGGTCTTGGTCTCGATGAGGCCCTTCTCGTACTCGTTGGAGAACAGGTACGTCGCCCCGTCCATCAGCACGCGGATCTCGTCGCCCTCCATGCGGGCGATCTGCTGGGAGAAGTCGGCGGCGAAGGGGATCGACCGGGAGCGGCACTCCTCCGTGTGGCGGAGCATGCCCTCCGGGTCGTCGGCGCCGATGAGGACCAGGTCGAGGCCGCCCACGCGGTCCGCGACGGTCTTCAGCTCGATGAGGCGGGCCTCGCTCATCGCGCCGGTGTAGAAGGAGCCGATCTGGTTGTGGTCGGCGTCGGTGGTGCACACGAAGCGGGCGGTGTGCAGGGTCTCGGAGATCCGGACCGACTCGGTGTCCACGCCGTGGCGGTCGAGCCAGGCGCGGTACTCGTCGAAGTCGAAGCCGGCGGCGCCGACCAGGATCGGCTTCGTGCCGAGCTGGCCCATGCCGAAGGCGATGTTGGCGCCGACGCCGCCGCGGCGCACGTCGAGGTTGTCGACGAGGAAGGAGAGCGAAACCGTGTGCAGCTGGTCCGCGACGAACTGATCGGCGAAGCGGCCAGGGAAGGTCATGAGGTGGTCAGTGGCGATGGAGCCGGTGACTGCGATGCGCACGACGGGGAAACTCCTGCGGGAGGCTGGATTGACACTTCACGCTACCGGTTCGACTGCCGGCGCTGTAGGTGGCAAAACTACCCGATAGTAGATCTTTCTTCGCGCACTCGACCATGCTTACGGTGCCGTCATGACGAACCTCAAGGTCCACTCCCCCGCCCCGGCCGACCTGGAGGGCGACCTCGCCGCGCTGCGCGTCGACTGCGCCCGGATGGCACCGCACTGGGCGGCTCCCGCGCACGCCGAGTCACGGCCGGTGCCGCCGTCCCTGATCCACGGTGTGACCGTGCCGGTGCGCTCCGCGCGGCTGCTGGACGCGATGTCCGACTACGGCGACTGACGCGCGGGGCGCATGTCCCGGGAACCGTGCGCTCCCCTCCCGCGTCCCATCGCCGTCCCCCACGCGGGGGAGGCGGGATACGACCAGCGAGGAGCGATGCGGTGAACACCGAACGACCCGAGGACCGCGAGCCGGCGACCGCAGCGGCGGACGGTGCGGACAGTGCGCAGGATGCCGACCGTGATGCGCAGGGTGCCGACGGTGAGCGGGGTGCCGACGGTGAGCGGGTCGGGTGGCGTCGGTCCCGGTTCGCCGTCGTCTCCGTGGCCGCCGCCGTGCTGCTGGTCGGCGGGGGTGGCGCCCTTCTCGCGGCGAGCGCCGGCACGGGCGGCCGTACGGAGGGAGCCGGCGCGAGCGGCAGGGACGGCACTCCCCCGCCGCTCGCCCTGGACGGTGTCGCCTCCGCCCCCTACGGCGCGACGTACGTCGCCCATGGCGAGCTGCCGGCCGGCCCCGGCTCCGCCCCGGTGTACGTGCCGCAGGGCGAGGTCGGCAAGGACGCGGTGGCCCGCCTCGCCCGCGCGCTCGGTGTCGACGGGACGCCGGCGGCCGAGGGCCGGATCTGGCGGGTCGGCGGCAAGGACGGTACCGGCCCGAGCCTCACGGTGAACCGGGACGCCCCGGGCAGCTGGACCTTCAGCCGGTACGCGCCGGGCACCGACAACTGCAAGAAGGGTGTCCTGTGCGCGCACGACCCGATGGGCCCGTCGGGCAGCCCGGTGAGCGTGTCCAGGGCGACCGCAGCCGCGGCTCCGGTACTGAAGGCGGCCGGGCTGGACGACGCGAAGATCGACGCGAGCCAGATCATGGGCGTCCAGCGGGTGGTCAACGCCGAGCCGGTGGTCGGCGGGCTGCCGACGTACGGCTGGACCACCGGACTGACGGTCAGCGGGCAGGGTGAGGTGGTCGGCGGGCACGGGCTGCTGGGGACGCCGGTGAAGGGGGCCACGTACCCCGTCCTGAGCGCGGCGAAGACGTTGAAGCTGATGAACGCGGCGCCGAAGAGCGACCACCGGATGGGGATCGGCGGCTGCACGCGTCCGGTGCCGGTGAAGGACCGGTTCGAGCAGCCCTGCGGCGCGTCCACTCCCGGACCCGGGACGGGGGCGGACGCCGGCGCGGACGCGGTCACCGTCGACAAGGCGGTGTTCGGGCTGGCCGCGCACTCCGTCGCCGGGCGGCAGACGCTGGTGCCGTCCTGGCTGTTCTCGGTGCGCAGGGACGCGGCGGGCGGCGCGTACACGGTGACGTATCCGGCGGTCGATCCCGCGTACGTGGGCTCGGCGACGGCTCCTTCCGGCGGGCCGACCTCGGCGCCGAAGCCGCACAGCGTGAAGGTCGAGGGCTACACGGCCGACGGGCGGGAGCTGACCGTGAGCTTCTACGGCGGGGTGTGTGCCGACTACTCGGCGGCGGCGCAGGAGAGCGGCGACAAGGTGACCGTCACCGTCACCGCGCGGCCGTGGCCGGACAAGGTCTGCGTGATGATCGCCAAGGAGTATGTGAGGACCGTTCAGCTGAACGCGCCGCTGGATGGGCGGACGGTGGTCGGTGCGGACGGGGAGAAGATCCCCCAGGGGAAGCCCGGGGCGCTGCATCCGGGCGCATCGGCGCTGACACGCTGACACGGCGAGACACGACGAAGACCGCGGCGAGACACGACGAAGGCGGCGGCCCCCGTGGGGGAGGCCGCCGCCTTGTGCGTCAGGCTTTTATGTCAGGGCCGTCGGCTCAGCTGAAGGAGTCGCCGCAGGCGCAGGAGCCGGTCGCGTTCGGGTTGTCGATCGTGAAGCCCTGCTTCTCGATGGTGTCCACGAAGTCGACGGTGGCGCCGCCCAGGTACGGAGCGCTCATGCGGTCCGTGACGACCTTGACCCCGCCGAAGTCCTTCTCCACGTCGCCGTCGAGCGAGCGCTCGTCGAAGAAGAGCTGGTAACGCAGGCCGGAGCAGCCGCCGGGCTGGACGGCGACGCGCAGCGCGAGGTCGTCGCGGCCTTCCTGGTCGAGCAGGGCCTTGACCTTGGCCGCGGCGGCGTCGGTCAGGATGATGCCGTCGGTGACGGTTTTGGTCTCGTCCGATACGGACATCTACATCTCTCCCGGGTTGTACGGAGACTGCTTGCCGACGAGTGCAACCGGCAAGGCCGCGGATTCATTCCGGGCCGGCGCCTGTCTTTCGGCTCCTTCTTCATGCTCGCACATGGTCTCCGGAGCGGAAAACGCCTCAGGGGGATTCATGTCACATCGACGTTATGGCCATCGTCAAAGTGACGTGAAGCGGATATGATAGATAGCGTCAGTTAGACGAAAAGTAGAAAGGGTGCGTGTCGTGACCACCGCCCAGACCCCGGAGCTCGACGTGCAGCCGACTCCGCTCGCCCTGCTGCTGCTCGGCCGTGAGGCCGACCCGAAGAGCGAGCGGGGCGTCGAGTGTCCCGGTGACCTGCCTTCGCCGTCCGACCCCGACCTGGTGATGCGCGCCCGCGCGGCCAAGGAGAAGCTCGGCGACAAGGTCTTCGTGCTCGGCCACCACTACCAGCGCGACGAGGTCATCCAGTTCGCCGATGTCACGGGCGACTCCTTCAAGCTGGCCCGGGACGCGGCCGCGCGCCCGGAGGCCGAGTACATCGTCTTCTGCGGTGTGCACTTCATGGCCGAGTCGGCCGACATCCTCACCTCCGACGACCAGAAGGTCGTCCTGCCCGACCTCGCCGCCGGCTGCTCCATGGCCGACATGGCGACGGCCGAGCAGGTCGCGGAGTGCTGGGACGTGCTGACCGAGGCGGGCGTGGCCGAGCAGGTGGTGCCGGTCTCGTACATGAACTCCTCGGCCGACATCAAGGCGTTCACCGGCAAGCACGGCGGCACCATCTGCACCTCGTCCAACGCCAAGCGCGCGCTCGACTGGGCCTTCGAGCAGGGCGAGAAGGTGCTCTTCCTGCCGGACCAGCACCTCGGCCGCAACACCGCCGTCCGGGACATGGGGATGTCCCTGGACGACTGCGTGGTCTACAACCCGCACAAGCCGAACGGCGGTCTGACGGCGGACGAGCTGCGGGCCGCGAAGATGATCCTGTGGCGCGGCCACTGCTCGGTCCACGGCCGCTTCAGCCTCGACTCGGTGAACGACGTCCGCGCCCGGATCCCCGACGTGAACGTCCTCGTCCACCCGGAGTGCAAGCACGAGGTCGTGGCCGCGGCGGACTACGTCGGCTCGACGGAGTACATCATCAAGGCCCTGGAGGCGGCTCCGGCCGGTTCCAAGTGGGCCATCGGCACCGAGCTGAACCTGGTCCGCCGCCTGGCGAACCGTTTCGCTCCCGAGGGCAAGGAGATCGTCTTCCTCGACAAGACGGTCTGCTTCTGCTCGACCATGAACCGCATCGACCTGCCCCACCTGGTCTGGACCCTGGAGTCCCTGGCCGAGGGCACCCTGGTCAACCGGATCGAGGTCGACAAGGAGACGGAGGCCTTCGCCAAGCTGGCGCTGGAGCGGATGCTGGCACTGCCGTAGGCATCTTCGGCTGTACGTGGGGCAGGGGCGCTTCCCGGTGTCGGGAGGCGCCCCTTTCGTGCCACGATCGGGGGAACGGTTCCCGATCTCATGGACAGGTGATCTTGCGATGTCCCAGTCTGGCGAGCGACCGAAGGAGGGGCGGGACATGACCGCGATGGCGCACGAACCGATCACCCAGGAACTCCTGCTGGACGGGTTCCTCGCCCTGGACACCCCGGAGGGCTTCCGGGCCGAACTGATCGAGGGGGAGATCGTTGTGACACCGCCGCCGGACGGGGATCACGAGGACTACATCGAGCTGATTGTGTGCCAGGTGTACGCACGGTCCCGGACCCGGATGCAGTTCTCCGGCAACAAGGGCCTGAAGCTGGAGAGCTTGGGCAGCCACCCGAAAGACCACTCGATTCCCGACGGCACGTTCGCGCCCAGGGAACTGCGGCTCTTCAAGGGCGCCGACCCCTGGATGCCCTGCGAGGGGGTCGCCATGGTGCTGGAGGTGACGTCCTCGAAGCCGAGGACCGATCGGGACAGCAAGCGCCGCGCTTACGCCCGCGGCGGCATCCCGCTCTATCTGCTCGTCGACCGCGGGGCCGACACGCTCACCTTGTTCAGCGATCCGGGGAAGGACGACTACAGCCAGTCGTGCATGGTCGCCTTCGGGAAACCCCTCCCCCTTCCCGAACCCTTCGCATTCGAGCTGGAGACCACGGACTTCCTCTGACCGCTCACTTCTCCCCAGGGAGACCGGTCCTGACATGCCTCGGCCGGGCCTGCGCTGTCACGCGGGCCCGGCCGAGGCATACCTGGCTCCTACACTCCGACCGGCTCCGTTTCATCCGAGGCGGACTCGGTCTGGGCCGGTGCGCCCCTCTTCGCCGCCCTCTTCTTCGCCCGGCGCTCCTTGCGGAGCTCCAGCATGGCGTAGAGCGTCGGGACGAGGAGCAGGGTCAGCAGGGTGGAGGTGATCAGGCCGCCGATGACGACCACCGCCAGGGGCTGGGCGATGAAGCCGCCCTCGCCCGTGACGCCCAGGGCCATCGGCAGCAGGGCGAAGATCGTCGCCAGGGCCGTCATCAGGATCGGGCGGAGCCGGTGGCGGCCGCCCTCGATCACGGCCTCGACCACACCGTAGCCCTGCCCGCGGTACTGGTTGATCAGGTCGATCAGCACGATCGCGTTGGTCACCACGATGCCGATCAGCATCAGCATGCCGATCATCGCCGGGACGCCCATCGGGGTGCCGGTGGCGACCAGCAGGCCGATCGCGCCCGTCGCCGCGAAGGGGATGGAGACCAGCAGGATCAGCGGCTGGGCGAGGGAGCGGAAGGTCGCCACCAGGAGCATGAAGACGATCGCGATCGCCGCCAGCATCGCCAGGCCCAGGTTCTTGAACGCGTCGCTCTGGTCCGACGTCACGCCGCCGATCTGAGCCGTCGCGCCCGCGGGGAGCTTCAGCGCCTTGATCTTCGACTGGAGCTTGGTGCTGATCGCACCGGTGTTGTCACCGGTCGGCTTGGCCGTGATCGTCGCGGCGCGCTGCCCGTCGATCCGGGTCAGCGACACCGGGCCGTCCACCAGCTGCACCGTGGCGATGTCACCGAGCTTGGCCGGGCCGACGCGCAGGTTCTTCAGCTGGTCCAGGGTGGTGGCGGGCTCGGCCGACCGCACCACGACATCGCGCTCGGTGTCGTCGAGGGTCGCCTTCGCCGCCGTCGTACCGCGCACCGCCTCGGCGACCAGCGCGCCGAGCTTCTGGTCGTCGAGGCCCGCGGCGGCCGCCTTGGCGCCCGCCTTGACCGAGATCCGCGGCACGCTCGTGGCGAGGTCGCTGGTGACGTCGGTGACGTTGCTCAGGCCTGCGACCGTGGAGCGGACCTGCTCGGCTGCCGTACGCAGGGCCTGCGGGTCGGCGGCCTTCACCACGACGCTCAGGTCCTGGTTGCCGAAGCCGTCACCGGCCGACACGGTGGTCGTACCGATGCCCTGGAGCTTCTTCAGGCCGTCCTCCAGGTGCTTCTGGACGTCGTCGTACGACTTCGAGTCCGTCAGCATGACCTGGTACGAGGCCTGGTTGGTGTCCGTGCCGCCGCCGAAGGCCGCCATGAAGCCGGAGGAGCCGACGGTGACCTGGTAGTCCTTGACGCCCTTGGTGGAGGCGATGAGCCGCTCGACCTTCTTCGCCTGCGCGTCCGTGGCCGCGAGGCTGGTGCCGGGCTTCAGCTCCTGCTTGACGGTGAGGACCTCCTGCGCGCCCTGGTCGAAGAAGTTGGTCTTCAGCAGGCCGCCCATGCCGAACGTGACCACCAGGACCACGATCGCGATCAGGACACTGGTCAGGCGGCGGCGCGTGGCGAAGCGCAGGACGGGGACGTAGGCGCGCTGGAGGCGGCTGTTCGCCTCCTTCTCCTCGGCCCGGCGGCGGGCCTCCGCCGCGTCGTCCGGGGTGCCCTTGGGTGCGCGCAGGAACCAGAACGACAGGACCGGGACGACCGTCAGCGACACCAGCAGGGAGGCCAGCAGGGCCGCCGTCACGGTGATGCTGAACGAGCCGAACAGGGCGCCCACCATGCCGCCGACCAGGCCGATCGGCAGGAACACGGCGACCGTGGTGAGGGTGGAGGAGGTGACCGCGCCGGCCACCTCGCGCACGGCGGTGATGATCGCCGTCTGCCGCTCCTCGCCGTAGCCGAGGTGCCGCTTGATGTTCTCCAGGACCACGATCGAGTCGTCCACGACCCGGCCGATGGCGATGGTCAGCGCGCCCAGCGTGAGCATGTTCAGGGACAGGCCGCGCGTCCACAGCACGATCAGGGCGAGGACGACGGACAGCGGGATGGACACCGCCGTCACCAGCGTCGAGCGGATCGACGCCAGGAAGACCAGGATGACCAGGACCGCGAAGAGCAGGCCGAGCGCGCCCTCCGTCGTCAGGCCCTTGATGGACTTCGACACGGCCGGGCCCTGGTCGCTGACGACCGTGAGCCTGGCGCCGGAGCCGAGCTGCTCACGCAGGCCGGGCAGCTTGTCCTTGACCGCGCCGGAGATGGTGACCGCGCTGCCGTCGTGGTCCATGGTCACGTTGACGGCGAGGCTGGGCCTGCCGTCGGTGCGGGTGAGGGAGTCGGCCGGGGCCGGCTCCTCCTTCACGGAGGCCACGTCACCGAGGCGTACGGGCTTGCCCCCGCTCGGGCCGGTGACCATCAGGTCCTGGATCTGCTCCAGCGAAGTGAATCCGCCGCCGACCTGGACCGGGTGGTTGGCGCCGTTCTCGTCGAAGGAGCCGGCCGGGACGGTCACACCGCCCGCCTGGAGGGCCTGGCCGAGGGCGGCGGGGGTGAGCCCGGCCCCGGCGAGCTTCGCGTCGTCCGGGGTCACCGTGACCTGGACGTCGCGCACGCCGGTGACCTGGACGCGGCCGACGCCGGAGATGTCCTTCAGAGCCGGTACGACGGTCTTGTCGAGCTGGTCGGCGAGGGCCTGCTGGTCCTTGTCGGAGCTGGCGGCGAGGACCACGGTCGGCATGTCGTCGGTCGAGCCGGAGATCACCTGCGGGTCGACGCCGGACGGGAGCTGGTTACGGGCCCGGTTGACGGCCTGCTGGACGTCGGAGACGAGCTGCTTGGTGTCGTTGCCGTAGTCGAAGGACGCCATGATCACGGCGTTGCCCTCGCTCGCGGTCGAGGTCACCGACTTGACGCCGGAGACGCCCTGGAGGTTGTTCTCGATCGGCTCGACGATCTGCTTCTCGACCACGTCGGGCGAGGCGCCCTGGTACGGCGCGATCACCGAGACCATGGGCAGGTTGATGGTGGGCAGCAGCTGCTGCTTGATCTGGGGTATCGCGATCAGCCCGAAGACGAGCGCGATGAGCGACATCAGGCCTGTCAGGGCCCGTTGGCGCAGGCTGAATCTCGACAGCCAGGACATGGATGAGGGTCTCTCAATCTGTGAGCGGCAGACCCTCTCACCCTGGCCCATCACCGAGGGCCGAGCCGTAGGCCCAGAGTCCATTTCCTTATCCGGGCCCTACTCCCCTCGCAGTACGCCGGGGTGGAGAACGGAGTACGCCGGAGGTGGACCCGGGTGGAGATCCGGGAGGGGCCGCGGACGGTCAGTCCGTCCTCGGCCGGACCAGACCCGACTCGTAGGCGATCACCACGAGCTGCGCCCGGTCGCGCGCGCCGAGCTTGGCCATGGCCCGGTTGACGTGCGTCTTCACCGTCAGCGGGCTGACCTCCAGGCGCTCGGCGATCTCGTCGTTGGAGTGGCCGCCGGCGACCTGGACCAGCACCTCCCGCTCCCGTCCGGTGAGCGTGCCGAGCCGGTCGGAGCGGGCGGGGTCGCGGCCGTCGTCGCCGTCGCCCTGGGCGAGGAAGCGGGCGATCAGCCCCTTGGTGGCGACCGGGGACAGCAGGGCCTCGCCGCCCGCCGCGACCCGGATGGCGTTCAGCAGTTCCTCCGGCTCGCTGCCCTTGCCGAGGAAACCGGAGGCGCCCGCGCGCAGGGCCTGGACCACGTAGTCGTCGACCTCGAACGTCGTCAGGATGACCACGCGGACCTGCGCCAGAGACGGCTCGGCGCTGATCATCCGGGTGGCGGCGAGCCCGTCGGTCCCCGGCATCCGGATGTCCATGAGGACGACGTCCGCGGCCTGCTCCTTGGCCAGCCGGACCGCCTCCGCGCCGTCGGAGGCCTCCCCGACCACCTCCATGTCGGGCTCGGAGTCGACCAGCACCCGGAACGCGCTGCGCAGCAGGGCCTGATCGTCGGCGAGCAGGACACGGATCGTCATGCGGGCTCCCCCGGTGCCGTCGTACGGCTCTCAGTGCGCGTCGTCGCGGGTGTCGGTACGGGTCTTGAGGGGCAGGATCGCATGGACACGGAAGCCGCCGCCGTAGCGGGGTCCGGTGGTGAGGGTGCCGCCGAGGGCGGTGACCCGCTCACGCATGCCGAGCAGCCCGTGCCCGCCGCCGGTCCCGGGCGCGCTCTCCCCTCCCGGGCCGTCGTCCAGCACGGTGACCTCGATGTCCGGGCCGACCCGTACGACGCTGACCTCGGCCTTGGCGCCGGCCCCCGCGTGCTTCTGCACATTGGTCAGCGCCTCCTGGACGATCCGGTAGGCGGCCAGGTCGACGGCGGCGGGCAGATCGGAGTCCGGCCCGGCGCGGGCCACCTCCACCGGCAGCCCGGCGCTGCGGAAGGTGCCCGCGAGGTCCTCCAGCCGGCTCAGTCCGGGCGCGGGCTCGGTGGGGGCCTCGGGGTCACCGGACTGGCGCAGCAGACCGACGGTGGCCCGCAGTTCGTCGAGCGCGCTGCGGCTGGCCTCGCGGACGTGGGCGAGGGCCTCCTTGGCCTGGTCGGGCCGCTTGTCCATGACGTGCGCGGCCACCCCGGCCTGCACGTTCACCAGGGCGATGTGATGGGCGACGACGTCATGCAGATCGCGGGCGATGCGCAGCCGCTCCTCGGCGACCCGGCGGCGGGCCTCCTCCTCACGGGTGCGTTCGGCCCGCTCGGCCCGCTCCCGGATGGCCTGCACGACCGCGCGCCGGCTGCGTACGGCGTCCCCGGCGGTGGCACCGATACCGGTCCAGGCCAGCACGCCCAGGTTCTCCTGCGCGTACCAGGGCAGCGGGCCGCCGAGCATGGCGGCGGCCGTCAGCACGGTCATGGTGAGCAGGCCGATGCGCAGGGTGGTGGTGCGGTCGGTGGTCGCGGCGACGGTGTACAGGGCGATGACAGCCGCCATCGTGACCGGGGCGCGCGGGTCACTGGTGACGCACTCGACGACGGAGAGGGTGCCGGTGACGGCGAGGACCGGCATGGGGGCGCGGCGCCGGAAGACGAGCGCGGCCGCGGCGAGGAGCATGAGCAGCAGGCTGAGCGGGTCGGGGGTGCGGATGCCCCAGGTGACGCCGTTGGTCCCGCGCGGGGTCACGAAGGATCCCGCGATCATGCAGACCAGCACGGCTGCGGCGATGGCGGCGTCCAGGGCCCACGGGTGGGCCTTGAGGCTGCAGCGTGCGCGGTCGAGAGTGCTCACGGGATGAACAGTACGTTCCCCGGGCCCCTCGGGGCCCGACCCTCAGCCCGGGATCAGTCCCTCGTCGCCGAGCATCGCCCGGACCTCGTCCAGCGACGCGTCCGGCGCTGGAAGGATCAGCTCCGACGGTTCCAGGGAGTCGTCCGGCAGAGGCGTGCCGAGCTCGCGGACGGAGTCGAGGAGGGCGTGGAGGGTGTGGCGGAAGCCCGCCTCGTCGCCGCCCTCCATCTCCTCCAGCAGCTCGTCGTCGAGCTTGTTCAGCGCGGCGAAGTGGGCGTCGGCCAGCTGCCACTGGCCCTCCCCCATGATCCGTACGATCACGTCGGCCTCCTCGGCTCGGCCCCCGGCGCCGGGCTCACTGCTTGTCGAAGCGCGGGGTGTCCTGCGGCTGCTGCTGGGTCTGCCCCTGGCCCGTACCGCCCTCGATGGCCTGCTGCGGGGAGCCTCCGGCCAGCTCGGCCTTCATGCGCTGCAGTTCCAGCTCCACATCCGTACCACCGGAGAGGCGGTCCAGCTCGGCGGCGATGTCGTCCTTGGCCATGCCCGTCGGGTCGTCCAGGGCGCCGGAGGCGAGCAGCTCGTCGATGGCGCCGGCGCGGGCCTGGAGCTGCTGCGTCTTGTCCTCGGCACGCTGGATGGCCAGGCCGACGTCGCCCATCTCCTCGGAGATGCCGGAGAAGGCCTCGCCGATCCGGGTCTGGGCCTGGGCGGCGGTGTAGGTGGCCTTGATGGTCTCCTTCTTCGTACGGAAGGCGTCCACCTTGGCCTGCAGGCGCTGGGCCGCGAGGGTGAGCTTCTCCTCCTCGCCCTGGAGGGTCGCGTGCTGCGTCTCCAGGTCGGTGACCTGCTGCTGGAGCGCGGCGCGGCGGGAGAGCGCCTCGCGGGCCAGGTCCTCGCGGCCGAGCGCGAGCGCCTTGCGGCCCTGGTCCTCCAGCTTGGAGGACTGCTGCTGCAACTGGTTGAGCTGGAGTTCCAGGCGCTTGCGGCTGGTCGCCACGTCGGCGACGCCCCGGCGCACCTTCTGCAGCAGCTCCAGTTGCTTCTGATACGAGTAATCGAGGGTCTCGCGCGGGTCCTCGGCCCGGTCAAGGGCCTTGTTCGCCTTCGCGCGGAAGATCATCCCCATACGCTTCATGACACCGCTCATGGGCTTCGCGCGCCCCCTTCTGACGGACTCCAGCTCACAGATCCTGCGACAGGACCCACAGTACGGGCCCTGACTCCATTACCGCACTGTTCCGGGACCGATGCGCTCATCCCCAAGGACGACTGCGGACCGTACCGCTCCGGCGCAAGGAGTAGGTGATCCCCTGCCGGAACGTCCCCTCTGTCCCCCTACAGACGAACGGTGTTGCCGGATCGTTCCCCGCCTGGCTGGGGTCCATGCGGGTGGAGCGCTTACCCTTGGGTTTTGTGTTCCGTAGCCGTGCCAAGGAAGAGAAGGCCCCCGCCGACAAGGCGCAGGCAGCCGACTCCAAGCAGCCCCGTGACCCGCAGGCCCCGAAGGGCAGGCCCACGCCCAAGCGCAGTGAGGCCCAGTCCCAGCGCCGCAGCGTCGCCAACACGCCGATGACCCGCAAGGACGCCGCGAAGCGTCAGCGCGAGGACCGGCGCCAGGCGCTGGAGCGCCAGCGCCAGGCCCTGGCCACCGGCGACGAGCGGTATCTGCCGGCTCGGGACAAGGGCCCGGTGCGCCGCTTCGCCCGGGACTGGGTGGACTCGCGGTTCAACGTGGCGGAGTTCTTCCTGCCGCTGGCCATCGTGATCCTCGTGCTGAGCGTGGTCCGGGTGGGCGCGATCCAGAGCATCGCGCTGCTGCTGTGGCTGGTCGTGATCGTGCTGATCGTGGTGGACGCGGCGGTCAGCGGCTTCCGCCTGAAGAAGCGCCTCAAGGAGCGCTTCGCCGACCAGAACACCCGGGGCGCGGTCGCCTACGCCCTGATGCGCTCCCTCCAGATGCGCCGGCTCCGGCTGCCGAAGCCGCAGGTCAAGCGCGGAGAGAAGCCCTGAGCGCAGACGCCTTCACCGGGGATGCGGCGGATGCCTGGCTGCGCAAGCTGGGCGGGCTGCGTGATGTCGTACGGCAGGAGCTGGTGGCCCGGCAGCTGGACGAGCAGATAGCCGGACGGTTCCCGGTCGGGCAGCGGCTGCGGGTGCTCGACGTCGGCATGGGCCAGGGCACGCAGGCGCTGCGGCTGGCCCGGCTCGGCCACCAGGTGACCGGAGTCGAGCAGGACCCGACGATGATCGACGCGGCACGTACGGCACTGGCCGCGCAGCCGGAGGGCATCCGCGAGCGGGTCCGGCTGGTGCAGGGCGACGGGCGGGACACCGGCGTGCACTTCCTGCCGGGCAGCTTCGACGTGGTGCTGTGCCACGGTGTGCTGATGTACGTCGAGGAGCCCGATCCGCTGGTGGCGGGGCTGGCCCGGATGCTGGCCCCCGGCGGCCTGCTCTCCCTGCTGGTCCGCAACGGCGACGCGCTCGCCATGCGGCCGGGCCTGTCCGGGGACTGGGCGGGCGCGCTGGCGGCGTTCGACACCACCGCGTACCGCAACCGCCTCGGCCTGGACGTGCGGGCCGACCGGCTGGCCACGCTGACCGCGACGCTCGCCGGGATCGGGGCCCCGCTGCACGCCTGGTACGGCGTACGGGTCCTCTCGGACACGGCCGCGGACGACGCGCCGGTCCCGGACGACGTCGAGACCCTGCTGGCGGCCGAGGAGCGCGCCGGACGCACGGACCCCTACCGCGGGGTGGCGGCGCTGCTGCACCTGTGCGGCGTACGCGGCTGAGCCACGCGCCGGTGCCCGTTCGGGGCAACATCGCGGGCCGGACGATCACCCTCCGGTGAGACTCGGGACATGGACGCTTCCCGTACCCGTGCCCGTACCCGTGTCCTCGGCAGGGCCGTGCCCGCCACCGCGCTGGTGTGCTGCGCGCTGCTGGCCGCCGGGTTCGCCGCCGGCTGCTCGCCGACCGCCACGCCGGCCGCCCAGGACACCGCGACGGCCGCACGGACGGCCGTGCCGATGGCGGCGACCGACCTGCAGAGCCAGTACCAGAAGGTGATCAAGGAGGTCCTGCCGTCGGTCGTGCAGATCCAGGCGAGCCACGAGCTGGGCTCCGGGGTGGTGTACGACGACCGGGGGCACATCGTCACCAACGCGCACGTGGTCGGGCGGGAGAAGACCTTCAAGGTGACGACGGCCAACAACGAGGAGCCGCTCACCGCGACGCTGGTGTACTCCTATCCCGACCAGGATCTGGCCGTGGTCAAGCTGGACAAGGTGCCGTCCGGACTGAAGCCGGCGGCGTTCGGCGACTCCGAGAAGGTGGAGGTCGGCCAGATCGTGCTGGCGATGGGCTCGCCGCTCGGGCTGTCGTCCAGCGTGACGCAGGGCATCGTCTCGGCGGTCGGACGGACCGTCAGCGAGAACAGCACCGGTGGCGGCACGGGCGCGACGATCGCGAACATGGTGCAGACCTCGGCCGCCATCAACCCCGGCAACAGCGGCGGCGCCCTGGTCAACCTGGCCGGGCAGGTCATCGGCATCCCGACGCTCGCCGCCGCCGACCCCTCCCTCGGGGGCAGCGCGGCGCCCGGCATCGGGTTCGCCATCCCGGCGTCGATGGTGAAGACGATCGCGGGTCAGATCGTCAAGGAGGGCAAGGTCACCGACTCGGGGCGGGCCGCGCTCAACATCGCCGGACGGACGGTCGTGGACGACAGGTACCAGCCGGCCGGGGTGGCGGTGGTCAGCACCACGCCCGGCGGCGCGGCCGACAAGGCGGGCCTGCGCGCCGGCGACATCATCACCAAGCTGGGCGACCAGTCCATCACGACCATCACCTCCCTCGCGGTGGCGCTGGCGGCGGACCAGCCGGGCGGGAGGACGACGGTGACGTACCAGAGGAACGGCACCGTGAAGACGGCGGACGTGACACTGGGCGCGCAGTGAGCGGGGCACGAGGGGTACGACCGTACGGCCGCACCCCCGGGGGACCGGCCGGCGGTTCAGTCCTCCGCGGCGGCGCGCAGGCTCATCGGCGCGGCGTAGATCTCGGTGCCCTCCTCGAACAGCCGCACCTGGTCGGTGCCGCCCTCCAGCAGCGCCCGCCAGTTCTCGCCGATCCAGGACTCGGCATCCCCCTGCGTGGTGAACTCCTCGGGCTGCACGGCGGGCTGGACCTCCGTCCCGTCGGCCTTCTCGAACCGCCACGTCCATGCCGTCATGTGGGCCTCCTTTGATCCAACACGTGCTGGCAGACTAGCCGGAAGCGCAAGACCTGATCAGACGGGCGAAAATCGATTCCGTGGAAGTGACTCTGCTCGGTACCGGCGCCCCGGCCGGACTGCCCCGCCCCGACTGCCCCTGTGCCGCCTGCGCGACCGCGCTCGGGCCGGACGCGCGGGCGGCGACCGCCGTGCTGGTGGACGGGGCGCTGCTGCTCGATCTGACGCCGGGCGCGGCGTTCGCGGCGGCCCGGGTGGGGCATTCGCTGGGCGGGGTGAGGCAGGTGCTGCTGTCGCATCCGCACGACGGCCCGGCGGTGGAGGTGCCGGCCGGGCTGCCGCAGCCCGGGCGGGTGCCGGACGGGCGGGAGTTGGCGCTGCTGACGGGGCATCGGGTGCGGGCGGTCGCGATGGACGCGGGCGGCACCGGGTACGCGGTGACGGGCCCGGACGGGCAGCGGCTGCTGTATCTGCCGCCGGGCGGGGCGCCGGCGGGCCTGGAGGAGGCGCGGGCGGAGTCGTACCACATGGTCCTCGCGGACGTGGCGGGCCGCCCGGACGCGCTGGCGCGGCTGCGCGCGGTGGGTTCCGCCGGCGCCACGACGGACGTGGTCGCCGTCCACCTCGACCACGACGTCCCGCCGGGCCCGGAGTTGCGGCGCCGGCTGGCGGCGGCCGGGGCGCGGGCGGTGCCGGACGGTACGACGCTGACGGTCGGGGTGTACGAGGACGTGCCGGACGTGCCGCGCCGCACACTGGTGCTGGGCGGGGCGCGCTCGGGCAAGTCCGTGGAGGCCGAGCGGCGCCTGGAGTCCTTCCCGGACGTGCTGTACGTGGCGACCGGCGGGACGCGCGGCGGGGACACCGAGTGGGCGGCGCGGGTGGCCGCGCACCGGGAGCGGCGGCCGGGTTCGTGGCGTACGACGGAGACGACGGACCTGATCCCGCTGCTGGGCCAGGACGGGCCGCCGCTGCTGATCGACTGCCTGTCGCTGTGGCTGACGGACGCCATGGACGCCGTGGGGGCGTGGGACGACGCGGAGTGGGCGGGCGGCGGCGAGAAGCTGCTGCGGGAGCGGGTGCGGGAACTGACGTCCGCTGTGCGCGCCACCCGGCGGACGGTGGTGGCGGTGTCGAACGAGGTGGGGTCGGGGATCGTCCCGGCGACCGCGTCCGGGCGGCGGTACCGGGATGAACTGGGGCGACTGAACTCGGCGTTCGGGGCGGAGTGCGAGCAGGTGCTGCTGGTGGTGGCGGGGCAGGCGCTGGTGCTGCGGGGGTGAGCCCCGGTCACGAGGATTCCGTGTGCTTCCGCGCCACGATTCTGTAGGTGTTCGAGGAGAGCGTCCGGCGGTCGGCCGTGAGGATGTCGCAGCCCTGGTTCTCCAGCTCCGCGCACAGGTTGGCGAGGGGTGGCAGGTGCAGGTGGCGGGGTTGGCGGTAGGGGGGCCAGCGACGGCCCAGGAGGAGTGCGAACGCGCTGTGGGGGTTGGGGAGTTCGAGGAGGAGGTGGCCGCCGGGTCGCAGGGCGGTCAGGGCCGCGTGGAGTTCGGCGCGCGGGTCGGGGATGTACTCCAGGTGGCGGAACATGCTGACCACGTCGTAGCGGGCGTACAGGTGGGGCAGGATCCAGGGGTTCGTGAGGTCGCCGATGTGGGCTTCCTCGACGCGGCCCGCCAGCCTCGCCTGTTCGACCCTCGGCGTCGGGTCCAGGCCGTCGAAGGAGGTGTACGGGAAGACCTCCCGGGCCGCCTCCGGGAAGCCGGCGTGCCCCGTGCCCACGTCCAGCCAGCTCTCCGGCTCGGCCAGCGGCAGCACCGTACGGGCCGCCGCGCGGTGCCGGCGGCGGACCGCCCGGGCGGAGGGATTCCGGCCCGCGCGGAAGTCCCGGTGGTACAGGGCGAGGCCCTCCACCGTGAACCGGGGGTTCTGGAAGGCGTGCCCGCAGTCGCGGCACTCGTCCATGACACAGGTGCCCGGACCGCGCCGGCCGGGCGCGGCGGCCCGCGCCCGGGTGCGCAGGCGCTCGCCGCCGCACCAGGGGCAGTTCTCGCGGCGTGGCTCGTGATACGGGTCGGCGGCCTGAGGGGTGGTGGTCCGGGGCGAGGTCGGCATGGGCGGCCCCCTGAGCGACATTCCGCTGCAAAACGGAACGTATGGGATACCGATCTTGGGTGCAAAGACGTCGGGCGGGTGTGGTGGCGATGTGACGCGGAAGCACGCGTTCGCTGGCGGTACTGTTCGGCGAATGAGCAGGCTTAATCTGGACGACTTCACCGATCTGATCGAGCGCCCGGACGGGGGCGTGCGCCGTGACGCCGAGGCCCGGCGGGAGCGCCAGATCGTGCCGCCCGGGGCGCTGGGCCGCCTCGACGAGCTGGGCGAGTGGCTGGCCGCCGCGCAGGGCTCCGTACCGGTACGGCCCGTCGAGCGGCCCCGCGTGGTCCTCTTCGCCGGTGACCACGGCATCTCCGAGCTGAACGTCTCGGCGCGGCCCGCGGGCAGCGCGGAGCAGCTGGTGCGGGCGGTGCTGGAGGGTGCGAGCCCGGTGTCCGTGCTCGCACGGCGCTTCGAGGTTCCGGTACGGGTCGTGGACATGGCCCTGGACTGCGCGCCGGACGCCTTCCCCGAGGACGTCGTACGGCACCGGGTGCGGCGGGGCAGCGGCCGTATCGACATCGAGGACGCGCTCACCCTGGAGGAGGCCGAGGCGGCCCTGCGGGCGGGGATCGCGATCGCCGACGAGGAGGCCGACTCGGGTACCGACCTGGTGGTGCTCGGCGACATCAGCGTGGGCGGGACCACGGCGGCGTCGGTGCTGATCGCCGCGCTGTGCGGGACCGACGCGTCGGTGGTGACCGGGCGGGGCGGGCTCGCGATCGACGACCTGGCGTGGATGCGCAAGTGCGCGGCGATCCGGGACGCGCTGCGGCGGGCCCGGCCGGTGCTCGGGGACCAGACGCAGCTGCTGGCGACGGTGGGCGGGGCGGACCTGGCCGCGATGACCGGATTCCTGCTGCAGTGCGCGGCGCGGAAGCTGCCGGTGATCCTGGACGGCGTCGTGGCCGCGGCCTGCGCACTGGTCGGCCAGCGGGTCGCGTTCCGGGCGCCGGACTGGTGGCTGGCCGGGCACGACAGCGGGGAGCCGGGGCAGGCGAAGGCGCTGGACCGGATGGCACTGGAGCCGCTGCTGGAGCAGGGCCTGAAGGTCGGCGAGGGAGCGGGCGCGCTGCTGGCCCTGCCCCTCGTCCGCTCCGCGGCGGCCCTGGCGGCGGAACTCCCCGAGAGGCCGCAGGAGCCGGCCGAGAAGGAGCCGGAGGAGAAGGAGGAGCCCTCGGAGAAGACAGAGGAGTCCTCGGAGAAGACATCGGAGAAGGCAGAGGAGTAGTCGGGTTTCGGCCGGTTCGGCACCGCCGTGATCCACCGTCCCGGCCGAACGCCGTCGCGCGGAGAAAGGGAACCGGCGGAAAAGAGGGAACCCTGTGGAGAAAGGGGCGCCCCGGCGGAAAAGTGCGGTTCGTCGGGGCGGCGCCCATATGATCCTGCCCCATGGGAGATGCCCGAAATGCCGTGCCGCCGCAGCAAGCCGAGCCGGGGCGTCCGGGTGAGGAGGGGCGGCGGTCGACCGGGGCCTCCCGACGGGCCGCCGCCTTCGCCGTCTGGTATCTGCGGACCGTCGCCTTCATCAACTTCCTGAGCGCGGTCTGGGTCTCGCTCGGCCAGGACGTGCGCCGGCACAACCAGGACGACTACTTCACCCCGTACCTGCTGACGGCCGGCTTCGCCTCGGGCGTGTTCACCGCATTCCTGGCCATCACCATGCGCCGGCGCAAACGGGCCGCATGGATCCTCAACCTGGTGATGAGCGGGGCCTTCCTCGCCCTGTTCGCGTTCGCGATGGCGTTCCCGGAGATCCGGCGGTACGCGCAGAACTGGATCTCGCTGGGCCTCACCGCCGCCTTCGTCGGCGCGCTGCTCGTGGGCCGGCGGGAGTTCTACGCCAAGGGCGACCGCTCCAACCCCCGGCTCGCCGCGACGGTCGCCGTCGGCGGCGGGGTCGCCGCCTCCCTGCTCGCCGGGCTGGTCATCACCGTCACCAACCAGGCGCCGGACGCGGCCCGTTCGACCTTCCTGGAGCGCTGGCACTACGGCGCCCTGCGCCTGGTGTCGGTCGCCGCCGACGAGAACCGCTTCCCCGGCATCGACCCACCGAACTGGGCGAACGTCGCCGTCAACGTGCTCAGCACGGCCCTCGTCCTGGCGGTCTTCTACGCCGCCTTCCGCAGCCGGCGTGCCGTGGACCCCCTCACCGGGGAGGACGAGAAGCGGCTGCGGGCCCTGCTGGAGCGGCACGGCGAGCGGGACTCGCTGGGCTACTTCGCGCTGCGCCGGGAGAAGAGCGTGGTGTGGTCGCCGACCGGGAAGGCCGCCGTCGCCTACCGCGTCGTCGGCGGGGTCTCGCTCGCCTCCGGGGATCCGATCGGGGACCCGGAGGCCTGGCCGGGGGCGATCGCCCCGTGGCTGGCCGAGGCGTGGGCGCACGGCTGGATCCCGGCGGTGATGGGGGCGAGCGAGGAGGCGGGGACCGTCTATGCCCGGCACGGGCTCGACGCGCTCGAACTCGGTGACGAGGCGATCGTGGAGGTCGCCGACTTCACCCTGGAGGGCCGGGCCATGCGCACCGTACGGCAGGCCCACAACCGGGTGAGGCGGGCCGGGTACGAGGTGCGGATCCGGCGGCACGCGGAGATCCCGGCCGACGAGATGGCCCAGCTGGTGAAGCGGGCGGACGACTGGCGGGACGGGGCGACCGAGCGCGGGTTCAGCATGGCGCTCGGCCGGCTCGGGGACCCCGAGGACGGGCAGTGCGTGATGCTGGAGTGCACCGACGCCGAGGGCCGGCCGCGGGCGCTGCTCTCCTTCGTGCCCTGGGGGCCGCACGGTCTGTCACTGGACCTCATGCGCCGGGACCGGGACTCCGACAACGGGCTGATGGAGTTCATGGTCATCGAGCTGCTGCGGCGGGCCCGCGAGATCGGGATCACTCAGGTGTCACTCAACTTCGCGATGTTCAGGTCGGTCTTCGAACGTGGCGCGCGCCTCGGTGCCGGACCGGTGCTGAGGCTGTGGCGGTCGCTGCTCAGCTTCTTCTCCCGCTGGTGGCAGATCGAGTCGCTGTACCGCGCCAACGCCAAGTACCGGCCCATCTGGGAGCCGCGGTTCCTGCTGTTCGAGAAGAGCGCGGACCTGCTGCGCATCGGCCTCGCCTCGGCCCGCGCGGAAGGCTTCCTGGAGGCGCCGGGACTGCCGAGGTGGCTGCACCGCAGGCACCTCGGCACGCACCGATGACCGTACGGGGATGAGGAACGCCAGATGAGAACGCTCGCCCGCTGGGCCCGCGCCGAGTGGGGGCTGCTGTGCGTCACCGTGCGCGAGGCCACCCTGAAACGGCGCCTGCGGGCGATCCCCATGACGCTCGCCGCGGTGGGTCTGACGGCCCTGCTCCAGTGGGTGCAGAACCAGCCGTGGGGCTTTCAGTTCGTGCAGAACGTGGGCGCGGTACGGGCCGAGGACCACCTGTGGCCGGCCCTGCTGCGTACCCCGCTCTCCCTGTTCGTGCCCGCGCTGGACCTGCCGGTGTGGGGTGCGCTGGTGCAGATCCTGCTGGTGTTCGGGATCGCCGAGATCTGCATCGGCTGGTGGCCGACGCTGGCCATCGCGTACGTCGCCACGCTCGCCGGGACCCTGTACGCGCGCGTGGGCATCTCGCTCGGCACGCACGCCCCCTTCGGCCTGCCCTGGACGGACGCGCAGGTGGTGGACACCGGCCCGTCGGCGGCCGTGGTGGGGCTCGCCGTGTACGTGGCCTGGCGGTACGGCGCCTACACGACGGCGAGTGCGGTGACCGTGGCCATGGTGGCCGAGGTGCTGATCAAGGAGAACCTGGCGGGCAAGGAGCATCTGGCGGCGCTGATGGCCGTGGGGACGCTGTGCCTCGCGGTGGCGGTGCGGCAACGGTTCGGGCGCGAGCTGCGACTGCGGCTGCGCCGCGCGTACGGCCGCCGGATGCGGCGCGGTCAGCGGCGGCCGCCGGGCAGCCGTACCGAGCGGGGGTCGGGCTTGCCGCCGATCCAGTCCTGAAGCGCGCGGCGCGGCCGGGCCCAGCGGCGGTCGTGGCGGTAGGCGCGCAGCGCGGCCTTGGCGCGGGCGCGGGGGCGGCGGCCGTAGAAGCGGCGGGCCCACGGGGAGCCGGGCCGGGCCAGCCGGATCGCGCCGACGAGCGCGACGAGGGGCACGACGATCCCGAACACCGCGGTGCGGGCCTTGCCCTTGCTGAGCGCGACGAGCGAGAAGAGGAAGTTCCCGGCGATGTTGGAGATGACCGTGCCCCGGTTCTGGAGCTCCTGCTGGGACAGGTCGTTGACGCCGAACGGCGCGAACCCGGCCAGCAGCAGCCCGACCAGGGCCGCGGTGAGGACGACGACCTCGACGCTCTTGCGGCCCTCCTCGGTCCAGTAGACGTCGTCCAGGTGCAGGATCAGCGCGAACTCGTCCAGGACCAGCCCGGCGCCCATCCCGAACAGCACGGCGGACACCGCTCCCCCGGCACCGTGCCGGCCGCTGGCGACGGCCCCGAACCCGCCGACGACGGTGAGGACGACCCCGGGCACGACATGGTGGATGTGCAGCCCGCCCGCCCTCACGTTGCCGAACGGTCCCTTGCCGGCCCGGATCAGGCGGGTGATCACCCGGGTGACCAGGAAGGTCAGCACGAAGGCCAGGAGGGCGAGCAGCAGCGGGAGTTTGCCCGGTTCGAGAATGTTCCGATCCCACCAGTGCCCCATGTGCGCACATTACCTGCATACGCCCGGATTCATCGGGCTCCGTCCCGGCTTGGGCACGGCCGGGGTCCGGGGCCCGCGGCGGCAGCCGCTGATGTCACAGCCCCCGGGAAGACACGGCATCCCCGGTGTCGTGAGGGGGCCGTGTGGCAGCCCGGTAACCTGCGCCGGTGCTCACGTCCTCGCCCTCGCCCCTCGACGGCCTCCGATTCGCCTTCGGCACCCTCACCGTGCTGCCCGTCCGGGTGCACCGCTGGGACCGCGGGGCCGCGTGCGGCGGGATGCTGGCCGCGCCGGCGGCCGGGCTGGTCGTCGGCGGCTGCGCGGCCGGCCTCGGGCTGCTCCTGCTCCTGCTGGGCGCCGGCCCGCTGCTCGCCGCCGTCGCCTCCGTCGCCGTACCGGCGGCCCTGACCCGCGGCCTGCACCTCGACGGCCTCGCCGACACGGCGGACGGCCTGGGCAGCGGCAAGCCCGCGGAGGACGCCCTGCGGATCATGAAGCAGTCGGACATCGGCCCGTTCGGTGTCATCACCCTCGTGCTGGTGCTGCTGGCCCAGGTCGCCGTGCTGGCGCAGCTCTACGGCGACTCCTGGGCGCGAGGTGCGCTGGCGGCCGTGACCTCTGCCGTGACGGCCCGCCTGGCCCTCACCCTCGCCGCCCGCACCGGCGTACCGGCCGCCCGCCCGGAGGGGCTGGGGGCGGCGGTGGCCGGGGTGGTGCCGGTGCGGGGCGCGGCGGGGGTCGCGGCGGTCTGCGCCCTCGCGGCGGCGGCCGCGGGTACGCCGTTCGGCGCGTACGGCGTCGTCCGCGCCGCGTTCGCCGTGCTGCTGGCCCTGGCCGTCGCCGAGTGGCTGCTGCGCCGCTGTGTACGGCGGTTCGGCGGGGTGACCGGGGATGTCTTCGGGGCGCTGGAGGAGACGGCGGCCACGGCGGCGCTGGTCGTGCTGGCTTTCGGCCACTGACCGCTAAGCTCATCGCCCGTACACGGACAAGACAGGTGTGATCGGGGGAACTCCGTGTTGAGGCTGCGTCGTGCCACGGCCTGGTTCATAGACTGCGCACTGGTGGTGGGCGCCGCCTCGCTGCTCGCCCTCCTCACCTTCCACCGCGTCACCCTGCTCGTCACCGATGTGCCGTCCCTGGCCACGAAGGGCGGCCTGGACCTGGTGACCTCGCGCGGTGACGTCGTCGGCGCCTCCGAGCATCTCGGGCTGTCCCTGTGGGACTCCGTGGTGCTGGACGTGGAGGAGGCCTTCGGGGCGCTCGTGCTCGTCACCTTCCTCTACCAGTGGGCCTGTCTGCGACTGCTCGGCCGCACCCTCGGCAAGGGCCTGCTCGGCCTGCGGGTCACCCCGCGGCTGTCCCGGCACGCCCTGCGCCGCGCCGCCGTCACCACCGCCGCCGACGTCGCGGTGTACGCGCTGGCCTGCGTGCTGCTGATCGAGGGGCACTACCTGGCGTCGGTGCTGGTGTGGGCGGTCGCGGTGGTGCTGTTCCTGGTCAACGCGCTGCCGGTGGTCCTTCCCGGTCACCGCTCCCTCGCCGACCGGCTGGCCGGCACCTCCGTCCGCGGCGCCTTTCAGCGGGCGGGCTCCAGCCCCCGGGGCGGTGTGCCCCAGGGGTGAGCGCCCGCGCCGGACGCGCCACGCGCAGCCGGGCGGCCGGTTCAGCGAAGGCCGGGCAGGTTCCTGCCAGACGCCTCCGCGCCGGGCCCGTGGCGGGACGCGGCGGAGCAGCGAGAAGGCGAAGAGAAGCGCGGGACATGCGCCGCCGGTGCGGCCCCATGGCCCACCGGAACGCGATGAGCGTGGCTCAGATCACCGGCGCTCAGGGGGCGGAAGTGGCCATGACGCCACGGACAGGTGAACGCCCGTAGGAATGAGCGAACGCCCGCACGCGCGTAGGCTCGTCCCGGGTGTTCGCCGACAGGGTGAAGGCCCCGGTGGCCACCTGTCCCAGGGCGTGGACCTAGGGTCGGCTCTCGGGCCCGGTCGACCCACCCCACATCGGCCACAGCAACTTCACATCGGAAGCGAGATTTCACCACCGTGACTGCTCTGACTCTCAGCACCGCCGCGGCGCCCGGCCTGCGGGCCGACGCGATCGTGATCGGTGTCGCCAAGGGCGCCAAGGGCCCTGTCGTAGCGCCGGGCGCCGAGGCCGTGGACAAGGCGTACGACGGCCGGCTGGCCGGCGTCCTGGAGACTCTCGGCGCCTCGGGTGCCGAGGGCGAGCTGACGAAGCTGCCGGCCCCGGCCGGCTTCAAGGCCCCGCTCGTCGTGGCGGTGGGCCTGGGCGCCCGGCCCGGCGAGGGCGACACCGACGGTGGCTACGACGCCGAGGCACTGCGCAGGGCCGCCGGCGTGGCCGCACGGGCGCTCAGCGGGTCCAAGAAGGCCGCGTTCGCGCTGCCCGTCGACGGCCCGGGTGCCGTCGGCGCGATCGCCGAGGGCGTGCTGCTCGGCGCGTACGCCTTCGACGTCTACAAGGAGGCCGGAAACGGCTCCGCCAAGGCCAGGAACAGCAAGGCGCCGCTGGCCGAGGCCGCGCTGCTCGGCGGCAAGCCGCGCGACGCCGCCCACAAGGGTGCCCTCGCCCGCGCCGTCGCAGTCTCCGAGGAGCTGAACCGCGCCCGCGACCTGATCAACACCCCGCCGAACGACCTGACCCCCGCCGCCTTCGCCGAGATCGCGCAGACGGCGGGCAAGGAGCACGGCCTCAAGATTCAGGTGCTCGACGACAAGGCCCTGGTCAAGGGCGGCTACGGCGGCATCCTGGGCGTCGGCGGCGGCTCGGCCGCGACGCCGCGCCTCGTGAAGCTGTCGTACAAGCACCCGAAGGCCGAGAAGCACCTCGCCTTCGTCGGCAAGGGCATCACCTACGACTCGGGCGGCATCTCGCTGAAGCCGGCCGGGCACAACGAGACGATGAAGTGCGACATGAGCGGTGCGGCCGCCGTGTTCGCCGCCGTCGTCGCGGCCGCGCGCCTCGGCCTGGAGGTCAACCTCACCGGCTGGCTGGCGCTGGCCGAGAACATGCCCTCCGGCTCCGCGGTGCGCCCGGGTGACGTGCTGCACATGTACAGCGGCAAGACCGTCGAGGTGCTCAACACCGACGCCGAGGGCCGGCTGGTGCTCGCCGACGCGCTGTGGGCGGCCTCGCAGGAGAAGCCCGACGCGATCGTGGACGTCGCCACCCTGACCGGCGCGATGGTGCTGGCGCTGGGCCACCGGACGTTCGGAGTCATGGCCAACGACGACGCGTTCCGCTCCGCGGTGTACGACGCGGCGGAGGAGGTCGGCGAGCCGGCCTGGCCGATGCCGCTGCCGGAGCACCTGCGCAAGGGCATGGACTCGACCGTGGCCGACATCGCGAACATGGGTGAGCGGATGGGCGGCGGCCTGGTCGCCGGTCTCTTCCTGCGCGAGTTCGTGGGCGAGGGGATCACCTGGGCGCACCTCGACATCGCCGGCCCGGCGTTCAACGAGGGGGGTCCGTTCGGGTACACGCCCAAGGGAGGCACGGGTTCCGGTGTGCGGACGCTGGTGCGGCTGGCGGAGCTGACCGCCTCCGGCGACCTGGGCTGATGCGCCTGAGAGCTCGGTCCGGTCGGTAGTACGGCTCCGCCGCGTGGGGGGTGTTCGCGCCCACGCGGCGGAGCCGCATGTCAGACGCAGCCCCGCGCCCCTGCGTCACGCGTCCTCGTTTTCAGCTGTACGTGGGGTGTCTCACACCCCGGCCCGGCGCATCGTTCGTCTCGAACAAGTGCAAAGATGGAGCCCGGCAGGACAGGGCCCCCACCGAAGGGCCGAAGCATCAAGCGGCCGGACACCAGCCGCCCGCCGGTCATAGGAGATCGGCGTAAGGCGCACATGCATGGAGGACGTGACGTGGCGAACGACGCCAGCACCGTTTTCGACCTAGTGATCCTCGGCGGTGGTAGCGGTGGTTACGCCGCGGCCCTGCGCGGGGCGCAGCTGGGCCTGGACGTCGCCCTGATCGAGAAGGACAAGGTCGGCGGTACCTGCCTGCACCGGGGTTGCATCCCCACCAAGGCCCTGCTCCACGCGGGCGAGATCGCCGACCAGGCTCGCGAGAGCGCGCAGTTCGGCGTCAAGGCCACCTTCGAGGGCATCGACGTCCCGGCCGTCCACAAGTACAAGGACGGCGTCATCGCCGGCCTGTACAAGGGTCTGCAGGGTCTGATCGCGTCCCGCAAGGTGACGTACATCGAGGGTGAGGGCCGGCTGTCCTCCCCCACCTCCGTCGATGTCAACGGCCAGCGCATCCAGGGCCGCCACGTCCTGCTGGCGACCGGCTCCGTGCCGAAGTCGCTGCCGGGCCTGGAGATCGACGGCAACCGCATCATCTCCTCCGACCACGCCCTCGTCCTGGACCGCGTGCCGCAGTCCGCGATCATCCTGGGCGGCGGTGTCATCGGCGTCGAGTTCGCCTCGGCGTGGAAGTCCTTCGGTGCGGACGTCACGGTCATCGAGGGCCTGAAGCACCTCGTCCCGGTCGAGGACGAGAACTCTTCGAAGCTTCTTGAGCGCGCGTTCCGCAAGCGCGGCATCAAGTTCAACCTGGGCACCTTCTTCCAGAAGGCCGAGTACACCCAGGACGGTGTGAAGGTCACGCTCGCCGACGGCAAGGAGTTCGAGGCCGAGGTCCTCCTCGTCGCCGTCGGCCGCGGCCCGGTCTCGCAGGGCCTGGGCTACGAGGAGCAGGGCGTCGCCATGGACCGTGGCTACGTCCTGGTCGACGAGTACATGCGCACCAACGTCCCGACCATCTCCGCCGTCGGTGACCTGGTCCCCACGCTCCAGCTCGCGCACGTCGGCTTCGCCGAGGGCATCCTGGTGGCGGAGCGTCTGGCCGGTCTGAAGGTCGTTCCGATCGACTACGACGGTGTCCCGCGGGTGACGTACTGCCACCCGGAGGTCGCCTCCGTCGGTATCACCGAGGCCAAGGCCAAGGAGATCTACGGCGCGGACAAGGTCGTCGCTCTGAAGTACAACCTGGCGGGCAACGGCAAGAGCAAGATCCTCAACACCGCGGGCGAGATCAAGCTCGTCCAGGTGAAGGACGGTGCCGTGGTCGGCGTCCACATGGTCGGCGACCGCATGGGTGAGCAGGTCGGCGAGGCCCAGCTGATCTACAACTGGGAGGCGCTGCCGGCCGAGGTCGCCCAGCTCATCCACGCCCACCCGACGCAGAACGAGGCGATGGGCGAGGCGCACCTGGCGCTCGCCGGCAAGCCCCTGCACTCCCACGACTGAGCCTTCGGTCAACGGGCGCGACGACACAGACTTCCGCAATTCGTAAGGAGCAACCGAAACCATGGCGGTTTCCGTAACCCTTCCGGCGCTCGGTGAGAGCGTCACCGAGGGCACTGTCACCCGCTGGCTGAAGGCCGAGGGCGAGCGCGTCGAGGCCGACGAGCCGCTGCTGGAGGTGTCGACCGACAAGGTCGACACCGAGATCCCCTCGCCCGTCTCCGGTGTGCTGTCCTCCATCAAGGTCGCCGAGGACGAGACCGTCGAGGTCGGCGCCGAGCTGGCCGTCATCGACGACGGCACCGGCGCCCCCGCGGCCGCCCCGGCCCCCGCCTCCGCCGCGGCCC
>NZ_JAIQYY010000060.1:0-11928 GCF_020181035.1 Streptomyces sp. CoH27
GGACGCTGCATGTGGATGAGCCCTCTGCGCACGTGGACTGGTCCGCGGGCACGGTCCGGCTGCTGACCGAACCCCGGCGGTGGCAGTCCTCCGGTCCGCGCCGGGCCGGGGTGTCCTCCTTCGGGATCAGCGGCACCAACGCCCACCTGATCCTGGAGCAGGCCCCCGAGGAGGACCGGCCCACCGCCGTGGAGACGGCGGCGCCACTCCTGCTGTCGGCGCGGTCGCCTCAGGCGCTGCGCGACCAGGCGAACCGGCTGCGCGCGCACCTGGCGGCGCGACCCGGGATCGGCATGGGTGATGTGGCGTACACACTGTCCACGGCCCGTACGGTGTTCAAACACCGCGCCGCCGTCCTGGGCGCCGACCGCGATGCACTGCTCACCGGACTCACGGCCCTGGCCGAGGGCCGGGAGGTGCCGGGCGTGGTGCGCGGGAAGGCCGTCACCAAGAGCCGTACGGCATTTCTCTTCACCGGTCAGGGCGCCCAACGTGTGGGAATGGGCCGGGAATTGTACGAGGGCTTCCCGGTGTTCGCCGCAGCCCTGGACGAGTTGTGCGGGCATCTGGACCCGTTGCTGGGACGGTCGCTGCGGGAGGTGATGTTCGACGGCCCGGCCGAGACGCTGGACCGCACGGCCTTCACCCAGCCCGCGCTCTTCGCGTACGAGGTGGCACTGTTCCGGCTCGTCGAGTCCTACGGCGTACGTCCGGATGTGCTGATCGGGCACTCGGTCGGGGAGCTGGCGGCGGCGCACGTCGCCGGCGTGCTGTCGGCCGGGGACGCGTGCGCGCTGGTGGCGGCGCGCGGGCAGCTGATGGAGGCTGCCACGTCGGGCGGAGCCATGGTCGCCGTCCAGGCTTGCGCCGAAGAGGTGGCCGCCTCACTGCCGGAGGGGGATGCGGTGGCGATCGCCGCGGTCAACTCGCCCGGCTCCACCGTCGTCTCGGGCGACGCCGTGGCCGTGGTCGCGACGGCCGAGCACTGGCGGGAACGCGGCGCCAGGGTTCGCCGGCTGTCGGTCAGCCATGCCTTCCACTCGGCGCATATGGACCCGGCCCTCGACAAGTTCCGCGGGGTGGCCGCCACCGTCGAGTTCCGGCCACCGGTTCTGCCGGTCATGTCCGACCTGACCGGCGAGGAGGCCACCGCCGAGCAGCTGACGTCCCCGGACTACTGGACCCGGCACATCCGCGAGACCGTCCGCTTCGCCGACTGCGTCCGCGGCGCCGAGGCCCGCGGAGTGACCGCCTTCCTGGAGCTCGGGCCCGACGCGGTCCTCGCCCCGCTCGCCGCCGAATGCCTGTCGGCCGACGCCCTGTCCGCCGACGCGCTCACCGCTCCCGCCGTGCGGCGCGACCGGTCCGAGGCGCAGAGCCTGCTCGCCGCCCTGTGCCGGCTCCACCTGCACGGAGTCGCGGTGGACCGGTCCGCGCTGGTCCCGCCGGCCGGCATCGTCGAGCTGCCGACGTACGCCTTCCAACGGCGCCGGTACTGGTTGCGGGACACGGCTGCCGAGCCGGGCGAGCGGCTGGACGGCTGGTTCTGGACGGCCGTGGGGAACGGCGACACCGAGGCGCTCGTCGACACCCTCGGTCTCACCCCCGGACAAGTCGCCGCCGCCGAAGGACTGTTGACCGCCGCGCGGCGGTGGCGCGAGGAGGCGCTGAGGGCGGTCGCCGTACTCGATGGCCCACCGTCGGCGGGGGACGCCCGGGAAGGCGGCGCGGACGGTCTGCCGCAGAGTCCCGACGCGCTGGCCGAGTGGCTCGCGGGGCACGACCGTGCCGGCCGGGAGGGCCTGTTGCTGACCCTGGTCCGCACCACGGCGGCCGAGGTGCTCGCGCTGCCCGGTCCCGACGATCTCGACCCGGAGGCGGACTTCCTCGACGTCGGGTTCTCCTCGCTGACCGCCGTGGAGCTGCGCAACCGGCTGTGCACCGTGACCGGCCTGCCACTGCCGCCCGGTGTCATCTACGACCTGCCCACCCCGCGCGCGGTGGCAGCCTATCTGGACGAGGAACTGGGCGAGAGGGAAGCGGTGGGCGAACCGACCCCGGAGGCGACGGCGTGAACGACACCGTGGTGATCGCCGGCGGGGGACCCGCCGGCCTGATGCTGGCCTGTGAACTCCAGCTGGCCGGGGTGCCCGCCGTGGTGCTGGAGGGCCGGCCGGTGCGCGAGCGGTCGTCCGGCGGGATGCTGCTGCACGCCCGCTCGGTCGACGCGCTACGCAGACGCGGCCTGGCGGACCGTTTCCGCGACGCCACCACACCCGTCTGGCCGCGCACCCACTTTGCTTTCCTGTGGCTGGATCTGTCCGAACTCGGCGAGACCGACTACGACCTGATCGTTCCGCAGTGGCGTACCGAGGAGCTCCTGGAGCAGCGCGCGGTGGAGCTGGGCGTGCGCGTCCTGCCCGGCCACCGGCTCACCGGGCTGCGTCAGGACGCCGACGGAGTTGCGGTCCGGGTGCGTTCCGCCGCGGGGGAGCAGGTGCTGCGCTGCGCCTATCTGGTGGGGTGCGACGGCCCGCACAGCACCGTGGCGGAGCTGGGCGGTTTCGCCTTCCGGACCCTTGCGCCGTCGTACTACGGAGTGATCGCCGACGTGGCGGTGTCCGGCGACGCCCAGGAGCACTTCCGGGCCGGCGTCCATCCCGACGGCCAGTTCGGCGTGCTGCCCATGAACCCCCGCGATCCGTCCGAAGTGCGGCTGATGACTGTCGAGTTCGACCGCGAACCGCCGGCCGCCGACGTTCCGGTGACCGCCGAGGAGATGCGCGCCGCGATCCGCCGGATCACCGGTGCCGACGCCGACTTCGCCGAGCCGCGCTGGATGACCCGGTACGGCAGCCCCACCCGGCTGGCCACCTCCTACCGAAGGGGACGGCTGCTGCTCGCCGGAGACGCCGCTCATCCCCATCCCCCGTCCTCCGGAAACGGTTTGAACACGGCCCTGCACGACAGCGTGAACCTGGGGTGGAAGCTCGCCGCGACGATCCACGGCTGGGCGCCGCCCGGCCTGCTGGACACGTATCACGACGAGCGGCACCCTGTCGGCCGCCGGGCGTGCCTGCGCGCGCTCGCCCAGGTACCGCTCCAGCACCCGCCGGAGCGGGCGGAGCCACTGCGCGAGCTGTTCGCCGAGCTGATCGAGTTCCCTGAGGTCAACCGGCACCTCGTCCAGGCCGTCACCCGGGTCCGCTACCCGATCGCCTACCCCGGCCTCCCGGCCAAGGCCTCCCCGCTGCTCGGCGCCACGCTGCCCGACGTGACCCTGCGCACCGCGGACGGCGAGGTGGAGGCGGCGGGGCTCCTGGCTGGCGGCCGCGGGCTGTTGCTGTCCCTCGGCGTGGACGAGGCCCCCGACCTCACCGGGTGGGCGGACCGCCTGGACGTCGTCCGCGCGGACGAGGCCGAGGACCTGGACGCCCGATGGCTGCTGGTCCGGCCGGACGGACACATCGCCTGGGTCGACACCGGTGAGGGAGACCGGGAGGGGCTGCGGGCCGCGGTGACGACCTGGTTCGGACCGGCCCGGAAGCCGCGGACCGCCCGCAGGGTCTGACCGGGCGGCGTCGCCGTGGGCCGACCGGGCGCCCGCGCAAGGGGGACCGGACAGCGCTGGCCGGGAACTGTCGCACCGTCAGGGACGGCCATGGCAGCGCTCCAGGGCCCCTCTCGCGGCACCCGGTCGCCCATCGGACGAGATCCGGGGCGGCCTCCCGGCGGCAGCGGCGCACCGTCCCTACCAGAGCCGCCGCTGGTCACGGCGCGTTTCACCACACTGCGCACGGCTCGGCCCGCCTCCGGCCAAGGGCCGGCCCACCCAACGGCCGGGGCCGTCGGTGCCCTGCCACAGGCGTTTGGTCCGCCTTAAGGGCGGCATTAGAAGCCGCCTCCATCCTGGCTGAAGATGCACCGTGTGCGGCCGGTCGCCGTACGCGGTTCGGACGTCGGAGGGAGTTGGCGGATGGACCAGACGGCGGCGCAGCAGGGGTGCCCGGTGGCACCGGGCACCCCCGAGGAGCAGGTACGGAGATGGAGCACCTACCAACCGTGGCTCCAGGCCGACCCGGTCGGCGCGTGGCACGAGCTCCGGGAGTACGGACCGGTGCTGCGCTCCGAGGAGTTCGGCGGCTACTGGATCCTCACCCGGTACGCCGACATCGAGTGGGCGGCCCGCAATCCCGACCTCTTCTCCAGCGCCGACATCGGCATACCCAACCGCCAGATATACAAGGACAAACTCATCCCGATCCAGCTCGACGGGGAGGACCACCGCAAGTGGCGGCAGGCCCTTTCGGCCCTGTTCAACCCCGCTGTGGTCAACCACATCACCCCGCAGATCCGCGAGGCGGCCGTGGATGCCGTCGAGCCCATCGCCGCCCGCGGCTCCTGTGAGTTCGTCGAGGACTTCGCGGTCCGGCTGCCCGCCGAGACCTTCCTGATCAACTTCGGCATCGACCGCTCCCACCTGCCGGAACTCCTCGACCACAAGAACTGGTTGCGCCGCGAGGGCCTGCCCAACGCCAGGAACGACGAGGAACTGCACGCGGCCGGCCGGCCACTGTGGGAGTTCTTCAGCGCCGCCGTCGACGCGCGCCGCGCCGAGGGCATCGAGGGCCGGCGTGATGTCATCAGCTCACTGCTGCGCGCCGAGCACGAGGGCCGGCCGCTGACCCAGGACGAGATCGTCAACATCATCCTGATGACGATGTTCGCCAGCCTGGACACCTCCAACTCGCTGCTCAGCATGGTCTTCCGGCACCTCGCCGAGCACCCCGGGACCCAGCGCACGGTCGTCGAGGAACCGCACCGCCTCCCGGCCATGGTCGAGGAACTGATCCGCCACGAGGCGATGGTCTCCACCGCCCGTGTGGTCACCCGGGACGTCGAACTGCACGACGTCAAGCTCCGTGCGGGCGACCGGGTCCTGATGTCCTGGGGCATGGCGGGACTCGACCCCGAGGTCTTCGAGAGTGCCGACGAGGTCGACTTCGACCGGCAGTCGGTGCGCCACCTCGCCTTCGGGATCGGCCCGCACCGCTGCCTCGGCATGCATCTCGCCCGCCGGATCGTCAAGGTCGCGCTGGAGGAGTGGCACGCCAGGATCCCGGAGTACCACATCACCCCCGGCACCGAGCCGGTCTCCCGCTACTCGCCGATTCGCGGTCTGGACCGCCTGGACCTCACCGTGGGGGCGGCCCGATGAGCGATCGGATCGGCATCCGGGTCGACGCCGAGGTCTGCCAGGGGCACGCCCTGTGCCATGCCATGGCGCCCGAGGTCTACGAGATCGACGAGAACACCGGCTTCAACGGCATGGGGGAGTTCGAGGTGCCCGAGCGGCTGCGCGGTCCGGCCGGGCGTGGTGCCGCGGCCTGCCCCGAACGTGCCATCACCCTGCTGTCCGAGGCGGTGGAGCGATGAGCGAGCCCTCGCTGCTGTCCCAGAACACCGGTACGGAGGACACCGCGACTCCGGTACGGCATCCCGGTGTCACCCTCGCGGTGATCATCAGCTGCCAGCTGATGATCGTCGTCGCGACGACCGTGGTGAACATCGCGCTTGCCGGCATCCGGGAGGACCTCGGCTTCTCGCCGACCGACCTGTCCTGGGTCGTCAACGCCTACATGCTGACCTTCGGCGGCCTGCTCCTGCTCGGCGGCCGGTGCGGTGACCTGCTCGGCCGCCGGGCGGTCTTCCTGACCGGCATCGCGATCTTCACCGCCTGCTCGCTGCTGGCCGCGCTCGCGCCGACGGCGCCGGTGCTGCTGGCGGCCCTGGTGGGCCAGGGGCTCGGCGCCGCGCTCGCCGAGCCGACCTCGCTGGCGATGCTGGCCACCACCTTCGCGGAGGGCCCGCAGCGCAACCGCGCGCTCGGCGCATTCTCCACCGTGGCCGGCGCGGGCACCGCTGTGGGGATGATCCTGGGCGGCCTGCTCTCCCTGGCCTCCTGGCGCTGGACCCTCTTCCTCAACGTGCCGATCGGCATCGCCGTCCTGCTGGTCACCCCGAGGTTCGTCGCGGAGTCCGAACGCCGGCCCGGCCGGTTCGACCTCGCGGGCGCTCTGACCTCCACGGCCGGCATGGCGGCGTTGGTGAACGCCTTCATCCAGGCGCAGAGCCACGGTTGGACCGACCGGGCCACGCTGCTGTCGGGGGGAGCGGCCGTACTGCTGCTGGCGATCTTCGTGGTGGTCGAGTTGAGGGCCGAGCAGCCGGTGGTGCCGCTGCGCCTGCTGGCCCGGCGCGAGCGCGCGGCCGCCTATGCGGACACCCTGCTGGTCGGCGCCACCGTCTCCGGACTGTTCTTCTTCCTCACCCAGTTCCTGCAGACGGTGCTGGGCTACAGCGGGCTGCGGGCCGGCTTCGCCTTCCTGCCCCTGGCCGTGCTCATGGTCGTCTCCGCGGTCGCCGCGCCGCGCCTGCTGGCCCGGCTGGGTGCCCGGCCGCTGCTGGTCGTCGGCGCGGCGGTGCTCGGCGCCGGGACGTTCTGGTTCTCCCGCATCACCGAACACACCGGCTACGCGAGCGGGTTGGCCGTTCCGCTGGTCCTGGTCGGTCTCGGGCTGGGGCTGACCATCATGCCGCTCAACTCCATCATTCTGGCCGGGGTGTCCCGCGGCGAGGCCGGTGCCGCCTCCGGGCTTCAGCAGGCCATGCTCCGGGTGGGTGCCTCGCTGGGCCTGGCCTTGCTCGTCACGGCGGGCGGGGGCGGCTCGGGAGCCCATCCCCATCGCGTGCCCCCGCCCGGTGCGGGTCACCGCGCACTCGTGCACAGCATTGAGACGGGATTCACGGTCGCTACAGGTTTCGTTCTCTGTGCACTGGTTCTCGGGCTGCTCGCATTTCGGAACGGACCGGCCAGCCCCGCTCGAAACGCCAACTGACAATCATTCCGGAAAGCAATTCGACTGTTACGGCCGAGCGTGCGAATGCTAAGTTGCCGCCGGGTTCTCTTTCGCGCGAGAAATTCTACCGGTTTGGAGTTATGCATCTCGCACTCATTGGAATGAGGTATTCCATTCACCTCGCCAGGTAAGCGGCAGTAAAAGATTCCTCAAATCCGTCTCTAGAGTTCGGAATGGAACGATGACCGCGAACGCATGGAATGTTCTGAGCGGCACGGGAACCGCCGCGACAGTGCTGGCCTCCGACTTTCCGGCGACCGGCCGCACCGTCGCCGGCTTCGGCGACCTGGTGCGCGAGCTCGGCGATGCCGCGCCCACCGTCTGGGAGACCGCCCCGCCCCGCCCCGGCCGGGAAGCCGGAATGACCGGAGACGACTATCTCCGGCACTGGGAGCCCGGCGCGAAGTCCGCCGGTCCGGTGAGCGCGGTGCTCGGCTTCTGCGTGGGCAGCGTGTTCGCCGCCGGGCTGGCCGCCGAGATCGGCCGCCGGCAGGGGAAGGCACCGCGTCTCGTCCTGTTCGACCCCGAGCGGCCCGACGCCGACCTGCTGCACCGCCACTACCACGAACTCATCGGTGGTCTCGCCCCGATGCTCTCCGCGGACGAGATCGACGAGGCGCGCCGCGTCGGCCAGGACACCCGGCGAGCACACACGGCCATGCGCCCGCTGGCCGAGGAACTGTGCGAGCTGTTTCGCAAGTACGGCGAGCCCGCCTTCCGGCGCACCGGCCTGGACGCGGAGCGTGGCGCCGAAGTCGTCGCCACGTTCGCCTCCTTTCTCGGCTACCTCGTCGCCGCCTCCGACCTCGACCCGCGCCAGGCCTGGGCGGACGCGGTCGCCATCAGCTCCGCCACGCCGCACAGTGGCCTCAACGCCCTCCCCGCACGGGAGCGTTCGGCGCTGGTGGCCCGCGAGATCTCCTTCGAACTCCCGCACACGGAACTGCTCCGCGACACCAGCGTCGCGCGAGCGGTGTCCGAGCTTCTTGCGTGACGGTGTCCGTAAGGGAAGGAACAGCAATGCAACCGTTGGGAACAGGGGCATCCACCGAGGTTCGCGGCCTGGACAGATCCGAGGCCGCCGGCCGTAAGGAGGAAGCCCTCTGGCTGCTGGAGCGACTGGCTCCGCGCAGCGCGGCCAACAACCTGTCGGTCGCCTTCCGGGTGGACGGCGGACTCCAGGAGTCCCCGTTGCAGGAGGCCCTCACCCTCCTGGTGCGCAGACATGAGGTGCTTCGCACCGTCTACCGGGCCTCCGGGGCCCACCTCACCCGGTCCGTCCTCGACCCCTCTGCCGTAAGCCTCGTCCCGCGCGTGCTCACCACGCGCCCGGAGGACCTCGACACCGACCTGACGGCCTTCGTCGCCGAGCGCTTCCCGCTCGACGGCAGCCTGCTGCTGCGCGCCGCCGTCTTACGCGGTGCCGACGGTGACGTGTTCTGCCTGGCCGTTCATCACCTGGTGTTCGACACCCTCTCGGGTGTCCCCTTCCTGTCCGAACTGGCCGAGGCCTACGACGCGCTGGTGGGCCGCGGTGTACCACCGCCGGCCCTGCTGGAGCCGGTGCCGGTCCTGGTCGAGCCCGAGCCGACCGAGGAGAGCCTGGACTTCTGGCGCAAGCAGCTCGCCGACTACGACCTCGGCGCCCTCGACCTGTGGTGCGGGGTGCCGGACGCCGCTGAACCGACCCTGGTCGGCGACCGGGTGCTCTACGACCTGTCCGAGGCCGCCCGGGCGGCGGTGAAGCGACTCCAGCGAGAGCTGCGGGCCCCGGAGACGGCCGTCCTGCTCGCCGCCTACCAGCTGCTGCTGGCCGCACACGGTGCCGGACTCGACCTGGCGGTCGGTTCGCCCGTGGACGTACGCCCGCGTGAGGCGGCGGACGCGATCGGCTATCACGTGAACGTGCTGCCCCTGCGGGCCCGCGTGACACCCGAGCAGACGGTCCGCGCCTTCGTCCGTGGCACCCGTGACGTCTTCTTCGATGCCCTGGCGCACGCCGACGTCCCGGTCGACCACCTGACCCCGCTGGTGCCGCGCGGCGGCTCCGGCTGGCGGAACATGCTGTTCCGGCATCTGTTCAACTATGTGCCCGGCAGCGTCCTGCCCCGGTTCACCATCGGCTCACTGCAGGCTGAACCGCTGGTGGTGGAGAACGGCTTCAGCAAGTTCGACCTGGAGTTCTTCGTGGTCGCCGCACCGGACCTGCTGCGCGTCCGGGCGGTCTACTGCACCGATCTGCTGACCCGTCAGGACGTCGAACTGCTCCTGGAGCGCTACGACGCCCTGCTGGTCCAGCTGGCCGAGGATGCCGAGCGGCCGATCGGCGCGTTGCGGGTGTGGGCCGACCGGGACCGCGAGGTGATCGCGGCAGCCAACCGGACCCAGGCGGAGGTGGGTTCGGAATCGGTCCTCTCGGCGTTCACCGCCGGGCTCCTGGCCCGCCCGGACGCCCCGGCGATGCATACGGCGGACGGCGCGACCAGCTACCGGCAGCTGTGGCACGCGGCGCTCACCGTACGGGAGCAGCTGACCGAGGCCGGGGTGCAGGGCGGCGACGTGGTCGCCGTCGCCGCCCAGCGCGGCCCCGAACTGGCCGCGGCCGTCCTCGGGAGCTGGCTGGCCGATGCCGCCTACCTGCCGCTCGACCCCGAGCATCCCGAGCAGCGGATCGCCTACCAGCTCGCCGACTCCGGCGCCCGCGCCGTCCTCGCCGGGCCGGGAGTCCATCTGCCGGGCGCGGGCGACCGGACGGTGCTCACCCTGGCTCCGGCCGGTGACGCGCCGGCCCGGCCGCTGCCCGCCGAGCCCGTGGCGGCCGACCCCGCCGCAGCCGCGTATCTCATCTACACGTCGGGCTCGACCGGTCGGCCCAAGGGCACCGTCGTCGGCCACCGCGCGCTGGCCAACCTCGTCGCACACTTCGGGACCGAGCTGGACGCGGGCCCGGACACCACCGTGGTCTGGCTGACCACCTTCTCCTTCGACATCTCCGGGCTGGAGCTGTACGTCCCGCTCGCGTACGGCGGCAGCGTCGTGGCCGCCCCGGACGCGGCCCGCACCGACGGCGGTGTCCTGCGTGAGCTGATCGAACGGCACGACGCGGACGTCGTCCAGGCCACTCCCACCACCTGGCGGTTGGTGCTGGAGGAGGCCGGGCCCTCCCTGCGTGGCCGGCGCGTCCTGTGCGGCGGCGAGGCGGCGCCACAGCCGCTGGTGAAGCGGCTCCTGGCCACCGGCTGCACCCTGCACCACGTCTACGGCCCCACCGAGACGACGATCTGGTCCACCTCGGGGATCCTTCGACCGGGCGACCCCGAGCCCGCCGGGATCGGTCGGCCCATCGCCAACACCCGGGTCATGGTGCTCGCACCGGACGGCACCGAACTGCCGATCGGTGTGCGCGGTGAGCTGTGCATCGGCGGCGACGGTGTCGCCCACGGCTACCACGGCAGACCCGAGCTGACCGCCGAACGGTTCGTGGACGACCCCCAGCGGGGCCGCTACTACCGGACCGGGGACCTGGCCCGCTGGCGGGCCGACGGCACCCTCGAACTGCTCGGCCGGGCCGACCGCCAGATCAAGCTGCGCGGCAACCGGATCGAACCGGGCGAGATCGAGGCCGTCCTGCTCGCACACCCCTCGGTCCGTGGCGTGGCGGTCACGCTGGTCGGCGATCCCGACACCGACGCGGCCCTGGTCGCCTTCGTCGAACCAGCCGGCGCCGAATCCGCCGGTGCGACGGGGGACCTGGTGGAGCGGCTCTGGGAGCACGCCCGGGCCGAGCTGCCGCGCGCCCTGGTACCGCAGGAGTTCCTGGTCCTGGACGCGCTGCCGACCACCCTCAACGACAAGGTGGACTACCCGGCGCTGACGGAGCTGGCCCGCGCGCGGCGCGCCGAGGCCGCGTCCCAGGGGCCGGCGGACGACACCGCGGACGCGTTGGTGCGGGACCTGATCGGGCTGTGGCAGCGCGTGCTGAACCGCCAGGACATCACCGCGGACACCAACTTCTTCTCCCACGGTGGTCATTCACTGCTCGGGGCGCTGGTGGTGCAGGAGGCCGAGGCCCTCCTCGGGGTGCGGGTGGCACTGTCCGAACTGTTCGAGAATCCGACGCCGTCACGGCTGGCCGGACATCTGCGCGCGGCCGGAGGGGACCAGACAGAGGGAAGGCGGGAGAGCGAATGAGGTACCAGGTACTGGGGCCGCTCCAGGTCATCGACCGCGGCGTCGTCCGCCAGATCAGCGCACCGAAGATGGAGAACGTGCTCGCGACCCTGCTGGCCCGTGGCAACCAGGTTGTCTCGGTGCCGCAGCTCACGCTGGAGATATGGGGCGAGAACCCGCCCCGGCGGGCCACCTCGGCGATCCACGTCTACATATCCCAGCTGCGTAAGCTGCTGTGCGGAGCCACCTCTGACGAGTGCCCGCGCCCGGTCGGTCCGATCGTCACCTCGACATCGGGCTACCTGCTCCAGGTGAAGCCGGACGACCTGGACTGCCGGGTCTTCCAGCGGCTGGTGCAGCGCGGGCGCGCCGAACTCACCGCACGACGCTTCACCGCGGCCAGTGCGACCCTGTCCGGGGCGCTCGACCTGTGGCGCGGCTCGGCGTTCGGCCGGCTCGGCAACGGGCCCATCGTCACCGGGTTCAGCGACTGGCTGGAAGAGCTGCGTCTGGAGTGCATCGAGATGCAGATCGAGGCCGAACTGGCCCTCGGTCACCACCGCGAGCTGGTGGGCCGGCTGTACCGGCTGATCTCGGAGTACTCGCTGCACGAGGTCTTCTACGCGCAGCTGATGCGTGCGTTGTTCGCCTCCGACCGGCGGGCCGACGCGCTGGCCGTGTACGCGCAGGCCGCGGACGTGCTGCGCAGTGAGCTGGGCCTGGAACCGGGTCTGCGGCTGCGCGAGTTGCAGCGCGTGGTGCTGATCGCGGACAGCCGGCACCGCGTGGCGCTGGCACCGGCGGTCTGACGGAACATGAGGGTCGGGCCCCGGGGGCG
>NZ_JAIQYY010000060.1:12046-17028 GCF_020181035.1 Streptomyces sp. CoH27
CTGCGGGGGCCTGTGCCGCCTGCGCCTGCTTGCTCTTGTCCCGCAGGAACAGCGCCACCAGGAAGGCGACCACGAAGAACGGCAGGGCCCAGCGGAACATGCTCTGGGTGCCGCCGGCCACGGCGTCCACGTATGCGGTGCGGGCCGACTGGGACAGCGACTCGATCGCGCTCGAACCCGCACGACCGCCGTTGGAGTGCACGGCGCTCAGCTCGGCGGGGGAGAGCTTGGAGCTGAGGGAGTCGGTCAGCCGGCTGGTGAACACGGCCGCGAAGAGCGCCGTACCGAACGAGCCACCGACGGAGCGGAAGAACGTCAGGGTGCCGCTGGCCACGCCCATGTCCTTCAGCTCGACGCTGTTCTGGGTGATGACCATGACGTTCTGGAACAGCAGGCCCAGGCCGATGCCGAAGACCACCATGTAGACCGAGGCGACGACCCGGGAGGTGTTCACGTCCAGCAGGGACAGCAGGAACGAGCCGACGCTCAGGAACGCCCCGCCGGCCAGGAGGATCAGCCGGTGGCGGCTGGACTCGCTCATCAGCCGGCCGCTGTACATCGAGGCGACCAGCATGCCGCCGAGCACAGGGAGCAGCAGCAGACCGCTGCTGGTCGCGGACAGATGCTGCACGCTCTGCTGGTAGACCGGCAGGTAGGTGATGGTGCCGTAGAGGGCGATGCCGACGAGGAAGCCGAGTACCAGGCTGGCCACGAAGTTGCGGGAGCGGAACAGGTGCGGCGGCAGGATCGGCTGGGCGGCCCGGCGCTCGACCACCACGGTGGCGATGACAGCGACCACCGCCAGCGCGATCAGACCGAGGATGGTGGGCGAGCCCCACGCGTACTGGTTGCCGCCCCACGTGGTGAACAGGACCACGGCGGTGCTGGCCACGGAGAGGAGGGCGGCACCGAGGTAGTCGATGCGGCCGGCGCCCCGGTTGTGCGGCAGGTTGAGCCGGGCCGCCACGAACCAGACGGCGACGGCGGCGATCGGCACGTTGAGGTAGAACGCCCAGCGCCAGGAGGCGTGGTCGGTGAGCGCGCCGCCGAGCAGCGGACCACCGACGGTGGCGACCGCGCTGAGGGCGGCGATGTAGCTCTGGTACTTGCCGCGCTCCTTCGGGGGAGCCATGACGCCGATCACCGCCATCACGCCCACCATCAGTCCGCCCGCGCCGATGCCCTGGAAAGCACGGAAGGCGATCAGCGCCCCCATGGACTGGGCGACACCGCAGAGTACGGAACCGATCGTGAAGATCAGGATCGAGGCCAGGAGCAGCTGCTTGCGGCTGAAGAAGTCGCTCATCCGGCCCCAGAGCGGGGTGGAGACGGTGGAGGTCAGGATGTATGCGGTGATGACCCAGGAAAGGCGGTTGAATCCGCCGAGGTCACCCGCGATGGTCGGCAGAGCGGTGGTGACGATCATCGCGTCGAGCATGGAGAGCAGGAGCGCGAGCATCAGCCCGGGCAGCACTCTGCGGAGACCGGAGTTGGGGCTTGGCGCCGCTGAAGTTGACACGGTGGGGACTCCCCGGAATGGAAGGAACGGGTGGAGCCAGTCGGGCTAACCGGGTCCACGGACCCGGTTGCGGACGATACGGGGCCGCCGCCCCGGTTGTCAACGAAGTGCGGTTACAATCGAAGGCCTCAGCCGCCCTGAGGCCTACTCGCCAGGGGTGTTGTCACGATCGGGAGGCGCCATGGCAGTCGGGAAGTCGACGGGGCTGGACTCCGCCATCCCTTACGCGCCACCGCCCCCACGGCCGCTGCGCGCCGATGCCCGCCGCAACCGCGACCAGATCCTCGCCGCCGCGCTGGAGACCTTCGCGGTGGAAGGGCACTCGGTCTCGCTGGACGAGATCGCGCGCCGCGCCGGCGTCGGGCCGGGCACCGTGCACCGGCACTTCCCCACCAAGGAGGTGCTGTTCGAGGCCGTGATCATCACCCGGATCCAGCGGCTGACCCAGAAGGCCCGCGCGCTGACCGGCCTGGCGGATCCCGTCGGGGTGCTGTTCGGCTTCCTCTTCGACGTCCTGGAGGAGGGTCGCGTCAAGAAGGACCTGGTCGATGCCCTGATCGGGGCGGGGGTCGACGTCGGCGAGGTCACGGGCCCAGCCGCCCTCGGCCTGAACGAGGCACTCGGCGAGCTGCTCACGCGAGCTCAGGAGGCCGGTGTCCGCGAGGACGTGACCGTCGCCGATCTCATGGCCGTCATGGCGAGCACCCTGATCGCGGCGCAGCGCACAGGTGATGCGCAGCTGCCCGGCAGGATGCTCGCGGTCTACTGCGACGGTCTGCGTGGTGAGGGCAGTTTGACGGCCGAGCGGTGGAGGCGGGCCGGTGGCGGCCCGGCACGGGGGGAGTGACATGCGAAGCGTGGGCGGGGGACGCCGCGCACAGCGGTGCGCGCCGAGGTGGGCGGGGGTGACGGCCGTCCCGGTGGCGCCGCCCGGCGGGCGGCGCCACATGCCGACTCGGCCGGCGAGCGTGGGGGGACCGCCATGACGAGCGGTCACTGCACGAGTGCCGGCTTACAGATGCTCGCGCAGCGCCGTCCGAAGTCCGGCCACGACGGCGTCCCTCTGCTGCTCCAGATAGAAATGACCGCCCGGCAGCACCCGCAGGTCGCACCCCCCGCGGGTGTGCTCCTCCCAAGGGCGGGCGTCCGCCTCCGAGACCCGGGGGTCGGCGTCCCCGATCAGTACGGTCACCGGGCAGGCGACCGAGGCCCCCGGCGCACACCGGTACGTCTCGATCGCCCGGTAGTCGGACCGGATCGTCGGGAGAACCAGGGCACGCAGCTCGGGATCGGTGAGCAGCGCGGGATGCGTACCGCTGAGCGCCTGCAACTCGGCGACCAGCCCGTCGTCGTCCTTACGGTGCACGAACTCCGGCCGGAACACGCTCGGCGCCCGCCGGCCCGAGGCGAAGAGGCGCAGCACCCTCGGCCCCGGTCCGTGCTCCAGCCGCCGGGCCGTCTCGAAGGCCACTGCCGCGCCCATGCTGTGGCCGAAAAACGCCAGGCGCTCGTTCGGGTGACGCACCCTCAGCACCTCGGCCGCCCGGTCCGCCAACGCGTCGATCGTGTCCAGGCAAGGCTCACCGCGCCGGTCCTGCCGCCCCGGATACTGCACCGCCAGCACCTCGATTCCGGGCCGCAGGAGTTTGGCGTACGGGAAGTAGAAGCTTGCCGAGCCCCCGGCGTGCGGGAAGCACACGAGGCGAAGTCCGGGTACCGCGGGTCCGCTTTCCGAACCTGCGTCGAATGTCCGTATCCAGGCGTCGTAGTCGAGTGCTGCAGCGGTCATGGGTACTCCTTGTGGGCTGCGGAACCTGGCAGTTGCAGCCTAACCGCAACCGATCTTATTTTGCTGGCCAATCACCGCAGATGAACGGAAGCGCGGAGTAGTCTCCGCGCTGAGATTTTCGTTACCGACGGAAGTTGAATACCGATGCCCGAGGGATCAGTTCCGATTCAGAGTTTCGGCGCCAATGAGTGGGTCGTCGAAGAAATCCGCCGGCAGTACCGTGAGGACCCCGATTCGGTCGACCCGTCCTGGCGTGAATTCTTCGGTTCCCAGAGAGCGGGCGCCGGGACCCGGTCCGAGGCCACCGGTGGCAGGTCGATCCCTGCCCCTTCGACCTCCCCCGCCGGGGCGCCGGAGCGGATCCCGGCCCCCACCGCAGACGCCTCCCCGGACATTCCCACGGCGACATCGGTACGGGCGTTTCCAGCCAAGTTGCTGATCGACAACCGGATCGTCATCAACAACCATCTCAAGCGCGCCCGTGGCGGGAAGGTGTCCGTCACGCACCTCGTCGGCTACGCCCTGGTGCGAGCGGCGCGGCTCCATCCGGGCATGAACCACAGCTACACGGTGCAAGACGGAAAGCCCACCCTGGTCAAGCCCGAGCACATCAGCCTCGGCCTGTCCGTCGACGTGGTGGAGCCGAACGGCGCGCACCGGATGGACATCGCGGTCATCAAGCAGGCCGAGACGATGGACTTCAGGACGTTCTGGCAGAGCTGCGAGGCCGCCGTGGCCCGGACCCGGGCGGGCCGGCTCACCCCGGAGGAGCGCACAGGGGTCACCCTGTCGCTCGCCAACCTCGGTGCCGTCGGCACGGTCCACGCGGTGCCGCGCCTGCCGCAGGCCCAGGGAACGATCGTCACCGTCGGCGCGATGGAGTACCGGGCCGAGTTCCAGGGCACCTCCCAGGACACTCTGAACAGGCTCGGCATCTCGAAGACCATGACCCTGACGTCGACGTACGACCACCGGGTGATCCAGGGTGCCGCCTCCGGCGAGTTCCTTCGGACCATGCACCAACTGCTGCTCGGCGAGGACGACTTCTACGACGAGGTCTTCACTTCGCTGCGTATCCCCTACGAACCGGTGCGCTGGGTCGCCGACGTGACCGACGCGCACGACGACGTCGCCAAGGCCGCCCGGGTCTTCGAGCTGATCCACTCCTACCGGGTCCGCGGCCACGTCATGGCCGACACCGACCCGCTGGAGTACAAGCAGCGCAAGCACCCCGACCTCGACATCGTCGAGCACGGGCTCACCCTGTGGGACCTGGAGCGCGAGTTCGCGGTCGGCGGTTTCGCCGGCAAGTCCCTGATGAAGCTGCGCGACATCCTCGGCGTGCTGCGCGACTCGTACTGCCGCACCACCGGCATCGAGTTCATGCACATCCAGGACCCCAAGCAGCGCAAGTGGATCCAGGACCGCGTCGAGCGCCGGCACGCCAAGCCGGAGCGCGAGGAGCAGCTGCGCATCCTGCGCCGGCTGAACGCGGCGGAGGCCTTCGAGACCTTCCTGCAGACGAAGTACGTCGGTCAGCGAAGGTTCTCGCTGGAGGGCGGCGAGTCCGTCATCCCGTTGCTGGACGCGGTCCTGGACTCGGCGGCCGAGTCCCGTCTGGACGAGGTCGTCATCGGCATGGCCCACCGCGGCCGCCTGAACGTGCTGGCCAAC
>NZ_JAIQYY010000061.1 GCF_020181035.1 Streptomyces sp. CoH27
ACCTGCCCCAGTGATCTGTGCCATGCATGCCGGGAGTTGACCGAGCCGGTGCTGTCCGCCTGACGCTTTGAGCGTCGCGCACGACCCTATTGATCCGAAACGCATTGTGTTCGCGCTCGTTGACCGCGCGCGAGTGATCTGTTGGGGGATGCGCGGACCTGGTCGGCGGACGCACAGGAGGCTGTGCGTCTGCTGGCGGTGTCCGCGCTGGCGGAGGGCAGGGATCGGGCAGAGGTCGCGGCCCTGTTCAGGGTGTCGGTCAGGGCCGTGGACAACTGGTGGGCGAGGTGGCAAGCGGGAGGCCGGGACGCGCTGCTGTCCCGGCCCCGGGGCCGACGCGCGGGTGAACATCAGGTTCTGTCCGAGGTCGAGCAGGCCGCCGTCCGTCAGGCCGTCCTCGACCACACCCCTCCGACCTGGGGCTTTCCGGTCAGCTGTGGACGTGGGGAGTGATAGTCGAGCCGATCTTCAAGCTGTACCGGATCCGGTTCACCGAACCCGGCGTGGGCAAGTACCTCAAGCGCTGGGGGCTCACCTTCCAGCGGCCGGACAAGCGGGCCGTCGAGCAGGAGCCGGAAGCGGTCCGCGTCTGGCACGAGGAGACCTGGCCGGCGATCCGGGCCGGAGCGAAGGCGGAGAACGGTGAAGTCCTCTTCGCCGATCAGGTCGGGATCCGCTCGGACCAGGTCACCGGCCGCACCTGGGGAGCCAAGGGTCAGACTCCGGTCGTCCGTCGCACCGGGATACCGGTTCTCCGTGAACGCGATGTCCGCGATCAGCACCAAGGGGCGGATGAGGGCGCGGGCGACGTGGGTCACCGAGGACTTCGCCGAGCTCAAGACCGCGGGTGCCACGCTTGCGATCGCCGGCACCCGCACCGTCCCGTTGTTCGCCCCGGGCTCTGCCCGCCCGGCGGACAACCACAGCGTGATCACCGAGTTCCTCGTCGACGACGTGGACCGCGTTCACCAGAACCTGACCGGCTTCGTCACCGACTTCGTCAACGAGCCCACCACGATGCCCTGGGGCAACCGGTCGCTGCTGTTCCGTGACCCCGACGGCAACCTCGTCAACTTCTTCACCACCGTCACCCCGGCGGTCATCGAAAAGTTCGCACGTTGACGCCACGCTCAGCCGATCACGGGGGAGTCCTGAGGTCCCAGGGCTCCCGGCGAATGCGGTCGTCGAGTGCAGGGCGACGCACGCGGACAGGTGCATCGCGCGAGTGAGCTGTCGGTTGCCGCCTCCGGGCGCGTGTTCGCCGTGGATGGAGGTCCCTGACGACTTCGTCGTCGGGGCGAGTCCGGCGTGGGCTTCCGCAGCAGGCGTCAGCCCTTCAGGGGCGGCTTTCCCCGCTCGCCGACGCAACGGATCTCGGCGTGGGTGGTGTTGTGCCGTCGCCTCCACCGCTTGAGCCGACGGCACTCAGAGCGGTCCGAACCAGATCGGCCAATGTCCGTCGGCCGCCGACGACATGTCCACGATGTCTCGCCCGGTTTCCCGGTGGCTTCACCTCCCGGTGCCGTCGCCGGCCTGGTCCGGCATGTCACGGGTGGTGGAGTGGACGCGGCGCAGCCGTCCGTCCGGAGCCAGTTCCCCGAACAGGTAGATCTCGTTGCTCAAGCGACGCCCTTTTCGCATGGTGGAGCGCAGGGTGTACCGGGCGGCGACGCGGTCGCCGGCCACCAGAGTGTCATGGACTTCGACGTCGAGGGCGATCGCGCTCTTGCGTGCAGGGCGGGCATGGGCGATCAGCTTGTCCCGGTCCAGCCATATCCCATCGCTGTGCCACTCGATGTCCGGGGTGTGGTAGCGGTCGATGACCACGCCGGGGTCCTCGTTGCCCAGGCCCATCTCCCGGATGTACGACCTCAGGTACCCGGCGAGCTCCTGTGCAGGGGTAGGCCGGGGATTCTCACTCATGACACTCCTTCGGGACGGGATCCTGGCGGCAGTGGTGTTCGGGCGGCCAGTTCGAGCAGTTCGTCGACCGACCACTGGTCGTAGGCGTGTTCGCCGTACTTGGCGGCGAGGACGCGGCCGTCGGGCGCGATCAGGAAGTCGGCGGGAAGGCCGAGCCGTCCGCCGTGCGGCCCGCGGGCCGGAGCACGCTCCCGCCCGCGGGCGATCGTCCACGCGCTGCGCAGAATGGCCCGGGCGGTTGGTCCCCAAGCGCGCGGGCTCAGCAGCGCGCGAGGCGCCGACTCGACGCCGAACTCGGTGTACAGCCGCTTGGCCGGGTCGGCGATCACCGCGAAGGGAAGGTCGGATACGTGGTCCCGCAGTTCTTCTGCGGGGGAGTGGAAGATCACGACCTCGCGGATTCCGGCCTGAGCGATCTCCGCGTGTCGCCGCACCACCGATCGCAGGTGCAGGTTGCAGATCGGGCAGCCGGCGAACCGTCGGAACTGCACATGGATCAGCCGGTCGCGGTCGGGCACAGTGACCGGGGCGCCCGTAACGGCCGTGAGCCCGCGGGAACCGACAGTGGCACCAGGCCCTAAGGTCCCTCCCTGCGTGCGCCTTCGAGACGTGCGCATCATCTCCCCCTTGCTTTAGGCGTACACCCTACGCTTACCAGCGTAGGCATATGCCGTACGCTGTCAACCGTCATGCCTCGCCCGCGTTCACTCACCCCGGATCAGCTCGCCTCGGCCGCCCTCACCGTCATTGATCGCGACGGGCTCGCCGGCCTGTCGATGCGCGCGGTCGCGCAGGAACTGCGGATGAGCACGATGGGGCTCTACCGCTACGTCGCCGACCGCGAGGAACTCGAACGGCTGGTCGTCGAATCCGTCCTCGGAACCGTCGATACCGAGCCGGCGCCTTCGTGCACGCCGTGGGAGGAGCGGATCGAGGCCCTGGTGCGGCGCCTGCGCGACACCATCAGTGCACACCCCGCGGTCGTGCCGCTGACGGTCACCCACCGGCACCAGTCCCGTGCAGTGTTGCGCTGGTCGGAAGCAGTACTCACCGTCCTCTCCGAGGCAGGCTTCGACGGCAGACGACGCGTCATCGCGCTACGGGCCCTACTGAGCTACATCATCGGGGCCATCCAACTGGAACACCTGGGGCCCCTGGCGGGCGAGGGCACAGTCGCCATCTCCGCGCTGCCGCCCACCGAGTTCCCGCACCTGGCCCAGACCGCGCAGCGCGCGCGTGACGTGGGTGCCGACGAGGAGTTCCTGGGTGGGCTCGCCGCGCTGATGCGTGGCCTGCACACGTAACACCCACGCTCCCAGTTGGTGGTCGGAGCCCCCACCGCCCTCGCATACCGGTGCGAGGGGCCGGTCAAGACGTCAGGAGAGGCGAAGAGGGTTCGCGTCGACGCGGCCGCCGGTGCCAAGGGTCCGTCGGTGTGCCGGGGGCATCTCCGGGTGAGTCGAGGATCGGCCTGGGCCACGCGGATGTTCTGTGGGGCCGGGGGAGAGACTCTGCTGCGCAATTCCCTGCGGGGTGACTGTGGGCACGGGATGATCGCTCGTGCGGTCGTTGTCCTGTCGTGCGGCCGTGGGGGTGGTGTGGGTGTCGATGCGGCCGCAGGGGCTGCCGGAGGTTCCGGCGCAGACGGCGGCGGTGGCCCGGGCGGCGTTTCCGCAGGGGAGCGTGGCGATGCGGGCGCGGGACCGGCTCACGGAGGTCTTCGCGGACGAGCCGTTCAGCGACGCGTTCGGGGTCCGGGGTCCTCCGGGGTTGTCGCCGGGGGTGTTGGGCCTGGTCACGGTGTTGCAGTTCGCCGAGAACCTGACCGACCGGCAGGCTGCGGCGATGGCGGTGCGGGCGATCGACTGGAAGTACGCGATGGGCATGGAGCTGACGGACATCGGGTTCGACATCAGTGTGTTGAGTCGGTTCAGGGCCCGGCCGGCCGAGCACGGCATGGAACGGGTGCTCTTCGACCGGCTCCTTGAGCACTGCAAGGCCGAAGGGCTGGTCGCTGCCGGTGGGAAGCAGCGCACGGACTCCACCCATGTGATCAGTCGGACTCCACCCATGTGATCAGTGCGGTGCGGACTTGAACCGTCTGGAGCTGGCCGGGGAGAGTGTGCGGGCCGCGTTGGAGGCGCTCGCGGTCGTGGCGCCGTCCTGGCTGGCCGGGGCGGTGGACGTCGCGGAGTTCGCTCACCGTTACGGGCCGCGGGTGGACAGCTGGCGGATGCCGTCCTCGCAGACCAAGCGTGACAGGCTCGCGCAGGTCTTCGGACAGGATGCGCTGGCGTTGTGCCGGGCCGCATGGGCGCCCGGGGCCCCGGGATGGATCCGCGAGATCGAGGCAGTGCAGGTACTGCGGCAGATCCTCGTGCAGACCTACTACCTCCGCGCCGACGCCAAGGGGCGAGAGGTGATCGTGAAGCGGGCCGCCGACGACGAGGGCGTCCCGCCCGGCCAACTCCGCCTCGCCTCGCCCTACGATCTCGACGCACGCTGGGCGGCCAAGGGCGAGGACCTGTTCTGGATGGGCTACAAGATCCATCTCACGGAGAGCTGTGACACTCTCACCGAAGCCGAAGCCGAAGCCGAAGCCGAAGCCGAAGCCGAAGCCGAAGCCGAAGCCGAAGCCGGTGTCCGGAGGGCACCGAACCTGATCACGGACGTGTTCACCACCGACGCCACCGTGCCCGATGTGAAGGCGACGGCTCCGGCCCAGCGACGTCTCGCAGAGCGCGGTCTGAAGCCCGCTGAGCACTACCTCGATTCCGGCTATCCCTCGGCCGGCCTCATCACCGCCGCCGCCGGCCAGGGCGTCCGCATGGTCACCCCGTTGGGGGACAGCACGATGCCCGGCCTGAACGGGTCGCGCAGTCCCGCATCGGGGGTCTGCTGGTAGTCCAACGCGACCCATTCCTGGGCCATCTGCTGGAGTTCGCGATGGTGTACAGCGGCATGCAGTCGATGCCGCGGCCGCGTTTTTGTGGCTGCGGCCCTGCCAGCCGTGCCGCACGTACTGGCTGAAGCAGTGCGCGAGGGTGATGAAGAAGTGCTCGGTGAGCGGTTTGTCACGAGTCGTCAACTGCACCCGATCAGCACCGTGAGCATGGAGTTGTGCGGGTCACGCACCCGTTCCACCCGCTGTGTGGGCGGGAGTTCACCTTCGTCGACCGCCGCCTGGCCTGGGACGAGGACCGGGTCGCGTTTACCGTCCGTACCGCGGGTGCCCGGGCTCCTGCGGCGCGCACGCTCGGGCTACTTGGCGTTGCCTTCGGCGAGGGTGTGGGCGACGAGTGCGTTGGCGTGGCCGTGGCCGAGTCCGTGCTCGGTCTTGAGCCAGTTGACGAGTTCCATGTGCTTGGTCAGGGGCGAGGTGCGGATAAGGTTCTTCCATTCCGCGATCGGGCGGCCGTACTTCTTCTCGATCGAGGGGAAGTAGCTGACGGGGCCCTTCACCGGTGCGGTCATGTCGCAGTCTCCTGTCCGTCGGTGTGTTGTGGTTTTGGTGTGTCGCTGTGCGGGCGGCGAGGCGAGGACCGCTTCTGCCGCGTGGTGAGGGCCGGATGGGCCGAAGACCGATTCCGCCACTTGGCGCATGTGTCGACAACCTGCCTGCCGCCGCAGAGATAGGAGCCTTTCGGCGGCAGGTCACTGCCATGGCTCCGGCTACGCCTCGTCGGCGGGCCCGTAGACGACGTGCAGCACGCCGGTCTTGAAGACGTCAGAGGTGATCAGCTTCAACGGGATCGGCTCGGCCGTGTCGTCGAACAGGCGCTGCCCGCGGCCGACCGCGATCGGGTGGACCAGCAGGTGAAGCTCGTCGATCAGACCTGCGGCCAGCAACTGGCGGACCACGGAGACCGAGCCGGACATCCCGATGGGGCCGCCCGGCTCCGCCTTCAGCTTGGTAACGGCCTCGACCAGGTCGCCCTGGAGCTGCTCGGAGTTGCGCCAGGCGAACTCCAGCGGGGAGTTGGAGACCACGATCTTGCGGGCGTCGCCGAGTGCCTTGGCCATCTCGGCGTCGTCCTCACCGGCGGCCTCTCGGGCCGGCCACGCGCCAGCGAAGGTGTCGTAGGTGACCCGGCCCAGCAGGACGGTGTCCGCCGCGCCGAGCTGGGCGGTCACGGCCGCGCCCATCTCGTCGTTGAAGTAAGGGAAGTGCCACTTCTCCGGGCTCTCCACGACGCCGTCAGCGGCGATGAACAGGCCGGCGCTGATCTTCCTCATGAGGTGCTCCCTGCAAGCTCGGGTATCGGTTGCTTCACCCGGTCAGACGGAGCACCCCAGCGGAACTCATCGCTGCCCTGTCGAGATTTCCAAGATTCTTTTCAGGCCGCCCGGACGCGCGACCGTCGCTCCGATGAGTCGAAGGCTCCCGGGCGGCCTGAGCCGGTATGAAGACCGTGGTGTTCGACGTGGGCCAGCTTCGCCCCGGCGCCAGGCCGCTTCTCTGCGGCGGCCAGGCCCGCTCCCCGCAGCTCAAGCGGAATCTGATCGCCTGCCTGATCGGGCTTTCCACGAATCTGGGGCTGCACGGGATGGCCGCCTCCTGCGGCATCCCGTACGACGTGCTGGCATGGACCGCGGAGTCGTACATCCGCGAGGACACGCTGCGCGAGGCGAACATCTGCCTGGTCAACTACCACCACAAGCTGCCGATGACGGCGATGTTCGGCTCCGGCACCCTGTCCTCCTCGGACGGGCAGCGCTTCCCCACCCGGGGCAAGTCGATCACCGCGCGGCACCTGAACAAGTACTTCGTGTCCGAGGGCATCTCCACCTACACCCACGTCTCCGACCAGTACTCCACCTTCGGCACCAAGGTCATGCGTGGCCACGCATCGCGAGGCCCACTACGTGCTGGACGAGATCCTGGGCAACGCCACCGACCTGCCGATCACCGAACACGCCACCGACACGCACGGCGTCACCCTGGTCAACTTCGGCCTCTTCGATCTCGTGGGCAAGCAGCTCTCGCCCCGCATCCGCGACCTGGGCAAGATCACCCTGTACCGGATGGGCACCAAGGCCGACTACGAGGAGCGGTTCCCGAAGGCGGGGTGGCTGCTGACGAAGAAGGCCAACCTGGACCTGGTGGCCGCGCACTGGGACGATCTGCTGCGGCTGGCGGGGTCGCTGAAGTACGGGCACGCCACCGCCTCCCTGATCGTCGGCAAGCTCTCTGCGTCCTCCAGGCAGAACGCTCTCGCGGCCGCGCTGAAGGAGTACGGGGCGATCCGGCGCACGATCTACGCGGCGAAGTACCTGTCGGACGAGGGCTACCGGCGCAAGATCGCCCGACAGCTGAACAAGGGCGAATCGCTGCATTCCCTGCGGCGCCAGCTTCACTACGCCCGCGAGGGCAAGGTCACCCGCCGTCAGCCCGAGCCGCAGAACGAGCGGGCATGGTGCCTGACGGTGGTGACGAACGCGGTCGTGTGCTGGCACACCGAGTACATGGGCCTGGCCGTCGGTGAACTGCGCGACGCCGGCCGCGAGGTGGACGCCGAGGTGCTCGCGCACATCTCCCCGGCCCGCAGCTCGGTGGTCAACTACTACCGCTCCATCACCGTCGACTACGAGCACGAACTGGCCCAGCTCGACTACCAGGGACACCGGCCGCTACGTACCGTGGCCACGGACGATCTGTCAGCCGGGCTGTAGCGGCCAGACGGCGAGCGTCGTACCGCCACCGGAAACCGGTGTGCGTGTAGCCGCTGGCGGCGTCAGCCGGCCGGGGCTCGGTCGCTATCGCCCCGCTGGCTGCGGCGACCGGACCGTTCAGTCGGTGTCGGCCGGGCCTGCCGCGATGACTGTATCGAGCAGGCCTTGCGACGTCTGCAGGTCCTTGATCGCGTCGTTGATGCGCTCGCGCTCGCGGCGCAGTTGTGCCACCAGGTCGGAGCACACTGGCACAAGGGTCGCCCCGTCGTCACGGATGCACGGCAGGACTTGGGCGATGGTGGCGGTCGGCAGTCCGGCGGCCAGCAAGGCGCGGATGCGTCGGACAGTGTCCACATCCGCGTCGGTGTAGACGCGGTAGCCGCTGGGCAGCCTCGTCGGCGTCAGCAGACCCTGCTCCTCGTAGTAGCGCAGCAGCCGCTCGCTGACCTCGGTCCGGCGGACCATCTCCCCGATGCGCACGTGATCTGCACCTCACCGCATTGACTCTCACACTGATGTGAGACTTTAGCGTCCCGGTCATGACCACCAGCACCGCACGCCCGGCGACCGAGACCTCCGTCCCATCCGTACAGCGCCGCAGCGCCGCTGCCCTGGCGGTGCTGACCGCGTGCGTGTTCGTCGTGGGCACCGCCGAGTGGGTCATGGTCGGGCTGCTGCCGCAGCTTTCGGCCGACTGTCACCGTCCGCTGCCCGCGGTCGGTTCCCTGGTGACCTGGTACGCCCTGGTAGTCACCGTCGCCGGGCCGCTGGCGACGGCGGGGATGCTGCGGCTGGCGCGGCGCCGAGCATTGTTGGTGCTGCTGGGCGTGTTCGTCGCCGGCAACCTCGCCGCGGCTCTGGCCGGCAGCTTCAACATCCTGGTGGCGGCCCGGATCCTGACCGCGCTCACACACAGCACGGCGTTCGCGACGGCGATGGTGATCGCCGTTGGCATGGTGCCGGCGGCCCGCCGAGGCCGAGCCGTCGCCGTCGTGACGGCCGGTTGGAATCTGGCGACGGTCCTCGGCGCACCGCTGGGCACCTGGATCGGCGACCACTACGGCTGGCGCGCCACCTTCTGGGCCATCGCGGCCCTCGCCGCTGTCGTGCTCTGCGGCGTGGCCGCCTTCGTCCGCCCGCCGGCGCCGCACGAGGCCGCTCGTCCCGAGGGCGAGGTGCGGAGTCTGCTCCAGCCCCGGGTGGCCCTGGTGCTGGCGATCATCGTGGTTGCACAGGGCGGGCTGTTCACCGCCTACACCTACATCGCGCCCTTGTTACAGCAGGTCAGCGGCTTCGCCCCGTCCGCCGTCACCACCCTGCTCGCCCTGTTCGGGCTGGGCGCGGTCGCCGGCAACATCCTCGGCGGCCGCCTGGCCGACCACACCCCCTGGGCCGGGCTTTGCGCCCTGCTGGTCGGCCTGGCCGGTGTCCTCGCCGCGTTCAGCCTCACCAGCCGGATCCGGTGGACGGCCGCCGTCACCGTACTGGTCCTCGGTGTCATCGCGGCCGCCCTCATCCCGCTGCTGCAAGACCGGGCACTGGCCGCCGCCCCGACCGCACCCACCCTGGTCACCGCGATCAGCGCCTCAGCATTCAACCTCGGCGTCGCCGGGGGCTCCCAGCTCGGCGGCCACGCCCTCACCTCCGGCCTCACCCTGACCGATCTGCCCTGGATCGGCGCTCTGCTCGCTGGCGGCGCCGTGCTCATCGCCGCCGCAACCGTCCGCCACCACCGCACCAGCCAGCAGTAATCACCCACTGCCAGAACTCAAAGAGAAGAACGAACATGTCCCCTGCTCTGCCGACCTCTCGCCTCGGCCGCATCGTGCGCGGCACCGGCCCCGGCCTGCTCCTCGCCCACGGCGCCGGCGGCGGCATCGACGCCAACTACGGCCCCATCATGGACACCCTGACCGCCCAGCACACCGTGATCGGCCCCGACTACCCTGGTACCGGCCGCACCGAACGCGCCGAAGCGCCACTCACCCTCAACGGCCTCGCCGACGAACTAGTCGCCACCGCCATCGAAGAGGGCCAGGACACCTTCGCCATCGCCGGATATTCACTCGGCAGCCCGGTCGCCATCCGGGCCGCCACCCGCCACCCCGACCGCGTCACCGCCCTCATCCTGACCGCAGGCTTCGCCCACCCCAACCCGCGCTTCCTCCTCGCCGCCAAACTGTGGCGCGACCTGCTATGCGCCGGCGACCTGGAACAGCTGGCCGCCTTCGTCTCGTTGATCGGGCTAAGCGCCCCCGCCCTGGACGCCATCAACCAGGACGGCCTGGACACTGCCCTCAAGACCACTGCGGCCACCATCCCGCCCGGCACACCGGACCACCTCGACCTGCTCATCAACCACGTCGATGTCCGCGCCGACCTCGCCGCACTGACCGTGCCGACCCTTGTCATCTCCACCACGCTCGATCAGCTCGTGACGCCACACCACCACCGGCAGCTCGCCGAAGCCATCCCTGGAGCGCGCTACGCCGAGATCGCCACCGGGCACCTCCCGTTCATCGAGCAGCCCGAACAATGGGCAACGCTTATCAGCAATTTCCTCCGCGACAGCAACACCTGACGGCCGTTGATCGGCTGCCGACGACCTCCCCTGTGATGTCGCCGGCAGCCGGTCCTGTCGAGACGTTTGACGACGGGCGCCGCACCCATCCAATGAACCGGACATTCCTGGACCCGGGGCGGCGCCGATCCAATCAGATCCGATGGCGATTGATGACAGGATTTGGCGACAGATACTGTCCATTCCTCCGCACGGAAGGGGGCCCTTGGTGGCGAACCTGGTCTACAAGCGCGTCTCACCGACCAGCAGTCGACCGCCCGGCAGAACCTCGTCCTGGACGAGGCCGGGATCGAGGACCCCGTCGTCTTCGAGGACTTCCACAGATTCTTCTGGAGCACCTGGCTCGTGCTCAGGTGCCCCTTGCCGTAGAACACGTATGACTTGGGCTCGGGATTCGTGCTCCAAGCGCTGCTCCGCCGGGCGAGCTTCTCGAACCGCTTCAGCAGGTCCTCAACGGACTCCATCCCATTGACGGCATCCGCCGGCGGGGGGACAGGGGCCAGTCGCGACACGGTCGCGGGCACCTTGGCACTGCGCCTCGCGGGCTGGGCCACGGGCACTCCTCATGATCGCTAAAGGTGCCGCACAACATCGCAGATCTGCAATGTCATTCAGGGGATCTATGCACCCGGTGATGTTCGGCGGTTGGTTTTCAGTGGTCGGGGTTTTGGTTTCAGAAGCCATCCGCATTCCGGGCGTGAGCGGGCGTGATCGAACAGGGTTCCTGTTCGGGGGATCGTGGCGGCATCGGCGCATGAAGGCAGGACCTCCTGGTAGCTCGGCGATTGCGAGTCGACCCGAGCTTCCGGAGGCCCTGTTGTTGCAGTCTTGCGTGAGTGTGTCCGCCGCGCGTCCAACTCCCGCGTGTCGCCGTGCGATTGTCTCGCGCACCGGTTCGGGAACGCGGCGGATCACCCGGACCGCGTCCCGTGCTACGTCTCGGACATGACGGAGGCCAGTGGCAGGAGATGCGCCGGTCGCTGCCGATCCCGGCGTGGCTTCAGGGGCGGGGCGGCCGGCCCGAGGGCTATTGCCACCGCGTGATGCTGGACGCTGTGCGGTACGTCGTCGACAACGGGGTCAAGTGGGCGAACCTACCCGCGGACTTCCCGCCGTACCGGCGGGTGCACGCCTTCGCCCGACGCCGGCAGGTGGCCGGTCTGCTCGCCCAGCTCCACGACCGGCTCCGGGACCGGGTGCGCGCGAAGGAGGGCCGCGACGTGGATCCGAGTGCGGCGGTCGATGACTCGCAGTCGGTGCGGGCAGCGGCGAATATCCCCAGGTCAACGTCGAGATGGGACGGCGGCAAGAACGTGGGCGGGAGGAAGCGGCACGTGGTGGTGGACTGTCTCGGCCTCATCCTGGCGGTGCTGGTGACCTCGGCGAGCGTGCAGGACCGCCACGCAACCGTGCCGCTGCTCACCCGGCTGCGCCAGCGGCACTTCTCCATCCGCCTGGTATGGGCGGACTCCGGCTACGCGGGCCGGCTCGCCGACTGGGCCGCCGAGAAGCTCCAGCTCACCCTTGAGATCGTCAAACGCTCCGACGACACCACGGGGCTCGTCGTGCTGCCGAGACAGTGGGTAGTAGAGCGCACGCTGAGCTGGCTGGTCCGCTCGCGTCGTCTGGTGCGCGATGTCGAGACGCTGCCCGAGATGCACGAGCCCAGGGTGCTGTGGTCCATGACCATGCTGATGAGCGCCCGTCTGGCCGGGCGCCGCCGGGACGCCTTCCTCACGCGGCCACCCACGCCGGCTCCGTGCAGAGGGTGAACAGCCCCGGCTCCACCTCTCGGCCCAGCCCCGCGCGGCCAGCCGCTTCAGCCGCGAGCGAACCCCCTCGACCCGGCCGGAACCGTCGGCTCGCCCAGGGATGAGCGCGATCTGCTTCGCCCTCATCCCGCCCCCGGCGGCCTCCGGCCCGGCCAGGACCGTCAGGATCCGCTGGTACTCCGGCGCGAGCACCTCCCAACCGGCACCCTCGACGCGATGCGGCACCGTCGAGCCCGTCACCGCGGCCGGGCCTGCCCCGTCGTCGCAGTGTCCGGCTCGGCCAGCACCTCGGTGACGGTCTCGCGGGCCTGGCCGAGCCGCTCCAGCTGCACTTCCGCCGCGCCGAGCGCGGCCTGGACCCGCTCGGCCTCCTCCCGCAAGCGGGCCACCTCCGCGGACCTTCTTCTCCCGGGCCTCCAGCAGACCGAGCACCGACGGCATCAGCCACCTCCACGAACGTGACGCGAGCAGACGAACGCCTGAACTCTCCCGCCACCAGCCGAAGTTCAAGCCCGACCAGCAGAAACCCAGCGATCACATTCGGAATGCGGATGGCTTCTAAAACCTGTCTACGGCCGCTGCTGTGCCGAAGCACGACAGTTGCCACATAGGCAGGCTTGTTGTCACCGGCCGGGCTCAGGCCCTCGTCAACAGCTGTGGCGAGCCGTTCGGCGTGTGGCGTCGAGCAGCGGTTTGAGGGCGCGTAGCAGGGGTGATCGTCTGCCTGTGTCGGCTCCATACGGCGCGGCGTGAACACCGGTGTGCCTGTGCCCAGTTGGCTTGTTACCGAATGCGGACAGATCCGGGTGAACGACGTCCGGCGGGGCGTCATCTCATGGGGTGCAGCGAAACAGCCGATGCGGCCGGTCGCTCTGCGGGAGCAGGGGGAGGTGCCGCGTCGGGACAGACCATGGGGGAGCCTTCATCATGACTACGCATCGTGCCCGCCGTACCGCCCGTTCCGCCGCCCTGGCCGCCGTCACCGCCGCGCTGGCGCTGGGCCTGACCGCGTGCGGCGGTGCCGACGGTTCGAAAGCGGCGGGCGGCGGCCACGCCGCTGGTACCGCGCAGAGCCGGTCCGCGTCCAACGGGGACGGCAAGGGCAGCGTGGAGCAGGCCAACAGCGGTGGTGACACCAAGGAGGGGGCGCGCCCGGCGACCCTCTCGGGCGGGACGGACGAGGGCGTGGGCAAGGGCACAACGGCTGGCGCCCAGCAGTGCCGTGGAGACGAGATGCTGGTCACCGCGGTGCACCGGTTCGCCGGTCAGCCAGGCGACCACCTGCTGGTCGCCGCGGTGAACGAGGGCACCAAGCCCTGCTGGGTCACCTCGTACCCGGCCGTGGTGCTCGACTGGAACGTCGACAACGTCGCACTGCCGCACTCGAAGAAGGACACCCCGGGCGGCGACCAGCACGTCACGCTGCGGCCCGGAGGCAAGGCATACAGCGCGGTGAACCTCTTCGACTACGGCTCGAAGAACCACACGGCGCAGTCGCTCGCCATCGCGCTGCGCGGCGCGAACGGTCACCACGGCCCCTTCTACTCCGTCGTCATGAAGGGACAGAAGCCGCAGTTCAGCTGGAACGAGGCCGATGTGCTGAACTGGAGCACCAAGAAGCCGTACGACTTCTGACGGCCCGTCGGCCGACCCGCCTGCAGACGAGCGGCGGGGAGCCGATCCTGGTCCGCACCAGCGGACTGCCCGAGATCGACGGCGCTCCCGGCGGTATGGAATCGCCCTCAGCCTCCAGGAACGCCGGATCTTCGGTACTGGTGACAGAAGGGCTGCCGGAGGAGCACTTGTGACAAGCCGATGCCTCATTGGTGACAACCAGGCTGCCTCGGCCGGCCCTGTCCGCCCGTTCAGCCGGCTTCGCCGGTGACAACTCCTGAGCGTCGGCTCAGCCGCGCCCACCGCGCGGCGGCCGGAAATCCGTCTACAGTTCCCGCGACGATTGGGAGGCTCGTGTGAGCACCCCTGTTCCCCGATCCCGCCGACGCCTGCGCGTCCCCGCGCCCGGCGCGGCCGCACCCCGTCAGCCGGTCGACCAGGCGAAGGTCGGCCGCCGCTCGGTCCGCCGGCGCGCCACCGGCATGACCGCCACCGAGGCCGCGGCCGCGCTCGAAGAAGCCGAACTGCAGCGGCACGTCGACCGCGGCCGCGAGGAGCTGGCCGACGACGAACGCGGCTCCGCCGAATTCGGCGAGTGGCAGCGCATCGCGCAGCTGCTCGCCACCACCGGCGGCGTCTACGACCCGGAGGCCGACGCCGTCGTCCAGGACGCGCTCGCCGCCGACGCCGAAGACGAGCGCGTGCAGCAGCTGCAGGACGAGCAGCGCCGCCAGGAGCAGGAAACCGAGGCCGCCTGCCGCGCCGCCCTCGCCCCGGACTCAGCGAGGACGAGCGGGCGGCCGTGGGCCGACTGCCCGAGTCCGACCCGGCTGCCGCGCTCGCCTTCAACGCGCTGCTCGCCCGCGTGTACGAGGCCGGCACCGCAGCTCTCGCGGGGACCGCGTCATGACGGGCCGCCCGGAGGAGCCGGTGGTCGCCACGTGGGTGGAACCGACGGCCTGCGGCACCCGCCACGAGACGCTCACCGCCGACGGCCAGGTCCACGTCAACTACACGCCACCGCTCGGGGAGCCGTACTTCGAGGGCGACGACGACCCCGACCACACCTCGATCTGCAACTGCCCGCGCCTCTCGGCCCTGTTCTGCATGGAGTGCGCCGGCTGCGCCGCCTGCGGGCAGTGCCGCGGGCCGCACGCCTGGCCCCCTCTCCCGAGCTCATGTTGTGACCGAGAAGGTTCACCGGGTTGGCACCGATGAGGTCGCCGGGCCGGGCGCCGCCAAGCGAGGTGGTGAGGCGGGAGAAGACATGATGTCGCCGCCGCAGAAGAGGAGTTGGCCAGCGCGCCTGCCTCGCCGATATTCCGTAGGCTACGTTCCGTCGGATCGGTATGGTCGCGGGAATGGCAATCCCGATCGCGTTCGACATGGAGACCGGCGACCCCGACGACGTCTTCACCCTGTGTGCCCTCGCGACCCATCCGTGGGCGCGCCTGGTGGCCGTGACGGTCATGCCTGGATCGGATGAGCAGGTCGGTATCGTCAAGCACCTCCTCGGGCGCCTTGGGGTGACCGCGCCGGTCGGCGCGTACCGGCCCGGCGCTGGCGTGAAGCCGGTGTCGGGCTTTCACCGCCGATGGCTTGGGAAAGTTCCGCCCCGCGAACCTGACGCCGAGGCCTGGCAGTTGCTCCGGGACACCTTCGTCAGGGAGGACGCGACGCTGCTCACGGGGGCGCCGCTGAAGAATCCCGGCATGCTCCTGGAACGGAAACCGGACGTGCGCATCGCCCGCTGGGTCGCGCAGGGCGGCTTCGCCGGCGACTCCGTCGTCCCGCCCGAACACCGTCTCCCCAAGTTCGAAGGACGCGAGACCTGCGGGACGTACAACTTCAACGGCGCTCCGGAGGCAGCGTTGAAGCTGCTGGAGTCGCCCCACGTCGGTGAGCGGGTGCTCGTCTCGAAGAACGTCTGCCACGGCGTCGTCTACGACGGCGCGATGCACGCCGCCCTGTCGGCGCGGCGGCTCACACCCGGGATGGCGCTCGTCCGGGAAGGCATGGGGGTCTACCTGGCCAAGCGCCACGCCGGCAAGGCCTTCCATGACCCGCTCGCGGCGGCCGTGGCACTCGACGAATCCGTCTGCGCGTTCCGCGAGGTCGAGGTGTACCGCGAGCGCGGCGCCTGGGGTTCACGTCCGGCGGCCGGCACCCTGACGCGGATCTCGGTCTCGGTCGACCACGCGCGATTTCTGGACGTCCTCACTGCTACCGGGTGACGGCCTTCGCTCTGAGTGAGCTTGAAGGAGCTTCTGCCCTTCCTGGTCGGTCAACCTGCGCACACGGACAGGCTCGGCCACTACACCCCCAACGTTCGGAACGGATGTCACCGCACATCCGACCGCCCCAACCACCAACCCGGTGAACCTATGCGGTCAGAGCACTAATAACCGAAGGCAACCTCCTAGATCTCCGAAAACCCGTCACGTTCCCCGAGATCTGGGAGCCGGAGATGTCCAAATTGCCTGCGTGCCTGGGAGGTTGCTCTCTCGAATCCTCTGGCGGACAGGTTCCTGGGAGGCGACCTGAGAGCTTGGAAGGTCAGCACGCCGGAGCACCTGAGCTGATTACAGATCGTCACACAAGGGTGTCACGTCCGCATCGCGGGTGCTGTCGCACCGCCGTTCGGCCATGTGACAGTACCCGACCAAATGCCCGAAATGACCGTCTGTCTGGCATCGGGGAGACTCCGTCGCCCTGGGGCTGAATCCACGTGACAGCGTGACACCTCGCGCTTGAGCAGGCTCTCCTGACGATCATGGTCTGTCACGTCTCACCGAACCTTGACCAACGCCGGTTTGTGACAGGGAAGGTTGACCGCTGCAGGCCGACAGGCCGTGGCACCACCGTGCTCGGCGCCGCCCCCGAGCCGTGACACCGCTGGGGATACGTGCCGATCGCTCGGTTCGCCGTGGGGCCACGTTTGCGGCCGGGGCAGTGTTACGGTTCCTGGAGGCGAAGTGCGGCGTCGGAACGCTTCGGTTGCGTCCTGGGAAGTGGTGTACGGGTTCGACCTGATCCGGGGGTTTGCTCCCGCGTCGGGGTGACGCCCGCATAG
>NZ_JAIQYY010000062.1 GCF_020181035.1 Streptomyces sp. CoH27
ACCCCGGCTGAAGTGTTCACCAAGCAGCTACGATCGGTCCCACCAGCCAGCGTTGCGACGACCGATTGAATCCGTCCAATATGTGTCGATTCGCTATACCGACCGGCTCGCCGACATCGGCGCCTCCGCGTCGGTCGGTTCCGTCGCGGACTCGTATGACAATGCGATGGCCGAGGCGTTGAACGGCACCTTCAAGGCCGAGCTGATCGAGATGCAAGGACCCTGGACCGGCTTCGACCAGGTGGAGCGGGCGATCTTCCAGTGGGTCACGTGGTACAACGAAGAACGCCTGCACTCCGCCCTCGACTACGTACCGCCCGCCGAGTACGAACGCAGCTTCTGGCGAAGCCAGGAGCAAGCCCTGCAGTCCGCCTGAAACAAGATCACCGGACTCTACGAAACTCGGGACAGCTCATACTGGTGATGGTCGGACGACAGGGCTTCCTCCGCAGAACCCGCTCCCGGTGGGTGGTCTGCACCTTCGATGCCGGAAAGCTACGGACTGCGACCCTTGTGCATCGTCACCGGCGGGTGGGCACGTGCCGTCTCCGCGCATCCCCCGAGCGAGCTACCCGGCTGTTCTCTCCCGGGGGACGGCTGTCCGGTCCGCAGTGCCGTATGGTGCGGATACCGAACAGGTCGTACCTCACGGGCGGGCGGACAGCGGACCACGGCCCGGTCTTCATGCCCCTCAGCGCCGGACGTACGGGATCGTGGATGATGATGATGATGCAAGACCAAGCAGCGCGTGAACCATCAGGCTCGGCATACTCCGCGCCATCGGCGCGTGCGCAGGCCAGACGCCCCTCCGCACGCATGGACCCGGTGGCCGCCGCAGCCGCCCGGCTTCGCGTGCTGTCGCGGTGGTGGGGATCACTCCCGGCCGGCACCAGGGACCGCGAGTTCGCGCTTGTCTTCACGGTGCTGTCGTTCGCGGCACCGCTGTCGCGGGTCGGGACGCAGTTCGGCGGTCTTCCCACCCACGGCGCCTCGGTCGCAAGTGTGCTGCTGACCCTGGGACAGACTCTGCCGCTTGCGGTGCGCACCCGGTGGCCGGCCGCCTGCCTCGCGGTGGTGGGGGCCTCGTTCTCGGTGCACGAGTGCCTGGGCTACCCGCCGACCTTCGGCAGCCTGGGGCTGTACATCGCGCTGTACTCCGTGGGTGCCCACCAGGACCGCTTCCGGCGGGTCGTACCGCTGGCGGCGACCGGCGGGTATGTGGTCTTCGGCGTCGTCCTGCACGTGCTGGGCTCGCCCGAGGGCCTGACCGACTACCTGCTGTTTTACATGGTCCTGGCCGTGGTGTGGGGTCTGGGTGTCCAGGTCCGCGGGCGGCGGACGCAGGAGGCCGAGCGTCGGCGCCTGTCCGTGCAGGTGGCCATCGCGGCGGAACGCAGCCGCCTGGCCCGGGAGTTGCACGACGTGGTGGCCCACCATGTGACGGCGATGGTGGTGCAGGCAGGTGCAGCGCAGTACCTGACCGAGTCGCCGGACCGCCTCCACGAGGCCCTCGACGCCATCAACGGCACCGGCCGCCGCGCGCTGGCCGAGCTCCGGTTCCTGCTCGGCGTGCTGGAGGCGACCGGTGATGCGGCGCCGCGGGAGCGGACGCCGGTGCCGGGCCGGGTGCCTGATCTGGTGGAGCAGACACGAGCGGGCGGCCAGCCGGTCGAGCTGGTCGAGGACGGAGAGCAGCCGACCATGGCCACAGGTGCCCGACTCACGGCGTATCGCGTCGTGCAGGAATCCCTGACGAACGCCGTGAAGTACGCCGCGGGCCGGCGGACGCTGGTACGGCTCGTGCACACCCCCGACTGGACGGACGTCGAGGTCACCACCGCCGGTACAGCCGATGGGGCTCCCCCGTCAGCCGCCCTGCTGGGCGGCGGCCCGCACGTCTCGGGAGGCAGGGGCCTGACCGGGTTGCGGGAACGGGTGGAGATGCTGGGGGGCGAGTTCGCGGCGGGGCCTCGCCCGGACGGCGGTTTCCGCGTGCACGCCCGCATCCCCTCAGGAGGTGCCGCGTGAGTGTCCCGCCCGCCGCGATCAGGGTGCTGGTCTGCGAGGACCAGGCCCTCGTGCGTGCCGGCTTCGTCACGATCCTCTCCGCCCAGCCCGACATGGAGGTCGTGGGCGAGGCTGTGGACGGCCGAGCGGCGATCCGGAGCGCGCAGGAGCTGAAGCCGGACGTCGTCATCATGGACATCCGCATGCCCCTGCTCGACGGAATCGAGGCCACCCGGCGCCTGGCGGGCCCCGACTCCGCCAGCCCCGCCAGGATCCTCGTCGTGACGACCTTCAATGTCGACGAGTACGTGTACGAGGCTCTGCGTGCCGGTGCCAGCGGCTTCCTGCTGAAGGACGCGCCACCGCCCGAGCTGATCAACGCGGTACGCGTCGTCGCCCGCGGCGAGTCCCTCCTGGCTCCTGCCGTCACCCGTACCCTGATCGGCCGCTTCGCCGAACGCGTACGCCCCTCCGCCGCCCCCGCGTCCCCCGAGCGCGAGCGCCTGGAGGTCCTCACCGCCCGCGAGCACGAGGTCCTCCTCCTCATCAGCGAGGGCCTGTCGAACGCCGAAATCGCCAGCGAGCTGGTCATCAGCCACGAGACCGTGAAGACCTACGTCTCCCGCATCCTCACCAAACTGGATCTCCGCGACCGCGTCCAGGCGGTGGTCCTGGCATATCGGGCGGGGTTGGCGGGAGGTCGCGACCAAGCCTGATGGCCCTGAGATGCCGGTCGGGGCAGGCAAACGTGGCTACGGCCGCGGCCAAGCATGCTCCCTTGACCGCTCCCTGCGAAGGGCCGGCCCAGCATCCCCCGAGCGAGCTACCGGAATTGTCCTCTCCGCGGTGACGCGCGCCACCGGTGTCCCCTTGTTGACTTGAACCGTCAACAAACGGCCGGACCATGCCGGCCGACCAGCGGAGTAGCTAAGGACAACGCCATGACCACGACACGCAGTTCCGCGAAGCACGGTTTCCCCAGAGGCCGCCGGTTTGCCGCGGCTCTGCTGGTTTCCACGGTGGCAGGGACCGCACTGGTCGCGTGTGGCGACGACGGCCAGGGCGTGCAAACGGCCAAGGTCTCCGGCAGGAGCGCCGGCGAGACCGTGGGCGACGCGAAGATCACCTGGGGCACATGCCCGGCACTGGGCAAGGGACAAACCCGTGATCCCCACCTGACCTGCGGGACGTTGGAAGTCCCGCTGGACTACCAGAACCCGGGCGGCACGAAGATCGACGTGGCGGTCTCCCGGCTGTCGACCGCCAAACCTGGGAAGCGGCGTGGCGTCCTGCTGCTGAACCCCGGCGGGCCGGCCCTGGGCGGTCTCGACATGCCCGAAACCATGGCGTCCACCCTGCCGAAGACCGTGCTGGACCGCTACGACCTGATCGGCTTCGACCCGCGCGGCGTCGAACACAGCACCCCGCAGAGTTGCGGTCTGAAGGACCCCACCGCGACCGGGCTTCTCCCCTATCCCGCTGCGGACGGCTCGATCACCAAGAACGTGGCCATTGCCAAGGCCGACGCCGAGCAGTGCGCCGACACCGCGGGCAAGAACCTGCGGTACTACACCACCGCCAACACCGCCCGCGACATGGACCGCATCCGCAAGGCGCTCGGTGAGAAGAAGATCTCCTACTGGGGCCAGTCCTACGGCACCTACCTCGGCGCCGTCTACCGCTCGCTCTTCCAGGACCACACCGACCGGATGATCCTGGAAGGCAACGTCGATCCCACCAAGGTATGGGCCAACCAGGTCGCGGACACCTGGGGCAAGGGCATGGCCGACCGGTTCCCCGACGCCGCCCGCGTCGCCGCGGCGCAGAACAGCACCCTCAAGCTGGGCACGACCGTCGCTCAGGTGACCCACACCTACCTCACCCTCGCCGACCGGCTCGACCGCACGCCCGCAGCGATTCCCGGCGCATCGGTGTCGCTGGACGGGGCGCTGCTGCGGAACATGACCTACGCCCTGCTCCTGCACAACAACACGCTTCCCGTGTTGGCCCAGTTCTGGAAGGCCGCCGACGACCTGTCCCACGGCAGCACCACGGCCGCCGACGCCGCGGTCCTCAAGGAGGTGTTCGCCGACACACCGACGTCGCCGGGCATCCCCGCAGACAACCAGGCCACCATGTTCATGGCTCTCACCTGCGGCGACGCCCAATGGCCGCACGACGTCGACGGCTATGCCGCCCGCACCACCGCCGACCGCAAGAAGTGGCCGCTCACCGCCGGCATGCCCGCCAACATCTGGGCATGCGCCTTCTGGAACAAGCCGGCCGAGGCGACTGTCAAGGTCGTGCCCGGCGGCCCGCGCAACACCCTGATCCTGCAGAACCGCCGGGACAACGCCACCCCGTGGGAAGGCGGCGTCGGGCTGCACAAGGCCCTCGGCGACGGCTCCGCCTTCGTCGGCGTCGACAACGGCGGGCACTACACCTACAACGAAGGCTCCGCCTGCGCCGACAAGGCCACCGTCGGCTTCCTGGCCACCGGCCACCTGCCGGACAAGGCGGTCTACTGCACCGACGTCACCCAGAAGTAAGGCGCCGGAACGCGGTGTTCCCAACAACGGTGCGGCCTCGGATACCGGAACCTTCGAGGCACGCACCGGGATCAGCGGCCCGTCCCGGCGGGCCGGCCACCACCATGCGTGCCCGCTCCAAGACCGCGCCTTCACCGGCTGCCCGCTCACCGGCAGCCCAGCTTCGCCGCTCTGTTCGTGTGCCCCGCCGGCTCGGAGCCTTCGCGCAGTAGGCCGACCCCAGCAAGATCAATCTCGTCGGGATTTCCTGCACCGCAACCACCACGCCCGATGAAGCCGCTGCCGATGCAGCTGCACCGGCCGCTGTGCGGTGCGGGCACCGCGACCGCCTCTCAGCTCGCCGAGCATGTCGACGAGACGCCCTCGCTGGTCAGCTGCCACTTGCGCAAGCCGGCCGAGCACGGCTTCGTGTCGCAGGCGAGCGACCGGGGCATCGACGGCCGCAAGCGGTGGCGGCAGGTGGCATCCGGAGAGAGCTGGGCTTCCGCGAATCGGACTTCGCGGAGACACCCGAGGGCACTGCCGCGGTAGGCGCCATCCCCGCCGAGCGGACGGAGTCCGGCACCGCGCGACAGAACCTGCTCGATGGCCTGCGCTACATCCGCCGAGATGGCCGAACTGCTCATGGGCTGCGCGAGCGCGCTGCCATCGCGCTGGTGCCTACCCTTTGGCTCGCTGCGGTGCTGGCTGCGGTCATCGGGCTGAACGCCGGTGTCTTCGGCAGTCTGGACAACGCACTCATACAGACCGCTGCGGACCCGGCTCCTCTCGGCCGGGTCACCTCCGTCGTCAGGCTCACCATGGTCGGTGTCGCCCCCCTCAGTCACCCGCTGGTCGGCGCTGACTTCGGAGCCTGGGGCGCCGCCCCGGCGTTCGTCGGCTGCGGCATCTTCGCCGGCCTCAGCGTGGTCATCGCCCTAGCCTCATACGCGCTGCGGCACGCCGAACTGCCCCGGCAGCGACCAGGCGTGACCACCTGAGCAACCCAACCGCAACTCAGGAACCAGCCCTCAACAAGGGCTGGTCGGCGTCTCCCCATGAGTGGCGATCACTCGCCGTCTGCGACATCCGGCCCACGCGGTGGTCGCAAGCCCCCGTGCAGGTCGGGGAGCTGGACGGAGTACCCGCCCAGCCGACCTGGGCCGCTACCTGTTCGACATCAAAGCCGGCGGCCCCGGCCAGGACCTGCGCCCCTTCCGGGACCCGGATGCCGCGGAGGACGACGAGGACGGGGACTGACAGCCGGCGCACCCGACCCGTTGAGCCGTTCGTCGTACCGGTGCAGGCCGGGTGCCGCCGCACGTCCGGGCCCGGGGCGATGTCCGTCAGCCTGCGGGCGTGCCGATCTGGTTGCGTTCGAGCACGGAGCGCAGCTTCGAGATGGCGCGGACGGCGGCCGCGGCCGAGGAACCGTTGAGCGTGTCTCCGATCAGCACGGCGAGTCCATCGGTGAATGTCTTCTCCGCCGCTTCGACGAGCTGCGAGCCGCCGTCGGTCAGGGCCAGCAGTGACGACCGGCGATCGGATGGATTCGGCTGCCGGACGACCCATCCCTGTTTCTCCAGACGGTCGACGCCCTTGCTGGTCGCCCCGACGCCGACGACGAACTCGGCGGCGAGGTCCGCCACGCGAGCCCCGGGGCGGTCGCGCAGGAAGCGCAGGAGCTCGAACTGCGAGGTGACGATCCCGTGCCGCTCACGGAGACGGTCATTGAGGGCGTTGTACAGGCGTGTCTCGCATCGGACCAGATCGGCGAAGAAGCCCGGGAGGTCGACCACGCCACCACTTGATTTAGCTGCCACGGCATATAGTGTAATGGAATCTACTTACGGCAGGAGCACACCCTTGAGCAAGGAACAGCGCGCCCGGATCGACGCGATGATGCGACAGCCGCGGCCCGAGAGCCCCCGGTCGGTCGAAGCGCTCCGCACCGGATTCAAGGCGCTGATGGCCCAGATGATCGTGCCCGGCACCATCCGCACCACGCAGACGACGCTCGGCGGCCGACCCGCACTGTGTGTCGAGCCGGACGACGGCCCTCGCGCCGGGACGATCCTGTACTTCCACGGCGGCGGCTTCGTTTTCGGCTCCCCCGAGACCGCCCTGTCGCTGACCGGACATCTCGTGGCCAAGACCGGCTTCACGGCGCACTCGCTGGACTACCGACTTGCCCCCGAGCACCCGTACCCGGCCGCGATCGAAGACACCCTGAGCGCCTATCGCGCCCTCCTCGACAACGGCACAGACCCGTCGACCATCGCGTTCGCCGGCGACTCCGCCGGCGGCGGCCTCACCGTCACCACCTGCCTCGCCGCCCGTGACGCGGGCCTCCCACTGCCCGCCGCCTTGGTGGCGTTCTCCCCGGGCCTCGACGCCACACGCACGGGCGAGAGCATGGTCACCAAGGAAGGCATCGACCCGATCTTCACCCGAAAGGCCGTCGAGCACACCGGGGCCATGTACCTCGCCGGAGCCGACCCCCACCAGCCGCTGCTCAGCCCGGCTGTCCTCGCCGACCTGACCGGCTTCCCCCCCATACTGATCCAGGTGGGCACGAACGAGATCCTGCTGGACGACTCCACGCGCCTTGCCGCGCATGCGAGGGCGGTCGGAGTGGACGTCATTCTGGACATCACCGCCGACGTGCCGCACGTGTTCCAGTCGTTCGCAGGCGTTCTGGACGAGGCAGACGAGGCACTGGACCGCGCTGCTCTTTTCCTCACCCAGCGCCTTCGCGCGGGGTGCACGGCGCACACGTCAGCGGAGTAGGGTCACCGCGGCCGCCACCCGGGCTGGAGCCTCCGCCTCGGGCCTTGCTTGCCGTTATCCGGCAGCCGGGCGCTGCCCAGGGCGCGCACCGCCGCGTCCTGGAGCTGCTTGGCGGCCCCGTCGGGCCACAGGGGGCCTCCGCTCCGCACGGTCGACCAGGTCGGTCCGTGCCCGTGGCTCTCGTTGTGTGCCTTGTTCTCATATAGCTACGGCCGACATGTAGCGCTACGTAACTGCTCTGGTCGTTGTTTCCCCTCGCCCGGGGCGTCCCGTTGGGCTCAACGAGTGATCTCGGGCAGTGTGGGAGGGGTACGGGTGCGGCACGACTGGGAGCGGGAGGACGAACCCCATCCTGCCAAAGGGGCTTGACCTGCACAAACAGCTCTACGAGGCGGGACGTTCCCCGAGATGCGCCGCGCCATCCGAACCGACACGCCAGTCGGCAAGACGCCGCGGGCTCACACCGTGAAGGTTGTCCCTGTCCGAATCGGCACCGGCATCGACCAGCAGCGACAGCACCGCGCCATCACCTCGATACGTGAATACCGCATGCCAGAGAGGTGTATTGCCCTGCCCATCCGGGGCATCCACCCACGCACCCGCCGCCTGAAGAGAGCCGACAGCCGCGGCATCCTGCTCGTCCGCCGCGAAGTGCAGCGGCGTCCACTCCTGGCGGCTCTCGCGTCCCAGCCCCTGGTCCTCATCCGACATGCCACCCATCATGACGACAGTTTGACGAAGGACATAGGGGCACCCCCCACGGTACTGCGCCACCTCCGACCGTCTGACGACACTGCCCGGCTGGCATAGGCCGAGGCAGTGGAAGCCCAGCACCGAGTCGTCCGCAGCGACCGCCCGACAGTACGTAGAGTGTGCTGTGTCGCGGGGCGGATGCGGATCCGCCGGGGGAGGAAGTGTGCCATGGGTGCGGCGTACAGAGACCAGACCGACGCCTTGCCTGTCAGCGCGGAGCAGGTCATCGCGGAGGCGCGAAAGGCGTTCTTCGTGATGTTCGGGGGCCTCGCGCTCGTCTGGGTTCTGCAGCTCGTCAACTACGCCGACCACTACGCCCTTTCCAGGGACTACGGGGTCAGGTCCGGCGACGTCGGCACGCTGCCCGACATCCTCGTCGCGCCTTTGCTGCACTGGAGCTGGGCACACATCGAGAGCAACTCCGGGCCGCTGTTCGTCTTCGGTTTCCTCGCCGCCTACCGAGGGGTGGCCCGCTTTCTCGGTCTGAGCCTGCTGGTCGGCGTGACCAGCGGGCTCGCGGTGTGGTTCTTCGAACGAGGCGACGTGGATACGGTCGGTGCCAGCGGCCTGATCTTCGGATACTTCAGCTACGTTGTCGTGCGTGGACTGTTCGACCGGCACCTGATCGACACGCTGATCGGTGTGGTCATGGCGGCCTCCTTCGCCTACCTGCTCACCGTGGCCGTCCCCGGGACGCCGGGAGTGAGCTGGCTGGGACACTTGGGAGGGCTCATCGGCGGCCTGGCGGGAGCCTGGGTCTTCCGGGACCGGCGCTCGCGGGCCGACACAGGTGCAGGCTCTCGCCAGGGGCCGCGGCCGGTCACGCCCGGCAACGTCCAAGTACGCTCCGACCACCCGCGCGCGGACCTCCACAAGGAACTCGGCGACCTCGGTCTGCTCTAGGTAGCCCTGCACCAGCTGCTGAACCCCTGTCGGCGGGAGGGGACCACACACGTGATCCTGGACAACACCTGGATCGAGTGCGACCGCGTTGCCGGGGCCCGCGAGATCGGCGATGACCTGTGTTGGTTCAGCCAAAAACACATGGCGTTCAACGGGAACGTGCAGTGCCTCTCCGCCCCGACTGCACCCCGGGGCCAAAAGCTGACCGGCGGGCGTAACCGGCGCGGCTGGTGTGCGTTGCGCCCTGCATGGATGGGCCTCTCGATCCCGCATTGGGTATGCCGGAGTTGTACGAGCCGCGCCTGCCGCTCTTCACGCTGACGGAGGCGCACCAGCTGCTGGATGCCCTGCAGCACACCGACACGCAGGACCACGACTGCGGCGCCCAGGCCCGCCACTTCGCCACCGAACTCGCCGCCCGCGCCCCCTCACGCGACCCTTGACTGTTGCTGGCAAGCAGGTTCTTGACGCCTTGCTCCAGCCGCAACATGGAGTTCGTCGGCGACGGCGACCACGCCGACCGCGACAAGGCCACCGTCGCGCGGGAACCGCGCGCACGTCGTCGCAGCCGGCCCGTTCGACTGAGCTGGTGCTCTGCCCGGGAAGGGTTGGCGGGTGCCGGACGACGTGGCGCTGATCGGCCGCGAGGACTCGCCGATCGGCACATCGACCCACCGCTGACCAGCGTGCGCAAGGCGACACGGGAGGTGGTGGGCCGCACGATGGCTCGGGTACTGCTGGAAGAGGTCTCCGCGCGCGGACGGTGTCCTCGTCGGCCTGCACCAGCTTCGCGATCACCGACACCGCGTTTCCGCCGGCCGAAGCGGGCAAGCATCGCGCGCCGGTACCGTACCGAGCTGGTGCTGCCCCGGCGCACGATCTGCTGCAGCTTCTGCCCTTCCTGCTCGATCAACCTGGGCACACGAACGGGCTCAGCCACCACGCCCCCAGCAGTCGGATCAGACGACACGCCATATCCAACCGCTCCGACCACCAACCCGGTGAACCTTCCTGGTCACGGCACTAGTGTCCTGAGTCGGGAATTCGGTTCAGATATCCGGCGAGGCGTTCGAGGATCTCGTCCGCGGTCTTGGTCCAGATGAAGGGCTTCGGATCCTGGTTCCAGGTCTTGATCCAGTTGCGGATGTCCTTCTCCAGGGCCTGGATGTTCTTGTGGACGCCTCGCCGTATCTGCTTGTCAGTGAGCAGGCCGAACCACCGCTCGACCTGGTTGAGCCAGGAGGAGCTGGCAGGGGTGAAGTGCATGTGGAACCGCGGGTGAGCCAGAAGCCACTTCTGGATGGCCGGCGTCTTGTGCGTCGAGGCGTTGTCGCAGATCAGGTGCACGTCGAGTTCGGCGGGGACTTTCTTGTCCAGTCGAACGAGGAACTTCTTGAACTCCACCGCGCGGTGCCGGCGGTGAAGAAGCCGATCACCTCGCCGGTGGCGGTGTTCAGCGCGGCGAATAAGGTGGTGACCCCGCCACGCACATAGTCGTGGCTGCGGCGCTCGGGCATGCCGGGCATCATCGGCAGCACCGGAGCCGACCGGTCCAGCGCCTGGATCTGCGTTTTCTCGTCCACACACAGCACCAGCGCCCGGTCAGGCGGCGCAAGATGGAGTCCAACGACATCTCGGATCTTCTCGATGAACTGCGGATCCTTCGACAGCTTGAAGGTGTCCACCAGGTGCGGCTTGAGCCCGAAGGTTCGCCAGATCCGCGAAATGGTGGACTGCGACAGCCCGGGCTGCCTGGCCATCTCCCGTGTCGACCAGTGGGTCGCGCCCTTCGGTGTCGCCTCCAGCGTGAGCACGACGACCTCTTCGACCTGCTCGTCGGTTACCGTGCGCGGCCCGCCAGACCTGGGCTCATCGGGCCGGACCCTCCAACCGGTACCGCACGAACCGGGCCCGCCACCCGCTCACCGTATGTGCCGCAACACTGAGATGTGCAGCAACATCCTTGTTTGAGGCGCCCGTTGCACACTCCAGCACGATCCGGCACCGCAGGGCCAGTGCCTGCGAGGAAGTACGACGCCTGGCCCAGCGGGACAACGTCTCACACTCGTCATCGGTCAGCATGAGCTCGGCCTTCGGCCGTCCCGTCCTCGCCATCCAGACATCACGCCGAACCAACCACGAGTTACGCAGCGAATTCCCGGCTCAGGACACTAGCCGGGCTCGGGTTCGTCGTGGATGGTCAATGCTCCGGCGAGGTCGAGGTCGGCGACAGTGCCGTGTGCCCCCGCGCGGACGAGCAGCACTGCGCCGAGCGCGGTGCTCCAGAAGGTCCTGGCCTCCACGTCGAGCGGTCGACGGGCCCTCCAGCCACGACCGTTGATGAGCCGGCTCACAAAGCGCTCGGATTGCCGGAACAGCAACTGGAGGTGCCGGTCGACCACGGGGGCGAGTTCGGGCTTGGAGATCCCGGCGGCGAGTGCTCGCGCGACCGACGGGAGCGAGGGCATGGCCAGTACGGCGCGGGCGATGTTGCGCCGAAATGTCGCCGCATCGGGGGCTTGGCGACCGATGCGCTCAATCCGTCGGGCGTCGTGCAGCAAGCCGAGAAAGGCGGCATGCACGAGCAGCGAGTCCTTGGAGCCGAAGTAGTAGGTGACCTGATTGGGGAAGACGCCTGCCGCGTTCGCGATCTCCGCGACGCTCACCTCAGCGCCGGGCCGCTCCTTGCAGAGCCGTGCAGTTGCCTCGATCAGCCGACGTCTCGTCGCGCGACCGCGGTCACGCGACCGAGCCGACGTTGATCGAGCTTCGGTTCGCTTCTTCTCCACACGCGAATTGTATGTGATACAACAAGGATCTGTTTGCTTGTATCGCATACAAGAAAGGTGGAAGGGCATGCACCGGACTGAAGTCGTCGTGACCGGACTCGGCGCGATCACGCCACTCGGTGGCGACGTGGTGTCTACGTGGGACGCCCTGCTTGCCGGCGAGTCCGGCATCCGCGGCGGCGTCCTGCGCGGCCACGAGGACGTCGGCCTTCCCGACACCGTCGCAGGGACGATGGCGATCGACCCCGCCGAGTTGCTGCTGCCGGTGCAGGCCAGGCGGCTCGACCGCTCGCAGCAGGCGGCCTTCGCCGCGGCGGCCGAAGCCTGGGCCGATGCCGGTGCCCCGCAGGTGGACCCGGACCGGCTCGCATCAGCGATCGGCACGGGCATCGGGGGCGTACGGACGCTGTTGAAGGAAGACGACGTACTGGAGACGGCCGGGACTCGGCGCGTCTCTCCACGCACGGTCCCGATGCTCATGCCCAATGCGGCGGCGGCGCTGATCAGTATCGAATACGGTGCACGGGCCGGGGTCTACTCGCCCGTCTCGGCGTGCTCTTCCGGTGCCGAGGCGATCGCCCTGGGGGCCAGGCTCATCCGTGCCGGCGAAGCGGACGTGGTCATCGCGGGCGGGACCGAGGCCGCGATCACCCCGATCACCGTCGCCGGCTTCGCCCAGGCACAGGCACTGTCGCGGCATACCGACGAACCCGCGTCAGCGTCCCGGCCGTTCGCCGCGGACCGCAACGGATTCGTCCTCAGTGAAGGCGCCGCTGTCGTGGTGCTCGAAAGCGCCGAGCACGCCAGCGTCCGAGGCGCGCGCGTCCACGCGGTACTCGCGGGCGCCGGCATCGCCGCCGACGCTCACCACATCACGGCACCCGCTCCCGACGGCTCCGGTCAGATCTCGGCCATGCGGAAGGCCCTTGCGCAAGCCGGTTTGGCTCCCGAGCAGATCAGCCACGTCAACGCCCACGCCACCGGAACTCCGGTCGGCGACGTCGCCGAGGCACACGCGATCGGGGAAGTATTCGGCCGCGCCACCGTGACAGCCCCCAAAGCGGCACTCGGGCATCTCTTCGGCGCAGCTGGTGCGATCGAAGCGCTCATCGCCGTCCTCAGTGTGGAGCACGGCGTCATCCCTCCGACCCGCAACCTCACCGCGGCCGGTGTCGATCCCGACATCGATCTCGATGTCGTCGCAGAGCGACGAGACGTCCCCCAGGAGGCCGTGCTCAGCAACTCCTTCGGCTTCGGTGGGCAGAACGTCTCACTCATCGTCACCGGCGCACGGCACCACGCGTCCCGTACGGCCTCGACGACACCATGACCCACGCGAACGCACCGTAGTGCGACCAGATGGTCAAGTACGCCACTGCCCTGCGCCTGGGCACCGCCGAGGCGGAGCAGGTGCTGCGGCGCTTCACCCGCGGCGGCCCGAAGCACCCGACCTAGCTTCAGAGTCAGGCTGGAGCGTGTATCGAAAGTACTGCCATGGGCTTGAGCTGTGTGCATGAAGACTGAGCGCAACTCGGTGGCGTCTGGGGCGGAAGTGAGGAAGGCTCGCGCGCATGGTTTCGATATTGCAGAACGTGGCGATTGACTGTGCGGACGCCTACGAGCTGGCCCGGTTCTGGAGCAGAGTGACTGGCCGTCCACTGCATCCGGAAGACAAACCGGGAAACCGGGAGACTCAGGTGCTGCTGGCGGAGGGGCCAGTGCTGTACTTCAACCAGGTGCCCGAGTCCAAGAAGATCAAGAACCGGATCCATCTGTGTTTGCGCCCTGAGACATCGCGTGAGCAGGAGGTGGAACGGCTGCTCGGCCTCGGTGCCACCCTGATCTCCGATCTCCGGAATCCCGATGGGACTGGCTGGGCAGTCCTTGCTGACCCCGAAGGGAACGAATTCTGCGTTCTTCGCAGCGAGTCCGACCGAGCTGCGATGGGTTCCTGACGCCCACGCGCCAGCCTGGCCGGTTTGCTGTGACCGCTGATCACAGCCACTCGTTGATGGCCGCGACCAGCACGGTCGCTTTGTAGCGGACGGCGAGTTTGATGCCCCTGACTTGTTGAATCGAGTCCAGATGCTCGGTCTGCAGCCGTAGCGTCCAGGGTGCCGGTCGGCATGGGTCCGTATGCCCCTTGCCGCCGTCTGGCTGGCTCCTCCATAGCGTGCCGCCGCCGGCCGACACCCACGCGGTGTGGCTCGACAGAGGCATGAATGTGCGTGACTGCTACTTCAAGTCAGGGTGCCCACCGCATACTTCGTCTCTTCGAGCACAGACCGGGATGCGCGTGATCACCATTGGGATCGACCCCCACAAGTCCTCTCACACCGCAGTTGTCGTCGATGCGACCCGGTCACAAGATCAGCCAGCGGCGCTTTGTCGTCAACGCCGGCACCTTCAGGCAGCTGATGCGGTGGTGCGAGCAATGGTCCGAGCGCCGCTTCGCAGTGGAAGGTGCCAGCGGCCTGGGCCGAACCCTTGCTCAGCAGCTCGCCGCCGCAGGGGAAGACGTCGTGGACGTTCCCTCCACTCTGTCCGCCCGGGCTCGCCTGCTGGCCACCGGTGGCGACCGCAAGACCGATCCGGCCGATGCCCTGCACGTCGCCCAGGTCGCTCTGTTCCGCCAGGATCTGCGGCCCGTTGAGCCGGAAGACCAGACCACGATCCTTCGGCTGCTGACCGAGCGGCACGACGACCTGGTCCACGAACGCACCCGTGTCGTGAACCGACTCCATGCCGTCCTGCGTGACCTCGTTCCCGGAGGCGCCCCCACCGGGCTGTCCGCCAACAAGGCCGCTGCCATCATGAAGAGCCTGCGGCCCGAGACCGCCACCGACGCCTGCCGCCGCGACATAGCCCGCGATCTCCTGGCCGATCTGCGCCGCCTGGGCCGGCAGGTCAAGGACAACGAAGCCGAGATGCGTGACGCGCTCCCCGCGACCCGTACCACGCTCACGGTCCTGCCGGGCCTGGGCACCGTGCTGGCCGCCAAGGTCATCGGCCACGTCGGAAACGTCAGCCGCTTCCCCACCGAGCACCACTTCGCCAGCTACACCGGCAGCGCACCCCTGGACGCTTCCAGCGGCAACAACGTACGCCACCGGCTCAACACCGGCGGCAACCGGACACTGAACTCGGTACTGCATGTCATCGCCCTCTGCCAAATCCGCGATGGCGGACGCGGGCAGGACTACTACCTGCGCAAGATCGCGGAAGGAAAGACGCCTGCGGAAGCCCGCAGGGCCCTGAAACGCCGCCTGTCCAACGTGGTCTACCGAATCATGAAACGCGACCAACGAAGCCACCTCGCTCAAGCCGCTTGACACACAGAGGCGCTATGGATGTCAAGCAGCAGCTGGTGGCGGTGGTGCCACCGTGCTCCTGGGGACGATCATCTGGTAGTTCTCTCGTGCGACGTAGCGTTTGAGGCAGCGGATGGCTTCCCGACGGGTCTTGCCCTCGCTGACGCGCCGCTCCACGTAGTCGCGGGTGCAGGTGGCCCAGCCCAGACGAGCCAGGACGATGGTGCAGAGGGCAGAGTTGGCTTGGCGGTCGCCACCGCGGTTGAGCCTTCGGCGCTGGGTCTTGCCTGGCGGGCTCTGCCGCCGTGTTTCGGGATTTCGAAGTCGACCGTGCACCGCCGATTCCTGATCTGGTCGCGGGCCGGGGTATGGGGCCGGCTGCATGAGGCGGTGCTGCACCGACTCGATGACGCCGGCCTCATCGACGTCTCGCGGGTGGTCCTCGACTTCGCTCACGTGCGGGCTAAAAAAAGGGGGCGAACTCACAGGTCCGAGCCCCGTGGACCGGGGCAAGCCGGGTTCCAAGATGCACGTCCTGTCGGGCGCGAACGGACTGCCCCTGGTCGTCGGCGTCTCGGCCGCCAACACCCACGACAGCGAGGCGCTGAGGCCCATGGTCGAGGGTCACCAAACGAGACACGCCCCCACCGCGGCCGCCACTTCAAGCCTCAGCGCCTGCATGCCGACAAGGCGTATGACATCCCCCACCTGCGAAAATAGTTACGCGGCAAGCGCATCGGCGTGCGCATCGCCCGTAAAGGCATCGAGTCCAGCGAACGGTTGGGGCGCCGAAGGTGGATGATCGAGCGAACGGTCTCCTGGCTGTCCGGCTACCGCCGACTTACACCCCGCTATGAACGCCACCCCCGCCCCATACCGGGTCAACGTCCGCCTCACCACATAGGACACCGTCTTAGTACTGCAACCGCATCTGGGGGTTGTGCCCTCGACGTTTGTAGTGGGAGCGGCGGGCTCGGGCCTGGCTGTGTC
>NZ_JAIQYY010000063.1 GCF_020181035.1 Streptomyces sp. CoH27
TCTGGCGAAGCCAGGAGCAAGCCCTGCAGTCCGCCTGAAACAAGATCACCGGACTCTACGAAACTCGGGACAGCTCATTCCCGTTGCAGTGGGCGGCGGTGGTCAGCATGTTCACCCCCTTGTAGTCCTTGACGCCGAAGCCACTGGAGCAGATACCGCCGGTGGGATTCTTCAGCCCGGAACGTCCGGTCCAGGGGGCGGCGTCATGCTGCCTGTTGAGCCCCCCACCCTGGGGCTTGCTGGGGCAGCACGCCTGGTCGGGGTCGTGGGGGTTGTGGCATCTGCGGGCGGAGCCTTGTAACTCGCGGCGGTGTTGATGCCCGTCAGTCGGTCGGTGAGGGCCTTGACCTCGCGCGAACGGTCCTTGCGGGCAGCTGGCGCGAGGTGATCCCTTGGGGCGGCCGTACCCGGACCGGAGGCATCGGCATAAGTGATGTCGAGGGCACTTCCATCCACGGCCCCGCCGAGACTGGTGATGCGGATGGGGGTCGATACGCCAGCCACGCGCAGATTCACGGGCTTCCCGACGCGCAGGAGCTTGTTGCGTGCCGCGTGCAGATCGGCCTTGGAGTAGCGGGCCGGAAGGACCGAAGCGGTCACGCCCTTGGGCAGGTGAGCAAGGATGCGCTGCACAGCTGCGGCGGGGAGCCCTTCCAGTGCAGGCGCAGGCTGTTGTGGTCGGGGTCGACTTCGATCTCGGTGAAGCCGGGAATCCTGGCCCGGTCCGATTCGGAGAGCCCTTCAGTGATCTGCCCGGCGATCTTGTCGAGCACTTCCTGCTTCTTCTCGATCGCGATGATGCGCGGATCCGTGACAGGGCGGCCCTTCCCGGCGACGGCTACCGCCTTTGCCGCCGCGCTGGCGGGCGCTTGGGGCGACGCGCCCGCGGCGGGGGAAGCGATGAAGGGGAGGGAGAGGACCAGCGCCGCGACGGGGATGGCTGTCACTGCCCGACTGCGGCTTCTGCCAGTGTCCTTCACAAGACCTCATTTCCTCAGTTGCGCAGTTGTAGTGATCGCGCTAGTTCGGTTGTGATCTTGGAAGCAAGGTGAAATTGAGGCAGGTGCGGTGTAGATCGTCTGACGGAGCCGGACGGTTCGCTGGTTCCAGCTCGTTGGGGCGGGGCTGCCATCTACGATCCGGTGCGTGGATCCCGAGCTGCTGGAACGGATCGCCGCGCGGCGCACGGAACTGGATGAACTCGAAGAACGGTTGGCCAAGCAGCTGGCAGAGGTGCGGGCTGAGCGGGACGAACTCGCTGTCGCCGAGCGTGTCCTTGAGCGGGTGAGCGAACAGCTTGCCGATGAACGAGCCTCGGTCGCCCCGTCGCCGGGGAATGTGGGCGGCCGGGCGGTGATGCTGATCCCGCACCGCACGCCGGGCATGGAGGAGACCCTGCTCCCGCTGGACTACCAGCGCATCCTCGCTGCCGTGCGGCAGGCCGCCGGACCAGTCATGGCCCGCCAAGTCGGCGAGATACTGGGAGTCGACGTCACCTTGCGGGCCAAGCCGGAGCCGCTGCGCGGCAGGTTGGTCAGACTCGTCGACCGCGGCTGGCTGCGCAAACTGCCCGACGGCCGCTTCGCCACCCGCCTGTGACCGAGTGGTGTGCATCGTGAAGTAACAGGTCACGGGCCTGGTGTGTGTCGGCTCCGGGGGTACTCATGCTGGTGAGGGGCGGGTGACTTCGGTGGAGATCGTCGGTCAGCGGGCGACTTCCCCGTTTGTAAGGACGAGCAGGCGTGGGCGGTCCTCCCTCATCGTTGCCCACTGCCGCGGCGCCGCCTAAATCCGCTGGCGGCCATCGCCTCGTCCTGCGACAGTGCGGGAATGGAGTGGAGAGCCGTTTGCGTGGCGGACGTCGACGCCCTCGCCGAACTGCTCGGCCGGGGCGAGGAAGCGACGGTCGGTCGCCGCGAGTCCGGCCCCGCCGAGGCGCGCAGCATGCTGGCCGCCCCCGGCCTGGACCTGCCCTCCCGCACGTGGACCGCGTCGGGCCCCGACGGCGGCCTGCTCGGCTTCGCCGCCCTCCATCCCGCGCCTCAGCCGGGCGAGCTGCGTGCCCAGTTGGTCGTCGCCCCGTCCCCGGATGCACCTGCCGTCACCGCGACGCTCCTGGACCGCCTCGACGTCTGGGCCGCCCACGACCTCCCGACCCCTGACACGCCGGTGACGCTGTATCAGCTTCCTGGCTGCTTGCCCCACGACCAACTCCTCAGCCGCGGCTGGACCGTCGTGGACAGCAGCAGCCGCCTCACCGTCGACCTGGACGCCATCCGCCTCCCCGAGCACCCCGCGCCCGCGGTGCGCGCGGCCCGGAACGAGACCGACCTCCGCACCGTCCACTCCGTGCTGAACGAGGCCTTCACCGACGACCCGGAGCACCCCCACCCGGACTTCGACGCCTTCCACCACGCCCAGCGCCGACGCGAGGGCTACCACCCCGACTTGTGGCTCCTCGCCGAACTCGACAGCGTCCCCGCCGGCGCCCTCATCGCCCGCGACCCCGTCGACCGCGCCTGGATCGCCTGGTTCGGCGTCCACCCCGCCCACCGCCGCCACGGCCTCGGCGCCCAACTCCTCACCACCGCATTCAGCCTCCTCCGCGCCCGCGGCCACCGCACGGTCGGCGTCGACGTGGACACCCACAACACCGGCGCCATGCAGGCCTACACCTCCGCCGGCATGACCCTTCTCGGCGCGGCCGACCAGTGGCGCAGGACCTACGTCTGAACCCGGCGCCTGCCCTGCGTCAGGCAAGGGCGACGCCGCCGGTGGTAGGCCCAGGCGAGAGCCAGAACGATCGGTGGTGATCGCCGGTCAGCGGGCGACTTCCCGGTTCGTCAGGACGAGCAGGGCCCGCACCAGCGCGGTCGCCCACCTCGGGTGGGTGCGGACCGTGCCGAGCACGCGCCAGTTCTTCAGGTGCGCGAAGCCGTGCTCGACCGGGGCCCGTACCGCGGCCAGCGCCTTGTTAGACAGCTTCTGGCCCCTGGTCAGGGGCCGGTTGTGGGCCGCCTTGTAGCCGGTGATCACCGCCAGGTCCGTGTCCGGGCCGCTGTCGTCGAGGCCGACGAAGCCCAGGTCGGCGATCGCGCCGAGGCCGGCCGCGCGCAGGTGGGCGGTCAGTTTGTCGTGGCGGCAGGCGGTGATCTCCGAGGTGCGTCCGGGCCGGACCGCGCTCACCCAGACCAGGCGGCCCTTGTCGTCGGTGAGCGCGATCACGAGCAGGCCGTGGCACTTGAGCTTGCCGGAGTAGTTCTTCCGGTTCTCGGTCCCGGTGCGGCGGTGGGTACCAGATCAACCGGCTAGAACGAGACCTCGGTCAGCCCCTGCTCAAACGAGCTGAACGCGGCACCGCCATGAAGCTGACCCCCTTCGGAGAACGCGTCGTCACGGCAGCCCGGAAGATTCCGGCTGAGACGGACCTGCTGCACGGCGCTAGAGTCCGACAGCGGAGGAGGGAAGATGGCGCTGAACAAGAAGGGTTCCCGGCGCATAACCGTTGACGGGATCGAGTACCGCTGGCGGATCCGCAGGAAGCCCTCCTACATGCAGGGACTTTGCTGGACACCGATGACCTACGCGGTCGAAGCGGCCAGCGGCAGCCAGCCGGGCACGATTTTGATCGTCACCAGCGGCCAGGCCCATCCCAGTAACTGGGTGGGCGTCGAGACGGAGCCCGTTCGTCCAGCTCACGTTGCTGCCAGCATTCGAGAGGCACGGGATCAAGGCTGGGATCCAACCCGGGTCGGTTCTCCTTTCCGGCTCGACCGATCAGCAGGATTCATCGCTCAACCATGAGACAAAGTGGAGTAGCGCGGCGCATCTGGCCCGGCATCATGGCCTGGTGACCACATGGATGCGCTGTTACTGGGATGAGGAAGACACCTGGTTCTACTTCGAGGTCGACTCTGAAGGCCGGGTGATCCGGCAGGTCGAACTCAAAGGGCCTGAGCTGTCCCCGATCGCAGCTGCCTCCCTCGCCGAGTGGCAGCGGGCCCGCGACGTCGGCCGCCTGGATGAGTACGACAGCAGGTTCGGGATCACCGCCGAGCTGCCCGTCTCGGAATGGGAAGGCCACGACCCGGAACAACTCACCTCCGAGGAGTTCGAGGAAGTCTGGAGTCGTGCTCGTCAGCAGATCGCATCTCAGCCCAGCTGACCTCTCGGCGCCGCAGAGGCTTCTTGGCATCATCGCGCCATGACCTCTACCCTTCCCCGCACCGTCCGAGCCGTCGACACTGCTCAGCTCCTGGACTTGGCCCAGGAGGCCGCCATGCGCAGCTTCAGCCAGCGGTTCCCGGTCGACTGGCTCCGAGAGCACCTCGCCGCGGAGGCGACGCACTACCTGTTCCCGACGCTCGTGCAGCGGCTCACGCATCGTCCCGAGACGCCGCTGCAGTGGAGGTGCCAGCAGCTGCTGACCGTCAGCACCGGCGAACAGATCTGGGGTCTGCTCGACGTCCTCCCCGACACCTTCGACAAGATTCCGGAGACCTTGGACACGGCGTCCAAGAAGGACATCTTCAGCCGCATCGAGCGAGCAGTGAAGGTGCGTGAGTGGGTGGAACGGATGGCTGCCGATGCAGGTTCGTGAAGCCCCGGGCAGCGTTGCAGCCTGCTGGACGGCCTGAGGAAATGACACCGATCTGAGACAGCCGCCTGCCGACACGTCGTGAGACTGAAGGGAAACGTCCAGGTCACAGCGTCGGCACCTGACACCGAAAGTGAGAACCTACAGCTCCTATTGCGTCTCAAGTTTGGTGTCGGAATCTCACGTCTGGTGCCGGATGGCAGTCGGATCCGACCTGGCGCTGAGACGTGCAGCCGCGCCGGGAACAGCGGGTCCGGCCGGCACTGTTGCATCGACCGAGGGACCGGCGCTGCACGGGCGGGGAACTTGGAGACGACAAGGTCGAATGCCCCGACAGGATCCGGGCCCCGGGATCGCGGTACGCCCGCCGCGCACTCGGACCAAGACGTATTTCTGCAGGAGGACTTCTTGATGACTGATCGGCCCTTGACGCTCATGGCGGTGCACGCTCACCCCGACGACGAGGCCACCGGAACCGGAGGGGTTCTCGCGCGGTACGCGGCGGAGGGCATCCGCACGGTTCTCGTGACGTGTACCGACGGCGGTTGCGGTGACGGACCGGGGGGTGTCAAGCCGGGCGATCCCGGGCACGATCCGGCGGCCGTCGCATTGATGCGCCGTCAAGAACTCAAGGCGAGCTGTGACGTCCTGAAGGTCAGCGAGCTGGAGATGCTGGACTATGCCGACTCCGGGATGGCGGGCTGGCCGAGCAACGACGCCCCCGGATCCTTCTGGCAGACCCCCGTGGAGGAAGGCGCGGCCCGACTGGCAGAACTCATGCGGCACTACCGACCTGATGTGGTCGTCACCTACGACGAGAACGGCTTCTATGGCCACCCCGACCACATCCAGGCCCACCGCATCACGATGGCGGCGCTGGAGATGACCGCGCTGACACCGAAGGTGTACTGGACCACGATGCCCCGCTCGATGATGCAGCGGTTTGGCGAGATCATGCGCGAGTTTCATCCGGACATGCCGGAGCCGGATCCTGCCGAGGCCGCCGCGATGGCCGAGATTGGCCTTCCCGACGATGAGATCACCACGTGGGTGGACACCACCGCGTTTAGCGGCCAGAAGTTCGACGCGCTGGCCGCGCACGCCAGCCAGGGCGAGAACATCTTCTTCCTCAGGATGGGCATGGAGAGGTTCGGCGAGTTGATGGGCATGGAGACCTTCGTACGTGTCCAGGACGCCACCGGCGAGGCCGTACCCGAGAACGATCTCTTCGCCGGACTGCGCTGATCCACTCATCCGGGGCGGAGCCCTGGAGCGCTCATCAGCCGCACGGCACGATCGAGTGCGTCACACACCTGGAGACTTACCCACGCGGGTTCCGCTCCTGCAGCCCGCGACCAGGCCGGTAGGCCCTCGCCGACGGCGTCGACGCGTGCCCGCACTGCCGACTCGGAAGGCGTGCGACAGGCAGGTCACAAGCCCGGCGGTCTGCTCCGATCAAGATAGACCGCAGTGGCGCCGGGCCTGCGGCAGCTACGCGATCCGTACAGCGACGACGAGACCGGCAACGACGAGGACGGGTAGCCGCGGGCCCCTTTGACTTGTATGGGGCCGGTGCGAATGCGGGAAGGCCGTGGTTCTCTGGACGACGCGGGGCATGCCCGTCCCGGTGCGGGACGGGCACGGCCCAGTCGGTGATGACAACGATGCGGACCGCCCGCTGTAGGGCTTCGCCACGGCTGCCTACTTGAATTCCACCCGTCCGGCCGGGGCGGCCCCAGTCGTGAGCGCCTCGCACGCCGCCTGCCAGGCGTGGTCGTCGGGCTGGAACTGGGTGCGCAGGTAGGCCGAGGTGAGGCGCGCGAGGGCGGCGACCCGCTCGGGGCTCTCGTCGGTGGTCTCGTCGGCGTCGTATCCGGAGATGCCGCCGAGCAGGTGCTCGGCGCCGAAGAGGGTGAGCAGGGTCTTGGGTGCCGGGGCCAGACGGTAGGGGTCGGTGTGCCAGTCGGGGCCGACGTCGGTGAAGTGCTTGGAGTCGTCCTGGTCGCCAGCGACGACCAGGGTGGGCGTGGCCATCGTGGAGAAGTCGGTGGAGTTGAAGAACGGCACCATCTCGGCCATCGGTCCGTTGAGGATGTCGCCGCCCCTGCCCGGTGCGGCCAGCAGCACGCCCGCCTTGATCCGGGGCTCGGTCAGGTTCACTTCCTCCCCGGTGTCGGGGTCGGCGCTGCGGGCGCCCAGCAGGAGGCTGGCGGTGTGGCCGCCGAGGGAGTGCCCGGCGACCGTGATCTTGTCGTGGTCGATGCGCCCGGCGAGCTGCGGCACGGTCTTCTCGATCTCGTCGAGCCGGTCGAGGACGTGGCTCATGTCCTCGGCACGGGAGCGCCAGAAGAAGGGGGCTCCGGGGGTGTCGGCGAGCTGACGGCTCAGTGTGCGGGAGCTGAGGTGGGTGGGCTGGATGACGACGAACCCGGCTGCCGCCCAGAGATTGGCGATGGGCGCGTACCCGTTCAGCGAGGACAGGTTGTTGGAGCCGCCGTGGCCGTGGGACAGCAGGATGACGGGCAGGCCGGTCCCGGTGGCGGGCGCGGAGACACGGACCTGGAGGTCCACGGGCCGTCCGGGCACGGACAGGACCACGGGGCTGTACGACAGGACGGGAGCGGGCGAGCCGAAGGCGGCGGCGGTGTCGGTTGATGCAGTCATGGCGGGGGGCCCTTCTGGAGCCTGCGCCGTTGCCGGCACCAAGCCGGGCGGTGGCAGGCGAGTGGTCAGGCGTGTCCGACCTCAGCTAACCTGAAACGGAACGTTGCTCCCTTTATTATTCGGAGCGATGTTCCGCTTTGTCAAACGGTGATGGAAAGGAAGCCTCGTGTCCACCGAGAGCCCAACCGGGAAGGCGTCGGCCCGAACCAAGCGGGCCGACGCGGTACGCAACCAGCAGACGCTGCTCAGCGCCGCCGCCGAGGTCTTCGTCACCTCGGGCGTCGACGCGCCGATCCGCCAGATCGCGGCCAAAGCGGGCGTCGGGATGGGGACGATCTACCGCCACTTCCCGACCCGGGCGGATCTGGTCACCGCCGTCTACCGTCACCAGATCGAGGCATGCGCCGAGGCAGGCTCAAGCCTGCTGGCCGACGCCGACTCTCCGTTCGAGGCGCTCCGCCAGTGGATCGACCTCTTCGTCGACTTCCTGGTCACCAAGCACGGACTCGCCGACGCCCTGCAGTCGGACAGCAGCCGCTTCGCCGCGCTGCACACCTACTTCCTCGACCGCCTGGAACCCGTGTGCGCGCAGCTGCTCGGCGCCGCGGTCGACGCCGGCGACATCCGGCCCGGCACGCAGCCCTACGAGCTGATGCGCGGCATCGGCAACCTGTGCATCGGACGCGACAGCGACCCGCGCTACGACCCCCGCCGATTGATCGAACTGCTCCTCCAGGGACTCCGGCAACCCCAGCCTGCCTGACGGAACGAACCGGTGAACCCCTGGAGGGCAACGCTCTCACAAACGACGGCGCCCTCAAGTGATCAACGCACCACCCACGGGATGATCATGTGATCGTGGAGGCGCAGGTGCGTGACTACGGGTTTTCGCCAGCTCAGTAGGACGAGATATGGAGACGCTGGCGCGATGGTCAGTCGTTCAGCTTGATCGGGCGGGCACTCGGGGCGCCAATGCAGCACGTCCGTCGCTTCCTGTACCAGAGCGGCGGGGTCCGCCTTACCCCGCAAACGCGGTCAGAGCGGCATCTGAGTGGCAGCGAGCGCGAGGAGATATCCCGCGGCATCGCCGCCGGGGAATCGGCCCGGCATCTGGCCAAGCGGCTGGGCCGATCCCCTTCGACCGTCTCCCGCGAGAGCCGCCTCGGCCGATGCGGCCGCCTACGCGCGTGGGCGGCCGGCCCAAGCAGGCCAAGCTCGCCCAACGGCCTGCTCTACGCGCCCTGGTGGAAGCCAAGCTGGCCCTGTGCTGGTCACCCGAGCAGATCGCAGGATGGCTGCGACGGCAGTTCCCTGGTGACGCCTCCATGCAGATCTCGCACGAGGCGATCTACCTGTCGCTATACGACCCTCGCCGGCGCCAGGCGATCGACCGCGGCCTCACCCAGCGGCTGCGGTCAGGCAGGCCCATGCGCCGTCCGAAGATCACCCGCCGGCCCACCGGGCGGGGCATCATCCGCGGCATGGTGTCCATCACCGCCCGCCCCGCCGAGGTCGAGGACCGCAAGGTTCCCGGCCACTGGGAGGGCGACCTCGTGATGGGCACCCGGCCCTCGGCCGTCGCCACGACGGTCGAGCGCACCAGCCGCTACACGGCCATCGTCGCGCTGCCCGACGGCTGTTGGCTGCTGTTCAAAATCGTGACGGGTTTGCCACTCACGATGGTGATGTTCGGGGATGAAGAGAGCCCGCTGGTGGGGTTCCAGCGGGCTGTTTGATGTTCATCGTGTCACTGGGAAGTTGACGGTGCCTAGGATGGGCGCGGTCGTCATTCGGCGGTGACCTCGGCGACGGCGGCTCTGGCACCGGTCTCGTCGACGATCGGCTTGCCCTCGGCGTAGGCGGACGGCAGGGCCTGGACGGCGAGATTGTTGACAGCGCGGGGATAGCCGCGGGCGGTGTTGTGGATCAGCGTGATCGCGTCGTCGGAGAAGAGGGTGTCGGTCCGGCCGGCGAGCGCGAGGTGGTGGACCAGGTAGGAGGCGGTCTCCTCGCCGTTCATCGACGGCATGTTGTAGCGGACCTGGATCCGCTGGTCCAGAGCCGCCAGAACGCCGAGCTTGATCTTATGCCGCAAAGTCGGCTGGCCGATCAGCAGGCAAGCCAGAGGGCTGTTGGAGTCCATCTCGTCGTTGGTCAGCATCCGGATCGCCTCCAACTGCTCGTGGTCCAGGAGGTGGGCCTCCTCGATGATCAGGATGGGGACGCGTCCGCGCTCGTTGTTCTCGGTGGCCAGCAGGTCGGTGGCCTGCGGAATCAGCGTCGACTCGTGGTCGGGGGACGCCGCCGAGCGAGGTGACGATCGCGTGGTGGATGCCAGCGACGCCGACCGCGGGATTGGCCAGGTAGATGACCTTGTGACGGGGGTGGTCCAGCTGCGCGAGCGACGCCCGAACCGCGACGGTCTTGCCCGCGCCGACCTCGCCGGTGATCACTCCGAGGGCGCGTTCGCCGATGCACCAGGTGATCCGGGCGACGGCCTGTGCGTGGGCAGAGTGCCGGTGCAGCATCGAGGGCGCCAGGTCCTTGCCGAACGGCATGCGCGTGAAGCCCCAGTGCGCGGTCAGTTTGTCAATCAATGTCCGTCTATCCTCTCCAAGTAGGCGACTGCGCAGTCCAGTTCGCCGCGTCCTGCTCCGCCCGGCAGTAGAAGCGGGCCCGAGAGTCGCAGGCCCGGTGCGGCTGCGATCGCAGCCAAGTAGCGTGTGCGCTCATGAACGACCATCCGAAGACCGGCTTGGGTGACGTGCTCGCCCACGTAATGAACTGCGACCACGAGGGCGAGGAGCCCGACCTCAGCGGCGGTCGACGAGTCGAATACGTCGTGACCGGGATCCGCGGAGCGCTCGTCGACGCCCATGCCGTCGACGACCCGACGAACAAGTACGTGAGCTCGGCCGCCGTTCTCTCGCAGAACCTCAAGACCGAGGTCGGTTCGCTGCTCGGGCGCCACTTCAGTTGCCGTGTCGTGCCCGGCAACCCCGGCACCTTCTTCGTCGATTTCCAGCCGACCCCAGAACCAGGCGCCCAGGCGTCCGCGTGACCGGCTCGTGGGACAGGCCCTTCGTGGACCTGATTACCGCTGGTCACGAGCTTTCCTCGCTCAGGTCGACAGCCGGGGTCGGCTGGTCCTGTCCCGGCAGGAAGACCTTGTAGTTGATCCGCCGGCCGAGCTCCTTCGTGCCCTCGGTGTCGAACAGCCGCAGGTAGTCGATCCCGGTCGGCGCGGGCGGGGCCGCGGCGGGGGTCTCGGGCTTCGCTTTGGGGTGCGCGTGGCGGGTGATCTGGTGCGGGATCGCCTTGCCGAACGAGCGGCCGCCGAAGCGGACGTCGATGTCGGTCAGGTCGAAGGGGTCGAAGACCAGCTCGACCTGCCGCCCGACCAGTGACGCGTCGACGTTGTAGGTGTTGGACTGGAGCGAGACCGTGGCGGTCTTGGCCTTCTCCGTGTCGACCTCGACCAGGAACTGTTCCCGGACTGTTCGAAAGAAGCGCTCCACCTTCCCGCGGCCCTGCGGCCGTCCCGGGGTGGAGTGGATGAGCTTGATCCCGAGCCTCGCGCATGCTCTGAGTAGGGCGGAATCCACGAACGCGCTCCCGTTGTCGACGTAGCCGCCTCCGGGGACGCCGCGGGCGGCCAGCGCCGGCCGAAGCGCCGCGGCCAGGCGAACGCTGTCCTCCGCGCCGCCCCAGCGATGGCCGACCACCGCCCGGCTGTGGTCGTCGACGAACGCGAAAAGGTAGGCCTTGTGGCCTGCGATCTTCGGCCCGTGCAGGGCGTCCCCGACCCAGAGCTCGTTCGGCCGCGTGGCCTCGAACCGGCCGAACGCCTCCGGCGGCTGCCCGTCCGGGCGGGTCAGCAGCTCCAGCCGCTGCAGGTGCCGGTGGACGGTGCGGTAAGACGGGCCCCCAAGGTGCTGCTGCAGGATCCGCACCACCTGCGCGGTCGACCGCGACGGGTTCTCCCGCTTCAAGGCCGCGGCCAGGTCGAGGACCTCCTCCGGCGTGCGCGGGGCGACCTGGCGGGTCGGCGGCAGCAGCGCATCGAAGCCGCCCTCGCGCCAGAGCTTGAGCCAGCGGTCCACCGTCCCGCGTGTGATCTTGACCGGCTTCCCGAACGGATCCGTGTGCCTTTCGCGGCGATCGCGCGGACCATCGCCCCGCGCTGCCGCGGACTCAGGGCAGCGTCGGCCGCCTCGCGGATCAACTGATAACGGAACAACGCGACTTGATGAGCCCGCTCGGCCCGCCGTCGCTCCTCCTCATCGACCAACGCCATCCGAAGCCCTCCCAGGACGGTTGCGGACATGCCAGCCGCCAGAATGGAACCGGCCCCACCGCTCCCGCCAGGGTGAGCTCGTGTTGATCGTCTACGTGGTCAGGCCGGCGGCCAGCCCGGCGCCGGCAGCCGCCCGTGGCAGGCCGCCGACACCAGCAACCAGGTAGGCACCTTCAACATCCCCGACCTCGCCCTGACCGCGAAGGCGAACCCGGTCACCGCGCAGACCGCGTCGGCGACCGCCGACCCCGCCGGCGCCGGCAACACCTGGGCAGGATCGTCGGCCAGCGCGACCAGCCACGCGGTAAACACCTCCGTCGCGCGGCCAGCCCGGCGTGACCAGCACCGCAGCCAGCCCCGCACCGTCGTCACCGGCCTGCCCAGCCGCTCGGCGATCCGCCGCGACCCCCAGCCGACCGCCGCCAGCTCCAGCCCGGCCCCGACGACCTCGGCCGCGTCCGCTCGTCTGACCAGGGACAAGGCCGGCAGCAGAATGTGCGTCTCCTCGCAGGAACGACACCTCGCCCGCCGCGGACGGGCGTCCACCACCCCGGCCGGCCCCCGCAGCCGACGCGACCGGCCCCAGCCCCACCGGGCCAGTACCCCACCGCAGCCCGGACACGACAACTCGCCCGCCGACAGACGCCGTTCGACAACCGAAGTTGTCACCTCTACCGTGACCAAAGCGCCCTCCGATGGCGCTCACGTGGCCCTCCCGGACGCCGGCAAACGAGCGGGAGGGCCACGATCATGCGCAGGTCATGGTCACGGTGCCGCCCAGCACCCCGAAGATCAACCCTCCAGCACCAATTCCCCACCATCACCACCATCAGTGGCACAACACCGCCCGCTCATCAGCATCCTGGGTGGCTATCTACACCGGGTCGCCGGGCGGCACCGCCCGCTCTTGGTGGCCGCCCAGCAGCCGCCCACGTGTACGGCGTCGATGTTGCTGCGGTTGAGCCCGTACTGGATCAGCCACTCCGGCTCCGGCGGTCGGCGCTCCTCGCCCTGCCGCCGTTCGCGCTCGCGGCGCTCCTCGTCGGCGATCCACCGGTCGATGAGGGCCGGCTGCCGCGCGGTCTGCTGCTCGACGACGCGGTGGGCGAACCGCAGCATGTCCAGACGCGAGGTCGGCTGGTTCACCTGTGTCCTGTGCCACCGAACCTTGAGCGTGTGCCAACGACGTTTGGGTGGCGGGGGCTTGGTCGCCAAGGGTGGTGGCCGGAGGGCTTGCGGGTGCACCGGATCCCCGCCACCCTTCAGCTCAGCTGCTCGGCCAGTCCGACGATGATGCCCTCGGGGCCCCGGACGTAGCAGAGCCGGTAGCTGTCCTCGTACTGTGCCAACTCGCCGACGAGTTCGGCGCTGTGAGTGCGCAAGCGGGCAACGGTGTCCTCGATGTCGTCGACGGCGAACATGACGCGGTGCGTGCCCAGGATGTTGTGCGGCCTGTTGCGCGGCCCGGCGCTGATCGCCGCGGGACTGCGGTACTTCGCCAGCTCAAGCCGGCTGTGGCCGTCCGGGGTCCGAAGCATCGCGATGTCGCAGCGGACGCCGTCGAGTCCGGTGCACTGGTCGGCGACGAGACCCTCGACCTCCGCCCTGCCCTCCAGCTCCATACCGAGTTCCACGAAGAACGCGATGGCGGCATCCATGTCCTCGACGACGATGCCGACGTTGTCCATCCGCTGAATCGCCATGCTGGATTCTCCTTCTTCCGCGTGCGGGCCGGTGGTAACCGCTGATGCCCCTGGGACGGAGCCGGTGGCACGTTCTCGACATCCTGCGCCACGAATCTCAGCGAGCGGCCTGCACCACTCAAATTCCGTTGGCACACGCTCAAGGTTCGGTGGCACAGGACAACCTGCCCGCTCCTCTGTGCTGTGCCGTGTGTCCGCTTGCCGAAGAATTCGAACACGCGCTCTAATCCCAGTATGCACCGTGTAGAGCACCTCACCGACACCCAGGAGCGCGTCCTGCGCTGTATCCGGCAGACGATCGCCGACCGCGGCGAGGCGCCGACGGTGCGGGAGATCGGGGACGCGGTCGGCATGCGCAGCCGGGCCAGCGTCCACTATCAACTGGTCGAGCTGGAGACGAAGCAGGCGATCGTTCGCACGCCGGGCCGGGCGAGAGGGATCCGGCTCGCATGACCAGCCCGGGCCACTACCACCTGCTGCTCGCCGCCCGTGAGCGGCCGGTGCAGCACGGCTGGTGGGGGAGTGAGGACGTCGCCCGGGACAAGTTCCGTGACTGGCTCGGCCTGTACGGGGCACCATGCCCGGCGCCCGCGTCACCCTGTCAGACGAGGACAACGGCGACGTGCTGGACGCATGGCCCGACCGGCGGTAGGCCGCGCTAACGTCCGCGGCGGGATCCTGTCGTTCAGCGGTGTTCCGTGGGGTCGGGCCCATCGTCGGGCGGAGGATTCCAGTCGTCCGGCTGACTCCACTGCTTCCGCATCTGGTCCTTGCGGGCTTCCGACGCCTCAAGCCACTGTTGTGACGTGCCCTTCGGCGGCGGGTAGGGCCAGCGGGCCCGTTCGATGCCGGTGATGCGCAGCCGGTGATCCTGCCCGGCGTACCGCATCACCAGTCGGCCGGGCGGCGGAGGGAGTGCCTTTCCGGTGCGTTTCGGGGAGCCGTTCTCGGCCAGCCACCACCTCAGCCAGCCGTAGACGGCCGAGGAGTACAGCGGCATCAGGGCCGGGACGGTTTCCTCGGCCGTGACCTTGAACTGGTAACCGTGGCGTACAGGGTCGTCCTCGGTAAGCACGGCCACCACGCATCGTTCCGGCTCGAACGCCGATGTGATCAGGACTCCGGGCAGCCGCCACATGAGCTGGTCCACCTCCAGGCCGGCCGGTCCGAGCGCCCGCATCACGACCACCGACGCCTCCTGCGTGGCCAGGATGCCGTGGTTACGGACACCGAGGCGGTCCATGGTCACCTGGCACGGGCCCGGCTGGAGGTAGACCACCCGGGTCCAGGGCTCGGCGGCACCGGCGTACGGGTCGAGGAACGCGCCGGCGGGGTGGACGGTGAGGGTCACCCGCAGGACACCGTCCGGACCGGGAGCCGACTCGGCGACGACCTCCACCGCGGAGTGCTGCCCGTACGGGAACCGGGGCTCCAGCAGTTCGTGCGGGGGCGATGTCATGGCAGGCAGCATGTCACCCAACGAGTGGCTGTGGCACGGGAGTCCGGCTCCGGACAGCCGCCAGGGCGAGTCAGTACTCCACGTCCCCGGTGACCGCGGCGGACATCACCGAGCACACCACCACCAGGCGCGACCACGCAGGCATCAGCTCGGTCCACATGTCGCGTCGCTCGGGCTGCGACTCCCACTGGTGGGCCTCGTTGAACCGCCAGACGGCGGCCTCTTCGGCGGGGACCCGAGCCGATGCTCCTCGGACGCGATGTCCTCAGCGGTGGGCTCCCGGAAAGCGGCTCCGTGTCAAGCCGCGAGGACGGCATCGGCCTGCTGCATGATCGGCTGGGCTCCCCGGACATAGAGTTCGACCAGATCGATCACGGGGGAGGCCCTCGGCAGCCGCCACAGCGGCAGCAGTACCTCCTCGATCCTGGAGACCAGCGTGACGAGCACCGCGACGTCCACCGTACGCAGCCGGTCATCCGTCCCCGGCACCCGGGGAAAGGACTGGCCGGCATCCGCCGCCTGTACCTCCTGCAGGAACGCGGCGCCGACGGCGACTTCCTCCTGGGAAGGGATCCACTCGCGCCGGTTGAGGGCTCGCGCGATTCCGTCCAGCTGCTGCGCATCGGCCGTCATCGTCATGAGGGTCAGCCTGGATTGCCGTGGCACGGCGATCGGCGCGGCCGCCCCGCGCTGTCGGCGCATGACCGGCCGGCGGTTGATTGCTCCGGTCGCCGGGAGCGCGCTGACTTCGCCTCTGTCTACTCGGCTGGATCCTGCCCGGCATGCCGGACCGCTTTCTTCACGGCCTGCTCCAGCTCGTAGCGGTTCTCCCCGGAACCTTCGGCGTGCGCGGTGACGGCGGCCTGCGCGGCCTCGGCGAAGGGACGGGCCCCTCCACCATGTCGGTGCAGAGGGGGGGGCACTCGCGATGCTTCGCTGGGCGTCAGCAGTACAGGAGAGCGTCGTGGTTGTAGGTGAAGGAGGTCAGGGATCCGGCGTAGCCCGCGACGTAGTAGTCGTCGTGGCCAAGGTCCGACTCAACGACCACCGTGTGGCCGGTG
>NZ_JAIQYY010000064.1 GCF_020181035.1 Streptomyces sp. CoH27
TCTGGCGAAGCCAGGAGCAAGCCCTGCAGTCCGCCTGAAACAAGATCACCGGACTCTACGAAACTCGGGACAGCTCACACCGCCATATCACCAATAGTGACGTCGGCCGGCCACAGCGTGACCCATGGTTCCGAGGAGCCACAGCACGACGCCGAGCACGGTCAAGATGATCCCGATCGTCCACAGGATCGATATACCGGTGAGGAAACCGACGATCAGCAGAATGATGCCAAGGGCGATCATGATGTGCCTCCTGCGTTCTCAGTCGCTGTGCGGGTTCCCCGAACCAACGGCCTCACCCGTCAGCGGTGAGGAAACTCGGGAGCGTACTCGACCGAGCGGTCGACATACGGGCAGGGCTGCCGCACCCGCTAGCTTGATCTTCAACCTGTGCGGCGGGGCTTCGGGGTGGTTGACCTCTTCTTTTGTCCCTGTGCTGGTTGTGTCTTCTTGGGTGTGTGCACGTCGCGGCGGGGTGCAGGACGGGTGCTTTTTCGGCCTGCTGGTCGTCCGGGGCCGGGGAGGGTGGGTTTCGGTGCTCTGGCCGGGAGACGAGGACGTCGGGGTCGCCCTCCTGCCACTGCCCGGCGGCGATCAGCCGGTGGAGCAGGTCACGCAGCTGATGGGCGGTGACGGTAGCGTTGTCGTCCCCGGGTTCCAGGCGAAGCGCGTCCAAAGGCGCCGTCCAGGAACTGCGACCCGGCTCAAGCACGCAGACGATCGAGTACGGCCAGCCAGGGGCAGGGATGTGCTGGTCCTTGCCCCGGCCGTAGGTGTCACACAGGATCCGCTGCGGTGAGGTGTGAGCATCGGGGCAGCCAGCAGGTGATGTCGATGGCCAGGGCCCGCCGCAGCCGGCCGGTATCGACCCTGCCACGGGCGACGGCAGCGTAGAGCCCACCATGGCCACGGCGGTGTTCGCCCACCAGCGACAGTTCGGCCAGCGACCTCACCGGTCCGTCGCCGCACAGCACGGCATCGGCCAGCTCGAACAACGCATCCGAACGAGCGGTGAGACTGGAGTAGAACTCGCCCCGGAAGCATGACAGTTCCGCCAACGGCTCTTGCCGGGCATCGCGATGCGGCAGACTCGTCCTCACGGCCTTCGCGCTGGACATGTGTGTTCCTTGGTCGGAGCACATGTTCAGACGAAGTCCGCTTTGACGTACGGCGGTTACCGAACCGAGTGACCAAGTTCGAGTTCGAGGCACCATTCGACGCCGGGCGTCAAAGATCAAGCCAGGGTTGCGAAAGTGGATCTTGTTCATTGGTGATCACGTTTCGCGGGACGTGAGCTCACTGCTCTCAGGGCCGCCGAACTCCGCGCGCAGGATACGCAGCGCGTCGCAAAGCTCGATCAGGTTCCGCAGAACGGCAGGATGCGCCAGGAGCATCTGGGCTCTCGCTCTCTCTCCTCTCCAGGAACAACACGGCTCACGTGGGGTGCCGGTTACCCGGAGCTCGCGCACCTACGCCTGTGGACAGGCACCTGGCCGGGATAGATTGTCGCCAACGATGTGCGCAACGCCCCGGTCTCTGCGGGAGGACTCCGGCGGGCGCACTGGTGCCAGGACGCATCCGGGGTCCGCGGAGCGAGAGGGAGTGCCGAGCGTGCACCATGACGTCAGCCCGTCCCTCCCCGCACCCGGGGATGCTCTCGTGCCACGGTTGCTCCCGGCACGCCCACGGGCCGCCGTGGTGCTGTTGCACGGTGGGTCCGAGACAAGCGTCAGCCCCTCGCGCCCCTGGCATCTCGCGCCACTGCGCATGGTGCCCTTCCAGCGGGCGATCACGACCGCGCGGCCGCACAACGACGTCCTGCTCGCCCAGGTGCGCTACCGCGTGCGCGGCTGGAACGGCACCCGGGCCGACCCGGTGACGGACACCCACGAGGCGCTGAACCAGCTCGCCGCGCTGGCCGGTCCCGTGCCCACGGTCCTCGTCGGACACTCCATGGGGGCGAGGGCCGCCTTGCGTGCCGCGGACCACCCTCACGTGTACGCGGTGCTCGGGCTCGCGCCCTGGTGGCCGCCGGGCGAGCCGGTGCACCACATGACGGGCCGTCATATCGTGGTCCTGCACGGCGAACGGGACCGGACCACCTCTCCCGGCGACTCGGCCGACTATGTGCGCCGGGCGCGCGGCACGGCGGCCCGGACGGCGATGGCCGTGGTGCGCCACGGTGACCACGCGATGCTCCGGCGCCACCGGTTCTGGCATCACACTGCCGCGGGCATCGTCGCTCATCTCCTCGATCCCGACGGCCGCCCGGACCCCTTGCCCGCTGAATGCTACGGGACAGAGCCCTTCCCACTGCTCTGACCGGCGGTGCTCGGGTTGCCGAGCCCGGTGTTCGGAGCCGGCTGTACGCCGTCGGGGACGGATCCGCGGCGCAGCCTCGCACGGCGTGGTGACCCAGCGTCGCCCGACGCGGCGGGAGACCAGGTGCCCGGTGACAGGTCCGGCGTCGTCACCGTCGTGTTCGCCTCCGCCACCTGGCCACTGTCGCGGGAGCACGTCTTGAGGCAGCCGTGGAGCCGCAGATCGCGCCCGGTGCGACGGAGCCAGGTCGACCGGGGCTTCCCCAGGCCGCCGTACCCGATGAGGCCGCACTTGGTGCGGCGCTCCGCGCGCGGTGAGATCGACGGCGGCGGCACCACTTCATGGCACGCGAACCGGGAACGGGGTGTGGGGCGGGTGGGCGCGAAGCCGGACGCACGCGCGCTCCCTCGTCTCCCAGCTCCGCCCTGCCCATGGTGCGGGCCCGCGTCGGCCAACGGGCGCGCCCTGTCGATGGCTGCCGGAGTCCAGCGCAGTGTTGTGATCGCTGGTGCCGTCGTGGCCGGATCCGCAGCCGTGTGCCACGAGCGCCCCCCAGCGACTCGGGGCAGCGAGCCGACCGCACGGTCGAGCAGCCAACCGTCCACATCGATTGTGCCCGCGAGCACCGCGTCGCACGCCGAGGGCCGTGCCGTACGCGAAAGTCGAGGCCGGCAGTCGGCATCCCCCGGGTGAGCAGGCCTTCTCCGAGCCGCTTGCGCGTATGGGAAAGGAGCTGGGAGACACACCTGATCCGAGAAAGTGCCGCTATGCGTCAGGGGCCGTGGTGTCGGCGCTTTTCGCTGGTGAAGAGCTGCCTCGGGGCAGGCAGCATACGGGCCGGGCGCACCGGGACACGGACCACAGTGCTGTGCACGGACGCCCCCGACGAGGGCGGAGAACGCCGTACCCCGCTCTCCCACGACCAGGCGAAACTCGGTCGTGCCGCCCACACTCGGGCGACGAAAACCGCTATGCCGGTCTGACCCGAACAATCCAACCGGAGACCAAGGGGACGGCGTGTGAACCCAGACTGCAGCACTCTTCAGACATCGCGGCGCGGTTTGCTCCTCACGGGCAGCGCACTGGCCTCCACTCTGACCGAGGCCCCTGTGGCACAGGCCCTGACCCGCGCCCGGCACACCCGCGGTGCAGTCCCCGCGGAGCCGCATCACCCCCTCGTGACGAGCCCGGCAGACTGGCACCCCGTCGCCGGGCAACTGGACGGAGCTGGGCAGTTGGGCGCGGACGGTATCGTCTACCGCGCCACGTTCCCCCGCTCCGACCTGAACCTGTCCTCGTACGGGGTCAGCGGTCTGGTGCAGGCGTCGTACGCGGCGTTCGCCCGCTACCCGACGGCCGCACAATGCTCATGGGCGACGTAGTCGCAACCGAGGCCGAGCTGCAGCGAGTCACCGACGCCGTTCAGGCGCACGGCCTGGAACAGTGCGCGATCCACAAACATCTGCTCACCCACCGTCCCACCCTGTGGTGGACGCACGTCCGGGGAGTCTCCACCGATCCGGCGGCCCTGGCCTCCGCCATGCGAGCCTGCCTGGACGCCACCGCCACGCCCGCACCCCAGGCCCCCGACAGGACCCCTCCAGCCGGCCTCGACACCGCGGCGATCGACGCCGCGCTCAACGCGAAGGGCGTGAGCGAGGACGGCTACCGCTTCTCCTTCGCCCGTAAGGAGACCATCAGCGACGACAACTGCGTGGTGCCGCCTGCCATGGGGGTGACGACCTCCTTCACCATCCGCTCCCTGGGGAACGGCCATGCCGCGGTGAGCGGGGACTTCGTCATGACCCAGGCGAGGTCCAGGGGGTCATCAAGGCTCTGCGGCACGGCGGCATCAGCGTCGTCGAGCTGCACAATCACGCTCTGAGCGACAACCCCCGGCTGTTTTACCTCCACTTCTGGGCCGTCGACGATGCCGTATCCCTGGCGCGGACCCTTCGGACAGCCGCCGCGGCCACCAATCTCGCCGCCAATCCCTGAGGGGCATCGTGGCGCCGAGGCGGCCCGGGCCGAGCACCAGGCCAGCACGGCCGGGACCGGCATGCCGATCCATCTCCGCACTTCAGCCAAGCCGACCGCCATCGCCCACGAGCTCAAGGCACCGTCCGGCAAGGTCCACGACGTCGTTGCGCGTCAGGGGACTCCGGCCTCGATCTGGGCGAGTTGGGCGAGTTGCGCGGCGAGGATCTTCGAACGCGGCGCGGCGGTCTACGCCGAGGGGGCGGACGTCACGGGCGAAGTGGGCCAGGGCGGGGAAGCGTTCGGGTCGGCGCCCAGTAGCGCGCCGGGATCTCCTCGTCGGTCAGGCCGGACGCCACAGCAGTTCGGTCTCGTTGCGTAAGTGCCGGTAGAAACTTGATGAATCAGTCCCGAGGCTGCGGCGAGCTTGCGCACACCGAACAATTCGGCGTCGCTCATGCGCAGCACATCAGCCGCCGCATTCGGGGCCTCCTACTGGGTCTCTGACCGGGCAGAACGCCGAAATGGCCGACGCAACACGGCACATGAAGATGACCAGGATGATGGCGAAGGCCGTAAGGTCCGAGATGGCGGTTTTACCGAGAACCGACTCGCCGCAGCCCTGGCCGTACCCGCTTTCTTCCACCCGCACATCCACACCACCTGCGGCCTCGACGCCGCCCGAGCCCGTCACGGAGCACGGCGCAACCCTCAGCAGGAGCGGTTCCGGCAGCACTCGGGCACGCAGGAGCAGCCCAAGGCATCAGCCGCAGGCCACGGCCCCGTGGTCCGGGTACGGGCGACAGGCTGTCGTGGGTCCGACACCAGACGGGCCTACGTCCGCAGGGGCATGGACGGGGCTCTTCAACACGTGGACCGAAGTGCTCGCCCTGTGGCCCTGCCGACCGCCAACTGTCGGATCACATGTCCGGCAAACACAAAGCTGACTTGACGCGGCACTCGGCACTCGGCACTCGGCACTCGGCACTGATCCGGGCCCCGGCACGACGACAGTCAACATCGCCGGCGGATACGAAGGACGGAAGCCGGCGGATGGCAGGAACGCCGCTGCCGCGGCTTGCACTTTCGCCGAACGAGATGTGCGCGGCGCTCAATCCGTACGGGCCCTCGCGCGGTACGAACTCTTCCACGATTCCCGTCGGCCTCATCAGGGCACCGCGAACGGTCGCCCGTTGCACCCATTGCCCACATCGATCGCCGACCTCTGACGAGACGACTCCCTTCGACGTACGCCAGCTCCATCACGTATCGAACCCGATAGATCACGGTGCGCGATGAACAACCGTCGAGGACAAGGTGGGCGGCACCCTGGAGGAGGAGGCGTGACAGCGGGAGAGGAGGCGTGATGCGAACCAGCGACGAGATCTATCACCGCGTCCGCTGGGATCCGCGGTTCGACCCGGCCCGGTTCGTGCTGGGGATCAGCCAGCGCGGGGATGCCATCAAGCGCATCTCACTGCCTTCCTTCGTGCCCGGAGGCGACATCCCGTGGCACAGGGTCGTGTTCATCGAGGCGGACGGCGAGGTGGTCTGGGACCGGGCCACGGGTGTGGACCGCATCGACACATCGAGGGCCGGCCGGGTACGGGACCCGCAAGCCGACCTGAGCTTCGACACGGACTCCGGCAGGGGCAAACCCGTCGACGACCTCAACGTGTCCCCGACGGCCCGCACGGCGGTGGCCTGGATCCCGCCCGCGGAGCTGTGGCCGCCCGTCCAGGACATCCGCTGGGATTACGATCCACAGATCCGCCGCTGGCCGCCGCACGTCAATGTGCTCTTCGGCTTCGTGCCGGAGTCCGACTTCGAGCGGGCCGCCCCGCTGCTCACCGCGGCGACGACCGAGATGCCGGTATTCACCGCCCGGCTGGACGGGGTGCGCACCTTCCGGCACAGGGCGTACTCCACGGTGTGGCTCGACCCGGCGGCAGCCGGTGAGGCGCCGTGGGTGGACCTGCACCGCCTACTGCAGCAGCGGTTCCCGCGTTGTCGTGGGCCCGCCAAGAACTTCACCCCACATCTCTCCCTGGGCCGGACCCGGGATCCGCAGCGGGTCAGCGCCGACTGCGCCGCCCGGCTCGACACCATGACGGCGACAGTCTGGGAACTCGTCCTGCTCTCACGCAGGGGCCAGGGGCCGATGCGCCCACGTGCCACGGTCGCCCTGCGCACGGGCGAGGTCCGCTGGCTGCCCGAACCCGGCCTAGGAGCGCCGGGCCCGGAGGACACGGCATGGCTCTCCGAGATTACCGACAGGTGAGGCCACAGCCAGGTGAGGCAGAGCGCCGCCGGCCGTGCCGGCGAATGCCTCGTCGGCACCGGCCTGGTGATGGACGGCTGACCTGCGTCACGAATTCACCCCGTGGTTGGCCGTCGCCTTGCCGCCGAAAGTGCCCCGACCGTCGTCGGCGTGGCGTTGGAAACGGCCTCCTGGCCCGTCATCTCGCTCGCGAAGGCGGGGACCGACGTCGGTTCCCCGACGAACTCGCCAGCAGATCACGAAACCGCACTAGAGGTGCCTGGCACTGCACAAAACCAGGTCACAGGCCTGGGATCTTTCCTTGCCGAGATCAACAGCCGGCGACGGCGCCACGCTCGGTGCCCACTTCCTCACCGGATGCAGCCCCGCCTCCCAGGCCCGCACTCTGCACCTCACTCCAGCCAGCGAGCTGATCGTCGCTCCGTCCGACGCGCGTGCACACGACCACCTCCGGCACTACGTCGCCGCCGTCAAAGCCGCTCGGGTGGTCTTCGGCAACGGGGAGCAGGTCTCCACAGTGGCCGACCGACTGGCCTGCGGACTGGCTCCGCTCCAGGCCCTCGACGGGCTGGACTACGAACCGGACCCGCCGATCTTCACTCCCCGCCTCATCGTGATCGCGGACAACAGCAAGGGCCGCCAGGCTTGCTTCGGTGCCGCGCGACGCGGCACCGCGAACCGCACCGCCACGAACGGCTCACCCTGCACGTCAGCGATCTGGCGCCCGGCGAGGGAGTGCTGATGACGACCTACTGCTCAGACGGACAGGAGATCGCCACCGCCCCCCCTTCACGGAGATCCGCACCACCGCTCAGCCCCGCGGCGACCTCCTCGACGAGCTGTCGTCGGCATTGCCACCTCAACTCCGCAGCAGGAACAGGTCATGAACAGGCGCAGGGCAGCAGGCCAGAGGCTGTCCCGGATGCTGCGAGGCCGGCGTTTGTGGGGCCGCTCATGCGTCAGCCGCCGCTCCATCCTCGCCTGCCCTTGCGCATCTCGAAGGTCATGGCACCCTCTCTTCTCGGCTCGGGCCTGCACCGTGCAGCGCACGCAGTCGCCGCAGCTCCTGGGCACCCCTCCGGCGGCACGATGACCAAGAGTGATTGTCAGTGGTGCGTGAGACGGTAGGAGCATCGATCGACCCGAACACAGGGGGAGTTGGTCATGTCCGGAAGCCAGAACTACATCAATCACGTTGCTCTTGTGCTGGATGCCAGTTCGTCCATGTCGCATCTGAGCCGTAAGGTCGTCGAGGTCGCCGACCAGCAGATCGCATATCTTGCCCGCCGATCAAGGGAACTGGACCAGGAAACCCGCGTCACGGTGTACGTCTTCGCCGACAGGGTGGAGTGCGTCATTTACGACAAGGACGTGCTGCGCATGCCGTCGCTGAAGCAGCTGTATCGGGTCGGTGGAATGACGGCTCTGCTGGCAGCCGCGCTGAAGTCGCAGCGGGAGCTGGCGCAGACGGCTCAACTGTACGGCGACCACAGCTTCCTGACGTTCGTACTCACCGACGGGCAGGAGAACGCAAGCCATCGCTGCCCGGATGCCCCTGCCGGGGATCCGCGTGAACTGGTGAAGGCCGTCGCCGGGATGATCGAGGCACAGGGGGACAACTGGACGCTGGCCGTCCTTGTGCCGGACCAGATGGGCAAGCGCGAAGCCATGCAGTGCGGCTTCCCGAAGGACAACATCGCCATCTGGGACGCCACGAGTACCCAGGGTCTGGAGGAGGCCGGGCAGGTTATCCAGCAGGCCACCGAGAAATTCATGGTGGGTCGCACCCGGGGCATCCGGGGATCGCGGGCGGTGTTCTCCACGGGTGCCGAGGCGGTCAACAAGGACACCATCAAGGCGGCCGGCCTCACCCCGGTGAATCCGTCACAGTACGAGCTGATCGCGGTGACTCGTGACGCGGCGATCCGGGACTGGGTCACCGAATGCGGACACACCTACCGTACTGGCGGCGCTTTCTATCAGCTGAGCAAGTCCGAGAAGATCCAGTCGCGGAAACAGATAGCGGTGCTGGAGAAGAAGACGGACCGGGTGTACACCGGGCCCGAGGCCCGAGCCCTGCTCGGCCTGCCGGACGTGGAAGTTCGCGTCAAGCCGGACCACAACGACGACTTCACGATCTTCGTGCAGAGCACCAGCGTGAACCGGAAGCTCGTCCCGAACACGCGGATACTCCTTATGCTCTGACGCCTTGTCAACTGACTGGTCACGAAGCTCGTCGGTCCGGCGCTCCGCCGGCGAAAGAGTCGACAGCTGTGGGCGCGCGTGCGGCACAAGCGTACGTGTTACTGAGGCCGCCGCCTCCACACCGATCGCCCCAGCGCTGCCCGCACCGCCGACCAACGTTGATGTTCGCGGCACTGCTGCTGTCCGCGGGCACCCCAGCAGACCGGATCGGCACATGGCGCGCGTTCGGTGCCGGGCTGCTGGTCGGCGTTGTCGTGGGTGGAGCTGGAGGTGCCGGTGTCGGGTCGGTCCTGGAGGTGCGGCGGCCAAGCAGGGGGTAGTGGCCGCTCCGGATATGGCCCTGGGCGTCGTCCCGGCCAGTCCGGTGTTCCGTGTCGGGCACAGAACGCTCCTCACCGCTCCGCCTTGGACGGCCTCTGTGGCCGGTCGGCCCCTGTCCCCCGGCGAACGGCACCGCTGAAATCTGCCGCATCGGCACCCGTCCCCTCGCCCGCTGTCAGGGCCAGACAGCCGCTATCACTGCGGCCCTGGCCATCACCTCACGACGAGCTCCGTCGGCGGCTGCTCTCCGCTGGGCAGGCACCCGACGGCGCGGACGACCGTGAATCTGCATCTTCAGGCCGGTGTGTGCGCTGCGTTCAGGGGCCCGGCAGCAGAACGTTCGAACCTTCCGGTGCTGAAGTGTTCTCGCTCGCGCCGGCCCTGTCCCCGCTGCGTCTGTGATTCACCGCGCACCTCGTCGGCCCCGTGGAGCGGCAGTGCGTCGACGGTCGTGTGGGCCACCGTCAGTAGGCGGAGTTGACGTTGTCGATGGAACCGTAGCGGTGGGCAGCGTAGTTGGCGGCCGCGGTGATGTTGGCCACCGGGTCGGTGACGCTGTGAGCGGTGCCGGAGACGTGGTAGGCGTTGAAGGTGGGGTCGATGACCTGGAGCAGGCCCTTGGAGGGGGTGCCCTTCTGAGCGTTGACGTCCCAGTTGTTCTGAGCGGTGGGGTTGCCGCCGGACTCGCGCATGATGTTGCGCTTCAGGCCCTCGTAGCTGCCGGGAATGCCCTTGGCCTTCATGATCTGCAGAGACTGCTTGATCCAGCCGTCGAGGTTGTTGGCGGTGCCGGTCTTCTGCTGGGAGGTGGCGCGGTTGTTGTTCCCGGCGACCTTGACCGCGGTGGGGGCGTGCGTCTGCGTCGCTTCGGCGGCCTGCGCGTTCGTCGACATCAGAGTGAGGGCGGCGGTCGCGGCGCCGGTGGTGGCGATCGCGGTGAGGCCGAGGTTGCGAAGACGAGCGATGCGGGTGCGGGCGGTCATGGTCATACGAAAGGAACCCTTCGGTGGGGGACAACAGCGACGCCTACCGCTGCTCGCGGCGGCCTGGGGTGGGACCCCGTGCTGCGGGTGAGGGCGGGCGGACCTGGCGGGGATCCGCTCGGTCCGTCGCCTGGCTTCCCGGCAACGACAGACATGGTTAGCGGCGGACAGGTCGGGGCGCAATGATGTGACGTACTATCCAACTTCGGAGAAATGTCGGAAATATGTATTTATAGCAGCTTTATGTCCAGCTCAGGGCATTCCTCAGCTACGATGCCGGATAGGATGTGATCTGGGCCCTATGGGGGGCGTCACGCCTCCAGGCCCTCCGGAGGCAGGTGCGGCGGCCCGAATCGAGCGCAATCTCGGGCCTGCGTCCGGTCCAGGAGGCGGTGTCGTGGCCATGCCGAGCGGGTCGGTCGGTGTGCGCTTAGCCCGCCCTTCCGGACCTCTGGCGGTGGTCGAAGGGGACCCCGGACGGGCGGGCTGATCGCGTCTACGGCGGACGTTCGGGTGGCTTCGACATCTTCCGGCTACGGCAGGTGAGGCAGGTGGAGCCACCATTCCAGGCCGATCGTCCAAAACTGACCGCATCTGTCAACGTGATCCGGCCCGGCCGCACACCTGCGCATACGCCCGGCACACGGCAGGGCGGCCGACCCCGGCAGTGACCCGGCCCGAAGCTCCCGGGCAATAACAGGCGACGCTCGGGATCCGGTGGCAGTTCGCCGAGCGCCGCCCAATCCGGGTGACGAGCCTTGAGTGCCAGGGCTTCGTCCAGCGACTCAGCAAGAACGATCTTTTCCACCCCCTGGGCAAAGGCCCAGACGGCCACGGTGAAAGCACGCATGACGTCGACTACGACCGCCACGGACGGGGCTTCGACCAGCTCATCGATGCTAAGAGGTCATCTCGATAGGCGGGTGGTTCGTCGAAGCGCCCTGCCGGCTGAGCCGTACGGTGCAGGTGCGACGATGCCGGCATGCGTGAGTTGAGCCAGCTGATCGAGGTCGAGGAACCGGCCTGGCCCGAACTCAGAGAGACACTTGATGCGAGTCCGGTGTCTGTCGAGGTGCTTCCACCCGATGGCGATCTGGGTAGGGCGTCGCTTCTTCAGCTGCAGGTCACGGTCAGGTCGTATCTGGGTGCGGTGGTGCTGCACTGTGGCGGTCTGCTGGTGGACGACGGATGGCTGCGGGTCTTTGGCAGCCCGGCGAGCGGGGCTGCGCACGGGGTGCCGAGCCTGGCCGGCGTGAATCAGTTCCCCGGAACGTTTAACTCGGCGTGGCGGCCGGGGCCCGGCTTGGTGGTGGCCCACGACGTGCTGGGCGGCGTCTTCGCTCTCAATGGCGCCGCTCCCACCAGCGCCGGCCGCCCCGGCGGGAGCGGCGAGATGGTCTATTTCGCACCGGATTCCCTTCGCTGGGAGTCTCTGGGGGTCGGGCACTCGACATGGCTGGCCTGGCTGGTGTCCGGGGCGCTCGATGAGTTCTACGCCGATCTGCGCTGGCCCGGCTGGAAAGAGGAGGTCCGGGCACTGAACAGCGATCAGGGCCTGTCCGTGTTTCCGCCGTTGTGGTCTGCCGAGGCGCGCCAGGACATCTCCGCGACGAGCCGTCGCGCCGTGCCCATGAGGGAGCTGCTCGGCGTCGCCCGGGACTCATGCCGACAATTCGATGGCGTCGATCCGGGCTTTCTCGGCGCCGTGTGAGTTGACCGCCCGGTCCAGTCGGCGGTAGCAGATGAGGGCGGCGGCGATGCCGGCGAAGGCCATGCCTCTGGCGGTCGCCCGGGACATGGGCTGCCAGGTCGCCTACCTGCTGGGCCTGACGATGCGCCGCCTCGCCGACCTGTATCCAGGCGAAGCAAAGACCGACGCGAGGGACGCTTATGTCATCGCTGACGCGGCCCGCACCAAGCCGCACACGCTCCGCGCCATCGACCCGGCTGACGAGACCACGGCCGAGCTACAGATGATCGTCGACTTCGACGACGACCTCACCATCGAGTACCACCCGCATCAAGAACCGGCTGCAACTGATGGCGATATTTGAAGATCCCCACCCCGTGCTCACGGGCTGGACGGACCTGCTGAGTTGATCTCCCCACCCGCCAGGGCGAGGTAGCAGCCGTTCAACGAGCTTCTGGCCGTGAACGCGAGCGCTGCGCCGGACGGCGGTCGGCGAGGGGCTCACCACTGGGTGATGAGCGGAGTGTCCGGTTCGTGCTGCCTCCAGTCTTCGGTGAGACGGACGAGGCGGGCGGGGGCTGCGATGCCGCGCACCGTTGCGATCTTGCCTCCTGCGGTGTCGAAGCGATCGGTCGCGGTGTTGTCCACGCGAATCACCCTAGGCGGCTACGCGAGGCGTCTTGTCGGCGGACGCGTGCGGCGCGGCGGCCAGGCGGTGCTTGCGCTTGGGCAGGCCGAAGGTCGGGTGCGAGGTGGTCCACAGCGACATCTTGAGGATGGCCGCCTTGATCCGCGCGGCCTTCCAGCCGCCCACGTACTGCGGCTTTACCTGCCCTTCGTCGTCGACCATCTGCAAGATCCCGTCCCGCCGCCCGAGGCTGATGTGGTTGCCCAGGTACTCCAGCTTGGTGTTCGGGATCTTGCGGCCGGTCAGGCGTCCCACGATCGCGGCCGTGGCCTGCATGCCGGTGTAGCCGGCCGAAGCGCAGGACATCGGCAGCGGGCGGCCGTTGTCGCCGACGGCATAGGCGCTGTCGCCGGCGGCGTAGACGTTCGGGTGCGAGAGGGACCGCATGGTGCGATCGACGACGATCCGACCGTTCTCGGTGACCTCCAGCCCGCCGGCGGCGGCGATGCGGCTGACCGCGAACCCGGCCGTCCACACGGTTGCGTCGGACGCCAAGGCGGTGCCGTCGGCACACAGCACCCGCGCCGCCTCGACAGCTTCGACCTCGGTGTGCTCCAGGACGGTGATGCCCAGCCGATCGCAAGCCTGACGCAGGTGGCTGCGGGCTCCGACAGAGAGGGAGGCGCCCAGCTCGCCGCGGGCAACCAACACCACCGACAGGCCGGGCCGCGTTTCGGCGATCTCAGTGGCGGTCTCGATGCCGGTCAACCCGTCGCCGACGACCAGCACACGCACGCTTTCGCCCTGCCTGCCCAGGCTGTCCAGGCGCTCGCGCAGGCGCAACGCCGAGGGCCGGCTGGCGACGTCGAAACCGTGCTCGGCCGCGCCGGGGACACCGTGGTCGGCACCGTGGCTGCCGAGCGCGTAGACAAGCGTGTCGTAGCCCAACTCGCCTCCGCCGTCGGCGTCGGCCACGGCGACGACCTGGCGCTCGGGGTCGACGGCGGTGACACGGGCCAGGCGCAGCCGGACCCCCGTGCCCGCGAAGACGTCGGCGAGCTGAGGAGCGTCGATCTCCCGGCCGGCCGCGAGCTGGTGCAGCCGCAGCCGCTGGACGAAGTCCGGCTCGGCGTTGACCACGGTGATCTCGGTGTCCGCCGGGGACAACCGGCGGGCCAGGGTCCCGGCTACGTAGGACCCGGCATAGCCGGCGCCGAGGACGACGATGCGGTGCTTCATGTCTCGCTCCTGTCGGTTGGCTTGCTCCCGGCGACTTGAGCGGGACAGCCTCCCGATTGCTGACAGGAACCGCGTGTGACATGGGTCACGTACTGGGAGGAGCGATCCTCGGCCAGGGTCTCGGACCAAAAATTGTTAGTTCGGAGAACTCGCTGCACCGTGCAGTTGTCCGGCGATGGCGCGTCAGCGAGCGCAACAGTGACGGGTGGGCGAGCAGGTCCCGATCGTGCACCCCTGGACCGCCCGGGCCGGCCTGGGACCCTCCGGAGACGGGCGACTCCAGGACTTCGTTGCCACGTCAACCAAGTGGGGAGATGGATCGCGCCTGGGGAATTTCACGGCTCTGGCCGCGGTTCCGTGAATCCCCAGGTCAGCAGTAGGAACGCGGGATCGTTTCGGCAGCGTACTTCCTGCCGTGGCGAGCAAGGCGGTTGAGGATGTGCTGTTTCCCGGGATCGATGTGCGAGTGGAGAGGATGTGCGACTCCTCCGGCATCCTGGTGGTGGAGGCGGTGTCGACGGCCCGTCCAGGCCGGTGCCCGAACTGTCGCAAGCAGGCCCGCCGCGTGCACAGCACGTATCAACGCGCCCTGGATGAGCGTCCGTTGGGCTCACACCGGGTCATCGTCCGGCTGCGGGTGCGCCGGTACTTCTGCGACCGGAAGAGCTGTTCCCGTACGACATTCGTCGAGCAGGTGCCGGGTCTGTCCACGCGCTACCGTCGGTCCAGTACCGGGCTTGCGTGCTGGCTGCGGTCGATCGCGATCGAGCCCGGCGGCCGTCCCCCCGCACGGCTGCGCCGCCGACTGCGGCTGACCGCGGGCCGGACCCGGCTGCTCAGGCTGCTGACGGCGCCGACGATACCGGACCGAGCCCCGAGGGTGCTGGGGGTGGACGAGTTCGCCTTCCGCAAGGGCTGCACCTACGGCACCGTGCTGGTCGACGTCGAGGCCGACCGGGTCGTGGACGTACTGCCCGACCGCACCTCCGAGACGTTCGCCGCCTGGCTCACCGAGCATCCCGGAGCCGAGGTCATCTGCCGGGACCGGGCCACTGCCTACACCAAGGCAGTCGAGGAAGCCGCCCCTCATGCCCTCGAAGTCGCGGATCGCTGGCACCTGCTGCAGAACCTGTCCGCCGCGGTGGAGAGGACCTGCCACCAGCACCGCGACTGCCTGCGCAAACATACCAACGAGAAGACCGTGACCGAGGTGCCGGAAACGCCCCCGATGCTGTTACCGCCCGCGGAGCTGCCCCGCACCCCAGACCATCGAACGCACCCGCCACCGCTACGAGGACATCCACCGCCTGCTGGAGAAACGCTGGACGATCAGCGCCATCGCCCGCCGGCTGAACCTCGACCGCAAGACCGTCCGCCGCTTCCGCGACACCGACCTCGACCAGCTGCTGGCCTCCGCCCGCGACCGCCGCCCCAACGGCGTCCTGGAGCCCTTCAAGGCATACCTCAACGCTCGCTTCACCGAGGCGCAAGGCCAGATCAGCGGCACCCGGCTGTTCCTGGAGATCCAGGCTCGCGGCTACCGCGGCAGCCGCCAGGTCGTCCGCAAACACCTCGCCGCCCTCCGCGCGGGCACCGCCGAACCGGTCCGGGCCGACATCCCGAGCCCGCGCAAGATCACCTCGTGGATCATGCCGCCCCGGGAGACGCTCACCGAAAGCCAGGACGAACGCCTCCTTCAGGTCCGGCTCGCCCGCCCGGACGTCACCCGGGCCTGCGACCTCGCCCGGGCCTTCGCAGATCTAGGGTCCGTCTTCAAACGGATCTTGCCCAGAGCAGGAATGAGGCGAGAGAGACCGCTGCCTCGTAGGAGGTGG
>NZ_JAIQYY010000065.1 GCF_020181035.1 Streptomyces sp. CoH27
GCCCGGCCTCCACAACCGCGCTCACCTGCGTCATCTCGCCTCCTCACGGTCCCCGACCGGAACGTGATGCCGTCCCGACCCCGTTCAAGGACCATACGTACGACCGCCGCACACGCGTGCCCCGATCCCGCAGTCGCCACCCCAACCAGCGATCATGGGCACGTGCGTTCGCATCATCCTGGGTGGCGCCGACAGCGGTACAGGCGCTCCGCGCCCCGATCCGAATACGGCGACGCTCCGCCTCGCGGCACTGGGATGCGATTCCTCCCCGCAAGAAGCAGGTGATCCACGCCCATGAGCGGAACCCGGCGCCGACCGCCGCAGCGCACCACCTCCGGCAGCCGTGCGGCGGACGGCCGTGGCAGGCGCCGTACCGGTGAGCGGAAGTGGTTCATCGGCTGAGGCCCAGGCCCTCGGCCGTACGGCGGCGGGCAAGACCGGCACCACGGACGACTACCGGTCGGCCTGGTTCATCGGCTACACGCGCCAACTCGCCACCTCGGTCGTCCTGTTCAAGGAGGACCCGGCCCACCCGCAGCTCCAGTCCCTGGCGGGTGTGGGCGGTCTGCGGAAGGTGTTCGGCGGCGACATCCCGACCGAGATCTGGACCCGGTACATGCGCGACGCCCTGGCCGGCCTGCCGGACCTGCCGTTCCCCGCCGCGCCGTCCCTCGGCCCCGGCACGAACGAGCCCGGCGTCCCCTCCGCCTCCCCCACCCCCGCCAGACATGTCGGAGGCAGGCCCGGCAAGCACCGCACCACGACAGCCACCCCGGGGCCGGGCACCCCGGCGACCGGCCCCAAGTGCCATACACACAAGTGCCGTTGACGGCACCGCGCCCCGCCGGACGGACCGGCGGGGCGCGATGAGGCGCTATGCGGGGACGTCGCCCGTCACTTGGTGAAGGCGGCGGTCCCGTTCGGGGTGCCGAGACCGGTCGGGCCGTCGTAGCCCTTGCCCGCCTGGCACAGGTAGCCGCCGCAGGAGCCGTTGGCGCCGCTCGTGACGTCGTTCAGCTGGTCCGGGTGGGCGTAGGGGTACGACGCCGGGACGTCGCCGGTGCCCGGGGTGCCCGCGAGGGCGTAGACACCGGCGATGAACGGCGCGGAGGCGCTGGTACCGCCGTACACGTTCCAGCCGCTGGCCTGGTAGGTGTCGTAGACGGCGAGACCGGTGGCCGGGTCGGCGACGGCGGCGACGTCGGCGACGGCGCGCTTGCCGCAGCCGGTGTCCTTCTGCCAGGACGGCTTGGCCTCGTACTGCGAGCAGCCCGAGCCCGCGCCGTTGCCGCCGGCGGACGTGCCCCAGACGGACTCGGACCAGCCGCGGGTGCTGCTGTCCTTCTTGAGCGAGGTGCCGCCGACGGCCGTCACGTACGGGGAGGCGGCCGGGTACTCGACGCCGTAGCCGCTGTCGCCGGAGCTGACGGTGATGGCGACGCCGGGGTGCTTGAAGTACTGGTCGTCGGCCTTGGTGTCGGTGGCGTCCTCGTTGCCACCATAGCTGTTGGAGACGTACTTGGCGCCCTGCTTGACGGCCTGGTTCACGGCCGCGCCGAGGTCGTCCATGCTGGCCGACTTGGCCTCGACGAGCAGGATCTTGCACTGCGGGCAGGCCGCGCTGACCATGTCGACGTCGAGGGAGATCTCGCCGGCCCAGCCCGAGTCGGGTGCGGGGTAGTTGGTGCCGCCGTCCTGGTCGGTCTTCTTGAAGCAGCCGTTGCTCGTGCTGCACTCCGGCAGGCCGTACTGGGAGCGGTAGGCCGCCAGGTCCTTCTCGGCGTTCGGGTCGTCGTTGGCGTCGACGATCGCGACCGTGGCGCCCTTGCCGGCGTCCTTGGGCAGGTTGTAGGCGGCCTGGAGGTCGGCCGGTCCGAAGCCCTTGGGGGTGTCGTGGTGGCCGAGGGACTTCTGCGTCTTGAGGTCGGTGCGCTCGACCGCCTCGCACGCCATGTATCCGGGCTTGCTCGGCTCGGAACAGAGCCGGTGGGTGTGCACCGTGGCGACGGACGCCGTGGTGGCCGTGGATGTGGTGGTCGTGGTCGCGAAGGCTGCCGACTGCGAGACGACGGCCAGGCCGCCGGTGATCAGGGCCGCTGCGGACAGCAGGGCGGGCGCGCCGCGGCGTATCGGGTTCCTTCGGCGATGGGAATGCAATGAACTGCCCTCCGTGGGGGGATGGGTGGCTCCGGGACGGCGGCCGGAGGCGGAGGCTGTACTGTCGAGTGCATGACAACCGCTTTCCGTTGGGGGTGGCCGAGCGGAGCTGTCTGACGGGCATCGTGTGTGCTGCCACCCCGGTCAGTGGTGGCTACGAAGGAGATTATTGACCATTTGCCGAAGAGAACAGGGCCAGTTGGTAAAACCTTGGCCCCAACTCCTCGGGAACGGCAGGTACCTTGTGCAGCCATGGAGCTTGAAGACAGAACCATCAGCGACCTGATGTCGCTGGGCCTGGCCCGGTACGAGGCACGGGTCTACCTGGCGCTCATCAGGCGTGGTTCTTACACGGCGGCCGAGGCGGCCCGGGAGGCCGACGTGCCGCGCCAGCGCGTGTACGACGTGCTGGACGCCCTCGTCCGGCGGCAGCTGGCCACGACCCACCCCGGGCGGGTGACCACGTACTCCGCCGTGACGCCCGAGCTGGCCCTCGCCCGGCTGATGGCCGTGCAGCGGGAGTCCGTCGACCGGCTGGAGCGGGTCTCGCAGACACTGGCCGGTGCCCTGCAACCCCTGTGGGCCCAGGGACAGGACCATACCGACCCCCTGGACTACATCGAGATCCTGCGCGACCCGAAGCGGATCGCCGAGCGCTTTGCCGACATCCAGCACCAGGCCCGCCACGAACTCCTCACCTTCTGCAAACCGCCGTTCGTCGCGCCCGCCGAGAACACCGAGGGCATCGCGGTGGTCCGCCGGCTCCACCGGGCGGGCGGCACCGTCCGCGCGATCTACCTCGACGACGCCCTGGACGACCCCGGCACGCTGGACCACGTACGGCGCTTCGCCGCCGCGGGGGAGGAGGCCCGCTTCGCTCCCGAGCTGCCGCTGAAGCTCGTCATCGCCGACTCCTCCCTCGTCCTGTGCGACATGCCCGACCCGGTGGCCGGCGCCGGCTCCACCACCACCCTCTTCATCGAACACCCGGCCCTCGCGAGCTGTCTGCGGCTCGCCTTCCACACGGTGTGGACGGAGGCGGTGCCCGGGGCGGAGGCGGTGCCCGGGACGGAGGCGGTGCCCGGGACGGAGGCGGTGCCCGGGACGGAGGCCGAGCCCGGCCGGTGAGCGGGCGATGTCCGTGCACGCCAAGTCCGGTTGATCGCATGGGAGTTCACTCACGAGCACGGTGGTCACGGCTCAATCACCTTATTGTCCTGACGTCTTGACGTTCCCTGTGGTTGTCGATTGGCTTTCCGCCACCTGGGTTGCCAGCTGCCCCATCCAGCTGCCCCGTCCCCCCGGAAGGCACCTGCTGTGAACGCTCCGACCTCCCCCCACAGGACCCGCGTACGCCATGGCGGGATCGTCCTGGCCGCCGCCGCGTCCGCTCTCACCCTCACCGCGTGCGGCTCCCTCGGCAACGTCGTCGGCAGCGGCGGCTCCGCCTCCCCGAAGGGCGACGACATCGTGGTGGGCCTGCTCCTGCCCGACAAGGACACCGCACGCTTCGAGAAGTTCGACCACCCCATCATCGAGAAGGAGGTCGCCACCCTTACCCACGACAAGGGCAAGGTCGTCTACGCCAACGCCGAGGCGGACCCGGCCACGCAGAGCCGGCAGTTCCAGCAGATGGTGGCCGAGAAGGTCGACGTCATCCTGGTGGACGCGCTGGACGCCAAGGCCATCGCGCCGGACGTGCAGAAGGCCAAGGACGCGGGCATCCCGGTGATCGCGTACGACCGCCTCGCACAGGGGCCGATCGACGCCTACGTCTCCCACGACAACGAGCTCGTCGGCCAGGTGCAGGCCCGCGCCATCGTCCAGGCGCTCGGGCCGAAGGCGCCGAGCAGCAAGGTCGTCATGATGAACGGCGACCCCGCCGACCCGAACACGGCCCGGTTCAAGGAGGGCGCGCTCGGCGAATTCCAGAACCAGGTCGACATCGTCGCGCAGTACGACACCGACAAGTGGTCGCCCGCGATCGCCAAGGCGAACATGAAGAAGGCGATCCGGTCGGTCGGGCTGAGCAACATCGCCGCCGTCTACTCGGCGAACGACGGCATGGCGGGCGCCGTCATCGAGGAGCTGAAGGCGGCGGGCGCGACGAGGATCCCGCCGGTGACCGGGCAGGACGCGAACCTGGACGCGGTCCAGCGGATCGTCTCGGGCGAGCAGTACATGACCGTGTACAAGTCGTTCCTGGACGAGGCCACCGACGCCGCGCAGATGGCGGTGGACAAGGTCAAGGGCAAGGACATCCAGTTCGACGCGCTGACCCGCGACACGGTCGACAGCCCGACGACGAAGAAGATCCCCGCGCGGCTCGTGCCGGTGGTCGCCCTCACCCGGGACAACATCAAGCAGACGGTGATCGCGGACGGCGTCTACACCGTCGCGGACATCTGCACCCCGGCGTACGCGGCGGACTGCGCCGCGATCGGCCTGAAGTAGCGGCCCCGACCCTGTCGGCTTCGCTGGGCGCTCCCGGCAACGGCCACGGCCCCGCGCTCGGCGTGCTCGCCCTTCCCAGCGGCCACCACGACCGGGTTCGCCACCTTCGGTGTGCTCTCGTGCTCCCCTCACCCGAATCCCGGCGGGGGCCGATCGGCCCATGCAGAAGGGCCGTACGGCACCCCAGAGGGGACCGGTCGCCCCTGCCGATCCCCTGCCGGGCGGATGACGCTGCCCATGAGGGCGCGATCGGAGGTCCGCTATGACCAGCGAAGACCGACGAGGAGAGGGAGTTGCGAAGCTGAGAGTGTCCCTGGCCCGCCTCGACGGCTGGATCGTCGCCAGTCTGGCAGGGGAGATCGACATGCTGACCGTGCCGGGACTGCGCGCGCACCTGGCAGAGCTGGTGGCCGATCACGGCCGCCGGCCTCAGGTGATCATCGATCTCGGCGGCGTCACCTTCTGCGACGTGCTCGGGCTGGGCGCGCTCATCGGCGCCCACCACATGGCCGCCCGGCGCGGGGGCGCGCTGCGCCTGGTGGTCCCCCCGGGGCGGGTGCGCAGATTCCTGCGCGTCACGAACCCCACCCATGACCTCAGGATCCACGCCACGCTGGTCGACGCGGCCGCCCCGCACAGTTGACCGCCGAACGGCCCCTGCCCCGTACGGTCGGGGCCGCTCCAGTTCGGTCCTGACCGGTCCGCTGAGGCACCCCGTCGGCCGGCGGGGTGCCTTCGGTTTGCCCGGGGGCGTAACGCGGAAGCCCCCTCACCGCGTGTAAGAGATGACGTCCGACCATGAAAGGACACACACGGTGAGGGAAGCACCCGCGGACTACCTGGAGTTCGCAGCCGCCCGCAGCGGGCCTCTGTTCCGGACGGCCTGCCTGCTCACCGGCGACTGGCACCTTGCCGAGGACCTGGTTCAGGAGACCCTCGCCAAGATGTACCGCTCCTGGCGGCGGGTCAGCCGCGCGGGTTCCCCGGTGGCCTACGCCGACACCGTGCTGGTGCGCACCTACCTCTCCCAGCGCCGTCGCCGCAGCTCCACCGAGCGTCCCAGCGACCGGCTGCCCGAGGCGGCAGGCCCGGCACCGGACGCGGAGCTGCGCATGGCACTGCTGGACGGCCTGGCCCGGCTGACGGCCAGGGACCGTGCGGTGCTGGTGCTCCGCTACTGGGAGGACCGCTCGGTGAAGGAGACCTCCGAGGCCCTCAGGCTGTCGCCGGGAGCCGTCCGCGCCAGGAGCATGCGGGCACTGCATCGCCTGCGCGCACTGCTGGGCGCCGACCTGGCCGACTTGGCGGCGTGACGACATGACGGCACGCCCCGGCGCCCCGGAGAGCTCCAGCACGCAGGCCCCAGCAGAACGGAGAAGACCCACCATGTCCCTCGACGAGGCGTTCGAGACAGAGCTGACCGACGCCATGAGCCGCACCGCCGGAGCGTTCCCGCCCCACTCCGCCGACCTGGTGCGGCGTTCCGTCGCCCGGGGCCGTCGGATGCGGCTGCTCGCCGCCGCCCGCGTCGCCGGCACGGCCGTGGCGGTGGCCGCGGTGGGCGGCACGCTGCTGACGACGGGCGCTTTCGGCGGCCACGGCGCCGGCGACCCGGGCCGGCTGCGGGCCGGCGCCCCGGCGCGCTCCACCGGGCAGTCGCCGTCCCGGGCACCCTCGTCGGTCAGCGGTGCGGAGATGCTCCGCACGTTCAAGAGCCTGCTGCCCTCCGGCGGCAGCGTCTCGGCGGCCTCGGGTACGGCGTCCCAGGCCGGCCCGCCCGTCGTCTGGCCGACGGCCAAGCTCACCTACTCCAGCGCGCGGGGCTCCGCCGGCCTCGACATCGCCCTCACCCGCCTGGACCCCGGCATCCCCGCCGACCAGCAGGGCGAGGGCGGCTGCCTCCCGGTGGAGGTGCGCCCCTACGACAAGTGCACCACCGAGAAACTCCCCGGGGGCGGGGTGCTCAACACCACCAAGTCCTTCACCTACCCCAGCAGTGACACCGGGCAGAAGCGCTGGTACGTCGTGCTCACCACCGCTGACCGGGTCCAGCTGACGGTGCAGGAGTTCGCCGGCGGCGGCGAGAAGGCATCGGCCGGCGGTGCCGATCCGCTGCTGTCCATCGCCCAGCTGACCTCGATCGTGCGCAGCCCGGCATGGAACAAGGCGATCACCGCCCTGCCGACCCCGGAGAAAACCCCCTCCACCACCCCGACCACCACCAGGAACCGCGTACCCGGCGCACGCATGACCCAGGTCCTGAGGTCACACCTGCCCCGGGGCGGAACCGTCTCCGACCTGAACGCCGACGACGGACTGATCCAGCTGGTCTACGACGACGGCCATGGGAAGAACATGGTCGAGGCCGACGCACAGTACGGCATGACCGACCTCCTGGACGGACACATGGACTGCACCGGTGTCTCCGGCCACTGCGAGGCCACCACACTGGCCGACGGCACCCGCGTCAAAAAGGTCCAAGGATCCTCGGAGAAGGGCGGCGCGGCCCAGGTCTGGCTGGTGGACGCCCTGTACCCGGACGGGCGCCGGCTGGCGGTCCGCGAGGTCAACTCCTACGCCGAAAGCGCCCCGGTGACCCGCCCCCACCCGGCACTGACCATGTCCCAGCTCCTGGACATCGCCCTCGACAAGCACTTCTTCACGTCCTGAGACCCTGTTCCTCCTCCCGCTCCTCCTCCCACTCCTCCATCAGGCGGATGCCCTCGTGCGTCAGCGAGACGGCGGCGGGGGTGTGGTGCGTGGTCCACTCCACGCTGATCAGGCCCTCGTCGGCCAGGTAGGCGCAGGCGGCGGAGAGATCGTCGTCGGGCAGGCGCAGCCCGTCGTGCAGCGCCGATCCGCTGACTTCGGGGCGGTTGTCCTCCACGGCCCCGTACAGGCAGTACAGGACCGCCGCCCGGTTGTTCTTGCGTTCGCGGAGTTTCGTCATGACTGTCGTTCTCCGAGGTGTGAGGGAGCTGGGGTGGTCGTCACCATCGTCGCCCCGGCGTGGGCAGGGCTTGCTCGCACCAGATGGTCTTGCCGGCCGTGCCGTGCCGGGTGCCCCATCGCTGGGTGAGCTGGGCGACCAGGAGCAGGCCGCGTCCTCCCTCGTCGAAGCTGCGGGCCCGCCGCATGTGGGGTGCAGTGCTGCTGCCGTCGGAGACCTCGCAGATCAGGGAGGTGTCGCGGATGAGACGGAGCCGGATCGGGGGTCTGCCGTAGCGGATGGCGTTGGTCACGAGCTCGCTGACGACCAGTTCCGTGACGAAGGAGGACTCTTCCAGATCCCATGTCTCCAGCCGTTCGGTGGTCAGGGTCCGGGCGCGTGCGACGTACTCCGGGTCGACGGGGATGTCCCAGGTGACGACCTGGTCGGACGACAGCGCACGCGTCCGGGCGAGCAGGAGGGCGACGTCGTCGGACGGGGGCGCCGTGAGCAGGGCGTCCATGACGGCATCGCAGGCGGCCTCCAGCGAGCCTGCCGACCGCGCGGTCGAGACGAGCGCGTCGCGGAGCCGGTCCAGCCCGTGGTCGAGGTCGAGCTCCCGGGAGTGCACCAGGCCGTCGCTGTACAGGGCCAGGGTGCTGCCCGGGGCCAGTTCGAGTTCGGTGGTCTCGAAGGGCAGGCCGCCCACACCGAGCGGGGGGCCGGCGTGTCCGGTCACCGCCGTCACTGTGCCGTCGGGGGCGAGGACGAACGGCTGCGGGTGGCCGGCGCCGGCGAGGGAGCAGCGCCGGGAGACCGGGTCGTAGACCGCGTAGAGGCAGGTCGCGCCCAGTTCCCCGGTCGTCGCTTCGCCGATCCCCGGAAGGTGCATGACCAGGTCGTCGAGGTGGGTGAGGAGTTCGTCCGGTGGCAGGTCGACATCGGCCAGGGTGCGTACCGCCGTGCGCAGTCGTCCCATGGCGGCGGAGGCGTGGACCCCGTGCCCCACGACGTCTCCGACCACCAGGGCTACGCGCGTTCCGGACAGCGGGATCACGTCGAGCCAGTCTCCGCCCACCCCGGCGCGCGTGCTCGTGGGGAGATAGCGGTGGGCGACCTCGACGGCCGGCTGTGCGGGCAGGTGCTGCGGCAGCAGACTGCGTTGCAGGGTCAGCGCGGTCTCGCGCTCACGGGTGTAGCGACGGGCGTTGTCGATGGCGCCGGCGGCCTTGAGGGCCAGTTCCTCGGCATCGGCGACGTCTTCCTTCTCGAACGGCTTGCTCGCGCGGAAGCGCCAGAAGGTGACCGTTCCCATGAGCATGCCCTGCTCGGTCAGCGGAGCGGCGATCAGCGAGTTCATGCCGTAGCCGAGCAGTCGCTCCGCCTCCTGCGGATGAGCGGCCTGCCATGCGCTGGAAGCACGCAGGTCGGGTACGAACAGTGCGGTCGGCCCGGAGCGCCGGTTCGGCGGGAGCGGCAGCGCGGACGGGACCAGTGCGCCGACCGGATCCAGCGGGACGTCGTCGAGGACGCCCTCGCCGGCCACGCGCCGCAGAGGTGTACTGCCGGCAGGTGTCGGTTCCTCACCTTCCAGGACGGACACGGCGAGGTCGACGGTGGCGAAGTCGGCGAACCTCGGTACGGACACCCCCACCAGTTCCCGGGCCGTCCGCGTCATGTCGAGCGTGGTGCCCACGGCCATACCGGCGTCGTAGAGGAGCCTGAGTCTGCGGTGAGCCTCCTGGGCCTGCTCAAGACTGCTTTCGAGGGAGCCGGCCATGGTGTTGAAGGCTGTTTCCAGCTGCCCGATCTCCCGCGCGCCGGTGCGCGGCATCCGCGCGGTCAGGTCGCCCTCGGCGAGCCTGCTCGCCAGGTGGGCCGCCCGGCGGACCGGCCAGACGATCACTCGCGTCACATACCCGGTGTACGCGGCGATGAGCAGCACCGACGCCGCGATCCCGACCCCGGCCGCGATGCCCGCGCGTCGGGCGTCCGAGTCGGTGGTGGCCTCGCGGGCCGTGACGGCGGAGCCCTCGGCGGTGGTGTAGCGGTCGAACAGGGCCCGCAGTGCGTCGACGCGGTGCTTGCCGTCCACGGTCACCGCGACACTGCTCGCCCGTGGATCACCTCGCTGCGCCATGGTGACCACGGGAACCGAGTAGTCGCGGATGTAGGACGTGCCGTCCCGGGCGATCCGCTGGGCCAGTGCGCGCTGGGCGGGGGAGGTGCTGATGCGCACGAGTTCCTGTGCCTGGGTGGGGAAGTGGCCTTGGGCGATCTTCCACGGCAGGAGAAACTGGGCCTGCCGGGTGATGACGAAGCCGCGCTGGTACGTCTCGACGTCGAGGACGAGGTTGTCGACCAGCCGTGCCTGGTTCTCCGCCGCCACGGAATGCCGTTCCGCCAGATTGGCTTCGCGCATGTCGCCGACCGACCGGAACAACACCCCGAAGGCGACCCCGACCAGCACGGTGAGCAGGGCACCCGCCAGAGCCGTCAGAGCGACAAGCCCCCGTCGCCCTGCCCTGCCGCGCCGGCCTCCAGCCGCCATACGTGCCCCGCGCTCCGCCGCCGTCCGGCAGCAGCCATTCGAACACGGTCTCACTGCAATGGTACGTGCGCGCCCCAGGGCCCTCCGGCAACAGATACCCGACGTGGAGGGCCGTCTGGCGGATGATCGAAGTGCGGTCGATTTGGCGCCCTTCGACCATGGCGTTGAAGGGCGGAGCGCGAAGCTGGTGACAGCCGGGCGTTCCGCCGAGTCATGCGTCGAAGAAAGAGAGAACCATGACGGCAACGACGGAGACCCCCACTCGGGAAAGGGCCGGAGCAGGCCAGGAAGAGCTGGGCGAGGAATCCGCCTTCGGACCGCTCCTGCTGGCTGCGATGCTGGCGCGTCGTGAGGAGCGTGGCGAGGAGTCGCTGATCGAGCATCCGCTTCTGCTGGCCGCGCTCGCGCGCCGCCGTGAGGAGGGCGGTGAGGAGTCGTTCATCGAGCATCCGCTTCTGCTGGCCGCGCTCGCGCGCCGCCGTAAGGAGCATGGCGAGGAGTCGGTCATCGAGCACCCCCTCCTGCTGGCCGCGCTGATGCGCCGGCGTCGTGAGGAGCGCGGCGAGTCGATCATCGAGAACCCCCTCCTGCTGGCCGCGCTCCTGCGTCGCCGCCGTGAGGAGGGCGGTGAGGAGTCGTTCATCGAGCATCCGCTTCTGCTCGCGGCGCTGGCGCGCCGCCGTAAGGAGCATGGCGAGGAGTCGGTCATCGAGCACCCCCTCCTGCTGGCCGCGCTGATGCGCCGGCGTCGTGAGGAGCGCGGCGAGTCGATCATCGAGAACCCCCTCCTGCTGGCCGCGCTGATGCGTCACTGACAGGAAATGGCGACACCCCTGCCCCCCGATCCTTGCCATCGCCGGAATCGGGGGGCAGGCCCCATAGGGCAATCGAGGACAGAGGACATGAGGAACGACAATGGCAGCTGAGCCCGGCGGACAATCGGAACGGGACCCCTTGGAGACCTTCATCGACGAGATCTTCGATGAAATGGTGCGTGATGCCGGAATGCCCCATACCGGCACCGGTGGCAGGCAAGGAAAGGACCCGCTGGCGGGAGCCCTGATGGAAGCGGCCGTGGCGTCTTTTTCCCGGCCGCCCTCCCGTGGCTCGGAACTGGAGAGGCTGTTCTTCGCGCAGACCCTCGCGACCGCACTGGCAGACGCTCTCGCGCCCGCTCTGTCGGACGTGCTGGCTTCGGAGATCATGAAGGTGCTGACCCACCACGCGGACTCCCAGAGGGACCCCGCCGCCGAACCCGCCGGTGGGGCCGGCCGCGCCCGCCGCTCTTCCGGAGGCGGCGAGCGTTCCTAGGGACCGTGGCCCCGGTGCGGCCTGTCCGACGGATCCTGCCGGACAGGCCCTGGGCCCGGGGAGGGCTCAGCGCTTGAGCGTGAAGGTGAAGTCGCCGGAGAGCCTGCCGCTCAGCCGGACTGCCGAAACAAGGCTCCCCTCCCTGACCAGTCTCTCGACTTCGGCCCGCGGAAGAGCGCAGCCTTCGGCGATCAGTCGTACCGGCCGGACAGGGATCCGCGCCGCGAAGCGGACCGACACGTCGATCACCTCGCGGTCCAGGTGATCCGATCCGCCGGTGTCGAGGCGCCAGGCGCCCGCCCAGTCGAGGGCGATGCGATTACGGCGCCGCACGACCGGATCCTGGAGCAACTCAGCTGCCAGGTCAGGGTCGTTGTCATGCATCCGGTCCAGCAGCTCAGGTCGTACGGAGCGCACGTTCGCCCGCTCCAGGACCGTGAGTTTCGCGGTTTCCCCGCAAGCGGCACAGAGCACGAGCAGCCAGGCGTCGAGGAGCTTGTGGTTCGCGTTGACGCGGAATTTGCCGTTCGCCCGGAAGCGCTCGGACGCGCACGCGTGGCAACGGCGGAGAACGGTAGGCAGGCAGGTGGGCATGACCACCCAGCGATTGAGCACAGAAGTACACCGGTTTCAGTGAGAAGTCCGCAGCAAAAAGCAGCGCGGCGCACAGGCGCGACGCGCGACAGATCAGCTCTCGGGAGGTCTCACAGGGTGTACAACGGCATGTCCTTGCCTGGACGACTCGGTTCGGCAGCACGGTAGTGGCGCACGGCGGCGCCGTTCCACCGGTTTTCACCGACGGTCGGGGCGACGGAACGACCGTGAAACGCGCACCACTCGGACGGCGGACCTGGCGTGCGGCCGGTTGACGTGCCCGGAAGCCTAGGATCCATTACCGGACAAATGGGGCAATCTCCGCCTTCGTGGTATGGCGGACTCACCTCACGACCGAAGGAGACGGGATGTCGCATCGCGCCGGGAGGACCCGGTGGAGGCGTTTCGCGGTGGTCCTGGTGCCCAGCATGGCAGCGTGTGCGGCGGTCGGCATCGCCATGGCGCAGGGAGTGCTCGCCGCGTCGTTCTTCATCTCCGGTCAGAAGTTCCAGTTCACCGCCGACTCCCTGACCGCGCGTGGGTTCAGCCTCTACGGCACGGTCGACGTGACCAGGAAACATGAACTCGTACCCGTCATGGTCACCGGATTCCGGCACGCGACGGTCAGCGGGCTGTGCCAGTCCATCGCCGTCGACATCCCGGTGCTGGGCACGCGGACCCTGCGGCTCACCGGCGGTGACGACCGGCCGGCCGAGGCGTCGGACATGTTCATCGACGCGACGACCGAGACGGTCAAGGACGCGACCTTCACCGGCCTCGACATCGGTGTCGCGCAGGGTGCCCTCACCAAGGGGCCGGTCGATCCCGGAGACAGGAACTCGCGGTTCTTCGATCCCGACGGCGTCGGCCAGCAGTCTGTGTCGACCACCCTGAAGGGCGTGCGGGTGAGCGCGGTCGCGCTGTCCGCCGGCACGTTCAGCGTTCCGGGCCTGCGCGTGCAGCTCGATCAGGGCAACCACGCCTGCCCCTGACCCGGGCGAGCCCCGGTGCGGGGGGCGTACGCCGGGTCTCGCATCCTCCTCACGGAATCGCAGCACCACTGATCAGGACAGGACGCGTGATCACCAACCCCCTCGGCAGACGCCGTGAACTGCTCGCCACGGCGCCGGAGTTCCGGCGAAGGTTCCGGACCTGGCGCGGCGAACGCCCTTTCTGGGCCGGGCTGTTCACGTTCAGTGCCGGTCTCCCCATCCTCTACTGGCCCTACGCGCACCTGGACCTGGGCGGGATTCCGCTCGCCCTGTCGACCACGTCCGGCGCCGGAGCCCTGGTGATCGGAGTTCTGCTCCTGACCCTGGGCGTCACGCTCTGCTGCCGCCCCCATCTTCGTGTCTTCGCCGGGGTCGCCACTCTTCTGCTCGCCCTCATCTCCTTTCCCGTCGCGAACTTCGGCGGCCTCTTCCTCGGTGTCGCCTCCGGCCTGATCGGCGGCTCCCTGGCCTGCGCCTGGATGCCGCCCACGGCCGACGAACCGCCGACGCCGACGCCGAAGGCGCCTGCGTCCCGAAGGAACTCATGTCGTGACCCGAGTCCTCTTCGAGAGCACAAGGATTCGCAAGAATGAACTGGAGAAAAAAAGAAAAGCCGGGCTTCGTGGTGGAGCCGGGCTGTCACTGGTCCGGTAAACCCGGAAAACAGGGGAACAATGAGCTGGGGCCCGCACCTCGAAGAGTGCGGGCCCCAGCCACATGATGCGCGAGCCACTGGCTCGCGACGGTTCGCGTCAGTGTCAGGCGGGAACGATGTTCTCGGCCTGCGGGCCCTTCTGGCCCTGCGTGACGTCGAAGGTAACCTTCTGGCCTTCCTGAAGCTCGCGGAAGCCCTGGGTGGCGATGTTGGAGTAGTGGGCGAAGACGTCCGGGCCGCCACCCTCCTGCTCGATGAAGCCGAAGCCCTTTTCCGCGTTGAACCACTTCACGGTGCCAGATGCCATATTGAATCTCCCTTGAGGGGCAGTACCGGACTCCGCACTGTGCGGAGCCGAGTCGCCGCGATGATCACCCCTCCGGAAAGATCCGGAAAGCTCTGCAAAGAAAAATCTCTGGCAATCAAAACTGCAACTGCTATCACGCTAACACAGATCCAGCCGCAGCACCCATGCATTTTTCGGTGCGTCCAGTAATTCTCGTCCCGCCGCAGTCCGTAATTCTGTACTGGCGGGACTAGGTATCCGCGCCGCGTCCCTCCAGCTTCCGGCGCATTTCCCGGTTCAGGCGGAGAGCGTCGTCGAGCTGGTCCTCCAGCGAGATGATGCGGCACGCGGCCTCGACGGGAGTGCCCTGGTCGACCAGTTCCCGGGCACGGGCGGCGATGCGCAACTGGCGGCGGGAGTACCGGCGGTGGCCGCCTTCCGAACGCAGGGGCGTGATGAGCCCGGCTTCGCCGACGGCCCGGAGGAAGGCGGGGGTGGTGCCGAGAACGTCAGCGGCCCGCCCCATCGTGTAGGCGGGATAGTCGTCATCGTCGAGGTTGCCGGCGACAGGGGCGTTCTCAGCGGGCATGGCACCTTCGTTTCGGGGACGCGGCGGGGAACCCAGGCGTGCGTGGCACCCGCGCTCCGAGGACTCAGCGCCATCTGCCTCGTGGTGCAACCCTATCTGCGTCAGGCGCGGACATATGGCCTCGCCGTGACAGATTTCCGCGTACGGCCGCGCCGGCCCCGTACGTCCTTCGCGTGCTGCCGAGCGCGGGCGGGGCCGGGGCTCGACTCACTCAGTGCCCGTGCCGCGGTGCGGGCCATCGGGGAGCCGAGGCAGCGGAGCCGGCGCGCTCATCGCCGGCTCCGCCGCCTCCTGGCTCCCCGCGACCCGGGCGCGGCGTTCAGTACTGCTCGGTCCCCATGAAACCCGTGCTGCCGTTGTCGTCCGCGCCGAAGGCGTCCACGGCGGCGGTCGGGTCGAATCCGGGCGGGCTGTCCTTCAGGGCCAGGCCCATGCCGGCCAGCTTCGCCTTGACCTCGTCGATGGACTTCGCACCGAAGTTGCGGATGTCCAGCAGGTCGGCCTCGGAACGAGCCATGAGCTCACCCACCGAGTGGACGCCCTCACGCTTGAGACAGTTGTACGAGCGGACCGTGAGTTCCAGCTCCTCGATCGGCAGCGCGAGGTCGGCGGCCAGGGCGGCGTCCACGGGGGACGGGCCCATGTCGATGCCCTCGGCGTCGATGTTCAGCTCGCGGGCGAGACCGAACAGCTCGACCAGCGTCTT
>NZ_JAIQYY010000066.1 GCF_020181035.1 Streptomyces sp. CoH27
GGGCCCGGCGCGGGGTGCGGCTGCCGAGCGCGCGGACGCCGAACGCGGGGCCGCCCGTGGTGGGGTTCTCCTTCGACACGAAGAAGGCGGTCGAGGCGCTCACCGCGATGAAGCCGGCCGAGCGCGAAGCGGTGCTGAACGACGTCCTCGACGGCATCGTCGGCGCGATCGGGACCGGCACGGCCGCGCCCGCCGCTACGGTCGGGACCATGACCACCGACGCACCCGTCTACGTCCTGATCCACCCCGACGGCCGCGCAGAGTGGGGCGACCGCATCGCCGTCGCCGAGAAGGCCCTTGGGCCCCACGGCATCGGCCGCGCGTTCCTCACCGACGGCTCACGGCTGCGGATCGCCATGTCGGACTGCGCGCTGGTCCTGCGCGACGAGTACGAGCCCAACCCGTACGCCGCCGTGGCGCTGGCCCACGTCGCCGGAGTCCGGCCCGAGGACGCCCCCGAGACGCGCGGCCCCGTCGCCCTGTTCGGGTACGACCCGCTCAACGAGTGGGACAACACACGTCCCTTGACGGCCGATGAACGGGCGCTCATCACCAGGGCGCTGACCGCCGCCGGATGCACCACCGCACCGCCGACACGGCCCTGACCTGCGCGACACGGACGCCGACACGGCAGTCGACACGGGGGAGTCCGAGCGGCGTACGGTCGTCGCCATGGTGAAGACCGAGACGCCCAGAGACGCCGACGGCGCCAAGCTGTGCGCCTGGTGCGGCGGCAGCATCAAGCAGTCCGGCGTGGGCCGGAGCAGGGACTACTGCAAGCGCCTGTGCCGGGAACAGGCGTACCGCAAGCGGAGAGACCAGCGGCTCATCGATGAGGCCCTGGCCGCTGCGGCCCCCGTTTCGTCAACAGGAGAAACGGCGCCGGACGTTTCTCCTGTTGACGAAACCCGGGTTTCTCCGGTTGTCGAAAGGCCATCAGAGCAGGTCAAACCGGTGATTCCGGCGCCTACTCCCCCGCCGCCGCCCCGCAGGTCAGCGACGAAGCCACTTCCGCCGGCGGACGACCCGGGCGACGCGCTCTTCGACCTGGCCCCGCTGGAGGACCCGGGCGCCGAGCTGGAGAGGCGTCTCGCCCGCTGGCTTGGGCCCGAAGACGGCGATGCGGGCCGACACGGCCCCTGACCTGGGCGACACGGCCACCGACACACGCCGACACGGGGTTGTCGACACGCTCCTACGCCACGGCGATACGCCCGCCGGCGGGAGCCTGAACCGGTCTCAGCCACCGCGCGGCAGCAGGTGCTCCCCGCCAGCCACGGCCGGACGGTGCGCTCGCCTCACGCGCGGTCATCCGTGACGGCGGGGGTACGGTCCGCACCCAACTCCCCCGGGAAATCCGGCAAACCGGACAGCAACCCGGCCCCCCTCCCCTCCCCCGCCAGCCTGTCCACGAGCACAACGACGAGAGCTGTACTCGGCGTCCGGCTGGCCATGTAAACCCCGGCGCGTAGCCGCGCCCTGAGCAGCAGAAAGCCCCCTGCCGGAAGCTCGAACCGGAGGGGGCTTTCCGTCACTGACGGGGTCACTCTAGGTCTGTCGACCACTTCAGCACGGTCGACCCGCTGACCACCTTCACCGCGACTTCCACGATGCGGTCGTCCTTGAGGTGCACGGTCCGCACGACCTGGGTGATGATCACCGATCCGGTGAGCCCAAGGGCGGACTTCTCCTCCTCCGTGGCGTATCGGCTGGTCACCTCCTCCAGCACGGTCTTCTGCGTGCTTCCGAGCCTCTCGGCGGCCAGCTCCCGGGACCCGCCGGTGCTCACGGGCTCGGTGAGTTCGGGCACCGCGTTGATCACGTAGGAGGGGTAGTAGCTGGACGAGTAGTGGGTCGGCACGCCATCGCGGCTGACGACCCTCCGGCGGACCGCGACGGGCGTGCCCGGCTCGATGTCGAGTCGGGCGGCCACAATCTCGTTGGCGGCGACGGTGCCGATCTCCAGGATCCGCGAGGTCTCCCCGGAGGCGAGCGCGCGGCCTGTCGTGTTGTAGGTCCGCACACGGCCTTCGATGTTGTCGCTGACCGGCGCGGCGGCGATGGTGCCGACGCCGACCTTGGGCACGGTCAGGCCCCATGCCTTGAGCTGTGTGAACGCGCGCATGGCCGTCTTCATGCTCACGCTGTGCGCTTCGCAGACTTCCCGGAGCGAGGGCAGCTTCGTGCCCGCAGGAATCTCCCCCTTCCGGATCCGCTCGGCGTAGTACGCGGCGATACCCGCGTACCCCTCGCCTTCGCTCATCTGGCCCTCCTTCGTCTGGTGCTGCTCAGGTTGTGTACCTCCGACGGTAGACCACTCCCCCGATTTGGTACAGCACTAGACCCAGTGCTGGACCTTTTCGTGTCCAGTGCTGTACCTTCATGGCAGGCGACGGCCCAACGGGTCGTCAAATCCCAGCAAATAGGGAGGATTTGCCATGGGTACGGCTGCCTTACGGCACACCGCTCGACCCGGAACCGACGAACTCGTCGTGCGGTACCGGCTGATCACCCGGAGCCTGCGGCCGGCCGCTGAGGACGTCGTGCCCGTGTGCTCGACGACCGACCCGGAAGCCTTCTTCCCGGAGGCGTCCGCGTCCGGCCTGGCTCAGCCGCCGAACCGTCACGAGCGGATCGCGCTCACGATGTGCGAGGGCTGCCCGCTCATCGAGTCCTGCCTGGTCCGCGAGATGCGCGAGGTCCCCAGCGTCTTCCAGATCCGGGGCATCCGGGCGGGCCTGCGGCAGTCCGAACGCCGCGCGCTGTACCTGGCGCTGGAGAAGGCGGGTGCGCTGTGAGCACAGTTGATGACACGGCGGGTTTGCCCGACACGGACACCGACACGGCCGACACGGGAGCCGACACGGGGCCCGAGCCGGTGGCCGTGGACTCGAAGGCCGCCCGCCGTGCACGCCGTCGGGCGATGGTGCGGCCGGCGGGTGTGGCCGAGGCGGTTGTCGAGGCGGTGCCGTTGCTGTCCGAACCCCGCACGCGGAAGGTGCTGTTCAGCGCCTCGGCGGCAGCGGCCGGGCACCTGGTGCTGTGGTCGGTGACCGGTGACCCGCTCTACGGAGTCGGTCTCATGGCCAGCGCCACGGTGTCCGTGCCGCAGATGACCGCCACGGCCATCACGGTGGGTGCGGCCGTCGCGGGGTGGAAGGCGGTGACGCTGATCCACCTGCACCGCCTGCCCGGCTTCCTGGGGATTCTCGCGCGGCCTGCGGGGGCGATTGCCGCCGCGATGTGGGGACAGGGCACTGCCCCGGTAGTCCGGGATGCGCTGGCGTCGGCCGAGCCGTGGGGCTCGCTCCTTTCGCCGCTGCTCGCCGTCGCGCCGACAGCCGCCGCCTGTTGGTGGCTCTTGGAGCGCCGGGCCGCTCAGTCGTCCCCGCTGGTCCGCTGGTTGGCCCGCGTGCCGCTGGCCACCGTCGTGGCTTCCGCCCTGCTCTACGCCCCCGGAGTCGTCCTGTGAGCGGCTACGTCTTCCTCGGGGTCTTCCTCCTCTTCGCGGTGACCAGCTGGCGCTCACCGGCGAGCGACGTTCGCTTCCTCGCCCGGATGTCCCTGCTCATGGCCGCTGTGATCGCCCTCGAACTGTGGTGGGTGCTGTGACCAGCAGGCCCAGCCCCCGTCAGTCCCACCTCCTCTACGTCCCTGGAGTCCTGTCATGACCACCGAGCCCACCACCGTCGTTCTCGCCGCCGGGCCCGTCCTGGGATCGGTCGGCATGTCCGGCCTCGCGCTGACCACCGGCATCGTGCTCTGGGTCGGGCTGCGCGGCAGCGACCGCGTCAGCCTCAACCGCGACAAGGCGGGAGGCATCGGCATCGCCTTCGGCACGATCGCCGTCGCGGCCGGGAGCCTGTGGGGCGACGTCGCCACCGGCGTTGCGGGCGTGCCGACTTCGCTGATCGCGGGCAGCGTGGGCGGCGACGTCGGCCTCGGCGGTACCGCGCTCGCGCTCACCGCCGTGACGTTCCTGCCCCGCTGGAAGCGCCTGATGTGGCCCGCGCTCTTCGGCCTCTCCGCAGGGGTCATCTACGCCCAGGCCGGGGGGATCTGGGCGATCGGCCACAACCTCGTGATCAAGCTCGCGGCCGTCCTGGGGGCGATGTGAGCACGGTCAAGGAGGTCCGGGCGGTGACCCGGGGCAGCGGAGCGACGCTCACCGCGCTCGTGTCCGGCTCGGTGATCCTGGCGGGCAAAGCCTGCGGGTGCGTCGGCAAGGGGCTGGCGTGGGCGTGGGAGCAGGCCCGTACCGAGACGCCGGCCACCCGCAGTGCGGAGGGCGAAGGGACCGGCAGCGGGGCAACGGCAGTGCGTCGACCCTTCCTTGAGGCTGCGGGGATGTTCGCCCTGGGCGGGGTGCTCGCCGCCGGGGCGCTGGGCACGGTCTCCACGCTGGTGTGGCCGTACGTGCAGCTGCTCGCGCCCTGGCGCGGCGTGCTCGTCACGGTAGGGGGACTGGCCTGGATGGTTGCGGCCTGGATGGTTGCCCCTCCTCCGGCCCCGAGCGAGGCGGAGGACGAAGAGGTAGACGGCGAGGCCGGGTTCGCCGACGAGCACCAGGAGCAGGGGGAGACCCCCGTCGAGGACGCCCTGGCGTCCCGGGCCGATCTCCTCGCCCGGCACGTTCTCGGCGAAGTCGCCGAACTGGAGAAGGCGGGGAAGGGCGGTGTCCACGTGACCGCGCTCGTCGCCTCGGCGGAGACCGCCGGCCTCCTCGTCCCGGGCTCGATGGACAAGGCCGCGATGCGGCAGTGGCTCGACGCGTCCGGGATCCCCGTCACCAAGTCCGTGAAGGTGAAGGGAGACGTCGACTACGGAGTCCGCGTCGACCGCGTCCGCGAGGCCCTCGGGGCAGTCCCGGGGGAGCCCCTCGCCGCGCTCCTCGGGGGAGGCGCTCCCACCGCCCCGACGGCCCCCGCCCCGGCCCCCGGAGAGACCCCCGTCACGGTTCCACTTCCGGCCGCCGCAGAGCCCGCGCAGGCCCGCTGCCTGACCCTCGTCAAGCCCCTCCCCGAGGACGGATCCAAGGGATCGGCCCAGGGAGTGGCGTAGCCCCGGCTACCCCGCATCTGACCTGCGGTTCTACCGACCGGCTACCTCCGGCTACCGGCCCGGTTACCCCGGTCGGCTACCACCCAGACTCCCCGCCCCGGAAGGGGCCGGGGGACCCAGAAAGCACCGAAGCGCCCCGACGACTTGGCGGAAGACAGGGCGCTCCGGTTCCATCCCGAACACGAGACGGAGCCACATCATGGCATTCCGGAAGTCCATCCCCCAGAGCGAGCTGCGCGAGAAGCTGTCCGACGAGGAGAAGGCGAACGGCCCGACGTACCAGTCCAGCCGCGGGGGTTGGTTCCCCAAGCCGTCCAAGCCGGTCCCCGGCACCCCCAAGACGCCGAAGGGGGACCGGTCATGACCTGCACCTCGTGTGGCGGTGCCGGGGGCAAGTCGGAGACGACGACCGGCAGCGGTGGAGCCCAGATCACGACCTGGCGGTCGTGCACGGCGTGCGGCGGCAGGGGGAAGCGATGACCCTGCGCCGGATCCTCGCCCGCATTCCGGTCCTGCGGCACCTGTACCAGTGCCCCGCCTGCGGCGCCTACACGAGCAGCCCGCTCGCCCCCGGCGAGACCTGCGGCGACTGCTAACCAGTAACGGCCGGGCCCTTACGGGCCCGGCCCCTCTCTCCCTCTCCACTCAGGAGGTACAGATGCCTCGACACACCGCCGACACGGCCCCTGACCTGCGTGTCACGGTCGCCGACACCGCCTCCGGCACGGGCGGTCTGCTCGTCCGGGAGATGGTCGCGCAGCAGATGCGCACCACCACCACCGCGATCTACCGCTCCATCACGTACGTCAGCCTGTGGGTCCTGCTGCTGTGCAGCCTGACGTTCGCCGCCGTACAGGTGTGGGCGTTGCGCGGCTACCTGCCCGGCAGGCTGCCCGCTCCGGCCGCCTGGGCGCTGCCCGTCGCCCTGCAGGTCCTCGTCCTGGCCGCCGAACTGATCCTGCTCAGCAGCGCGGTGACCCGGTCCAGCGCCGTGCAGTGGACGGCCGGTGCGGTGATGGCGATCGGGTACGGCGCCGAGATCACCGCCCACATCCACCAGGGAGGCCGGGACCTGGTGACCGTGACGCTCGTCGTCATGAGCACCCTGCTCGCCCTGTGCTGGACACTGCTCGCCCTCGCGCTGCGCGCCGGCATCTCCGACGCCGACGCCCTGGTGATTGAGCAGCGCGCCCGCACCGCTGCACCGGCCCCCGTGGCTCCGGTCGAGGTGCCCGCCGCGCCGCCGGCACCTGCCCCGCAGCCCGAGCCGCAGCCGGAGCCGGTGGAGTTGGAGCCGGAGCCGGTCCCCGAGCTGAAGCCTGCCGCGTGGTACGTGCCGGAGCCCGTGCCGCCGACCGACACGGCCCCTGACCTGCGCGACACGGACGCCGACACAGACGCCGACACGGACGTGCCCGAGCCCGGCGCCGCTCTGTCCGACGTCGAGATGGACGCCGTCGTGCACATGATCGTCACCGAGACCAACCCCCCGCGCTCCTACCGCGAGATGGAGGCCCGCTACCGCGAACTCGGCTACGTCGGCGGAGCCGTCCGGCTGCGCGAGTCCTGGAAGCGAGTCACCGCCCAGCCGACCGAGGTCTGACCGCCCATGACCATCCGTTTCAGCACGATGCCGCACATCTGCACCGCCAAGGTCACCGCGGCCGTCGAGGCGTACAGCCCCGCCGGTGGCGGCAGGCTCGACGCCACCGCCTACGTCTGCGCCGCCCACGTCCGGGTCGCCCGAGACATGTGGACTGACCAGGACCTCACGCCCTACACGGCCGAGGCCGCGCCGAACAGCATGCGCTGCGGCGAGATCAGCGACTTCCGCGACCAGCACTGACTGTCACACCCCACTGAGAGGATCCGACCATGACCGACAAGGCCCCCGCCCAGCTCGCCGACGACGCCGCCGAGGCGATCCGCGCGCTCAACCACCGCACCCGCAGCCCCCAGGCGGACTGGGAGTACCCCGGCGACGCGTACGACGTCGTCGGCAACCTCTCCACCCTCGCCATGCGCCTGCCCCAGCTCTTGGAGCAGATCGCCAACCACATCAAGGCCCTTGAGGACGCCGACCACCTCAAGAGCGACAAGCACCAGCTCGACGCCGACCTCGTCGCCACCTACGACGGCCTCACCATCGCGGCCGGCGCCGCCGAGACCCTGCGCGGAGCACTCGACCGCGCCCACGGCGGCCTCTCCTCAATCGCGTACAAGGACTGACCGTCTGACGGGACGGCAGGCAGCACGAAGGCCCGCGACACGGGAACTGTCGCGGGCCTTCGTTCGCCTCCTGAGATCTCACGGATCACTTTCGGCGTCGTAGTGGATATCCCCGCCAGAATGCGAAAGGATCATCCCCACAAAAGAACGTGGGGCGCCCCGGATGTAGGAGTTCGGGAACGCCCCGCGCGAGTCCTCACCAGTCGTTTCTCAGGCGCACCTTCAAGGACCCAACGCTTTGATCAGCGTACCCGGGGCCACCGGTCCCGCAACACCTCTCCAGGCAACCAAGCCTGACGATCACCCGTGCGATACGCCGGGTACCTCCGCATTTGACCCCCGAGCCTCCCACCGCTCCAACGCTCAGCGCCGCCGCGAGGCCCGCGCCAAGCGCCACAAAGCGCAGGTCGAGGCGAAGGTGGCGACCGCCACCGCCGAGAACGCCATCTTCTGGACGTCGCAGGCGCTCATCGCCTCCGGCCTGGTCAGGGTCGAACTGCCCGAGGGCGAGCACCAGGCCGTCGAGACCCCCGCAGCCCGCGCCCAGCGCGCCGCCGTCGCCGCCGACTTCAAGGCCCGCCTGGCCAACGCCCGTATGGGCGAGGACGCCCGTACCGCGCTCGGCGAGGCCCTGAACCGCTTCCGCGACCCGAAAGCCGCTCAGAACGCCGTAGAGGCCCGCCAGAAGGCCGCTGCGGACGCACCGCGCGTCCCGTGCGCCTGCGGGTGCGGCGGGCTCACCACGGCCCGCACCACCCCCGCCAGCCACCCCCAACACCAGGCTGCGGCACCCCAGATCGGCCACGACGGCGGGGCGCCTGGGAAAGCAGAGAACAGTGTTGCCGCTCCGACGGCCGAAACCGACGCTGACCTGCGCGAACACCCCGACGAAAGCCGCACCGAACCGGCGCCCGGTACGCCCGATTTGGGCGAGAAGTACGAGCAGCGCAACAACAAGCTGCAGAAGCGCATGCGGCTCCTGGACGAGGCCCGCGCGATCAGCACCCTCCCGTCCGTGAAGGCGTGCGCGGTGAACACGGTCGCGGGCGCCGTGGCGATCACCCAAAAGGGTGACGGCACCGGCGGATTCACCGGATTGTTCCGGTGTGGGTCGGTTTGGTCATGCCCCGAGTGCATGCCGGTGGTCCGCGCGGACCGCGCCGCGCTGATGGAGACGTACGCCCACGCCTGGGGGTTGGAGCACGACGCCGAGCTGTGCACCGGCGATCCGGCGGACCGTGGCAAGACCCACGCCGGGCACGGCATGGCGATGGCCACCTTCACCTCCCGCCACGGCGAGCACGCCGTCCTGGAGGACCGCCTCGTCTTCGACCGCGAGGGCAACCCGGTCAAGGACAAGGACGGAAAGCAGCAGGTCAGGCCGGGGCAGCTCCAGCGCACGGCGGACGCCTGGCGCCGGATGCTCCAGAGCCGGTGGTGGCGCCGGATGCGCAAGGACTACGGCATCGTCGGTGCCACCCGGGCACTGGAGGTCACCCATTCGTGGGCCAACGGCTGGCACACGCACATTCACGCGGTCGTGTGGTTCGAGGAGCCCGTCACGGACGACGTCGCGAAGGCCATCGAAGCCGAGCTGTACGTCCGGTGGCAGGCCGTGTGCACGGCCCTGGGTCTCGGTCGGCCGTCGCGCAAGCACGGCGTGAAGGTCGACCCGGCCCGCCGTGGTGCCGAGGGCGCCGCCGACCTCGCCCGCTACCTGGTGAAGGTCCAGGACAAGGACGAGCAGAAGCCCGCCCCTTCGCCCGACGCACCGGTCAACACCGTCTCCAGGGACGCCCGTCCGACCGCTGACCAGGCACGGCGCCTCAAGGACGCCCGTGCCCGCCGTGACCGTGCCCGCCAGCAGGGCAAGACCCGGGCCGAGGCCGACGCCGACGCGCTGATCGCCGACATCCGCGAGGAGATCGGCCAGGCCGCCCGCGCCCGCGCGCTCGGCAACGAGCTGCTGCGCGGCGACAACAAGACCGGCCGCAAGGACGGCCGCACCGCGATGGAGATCCTGCGCCTGGCCCTCGCAGGCGACGACGCCGAGCGCGAGCTGTACCGCGAGTACGAGCGCGCCACCAAGGGCTCCCGCATGCTCACTTGGACCGGTGACGTGCGCGAACGCCTGGAACGGCTCACCGGCGCCGCCGAACGCGACGCGGCCGAGGTCATGCAGGAAGAGGACCGCCGAGACGTCACCGCCGTCCTCGTCCAGGTCGCCCCCGACCCGTGGAAGCAGAAGGTCGCCGCCCACTCCGGCCGCCGCGGACAGCTCCGCGTCGCGGTCAAGGTCTCGTCGGACAACGCGATCCAGGCCGGGCTCGACATGGAGGACGCCGCCCGCGCGGCCGTCCGCGAACTCCTGGAGTCGTGGGGCCTGACGTGGGGCACCGACATGTTCGGCCCCGACGTCGACCTGACCACCGGCGAGATGACCGGCGAGCACGTCGTACCGCCGCAGAAGACCGAGCACCGCCGCCCGCGTTGGGAGACGCCCGCGGAGATGGAGGGCAACGCCTTCGCGCTCGGCGTCAGCCCGCGCGACTACGCCCGGCCCGAGCAGGCCCGCCGTCGCGCCGCCGGACTGCCCGTCGACCGCACCCAGTCCACCCCGACGGCCAAGGCCGCCGAGCCGACGTCGGCCGAACCCGGCTGCGTCGCCTGCGGCCTCCCGGTCGCGCCCGAGCTGGCCGAGCCGGTGCACCTGCTGTGCGACCCGTTCAGTGTCTGAACGCCACGCCGGTGGTCCTCGGGGACGGCCGACGCAAGCGCCGGCCACCGGAGCCCAGAGGCTCCGGCAGCGTGGTCCCACAGGCAGGTGACCGACAGCGGCACCGTCCAGGCTGAGTTGTTGGCCGCGACGATCGCCTGACCCTCCGCCGCGACCAACAACTCAGCAGCGAGGTATGCCGGTGCGCTTCGCTTACCGGCCCCTCGCCCCGGCGCGCTGCGCTTGCCGGGGGAGACCGCCCCCGAAAGGGGCGGTCGGCCCGCGGCCCTGGGGGCCGCGAGGCGGGACGGAGCCCGAGGCCGCGAGGCGGCCCCTGGCACCGTCCTGCGCCCCGCAAGCGGTGCGCACAAGCCCGAGTGGTACGACTGGTGGAGGGCCGTGTTCAGTCGCTGAACACGGTCTCGCCCGGGGTGTGTCGGCGCCGGTGACACGGCCGACACGGCTGTGTCGGCACCGTGTCGGCACCCGGTCCGGGCGTCATGTCGGTGGGTGCGGGAGGGTCTTGATGGTGCGCGGGACGCCGGGCAGCAAGCGCGGGCACACGGTGTCGGTGCGGCTGAACGACGAGGAGCGGCAGCGGTGGGAGACGGCCCGTGCGGGGTCGGGCCGTCGCGAGATGGGCGCGTGGGTCCGCGCGGTGGTCGAGGACGTGCTCGACGGCACCGGCGACGGCCAGGCGCCGGGCGCCGAGCGTCGGCCGGCGCCGCTCGACCCCGTCACGCAGGCCGCCTACGACGAGTTGGTGCGGATCGGCAACAACCTCAACCAGCTCGTCCGCTACACCCACCAGGACGGCGCCCTGCACCCGGGCATCGAGGCCGCCCTGTTCGAGGTCGGCAACGCCGCCCTCGTGATCCGGGGCATCGAGCCGATGCGGCCGACGGACCCCGAGTGATCGCCAACATCACCAAGGGCCGGAAGGCAGTCGGCGCCCTGGTCTACGACTTCGGGCCCGGACGCCGTGACGAGCACGTGAACCCGCGGATCGTGGCGGGGAACGTGACCGGCACGCCGCTGCAGGTCGCCCGGATGATCGACCACACGGCCCGCCGGCGCCCGGACATCACCGCGCCGATCTGGCGGTGCTCCCTATCGCTGCCCGACGAGGACGGCATCCTGCCCGATGCCCAGTGGGCCGACATCGCGGACAAGTTCATCGCGGAGATGGGGTTCGGCTCCGCGCCGTGGGTCGCCGTACGGCACGGTGACGACCACATCCACCTCACGGTGAGCCGTGTCGACTGGTCCGGGCAGCTGCTCACCGACCGGTGGGACTACCGCCGCGCCCGCGAGGCCGCCGACCTCCTGGAGGAGGAGCACGGCCTGGTCCGCGCCCGCGACCGCTTCCGCGCCGAAGGCCCGCAGGTCCGCAACAACGAACTCGAGGCGTCGAACCGGCGCCGGGGCCCGGACGCCACCGTGCCGCCGGAGCGCGAGGAGCTGCGCCGCATCGTCCGCGAAGTCCGCGACGCCAGCCGCGGACTCGGCCGCGACGCTTTCGAATCCGGCCTCACCGACGCCGGGATCAGCTTCCGTGCGAACGTCGCCTCCACCGGCCGGATGAACGGCTACTCCTTCACACTCGACGGCCTGGTCGACGGCGCCGGCGCCCAGGTCTGGTACCCCGCCTCCAAGGTCGCCAAGGACCTCCGGTGGGCCGCCCTCGGGCCAGTCCTGGGGGACCCGTCCACCGGCCAGTCCCCGCCCGAGGCCCGGGTGGCGGCCACGGTCGCCCGCTCCGAGGACCTGGTCCCCGACGAGGTCGAGGACTTCACGGCGAGGGCCGTCGAGATGCTGCGCCGTGGCGCGACCGAGCGCGGTGTCGTCCCCGCCGACCACCCGGCCCTGTCGACCGACCCAGCCCAGCGCTTGCTGGAGCAGTGGCGGGCCAAGCAGCGCGGCGAAGAGGTGCCGGCCGAAGTGCTCCCGCCCGCCGTCGAGTCGGTCCCGGCCTGGGACGACAAGCGCCGCCGCCCCTACGGCGCGCTCGGCGCCGAGAAGCTCAAGGCCGCGCTGCAGAAGGCCGAGCGGCAGGCGGAGCGCTTCGCGAACAGCCGCGATGTCGCCCAGCGGGCCGCGCGGACGTGGGACGGGCAGGCCACGGGAGCGACCACCGGCAAGGCGGTCCAGGAGCTGCACAAGCGCCGAGCCCTCCTCGCCCAGGCCGAGCCCCATCTACAGGTCGAGAGCGAGCAGATGGCACGGGCGAAGCGGGCGGACACCGCCGCTGACGCCGCGCGGCGGATCTGGCGGGAGGCCAACGCCCGCAAGGATCTCGGGCGCTGGGAGCTGCGGAAGTTGGGGACCAACAAGAAGGCGGAGCTGAAGAAGGCGGAGACCGCGAGCGAGGCCATCCACCTCTACGTCGACCGGGGCAGGGAGGCCCGCCTCGCGGCGAGCGACGCCTACCGGGAGGCGGTCAAGGTGACCAGCCTGAACAACCCCCGCTTGGAACTGGAGCGCGTCAGCGGGCCCGAGGTGGAGCGCGACGCACGCGAACGCGACCAGGCCGAAGGCGTCGCACGCCGCGAGATGGCGCAGCTCGACGCCGCGACGTACGAGCGCCAGCGCACCGCCGAGCTGGCCAAGGCCACCAAGCTGCGCGAGGAGCAGACGCTGCGCACCTCGATGCCGGAGGCGCAGCGGAAGGCAGAGGCACGCGCACGGTCGGCCGCGGCCCGGCCCACCGAGGACAGCAAGAAGACCAGGAAGGCTGGCACCAGCCGCCGCTACACCGGACCCCGCCCCGACGAGCGGCCCCCGCACCTGCGCCAGCCGCCCCCGCCGAACCGGGGCCGGGGCCAAGGACTATGACCCGCGCGTGGGTGCCGGGGGCCTTCGCCGGCCCCCGGACCCCCGCTCGCGCGGCATCCCCCGACGCGACCAGGCCCCATCGGCGAAGGCCCGTTCGCGCCGGGGGACACCGCCCCCTCGGCCAGGGTGGATATGGCCTCTCCCCACAGGGAGAGGTGTCACGCGCCGCCGAGCGGATACCCACCGGCCCTGACCTGCAAGGGCATCCACCGGATACCCCAGCACGCCGGTACCCACGCTGGTACCTCCGCCGGTACTCCCGTTGGTACCCAGGCCGGTACCCACGCTGGTACTGGCCGGTGTCCTGATAGCCGGTGTGAGCTGCATCTCAGCGGGTCTACCGTGAGACGGACAGCAACTGCCATCCCGGACAGGGAGGTTCAGGACGTGCAAGATCACGACGAAGTGACCCCAGATGACGTGATCAAGGAGCTGAGGGCGCCCGATCAGCGCTCGTGCGGCCGGATGGCCGGGGGCATGGGCGCGACGGCCACGGACCGGCTGGCGAAACTGGACGCGGCCTCCGAGGCGATCCGGGCCTGGTCACCGCTCCTCATCCCCGGACTGCTCCAGACCCCGCCATACGCGCTTGCGGCGATCAGGTCGAGGACACCGTCGCTGCCGGACGAGGAGGCCGGAGCCAGGCTCAAGGTCAGGCACCGGCGCTCGACCGCGTTCCTGCGGAAGATGCGCCGGCCGGACGGGGACGAACAGGCGTGGATCGTGATGGGCGAGGCCGCGCTGCTTCAGTCGGTCACCACCCCGCCGTTCCACGCGAACCAGCTCCAGCACCTCCTGGACATCGTTGACCACCACCCGCGGATCTGCTTGAGGGTGTTGCCCGACGACGTCTCGACCGCCGGGAACATGGAGCCGTTCACCGTCCACGCTCTTCGCAGCGGGCCCCGCGTAGGGCACCTGGAGACCATCGTCGGCGGCTTCTACACCACCCGGAGCGAGGACATCACCCGTCTGTACAGTGCGTTTGGTCTGCTGAGCAGGTCGGCCATGGAGCCGACTGAGACCAGGAGGGTGATCGCCGCGTGCCTACAGCAGTGCCGCACCGTCGTTGGGGAGGCGTCGACTTCACCAAGTCGTCGTACTCCGATCCCGACAATTGCATATACGTCGCCCGGCTCGCCTCCCCCGCGCCCGTAGCGGTGAGGGACGGCAAGCACGACCAGGGCGAGGAGATGACCATCTCCCGCGCCCCGTGGGCCGCGTTCGTGCAGTGGGCAGGCACGCAGTAGGAAGAACGGCTCCGACCCATCCGCCACAGGGCGGTCCCCAGTGATGGTGGGGGCCGCCCTGTGGCGTTCATCGTCGCACCCTGACCGCCACGCGGGCTTGCTCTACAACTTGCCGTACAACTGGCCCTGCAACTTGCCGTACAACTTGCCCTACGGCTTGCCGTACAACTTGCCCCCAGCCGACGCCGGGCAGAGCGGAGCGAGGGGGTCTGACCTGCGGGTCAAGGGGGTTGGTCAAGGGGGTCCGGTCGCGCCGACTACTTCCCTGGGGACCCCTTCGGCGCCGGTACGGTGCCCGGCCCGAGGCTCCGCCGGCCTTTCCGCACGGCCGTGTCCTGGTGCCCGTCGCCGTCCGCCAGGAGCGGGTCAGGCTCGATCCGCTCCACGGGCAAGAGCCGCGGGCCACCCGTGCCCGTCGTCGTGCTGCCGGTGCTGCTCGGACCCATGCCCAACTGGCGTCGTGCGGTGTTCATGACGGGAGTCTGCCGTCTCGCCGCCGACACGGCCGACACGGGCTCTGACACGGCCGACACGGACGCCGACACGGCGGTGCTGTTCTCGATCGCTCGGGTCGCTGTCGACTCGCGTGCACGCGGGTGCACGTGCACGCGTGCACGCGTTGGGGGTGCCGTCGGGCCGTGATGCATAGGTGTGCGGGATCTGTTCGAGGCTCGGCCGTTCCGTCCGGGCGGGCCGCTACGTTGACTCGGTATGACGACACAGACGTGCGAGAGGGGCGGCACGCACCAGCTGCCCGCAGGTGAGGACTCCTGGAACTCCGAGCGTTGCGACACGCTCGTCGCGGCGGGCCTCGATAAGTGCCTGCCGTGCCAGGACCGGCTGACGACGGAGCTGTCAGCGACGCTGACGGACGACTTCGGCAAGCTGTTCACGACGTGGGTGATGCAGGCGGTCAACGTCCAGGCCACGGTGGGCGGGAGGATGCCGGACACGGCCCTGGAGCTGTTCGGCCCCAACGGCGGCTCCGTGATCAGTCCCCCGTCGCGCAGGGCCC
>NZ_JAIQYY010000067.1:0-8850 GCF_020181035.1 Streptomyces sp. CoH27
CAATGGTTCCGGTCAAGAGAGCGGCGATCCGACGCGCAGGCGGTCTGGCCGGTGAGATCATGCTGGTGCCTTTACCGAATGACGTGATGTCCGTGGGCGGGGTCGGTATCGCGAGGGTGGGCGAACTCCAGAGGTGCCGTCAAGGTAGTCCATGCCGGCACCTTCCGTTCGAACGCATGTTATAGGGCTTCACGGTTTCACCTGCTCAGAGGGCCTGTCGAAGCACGTCACCGTCGCCGCGACCATTGCCCCGCTCGGCGGCTTCCCGAATCATCGCCACGACGGCGGCGGGCTGGGACAGCACCACTGCGTGCGAGCCGTCCAGCACGTATTCGGTGGCAGCCATGCGCTGTGCCATGAAGCGCTGAGCGGTGGGGTTGAGCATCCGGTCGGCGGTCGCGATGGCGTACCAGGACGGCTTGGAGGCCCATGCCGGCGGGCCAGATCTGGAGGTCAGCGCGCGCTGGGCGATCGGGCGTTGCGCCACGGACATCGCATCCTTCACACGTTGCGGCAGATCGGCGGCGTACACCTGCGGGAACCGTTCCTTACGAATGTAGAGCTCGCGGTCCGGGCCGCCGGGAACCTGAGTGGGGAGGGCGGCGGTGATGGTCGCGTCGGCCCCCGGCGCGGGGGCGAAGCGGTGCGTGATGTCCAGGACGCACTCGCCGGCGTCGAGGCCGAACCCGGCGACGTAGCACAGCGACACGACGTTGTCGGCGTCGGTGGCGGCGTGGGTGATGACCGCGCCGCCGTAGTCGTGGCCGACCAGCACGACGGGGACATCGATGTCGCGCACCACGCTTCTGATGTAGGCGGCGTCCTGCGCCAGGCCGCGCAGTGGGTTCGCCGGGGCGCGCACGGTCAGTCCGGCGGTGTGAAGGAGGCCGGTGACCGCAGCCCAGGATGAGGCATCGGTGAACGCCCCGTGCACGAGCACGATGGTGGGCGGTGGGGGGACAGACGGCATGGCGGTGCCCTCCGATCGAGTTCGGATTCCCAGCAAAGTGGATTCAGTCACGACGGGGCATCGCGCGAACGTACCAATCACCCACAGGTCCTCTCAGTCGTCGGGCAAGGCCATGACCAGGTTGGCGAGCTGAACCCGGGAGTTCACCGACAGCTTGCGGAAGACGGAGGTCAGGTGAGTGTTCACCGTGTGCGGAGAGACGACCAGGGCGTCGGCGGCCGACCGGTTGGTGTGGCCTTCGGCGATCAGGCGCGCGACCTTCTTCTCCGAGGCTGTGAGGGCCCCCCATCCCTGGACGGGGCGCTGTGTGGTCGCAGCCCTGCGGTTGCCGGCCCCCGCACCGTCCAGATCGCGCTGTAGGCGCGCCGCCGCGGCGTGGGCGCCTGACTCGGCGAACATGCCATGGGCCTGAGTCAGGGCGGCCACCGCCTGAGGTCTGCGGCCCGCCGCCAGGAGTGCCTGTCCGAGATCGGCGTAGGCGGCGGCCCGGACCAGCGGGCGCGGGCTTGCCTTGAGGAGCTCCACGGAGTGTTCGAGCATGGCGAGGTCGTTTTTCACGAGCCCGAGGGCTTGTGCCGCGATGCCCGTGGCGGTCGGCACGGCGGGGTTGCGTTCGGCGTGGGTCTGGGCCTGTGCTGCCAGGTCCTCGGCGAGCTCGTGCTCCGCGCCGCGCAGGGCCATGCGTATCGCGGAGTCGACCCAGTCGCGCAACAGCCGCCAGCGCATGAAGAAACCTTCTTGCTGTACTTGTCGGATCTTGTCGACTGCAAGCCCGATGTCCCCGTCGGCCTCTGCGTGGACCGCCTCCAGGAAGCGCACCGCGGCCGTGTTGCCCGGGTTCGGTTTGACCACCAGTCTTTCCCGCGCTGCGACCAGGTGCTCCCGCGCCGCTTCCCGGTCGCCGCGCAGCAGGGCGGTCCGGGAGCGGATCACGCGACCGTTCACCTGCTGGACGGATGCCTGTACTTCGTCTTCCAGGCGTTCCATGGTCGCGAAGTCGGCGTCGGCGTCATCGAGTCGGCCGAGCCCCAGATCGTACTGGCCCTGTGCCCACAGCATCATCGCCTGACGCATCGACCTGGTATTGTCCGCCGCCCGTAGGAGCAGTCGTTCACCGGACGCGAAGTCGTCCACGTGCAAGTGCGCGACGATCTCTTCCGGAAGGAAAGCGGAATCGATGGCGCTGAGCGCGGCGAAGCGCTCCAGCGCGACCGCGTTGTCACCCGCGTTCTGCGCGATCTCGCCGAGCCCGGACAGAGCCAGGACGTGCGCCTCCCGGTCACCGGTCGCGGTGGCGGCACGCAGCGCGGTCTCACCGGCCTCGCGCGCCGCGACAAGATCATGGCCCCGGGACAGAGCCAGGGCCCGCAGGGCGGACAGCCTTGCCGTGACCTCCGGGGCGGCACCCCCGAGCCCGAGGGCCGATTCGGTCCGGCGGCGCAGTTCCTCGGTGAGATCCAGGTTCCACAGCGCCCCGCCGAGAGCGGCCTGCAACCGGCTGAACACGGCCAGTGGCGGTCGGGAGGCCAGCAGCCGGTCGCCTGTCGACAGAGCTTCTTGACTCCTGCCGGCCCGGGTCAGAAAGAGGATCGCCTGCTCACCCACGTCGAACGTCAGCGGCCGTGCGGACGGCACCAGTTCCAGGGCGCGCGTCATGAGGTCGGCCGCGAGGCCGGGCGTGACCGGCAGCACGTCCTCGCCGGCTCGCCGCAGCAGCGCCACGCACTCCTCGTCTCCGGGCAGGGCGCCCCTGAGGATGTGCGGCACCGCGTCGATCGGCCGGCGGCCCGCGGAGACGAGGTGGCCGGCGGCCTCCCGGTGCAGGGCCTTCCGGGCGGACGGCGGGATGTCGACGTAGACGGCCTGGCGCAGCAGATCGTGCCGGAAGACCAGATCGTCGCCGTCGTCGTCCAGGAGCCCGGCGCGCATTGCCTCCTCAAGCGCGGGGATCAACGTGGCGGGCGGCTGGCCGCACAGCGCGGCGGCGTCGTAGAAGCCGAACCGACGCCCCAGCACGGCTCCCATCTGAAGGAAACGCAGGGTGCTGGGCTGCAGGGATCTGAGCCTGCCGCGCACACCCACCACGAGCGTCGAGGGCACCAGATCACCCGAGGCCTCGGCGGTACCCAGTCCCGTGAGCATCTCGACCGCGAGAAACGGGTTCCCTCCGGCCCCGTCGAGCAGGTCCCGTACCCGCTCGTCGACGGCTGCCCCCAGGGTGTCGTCGGCCAGTTGGCTGATGGCCACGCCGGACAGCGGCCCCAAGGGCACAGTGACCGTCGGGAGTTCGCCGGCCGCGGCCGTGACGATCTCTTCCGCCGGCCCAGCGGGGTCCGGTCGGCCGGCCAGCATCCACAGGACCGGCGAGGTGCGCAGGCGTGCCGGAAGCTGCTTCAGGGCGAACCGGCTGAGCGGGTCGGCCCACTGCACGTCGTCCAGGGCGATCAGCACCGGCACACTGCCGGCTCTGGCTTCGATCGCCTCCGCGAGGCGCTCCACCAGCCAGATCCGCTGATCCTGATTCCGCGCGAGATCGGCGAAGGCGTCGCCGGACAACAGTGGCTGATCGCCGTGCAGGACGCTGGCCGCCAACGACGACAGCGGCACGATGTGATGCAACTCGTCGGCCTTGCCGAGGCCGACCGAGAATCCTGCCGCCCTGGCTCGGGAGACGGCCTCGGTGAGCAGCGTGGTCTTGCCGATGCCGGGTTCCCCCTGGAGCAGGGCCAAGGCGCCGCTTCCGGTGCGGGCCACCGAGGCGATCAGTGTCTGAAGTTCTTCGAGCTCGACCTCCCGGCCGCGCAGACCGCTGCGGGACAGTGAGCCGTTCGACCCCGCCACTTATGCCCCTTCCTGTCCGCACTCGCCCGCCGAAGCCGGGATCGGCCCATGCCCTCGTTCTCCGGCGGCGTGGAAACACATGAGGCCGTGTGTGGAGTCCCGCAGGTCGCGGCTCCCCACGAGTCCACCGTGCGTGGCCGCCTCGCCGCAGGTCAAGTCCACTGTCTTCGAGCGCTTCGCCACTGAGGGCCCTCGGTTGCGCTTCTCACGACGACGGGGAGCATGACGGGGATCACGGGGCGTCACGCGATCGTTCTCCGCCGGAGTCGGGAGAGGCCCGTCCACCACGGCTGACGGGTCGGACGACGCAGCGCCGCCGCGCGTGTCGCGCCACCGGCTCGGAGGCATGCCGTGCGCGGCGTGGAAGAGTCGGCTGAAGTGGGCCGGACTGCTGAAGCCCCAACGGCGGGCCACGCCGGAGATCGTCCCGTCACCGCTGTCGCCCCGGGCGAGATCCCTGGCACACTCCTCCAGCCGACGGCGCTGGATCAGGCGGCTGACCGTGGTTCTCTCCCCCTCGAAGAGCTTGTGGAGGGACCGGACGGACATGCTGTGCGCAGCCGCGATGGTCTCCGGTCCGAGCTCCGGATCCCCGAGGTGCCGGTCCACGTAGGCGCGGACTTCCCAGGCCTGGGCCTGTCGGGAACCGACCGTGTCCGCCACGTCACCGGCGGCCCGCTCGGCGATGAGGGTGGTGACCAGGTCAGTGAAGTTGCGGGCCAGCCGGTCGGCCACATGCTCAGGGCAGTCCACGGCGGTCTCGGCCAGGGTCACGAGAAGCGGAGCGACCAGGGCAGCCACCGGACCATCCGCGTCGATCACGGTGGCCGTGACCCGTTCCAGCTCGTCGTCCCGTACGCCGATGGCGCGGCGGGGGACGAGGCAGGCCTTTATGTGCACACTGCGCGGGAAGTCGACCACATGCGGGCGCTCCGTGTCCCACAGGGCAAGCGTTCCGGCGGCGAGCTCGGCCGTCCTCCCGCCTTGCTGCAGCACAGCTCCGGTGTCCCCCACAACGGCGACGACCACGAAGGGCTCGGTCTGGCCGGCATCACGGGCGATCCGTCGTCGGCTGCGAGTGAAGCACTGCGGATCCGCGTCTGTCGTGACGAAGAGCAAGTGCCCCAGCGGGTGGGTCGTCATCCGGCCTTCCATGGTCGGCGCCCCGTACGAAGCGACCGTCACCGGCACCGTGGCCTTGGAGACAGCCCGGCTCCAGCGGCGGACGCTGTTCCCGCCGTCCGGGAATCCGGCCGTATCGATCACAGGTGTCATGGGCGCCCCTCAGTCGACCGCGTGCCGGAACCCGGCCCGCCACCGCACAGGCAGTCGGCTCGGCACAGCGTCCAGCTTGGAACACGGCATGACTGACGTCGTAGGCATGATGACTGCGAAGCGACTGTGACGAGGCGATGCGCGGACGGACACGTGACTCTCAGCGCACCCAGGTGTTCTCTGCGCGCACATAGACTGCAGCTGTCCAGGTCAGAACACGGGCGCGGGGGGAACATCGGATGCCGGGCACCACACTGTTCGGTCGGGACAAGGAGCTGGCGACTGTCGACGAGTTCGTCGACGGGCTGCCCGAGCGCGGCCGCGCGCTGCTGATCCAGGGAGCCCCCGGGATCGGCAAGTCCTGTCTCCTGGACCACGCTGCCACCCGGGCCCGGAACTCAGGATTCACCGTCCTCAGGGCATCGGGTGTAGAAGCCGAGACCCATCTGTCGTTCGCAGGGTTGCACCAGTTGACCCACACCATGACGGATCGCATCTCGGGCCTTCCCTCCATCCAGGCGGATGCGCTCCTGGGCGCCTTCGGCATGGCGGAGCCGTCCCCCGGTGCCTCTGTGCCCCAGCTCTTCATGATCGCCCTGGCCACACTCAGCCTGCTCGGCGAGGCGGCCGCCGAAGCCCCGGTGCTGCTGGTCGTGGACGACGCCCAGTGGCTCGACGTACCGACCCTGGACGTTCTCGGATTCATCGCACGCCGCTTGGGTGCCGAACCCCTCGGCCTGCTCCTTGCCCTCCGCGAAGGCCACGCGGCGTCGCTCGGGGCCCCCGACATCCAGGACCTGCGTCTGAAGCCTCTGGAGCCGGCCGCGGCCGACGCTCTGCTGGACGCTCGTCATCCCGGTCTCGACCCATGCGTACGCCGTCGTGCGGTGGAGATGTCCGCCGGCAACCCCTTGGCGCTGATCGAGCTCCCGGTCGCCCTCGGCGCGGACGGGGTGCCCACCGAGTCCGGGGCATCGGCGGCGCTCCCGCTGACCGCCAAACTTGAGCGCGCCTTCGCGTCGCGGCTGGCCGATCTTCCTTCCGACACACGCCATGCGCTGCTCGTCACCTCCGCCGCCGGCGACGGTGCGCTGACCGAGGTGCTCGCTGCCGCATCGATGCTCACCGGCACGGAGATGTCAGTACGCTCCCTGGAGCCGGCCATAGCCGCGGGTCTGGTGTGCGCCGACGAGTTCCGCATGGGCTTCACCCACCCGCTGGTGCGCTCCGCCGTCCTGGGCGCGGCAACGCTCGCGGACCGTCTTGCCGCCCATGGCGCCCTCGCCGACGTCTTTCACGCACAGCCCGACCGGCAGGCATGGCACCGGGCTGCGGCCATCGGCCGCCCCGACGAAGGGGTGGCGCGGCAACTGGACCAGGTGGCTCTCAGAGCGAGAGGGCGTGGCGCCGCCGCGGTGGCCATGACGGCGTTGGAACGCGCCACCACACTGAGCGAAGTCCCGTCCGGAAGAGTGGCGCGCCTCCTGGGCGCCGCGGAACTGGGCCTCGAACTCGGCCGGACGGATCGCGTGTCGAGCCTGTTGCAGCAGGCCGAACAGCTGGAACTCGGCGTGCTGGAGCGGGCACGGCTGCTCCTGCTGCGCGAGGGGCTCGAAGTGGATGTCGCGACGAGCACGCCCCGGCTCCATCTGCTGATCACCACAGCGGAGCGGGCCTGTGAGGCCGGCGATCCCGAACTGGCCCTGCGTCTGTTGCGCATGGCCGCGCGACGGTGCTGGTGGTCGGATCCGGGGCGGGAACTGCGGGAGCGCGTGGTGGCTGCGGCCGAGCGGCTACCCGTTTCGGAGCTCCACCCGGACCTGGTGTACACACTGGCAGCAGCCACCCCGGTGGAAAGGGCGGCCACGGTCCTCGAACGCCTGGAGCGCCTCGAACGACAGGGCGGCTACGACACTCTGGCCGCCGCCACCCTGGGCACGGCGGCCACGATGGCGAACGCATACGACCACGCCTCCGGGTTTCTCCGGCACGCCACGGACGGCCTGCGTGGCCAGGGCCGTCTGGGCCTGCTGGCTCAGACTCTGGTGTCCCTCGCGTTCAGCACCGTGCACACCGTCGACTGGGAGACCGGACTCCCGGCCGTGGCCGAGGCGATGCGGCTGGCCGAGGAGAACGCCCAGCCGCGCTGGCTGACCGGTGCGCGGATCGCGAAGGCGCAGTTCGCCGCATTGCACGGAGACCTGGACACGGCGCTCGCCGTCATCGGCGAGGCGGAGCGGCAAGGGCTGTCCGTGGCCAATCCCTCCAATCTCGCGTTCATCCAGATCACCCGTGGCCTCATCGGCCTCGCCGCCGGCAACCACGCAGAGGCGTTCCACTGTGTCTGGCGGGTGTTCGACCCGGCCGACCCGGCTCACCACCCGTTCCTGCAGACCATCGGCATCGCGGAATTGGCCGAGGCCGCGACGGGCGATGACCAACGAGCCATGGCGAGAGCCGCGTTGCACCGGCTCGACGCCTCCGCCGGATCGAGCGAGGCCCAACTGATCCGGATAAACCTGGGATTCGCCCATGCGCTGCTCGCCGACGACGAGGATGCGGAAGAGTACTTCCGGTCGGCGCTCGATCTGGACATGTCCCATACGCCCTTTGCCCGCGCCCGGCTGATGCTCGCCCACGGAGCCTGGCTCCGACGGCGTCGCCGCGTGATGGAAGCCCGCACTCCGCTGCGGATCGCCCGGGAGTCCTTCGCGGCCCTCGGCGTGGAGCCATGGTGCGAACGGGCACGCCAGGAACTCCGTGCGGCGGGCGAGGGCAGCAAGCGTCAAAGCCGTACCGACTGGGACCTGCTCACACCTCAGGAGCTGCAGATCGCCCAGCTCGTAGCGGAAGGCCTTTCCAACAAGGAGATAGGCCAGCAACTTTATCTGTCACCGCGAACGATCGGCGCGCACCTGTACCGCATCTTCCCGAAGCTCGGGATCACCTCTCGCGGCCAGCTGAGGGACAAGCTGACCGTGAGCTGAGCCCGACCTGCGCGCACCCAGGGTTACCGGCCTGCCGTGCTCGGCTTCGCTGCCGTCCCCTTCCGGCGTTCGGTGGTCCAGTAGAGGAGGGCGACGAGGGGGAGGGCAGCACCGAGTGCGGTGAGGCCGGTCCAGCCTCCGGCGTGGTAGATGACGGATCCGAGCTGCGATCCGACCGCGCCGCCCACGAAGAACATGGCGATGAAACCGCTGTTGAGGCGGGCGCGGGCGGCGGGGTCGAGCTGGTAGACGGTGTGCTGGCCGAGGATCAGGGTGGTCTGTACGGCCATGTCGATGAGGATCGCGGCCAGGGCGATCAGCACGACGCTGTGTCCGCCGAACCCGGCGAGGGCGAAGGCCAGGGCGGCGACCACGAAGGCGATGCCGGTCATGGGGCGTACGAGCCCACGGTCGGCCCAGTGCCCGGCGAACGGGGCGATGGCCGCTCCGGCCGCGCCGACGAGGGCGAACACGCCGACCCCGACGGGGGAGTAGTGGAAGCGGGGGCCGGTCAGGACGAAGGAGACCGTGGTCCAGAAGGCACTGAAGGCGCCGAACATCGCCGCCTGGTAGAGACCGCGGCGCAGGAGTGCCGGGTGCGTGCGCACCAGCCGGAGGGTGGAGCGCAGTACGTGGTGGTAGGGGATGGTCGTGGTCGGCGCGTGCTGCGGCAGGGCTGCGCGCAGGGCCACGGCGAGCACGGCCATCAGGGCGGCGGAGCCGAGGAAGACGACACGCCAGCCGGCGAGGTCCGAGACCAGACTGCTCAGCGTGCGG
>NZ_JAIQYY010000067.1:9020-14160 GCF_020181035.1 Streptomyces sp. CoH27
GTGGCCGTGCCGGTGTGGAAGACACCGCTCAGGGAGGACAACAAGGGCTGCGCGTAGTAGAGGTTGGCGACCGTCATGCCGGAGGCGACGGCCAGGAGTGCGACCAGCCACCCCGGCACGCCGTGCGGGGCCGTTGCGGTCGCGGGCCGACGCGAGGTCCGGAGATCGGATGATGCGGACATGTGCACCTTCTTGGCGGAGCGAGCCGGGAGACCGGCGCGGGCGGTAGTGCCGTGGCGTGGCCGGCAGCTTCCTCGATGCCGTCACGCAGTCGTAAGCGTCGGTCCGCCCTGGGTGCTTCCCCGTCTGAGGCGATGGTTCGGAATGTCAGTCATCTCCATCAGAGATGAGCCTGCAGAGCCCGTACCGCCGGTGCCCTGGGTCAGTGCGCCAGCTCGGTCTCCAGCCATCGCAGGACTTCGGGGGTCACGCAGTCGGCTATGTCGGCGAACTCGGCGTGCTTCTTCAGGAACTTGGCCACGTAAGGGCAGACCGGCACGATGCGTTTCCCCAGGGCACGTACATCGGTCAGGGCCTGCTGGACGAGGATCGAAGCCAGGCCCTGACCGGCGAAGGCGTCGTCGATTTCGGTGTGGTAGAAAACGCGCTGGTCATCGTGGTCGCGATATGCGGTGAGGCCTGCGCTCTTGCCGTCGACCAGGATTTCGTACCGGTGCTTGGTGTCCACTCGCTCGACAGTCGGAGCGGCGGCGGGCTGTGTCATCAGGGGCCTTTCAGTGACGCGTCGGGTTCTTGCGTGGCGCGATGGTGGCATTCGGCAGGGCGGGCGCGGGAAGGCGGTGGCCGTCGTAACCTTCGACGCTGCCGAAGCGGTCGGACGCGTTCTCCCAGGCTTCCCTGGCGTCGACGATGTCCTCGTGGCTACGGCCTATGAAGTTCCACCACATGACGATCTGCTCCTCGAACGGCGTGCCGCCGAGCAGCACCGCCCGAGCGGGGGTGTCCGACTCGTTCGTCAGCGTCACGGTGTCGTTTCCCGTGCCGAGGTAGCCCAGTTCCGCCGGGTGCAGGAGGGTTCCGGCCATGCGGACATTCCCTTGGTCGACGAGCAGGCCGTACTCGAAGGCGGCCGTTACGGGGAGCGTGGTCGTCGAGCGCGGGTCGAGGACGAGTTCGGCGCCGAGCAGGGGAGTGAACGTCCGCACCGGAGAGGTGTCACCCGCGAGGGATCCCAGGAAGACTCTGATGTCCGCCCCGCCCACCCGGACCGGGTTCGGCACGTAGTGCCGGAAGTCCCGGCGGGTGTTCCGGTGTTGTTCCGGCAGAGCCACCCACAGCTGGACGCCGTGCAGGATCGTGGCGGCGGTGGAGACTTCCGAGTGGCTGATCCCGTACCCGCTGGTCATGAGGTTCAGCTCGCCGGGCCGTACGAACGCGTGGCTGCCCAGGCTGTCGCGGTGCTCGATCTCCCCGCTGAACAGCCAGCTCACGGTCTGCAGACCAGTGTGCGGATGGGGAGCGACGTCCATACCGCCGGTGTCGGCGACGTCGTCGGGTCCGTAGTGGTCGATGAAACACCAGGCACCGATCAGCGTCCGCGCCCGCTGCGGCAGCGTGCGCCGCACCGTCATGGCTCGTGGGCCGCCCAACGGGACGTCGCGGGCGGACAGCACGTCGACCTGCGGCGCGGGCTCACGGTGGTCGGCGGCACCGCAGCGCAGCGCGACGGGATCCGTTTCGACGTTGCTCATCGAGGGCCCTCCGCATCCGAATATGATTTCACATTCAACAATCATGCTACTGCCTGACCGTGCACACCAGGGCCGCTTTGCGCGCTGGCGAAGCCGCTCAGCGCCTGGGCGTGCCGGCCGCCTGGCGCGACACCGAGCTGTTCACGGAGCGGGGAGCGTACGGCCCTCGCCCTGGCGGAGGCGACCACCGAGCCCGTGAACGCCGCCGCGCAGGAGAGCGCCTACGACCGAGCTCGCCAGGTCCTCGACGACGAGATCTGAGCGGTTGTCTCGGTGGCGATCAGGGATCTCCGCCCTGAGCAAGCACCGCGTCCGCAAGATCCCCTGACAGCCGGTTCCCGAGATCGGAATCGGCTCAGTGGGCGGTGGCCCGGACGGCCTCCTCGATCAACTCGATGACGCGCTCCGGGTGGGCGAGCATCACCAGGTGCGAGGAATCGACCTCGACAGTGGTCATGCCGGCACGCTGGTAGCCGTAACGCTCCACCTCGGGGTTGATGGTGTGGTCGGCCGTGGCGACCAGGCCCCAGGAAGGCTTGGTCTTCCAGGCCGCCTTCGGAGCCTTCTCGGCGAAGGCCTGTGCGGCCAGGGGGCGCTGGGAGACGGCGAGGACGGCCGCGAGGTGGGGGTCGACATCGGCGGCGAAGACGGACGGGAACTTGTCGATCTCGACCGACACGTCGGTGCCGGGAGTGGTGGAGCCCTCGATCGGGAACGGCGTGTGGACCAGCGCGGTGGCCAGGTCGGAATCCGGGAAGCCGCCCTGCAGCTCGCCCAGGCTCTCGCCCTCCTCCAGGGCGTAGCCGGCCAGGTAGACCAGCGCTGTGACGTTGTCCTCCGCACCGGCGACGGTGATGACGGCGCCGCCGTAGGAGTGCCCGACCAGGACGACCGATCCGGGTATCTCACGGACGATCGAGGCGATGTAGGCGGAGTCGCCGAGCAGAGTGCGGTTGGGCACAGCCGGGGCCACCACGTCCAGGCCGCGGGCGATCAGTTCGGGGATGACACGAGCGAAGCTGGACGCGTCGGCGAAGGCGCCGTGGACCAGGACGACGGTCGGGCTGTCGGAAGGAGACAAGGCGCAACTCCCTGTGGATGTCGGTCGTGGTGCTCGGCTGGTGCGGGCCGCAGGCTTGAACAGCACACTAGGGGCCGCCGGCGAGAGTGCCTTGTCTGTCGGTGCACCGTCTGTGGTCCATCCGCGCCTGTGAGGAGCGCGGGCGAGGCACACCTTCGAAGGTCTGTGCGGCAGTGCTCCGGCACTCGTCCCCTTCCTGCTCTGCCTGGCACTTTCAGGCAAGCAGCGATGCGCTGAAGGACAACAGGCGGCGAGACGTCCGCCCTAGCGTGAAGCCATCCCGCGCCGCGCATGCCGCGAACGCACCAGTCACTCCAGAAGAAGGAACGACACTTTGCCGTACATCACCGTGGGCCAGGAGAACTCCACCACCATCGACCTCTACTACGAGGACCACGGCACCGGGCAGCCGGTCGTCCTCATTCACGGCTTCCCGCTCGACGGCCATTCCTGGGAGCGGCAGAGCGCCGTATTGCTCGACGCGGGCTACCGCGTGATCACCTACGACCGCCGCGGCTTCGGACAGTCCAGCCAGCCGACGACCGGGTACGACTACGACACTTTCGCGGCCGATCTGAACACCGTGCTGGAGACCCTCGACCTGCGAGACGCCGTCCTGGTCGGCTTCTCCATGGGCACCGGAGAGGTCGCCCGGTACATATCCGCCTACGGCTCCGCCCGGGTCGCCAAGGTCGCCTTCCTGGCCTCCCTGGAGCCCTGCTTGCTCAAGGCGGACGACAACCCCGACGGGGTGGCACCGAAGGAGTTCTTCGACGGCGTCGTCGCGGCCGTCAAGGCGGACCGCTACGCGTACTACACCGACTTCTACAAGGACTTCTACAACCTCGACGAGAACCTCGGCACCAGGATCAGCGAGGAGGCCGTACGCAACAGCTGGAACGTCGCGGCGGGTGGCGGCTTCTTCGCGGCGGCCGCCGCGCCGTCCACGTGGTACACCGACTTCCGCGCCGACATCCCGGCCATCGACGTGCCGGCCCTGATCCTGCACGGTACGGGGGACCGGATCCTGCCCGTCGAGGGGACCGCACGCCCCTTCCACAAGGCGCTCCCGTCCGCCGACTATGTCGAGATCGAGGGCGCGCCACACGGCTTGCTGTGGACCCACGCGCAGGAGGTCAACGCAGCACTCCTCACCTTCCTGAGTAAGTGACCTCCCGCCGCAGGCCCGCCCGGCGGGCCTGCGGATCAACGCTGCCGTCAGGATCGCCGGGGACGGGATCCCGACGGCGCTCGCGCGGTCGGTACTGCTGCTGCGAGAGGCGCCGGCCGTTTCGAGAGGAGCCGGGCATCTGCGGATACCGGCACAGGAAGGGGGAGGAGGAAGTCCCGAGGCCCGGCACATACGAGGTGGTGAGCGAACGGGCTCGGGACGTGCCGGCCCTGGAGGTTCGGCTGGTGGGTGATTCAGCACGTCCTCGGCCCGCCCGTCGAGGCGCCGACCTGGTCGGCCCCCGCGAGCGGCGCCGCCGGGCCCGCACCGATCAGGCCGACTGACAGTGATGGGACCTTTGGCAGGCTTCTGACGTCACAGACGTCCAACCGGCCACGCGCCGTGCGGCACCGCCCGGTAGGCCGACGATTCCCCACAAGGGCAACCGGAGAGTCAGCCAGTCGGAGAGTCAAGGCCCCGAGCGATGCCATCGCCATCCGTGTCAGTCTTACCAGCACGTACGACGGATCGGCTGTCCAGCGGCGCGTTGCCGGACTGGATGCCGTGATTCCCCGCGCGTCACGCCGTCGCCTCACCGCGCAGGGCGGATATCGTTCTGATGGCCAGTCAGTTAAATCGGCGCCGACGCGGAGAGACACGATGCTCAGGGGATTCAAGAACTTCCTGATGCGGGGCGACATCGTCGTCGTGGCGGTCGGGCTGATCGTCGCGCTGGCGTTCAGCACCCTCATCAAGTCGTTCACGGACAATGTGATCAACCCGATCATCGCGCGGGCGCAAGGAGGCCGGAACTTCGGGCTCGGGTGGCAGCTCGGGCGCCCCGGGAACAAGGCGACGTTCCTCGACATCGGGTCGTTCATCTCGGCGGTCATCTACTTCATCATCTTCATGGCCGTCGTCTACTTCCTGATCGTCGTGCCCTACAAGAAGTTCCAGGCCCGGCGCGGTGTGGCTGCCTTTAAGGAGCCCGGTGCGGTGAAGACGTGCCCGGCCTGCCTCTCCGAGGACATTCCCGCCGCGGCCGGCAAGTGTCGGTACTGCGGGACGGAGCAGCCTGCGGCGGGCACGGCGCAGCACCCCTAATACTGCAACCGCATCTGGGGTGACGATCAACGTCGCCTGTCGTTGATGTGACTGTGTGCTGATGCGCTGACG
>NZ_JAIQYY010000068.1 GCF_020181035.1 Streptomyces sp. CoH27
CCCCGGCGACTGCATCACCGTCGTCAGCGGCCTGGGCGCCAAGACCCTCAACATCCGCAACGACAGCCACAAGACCGTGGAAGTCTTCCGCGGAGCCGTCTGCGACAACGGCGCCCCCATCGCCACCGTCGGCCCCCACAGCTCCAGCTTCGGCGTCGACGACCTCCACATCAAGGGCATCAAGGTCGAGGACGGCATCGTCGCCAGCTTCCGCGTCGTCTGCGACGAACGCGGCGAGCGCGGTGATCGCGGCGAGGGCGGCTGGGGCGGCGAGGGCGGCTGGGACTGACCCCAAACCCACAGCACCACACGGGGCCCCGGCCCGCCGGAATCGGGCCGGGAACCCCCAACCCCTTGCCGGACAACCCGCGCACCATGCGCGCACCACCGGTCCGGACACCAGGCGTCACATCTCTGGTGCCCGGGCCGGCGCCCCTTCTCCCCTCAGCCGACACGCCTGGGGACACCCACCCCGAACGCCCCCTCGGGCACATCTGCCCACGCCCCGCCACCCTTCCCCCCGGCGTTTCCAGCCCCCCTGAACGGGTGAGAAGAGACGGAACCCGCTTGCCAGGAGGCCGGCCTGGGCTCCAGGAGTCGTGCCCCCGGTGAGTCCACCACCGACCACCAGCCGCCCCGGCCTGCCGGCCACGTCCACAAAGACCCCGTATGACGCTTCGCCCCGGGACACACCCAGGGGCAGCACCATCTGCCACCCCGCTTCGCCCTCCCGCCGATGAACACCGTGCACCTGCGTGCAGGTTCATCAAGACACACGGGATCAAGCCCGGCCCGAGCGCCGTGCGCAGATCCACCGGCACACGGCACGAGGCGATCGACGGGGGATCCGTGCGCCGTATCAGGTGATGTGCGTCGACATCATCGGCACCCGGCTTCAGGCCGCCCAACTCCTGGGCGAGGACGCCCGGTCCGACCGGATCCGCGGCGCCCGGCTCGCCGCCGGCCACCACATGCCAACTGGCCGGAGCTCAAAGGTACCCTGACTGTCGCCGCCCGAGTCGGCGCCCGGCATCCCGTAGCGGCCGCACGAGACCGTCCGACCGGTCATCAAGTCGATGACGTGTCTCATGAACTGTGGCTGGACACGGACGGCGGAACGGTCACCTGATCGGCCTCACCATCTCAGAGCGGATCCGGAGCGTGGTCCTGGCCTCGCTCTTCAGGTCGACGTTCAGCGCAGTGCCGAGGGTCATCTACGCCACCCGGGCCCAGGTGTTGCCGTCCGCCCAAACGCAGACCGGGTAGGTGAGCTTCGCCCCGTCGGCCCAGGTCCGGGTCAGCACCTCGCAGTCGACCCTGACGCGGGAGCCGGACGGGGTGACATCCTGCGGCGGCACGAGCACCTTCACCTGGGTGGCGCGGGCACCGTTGTCCGCCAGCACGCGGGCGCGCACCCCGGCGATGCCCCTGAACCGGCCATACATGGCGGCCACGGTGAGCTCGCCCCGGTCGCCGCTGACCGGGCGGTACCTCGCGACGAGACCGTGGACGGCCTCGGCATCCCAGCTGCGGCTCCAACTCCTCTTCATCGCCCGGCCCAGGGTCGCGGACTCGTCCCTGGTCAGCTCGTCATCGCCGTCGAGCACTGCCCTGGGCACGGTCAAGGCGTACTCGGCCCGCGGAAAGCCGCGCTCGAACTTCTTTGGGTGTGGTTCCCGGTCGAAGTTGAAGCGACTGGTGGAACGGGGCTGGCTGGACGAGGATGTCCCCGGCCTGTTCACCCCGGCCCGGCGCCGGGGTGGCGTTTCGCCCAACTCCCGTTAACAACAGGGCTCTTCCGCGCCCACACGGGAAGAGCCCTGGAGATGACACCGTACGACACGCATGCCACCGCTGACCCCTTTGCTGACTCCCTCAGCGCCTTCGAGGCGCTGACCACCACCCTGTCGGGCAGCGATGCGGGCACGTGGACCCACACTGACCTGGAGGAACACCTCGACCTGGCGGGGCGGGAACTGCTTCACCTGCTGCTGCAGGATCACCTCGACCTGCGCGCGATGCGGGAGGAGGAGCAGATTCGTTCCGGTTCCCGGCAGGTCGTGGTGGGGCCGAAGGCCGGGTCCGGCCCTGGCGCGAAACCGGGCACCCGCGCTGGCTGGCCAGCATGTTCGGAATGGTCCGGGTCCACCCGGGTCGCCCACCGGGGCCAGGGTGTGAGCAACGTCCACCCTGCCGACGCTGTGCTGTCGCGGCCTGCGGGCCGGCACGCGACGGGATTACGGCGGCTCGCGGTGACCGAAGCCGTCCGCGGCTCGTTCGACCAGGCCCACGATGCAGTGACACGCCGCTGCGGGAACGTGCTCGGCAAGCGCAGACTCGAAGAGCTCGTGGTCGCCGCCACGGTCGACGTCGACAGCTTCTACCGGACCATGATCCCGGTCCCGTGTAACCGCGAGCTGCCACTGGTGGTCCAGGTGGACGGCAAGGGCGTGGTCATGCGCCCGGAGGCTCTGCGCGAGGCCACCCGCTGGGCCGCCGAGAAAGTTGTCGGTGGCCACCGCGCTCGGCTCGCGCCGGGCGAGAAGTCGAACCGGAAGCGGATTTGCGACCGTGGCCTGCGTCTTCGACACCCATCCGGCACCCAGGCGCCCGCATGATGTGATCCACCCGCCCGGCGGCCGAAGCGGGGAACGCCCGGCCCGTCCGGGGCCGAGGGCAGAGAGAAAGTGGTGCACTGCTTCGCTGGTCCGCCCACCCGAGCAGGTCATCGCCGACGCCTTCGACCAGGCCGAGGCTCGCGACCCGGAGCACCTGCGGCCACGGGTCATCCTGGTCGACGGCGCCCGCCATCAGCTCGACCTGATCGCAGCTGAGACCGGCCGACGCGGCGTCACGGTCCACGTTCTGCTGGACTTCGTGCCCGTCGCCAAGTACGTCTGGGCCGCCGTCCACGCCTTCCACAAACCCGGCACCACCGAGGCCCAGTCCTGGGCAGCCGACTGTCTGACCGCGATCCTGGCAGGTCACGCCGCCCGGGTCGCCGCCGAGATGACCGGCCAGGCGGAGCGGAAGCACCTGTCGGCCACCCGCCGCGAGGCCGTTGACGCCTGCGAACGCTACCTGACTGAGCATCTCGACCAGCTTCACTACGACACCGCGCTCAGCAACGGGTGGCCGATCGCCACCGGCGCCATCGAGGGCGCCTGCCGCCACCTGATCGCCGACCGCCTCGACATCACCGGCGCCAGCCGGGGCCTTCCCGGAGCCGAAGCCGTCCTGCGACTGCGTGCTGTCGTCTCCAACGGCGACCTCGACTCGACCCCTACTGGCGATACCATGCCGCCCGCGAGCACAAACACCTCTACCCCACGCCCCAGCGAACTTACGCCCTCACCTCTTGATCGCGGCCGTCGCTTCGAACAAACCGCACACAATCCCTTTGAGACGATCGGACAGCGTCTCTAGGGTGCGGACGTGACCATCGAGCTGCCCTTTCGTCCGCTCCCCATCGACCAGCAAGACGTTCGCTACGCCTATGGGCCCGATTCGGATATACAGCCGGGCGTCCCCGCCGGCTCGACCGTGGAGTTCGACTGGTGCGAGAGCACGATCTACCCCGGCACCACGAGGCGGTTCTGGGTTCATGTGCCCGCGCAATACGACCCCTCCGAACCCGCGTCGCTGATGGTGTTCCAGGACGGATGGTGGTATCTGGACCCGGACGGGGAGGTCCGCGGCGCCATCGTGTTGGACAACCTCATCCACTGCGGCGAGATCCCGGTCACCATCGGCGTCTTCGTCGACCCCGGCGTCCTCAAGAACGCCGAACAGTCGAAGAACCGCAACGCCGAGTACGACGCGTTCGACGACCGTTACGTCACCTTTCTCCTGACTGAGATCATCCCCCAGGTCACACGGCGCTACTCGATCGCCGAGGACGCCGACCGATGGGGCATCTGCGGTGGCAGCAGCGGCGGCAACTGCGCCTTCACGGCTGCGTGGATGCGCCCGGACAAGTTCCGGCGAGTCATCTGCTACCTCTCCAGCTTCACGCAGATGCCGAACGGAAACCCCTACCCTGCCCTGATCCCCAACGCCCCCCGCAAACCGCTGCGCATCTTCATGCAAGCAGGACACCGCGACCTCAACTGGAACGGGCCCGAAAGGAACTGGCTCGCCAGCAATCTGCGTGTGGCAGCCGCTCTCGCGGAAGCAGGCTACGACTTCCGTCTCGTCCTCGGCGACGGTGGCCACAGCCCCAACCACGGCGGAGTCCTACTCCCCGATGCGCTCCGCTGGCTATGGCGCTCAGCCACGACCTGACGAAACCTGCCCGAACGATCACTCCATCCGAGCTGCACCCAACTTCTTCTACCTCGATCCGGACGTGCCGTACGGGGAGTACCGCATGCTGGACGCGTCCAGGCCCGAGATGTGCCGGGTGATTCCTGCGGACCTCACGCGAGCGGTTCAGACAGCTGCACCCGAACCGGCGCGGAGCTATCCGGCCCGGCCCGTCCATGCGGCGGAGGTGACCATGCTCCCGGAAGGACGGGGAGCTCGGATGGTGCTGGGGCGATTCGGGAACCCTGTATTTCACGATTCCCGCGAAGGCGTTCGCGGCCGGTGACTTCAGCAGGGCCGAGGCGATCGGGCGCTGCTGCTGACCTCGGCCTTCTGGCCACGTTTTCGCGACCCGGGCGACGTAACCGCTGTACGTGCGGCCGGCGAGCTCGGACCACCGCACGGCGGTGCCGGGGGTGAGGCCGAGAGCCTGCGCAAGAAGCGGGGCTTCGATGCGTGCGGCCAGGTGAAGTAGGGCTCGGGACCACCCCGGCCCCGGATGGAGGCCGAGCCGGCGCAGGCGCACCAGCGCACGGGATGTGGTTCGGGGCGCCGGCACCCCGGCTCGGAACGCCACCCCGATGCGCCCGGACCCGCGCTCACTCCCGTCCTGGACCAGGTGCGCGCTGGGCACTGTTGCGTACCGGTCAGGCCAAGGCCACGCCTTGGCCAGGGTCGCACCACGGCCATGGACTCTGCCGGGTGGTGGCCAAACGGCCGCCTCATCCGACCGCCTGCTCACCCTTGACGACGGTGAAGGCGATACCGCCCAGCTGCGAGGCGAGGTAGTGGCGCAAGGCTGCTGAGGCGCTGCCTGCCTGGCTGGTCCGCAGTTCGATGCCGGAATGGTCCGTGGCCGGGCCGATCTGGTAGACGGGGAACCCTGCAATCGTCGGGCGGTTGTGTGCCATGAGCCCGCGGACGGCCGTCTGCAGTGTCCCCTCGGAGTAGCGGCAAGGAAAGATGTCGAGCCGGTTGAGGTCGACGGCCGGGTGGGCGTGCTTGGCCGCCTGGGCGAGCCGCCTCCCGCGCGTCACGTCCGTGACGCACAGCGCCACCCGCCCCGGGGTGTAGCCGTCGATCACCGTGCCGAAAATATCCGAGTACGCGGCGTTGAACTCCTCATCGCCGACAGCCTGCGTAAGCGCCTGGGCCTGCGCGGTGCCGTCGGAACTGCCACTGCCCGCAGCGGGGGAGGCCGCGCCCTGACTCTGCACGCCATCCGGGCAGGAGGCGGTAGCCCCGCCGCTGCTCGGGCTCCTGCTGCCGGCCCAGGACACGGACGGGGCGCTGGCAGACGGCGTCCGTGACACCGCCGAGGTCCCCAGCGAGGACCCGGCGCATGCCGCAGTGGCAGCCAACATCCCCGAACAGAGCGTCACAGCAACAGCGCGCCGCATGATGTTCCTTCTTCCCCGGAGTTCAGCCCGCGGGCTGTTGTCGCTCATGGCTTCCCCTGTCTGCCGCCCCATCCGGGTGTATCCGGATCTATCCAGGCCATGCGTGAAGGATAGGCACCCCATCGGGGCCGGATCAGCCGCCACCGGGAACGTTCGAGAAGATCGCCGGAGGCGGCTGCGCATGGGGCCATAAGGAGCAGGCACCGGGAAGGCCCGGGCCATGCCTCTCACTTGGGATCACCATGTTTGCCTTTCCCCGCGCCGGGCTCTCGCCCCCCCCCTACGGCTGCACCATCTTCGCCAGCATGCTCACGGTCCTTGCCCTCGCCGCAGTCTTCGCCCGCGCACCCACCCGCCGGGCCGACGCCCGCAAGGTCCTCGGCCTCCTCCTTCGACGAAGTGCGCGGTCGACACACACCAACAGGCCGCAGCGGTGATCCGCAGCCGGCACTTGGCGGTCGGGTCCTCACAGGTCGAGACGTACGAGGCCGCCAGGAACAGCATGCCTCCACAACGTCAGGTTGCCCGTCGCAAACATCCGCCGGCGGCCGAATCTCCGCCGACGACACGGCAGGCCCCATCCAGGTCGACGTCGTTGGGGAGCTGTTTGGGCAGCCGGCCGGAGAGCAACAGGCGCCGTCTGCCTCAGCCCTGCGGCTGCCGATCGGGAACCTCCCCCCGCCCACCTGATCACAATTTTGTCTGAAGAGCCTGCCGTAGGAGCATGTCCGCGTCACAATGGCTCCAGCAGAAAGACAGCGGCCACATGAAACACGCTGCACGTCACAGATGGGTGGCATTCGTGCTGCCGGCCGCGGCCCTGGCCGCCGCAGTCCCGTTTGTCATCCCCTCACTCGCGGGCGCCTCTCCTACGCCGGCCACACGGGCAGCCGCGCGGATCGACGAACGCCAGCAGGTCCTCGACGCCATTGCCGGCCGGATCACCGAAGGGCTCTCCGAGTCCGGCCGGGCGCACATACCCGGCTTCGCTGAGGTGGCGGTCGACCCCGACCATAACCACCTGCGCCTGTACTGGAAAGGCGCCCCGCCCCAGCGGGTCAAGAGAATCCTCGCCCACCTCCCCCACGGAGTGACCGCCGAGGTCGACCCCGCCCGCTATTCCAGGGCCGAACTCCACGCGGCCCGCGTGAAGTTGCTGAACAGCCTGGCCTCCATGAAGCTGCGAGTCGAGGGGACGGCGGACCCTGTCCGCGTCACCAGCATCGCACCGGCGGTGGACGGCAGCGGCCTGGAGGTCGGCTACGACAACGCCGCCCGCACGGTGAGCAGTCTCCTGACGAGCGGACACGGCAAGACGTTGCAGCAGGTCGCCACGGCAGCCGGCCGACTGTCGGGAGTGCACGTCGCCGCGATCCACCGGCTGCAGAGCGTGGATCTGTCCTCCCGGCAGCATGACAGCTCCCCCTGGACCGGAGCGTTGGCGCTGAAAAACCCACTCGGCGGCATCTGCTCCGGCTCTTACGGCGTGAAGAATGCCCAGGGCCAGTACATGCTGACGTCGGCCTACCACTGCGGCCCCGGCACTGAAGGCCGGTGGACCACCTGGTGGGGCGGCGACCTCATCGGCACCACCGACGCCACCCAGCGGTCCCCGCAAGACGACGTGGTCGGCATCAAGCTGCCCTCACAGCGCGTGAGCGGCCGGCTCTACGACGGCCCCGCAAGCCGCACCGACGGCTACGCCAAGCCCGTCATAGGCTGGGGGCACAACAATGTCGGCGACTACGTGTGCACCGACGGCGCCAACGGCGGCGTGCACTGCGGTGTACGCATTGCCCAGACCGACATCGGCGTCACCGGGCCCAACGGCATCTACCGTCCCGACGTCGACCTCGCCTACGCCACCTCCGCCACGCCTGGCGGCGTCGCAGCCGTCAACGGCGACAGCGGCGGCCCGGTCTTCGCCAGCGTCCGCAACCACACAGCCGATGAGGCACGCGGAATCATCACCGCCCTCGACCGGACCATCACCTGCCCGCCGGCGTACAACCCCGATACCGTCCTCGACGGTCATAACAGGGCACCCTGGTGCCTGGCCGGCGTCTACTACGTACCCATCGGAAAGACCCTCCACGACATGCACTGGACCCTGGTCACCGGGTGACCCTTCACAGGCCCAGAGCCGTGCCAGAGGCGTCCAGAGCCGCAGCGGGGCCGAAAACGAGACAGCCGACACCGACCGCAGCGACCGGCTGTCCGTGCCGGCCCGAGCACCGCTGAAGTGTCCACCGCCCCACGCGACCCGGCCGCCTCGGCCGCGTTCATCAACCTCCGCGTCCTCCACCCCGAGCCGGACACCGGCGGCCCGGTGTGGAGGCCGCCCTCATCGAGGCGGGAAGCCGAGGGTTGGCGGGACAGGCGAGTTCGGAGTCCGTCAAGCGAAGAGGTCGGCTCGGCCATCCGTCTGGTCAGGTCCGGTGCGGCGGCACCCACACGGTGACGTCGAACAAGATCTCGCGTGGCGCGCCGGACGCCGTACGCAGCACGGCATTCACCCGGAGCTCGGCCACGCGACGGGCGGCTGTGAGAGCGCACACGACCTGTCCGGGACGGATGCCTTTACCGGCGAGCGTCACTCCGTAGTCCTGCTCGCGTGCGCACGGCCAGAAGCCGTCGGGACGACCCGGCGGGAGCACGGCGATGTCGTTGTCCGCCACGCCGTGCAGGGCGTCGTCCTGGGCGCCGAACCAGATGTCCGCCGTGGCGGGTCCCGGCTCGGGCCGTACATCCCAGTCCGCGGCCATCGAGTCCAGGTCGGCCACCTGCCCGGGCCTCAGGGTCAGGGTGTCGCGCCGGCGCACGGGGGCAGGCGCGCCTTCTGGCAGGGCGGCGGCCGCGTGCGGCGACGCCGATCCGGCGGACACCGTTGGCCGAGCGCTGGACGCCCCGCTCAGCCCCGCCAGCACCGCCAGCACCGCGGCGAGCAGCACTGCGGCGGCTACCGCCCAGGCCAGCCGGCCCGCGGCACCCGTCGCCAGAGCGCCGTCAGCGGACGGCGGCCAACAGCGGGCCGATCGGAGACACCGGTTCCGGGGACGGGTTTCGGCTCCCGCGCGGCTTCCGACGCCGGGGTGGCCTCCGACGGCGAGGTCGGCGGTACAGCCGGAGGCAGTATGGCGGATGGTTCCCCATCGGTTGCGGGCCGGAGCTGCTCCCACCGCCGACGCCACAGCTCCAACTCCCCGCCGCACGCGGTCACATAGCCGCAGACCACCTGCCAGCTCGGCCAACGCCTGCCCCGAGCGGCCTCCGACAGCGCGCTCGCCGAAACGTGGGCCATGCGGCTCATGTCCCGGTAGGCGGGCCTGCCGGCCTGCTCGCGCAGCTTGCGCAGTTCGATGGCGAACACCGCGACCGGACCCTCGTGTGCGCTTACCGGTAACTCGGGCCGCCCCCGTCTGCTATTGCCCGTGCCTTCCATCAAACCCGCCTGCTCCCCTGTGAGTTCGGATGTGTGTTCTCAGGGTGCTCCTGAATTGACCACGGTCAAATCGTCGGGAGCGGGAGCCTGGTGGTCAAATGCGCCAGGCAGTGGGATCACCGGCGTCCCCCGTACACACAGCGGATGAACAGATTGGACGCGCATGCCCACTTCACCCCTGCCGTCACGCGCGCGACTGCCACGACCGTTCGTACTCGCGGCAGCACTTTGCACCGCGCTGGCCCTCGGAACCGCCGCCCCCGCTCCCGCCTCCGCGAGCGCCGACGGAACATCGGCGAGACCCCGTCCGATGGCCGAAGCCGCCGTGACGCAGCTGTCACCGGAAGCACTCGGCGCGCGCCAGCAGCCCCTGCTCGACGCGGTGCAGCGGATTCAGGATCTGGCCGGCCCGCAGACGAGGCTCGGCGAGGCCGGCTACTCCGGTGCCGAGATCTCCGTACCGCGGTGGACCGTCACCCTCTACTGGCACGGAGCACGGCCGGCCGTGCTGACGTCCCTGGTACGGCGACTGGGCCGGTCCGTCCCGGTACAGGTGGTGAGCGCCGGCTACAGTGAGCGGTCGCTACTGACGGAAACTCGGCGGATCGCCGGCCGGCTGCGGGCCCTGCGGGCGGCTGGGGTCAGCGTCACCCAGGTCGGTCCGAGAGCGGACGGAAGCGGCGTACAGGTGGGCGTCGACTTCGCCGCCTCGCACGCCCTCGCCCGCCCGAACGGCTCGGTGCAGGAGCGGATCCCGGCCGCGGCCCACCTGATCGCGAGCCACGCTCCCGGGTCTGTCCCGGTGACCGTCTTCGACGGGCGGTCGAACGCGTCGGCGGCCGGCAACCGCACATCCGACGTGTCCCCGTACAAGGGCGGCGCACGCATCGTGCGGGCGGGGAACGTGATCTGCAGCACCGGCTTCGGCGTCGTCAGCGGCAACACGCACTACATGCTCTTCGCGGCGCACTGCGGAGGCATCAACACCTCCTGGCAAGTCGGGGACTTCTACGCCTCCGGCGGCAAGGCGATGGGGCTGGAAACCGTCCGCGACCCCTCCTACGACACCGGGCTGATCAAGGTCGACAACAACCAGGCGACGATCTACGACAAGGGATACGACTCCTCCGTCACGGAGAAGGTCGTCGGGTCCCAGTCGGTGGTGAAGGGCACCTGGACCTGCCAGAACGGAGCGACGAGCGGTGTCATCTGCAACACCGTGGTCGACGACATACTTCAGACGGTGTCCTTCGACAACGGTGCGTTCACCGCGCAGGACGAGAACGTCGCCCACAACGCCAACACGAAGTTGCAGTCCAACGCCGGCGGTGACAGTGGTGGCCCGGTCTTCGTCAACACCGGCACCAAGGGACAGGTGAAGGCCGTGGGCACCGTCAGCGGTGGGTACGACAGCGTCTCCTGCGCCAAGAGCGACGACCCCAATGCCACGCCCGTCTGCTGGAACCACCTCGACTTCGCCGACCTCAACTCAAACCTCAGCCGCTGGAGCGTGCACCTCTCCTGACTCCAGGAGCAGCCTCCGGCCGGCGGTCACCGGCCGGAGGCCCATGTCGCTGCCCGGCGCCAGAACGCGCAGTTCCTTGACGGTTTCCTGGCCGGTCTTGGTGTTGATCCGAGTGATCAGTTGCCTGCCCAGCAGGCGCAGCTGGGTGGCGTGGGCCGGGAAGACGGGCAGCAGGTCCAGCTGTCGGGTGGCCGGCTCGTAGTGCACCGGCTTGACCTTGCCGACCAGTTCGGGGGCGATGTCGGTCGGCCCAGCGGTCGATGACGCTGCCGGCAGCAGCCGGGGCCTCCAAGGCCCGCTCGGTCACCAGGTTGTCGATCGCCGTGGCAAACGTGATCGGGTCACAGCCACCGGTGCGCCGCGACGGCCGGGCGCGCCGGGTGGCAGCACCGCCTCCTGCCGCGTCGACGGGCCGGTTCTTCGCCGCCGCCTTGGCGGCCTGGAGTGCCACCCAGGCCAGGTCGGCCGCGCGGCTGGCCCTGGTCCAACTGCCGAAGAAGTACTGGCGCGGGCGGCAGACGCTGATCCGCTGCGACTGCGGCGGTGGCACCCATGAGTTCGTGGCCGGGCTCGCAGCCCGCGGGCGGTGGCTGTCGTACTCGGCCGGGATGACCGTCACCGATGCCCTCCACCAGGCCGTCTTGAAGGTCGCGGCGTCGGCGTGGACACTGGCCGTCGAGCCGGACGGCGAGATCCGTGACGGCGCCTGGGGTGAGCGTTCGGTGCCCAACGGTGGTTGGCCATTTTCCTCAGAGGTGGTTGGCCACTGCGGTCCCGTCTTCGTCGCGGAGGAGGTCGCGAACCAGACCCCACTCAAGTCGGCCGGGAAGCGCCGTCGTTCGGAGCCGGCCTGATCCGAAAGAAGGGCCCTGACCCGCCGGACGGGGCGGCTCAGCGGCGCCTAGGGGCTGTGTGATGCTGTGATCAGCCAGTTGCCTTCAGGAGGTCGTTGATCCAGATCATCGAGGCACGGAGGTGGAGGCCGGCGAGGTAGCTCTCGGATGTGGCGTGCCTGTCGTTCCCCATGACTCAGACCGTTTCGGAGTGAGTGAGGATCTGTTGGTGACCTCTCTGCTTGATGACGTGGACACGAGCGCGCAATGGATTGCCCGCGCTCTCGACAGCTCCGGCTACCGGGCTGATTTCTCACCTCCCAGTCTGCGTGACGTCGAGCAGTTCATGAGGGAGCACAGCGACGTGGGGACGCCGGTGGAGGGTGGGCTTCTCACCGCCGACCTGGGAGCCCGGCTGTTCGCCCTTGGCTGCTATGTGGGTGAGACGCTCCGGCATGCACTCGGCGGAAGCTGGGAGGCTGACGACGACGATCCGCAAGGCGAGATCAACATCAGGCTCCACCTGCCCGACGGGGCCGTCGTGTGGCCGGTGCAACGCTTGATGAAGCGTTTCCGGAATGGTCCCGAGGACAGCATCGTCGGATATGGGGCGGCCCTCGGGCTAGACATGTGACTGCAGCGTGGGCGCGGTCGCTGACGTCAGGCTTGCGTTCCGCGGGCTCGTGCTGCGGCGATCCACTCAAGATCCTCCGGCGGGGGCGGGAAGGCAAGCGTTTCATCGTAGAGATGGCCATGTTGCAGGCAGTGATAGAGCTGGCCGATCAAGCGATTGAACAGATTACGCAATGCGGCGGCGTGCCAGTCTCCGTGCTGATCACGTCGTCAGCGATAGTGGGTTTTGGCGCCTGGGGAGCCGTTGGGCGTGGAGAAGGCCCACAGGTAGCCAGCGTGGTTGAGGCTGTCGTTTGCGCCAACCGCAGGAGTTCGCGGGCTTCCGGCCGGCACAGACCGTTTGGTCCACCTGGCGAAGGCATCCAGAGCGGCCGGGGAAGTACTCCCGCAGCAAGGACCTGAGCTGGTCGGACGTTTGCTGCCGGTTCCAAGTTGCGTCCTGCTGTGCTCGGGCCAGGACGGCGATGGCGCGGGCCAGGTCGGAGTCGTCGGGCAGCGGCCGGTGGGCGTGCATATCAGTGCGCAGGATGTTCGCCAGGACCAGGGCATCGCCGGGGTCAGACTTCTTGCGGCTGACGCCGTGTCTATCAGTTACGTGGAATCTGATCAGAGGAGTGATGCTGCTTCTCTCGATCTCACTGCGTACTGGGGGAGGGGCATTG
>NZ_JAIQYY010000069.1 GCF_020181035.1 Streptomyces sp. CoH27
CGTTCTGGAGGCGGCGCGGCGGTTGATGGAGGAGGACACCCCGGCTCCCGGCGCGACCGGTCTGATCGCGGGGTTCGGTCCCGGCATCACCGCCGAGATGGCCCTCGGCACCTGGGCCGACGGGTCCGCGCCGTCCTGAAACGCCCGACGATGCGATCTCACCGTAGAAACGACAAGGGGAGTTGAGTGCGTTGGCTCTGCCGACCTCAGCGGAGAGGGTGTCAGAAAACCGCCGGGCTCGTTCCGTCGGCATCGGTCGCGCTCACGCCAAGGCCATCGTGCTGGGAGAGCACGCCGTCGTGTACGGGGCGCCGGCGATCGCCCTTCCCGTTCCACAGCTGACGGTCACGGCAAGCGCCGGGTGGTCCTTCCGCGGCCCCGACGGCCTGGGCGACGTGTCCTTCACGTCCACCGGTTCCCCGTCCCGGCCGCTGGTGACGCAGGCCTCCGACAGCCTGCGCCGGCTGATCGCCGAGTTCACCACGACCATGGCCGTGACCGACGGCCCGCACCTCGACATCCTCATCGACGGGGCGATACCGCACGGCCGGGGACTCGGTTCCAGCGCGGCCGTCGCGCGCGCTGTGGCCCTCGCCCTCGCCGATCTGCACGGCGTCCGCCTGGCGGAGCACGAGACCTTCGACCTGGTGCAGACGGCCGAGAACGTGGCCCACGGCCGCTCCAGCGGCGTCGACGCGCGAACCGTCGGCGCGCCCGCTCCGCTGCTGTTCCAGGCGGGCGAGGCCGAGGAGCTGAAGCTGGGCTGCGACGGCCTGTTCATCATCGCGGACAGCGGCGTCGTGGGCCGTACCAAGGACGCGGTCGAGCTGCTGCGGGCGGGGTTCCAGCGGCACCCCGGAGCGCAGGACCGATTCGTGGGGCGCGCCACGCAGCTGACCGAGGAGGCCCGGCACGCGCTCGCCGGCGGCAAGCCGGAGGAGCTCGGCTCGCGGCTGACGGACTATCACGAGCTGTTGCGTGCGGCCGGGCTCAGCACCCAGGGGATCGACGCCCTGGTCGAGGCCGCGCTGGACGCGGGCAGCCACGGCGCGAAGATCACCGGCGGCGGTCTGGGCGGCTGCATGATCGCGCTGGCCCGGCCGGAGCAGGCCGGAGAGGTCACCCGGCGGCTCCACGGAGCCGGTGCCGTGCAGACCTGGGTCGTACCGCTGAGAGGACCCGCCGAGGGCGGATGACGGGCGGTCAGCACCACGCACAGCACACACAGACACGGTTCGTTTCTCGCCGGCGACGGTCGCGCAGCCGCGGCCGTTCGCACTGGCACGCCACGACCACCCGAGGGGGAGACAGGCGCATGACCGAAGTCGGAATCCTCGGTACCGGTGCCTATGTGCCGGACCGAGTCGTCTCCAATGACGAAGTCGGCGCGGCGGCCGCGGTCGACGACGCCTGGGTCGTCCGCAAGACGGCCATCCGGGAGCGCCGCTGGGCCGCCCCCGAGCAGGCCACGTCGGACCTGGCCGCGGCCGCCGGCCGGGCCGCGCTGGAGTCGGCCGGCATCACCGCCGACCAGCTGTCCGTGATCGTCGTCGCCACCTCGACGCCGGACCGGCCGCAGCCGCCCACCGCCGCCTATGTGCAGCATCTGCTCGGCGCGTCCGGCGCGGCGGCGTTCGACGTCAACGCGGTGTGTTCCGGCGAGGTGTTCGCGCTCGCCTCGGTCGAGGGCATCCTCGCCCGCTCGGGCGGCTGTGCGCTGGTCATCGGCGCGGACCTGTACTCGCGCATCCTGAACCCGGCCGACCGCAGAACGGTCGTCCTGTTCGGCGACGGCGCGGGCGCGATGGTCCTGGGCAGCGGCCGGGGCTCGCGCGTACGGCACATCAGCGCGCACACCTTCGGCGAGCTGTCCGGTCTGATCGAGGTGCCGGCCGGCGGCAGCCGGATGCCCTGCGACCCGGCGGCCCTTGAGGCCGGCCGGCAGTACTTCACGATGGACGGCCGGGCCGTGCGCGCCTTCGTCGAGGACCAACTGCCGGGACTGGTCAAGCAGTTCCTGCACGAGGCCGGTGTCGTCCCCGACGACATCCGGCACTTCGTCCCGCACCAGGCCAACGGCGTCATGCTCGACACCGTCTTCGAGCAACTGGCCCTGTCCCGGGCCACCATGCATCTCTCCCTGACCCGCTACGGCAACACCGGAGCCGCCTCCATCCCGATCACCTTGGACGAAGCCGCCCGCGCGGGCGCCTTCCGCCGAGGCGACCTGATCCTCCTGGCCGGTTTCGGCGGGGGCATGTCGGCCGGATTCGCGCTGGTCGAGTGGTGAATCGACTGCCTGTTCGAGGTCGCTCCATGGGGCCCCCGCAACCGCACGGCCCTCGCCTCGTTGCCCGACATCGGCAGAAATCAGGAATCATGACCATGACACATCGCACTGTCTGCGTGATAGGCGCAGGCCCCCGCGGACTCTCCGTGCTCGAACGGCTCTGCGCCAACGCCCGCTCCCGGACCGAGGACCACACCGTCCACGTCCATGTGGTCGACCCCTACCCGCCGGGACCCGGCAAGGTATGGCGCACCGACCAGTCCCGTCAGCTGCTCATGAACACCGTGGCAGGCCAGATCTCGGTGTTCACCGACGCCAGCGTGGACCTGCGCGGTCCCCTGGAGCCGGGGCCGAGCCTGCACGAGTGGGCCGTGGCCCTCGTCGCGGGCGAGTTCGGTGACGACCACCCGGCACACGTCCTCGAAGAGGCCCGCGCGCTGGGCCCCGACACCTACCCGACCCGCGCGTTCTACGGCCGCTACCTCCAGTGGGTGTACCAGCGCATCGTCGCGGGCGCGCCCGCCGGGGTGACCGTCACCGCGCACGCCTGTCTCGCCGTGGCCCTGGACGACGTACCGGACGCGCGGGGCGGATCCCGCCAGCGGGTGGTGCTCGCCGACGGAACCGTGCTGGCGGACCTGGACGCGGTGATCCTGTGCCAGGGCCACCTGCCGGGCCGGCCGAACGCCGCCGAGCGGGAGTTCGCCGCCCGGGTGCGGGAGTCGGACCTGACCTACATCCCGCCGGCCAACCCGGCCGACGTCGACCTGGACGTGCTGGCCCCGGGCACGAAGGTGCTGCTGCGCGGGCTCGGACTGAACTTCTTCGACTACATGGCCCAGCTCACCGCCGGCCGCGGCGGCACCTTCTCGCGGACTGGCGGCCGGCTCGTCTACCACGCCTCCGGGCAGGAGCCACGGATGTACGCCGGGTCCCGGCGCGGCATCCCGTACCAGGCCCGGGGCGAGAACGAGAAGGGCCCGCACGGCCGTCACGAGCCGCTCGTGCTCACCGCCGAGCGCATCGCCGAACTGCGCCGCGACCACGGCCACCTCGGACTCGATTTCCGGCGGCACCTGTGGCCGCTGATCGCCCGCGAGGTCGTGACCGTCTACTACCGGACGCTGGTCGCCTCACGCGGACACGTCGGCAAGGCGCAGCAGCTCCAGGACGACCTGCTGGCGGCCGGACCGGGGAAGGAGGCGGGGCGCGCCGTCCTGGAGTCGTACGGCATCGGTGAGAAGTACCGCTGGGACTGGGACCTGCTCGCCCGCCCCTACCGGGACCGGGAGTTCACCGGCCCGCGCGACTTCACCGACTGGCTCCTCGACCACCTGCGCGACGACGTCATCGAGGCCGAGGCCGGCAATGTCAGCGGCCCGCGCAAGGCGGCCCTCGACGTCCTGCGGGACCTGCGCAACGAGATCCGTCTCGCCGTCGACCACGGCGGACTGCACGGCGACTCGTACCGCACCGACCTGGACGGCTGGTACACCCCGCTCAACGCCTTCCTGTCGATCGGCCCGCCGGCGCGCCGCGTCGAGGAGATGACCGCACTGATCGAGGCCGGTGTGCTGCACATCGTCGGGCCGGACCTGCGCGTCGAGGCCGGCGCCGGCGGATACTCCGTCAGCTCGCCGCTCGTGCCCGGCTCCGAGGTCCGGGTGGACGCGCTCATCGAGGCACGCCTGCCGGACATCACCCTGCGCCGCACCGCGGACCCGCTGCTGCGCCATCTGCTGGACACCGGACAGTGCGACACGTACCGCATCCGCACCCGCTCCGGCGGCAGTTACGAGACGGACGGGCTGGCCGTCACCGGGCGGCCGTTCCATCTGCTCGACGCGGCGGGACGGCCCCATCCGCGCCGCTTCGCCTTCGGCGTGCCGACCGAGTCGGTGCACTGGGTGACGGCCGCGGGCATCCGGCCCGGCGTCAACTCGGTGACCCTCACGGATTCCGACGCCATCGCCCGCGCGGCCCTCGGCTGCGACACGGAGGCCGTCGCCGTAGGAGCCGCAGGACCCGTAGGAGCCGTAGGAGCGGCAGGGGCGGCAGGAGCCGCAGGACAAGGAGTTGCTCATGCCGACTGATCTCACCGGCCTCGCGCCCGTGGCGGACCCCGGTCTGCTGGCGCCGGTCTGGGCGGACACCCCGGTCGTGGCCGCGGTGTCCGACGGGGCGTGGCTGCAGGCCATGCTGGACGCCGAGGCGGCGCTGAGCCGGGCACAGGCCCGCCTCGGCACGGTGCCGGCGGCGGCCGCGCGGGTGATCAGCGAGGCCGCGCGGGCCGACCGGCTCGACCTGGCCGCCCTGGCCCGGCAGGCCCGCGAGTCCGCCAACCCGGTGGTGGCGTTCGTACGGGAGTTCACCGCGGTGGTGGCGAGCGAGGACGCGGCGGCGGCCCGGTACGTCCACCGCGGCTCGACCAGTCAGGACATCCTCGACACCGCCACCGTCCTGGTCGCCCGGCGGGCCCTGACCCTGATCCGCGCCGACCTGGAACGCGTCGAGGAGGCGCTGGCCGCACTCGCCGCGCGGCATCGGGACACCCTGATGGCAGGCCGCACCCTGGCCCTCCACGCGGTGCCGACGACCTTCGGACTCAAGGCGGCGGGCTGGCGTCACCTCGTCCTGGACGCGCTGGACAAGGTGGATCACCTGACCTTTCCCGTCCAACTCGGCGGCGCCGCAGGCACGTTGGCCGGATATCTGGAGTTCGCGCCGGACACCGAACCGGCCGGTTACGTTCAGGAGCTGACCGAGGCGTTCGCGGCCGAACTGGAGCTCACGGCACCCCTCGTACCCTGGCATGTGCTGCGCACGCCCGTGGTGGACCTGGCCACGGCCGCCGCGTTCCTGTGCGGCGCCCTCGGCAAGATCGCGGTCGATGTGCTGTCCCTGACCCGGACCGAGGTCGGTGAGGTGCACGAACCGGCACCCAGCGGCCGGGGGGCGTCCTCGGCGATGCCGCACAAGCGCAACCCCGTGCTGGCCACGGCCATCAGGTCCGCCGCCCTGCAGGCGCCGCAGCTCGCCGCCACGGTGCTCGGCTGTCTGCCGAGCGAGGACGAGCGCTCGGCCGGTGCCTGGCACGCCGAATGGGAGCCGCTGCGTGCCCTGCTGCGGCTGGCCGGGGGCGCGGCGCACCAGGCGGTGGAACTCGTCTCCCAGCTGTCGGTGGACCCCGAGCGCATGCGCGCCAACACCCGGCTCACCGGGGGACAGATCGTCTCCGAGCGGATCGCCGTCGTCCTCGCCCCGCTGCTCGGCAAAGCGCAGGCACGCGAGCTGCTGAACGAGGCGTCCGCCCGGTCGGCGCGCACCGGTGAGCCGCTGGCCGAGGTCCTGCGGCAGGACAGCCGGACCTCGGCCGTCCTCGCCGACGCCCGGCTGACCGATCTTTTCGAGCCAGAGGCGTACACCGGGGCCGCCGGTGCCCTGACGGACCGCGCGCTGTCCCGGTCACCGCGCCTGGGGGACTGGCGGTGAGCACCGTTCGCCCGACGAACGGTGAGCACCGTTCGTCGGGCGCCGGTCCTGGCGCCCGACGCGGGCATACGGTGACGTGAGCCCTGCCCCGGCCCGCACCGCGCCCGGGCCCGGTCCCGGGGCCTCGTCGGGCGGTCCTGGCGGATCGTGCGCTGTCCCGGTCACCGCGCCTGGGGGACTGGCGGTGAGCACCGTTCGTCGGGCGCCGGTCCTGGTGCCCGGCGAGTGTGGGCGGTCGCCCGGGTGTCGTAGACATCTCCGCGGCTTCCTCGACGGTCGCTCGAATCCCCGTCGCGGCTCTGTCGACGGTCGCTTGAGCTCCTGCCCCGGCCCGCACCGCGCCCGGCCCCGAGGGCCCCGTCGGACGGCCCGTCCCACCAGGCACATCGGGCCGGACACCCCGCACGGCGCGGCCGCACCGGCGTCGCCCGCGCACCGCTCGCCGTACGGCCCGGCCGGGAATCCCCTGCCCGTGGCGCGGACGGCACCCGCATGATGCAACCACAACTACAGCAGGGGGGACCGGAGATGAGCCTGGAGGTATGTGCCGGCGACGGGGGCGGTGGCCACGGGCACGCCGTGGTGATCGGCTCCGGCCTCGCCGGGCTCACCGCGGCACGGGCCCTGGCCGACTTCATGGACCGCGTCACCGTGATCGAGCGCGACCGGCTGCCCAGTGGCTCCGGGCGGCGCCGGGGCGTGCCCCAGGCCCGGCACACCCACACCCTCATGCCCGCCGCGCGGCAGGGCCTGGAGCAGTTGTTCCCGGGCATCGTCGCGGATCTCACCGCCGCCGGAGCGGTCCCGGTCCGCATGCCCCAGGACATGCTGCTGCTCGGCCCGGCCGGCTGGCTGCCCCGCTTCGACGCCGGCCTCCTGGCACTCAGCGCCGGCCGCGACCTGATCGACGCCGTCGTACGCGACCGGCTGCGCGCCGACCCGAAGGTGACCTTCCTCCAGGAGCACGAGGCGGTATGCCTGGAACCCGGCCGCCACGACACCGTCGCCGGGGTATGGGTCCGGGGCCGGGACCGGCGGGCGCCCGACGGCTGGAGCCCCCGGCACCTGATGCCCGCCGACTTCGTGGTGGACGCCACCGGACGCGGCTCGTGCGCCCCCCGCTGGCTGGCCGAACTCGGCTACCAGACGCCCAGCGAGTCGGCCGTCCGCACCCCGACCACCTACGCCTCCACCCTGTTCGCGCCGCCCATCGGCCATGTCGCCGACTTCAGCGCCCTGCTGCTGATGGGCACCCCCGACCACCCCCGCCAGGGCATGCTCCAGCCCGTCGAGGGAGGCCGCTGGTCGGTGACGCTCAGCGCCGGCGACGGCAGCCGCCCGCCCGCCGACCACGAGGCCCTGCTGCGCGCCGCGGGCGACCTGCGCCACCCCCTGCTGCGCGAGGTCATCGAGGCCGCCACCCCCCTCGGCCCGGTCTACGCCTGCGCGCGCACCGAGAACCGCTGGCGCCACTACGAGAAGCTGCGCCGCTGGCCCGACCGGTTCCTCGTCATCGGTGACGCCTTCGTCGCCCTCGACCCGGCCCACGGCCACGGCATGACCCTCGCCGTGCAGTCCGCCCTCGTCCTCGACCACGTGCTGACCGGCCACGGCACCGCCACCGGCATCACCTTCCGGCTGCGCCACGCCCTCGCCCAGCACCTGGCCCCCGCCTGGCAGGCGAGCCTGCACAGTCTCGGCGCGGCCGGGGCAAGCCCGTATCGTCCGCCGGACGGGCTGCGCGCCCGGCTCGGCCGGAGCTGGACGGCCCGGCTCGCCGCCGCCGCGACCACCGACGAGGACGCGGCCCGGCTGCTGCTCGAACGCCTGCAGACCTTCGATCCGCCGGCCGCCGGGCTGCGCCGCCGCGAACTGCGGGCCGTACTGCGCGCCCCGCGCCTCACCGCCGCCCCGGCGGCGCCGCCCAGCACCACCCACGGCCAGGGCACCCGGCGCCGCCGCCCCGCCACGCCGGCCGTACCCGCCATCGGGGTCTCCATCGGCTCCGCCCGGCCCCGGGCCACGATCTCCTCGGCCCACTGGAGCGCCTGAAAAGCCATGCCGGGCAGACGCGGCCAAGAGGCGGCCACTACGCTTTTGCTCATGACAAGAGTGGATCAACTGGCCGCTTTAAAAAGCGACTTGATCGACCGGGGGCACGTCACGACCGGTAACCGGGCCGGATTTCCCGGCGCGTTGCGTGTACACGATGCCGGCACGTTCCCGGGAAGCTCGAAACTCGCTCAAGAATCACTTGAGTTGACACCGGTAAACGGCTGGAGTGCCGTTGTTCCACCGTGGCAGGTGTGGATACGGTTCCAGCCGTTTCACTGCACGCGAGGGGAGGGCGCGCGGGGATGAGCACCACCCACAAGGCGCCAGTGGATACCCGTACCGAGGCATCGAAAGGCGAGCGCATCGCCGACTGGGCGGACGGACGGCTCGGGGTCTACCGCTCCGGTTTCCTGCTCCGGAAGGTGTTTCCCGAACACTGGTCGTTCATGTTCGGCGAGATAGCCCTCTACAGCTTCATCGTCCTGCTGCTGACCGGTGTCTGGCTGACCCTGTTCTTCGATCCGAGCATGACGGAGACGGTCTACCACGGATCGTACGTCCCGCTGCAGGGCGTGCCGATGTCGCAGGCCTACTCCTCCACCATCCACATCAGCTTCGACGTGCGCGGCGGTCTGTTCATCCGCCAGCTGCACCACTGGTCGGCGCTGATCATGATCGCCGCGATGTGTGCCCACACGCTGCGGCACCTGCTCCACGGCTCGTTCCGCAAGCCGCGCGAGCTCAACTGGGTGATCGGCTTCGTGCTCCTGATCGTGGTCACCCTTGAGGGCTTCGTCGGCTACTCGCTCCCCGACGACCTCCTCTCCGGCACCGGTCTGCGGATCGCCGAGGGCGTCACACTCGCCATTCCGCTGGTCGGAACGTATCTGACGATGTTCCTGTTCGGCGGCGAGTTCCCGGGCCACCATGTGATCGGCCGGTTCTACAGCATCCACATCCTGCTCATCCCGGGCATCGTCGTGGCGCTGCTGACCGTGCATCTGATCCTGGTCTTCTACCACAAGCACACCCAGCACCGGGGTCCGGCCCGCACCGAGAACAACGTCATCGGCCAGCCACTGCTGCCGCACTACGCGGCCAAGGCCGGCGGCTTCTTCTTCCTCATCGCCGGTGTGCTCTGCCTGCTCGCGGGCATCGCCCAGATCAACCCGGTGTGGACATACGGTCCCTACCGGCCCGACCTGATCTCCCAGGGCTCCCAGCCCGACTGGTACATGGGCTTCCTCGAAGGCGCGCTGAGAGCCATGCCCGCCTGGGAGTTCACGGTCGGCGGCTACACCGTCAACATGGCCGTCCTGATCCCCGGCGTCCTCCTGCCCACGCTGATGATCCACGTGGCCGCCGGCTGGCCGTTCCTGGAGGCCTGGGTCACCGGGGACAAACGCGAGCACCACTTGCTGGACAAGCCGCGCGACCACCCCACGCGTACCGCGTTCGTCACCTCCTTCGTCGCCCTGTACCTGGTGCTGTTCTTCGGCGGCGCCAACGACGTCCTGGCCGAGAAGTTCCATCTCTCGCTGAACGAGATCACCTGGATGGTGCGGATCGGCTTCTTCGTGGTCCCGGCCGTCGTGTACTTCATCACCCGGCGGGTCTGCCTCGGCCTGGCGCGGGCCGACCGCGAAAAGCTCCTGCACGGCCGCGAGACCGGCCGGATCAAGCGGCTGCCGCACGGCGAGTTCGTCGAGGTGCACGAGCGCCTGGACCGCCAGCGCGAGTACACCCTGCTGTCCCGTGAGGAGTACAAGCCACTGCCGGCGCCCGTCGCGGAGATGGACGGCGTGCCCAACCCGAACCTGCGCGAGGAGAAGCGGCGCTACCTGCTCAGCCGCTGGCTGTACGGCAACCAGGTACCCAAGCCGACCGAGCAGGAGATGCGGGAGGCCCTGGCCCATCTCGACCACTCGGCGAACGGCCACGCCGCGGTCAACGGCCACGGCCCGGCCGCCGAACACGCGGAGATCGGCGCCCAGCGTTCCGGCGAGGAACGGGAGGCGGACCAGGAACTGCTCTGACCCGGCCGCACATCACAGAGGTCCGGGACAGTGCGGAGCGGCGCGGGTGATCAGGGGACGATCACCCGCGCCGTGCTTTTCCCGCTGGATCCAGGCGTCCACGGAGGCTCTATGACCAGTACCCCATGGCGCCGGGAGACCCCCCGTGCCGAGTCCATCACCCGGGCGCGCACCGGCCTGATCCACGACCTGCGCGGCCGCCAGCGCCGCTACCTCACGGCGATGCTGGTGCGCACCGCGTGCGTCGTCACGATGGCGGCGACCTGGCACCGCTGGCCAGTCGTCGCGGCCTGCGCCCTGGTCGGCGCGGCCCTCATCCCGTACGTCGCCGTCGTCGTCGCCCAGGCCCACTGGCGCCAGCAACGAGGCCCCCGGCACGCGGTGACGTGGGTCCAGGCCAGGGAGGAGCCGACCCCCCGCGTCGTACTCGAACCGACGCTGATCCTGCCGCCGGAGGGGGACGCGGACCGGGGCACGGCGGCCTGACCGGTCAGTGCCGTACCAGGCAGAACGGATGACCTGCGGGGTCGGCATAGACCCGCCAACTCCGCCCGTCCGCACCGTCGTCCAGCAGACTGGCACCCTGGGCCAGCACCTGTTCCTGAGCGTGGTCCAGATCGGCGACACCGAAGTCCAGGTGGAACTGCTGCGGCCGGTTCGGGTCCGGCCACAGCGGCGGCCGGTACTCCGCCACCCGCTGGAAGGCCAGGACGAGGCCGGCCGCCGTGTGCAACGTGGCCCAGTCCTCGCTGAGCGCCCACCGCCGATCCGGCTGGTCGACGGTGCCGCCGAGGAGCGACTGGTAGAACTCGGCGAGTTCACCGGGGTCGGAGCAGTCCAGCACCACGCACTGCAGATCAGCGATCACGGGCGTAGATCCTAGGCGGTCGCTGACGTGCCGTCTGCAGGCTGGCGTCGGGGCCGGTCGAGGAGGTGGATGACCAGGAGGTGGATGACGAGGAGGCGCTCAGGCCTTGGCGCGGCGGACGTCGATGTTGCCACGCGATGTCACGAGAGGGCCCGCCCCCCTTCTGGCGGAAGCCCGGCGTTCACTCTGCCGTACCGCCGCGCATGCCCGCCGCGGCGGTGGGTACGTCCCCTCTCGTACCGGGGGTCGCGGAAACGGCCGAAGAGCGAGGCGAGGGGCGTCGGAAGTGATTCGAAAGCTGCAGGCGGTCGCGTTGGACTGCGCCGATCCGGCACAGCTCGCGGAGTTCTACGCGGATCTGCTCGGCGGCCGGGTGGTCGCGCACCCGGAGGATCCCGACTGGTTCGAGGTGCACGGATTCGAGGGCACGCCGCTGGCCTGCCAGCGGGTGGACGGCTACGAGCCGCCCGAATGGCCCGGCCAGGAGCGCCCGCAGCAGCTTCACCTGGACTTCGACGTGGACGACCTCGACGGGGAGGAGAAGCGGGCGCTCGCCCTCGGTGCGACCGTGCTGGAGCGGACGGACCAGCTCCGCCCGGAGGCCAATTGGCGGATCTACGCGGACCCGGCCGGCCATCCGTTCTGCCTTTGCCTGCACTGAGTCCATCGGGGCAGCCCGTCACGGACAAGGACTGATGGCCGGCGCTCCCCGGCCGGCCGTCGGTCCGCTGGTCATGTTGTCAGCGCCCCACGCGATCGAGGGCGGCGACCTCGCGTACGGCCTTCGCGACGGCCAGGAAGTCCTTCTTCAGAATCGCGCCATGGTTGCTGGCGACCTTCGCGCTGATCTCGATGTTCGCGTTGCGGGCAGTCACCGCATCGAGGCTGGCGCGTATCCGTTCCTGCTCATCGCCCTTGCTCCCGAGGGACGTCCCCGAAGCAACCACGTACCGCGCGGGGACGGTGATGTTGTCCAGCACGGGGCCCAGCTCGCGCTCGCGGGAGAGCTTGCCGAGCTCGATGTTGCTGTCCGCCATCTGTTCGGCATTCATCCGCGGGGTCAAGCCCGTCGGGCGCAGCAGCGGCATGAACCAGCCCCACTGCCGAAACTGCGTACGGATTCGCTGCTCCATGGCGTCGTCGAGCCAGTCGTGCGGGAACGCGCCGTCGACCAGGACGGCGCCCACGGTACGGTCCGGGTTCCGGTCGGCCCAGTGCGCGGCGACGACCGCTCCGTACGACCAGCCCACCACCAGCGCCCGGTCGACACCTCTGGCCGCGAGAACGGCATCGACGTCCCGGACGGCGGCCTCGAAGGAATAGTCCGCCGAGCGCTTCGACTTCCTGCCGCGAGCCCGCTCGTCGTAGGTGATGTGCCGCCAGTCCGACCCCAGTTCGGCGATGACCCGCCGCCAGTACCCCTGAGTCGCGAACTGGCCGTTGAGGTAGACCACCGGGATGCCGGGGCCGCCGGTGTCGGTGACGGCCAGGGCCGTGTCGTCCACCGGCACCATGCCGGTCCACTGCGAACTGGTCGAGGAAGTGCTGTTCTTCGTCATGGGTTCCCCCTGGTTGGCTTCGTCGGTGCGAGGTGTCTTGGACGGCTTTCCAGATCCCGCGGATGCCGTCAGAGGCTGCGGGCGGTGATGTCGCCGTGGGAGGTGGTGGCGCGGATGTCGAGGTCGGCGGTGCCGTCGTTCTTGAGGGCG
>NZ_JAIQYY010000007.1:0-82700 GCF_020181035.1 Streptomyces sp. CoH27
CCTGCACGTGAAGGTGGCCAAGGACTGGCAGCGGGACCCCAAGCAGCTTCGCAAGCTGGGTTTCTGAGGGCGGGGGCTCCGTCCCCGGGCCCCGTTTCCCGCGTGGGGACTGCCTAGCCGACGGCCCCCTGGGGGGCCATGTCCTGCAACCCCACCACCCTCAGCAGCTGAAGCCGTTCGTGGGACTCCGTTCCCGGGCGGGCTGTGTGGACGATGAGGAGGTGGTGGTGTTCGTGGCTGAGCATGACCTCGCAGTCCAGTTCCAGGAGGCCCACCAGCGGGTGCTGGAAGCGCTTGGTCGCCCGGTTGCGCAGGGACACCTCGTGCTGGTCCCACAGGAGCGCGAACTCCTCGCTCGATGAACGGAGTTCGGCGACCAGCTCGGCCGGTTCCGGGTCGTCGGGGCGGGCCGCGGTCACCGCGCGCAGGTTGGCCACGTGGGAGCGCGCGTGCGGCTCGTGGTCCTCCGCCGGGAAGAGTGAACGCGCGGTCGGGTCCAGGAAGAAGCGGCGGATCAGGTTCCGTTCGTGCCGGGGGCGGGACATCACGTCGCCGACCAGCGCCTTGGCCATCGCGTTCTGGGCCAGGACCTCACCGCAGTCGTTCACCAGCTGCGCCGGAGTGTCGTACAGGCGGTCCAGGATCAGCAGCAGACCGGGCCGGACATGCGCCGACGCCGTCTCGCGGCGCGGCGGCTCCTCGCCGGCCAGGTGGAACAGGTGGTCGTGTTCGGCGTCGGTCAGGCGCAGCGCACGCGCCAGCGCCGTGAGCATCTGGCGGGACGGGCGCGGCCCCCGGGACTGTTCCAGCCGCGTGTAGTAGTCCACCGACATGCCCGCCAGCGCTGCCACCTCCTCCCGGCGCAGGCCCGGTGTGCGGCGGCGCGTGCCGGGCGTCAGGCCCACGTCCGACGGGGTCAGCCGGGCGCGGCCACGGCGCAGGAAGTCGGCGAGTTCGGCTCGGTTCACCTCTCCAGCGTGCGGCAGCCCGCCCGGCTTATCCAGGGACTGTCGATCCCCCGATCAGCAGGTCTCTCCCGGTCTCTCCCGCGTCGGCCGAGGCTGGTCACCGACGAGAGGAGCACATGATGCTGACATTGGTGACCGGGACGACGGGACAGGTCGGACGCCGCTTCGTGCCCAGGCTGCTGGCCCAGACCCGGCCGGGGGAGAGGGTCCGGGTGCTGGTGCGGGACGCGGCACGCGGGGAGCCGTTCGCGGAGCTGGGCGCCGAGGTCGTGGCGGGGGACCTGAGGGACGCGGAGGCGCTCGGCAAAGCGGTGGCCGGCGTGGACACCGTCCTGAACATCGCCGCGTCCTTCCGCGGGGTACCGGACGAGGAGGCCTGGGCCGTCAACCGGGACGCCGCGGTGGAGCTGGGCCGGGCCGCGCTGGCCTCCGGCGTGCAGCGCTTCGTGCAGGTCAGCACGGGACTGGTGTACGGGAAGGGACGGGGCCGCCCGGTGACCGAGGAGGACGAGAGCCGGCCCGGCGGCGCGATGTGGGGCGCCTACCCCGCGGCGAAGGCGGAGGCCGAACGGGCGCTGCTGGCCATGGACGGCATGGACGTGCGCGTCGCCCGGCTGCCCTTCGTCTACGGCGAGGGCGACCCGCACCTGCCCCAGTCGCTGCGGTGGGCCGCCGGCTGGGCGGCGACCCAGCGCCTGCACATGGGACACCACGCGGACGTCGCCCAGGGCCTGCTGCGCATCCTGCACGCGCCGGGCATCGCCGGCCGGATCTACAACATCGCCGACGACGCCCCCGTCACGGCGGTCGAACTGCACCAGCTCAACGGAGCCGAGGTCCCCGCCGCACTCCACGACCGCACCGACCCCGACCCGTGGCTCGGGATCATGTCCACCGAGCGGATTCGCCGGGAGCTGGGCTACCGGCCGGTGTACCCGTCGGTCTACGCGGCCCGGGATGCCGGGGCGCTCTAGTGCCGCAACAGGCAACGTTCGCCCCGTCGCGACGCCCTGCACGCTCCCCCAGAGGGGGTACCCCCACTCGCCGCACCGGCCGAAAGCCCAAGTACGTCCAGTACGAGGGCTTCCGGCCCGCACGCCGAGAGCACGCACCGGACGCCGCTCCTTGACGGGCAAACGTTGCCTGCCGCGGCACTAGTCCACGCCTCTGATCCGCCCCACCAGCACCGCCCCCGCCAGCCCGATCGCCGCCGCCACCAGGTACAGCACACGGTAGCCGCCCAGGTACGTCACGATCGGGGCGGCCAGCGCCGGGGCGGCCACCTGGGGCAGGGCGTTGGCCACGTTGATGACGCCCAGGTCCTTGCCCCGGTCCAGGGCCCTGGGCAGGACGTCCGTCATCAGCGCGAAGTCGACCGAGGTGAACACGCCGAAGCCGATCCCGAGGACCGCCGACGCGACGATCGCGCCCGGCCAGGTCTGCCACCCGGCCAGCGCCGCCGTCGCCACCGCCATCAGCACCCCGGACCAGACGACGAACGGCTTGCGCCGGCCCACCCGGTCCGACCACACCCCGCCCGCCACGACGGTCGCCATCAGCGTCAGGCTGTTGACGGCCGTCAGGATCAGCACCCCCTGGCCGGGGTCGTGGTAGTGGAGGCGGTCGCGCAGGTAGTACAGGAGGTACAGCAGCACCAGCGCGTTGCTGAGGTTCATCAGGAACCGGGTCAGCCACGCCCAGCCCAGGTCCGGATACCGGCGCGGGCTCAGCCAGAAGCCCGCCAGAAACGCCCGCCAGGACCACGGCGGGCGGTCGGCGGCGGACAGCCGCAGATCCGGGTACCGCAGCACGTACGGCAGCACCCCGGCCACCGTGCACACCGCGCACGCCGCATACCCGGCGCCGATCCCGCCGGCCGCCGTCGCGAGGCCGGTGCCGCCGACCACGCCCAGGATCTGCGCCGCCCCCAACCAGCCGCCCACCGCGCCCCGTTGGAGCCTGGGCACCCGGTCCGGCACCGCCGCCGTCACCGCCGCGAACGCCGCGTTCAGCGTGAGCTGCACCAGACACCAGCCCGCCGCCATGGACCACACCCCGCCCGCCCGCGCGAGCAGCAGCAGGGACAGCGCGCCGCCCGCCGTCCCGGCCACGATCCACGGCGTACGGCGGCCCCGGCGGGACGTCGTACGGTCCGAAAGGGCGCCGACGACCGGGTTCGCCGCCAGCGACACCGCCGCACCGGCCCCTGTCACCCAGGCCAGCATCGTCTCCTTCGACATCCCGGAGCCGGGCGCGAAATTCTTGGCCTGGGAGGCGAGCAGGATCTGCAGCGGGCCGAACCAGCCCACCCAGATCGCCCCGTTGGCCAGCGACAGCGCTGCCGTCCAGCCCCGGCCGACCCGTTCGACCGGTTCCGCGAGGGCGTCGGCCGAAGCGCCGGCCGTGGTCATCTCTGGGCCCGGAGCATGTCCCGGAACCAGTGGTAGGAGGCCTTCGGGGTGCGCTCCAGGGTGCTGTAGTCCACGTGCACCAGACCGAAGCGGCGCGCGTAGCCCTCCGCCCACTCGAAGTTGTCCATCAGGGACCACACGAAGTAGCCGCGCACGTCCACCCCGGACTCCAGCGCCGTGTGCAGGGCGCGGAGGTGGGCGTCCAGGTAGGCGATGCGGTCCTGGTCGTCGAGGCCCTCGTACGAGCAGCCGTTCTCGGTGATGACGATCGGCGGGAGCTTCGCGCCGTAGCGCTCGCGGAAGCCGGTCAGCAGTTCCGTCAGCCCCTCCGGGACCACCGGCCAGCCGAAGTCGGTGGTCGGGCGGCCCTCGATCTCCCGTACGGAGAAGGGGAGTTCGGCGGGGAGGGTCAGGCCGCCGTACTCGCTGTCGGTGCCGCCGGGCGCGCCCACCCGGGTCGGCGCGTAGTAGTTGATCCCGTACCAGTCGACCGGCTCCGCGATGACCTTGAGGTCGGCTGAGACGTCGTCCCCCGGCATCAACTCGCCCATCCCCTCCGGGTATGCGCCGAGGATGACCGGTTCGGCGAACAGGCGGTTGAGCAGGACGTCGTAGAAGCCGGCCGCCTCCATGTCCGCCGGTTCGCCGGAGGCGGGCCAGGTGGGGCCGTGGGAGTTGGCGATGCCGATGTCGGCCGCTCCGGCCGCGCGCAGGGCTCGTACCGCGAGTCCGTGGGCGAGGAGCTGGTGGTGGGCGACCGGGAGGGCGTCGAAGAGGAGCTGCTTGCCGGGCGCGTGGGCGCCCAGGGCGTGTCCCAGCAGTGTGTGTTCCGCCGGCTCGTTGAGGGTGATCCACTTCTTCACCCGGTCACCGAGGCGCTCGGCCACCACGCTCACATGGTCGGCGAACCGGGCCGCCGTGTCCCGGTCGAGCCAGTCCAGGGAGGCGGGCAGATCCCAGTGGAAGAGGGTGGGCACGGGCTGTACGCCCGCCGCGCACAGCTCGTCCACCAGGCGGTCGTAGAAGTCCAGCCCGCCGGGGGAGTTCACCCGGGGCCAGGAGATCGAGAAGCGGTACGCGTCCACGCCGAGGCCGGCGAGGAGGGCCACGTCCTCCCGGTAGCGGTGGTAGTGGTCGCAGGCCACCGCCGCCGTCGAGCCGTCCTTCACCCGTCCCGGCTCGGCCGTGAAGACGTCCCACACGGAACGCTCGCGTTCGTCGGCCGCCCCCTCGATCTGATGGGCGGAGGTCGAGACACCCCACAGGAAGCCGTCCGGGAAGCGGGGTACCGGGGGCACCGGGGATATCGGATCGCCTGCGTCGTCAGTCGCCATGGCCGGGATCATCCTTACCCCCGGTAACGGAAGTCAATGCCCCGGCGTGAAACGCCGGCTACGCCCCTTCCTTCAGCACCAGCGTCACCAACTCCCGCTGCTCCTGCGTGAGTCGGGGGTCGGCCGCGTACACCGTGCGGCCGTCGACGGTGATCTCGTAGGCGAAGCCGTCCGGGACGCCCGGCGGCGGGGTGCCCTGGCCGGCGGCGAGGACGCGTTCGGCCAGGGCCTGCAGGGACAGGGCGTCGGGCCGGCCCGAGGTGTCCACCTCGGCCCGGCGCTCGATCCCCGCGAAACCGCCCGTGCGCCGTACTTGGATACGCATGGGTCCCTGTCTAGTACGGAACTACGACGTCCGCACCCCGACCTGTGCCCACGCCTTCTGTACGGCGTCGACCTCGGCCCCGGCGCCGTACCGCTGCTGAGCCGCCTTCAGCGTCAGTGTGCCGAACGCGGCGAAGTCCGCGTCCGACGCCAGCTCGCCGCCGGTGAGCACGTCGTACCAGATCTGCCCGGCCTTCTCCCAGGCGTGCCCGCCGATGGCGGAGGCCACCAGGTAGAAGGCGTGGTTCGGGATGCCGGAGTTGGTGTGCACGCCGCCGTTGTCGCGGTTGGTGTGCACGTAGTGCGCCATGGTCGCGGGCTGCGGGTCCTTGCCGAGCCGGGGGTCGTCGTACGCCGTGCCCGGGGCCTTCATCGAGCGTAGCGCGGTGCCGTGGACACCCGGCGCGAGCAGGCCCTGGCCGATCAGCCAGTCGGCCTGGTCGGCGGTCTGGCCGAGCGAGTACTGCTTGATGAGGGAGCCGAAGACGTCGGAGACCGACTCGTTGAGCGCGCCGGACTGGCCGTAGTACTCCAGGTTCGCGGTGTACTGCGTGACGCCGTGGGTGAGTTCGTGGCCGATGACGTCGACGGAGGAGGTGAAGTCGGTGAAGATCTGGCCGTCGCCGTCCCCGAAGACCATCTGCTCGCCGTTCCAGAAGGCGTTGTCGTAGTTGGTCTCGTAGTGCACGGACGCGTTCAGCGGCAGCCCGTTGCCGTCGATGGAGTTCCGCTCGTACGCCTTCAGGTACAGCTCGAAGGTCGCGCCGAGGCCGGCGTAGGCGCGGTTGACACTGGCGTCCTGGACCGGGTCGTGGCCCTCCGCGCGGACCTCGGTGCCGGGCAGGTCGCTGCCGTGCTGGGCGTCGTAGATCGTGCGCTTCGGCTGGCTCGTGGCGGGCGCCGCGGCGGCGACGGCGGCCTGGGTGCGGACCGCGGTGACGCGGCGGCGGGTGCGCAGCGAGGAGTCGTGTTGCAGGGTGCGCAGCGCGGAGTCGGAGAGCGCCGAGTCCTCGTGCTGGGCGAGCCGGTCGAGGATGTGCGGCGGCACGATCGTGCAGAAGACGGGCTTCAAGCCCCCGTTGCTGGTCATGGCTCAGCACCATGGCACTGCGTGATGCCAGTGTCACTACCCGCAACCGTGATTGGTGAAATACGGTGACAATACGGTGATGCTTCGCCTGCGTACCGTAGTCACAGTGGTATGGTGCACTTTTTGTCCCTTTTGCTCCCGCGGTCCCGCATACTGATACAGGCCCTCGTGTCCGGCGCGGCTCGGCTAGGCTGCGGAGCATCATGCGTTTCGGGCTGCTTCTTCTTAGCTGCCGCGGTGAGGGCCTGTAGTCAAAGGCCGACTCCCTCCCCGCGGAGCTCTGGCGTTGCGTCGTCGGCCGTCCACTCGGATATCCGGACATCCTGAGGAGCCCACGCATCATGGCCAACCGCCAGCAGCCCAGCACCATGCCGATCCACAAGTACGGCCGCTACGAGCAGGTCGACATCCCGGACCGCACCTGGCCGGAGCAGCGCATCACCGTCGCCCCCCGCTGGCTCTCCACCGACCTGCGTGACGGCAACCAGGCCCTGATCGACCCGATGTCGCCCGAGCGCAAGCGCCGGATGTTCGACCAGCTGGTCAAGATGGGCTACAAGGAGATCGAGGTCGGCTTCCCCGCCTCCGGCCAGACCGACTTCGACTTCGTGCGCTCGATCATCGAGGAAGAGGGCGCGATCCCCGAGGACGTGACGATCTCCGTCCTGACCCAGGCCCGCGAGGACCTGATCGAGCGGACCGTGGAGTCCCTGAAGGGCGCCCGCCGCGCCACCGTCCACCTCTACAACGCCACCGCGCCCGTCTTCCGGCGCGTGGTCTTCCGCGGCTCCAAGGACGACATCAAGCAGATCGCCGTCGACGGCACCCGCCTGGTGATGGAGTACGCCGAGAAGCTGCTGGGCCCGGAGACCGAGTTCGGCTACCAGTACAGCCCCGAGATCTTCACCGACACCGAGCTGGACTTCGCCCTGGAGGTCTGCGAGGCGGTCATGGACGTCTGGCAGCCCGGCCCGGGCCGCGAGATCATCCTCAACCTGCCCGCCACGGTGGAGCGTTCGACGCCGTCGACGCACGCGGACCGCTTCGAGTGGATGAGCCGCAACATCTCCCGCCGCGAGCACGTCTGCATCTCCGTCCACCCGCACAACGACCGCGGTACGGCCGTGGCGGCGGCCGAGCTGGCGCTGATGGCCGGCGCCGACCGCGTCGAGGGCTGCCTGTTCGGGCAGGGCGAGCGCACCGGCAACGTCGACCTGGTCACCCTGGGCATGAACCTGTTCTCCCAGGGCGTCGACCCGCAGATCGACTTCTCCGACATCGACGAGATCCGTCGTACGTGGGAGTACTGCAACCAGATGGAGGTCCACCCGCGCCACCCGTACGTGGGCGACCTGGTCTACACGTCCTTCTCCGGCTCCCACCAGGACGCCATCAAGAAGGGCTTCGACGCCATGGAGGCCGAGGCCAAGGCCAAGGGCGTCACGGTCGACGACATCGAGTGGGCGGTGCCGTACCTGCCGATCGACCCCAAGGACGTCGGCCGCTCCTACGAGGCCGTCATCCGCGTCAACTCGCAGTCCGGCAAGGGCGGCATCTCCTACGTCCTGAAGAACGACCACAAGCTGGACCTGCCGCGCCGGATGCAGATCGAGTTCTCGAAGCTCATCCAGGCGAAGACGGACGCCGAGGGCGGCGAGATCACGCCGAAGGAGATCTGGGCGGTCTTCCAGGACGAGTACCTGCCGAACCCGGACAACCCGTGGGGCCGCATCCAGGTCAAGACGGGCCAGTCGACCACGGACACGGACGGCGTCGACACCCTGACCGTCGAGGCCACCGTCGACGGCGAGGACACCGTCCTGTCCGGCTCCGGCAACGGTCCGATCTCGGCCTTCTTCGACGCCCTGGAGTCCATCGGCGTCGACGTACGCCTGCTGGACTACCAGGAGCACACGATGAGCGAGGGCGCCTCCGCGCAGGCCGCCTCCTACATCGAATGCGCGATCGACGGCAAGGTCCTGTGGGGGATCGGCATCGACGCGAACACGACGCGTGCGTCGCTGAAGGCGGTCGTCTCGGCCGTCAACCGCGCGGCCCGCTGACCACTCTGACCGGGAGTTTCGGGGCCCCGACCGCTGTATACGGCGGCCGGGGCCCCGCCCGTTTTCAGCCATGGGGCCGGGCAGGTCACAGAAAGGTCTCTTCCGGGGTACTGACTCAGCCTCCGTGATGTGGCTAACATCACGCCAGCGCTGCGATGTTGCCGCGCGGTTACGGAGGTGCGACGTGCTGCCACTACGGGGACGAAACGGCCGGGCCCTGCGTCTTCTGGGTGCGCGCACCGCATGGACCCCGGTCGGGGACGGCGAGTTCTACTGCCCCGGCTGCGGAGGGGACCGCAACTACCAACGGCTCACCGGCCGCCGCCGGCTCACCCTGCTCGGGCTGCCCCTGCTGCCGCGCGGCACGGCCGGACCGGTCGTGGAATGCGCGGCCTGCCGCCGGCACTACGGCACCGACGTCCTCGACCACCCCACCACCCGCCGCTTCTCCGCGATGCTCCGTGACGCCGTGCACACCGTCGCCCTCGCCGTGCTCGCCGCGGGCGGCACCAGTTCCCGTACGGCCCTGGAGACCGCCGCCGCCACGGTCCGCGCGGCCGGCTTCGACGACTGCACCGAGGAGCAGCTGGCCGCGCTGGTCGAGGCCCTCGCCGCCGACACCGGCCGGGTCTTCGAGCAGGCGTACGGCGCCGGCCTGACGATAGAGCTGCACGAGGCCCTGGACCCGCTCGCCCCGCACCTCGCCCCCGCCGGCCGCGAGTCCCTCCTCCTCCAGGCCGCCCGCATCGCCCTCGCCGACGGCCCCTACACGCCCGCCGAACGGGACGCGCTCACCACGGTCGGCGCGGCCCTGACGATCTGCGCCGACGACGTCACCCGCCTGCTGGCGGCTGCCCGCACCCCCTCCTGACGCCTGAGACCGGTCAGCGGCGGATGAGCCCGAGGTCGCCGGCGGCGGCCACGGCGGCGGTACGGGAGTCGACGCCGAGCTTGGCGTAGACGCGGGCCAGGTGGGACTTGACGGTGCCCTCGGTGAGGTGGAGCCGGCGGCCGACGGCCTGGTTGGACAGCCCCTCGGCGACCAGGGCGAGGACCTCGGTCTCACGCCGGGTCAGCGAGGTGCCCGGGGTGCGCAGTCGGCTCATGAGCCGGTCCGCGACCGCGGGCGCCAGGGCGGTGCGCCCGCCGGCCGCCGAACGCACGGCCGCGGCCAGCTCCTCCGGAGGGGCGTCCTTGAGCAGGTAACCGGTCGCGCCCGCCTCGATCGCCGGAAGGGTGTCGGCGTCGGAGTCGTAGGTCGTGACGATCACCACCCGGGGCGCGTCCGGCCGTGCGGTGATCGCGGCGGTCGCCTCCGCGCCACCCATCCCCTTGCCGAACCGCAGGTCCATCAGCACGACATCGACGTCCCCCTCGGCGGCCCGGTCGACGGCCTCCTCAGCGGTCGCGGCCTCGGCCACGACCACCAGCCCCGGCTCGGTCTCCAGCACGGCCCGCAACCCGGCGCGTACGACGGGGTGGTCGTCGGCGAGGAGAAGGCGGACGGGGTGGTCGAGACGGCCGGGGTGGTCGGGGTGGTCGGTCACGGGTGGGCCTTCGTGTGGGTGGGCAGGGGGGACGGGGTACCGGTGGGGGCGGGCGGGGGCTCGGTCCCTTCGGGCGCGGGGAGCGGGAGGCGGGCCGTCAGGGTGGTGCCGTGGCCGGGGGCCGAGTCGATGGTCAGGGTGCCGTTCAGGGCGCGGAGGCGGGCCTCCATGGCGGTCAGGCCGAAGCTGCCCGTCTCGGGGTCGGGCACCGGCAGTCGGACGGGGTCGAAACCCGCGCCGTCGTCGGTGACCGTGAGGGTGATCCCGTCGTCGCGTCGGGCGAGGGTGACCTCCACGGTCGTAGCACGCGCGTGGCGCACGGTATTGGCCAGCGCGGACTGGGCGACGCGCAGCAGGGCGACCTCCTGCGCGGTCGGCAGGGCGGCCGGGTCACCGCTGAGACGGAAGCGGGCCCTGAGGCGGTGGCGGGTCCCGGTGGTGCTGCACAGCCGCTCCAGCGCGTCCGGCAGGCTGCTGCCCTCCAGAGCCGGCGGAGCGAGGGCGGCGACGAAGCGGCGGGCCTCGGCAAGGCTGTCGACCGCGGCCTGGCGGGCCTGGCCGACATGGCGCGCGGCGTTCTCCGCCGTGTCGGGCAAGGTGCGTTCGGCCGCGCGCAGCAGCAGCTGGATGCTGGACAGACCCTGCGCGAGCGTGTCGTGGATCTCGCGGGCCAGTCGCTCGCGTTCGGCCAGCACCCCCGCCGTGTGCTGGGCCTCGGCCAGGTCGGCGCGGGTGGCGGTGAGTTCCTCGATCAGACGCCGGCGCCGTTCGCTCTCCCGGTACAGCGCCTGGTATCCCCGCACCACCGCGACCGCGACGGCGGCCCCGAGCGCCGGCCCGATCACCATGGCCGCGCCGAACGCACCCTGATGGGCGGCGAACGCGACCACCGCCGCGCACGCGGTCGCGGCCACGGCGGCCGGACCCGCCCGGCGGGGCAGCAGATGGAGCTGGAGGAAGTACAGCGGGAAGGCTACCCACACCCCGTCGGCGGACAGCGCCAGCAGCACCAGCCACACCGCGCCCACGGCGGCCAGCCACCAGGCGGCGGCCCGCCGGCCGCTCCGGACCCGGGGCAGCAGCGGCCCCGCCGCGTACACCAGCCCGCACCCGGCCGCCACGGCGACGGTCGCCCCGGCATACGGCAGGGAACCGGTCACCGCCCGTACGGCGGCCAGCGCGAGCAGGCCGACGACCAGCAGGTGCAGGCACCAGGACAGGGCCCGGGTGGTCGGGGTGAGGGCGGGGGAGGCGGTGCTCACGGTTCGGCCGGCGTTGTTCACAGTCCCTCCAGAGTAGGGAAACGACGCGCCGGCCGGCCTCTGCCGAAAGTTGCAATGCGGGCGCCGCCCTTCGATCCGCGAAGTGCCCTCCGCCGCCAGATGCCCGAGCGGGGTGCGGGCGGCGACGGTGGGGGCACACCACATCCACCTCCGCAGAGAGCAGTCGCCGCCGTGTTCGTCGCCTGGAGAGACCTGAGGTTCGCCAAGGGCCGCTTCGCCCTGATGGGAACCGTCATCACCCTGATCACCCTGCTGGTCGGGCTGCTGTCCGGACTCACCGCCGGTCTGGGCCGGCAGAGCATCTCCGCGATCACCGGCCTGCCCGCCGACCGGATCGCCTTCGCCGCCCCCGGCACGGGGCAGAGCCTGTCGTACACCGACTCCACCGTCACCGCCCGCCAGTGGGAACAGTGGGCCGAGGTGCCCGGCGTCACCCGCGCCGAACCGCTCGGGATCACCACCACCAAGGCCACCGCCGGCGACCGGAGCACCGCGGTCTCCGCCTTCGGCGTCCGGCCCGGCTCCCGCCTGTCCCCCGACGGCGGCGCGATCCACGAGGCCACGGCGGTGCTGTCCACCGCCGCCGCCCACGGCCTCGGCGGCCTCACGCCGGGGGACACCCTCACCCTGGCCGGCCGGAAGCTGACCGTGGCCGCCGTGGCCGGCGACGCCTCCTTCAGCCACACCCCCGTGATCTGGACCAGCCTCACCGCATGGCGGCAGGCGGCACCGCCCGGCGGTGCGGGCGAGGGGCCGACGGCGACCGTGATCGCCCTGAACACGACGGCCGGCGCGGATGTCACCGCCGCCGACCGGACCATCGGCACCCGGACCGTCACCAAGGACGGCTCGCTGTCCGCGATCGGCTCCTACACCTCCGAGAACGGCTCCCTGCAACTGATGCGCGGCTTCCTGTTCGCCATCTCCGCGCTCGTCGTCGGCGCCTTCTTCACCGTCTGGACCATCCAGCGCAGCGGTGACATCGCCGTGCTCAAGGCGCTCGGCGCCTCCACCGCGCACCTGCTGAAGGACGCCCTCGGCCAGGCCGCCGTCCTGCTCGTCGGCGGCACCCTGCTCGGCACCGGCATCGCCGCCGCGCTCGGCGCCTTCGCCGTGGGGAACGCGGTGCCGTTCCTCCTCACCCCCGCCACCGTCCTCGCCCCCGCCGCCGTGACGATCCTGCTCGGCACGCTCGGGGCCGCCCTGTCCGTCCGCCGCATCACCTCCGTGGACCCGCTGACCGCCCTGGGGGGCGCCCGATGAGCCTCAACCTGTCCGAGATCACCCTGACCTACCCCGACGGCGAGGACCGCCTGACCGCCCTCGACCGGGTCAGCCTCGACGTGCCCCGGGGCACCCTGACCGCCGTGGCCGGCCCCTCCGGCTCGGGCAAGTCCAGCCTTCTCGCCGTCGCCGCCACCCTCGTCACCCCCGACGCCGGCATGGTCACCGTCGACGGTGTCACCACGACCGGCCTGAGCCGCGCGGAACTGGCCGAGCTGCGCCGCCACACCATCGGCATCGTCTTCCAGCAGCCCCATCTGCTGCCCTCGCTCACCGCGGCCGAGCAACTGCAGCTCATGGCCGCGATCGACGGGCGCGCACCGGGCAAGGCCCGCGCCCGGGCCCTGGAGCTGCTCGACGCGGTGGGCCTGGCCGCGCAGGCCGGACGGCGGCCCCACCAGCTCTCCGGCGGCCAGCGCCAGCGGGTCGGCATCGCCCGCGCCCTGATGAACGACCCCGCCCTCCTCCTGGTCGACGAGCCCACCAGCGCCCTCGACCACGAACGCGGCGCCGCCGTCGTCGACCTGCTCACCCGCCTGACCCATGAGCGGGCCACCGCGACCGTCCTGGTCACCCACGACCGCACCCATCTCACCGCGGCCGACCGGATCGCGGAGGTCCACGACGGCCGCCTCCGCCTGCCCACGACGGCCCCCTGACGGAGTAGGCGAACCCCGGCGAATCCGGGCAGCCATCACGGTGTGACCCCGCTCCACCGCACCCTCCTCGCCGCCCTGTCCCTCCTCACCGCCCCCCTGACCCCCCAGGTGACCCCGGCCCACGCGGCCCCCGGCTGTGTCGCCTCCGTGCCGTACGTCTCCGGCCGGGGCGGCTATCACACGTACCGGATCCCCGCGCTCGTCCGCACCCGGCGCGGCACGGTGCTGGCGTTCGCCGAGGGACGGCGGAACGGCGCCGGGGACTCGGGCGACATCGATGTGGTCCTGCGCCGGTCGGCTGACGGCGGCTGCACCTGGGGCCCGCTGACCGTCGTCGCCGCCGGGCACGGCGACACCCGGGGCAACCCGGCGCCGGTCGTGGACCCGCGCACCGGCGCCGTCGTGCTCGTCACCTGCGGCAACAGCGGCAAGGCGACGGAGCGCCAGATCAGCCGTGGCGAGGCCGACCGCAGGGTGTACGTGCAGCGCAGCCGGGACGACGGCCGCCGCTTCTCGCCCCCGGAGGACATCACGGCCCAGGTGAAGCGGCCCGGCTGGCGCTGGTACGCCACCGGACCCGGCCACGCGGTGGCCCTCACCCGGGGCCCGCACCACGGCCGCCTCCTCGTCCCCGCGAACCACTCCGTCGCCCCGCCCGCCGGCTCCTCCGGCGCCGGCCCCCGGTACGACGGCGGCCACGCGCTCTACAGCGACGACGGCGGCGGCACCTGGCACCTGGGCTTCGTGTCGGCCACCACCGGCGGAGTGACCAACGTCAACGAGACGACGGCCACCCAACTCCCCGACGGGGGGCTCTACTTCAACGCCCGCCACCAGTACGGCACCGCCCCCGGCCACCGCCTGGACGCCTACTCCGGGGACGGCGGCCGGTCCCTCGACCGCCCCTACACGGTCCAGCCGACCCTGAACGACGTGCCCGTGGTCCAGGGCAGCGTCCTCCAACTCCACGGCCCTAACGCCCCGTTGCTCTTCTCGGCCCCCTCCGTGCCGACCGCCCGCCGGGCCCTGGCGCTCTGGTCGAGCACGGACGCCGGCCACACCTTCACCAGGCTGCGCACCCTCACGGACCGCCCCGCCGCCTACTCCGACCTGGTCCAACTGGGCCCCGCCACGGTCGGCGTCCTGTACGAGACGGGCACCGCGCACAGCTACGACACCCTGGAGTTCCGCAGACTCACCCTGCCCTAGAGAAGCCCGGCCGCCGCCAGGAACTTGCCGACCTTCTCGGTCTCCTCGCCGGACAGCGGCACCTGCGGCTCGGCCGTCACCGGGCAGCCGATGATCCCGCGCAGGTGCAGTGCCGCCTTGAACGCGCCCAGCGCCGAGGAACCCCCGCCCATCCGCGCCGGATCACCGGCCCGGACCATCCCGAACAGCGCGCACAGCCGCTCCTGTTCGGCCCGCGCCCCCGCCCAGTCACCCGCTCGGCACAGGCGGTAGAGGCGGACGTAGCCGTGCGGGTCGACGTTGCCCAGCCCCGGCACGCACCCGTCCGCGCCCAGCGCCAGTGACGCGTCCACGATCAGCTCGGAGCCGGTCAGCACACTGAACCCGGGATGCGCACGGGCCCCGGTGACGACCTCCCGGAAGGCGCCCAGGTCCCCGCTGGAGTCCTTGAGCCCGGCCAGCACCCCGTCGGCAGCCAGGCCCAGCACCAGGTCGGCGGGGAGCTTGGTGTGCACGGCCATCGGGATGTCGTAGGCGATGACCGGCACCGGGCTCGCGGCGGCGATCCGGCGGTAGTGGTGGACGATCTCCGAGCGGTGGGTGCGGGTGTAGAAGGGCGCGGTGACGACCACCGCCTCCGCGCCGGCCGCCGTCACCGCCGTGACGTGCTCCAGGACGCGGGGCGTGGTCATGTCGATGGCCCCCGCGAGGACCGGCAGCTGGCCGCCGATGTGCCCGGTCACCGCCTCCACCACCAGTCTGCGCTGCCGGTCCGTCAGAAACGCCGCCTCCGAGGTGGACCCGAGCAGGAACAGCCCGTGCACCCCGCCGTCCACGAGATGGTCGACCAGCCTGAGCAGCGAGGGCACATCCACCTCGCGGTCCGGCGTCAGGGGCGTGCAGACGGGCGGGACGACACCGGTGAGCGGGGCGGGGAACGTCATCAGGGCTCCTGAAGCAGGCTCTGGCGCAGACTCTGTCGGGCCGGATCGTGGACTGATCCTCCTCCACAGGATGGTGGCAGCGGTAGCGGTGTCCAGGGCATGACGCGGCCGACAAGCCCGGCATCGACCCGCCGCACACCGCGTCCGCTTTCCGGCAGCGGCAGCGGCTGCGGAAGGGAAGGCCGGTGGTTTTCACTCGGACGGGCAGTGCAGCGGTTCCCGTGCGCGAGAATGGACGGCATGAGTCTGTTCCGCGACGACGGCATCGTGCTGCGCACCCAGAAGCTGGGTGAGGCGGACCGGATCATCACCATCCTCACGCGCGGTCACGGCCGGGTACGGGCCGTGGCGCGCGGGGTGCGGCGGACCAAGTCGAAGTTCGGCGCGCGGCTGGAGCCGTTCTCCCACGTCGACGTGCAGTTCTTCGCGCGCGGCAGCGAGCTGGTCGGGCGCGGGCTGCCGTTGTGCACGCAGAGTGAGACCATCGCCGCGTACGGTGCCGGGATCGTGACCGACTACGCGCGGTACACCGCCGGCACCGCCATGCTGGAGACCGCCGAGCGGTTCACCGACCACGAGGGCGAGCCCGCCGTACAGCAGTATCTGCTGCTCGTCGGCGGCCTGCGGACGCTCGCCCGGGGCGAGCACGCGCCCCATCTCGTCCTCGACGCGTTTCTGCTGCGCTCCCTCGCCGTCAACGGGTACGCGCCCAGCTTCGGCGCCTGCGCGAAGTGCGGTATGCCCGGTCCCAACCGGTTCTTCTCCGTGGCCTCCGGCGGCTCCGTCTGCGTCGACTGCCGGGTGCCCGGTAGCGTCGTACCCTCGCCGCAGACTCTGGTACTCCTCGGCGCTCTGCTTACGGGAGACTGGGAGACGGCCGACGCGTGCGAGGCGCGGTACGTCCGGGAGGGCAGCGGGCTGGTGTCCGCCTACCTGCACTGGCATCTGGAGCGCGGGCTGCGGTCGCTCAGGTACGTCGAGAAGTAAGAGGGAGACGAGAAGCACATGGTCGTACGCGGGATCCTGGGGCGCCAGCGCCGCGAGTACAAGGCGCCGGAGCCGCACCCGTCGGGTGCCCGTGCGCCGAAGCTCCCCGGCGAGCTGGTGCCGAACCACGTGGCCATCGTCATGGACGGCAACGGGCGGTGGGCGAAGGAGCGGGGGCTGCCCAGGACCGAGGGGCACAAGGTCGGTGCCGAGCGCGTGCTGGACGTGCTCCAGGGATCGATCGAGGTCGGCGTCCGCAACATCTCCCTGTACGCCTTCTCCACCGAGAACTGGAAGCGCTCGCCCGACGAGGTCCGCTTCCTGATGAACTTCAACCGCGACTTCATCCGCAAGACGCGGGACCAGCTCGACGAACTCGGCATCCGGGTGCGCTGGGTGGGCCGTATGCCCAAGCTGTGGAAGTCGGTCGCCAAGGAACTCCAGGTGGCCCAGGAGCAGACCAAGGACAATGATCTGCTCACCCTGTACTTCTGCATGAACTACGGCGGCCGGGCCGAACTCGCCGACGCCGCCAAGGCGATGGCCGAGGACGTGAAGGCGGGCCGGCTCGACCCGGCCAAGGTCAGCGAGAAGACCATCCAGAAGTACCTGTACTACCCCGACATGCCGGACGTGGACCTCTTCCTGCGGCCCAGCGGCGAGCAGCGCACCTCCAACTACCTGCTCTGGCAGAGCGCGTACGCCGAGATGGTCTTCCAGCACGTGCTGTGGCCGGACTTCGACCGACGTGACCTGTGGCGGGCCTGCATCGAGTTCGCCTCCCGCGACCGGCGCTTCGGCGGGGCGATCCCGAACGAGGAGCTGCTGGCCATAGAGGGCCACCAGCAGGCCTGAGCACTGCCGGTACGATCCCGCCTCATGGTCATGGACATGGGGCGGGAGGCCGTCCAGGAGGCGGTGGAGCTGACGTACCGGCACGAGGTGCGGGACTTCGCGTCGGCGGTGCGGGCGCGCCGGAAGGTCAGCAGGTCGGCCAGGCTGATGAGGGGGACGATGGGACTGGCGTTCGCCGCCTTCGCGTTGATCACCGCTGCCGGACTGGCCGCCGGCCGGGTGGACCCGTTTGCGTTGATCCTCATGTGCTACTTCGGCGTCGGGCTCCCCTTGGTACCCCGGCTACAGGCGCGCAGTCTGGCCCGGGTGGCCGACCTGATCGGGCCGTGCCGTGCGACGGTGACGGACGCCGGGGTGACGATCCGCGCGGAGCACACCACGGTCGTCCACGGCTGGGGCGCCCGGCCGGTGTACCGGGAGACCCCTGAGGCGTTCGTCCTGTTCAGCGGTGACCGCAACGCGCGCTGTCTGACCCTGCTGCCCAAGCGCGGGCTGGCCGATCCGGCGGACGCCGACCGGCTGCGGGCGGTCCTGGACCGGCACAGCGCCTGCGCCTGAGCGGCCGCCAGTTCGCCTGGGCCTGAGCGGCCGTCAGTTCGCCTGGGCCGCCGCGCAGTCGGCGCAGGTGCCGAAGATCTCCACTGTGTGCGCCACATTGACGTAGCCGTGCTCGGCGGCGATCGCCTCGGCCCACTTCTCCACGGCCGGACCCTCCACCTCCACCGCCTTGCCGCAGGCGCGGCACACGAGGTGGTGGTGGTGTTCGCCGGTGGAGCAGCGGCGGTACACGGACTCGCCGTCGGAGGTGCGCAGGACGTCGACCTCGCCGGCGTCGGCGAGGGACTGCAGCGTGCGGTACACCGTGGTCAGCCCGACCGAGTCGCCCTTGTGCTTGAGCATGTCGTGCAGTTCCTGCGCGCTGCGGAACTCGTCGACCTCGTTCAGGCACGCCGCCACGGCTGCACGCTGCCGGGTCGCGCGGCCCTTCACGGGCGGTCCAGCGGTCGTCACCGTCGTCTCCTCACGTCTCGCTTCTGCCCGGGCGGCCATTGTGCCAGCCCGGACTGACAGCGGTCAGACGCCGACCTCGTCCCCGGCGCCTCTCGCACCCGGAACGGCACCGGGAATCGCGCCCGGAACCGTGGCCGGGATCGTGCACTCCGCCGGGTCCCCGGCGGGTCCGGCGAGGGCCGCCGCGCGGGCGCGTCGCCGGGCCAGCGGGGTGGCCAGCGCGGTCAGCGCGATGAACGCGGCGATGGTCAGCAGGACGATCGTCGCACCGGGCGGCACATCCTGGTAGTACGAGGTGATCGTGCCGCTGACGGTCACGGCGATCCCGATCGCGACGGCGATCACGAACGTGGCGGTGAAGCTGCGGGTGAGCTGCTGGGCCGCCGCCACCGGCACGACCATCAGCGCGGACACCAGCAGCAGGCCGACCACGCGCATGGCGACGGTCACCGTCACCGCCGCCGTGACCGCCGTCAGCAGGTTCAGCGCGCGCACCGGCAGACCCGTGACCCGGGCGAACTCCTCGTCCTGGCTCACCGCGAACAGCTGGCGGCGCAGGCCGAGGGTGACCAGCACCACGAACGCGGCCAGCAGACAGATCGAGACGACGTCCGACTGCGACACCGTCGACAACGAGCCGAACAGGTACGACGTGAGGTTCGCGTTGGAGCCGCCGGGCGCGAGGTTGATGAACATCACGCCGCCGGCCATGCCGCCGTAGAAGAGCATCGCGAGGGCGATGTCGCCGCGCGTCCTGCCGTACCAGCGGATCAGTTCCATCAGGACCGCGCCGAGGACGGACACGGCCGTCGCCATCCACACCGGGGAGGTGGAGAGCAGGAAGCCGAGGCCGACGCCCGTCATGGCCACGTGCCCGATGCCGTCGCCCATCAGGGCCTGACGGCGCTGGACCAGGTAGATGCCGACGGCGGGGGCGGTGATGCCGACCAGGACGGCGGCGAGCAGCGCCCGCTGCATGAAGGCGTAGTTCAGGAAGTCCATCAGCTCAGCAGCCCCGTCCGCAGGGATTCGGAACCCGCCGGTGCGTGCGGGTGTACGTGGTCGTGGCCCGGCAGCGCATGCTGGCCCACGGCCTGCGGCGGCGGGCCGTCGTGCAGCACGCAGCCGTCCCTGAGGACGACCGCCCGGTCGATCAGGGGCTCCAGCGGGCCCAGCTCGTGCAGCACGAGCAGGACCGTCGTACCGGCCGCGACCTGGTCCTTCAGTGTCCGGGCGAGGATCTCCTGGCTGGCCAGGTCGACGCCCGCCATCGGTTCGTCCATGATCAGCAGCTCGGGCTCGGCGACCAGGGCGCGGGCGATCAGCACGCGCTGGTGCTGGCCACCGGAGAGGGCGTTCACCGAGTCCTTCGCCCGGTCGGCCATGCCGACCAGCTCCAGGGCCCGCCGCACGGCCTCCCGGTCGGCCTTGCGGAAGACGCCGAAGCGGGTGCGGGACAGCCGGCCCGAGGAGACGATCTCGGTGACCGTCGCCGGGACCCCGCCCGCGGCCGTCGTGCGCTGCGGTACGTAGCCCACGCGCGCCCACTGGCGGAAGGCGCGGCGCGGGGTGCCGAACAGCTCGATCGTGCCGCCGCTCGTCGGCACCTGGCCGATGATCGTGCGGATCGCGGTGGACTTGCCGGAGCCGTTGGCGCCGAGCAGCGCGACGACCTCGCCGCGGCCGACGGTGAGGTCGATGCCGCGCAGCACGGGGCGTGCGCCGAGTTCGGCGGTGACCCGGCGCAGGGCTATGACGGGCTCACTGGTCATCTGGTCCCCTGTCATTTCGCGCCCAGCGCCTGCTGGAGGGCCTTGAGGTTGGCTTCCTGGACGGAGAAGTAGTCCTTGCCGCGGGACTTGGCGGTGATGCCCTCGATCGGGTCCAGTACGTCGGTCTTCAGGCCCGCGTCACCCGCGATGGTCTTGGCGGTCTTGTCGCTGACGAGCGTCTCGTAGAAGACGGTGCTGACGCCGTCGGCCTTGGCCATCGTCTCCAGGTCCTTGACCCGGGCGGCGCTGGGCTCCGACTCGGGGTCGAGGCCGTTGATGGCCTCCTCGGTCAGGCCGTAGCGCTCGGCGAGGTAGCCGAAGGCGGCGTGGGTGGTGATGAAGACCTTGTTCTTCGTGTGGGCCAGGCCGTCCTTGAACTGCTGGTCCAGGTCGTTCAGCCGCTTCACCAGGGCCGCGGTGTTCTTCTTGTAGTCGGCCGCGTTCTTGGGGTCCGCCTTCTCGAAGGCGGCGCCGACGCCCTGGGCGACCTGGGCGTAGCGGACCGGGTCGAGCCAGAGGTGCGGGTCCTTGCCGCCGGACTCCGCGCCGGTGTGGGTGTCGTGCGCGGCCGCGTGTCCGCCGACCTCGTTGCCGTGCTCCTCCAGCGTGGTCAGGGAGGCCGCGTCGATCTTGGTCTTGACCGGGGACTGGGCCACCGCGTCGTCGACGGAGGGCTGGAGGTTCTTCAGGTACAGGACCGCGTCGGAGTCCTGGAGCTGCGCGATCTGCTTCGGGCTGATCTCCAGGTCGTGGGGTTCCTGGCCGGGGGAGGTGAGACTGGTGACGTGGACGTGCCCGCCGCCGATCTGCTCGGCCAGGAAGGCCATGGGATAGAAGGACGCGACGACGTCGAACGTGCCGTTGCCCGCCGCGTTCGCCTTGTCGCCGGAGCAGGCGGTGAGAGTGCCGAGGCCGAGGGCGGTCACGGCGGTGATCGCGGCGGCGGGTATGAGGCGTCGTCGTACGTTCATGACAGTCATTTTCAACAAATATGGAAACCGTTGTCAACAAAGCTGCTGAGCGGTACCGATTTGGTTGAGGGGGAGTCCCCGCCGGTACCCTGAATCATTCGCTGGAAGCATCTCGCTTCAACGCCCGTCGTCGTTAATGAAGAGAGCACCGTGGCCGCCGACAAGATCGACACCATCGTCAGCCTGAGCAAGCGCCGTGGCTTCGTTTTCCCGTGCAGTGAGATCTACGGCGGACAGCGTGCCGCCTGGGACTACGGACCGCTGGGTGTCGAGCTCAAGGAGAACATCAAGCGCCAGTGGTGGCGCTACATGGTGACGTCGCGCGAGGACGTGGTCGGTATCGACTCGTCCGTCATCCTGGCCTCCGAGGTCTGGGTCGCCTCCGGCCACGTCGCCACCTTCACGGACCCGCTGACCGAGTGCACCGCGTGTCACAAGCGGTTCCGCGCGGACCACCTGGAAGAGGCGTACGAGGAGAAGAAGGGCCACGCCCCGGCGAACGGCCTCGCCGACATCAACTGCCCGAACTGCGGCAACAAGGGCCAGTTCACCGAGCCCAAGCAGTTCTCGGGTCTGCTGTCGACGCACCTCGGCCCGACCCAGGACACCGGCTCGGTCGCGTACCTGCGCCCCGAGACCGCCCAGGGTATCTTCACCAACTTCGCCCAGGTGCAGACCACTTCGCGCCGCAAGCCGCCGTTCGGCATCGCGCAGATGGGCAAGTCCTTCCGCAACGAGATCACGCCCGGCAACTTCATCTTCCGCACCCGCGAGTTCGAGCAGATGGAGATGGAATTCTTCGTCAAGCCGGGCGAGGACGAGCAGTGGCAGGAATACTGGATGGAGCAGCGCTGGAACTGGTACCGCGGCCTGGGTCTCCGTGAGGAGAACATGCGCTGGTACGAGCACCCCAAGGAGAAGCTCTCCCACTACTCCAAGCGCACCGCCGACATCGAGTACCGCTTCCAGTTCGGCGGCAGCGAGTGGGGCGAGCTGGAGGGTGTCGCCAACCGCACCGACTACGACCTCAGCGCTCACTCCAAGGCCTCCGGCCAGGACCTCTCCTACTTCGACCAGGAGGCCGGCGAGCGCTGGACGCCGTACGTCATCGAGCCGGCGGCGGGTGTCGGCCGGACGATGCTGGCGTTCCTGCTCGACGCCTACGTCGAGGACGAGGCGCCGAACGCCAAGGGCAAGATGGAGAAGCGTACGGTGCTGCGCCTGGACCACCGCCTGGCCCCGGTGAAGGTCGCGGTCCTGCCGCTGTCCCGCAACCCGGAGCTGTCCCCGAAGGCCAAGGGTCTCGCCCAGGCACTCCGTCAGAACTGGAACATCGAGTTCGACGACGCCGGCGCCATCGGCCGCCGTTACCGCCGCCAGGACGAGATCGGTACGCCGTACTGCGTGACCGTCGACTTCGACACGCTTGAGGACAACGCCGTCACCGTGCGTGAGCGTGACTCGATGAAGCAGGAGCGCGTGTCGCTGGACCAGATCGAGGGCTACCTCGCCCAGCGCCTCATCGGCGCCTAGTCCGCCTAGTCACACCGCACCGGAAGCCGGGCGAGCTGAATCCGTTCAGCTCGCCCGGCTTTTGTGTGCCCTGCGGATGACAAAGTTGGAGTGACAGATATTGAAATCTGTCAGTCGTCATGGCAAGGTGAAGGCATGACGATGCGAACCCGAAACCTCGGCACCACCGGTCCTGCCGTCTCCGCCCTCGGCCTCGGCTGCATGGGCATGTCCGCGCTGTACGGCGACGCCGACCGCGCGGAGTCGATCGCGACCATCCACGCCGCCCTGGAGGCGGGCATCACGCTCCTCGACACCGGCGACTTCTACGCCATGGGGCACAACGAGATGCTGATCGGCGAGGCCCTGCGCAGCGCCCCGGCCGCCCTGCGCGAGAAGGCGCTGACCAGCGTGAAGTTCGGTGCCCTGCGCGACCCGGAGGGCAACTGGATCGGCTACGACGGCCGCCCGGCCGCCGTGAAGAACTTCGCCGCCTACTCCCTGCAGCGCCTCGGCGTCGACCACATCGACGTCTACCGGATCGCCCGCCTCGACCCGGACGTCCCCATCGAGGAGACCGTCGGCGCGATCGCGGAACTGATCGAGAAGGGGTACGTCCGGCACATCGGCCTCAGCGAGGTCGGCGCCGACACCATCCGCCGGGCCGCCGCCACCGCCCCGATCGCCGACCTGCAGATCGAGTACTCGCTGATCAGCCGGGGCATCGAGCAGGAGATCCTGCCGACCGTCCGCGAGCTGGGCATCGGGATCACGGCGTACGGCGTGCTCTCCCGCGGCCTGATCTCCGGCCACTTCACCCAGGACCGGCAGCTGGCCGCGAACGACTTCCGCGCCCACTCGCCCCGCTTCCAGGGCGAGAACCTCCAGCACAACCTGAACCTGGTCGAGGCCCTGCGCAAGATCGCCGAGCAGAAGGGTGCGACGGTCGCCCAGACCGCCATCGCCTGGGTGCTGGCCCAGAGCCCTCGGCACGACACGGACATCGTGCCGCTCGTCGGCGCCCGTACCCGCGAGCGGCTGAGCGAATCGCTCGGCGCGCTGGACGTCACCCTGGACGCGGCCGACCTGGCGGCGATCGAGGAGGCCGTACCGGCGGACGCGGCGGCCGGGGACCGCTACCCGACCGCGCAGATGGCCATGCTCGACAGCGAGCGCTGAGCGGACAAGCGGGTGCCGACCATGACGTACGGTCTATGACATGGCACCGACCAGCGAGACCCTGACCGCCGAGCGCATCCTCGAAGCCACCGAGGAGGTGCTGCGCCGTCACGGCCCGGCCAAGGCCACGGTGGTCGACGTGGCCCGCGCGCTCGGCGTCAGCCATGGCAGTGTCTACCGGCACTTCCGCACCAAGGCGGCGCTGCGCGAGGCGGTCACCAAGCGCTGGCTGGACCGGACGTCCGAGAGGCTCGCCGGGATCGTGGAGACCGGCGGGAGTCCGGAGGAGCGGCTGCGGGCGTGGCTCGCGGCGCTGTTCGAGGCCAAGCGGCACAAGGCGGGTGACGACCCCGAGCTGTTCGCGACGTACACGGTGCTGGCGGACGAGAACGGCGCGGCGGTCGGCGAGCACATCGCCGACCTGACCGGACAGCTGACCCGGATCATCACGGCAGGGGCCGGGTCGGGCACCTTCGAGGTGTCCGACCCGGCCGCCGCGGCTCGTGCCGTCTTCCAGGCCACCGGCCGTTTCCATGACCCCTGTTACGCCCGGGAGTGGATCCGCCCCGGCGTGGACGAGGAGTTCACGGCCGTCGTGGACCTGCTGCTGAGGGGACTCAGCTCACCGTCACCGTGACGGTGTTCGAGATGACCTTGCCGACCTTGCCGGCCCTGGTCAGGCTCGCTACCCGCACCGTCTCGGTGCCCTTGGTCGTGAACTTGGTGGAGATGGCGAACGAACTGCCCGTCTTCACCTTGCCGGTGGCGCCGAGGGCGGTCCACTTGCCGTTCTTCAGGTGCTGGAGCAGCAGCGGAGAGCCGACCTTCAGGCCCTTGGTGCGGCCGCGGAACACCACGGTCTGTCCGGCCTTCGCCGAGGTCGGCCTCGCCGTGAGGCTGATCGAAGCCGCCGTGGACGTCGGCATGGGCACGGGCTTGTGCGTCGCGGTCATCGTCGGCGACGCGGTCGTCGTGGGCGTGGGACTCGGCTTGGCGTCCGCGGCGAGGGCTCCGGCCGTACCGGTCGACAGCAGCGCGGCGGACAGGGTGCCGGCTGCGAGCGCTCGGGCGCGACGGCTCCGGGTGAAGCTCATGTGGGTCTCCTGTTGGTGGGAGTTCCCCCCTGGTCGCGAGCGGGGCCCGTTCAGGCCTGCTCGCGACATCCAGGCTGGCCCGAGTCCGGCGGCGCGGCATGTCGAAATCCGTTGAAATGTCTACTGATTTCGGCGAATCCGCAGGCAGGACAACGTTTTCCCGGATGTTGGTTTTGCCTGTTTCTTACCTGAGCGCTCATGGATGGTCACCGAGGGTCACCGCGGCAGAGTCGCCGGATCGACCGTCGCCTGGTGGGCCTCGGTCAGATGCTCCTCGGCCTTCAGCCAGGGCAGGAACTGCGCGCTCCGGCGCCAGCCGCAGGTGTCGCACCGGATCACGCGCTGCACTCCGGTGCGCTCCACCCGTACGACGTGCTCCCGGCCGTGCCGGTCCCAGCGGCTGACCTTGCTCGTACTGCTGCCCCGCGCCATCACGCCTCCTCGCGCCCCGCCACATCCCGACCGGAGGGAGTGTGCAGCACAACGAACATCAACAGGGGGAGATTCACCGGCGGTTGGCCGAGCCTGCCCGGAGCTCAGCGGACCTCGCGCGGCAGCCGCAGGCTCAGCAGGCCCGTCAGCACGACCCCGGCCAGCTGCACCAGCAGCGTCGTGACCAGGGCGTCCCGCATGCCCTGGTGCGGTACGAGGGTGAGGAACAGGGTGCCCAGGGTGGCCACGCCCAGGGCGAGCGAGGACTGCTGAGTGGTGACCATCACACCGCTGCCGACCCCGGCGCGGGCCGACGGCACCTCGGACAGCACGATCCGCATCACATTGGGCAGTTGGAGCGCCTGCCCGGCACCGGCCACGGCCACGCCCGGCAGCAGCGAGACGAAGCCCAGGTGCGGCCAGTCACGCCACACGGTCAGCACGATCAGCAGCACACCCACGCCCTGGACCGCGGACCCGGCTGTGATCACCCGGGTGCCGTGCCGGGCGATCAGCCGGGGCCCGGCGAGCGAGACGAACAGGAACGCCACAGCCATCGGCGCGAGCGCGAGTCCGGCCGGCACCGGACCGAGCCGGGCGCCCTGCTGCAACGCCAGCGCGATGACGAACATGAACCCACTGAATCCGATGGAGAACGGCAGGATCAGCACCAGACCGCGCCGCAGTGAGGCCAGCGCCAGCAGGCTCGGCGGCACCAGCGGGGTCCGGCCCGCCCGGTCGGCCCGCCGCTCCACCGCCCAGAACGCACCGGCGGCGAACGGGAACGCGGCCAGCGACAGCCACGTCCACAGCGGCCAGCCCGCCGCCCGGCCCTCGGTGAGCGGGGCGAGCAGCGTCAGCAGGGACACCGCGAGCAGCACGGTGCCGGGGCCGTCGACGGGCTCGGGACGCTGCGAGCGGGTCTCCGGTACGACGCGCAGGGCGAGGACGTACCCCACCACGACGACCGGCACGTTGACGAGGAACACCGACCGCCAGCCGGTCCCGGCGATGTCGGCGGCGACGAGGACCCCGCCGAGTATCTGCCCGGCCACCATGGCGAGTCCGGCGGTGGCCCCGTACAGACTCATGGCCTTCGCGCGGCGCGCACCGCTCGTGGTGGCCTGGATGGTGGCGAGCACCTGCGGCAGCATCGCGGCGGCCGACGCGCCCTGCGCGATCCGCGCCGCCACCAGGGTCCAGGCGTCGGGCGCCACCCCGCAGGCCAGCGAGGTCAGCCCGAACGCGGCCATTCCGCCGAGGAACAGCCGGCGCCGCCCGAACAGGTCCCCGAGCCGCCCGCCGAGCACGAGCAGCACGGCGTACGCGACGCCGTACCCGGCGACGACCAGCTCCAGCACGGCCTCGCTCGCGGCGAGATCGCGGCCGATGGTCGGCAGGGCGACATTGACGATGAAGAAGTCGATCAGCGGCAGCGCCGCGGCCAGCAGGACGGTGAACAGCCCGAGCCCGCCGAGTGCGGGCGGCGCGGCCGTCGTACGGACGGCCCGGGTGGTGACGGTCTCACTCATGTCCCCGAGCCTGCGCCGCCGCCCAGACTGGTACCAGAGTCTCTTCATCCTGGTAGCAGAAGTACCTGGCAACAGGATGAAGTACACGGCACCCTGGACCCATGACGACCACGGCCACGGACAGGCGGACGACCGCAGCGCAGCCGTCCCGGGGCGCCGAGATCCGCCGGCACGAGCTGGCCGCGTTCCTGCGCAGCCGCCGCGAGCGCATCACCCCCGAGCAGGTCGGCCTGCCACGCGGGGCCCGGCGCCGCACGCCCGGACTGCGCCGGGAGGAGGTCGCCCACCTCTCCGCGGTCGGGGTGACCTGGTACACGTGGCTGGAGCAGGCCCGGGACATCCAGGTCTCGGTGCAGGTCCTGGACGCCCTCGCCCGCACCCTGATGCTGGACGCCAGCGAGCGCGCCCATCTCTTCCAGCTGGCCGGCGCGACCGATCCGACCCCCGCCGCGAGCTGCCCGAGCGTCACCCCGGCGCTGCGCGAGATGCTGCGCCGGCTGGAGCCGGTCCCGGCCTGCATCCAGAACAGCCGCTACGACATCCTCGCCTACAACCGCCCCTACGCCCGCCTCTTCGGCGACCTGGACGCGATCCCGCCGGAGGACCGCAACTGCATGCTCCTCGTCTACACGAACAAGGACTGGCAGGAGGCGATCGTCCACCTGGAGGAGACCCAGCGCATCATGGCCGCCCGGCTGCGCGCCGCCCTCGCCGGCCACCTCGGCGAACCGGCCTGGAAGATGCTCATCAAGCGCCTGGAGTCGGTGTCCCCGGCGTTTCGCGAGCACTGGGAGCGCTACGAGGTCCTCGGCGCCCGCAGCAAGACCAAGGAGTTCCGCCACCCCCACGTCGGTCACCTCAGCCTGGAACACACCGACCTGTGGCTCGGCCCCGAGGCGGGCGCCCGGATGGTGACGTACACGGCGAAGGACGAGCAGTCCCGGGAGCGGCTGGAAAAGCTGCACGAGCTGGCCTGCGCGCCGGTACCGGCCGGCTAGTGCCGCAACAGGCAACGTTCGCCCCGTCGCGACGCCCTGCACGCTCCCCCAGAGGGGGTACCCCCACTCGCCGCACCGGCCGAAAGCCCAAGTACGTCCAGTACGAGGGCTTCCGGCCGGCACTCCCCCAGCCTTCGGCCGGGGGGACCCCCAGAGCACGCACCGGACGCCGCTCCTTGACGGGCAGACGTTGCCTGCCGCGGCACTAGGTCCTGGCCCCCGCGTTCACCGGCTCGCGGATCTCCGGTGCCTGCAGGGTCCGCGCCGTGCGGTCCGCCGTGGCGCGGGCCCACCGCCCGCTCGTGAGCAGCCCGAGCACCAGCACGGCCAGCCCGCACCCCGTGAGGATCCACCAGCCGGGGCGGGCCGCCGGGACGAAGGCCTGGTGGTACGAGGCCGCGCCGATGCCGGAGGCCAGGACGGAGCCGATCACCGCGACGCCGAGGGTCTGGCCCAGCTGCCTGCTGGTGGAGGCGACGGCGGCGGCGACCCCGGCCTGGGTGCGCGGCATGCCCGAGACGGCCGTGTTGGTGATCGGCGCGTTCACGAAGCCGAAGCCGATGCCGAACAGGACGTAGCCGAGGAAGCGGGTGACGTCCGAGGTCTCCGCGTCGAAGGCGGCGAAGAGGACACCGCTCGCCGTCATCGCCGTACCCGCGATCAGCAGCGGCAGGCGGGGGCCGCGGCTGCCGACCAGGCGGCCGGAGACCGGCGCGCACAGGAAGGTCGGCGCGGCCATCGGGAGCATCCACAGGCCCGCGTGCAGGGCGTCCAGGCCGCGGACGTTCTGCAGGTACAGGGTCGACAGGAACAGGAAGCCGCCCAGCGCCGCGAACGAGCCGACCGCGATCACCGTGGCCCCGCTGAACGGCGCCGAGCGGAAGAAGCGCAGGTCGATGAGGGGTTCGGTGCGGCGGGCTTCGTACCACAGCAGGGCCGACAGGGCCACGGCGGCGATCGCGACGAAGGGCGCCACCGCGGCCGCGCCCGAGTCCGGTGCCTCGATGATCGAGTACGTCAGCGCGCCGAACAGGGCGATGACCAGGAGCTGGCCGACCGGGTCGGGCCGGCGGCCCTTGGGGGCGCGGGACTCCGGGACGAAGCGGAGGGTGAGCAGGAGGGCGGCGAGGCCGACCGGGAGGTTGATCCAGAAGATCGAACGCCAGCTCACGGACTGCACGAGCAGGCCGCCGACCAGTGGGCCGGCCGCCATGGATATGCCGACCACCGCACCCCAGACACCGATCGCGCGGGCCCGCTCACGGGCGTCCGTGAAGGTGTTGGTGATGATCGACATGGCGACCGGGTTGAGCATCGAGCCGCCCACCGCCTGCACCATCCGGAAGACGATCAGCAGGGAGAGGTTCGGCGCCAGCGAGCAGAGCACGGAGCCGATGGTGAAGATCACCAGGCCCGCCATGAAGACCTTCTTGCGGCCGATGCGGTCGGCCGTCGAGCCCGCGAGCATCAGCAGCGAGGCGAGCACCAGCGTGTAGGCGTCGATCGTCCACTGCAGACCGGAGGTCGTGGCGTGCAGGTCGCGCTGCATGGCGGGCAGTGCCACGTTCAGCACGGTGTTGTCGAGGCTCACGATCAGCAGGCTCATGCAGCAGATCGCGAGCACGAGCAGACGGCGGCGGCGGCTGAGCTCGGGCATGGATCCCATCGTACGCCTATTTCAATAGTGCGTCTAACTAATGACTGTTGCACGATCTTTGTGAGCGCGCGCTGCTGATGGACCGTTTCTAAGGACTGAGCGGGAGTGGGTCCTGCTGCCAGGACGCATGCTCAGCCGCGTGCCCCGAACGGTGTTGGGTACGCTGGTTGCCCGCTTTCGCTCCGTATCCGGCGCGCACGGATCGTGTCCGTGGTCCGGGGATACGGGGGCGGGTTCCCTCACGCCCGGGGGCCACCGGTGCGGCCTGGACGGTCCGATGCCCGCACCCATCGCTCTGGTGGGTACGGGGCGGTGCCGTCCGTCGCCGGATCGAGTGCCCCAGGGCGCGCCTACCGATCGCCACAGCTGCCGCGTCGTGGCGAGTGGTCTTTGTGTTCTTGTTGGTGAGGGGCTTCTGCCAGTGCTGGGCGCCCCATCGGGAGGTGTAGGAAGGGTCGACTACGACGACGGCGATGCCGAGTTCGGCGGCCATCGACACCAGCCTCGCCCGCAGCCGGGCCACAGGCATGCCGGAGATAAGCTTCCGGAACCGCCTGCGGCGCCCGTGTTTCTCCCGGGTCTTCTCCGCGGCGAAGTCCAGGTCCTCGACGGCGATGGCGAGGCCGTGGCGCCTGGCGAAGTGGAGCAGCCGGATCAGGGCGTGGCGGACCTGGGCGTCGCGATGCTGGGCGGTGCCGGACAGGTCGTAGTTGAAGCGGTGCGGCCTGCCGACCGGGTTGCCGTGGACATCGAGCCGCCAAACGGCCAGGTGGTCGGCGTTGGTGTCGACGCCGACCAGCCCACCGGCACGGACCTGGACCAGGGGAACAGTCCTGACCAGTGGGATCTGCCAGGAGGCGGTAAGGTACCAACGGCGGCGGTGGATGTCCTCGTGGATGCGGTACGCCACCGACCGGTTCGCGGCTATGCGGTCGGTCCACTCTTGCCCCCGGTGATGGAAGACCACGCGGCAGGCGAGCCTGTACCGGCCGTTCTTACTGTTGGCCAGATGCGCAAGCGGGGCGGGCAGTTTGATGCTGACTTCGCCGTCCGGGCTGATCCGGATCGTCTCGTTCCCGAATCGCCTGCCCGACTCGCCATCGGCCTGGAAGAACCGGCGGGACGCTTCCCACTGGCGGCGCCAGGCGTTCTCGTTCAGTCCGGCCGCTTCGAGGTGATGCCGACTGTTCAGCAGCCGCTTGCTGCCGCGCACCACCCGCACCCGCCCGATCTCTCGGTCGGCGCGCTCGCACTCCAGACGTTCCGCGAGCACATGCAGCCGCCGTGACTTCGCGTGCCACTCCTGCCGGGAGCGGTACCCGCCCGGGGCCCGCCTGGTCCCCGCCTCCCCCACCGGCAAAGACAACCGGTGCGCGATCGTGCGCACACCCGCTTCAAGGCCTTGGATTTGCGCCGCCTGAGCGCGCCGGGCCAGCGCCCACTGATCATGCGTCGCCCTCGTGATTGACCCGGCCCAACGTGAGGAGGACTGCCCGGTCAGGGCCCGCTTGCGCTGCGCCCACGCGTCCATGTCGTGCTCCAGACCAGCCGCACACCGGGCCCGTAGATCCCGCCCGGCCAGCTTGCCGAGATGATCGCCGACCAGACGCAACACCTCCACGTCTTCGGGTGTCAGGTGCTTGAGCCGGGCACGGATGGCAACACCCGACGCGCCGAGAGCAACGAACGGCGCCGCAGGCTCGCGCAGCCCACCCATGCCCCACCCCCTGCCTGGTACCGAAGAACCCGTCACCGCATCCAACGAGCACTATCCGAAAAGGTCACACATTCGATGCAAGAACTTCCGTTCCTCGGAACACTGTGCGCGCCTCAGACACAGCGCCCCCGGGCCGACCGGAACTGCCTGTGGCTGCTGACCACCAGCGAGCGCTGGAAGCGGGACTTCCTCGACCGGGACGAGATGCTGCGCGACCTGATCGCGAAATACCGGGCCGCCATGGCCGAGCACGTGGCCGAGCCGGTGTGGAAGGAGCAGCTGGACCGGCTGCTGGGGGCGTCCGCGGAGTTCCGCGCGCTGTGGGAGCGGCACGAGGTCGCGCCGATGTCCCCGCACGTCAAGCGCTATCTGCACCCGGTGGTCGGGCTGATCCGGCTGGAGCACCGGAACATGTGGCTGGCCCCGCAGGCACCCGCCCAGCGGGTCGTGGCGTACGTCCCCGCCGACGAGGACAGTGAGGAGCGGCTGGAGCGGCTGGCCGAGGCGGCGGCGGAGTGAGGGACAATGGGTGCTTGCCCTGTGTCCCCGTGTCGTAGATCCGTCCCGGAGTCGTCTGATGTCCCACCCGCTCTCCATCGGCCCGCACGCCGTGACGCCGCCGGTCGTGCTCGCACCCATGGCGGGCATCACCAACGCGCCCTTCCGCACGCTGTGCAGGGAGTTCTCCGGCGGCAAGGGATTGTTCGTCAGCGAGATGATCACGACCCGGGCGCTGGTCGAGCGCAACGAGAAGACCATGCAGCTGATCAGGTTCGACGCGAGCGAGCAGCCGCGGTCGATCCAGCTGTACGGCGTCGACCCGGCCACCGTCGGCAAGGCCGTCCGCATGATCGCGGAGGAGGACCTGGCCGACCACATCGACCTGAACTTCGGCTGCCCGGTCCCGAAGGTGACCCGCAAGGGCGGCGGCTCGGCCCTGCCGTACAAGCGCAACCTGCTGCGGGCGATTCTCCGGGAGGCCGTGAGCGGCGCCGGTGACCTGCCGGTGACGATGAAGATGCGCAAGGGCATCGACGACGACCACATCACCTACCTCGACGCCGGCCGCATCGCCGTCGAGGAGGGCGTGACGGCCATCGCCCTGCACGGCCGTACGGCCGCCCAGCACTACGGCGGCACGGCGGACTGGGAGGCCATCGCCCGCCTCAAGGAGCACGTCCCGGAGATCCCGGTCCTCGGCAACGGTGACATCTGGTCGGCCGGGGACGCGCTGCGGATGGTCCGCGAGACCGGCTGCGACGGAGTGGTCGTGGGGCGCGGCTGCCTGGGGCGGCCGTGGCTGTTCGCGGACCTGGTGGCGGCGTTCGAGGGGCGGCTGGAGGGCCTGGCCCGCCCGTCGCTGCGGAAGGTGGCCGACGTCATGGTCCGGCACGCCACCCTGCTCGGCGAGTGGCTCGGCGACGAGTCCAAGGGCGTGGTCGACTTCCGCAAGCACGTCGCCTGGTATCTGAAGGGCTTCGCGGTGGGCTCCGAGATGCGCAAGCGGCTCGCGATCACCTCGTCGCTGGCCGAACTGCGCGCCGGGCTGGACGAGTTGGACCTCGACCAGCCGTGGCCCGCCGGCGCGGACGGACCCCGGGGCCGTACGTCCGGCAACAACCGGGTGGTGCTGCCGGACGGCTGGCTGAAGGACCCGTACGACTGCGCGGGCGTGAGCGAGGACGCCGAACTCGACACCTCCGGCGGCTGATCAGTTCTTCTTCGGATGCGGCGTCGAGCCGAACGCCGTCAGGAAGCGGTCGCGGAACGCGCTCATCTTCCAGACCGGTGCGGTGTGCGCGGGGCGCAGGCCGTCGGTCCAGCCCCAGCTCGCGATCTTGTCCAGCACCGTGGGGTCCTTGGCGACGATCGAGACCGGTACGTCACGGCTGGCATGGTTGCCGCTGGCGTGGGCGTTCGGCTGGTGGTCGCCGAGGAAGACCAGCACGGTGTCCTTCGTGCCGTACCGCTCCAGCCACTCGGTCAGGGCCGTCACCGTGTACTGGACGGACTTGCCGTACTCCTCCTTGGTGTGCGTGTCGTCGGTGAGGGTGTAGGAGGACGGGTGGCCCGCCTTCTCTATGCCGTTGAAGATGGAGCCGTCGCCCAGCTGGTCCCAGCCGACCATCTTCGGGATCGGTGCCCAGGGCGTGTGGCTGGAGGTCAGGATGAGCAGCGACATCCGTGACTTGCCGTCGGCGGGCTGCTTGCTGTGCACCCGGTTCTGGAACTGCTGGAGGGTGTACTGGTCCGGCATGGTCGACCAGCTGAACTTCGGCCCCTTGTAGCCGAGTTGGAAGGCGTTGTAGACCTTGTCGAGGCCGTACCACTTCTGTTCCGGCCAGGCCTTCTGCACACCCGGCATGACCCCGACCGTGTCGAAGGCGCCGGTCTTCTTGAACGCGTCGGTCAGGCTCATGTGGTCGCTCGCCATGACCGTGCGGTAGCGCTGCTGGTTGCTGATCCACAGGCCCGACATGGTGGTGGAGTGCCCGAGCCAGCTGCTGCCGCCGTAGGTCGCCGAGGTCAGCCAGCCGCTCTTGGCGTGGAAGCCGGCCTTGGCCAGTGCCTGGGTGCGGGCGTCGAGGGTGGCGTCGACGCCGGGCCCCATGATCGGGTCCTCGACGGCGCTGCGGCCGTAGCTCTCGATGAACGTGAAGACCATGTCCTTGCCCCGCAGATCCGGGACCAGCTGGCTGCCCGGCGTGTTCCCGAAGGCGTCGACCCTGGCCACCTTCCGGAACTCCGCCTCGTCCTTGAGCGTGTCGGAGATCCGGTGGGCCTGGTCCTTCAGGGCGTTCGCGGTGCTGTCGGCGGCGAGCGGCACGCCGGACAGCTGGAGGCCGAGCGTGGAGCAGGTGATCCAGGCGACGCCGGCGACCAGCGTGCCCCGGGTCGCGGTGGCGGGGTGCCGGGCGAGCAGGTTGCTCAGCCGGACCATGGACAGCGCCAGCACCACGAAGACCGACAGCACGAGGACGATCACACCGGCCACGGCGACGAGGGTGGCCGTACGGCCGTAGGAGTCCTCCAGATACGACTCCGCGTCGCCGAACAGGCTCCAGTCGAGCACGACGTTGAAGCCGCGGCCGAGGTACTGGTTGAACCCCGCATCGAGCAGGTTCAGCACGGTCATCGCGGCCAGCGACACCCCGGACACCACGGCCAGCGCCACCCGCGGCCGCCGTGGCAGCGCGATCAGCACGGCGGCCCCGATCACGGCCTCCGCCGGTATCCGCACAAACCGTCGAGGGTGCAGCTGGGCCATGGAGTTGGGCATCACCAGTGCGGCGACGACGAGCATGGCGGCGAGCACGGTGACGGTGACGGACAGCGCCTGCGCGGCGGCCGGATGCGCCGCCCGCCATCGCCGGGTCCACGCGGACGCCATGGCCCAGGGCCGGGGAAGGGATCTGGGGAAGGACGGGAGGGACGCGAGCACGGGCGTGGGACTCTCCTCCTCGCCACCCTCGACCGTGCTCGCCGCCTGCCGCGTACTCATGTCCTGAGACAACCCGAAGGTCCTTCCGTGCGAGACCCGTACCACAGTCGAGTACGGCCCCGCGCGGACAGGTGTTCAGGGCACTGTGCAAACACCGGGCAAATACAGCGCCTGACCTCACCCGGCGCCTAAGCCCCACCCACCGCCGTGAGCAGAGCGAGGGGCGCCGCAGCCGACCGGGACTCCCGCACACAGGCGTGCGGATACGGCACCGGCTCCGGATGCGTGTCCCGGCCGTACCCCGCCAGCACCTCGGGCAACCGATGCCCGCCCATGGTCGCCGCATCGACCAGCGCATGAGCGACCACCCGAGCCTCGTCATGCAGCCCGTACCGTGCCAGCCCCAGCGTGATCAGCGCGTTGTCATGGGGCCAGACGGAACCCCGGTGATAGGAGAGCGGATGGTACGCCGACTGGCCGGAGGCCACCGTGCGGACCCCCCAGCCGGAGAAGAAGTCCGGCTCCAGCAGCCGTCGGCCCACCACCTCGCCGTACTCCTTGTCCAGCAGCCCCGACCACAGCAGATGCCCGGCGTCGGAGGCGAGCGCGTCCACGCGCCGGCCGTCGCCGTCGAGCGCGAGGGCCGGGAAGGAGTGCTCCGGCATCCAGAAGTCCCGCTGGAAACGGTCCCGCAGATCGGCGGCCGCCTGCTCCAGCAGCGCGGCGTACGTCTCGTCGGCCCACACCGTCCGCGCCACCCACGCCGTGCGGCGCAGCGCGTCGTACGCGTACCCCTGCGCGCCCGCCGCCATCACCGCGCCGGTGGGCCGGGTGCCGTCGGCGGAGCAGATCGCGCCGGGGGAGTCCTTCCAGTTCTGGTTGGCGAGACCGCCCTCGTCGGCGCGGTAGACGAGGTAGCCGCGCGAGGTCAGCCCGCCGTGGTCCAGCATCCAGCCGACGGCGGCACGCGCGTGCGTCTCCAGACGGCGGGCCAGGGCCGAGTCCCCGGTGTGCTCGACGTACGCGCCGAGCAGGATCAGGAACAGCGGGGTCGCGTCGACGGAGCCGTAGTACCGCCCGAACGGCACCTGCCCGAAGTGCGCCAGCTCCCCGTGCCGTACCTCGTGCACGATCTTGCCGGGCTGGGCGACCGGGGACGGTCCGGAGCCGGTCGCCTGGGTCGCGGCCAGGGCGAGGAGCGTGGCGGCGGCCGGCCGTGGCCGGTACGGCAGCGCGAACAGGGAGGTGAGCAGGGCGTCCCGGCCGAGCAGGGTCAGGAACCAGGGCGCGCCGGCGGCCGGGACGCGCAGCTCCTCGCCGTCCGGTCCGGTGGCCGGCACCTGGAGCACGGCCAGGTCCGCGAGCCCGCGCGCACAGGCCGCGGACAGCTCCGGCCAGCCGGCCGGGAAGGCCACGCCCTCCATGAACTCCGTTTCCAGCGCCGCCCGTTGCTCCTGTATGGCGGCCGGGTCGCGGGGCACGCGCAGGGCCCGCTTCTCGCCGTGCGGGCGGGCGATCACGCGCAGCACCAGCTCCGTCGTGCCGTGCGCCGCGAGGTCGAGGGCCCACACCAGGCGGCGGGCACCGGTGCCGGTCTCCTCCACGGCGTCGGGCGCCGGGTCGGCCGTGATCGACGTACGGGAGTGCCATTCGGCGCGCCGGTAGGTGAACTCGATCCCGTCGTCCAGGATCTGGCGGGAGCGTACGGCGCCGGGCTTGACGTAGGTGCGGTGGTCGGCGCGCAGCTCGAACTGGTCGGTGAAGTCGGCGTCCACGGTGAGGGCGAGCCGGACGGTGGTCGGCACCGGGCGGTTGCTGGTGACCCGCAGGGACTCCGTGAACGAGCTGTCCCCGACGGCCTGTTCCCGGAAGACGGTGTGCGCCGGGGGCTCCCGCCGGCCGCCGCGCGGGACCAGTACGCAGCGGGCCGCGTCCGCGTCGGTGACCGGGGTGAGCACCTCGGGCACGGCGCCGTCGAGGGTGAGCTGCCAGCGGCTGAGGTGCCGGGCGTCCCGGACGAACAACCCGTCCGGGGCGCCGCTGCCCCGGACCCCGCTGATGTCGCCCCGGTCGCCCACGGCGGCGAACGTCGCCCCGTGCACGAGCAGATGATGCCGGTCCGTCATCGCCGGTCCCCTCCTTTGTCACTCGTGTCGAACGTGTCGGTGGCCGGGCTGGACACGCCCTCGCGGGCGCCCTTGACAAGCTCTTGGTGCAGCTCGTGATGCAGGTCCAGGGCGAGGGCCGCGGTCCAGCCGAAGCCGGTCGCGCCGCAGGCCTCGCCGGTGTACGGGTCGACGTACTCGGCGAAGCCGGTGGTGTCGGCGAGGTGGAGTACGGCCGCGCGCAGGGCGTCGGCCAGGTGCAGCTCCCCGTGCGCGCGCAGGCCCCGCTCCAGCAGCCAGCTGGTGTTGAACCAGGCGGGCCCGCGCCAGTACCGGTGCGGGTCGAAGGCCTCGCCGAGGAGGTCGTAGCTGGGGGCGAGCCGGGTGCGGTCGCCGAGCGAGAAGTGGGGGCCGCGCAGTGTCCGTACGAGGGCGCCGACGAGGTCCCTGGGCAGGCCGGGGAGGAGGAGCGGGACCAGCCCGGACACGCCCCGTTCCTGGATCAGCCCCCCGCCCTTCAGGTCCCGGCACAGGAACATGCCCGCCGCCGGGTCCCACAGCCGCTCCACCAGCGCCGCCGTGAGCCGTTCCGCGCGCGCGTGCCGGGCGGTGCCGGTCGCCCCCAGTTCCTCGGCGATCCGGGCGAGCGCGTGCTCGGAGGCGATGAGCAGGGCGTTGAACGCGGGGTCCTCGACCGCGAACTCCCCCTGCCCGTCGGCGTATCCGGCATCCCGGTAGTCCGCGGCCAGCCGCACGTACCGCCCGTAGTCCAGATCCGTCGGCCGGTCCTCGGCGGCCCCGTGGTCGAGGTCGGCGCGGCGGAAGGAGCGGGCCGGGGCCGGGGTGATCCGGGCCAGCGGGGCGTCCCAGCAGGGGCTGTTGTCCATGCCCTGCTCCCAGGGGTGGACGACCGACGCCAGCCCGCCGCCGCCCAGGTCGCGCCGGTGCAGCAGATAGCGGTGCCAGGCGGCCAGGCGCGGGTAGACCCGGGCCAGGAAGCCGCGGGAGCGGGACGTCTCGGGGTCGGCGTGGTGCACCAGCCAGGCCGCGAGCGCGTGCACCGGTGGCTGCACGATGCCCGACGTCTGTACGGTGCGCGGGGCGCCCGCGGTGTGCCCGGCGGTGGAGGAGCGCCAGAAGTCGGGGCTCGGGAAGTAGGCGTCGAGCGGTACGGAGGGGTTGAAGACGATGTGCGGGACGCGTCCGTCGGCCCACTGGGCGGCCAGCAGCGTCTCCAGCTCGGTCTGCGCCCGCAGCGGCGAGACATGCCGCAGGCCGATGGCGATGAACGCCGAGTCCCAGGACCACTGGTGCGGATACAGGCTCCGGGACGGCACGGTCGCCCGGCCCGTCCAGTTCGCCTCCAGCACCCGGGCCGCCCTGACGTGCAGGGAATCGCTGGAGCCCGGGGGATCGTATGCGATCTCGAACTCGGTGGAACGGCTGGTGAGCTGGGCAGTGCGGTCCACTCGGGGCTCCCCGAAGACTGAAGACGCCCGGCCGGGCCGACCGGGTTTGGCTATGTCTACCGTAGGGTTACGTCTATTTAACACGCAAAACTCACTATGTAATGCAGAGTTGGGAAACACAAGGGGGTGCGCATGACTGGACGTCCGGGAAGAGCTGTCAGGAGCGGCGGCGCCCAGGTCGGCGCCGGAGACCTGCTCGAACTGGTGCGCAGTGGGCGGGCGGTGACGCGGGGTGCGCTGCAGCAGGTGACCGGGCTGTCCCGGGCCACCGTCGGCCAGCGCCTGGACCGGCTGTTCCGGGCCGGCTGGCTGCGCGAGGGCGCCGGCGGCCCGGTCGATTCACCGCTCGGCGGCCGCCCCTCCATCACCCTGGAGTTCGACGGCTCCCACGCCGTCGTCCTCGCCGCCGACCTGGACACCCGGCACGCCCGCGCGGCCGTCCTCTCCCTGACCGGCGAGATACTCGCGGAGCATGCGGGCACGCTGGTGGTCGAGGACGGCCCGGAGACCGTACTGGCCGAACTCGGGCGCTGGTTCGGCGAACTGCTGGAGAAGGCCGGGCATCCGGCGGCGGAGGTCTGCGGCATCGGGCTCGCGGTGCCCGGCCCGGTGGACAGCGAGACCGGCCGGGTGGTGCAGCCGCCGATGATGCCGGGCTGGGACGGCTACGACATACGGGGCCGCCTCTCCCGCGCCTTCACCGAGCACACCGGGGCCCCGCCCGTCCCCGTCCTGGTCGACAACGACGCCAACCTCATGGCGTACGGCGAACAGCGCGCCGGACACCCGGACTGCCGGGCGTTCGTGCTGGTCAAGGTCTCGACCGGTATCGGTGCCGGGGTCGTCGTGGACGGCTCCGTCTACCGGGGGATCGACGGCGGGGCCGGTGACATCGGGCACATCCGGGTCGGCGCGGACGCGCTGTGCCGGTGCGGTTCGTACGGCTGTCTCGCCGCCGTCGCGAGCGGCGGGGCCGTGGCCCGGCGGCTGGCCGAGTCCGGGGTGCCGGCGGCCTCCGGCTCGGACGTACGGGACCTGCTGGCCGCCGGGCATCCGGAGGCGGCGGCGCTGGCCCGGGAGGCGGGGCGCCGGGTCGGGGACGTGCTGGCGACGGTCGTGACCCTTCTCAACCCCGGCGTGCTGATGATCGCCGGCGATCTGGCCGGAACCCCCTTCCTCACCGGCGTGCGCGAACTGCTCTACCAGCGGGCGCTGCCCCGCTCCACGGCCCACCTGGACGTCCTCACCTCCCGGCTCGGCGAGCGGGCCGCGCTCATCGGAGCGGGGGCCCTGGTCGTGGAACACCTCTACGCGCCGGAGCGGGTGGAGGAGCGCCTGCTGGCGCTGGGTGTGTGACAGGGGCGTGTGACATGGCTGTTTCCGGGTACCTGAAGCGGTCCGCAGTGGTCCGCGGCCGGTCCTGCAATCGGTCCGCATGGTGAAATCCGGGCCGCTGTGGCAGCGTGATTCTCGCCACCCTTGATAAGGGCTGCGCTCAGATGAGCGGATCATGGGCGACTGCACTTCTCCAAGGGGTGGCACTGGGTGCCACCCCTTGATCGTTCATCGATCGAAAACAGACGTGCACGATGGGCGCTCATGTGAGCAGAAAATCCGGCATCTGGGCGTACTTGCGTTCAAGAAGTGAAAACATAAACGGGCCACGGCTTGCCAAGCCTTGACTTTCGATCCAGTGGCGGACGGGTGGTTACAGGCGCATGACGGGCAAGTGGACATACCCATAGACCTTCGATCTGGGTATGTTCCTGGCCGTCAGGGCAGCCACCGTGGCCTCAAGGAGTCGAGACCCGTGTCGGAAAACAAAGATCCCCACGTAGCGAAGTTCGTTTACGACTTCACCGAGGGAAACAAGGACCTCAAGGACCTCCTCGGTGGCAAGGGCGCCAACCTCGCCGAGATGACCAACCTCGGTCTGCCGGTCCCTCCCGGCTTCACCATCACCACGGAGGCCTGCAAGGTCTACCTGGACAGCGGCGAGGAGCCCGCGGACCTGCGTGACGAGGTGAGTGCACACCTCGACGCCCTTGAGCAGCGGATGGGCAAGAAGCTCGGCCAGGCCGACAACCCCCTCCTCGTGTCCGTCCGCTCCGGCGCGAAGTTCTCCATGCCCGGCATGATGGACACCGTCCTGAACATCGGCCTCTCCGACAAGTCGGTGCAGGGCCTGGCCAAGCAGGCCGGCGACGACCGGTTCGCCTGGGACTCCTACCGCCGCCTCATCCAGATGTTCGGCAAGACCGTCCTCGGCGTCGACGGCGAGCTCTTCGAGGAGGCCCTCGACAAGGCCAAGGAGGCCAAGAAGGTCACGGTCGACACCGACCTGGAGGCCGCCGACCTGAAGAAGCTGGTCACCACCTTCAAGAAGATCGTCAAGAAGGAGGCAGGCCGGGACTTCCCGCAGGACCCGCGCGAGCAGATGGACCTCGCCATCAAGGCGGTCTTCGACTCCTGGAACGGCGACCGCGCCAAGCTGTACCGCCGCCAGGAGCGCATCCCGCACGACCTCGGCACGGCCGTCAACGTCTGCTCGATGGTCTTCGGCAACCTGGGCCCCGACTCCGGCACGGGCGTCGCCTTCACCCGCGACCCCGCCTCCGGCCACCAGGGCGTCTACGGCGACTACCTCCAGAACGCCCAGGGCGAGGACGTGGTCGCGGGCATCCGCAACACCGTCCCGCTGGCGGAGCTGGAGTCGATCGACAAGAAGTCGTACGACCAGCTCATGCAGATCATGGAGACCCTGGAGAACCACTACAAGGACCTCTGCGACATCGAGTTCACCATCGAGCGCGGTCAGCTGTGGATGCTCCAGACGCGCGTCGGCAAGCGCACCGCCGGGGCCGCCTTCCGGATCGCCACCCAGCTCGTCGACCAGGGCCTGATCGACGAGACGGAGGCCCTCCAGCGCGTCACCGGCGCCCAGCTGGCCCAGCTGATGTTCCCGCGCTTCGACGAGCACGCGAAGGTCGACAAGGTCGCGCGCGGCATCGCCGCATCGCCCGGCGCCGCGGTGGGCAGGGCGGTCTTCGACTCCTACACGGCCGTGAAGTGGTCCCGCTCGGGCGAGAAGGTCATCCTGGTCCGCCGGGAGACCAACCCCGACGACCTGGACGGCATGATCGCGGCCGAGGGCATCCTCACGTCGCGCGGCGGCAAGACGTCCCACGCGGCCGTGGTCGCCCGGGGCATGGGCAAGACCTGTGTCTGCGGCGCGGAGGAGCTGGAGGTCGACACCAAGCGCCGCCGCATGACCGTCCCCGGCGGCCAGGTGGTGGAGGAGGGCGACCTGATCTCCATCGACGGCTCCTCCGGCAAGGTCTACCTGGGCGAGGTCCCGGTCGTCCCGTCCCCCGTGGTGGAGTACTTCGAGGGCCGGATGCACGCGGGCGCCCACGACGCCGACGAGCTGGTCGAGGCCGTGCACCGGATCATGGCGTTCGCCGACCGCAAGCGTCGGCTGCGGGTGCGGGCCAACGCGGACAACGCCGAGGACGCGCTGCGCGCCCGTCGCTTCGGCGCACAGGGCATCGGCCTGTGCCGCACGGAGCACATGTTCCTCGGCGACCGCCGTGAGCTGGTCGAGCGCCTCATCCTGGCCGACACGGAGGACGAGCGCGAGGAGAGCCTGAAGGCGCTGCTCCCGCTGCAGAAGCAGGACTTCGTGGAGCTGTTCTCGGCGATGGACGGCCTGCCGGTCACCATCCGTCTCCTCGATCCGCCGCTGCACGAGTTCCTGCCGGACATCACGGAGCTCTCGGTCCGCGTGGCCCTGGCCGAGTCCCGCCAGGAGCCGCACGAGAACGAACTGCGCCTGCTCCAGGCGGTCCACCGCCTGCACGAGCAGAACCCGATGCTGGGCCTGCGCGGCGTACGCCTCGGCCTGGTCATCCCCGGCCTGTTCACCATGCAGGTACGCGCGATCGCGGAAGCGGCGGCCGAACGCAAGAACGCCAAGGGCGACCCGCGCGCCGAGATCATGATCCCGCTCGTCGGCACCGTCCAGGAGCTGGAGATCGTGCGCGAGGAGGCCGACCAGGTCATCGCCGAGGTCCAGGCGGCGACGGGCACCGAGCTGAAGCTGGCCATCGGCACGATGATCGAGCTGCCGCGAGCCGCCCTCACGGCCGGCCAGATCGCGGAGGCGGCGGAGTTCTTCTCCTTCGGCACCAACGACCTGACCCAGACGGTCTGGGGCTTCTCCCGGGACGACGTGGAGGCCTCGTTCTTCACGGCATACCTGGAGAAGGGCATCTTCGGCGTCTCCCCGTTCGAGACCATCGACAAGGACGGCGTGGGCTCCCTGGTCAAGGCGGCGGCGGAAGCCGGCCGCCGCACCCGCCCCGACCTCAAGCTCGGCGTCTGCGGCGAACACGGCGGCGACCCGGAGTCGGTCCACTTCTTCCACGAGGCCGGCCTGGACTACGTCTCCTGCTCCCCGTTCCGCATCCCGGTCGCCCGCCTGGAGGCCGGCCGCGCCGCCACGCAGTCGGCGGGCAGCGACCACCGATAGGCCCTCGCGGGCCGGTTGAACCCCGGAGCCGCCGCTGGTCCCCGACCCTCACCGATCGGCGGCGGCTCCGGCGCATGAAAGAGGAGAGGCGGCACCCTGTGCGGGGGTGCCGCCTCTCCGGCGTGTCGGGCCGTGGCTCAGTCGATCCCCGACCGCTCCACCCCCGCCACGATCCACCGCTGGAAACACAGGAAGACCAGCAGCAGCGGCAGGACGGACATGACGGCGGCGACGAACAGCTCATGCAGCCGCACGACCTGGGACGTGGTGAAGGACGACAGCGCGACCTGCACCGTCCAGGCGCTCTGGTCCTGCCCGATCACCAGCGGCCACAGGAACGAGTTCCACGCCCCGAGGAACACGATCGTCCCGACGGCGGCGAACACCGGACGCGCGTTGGGAACGACCACGAGCCAGTACGTGCGCCAGTACCCGAGCCCGTCGACCTGGGCCGCGTCCTCCAGCTCCCGTGGAAATCCCAGGAAGTACTGCCGGAAGACGAAACAGGCGAAAGCGGAGAACAGCGTCGGGACGATCAGCCCGCGCAGCGTGGAGATCCAGCCCAGCGACGACACCAGCACGAAGCTCGGTACGAAGGTCACGGCGGCCGGGACCAGCAGGGTGCCGAGGATGCCGTAGAAGACCTTGTTCGCGTGCCGGTAGGGGATGCGGGCGAGCCCGTATCCGGCGAGGGAGGCCGGCAGCAGGGTGCCGACGGTCGTGGCCACGGCGATCAGCGCGGAGTTGAGCAGCGACCGGGCGAAGGGAACGGACGGATCGTCGAACAGCTCCCGGACGTTCCCCCACCTCAACTCACCTGGAAAGAACGTCCATCGGGGCGAGGTGATGTCCTGCTCGCTCGACAGCCCGTTGCGCACGAGCAGATAGAAGGGAATGAGGAAGAGCAGGGCGAGCACGATCAGCAGCACCACCCGCAGGGCCCGACCGGCCCGCACCAGGGCGTCATCCATCGGCGTCCGTCCTTCCCAGCCGCAGCCACCGCGCCTGCCCCACCGTGACCACCGCGATGACCAGCGCGAGGATCACCGCACCCGCGCTGCCGAGCCCGAGGTTCTGCCCCTGCCCCAGGGCGGTGTAGTAGAGATAGACGAGCGGCGGCCGGGCGTACGGCGGGTAGCCCCTGGCGTCGGACAGCAGGTTGTAGAACTCGTCGAAGGCCTGGAAGGCGTTGATGACGAGCAGCAGCACCACCGCGACCGAGGTGGCCCGCAGCTGGGGCAGGGTGATGTGCCGCAGCACCGTCCAGCCGGGCCGGGCCCCGTCCACGGCGGCCGCCTCGTAGAGCACCGGATCGATCCGCTGCAACCCGGCCAGGAAGAGGATCATGTAGAAACCGGCTTGCAGCCACAGCCGTACGGTGACGATGACCAGCCAGTACCAGGGCGGATCGGTGATGGACAGCCAGGCGACGGGATCGCCGCCGAACCACCTGAGGACGGTGTTGGCGAGCCCGAACCGTACCCCGTTGAAGATCGACATCTTCCAGACCAGGGCGGCGACGACGTAACTGCACGCGGCCGGAAGGAAGAACACGGACCGGAAGAAGGCCCGTGCCCGGCGGACCCGGTTGACCATGAGGGCGAGGGCGAGGGAGAAGACATAGGTGGCCGGCACGATGAAGGCCGTGAAGACGAGGAACGTCCTCAGACTGCCGACGAACGCGTCGTCCCGCAGCATCGCCGTGTAGTTGTCCAGGCCGACGAAGTGGGTGGGCGTGACCGTGTTGTGCGCGTCGAAGAAACTCAGGGCCACGCTCCACAGCAGGGGAACGTAGGTGAAGAGCGCCAGCCCGGCGGCGAACGGCCCGACGAACACCCAGAACCAGAGGGCCCTACGGCGCCTCACGACGACTTCTTCGTGTTCCGGAGCTTCTTCACACGGTCGAGTTCGGCGCTCACCTTCCGTACGACGCCCCGCAGTTCACTCTCCGGACTCGCCCCACTCCTGATGATCCGGCTGAGCGCGTCCTGATAGGCGGTCTGCGCGGCCGGCGTCCACAGCAGTGGCTGGGCGTAGCCGTGGTCGGTGGTGAAGCGCACGGCGTCCGCGGCAGGGCCGTTCTTCAGCTTGGTCGCCTTCTTGGCGAGGGAGATCCGGGCGGGGATGTGGAAGCCGTAGCTGAGCGCGAAGTCCTCCTGATAATCGGTCCGTTCGACCCACAGCCACTTCACGAACTCCTTGGCGGCCTCCTTGTGCCGGCCACGCGCGCTGACGGCGGCCCCGTACGCCCCGACGGGCACGGTCGGCTTGCCGTTCCCGCCGTCGCCGGGGAACGGCAACACCCCGAAGTCTTCTCCGAGTTGCTGCTGGATCTGCGGCAGCGCCCACAGCCCCGACCACTGCATCGCGGTCAGCCCCTGGATGAAGGCGGACGGGTCGGCCCAGTCGGCGGGGGCGCCGAGGAGGAGGGACTTGCCGGCGTACAGCTGATGGAGCTTGCCGAGGGTGCGGGCGGCGGAGGGATCGTCGAAGCCGACTTTGCCATCGTCGGTGACGAGCCGAAGTCCGGCCGCATAGAGGGGAGTTCCCCCGAGCACGCCGGCTCCCCCGTCATTGCCCAGGAAGAGCCCCTTGACCTTGCTGGTGCTGAGCTTGCGGGCGGCGTCCACGAGGGCGTCGAGCGTGGTGGGCGGCTCTACTCCCGCATCCCTCAGCAGACTCTTCCGGTAGTAGAGCATCTGCATGTCGATGACCTGCGGAATGCCCCAGACCCGCCCGTCGTACGTCTTGGGCGTGAGCACGGCCGGATTGAAGTCGGCCTCGACCCCGGCCAGCAGCTCGGTGAGATCGACGACCTGACCGCCCTGGATCTGGTCGAGCGTGGGACCGTTGACCTCGAAGACATCCGGCCCGGAGTCGGTCAGCAGCGCGGCGGCGGTCTGCTGGTCGTAGTCGCCCGGCCGCCACTGCACGGTGACACGCGCCTTCCGGTAGGCGGAGGCATACCGCTGAACGGCCCGCTGAGTGCCGGCCTCCCCATACTGGTGATACCACTGGGACAACGCCGTCCCCGAACCCCCGCCCCCACGCCCGGTGTTGGACCCGCACGCGGCGAGCAGTCCCGCTCCGGCCCCGGCACCCGCGGCCAGCAGTCCCCTACGGCTCATGGTCATCGTCTGTGCCCCCTGACGTCGGTCATCGATGCACGGTCCAACGATCAACCTTGCGGGATGATTACGAAAGGGCGGTTGCAGCCGTGTGTCACCGGGGCCGCGTGCTGTGTGTTCGGGGCCTGTGTCACGGGGCGAGGGAGTCGTAGGAGACTCCCGTCAGCCGCACGGACTCCTCCCAGAGTCTGCGCGAGACCGCGTCATCGACGGTCCAGGGCGCCCGCCAGGAGCGAGCCGGCGCACCCCGCCACATACCGAACCACGGCCCGAAGAACTCATCGGCCCGTACGCCGTCCGCGGTCGCCGCGTACAGCACCGGCAGCGCCCCCGCCTCGGCCGACTGCGCGAACACCCGGTTGGCCACCTCCATCACCCGCTCGGCACCCCGCCGCCCCTCGGCGCGTGGCCCAGCGGTCTGGAGATTGGTGGCGGCGTACCCGGGGTGCGCGGCGACGGCGACGACATCGGCACCGCGTGCGGCGAGCCTGCGGGCAAGCTCGTGGGTGAAGAGGAGGTTGGCGGTCTTGGAGCGTGCGTAGGAGATCCAACGACCGTATCGTTGTCGGCTGTTGAGATCACGGGGGTCGATGTTCGCCAGGGCGTGCATGAGGCTGGAGACGGTGACGATGCGAGCGCCGGGGGTGGCGAGCAGCCGGGGCAGCAGCAGCCCGGTGAGCGCGAAGTGCCCGAGGTGATTGACTCCGAACTGCGTCTCGAACCCGTCCGCGGTCGTCCCGTACGGTACGGCCATCACGCCGGCGTTGTTGACGAGCAGGTCGATCCGGTCGTACGGCAGCCGGCGCGCACATGTGTGCACCGAGCCGAGATCCCCCAGGTCCAGCACCAGAAGCTCGACGTCGGCACGAGGCACCTCACGCCGGATTCTCCCGACGGCGGCCTCACCCCGCGCCGCACTCCGACAGGCCAGTACCACCCGGGCGCCCTTGCGGGCCAGCTCCAGGGCGGTGACCTGGCCGAGGCCGCTGTTGGCGCCGGTGACGACGGCGAGGCGGCCGGTGAGGTCGGGGATGTCGGAGGTGCTCCAGCCACGCATGGTCCGATTCCTTCCGGGTTGCGAAGATGAGAGGGCGCAACTTTTCCGGGCCGGGGTGCATCCAACATAGTGACCTTCATCCACCTATTCGCCCGATGGAGGCGGATATGCGCATGATCCCTCATCGGAACCCTCTGAACCCTCTGAGCCGATCCCGAGCCCTCTCCCGCACATCCCCCGGGCGCGGCGCGGCAGCCGTGCTGACCGCGGCCCTCGTGGGCCTGACGGCGGCGGGAGCGGCATGGAGCGCGCCCTCGATGACGGCTTCTCTCCGTACGTGCACGGTGAACGATCTGTATCTCTCGATGGGCCGCAAGGAGGGGGCAGCCGGGTCGCTGTACTGGCCGATCCGGTTCACCAATACCAGCACCACCAGCTGTGCCCTGCGCGGCTACCCGGGCGTCAGCGTCCTGGACACCGCCCACCACCAGCTCGGTCCCGCCGCCACCCGCAGCGGCAGCCCCTACGGCACGGTCACCCTCACCCCGGGCCACTCGGCCTCGTCGGTCATCCGCACCACCAACGGCCCGATCGGCGGTCCCTGCCTGCGCACCGGCACGTACCTCCGTGTCTACCCACCGGCCTCGCGCACACCGGCACTGATACCGGCCGCTTGGACGACGTGTTCCGGTGTCTTCCAGGCCGGTCCAGTGAATGTGGAGGGGTCGATCTGAGGGGGTGGTGGTGGCAGAGGAAAGCAGAGGAAAGGGGGGGCGGCACATCAGGTGTGCCACCCCCCTTTCCTCTCAGCCCCGACTTTCAGTCCCGCCGGATGAGCTCAGGGTCGATGCGGCGGCCGACCAGGGGGAGCGAGCCGAGGGCGGCGACGGCTACGACGCACAGGGTGCCGGTGAGGAGGAGGGGGAGGCCGGCGGTGTCCCAGAAGACGGTGCCGCCACCGGTGATCAGATAACTCGCCTCGGCCATCTTCCCCATCACGACGGCCAGCAGCAGCCCCACCGCCAAGGGCAGCACGACCTGGGCCACCTGCACCGCACGAAGGGTGCGGCGGCGGGCGCCGAGGAGGGTGAGGGCGGTGACCTGGGGGCGGCGTTCTACGGCGCGGTCGGCGGCGGCGACGAGGTAGGCGGCGATGCCGATGACCACGGCGAGGAACATGCCGATGGCCAGGAGGGTCTTCACGACCGCGATCTGCTGGAGGGCGGTGACGTTCAGACCCTGGGGTGCCACAGCGATGGTGGGCACGACATGAGCGATCCCGTCCAGAACCGCACGCACGGTGTCCGGGTCGGAACCGCTCATCAGACTGAGCGTGGCTTCCTCAGGACGCGCTCCCTGAGGAAGCGCGGAGGGAGGAACGAGAATCATGCCACTACCGAGAGCCGGGAGACCTGCGTGATCCCGGTAGGGCAAGGTGCGCCGTGGTGCCTTGAACTCCAGGCTGCCGCGCCCGCCAACTAGCGTGACGACCACCTTCTTGCCCGCCTCGGCAGTCCCGCTCTGCTCCTGCACGGAGGAGTCCCGGAGGCGCTGGGGCTGGCCGTCAGTGCACTTACCGACCCAGGGCAGGGCCTTTCGCAGCTCGGCGCAGGTGGCCAGGACGATCTCGGGTGGCCCGCCGACCGCGGTCTCGTCGCCGTGCGTCGGCGCAGTGGCCCAGTGAGCGCGGATGCCTGGTATACGTTCGAGGGCCGCTCGCTGAGCTGCAGTGAGTCTGCCGTCGGGCATGTCGTACATCTGGATCGGAGCTGTGTTCCTGGAGACCTGGTCCAACTCGATCAGCACGCCCTGCGCAAGAGACGCTGCGAACACCAGCAGTACCAAACCGGCGGCCACCCGAAGCGCACCACCCGGTTCCGCCTCGTTGCGCCGCATGGCCAGCCCGAGTGTCAATGAACGGGTGGACCGGGCGATCCGTCCGGCAAGGGACCGGGACAGGCGCGGCAGGATCGTCACAAGGCCGACGCCGATGAGGACGACCATCGAGGGAATCAGCAGCGCGGACGGCCCACTGTCCGAGGGCACATGCCCGGTCGCCCCGGCGACGCAGTACCCGGCGGCGACGCCCGCTCCGGCGAGCAACGGAACGAAACCCCAGGCGGACGGAGACTTCTGCGGAGCTGTTCTGCGGACGGCCAGCGGATTGGTGGCGGCCTTCCGCGCACTGACCCGTCCCACGACCCAGGCGAGCGCCGGGCAGCCCACCAGGCATGTTCCGACCGTCGAGCCGGCCAGTGTGCCATCGCTCGGGTACCAGGTGAATCCGGGGAGCCCGACTCTCGACACAAGTTGATTCAGCACCCAGTACACGCCCAGCCCCAAGAGTGAGCCGATGCCGGCGGCGGCGACCGTCTCGGCAGCGTTGACCCGTTGCACCTCCTTGGCACTCATGCCGAGCAGGCGTAGCGCGGCCAGTCTGCGGGCCCGCTCGGCTGCGGACAGGCGTGCGCAGACCGAGAGGAACACGGCCAAGGGGACCAGAACGATCCCCACCATGGTGAAGCGCAGGATGCCGAGTGTTGCCGCCGCCACGGTGGGATCCGGAGCCTCCTCCTTCCCGAAGCGCGCGACGGGTACGCCGTCCGGTAGCTCAGCACGGCGTACACCGATGTAGGCCACCAGTTCCTCGGGCCGCGCGAGCCCTTGGGGGCCGATCAGTCCCGATTCCCGCCCCGGGAGACGTTGGGCGAGAGCCGGCTCGGCACGCAGCACTTCACGCAGCCCGGGAGAGACGAGGACCTCTCCCGCACGCGGGAACGACGACAACCCCGGTGGTGGCTCGATGTCCTTGGAGCCCTGAGCGAGGAAGATACGGGTGAGGGGCCTCGCGCCGTACGGGTCGGTCCGCCGCAGTAGCAGCGGGAACCCCGCGAAGACCGGGTTGCGCGACTCGTCCCGCGCCACAACCGGCTGTCTCGCCGCGACACGCGCGTCCTGGGCGGCCAGGATCCCGGGAATTGTCAGCACGATCGCCAGACAGCACACGCCGATTGCGCCACCCAGACTCATCAGGGCGAATCGCACACGGTTCCCGCGTCCGCTGCCCAGCAGCAGACGCAGTCCCAGAAGTAGTTCTTTCACGATCCGACCGGCCCTTGTGTGGTGAGGACGCCGTCGACCATGGAGTAGCGACTGTCGGCGCGAGCCGCGACGTCGGGGTCATGCGTGACGATGAGGACCGCCGTGCCCTGTGAGCGGGCCAAGGTCAGGAACTCGTCCAGTACGGCCGAGGCGTTGGCACTGTCGAGGGAGCCCGTCGGTTCGTCGGCGAAGACCACGGCCGGGCGATGAACCAGGGCTCGGGCCACGGCCACGCGCTGGCTCTGCCCACCCGACACCTGGGACGGCCGGCGTTCCCGCAGCTCCGACAGACCCAGCCTGCCCAGTACTTCGCCCGCGGCGGCGAGCGCGGCCCTCTTCCGCTGACCGGCCAGGCGCAGTGGAAGGGCAGCGTTTTCCTCCACCGTCAGCTCCGGCAGCAGCTCGCCGTACTGGAAGACGAAGCCGAAGCGGTCGCGGCGCAGAGTGCTCAGCTCGTCGTCGTCCAGCTCATTGAACGGGCGCCCCTCGAAGCGGATTTCGCCCTGGCTGGCGGGGAGCACACCGGCGAGGCAGTACAGCAAGGAGGACTTGCCTGAGCCGCTTGGTCCGGTGATCGCCGCGATTTCGCCCCGGCGCAGCAGGATCGACGCGCGTTTGACCGCTTGCGATGCTCCGTAGAAGAGATCGACGTCTTTGGCGACAAGAGTTTCCGGCACGACGACCTCGGTCAGCCGTGGAGTCGGTAGCTGAAAAGCAGGTCGGGCGCGCAGTTGTCAGGACGAAGAGTGCCTTTGTCGCGGCAGACGTGAAGGCGTGCGTCGTCGGTGTAACGCTGGGCGCCGTCCCAGTTGGAGTGGTGCATGAACACCGTCTGCCGCTGCTTGCCGTAGTAGCGGACCCAGTCATGGCCTTCGACCTTGACTTCTACGTACCCGTTGTGACCATCTCCCGGATCGGTGTCCCGCAGGTACCCGCGCCACTCGAACGAACCGTGGTTCTGCTCGGCGGGGTTGAGCCGGTACTGGCCCCTTTCGAAGGCGACTCCTGCCGTACGCTGCGCCCGCAGGCTCTGCCAGGTGGAAGCAAACGCCGTACCCGCTCCGGTGATGAAGACCCCCGCCGCGATCAGACCCGCTACTGCCTTGTTCATACGCCACCTCTCAACAAACCCCACCTGCCCTACTGACAGCCGGAGTTACAGAAAGTAGCGTTACGATCACGTGGTGAATCCTTTACCCGCTTCTTCACCACCGCATCAGGTGATCCAAAACAAGCCAGCACTCACATCACGCCACACCTCAGGCCGTCGACCCCCCGTCCACCACCAGATCCGCCCCCACGACCGACGCCGCGTCGTCCGAGGCCAGGTAGAGGACCGCTGCCGCGATCTCCTCGACCGTCGACACACGGCCGACCGGGGACTCCGTGCGCATGCGGGCCGCGCGGTCGGAGTCCGTTTCGCCGGGCTTGAAGGACATGTCCGTGGCGGTGGGGCCGGGGCTGACCGCGCTGATGCGGATGCCGTCGGCGATGTGGTCCAGGGCGGCGGCGCGGGTGAGGATCGAGACGGCCGCCTTGGTGGTGGCGTATGCCGCGGTGCCGGGCAGGCGGCTGTGGACGCCGATGCGGGAGGCGATGTTCACGATGGCGCCGCCGGTCGGCTGGGTGCGCATCTGGGCGATCTCGGCCTGGAGGGCCAGGAAGACGCCGGTGACGTTGATGTCGAGCATCGTTCGCCAGTCCTCCTCCGGCAGGTCGGCCACCGAGCGGCCGCGTCCCGTCAGGATGCCCGCGTTGTTCACCGCCACGTCCAGTGAGCCGAAGTGTGCCACCGTCCCGGACACCAGCGCCCGCAGGTCTTCGGGGCGGGTCACGTCCGCCGTCATCGGCAGGGCCTTGCCGCCCGACTCCTCGATCAGGGCTGCCGTCTCCTCCAGAGGGGATGTGCGGCGGCCGGCCACGACCACCTGCGCGCCCTCCCTGGCGAAGGCCAGCGCGATGCCCCGGCCGATGCCCGTTCCGGCGCCGGTGACGAGGGCGGTGCGGCCCGCGAAGCGGGTGCGTGCGGTTGCGGTGATCCCCGTGGTCATGTCTCCCCTTTTCCTGAATGATCGGTTTCTTGAATGATCGGTTCAGAATGAACCGATGAAAAACGGCGCTGCTCGACCAGTTCACTCAGTCGAGCAGCGCCAGCGCCTGCTCCGCCGCGTCCCGGACCCTCGCCGGGTCCGTGGACGCCTTCCCCGCCACCCGCAGGCCCTGGAGCAGGACCAGCAGCATGCGGGCGAGGGTCAACGGGTCGCGGTTCTCCGGCAGTTCGCCCTGGGCCTGGGCGCGGGTCAGGGCCGAGTGCAGGAGGGTTTCCATGTGGTCCCAGCTGTGTGCCACCCGGCGGGCGGCGGCCGGATCGTGCGGGGCCAGTTCGACCGCCGTGTTGGTGACCAGGCAGCCCTGTTCCCGGGTCGGCTCGGTCGTGGCCTCGGCGGCGAACCGCCGGACCACCGCGCGTACCGCCGGCAGTACCGGGCCCGGCTGGGACAGCTCCTGGGTGAGCAGGGGGTTCTGGATCTGTCCGTACCGGTCCAGTGCCCGCACGTACAACTCGTGCTTGTTCCCGAACGTCGCGTACAGGCTCGCCCGGCCGATTCCGAGGTGCTCGACCAGGTCGGCCATCGACGTCGCCTCGTAGCCGCGCCGCCAGAACAGCTCCAGGGCTGCCTGCAGCGCGGCGTCCGGGTCGAACTCCTTGGTCCTGGCCATGTGTCAGAGCCTAGGATTGTCTGGAACGATCAGTCAAGTAAGGGAAGGAGCAGTGCGTCAGACGGCGCGGACCTCGTACGACGTCACCCGTACCGTCTCGTCGTCCAGGCACTCGCCGGTGACCAGGTCGAAGCGCTGCTTCAGCAGGGGGGAGGCGACGAAGGGGCGGCCTTCGTGGGTGCCGGTCAGGCCGCGGGAGAGGACGGCCGCGCCGCTGAACGGGTCGCGGTTGTCGATGGCGTAGAGGCGGTCCGAGCGGTCGCGGAACAGGGCCACCTGGCGGCCGTCGGGCAGCAGGGCGGCCGCCCCGCGGCCCGGGAGCAGCGCGTTCAGGTCACAGGCCGTGAACCAGCCGTCCGCGAGCTGGAGCTGGACCTTCAGAGTCGTGGCTTCGACAGTCAGGGTCATCGCTGGGTGCTTCCTTCCAGGACGTCGGCGGCGGGCCGCATGCCGATCGCGAGCAGCGGCAGGTCGGGCTTCATCTGGTCGCGCTCCGGGACGAACGCGACGACCGGGTCGGGGGTGTCCGGGGCGTTCACGAAGGACACGAACCGGGCCAGCTTCTCGGGGTCGCTGATGGTCTCGGCCCACTCGTCGCGGTAGTTGGCGACGTGCGCCCGCATCAGCGCCTCCAGCTCGTCGCAGATGCCGAGCTTGTCGTGCACCACCACATCGCGTACGTGGTCCAGGCCGCCCGGGATCCGCTCCAGCCAGACGCTCGTGCGCTCCAGACGGTCGGCGGTGCGGATGTAGAACATCAGGAAACGGTCGATCAGGCGGACCAGTTCGGCATCACTCAGATCCTGTGCGAGCAGGTCCGCGTGGCGCGGGGTCGCGCCGCCGTTGCCGCCGACGTAGAGGTTCCAGCCGTTCGACGTCGCGATCACGCCGAAGTCCTTCGACTGGGCCTCGGCGCACTCGCGGGCGCATCCCGAGACCGCCGACTTGAGCTTGTGCGGGGAGCGCAGGCCCCGGTAGCGCAGCTCCAGGTCGATCGCCATGCGGACCGAGTCCTGCACGCCGTAGCGGCACCAGGTGGAGCCGACGCAGGACTTCACCGTCCGCAGCGCCTTGCCGTAGGCGTGCCCGGACTCGAAGCCGGCGTCCACCAACCGGGCCCAGATCATGGGAAGTTGCTCGGCGCGGGCGCCGAACATGTCGATCCGCTGGCCGCCGGTGATCTTCGTGTAGAGGCCGAAGTCCCGGGCGATCTCGCCGATCACGATCAGCTTCTCGGGTGCGATCTCGCCGCCGGGGATGCGCGGCACGACCGAGTACGAGCCGTTCTTCTGGAGGTTGGCGAGGTGGTGGTCGTTGGTGTCCTGAAGGGCCGCCTGCTCGCCGTCCAGGACGTAGCCGCTCGCGCCGATCGTCGGGGCGAGGGAGGCGATGATGGACGCCACCGCCGGCTTGCAGGTCTCGCAGCCCTCGCCGCCCCGGGCGCCCTCGCGGCCGTAGCGGTCGAGGAGATCCTGGTACGACGTGATGCGCAGGCTCAGGACGATCTCGTACAGCTCCTCGCGGGTCTGGGCGAAGCAGCCGCACAGGCCCTTGTCGACCTCGACGCCGGACGCCTCCAGCTCCGCGTCGACCAGCTGGCCCAGGACCTTGACGCAACTGCCGCACGTCGTACCGGCCTTGGTGCACTTCTTGACCTCGGGCACGCTCATGCACGTGTGCTCGGTGACCGCCCCGCGGATCGTGCCCTTGGTGACGTTGTTGCAGGAGCAGATGATCGCCTCGTCCGGCAGCGCCGACGGGCCGAGCTGAGCCCCCGAGTCCGCTCCGGCGGGCAGGACGAGGGACTCGGGGGAGAGGGGCGGCACCGAACCCGTCAGCGCGCGCAGGGTGCCGTACGCCTCCGCGTCACCGACCAGGATGCCGCCGAGCAGCGTGCCGTCCCGGCCGATGACCAGCTTCTTGTACAGGCCGGCGCGGGAGTCGGAGTAGACGACGTCCAGGCAGTCCTCGGTGGCGCCGTGCGCGTCACCGAAGGACGCCACGTCCACGCCGAGCAGCTTCAGCTTGGTCGACAGGTCCGCGCCGACAAAAGCAGCCTCGTCGGAAGCGATCGTCGCCGCGGCCGTCTCCGCCTGCTCGTACCCGGGCGCCACCAGGCCGTACACCCGGCCGTCCGCCGCCAGCGCGCACTCGCCGATCGCGAACACGTGCGGGTCGGTGACCGTACGGCACTGCTCGTCGACCGTGATGCCGCCGCGCTCGCCGACCGCGAGACCGCAGTCCCGGGCCAGCTGGTCGCGGGGCCGCACGCCGGCGCTGAACACCACCATGTCGACGGCGAGTTCGGAGCCGTCGGACAGCTTCATGCCGCTGACCGCGCCCGCGTCGTCCGTCAGGATCTCCTGCGTGCCCACGCCCGTGTGCACGGTCAGGCCCATGCCCTCGATGGTGCGCAGCAGCGCCGCGCCACCGCCCTCGTCGACCTGCACCGGCATCAGGCGCGGCGCGAACTCCACGATGTGGGAGGTCAGCCCGAGGCCCTTGAGCGCGCCCGCCGCCTCCAGGCCGAGCAGACCGCCGCCGACCACCGCACCCACCTGGGCCTTGGACGCCGCGTACGCCTCGATCGCGAGCAGGTCCTCGATCGTGCGGTAGACGAAGCAGCCCTCGGCGTCCTTGTTCGGCACGGGTGGCACGAACGGGTACGAGCCGGTGGCCAGGACCAGCGTGTCGTAGGCGAAGACCTTGCCGGAGCGGGCCGTCACCTTCTTCGCCTCGCGGTCGATCGTCTCCGCCGGGTCGCCGACGTACAGCTCGATGCCGTGGTCGTCGATGAACTCCATGTCCGTCATGGAGAGGTCCTCGGGGGTCTTGCCCGAGAAGTACGACGTGAGGGCGACGCGGTCGTAGGCCGGGCGCGGCTCCTCGCAGAGCACGACCACGCGGTGCGTGGCGGTCAGGCCGCGCTCGGCGAGCGCCTCCAGGAAGCGCTGGCCGACCATGCCATGGCCGACGAGGACGATCGTGGGGGCGGCCCCCGGGGTGTCGGTCATTTCAGGAGCCTCCGTCGTTGGTGAGCAGGTGGAGCAGGGGGCCGTCGTCGGGGAGCGGCTCTGCTCCCTCCCAGGCGCGGGCGAGCGCGCCGACGGTGCCGAGTTCGCCGACGAGGACCCCGCCGACGAGACGGTCGTCTCGGACGACGACCTTGCGGTAGGTGCCGCGGGTGGCGTCGGTGAGTCGTACGACGTCGTCGCCGGGGCGGGCCTCGGTCTCGCCGAACGCGGCGAGGTCGAACGGGGAGCCCGGCCCGGTCAGGGTCAGCCGGGTCAGGGAACGGGTGCCGCGGTACCGGGAGTCGGCGTCCCCCGCGAGCAACTCGGCGAGCAGGTCGGCCTGTTCGAGGGCCGGGGCGGCGAGGCCGTAGACCGTGCCGTCGTGCCGGGCGCAGTCGCCGATGGCGTGGATGTGCGGGTCCGAGGTGCGCAGTTCGTCGTCGACGAGGACGCCGTCGTGGACGGCGAGCCCGGCCTCCGCGGCGAGGCCCGTGCGCGGGCGCACCCCGCAGGCGAGGACGACGAGGTCGGCGTCGAGGACGTAGCCGTCGGCGAGTTCCACCGAGCGGACCGCGCCGGCGACGCAGCGCATGTCCCGCACCCGGCACTCGGTGTGGACCTCGACGCCCAGGTCGGTGAGGTGCCGTCGCACCAGGCCGGAGGCGTCCGGGTCGAGCCGGCGCTCCATGAGCCGCTCGGCCTGCTGGGCGAGGACCACCTTCGCGCCGCGTACCGCGAGTGCCCGGGCGGCGGAGACACCGAGCAGCCCGCCGCCGATCACCACCGCGCGTACCCCGGGCCGGACCGCCTCGGACAGCGCCAGGCAGTCGTCCAGGGTGCGGAACGCGTGGACGCCCCGGGGCAGTTGATGGCCGGCGGTGAACAGGGCGCGCAGCGGCGGCAGCACCGGGTTGGCGCCCGTGGCGAGGACGAGCGTGTCGTAGGCGATCGGCGGGCCGTCGGCGCGGCTGACGGTCCGGCCGGCCCGGTCGATCCCGGTGATCCGGGCGCGCAGCAGCCGCTCGGGCTCCGGGAGGCTGATCACCTCCGGGGCGTACCGGCCGGCCAGGACCTCGGCGAGCAGGACCCGGTTGTACGGCGGGTGCTCCTCGTCGCCGACGAGCAGCGCGGGCACTCCCAGCTCGCCGAGCCGCCGGGCGAGCCGTACGCCCGCGAGGCCGGCGCCGATCACCACCACACGCGTATTCGAGGTCATGTCCCCGAGCGTGCGACGTGGAGGTTACCCGGTCGCATCACCTCTGTTTCCCGCGCGGAACGCTGCCCTCAGCGGACCCGGGCGGCAGATGTGAGGGTCCCGTGCGCGTGCCCCAGGGGGCTGTGAGGATTCCTGCGGATTCTCGCGCGCGCCGCAGCGGGGCGTGCGGTTAGGGTCGCGATCATGCCCGACATACCGATGACGACCGTAGCCCTGCTGTGTACAGCCTCGCTAGCGGCCGGCTGGATCGACGCTGTGGTGGGCGGTGGCGGGCTGCTGCTCCTGCCGGCCCTGCTGCTCGGGCTGCCGGCGTCGACCCCGGCCGCGTGGGCGCTCGGCACCAACAAGGCGACCGCCATCGTCGGCACCACCGGCGCGGCCGTGACGTACGCCCGCAAGGCGCCGGTGGAGGTCGGCACGGCCGTCCGGATCGGGCTCGCCGCGCTCGCCGGGTCCTCGGCGGGGGCCTTCTTCGCGGCCGGGATGAGCACGGACGTCCTCAAGCCGGTGATCATGGTGGTGCTGCTCGGGGTCGCCGCGTTCGTGATCCTGCGCCCGGCCTTCGGCAGGGCCCCGGCGGCCGGTCCGGCCACCCGGCGCCAGAAGCTCGCCGCGGTCGGCCTGGCCGGCCTGGGCATCGGCTTCTACGACGGCCTGATCGGCCCCGGCACCGGTACCTTCCTGGTTCTCGCGCTGACCGCCGTCCTCCGGCTTGACCTGGTCACCGCGTCCGCCACCGCGAAGATCGTCAACTGCTGCACCAACGCCGGTGCCCTCGCCATGTTCGCCTGGCAGGGCACGGTCCTGTGGAAGCTGGCCGCCCTGCTGGCCGTCTTCAACCTCGCGGGCGGCACGCTCGGCGCCCGCACCGCCCTCAAACAGGGCAGCGGGTTCGTCCGGGTCGTGCTGCTGACGGTGGTCTTCGCGCTGGTGGCGAACCTGGCGTACGAGCAGTGGATCGCCTAGGTTCAGCGGCTTGCCGTCAGGTGGGCGAACACCACGACGTTGCCCTGGTATCCGGTCGCCCGCGAATAGCCGCCGCCGCAGGTGATGACGCGCAGCTCGGGGCGGTGGGCGGCGCCGTAGACCTTCTCGTCGGGGAAGTCGCGTGCCGCGTACACCTCCACCGCGTCCACGGTGAACACGGCCACGGAGCCGTCCCGGCGGTCCACCTCGATGCGGGCGCCCCGGGTGAGCGCGCCGAGGTCGTAGAAGACGGCGGGGCCCTCGGTGTTGTCGACGTGCCCGGCGACGATCGCGGTGCCGGTCTCGCCGGGTATGGTGCCGGCCTCATACCAGCCGGCCAGGTTCTTGTTCCGTGCGGGCGGCACGTCCAGGCTGCCGGCGGGGGTGAGGGACAGGCCCATCAGGGGGGCGTTCACCCGGATCGCGGGGATGCGGATCCGGATGGGCGGGGACGGGGCGAGGGCGGGGGCCGCGGGCCGCTCACCGCCCGGGTCGAGGCGGCCCTCCGCGGCGGCGGGCTGCGGCGGCGCGTGCGTCCCGGCCCCACCACCGAGCAACCACACCCCGGAACCGAGGGCCACGACGGTGACCGCGGCTATCGCGGTGTCGCCGGCCCTGGCGCTTCTGGTGCGCCTGCTTCGCCTGGCACTCCTGCCCATGGCAATCCCTCTCCCGGAGGCGGACCCCCGAAGGCCCCCTCCCCCTCCGGGCCGCGAGGGGCGTCGGGCCCGGAGGGGGCGGGTGTGCGGTACCGGTGACGGACAGCGGAGGGTGTCCGTCAGATCCCGTCGCCTCTCGCCCGGCGATGCAGGAGCCAGGTACCGCCCGCGGCGGCGACGGCCAGTGCCGCCACGCCTGCCGCGGTCCGCACGGGGTCGGGGCCGAGTGCGCCGCCGACCCCCGTCTTCACACTTCCCCGCGGCTGCACCTGCTCGTGCGCCGCGCTCAGGGCCACCACCAGGTCGCCCGTCACCTCCCGGTTTCCCACAGCACACCGCGCGACGATCTCGTACATCCCCGGCTGCGCGCTCTCCGGCACCGTGAACTGTCCGATCGCCTCGCCGTCGTGTGTGCTGGGCGCCAGCATGAACGTGCCGCCGCCGACCGCACCCGCGTTCCCGGTCGCGGGGCCGCCCTTGTCCCCGCAGGCGGCGGTGTTCACCGTGACGTGGCTGCCGGGCGCCACGGTGGAGGGGTACACGTCCAGGCTGCCGGTGCTGCCGGCCCAGGTGGGTGCCGCGGTCGCACCGACGAGCGCGATACCGGCGATACCGGTCAGCAGACGTGCGGTGCGGCGCATGGTGCTCTCCAGGGCTTCGGGATTCGGCTGCACGTCTACGAGGTAAGTCGCAGTCCGGGACTTCCGCTTCCTGATGCTCCGTCAGAAGCAGCGCCGAACGGGTGTCGTCCCCGACCCTCGCACGGCCTAGTGGGCGCGCTGTTTCCGCAGGTCACAGGCGTGCGGGTGGCGGCGATGCGAAGAAAACACGAATGGAGCGACGGGTGCCGTTGAACGGGTGGCCATACGTCAGTGTCGACGGTGGTTCGCTCCCCGGGCGCTGGCCCAGATCGGCAACGGCGGGACTGCTGATCACGGTCTCCCCCTTCGCCGCCCTCACCACGGTCGGCGCGCCGATGGGCACGATCCCGCCGGAGAAGGCGGGCGTCGGCTCGGCCCTGAACGGCATCGTCCAGCAGTCGGGCGCGGCCCTCGGCGTCGCGATACTCGGCTCGCTGCTCGCCAGTGGCTACACGTGCCCGTCGGCGCGGTCGCCGGGTCTCGCCCGGACCTCCGCCATGCGGTCCGCGAGGCTCCACCGAATCGCCAGAACGGGAACCGGACTTGGTGGCCTCTCCTTGTGTGAGGCCGTACGGAATCCGTGCGCATCCTGGGGGACTTCTGTGATGATCGGCTCTGTCGTTGCTGCGGGACACGGGTGCCCTGAACCAGCCTGAGGAGAGATACGTATGACAGACTTCGCGGCCGATGCCGGTTCGGACGACTCCCAAGGGCGGGCGTCGTACCTGCTGGCGGGACGGCGGGTCGGCATCTCGGACCTCGTGAAGGCGGGGCTCCTCGAAGTGGGCGCACGGCTCACCTTCGAGCGGCCGCGAGTGGGCGAAAAGCATGCCGCATGTGTGACGAGTGACTACCTGATCGAGTTGGCCGACGGGCAGCAGTTCAGATCACCCTCCAGCGCGGCCATAGCGGCTGTGGGCGCAGGGTCCTTCGACGGCTGGCACGCCTGGGCCTTGGACGACGGCACGATGCTGGACGCACTGCGGCAACGACTCCTTGATTCCGTCGCAGAACAGGCGTCCGACGGCGAGGACTCCGTCGAATCTTCCACGGCCCGCCACGAGTGGCTGAAGAAGGCCAGGGAAGCGGCAGAGCAGGGGGATCCCGTCACTCTGCCGGTACGGGACCTGCTCGGCTGGTGGGGAGCTGTGAGGCGCGGTTACCTCATCAGCCGCCAGATTGTCGCCGAACTGGACAACCACAGTTTGTCGACGTCGCCGGACTTCGAAGCCGTGAACCTCGACGCCAAAGTCACCCTCGTCGGCGCCCCGGTGAATGCGGACAAGGAAGAGGAAGTGGAGATCAGCCCCGTTGCGGCAGTCCCCGCTCCCCGCGACGAAGAGGACACCCCGGTCATCGGTCTCACGGTCGGCAACTTGCCCTCGGCGCTCGCCGGCGTTGCGGCCGTCTCCCCGTCCGCGACGTTCGAGGAAGCCATCACCGAGATGGCCATCAACGGCTACTCCCAACTGCCCGTTCTGGCTGGGACCCGCAACCTCCGCGGCGCTGTCACATGGGAATCGATAGCCCGCGCCCGGCACGCCGATCCGGCCGCCCCGTTCGCCAAAGCGATCATCCGGGCCCGCGAGGTCCTGTATGACCAGCACCTGATCGACGTCCTGCCGCTGCTCGCCGACTTCGACTTCGTACTGGTCCGGGATCAGACGAACACGATCGCCGGGATCGTCACGGCCAACGACGTCGCCGCGGCCTATGGGTCCCTGGCGACGCCGTTCTTCCTGATCGGCGAGTTCGACCAGAGGCTCCGGCGGATCCTCTCCGACGCCTTCGAAGTCGAGTACGCCGCCGCGCTCTGCGCCCCGGACGGAGACCGGGAGATCACCTCCTTCGACGACCTGTCCATCGGGGACTACCAGCGCATCCTCCAGAACAGGGACGCGTGGGAGAGGCTGGGCTGGCCGCTCGACAGGAAGGTCTTCGACAAGCGCGTCGACGAACTGCGCGAGATCCGCAACGACTTGATGCACTTCAACCCGGACCCTGTGCCGGACGACGCGGTACAGAAGATCCGGCACATGATCGCGTTGCTGCGGGAGTACGGCGACTGACGGCCTGGGGCTACAGCCTCCCTTTGCGAAGGGCCGTCCAGAATGACGTCCAGGTGGCTGGAGCGAGGCGGAGGGAGGGGCCGGTGGGGTTCTTGGAGTCGCGGACGGCGATGGTGGTGGGGATGTTGGTGGCGACCTCGACGCACTCGGCCGCCTCGTTGCTGTAACTGGACTTGCGGAATTCGAAGTCAGGCATGGCTCACAATCTCTTGCGTAGCTGTTGAAGGAACGACACCGACTCCCGCTCGTCGAGGGAGCGTGCGGCAATCGATTCGAACAGCTCAGCGTAGTCGGCCGCTGTCTCGCCGCCCTCTACCCACCGTTGGATAAAGGGGGCCTCCAGGTACACGACGTCCATGGCTCCCGGCTCAGCAAACGAAAGGACGTTGAACGAGCCAACAAGACCAGGGTGGGTACCAGCGCTGAAGGGGAAGATACGCAGGCTGACGCTCGGCAGGTCGGCCATTCTCGCCAGTTCTTCGAGTTGGCCCCTGGCTGTGGTTGTGCCGCCGGGGAAGTTGCGCAGGACTGCTTCGTAGATCACCACGCGGAGCGAGAGCGGCGGTTCGTCGGTCAGGCGTCGTCGGCGAGCGAGACGTGCCGCGATGAACTCCTCGTCCGGCCCGGGCCCCTTGGCGACCTTTGCCGCAGGGTCCTCCCGCAAGCCTCGTACGTACTCGGGCGTTTGCAGTAGACCTGGGATGAACGCAGGTTGCCACGCCATGATTGTCGTTGCTGCGCTCTCAAGCGCAACATACTCCTGCATGACGCCAGGCATGTTGTAGTCGTCCCACCACCCCTTCGCCTTACGCCGCTCGCGGTCGATCCTGGCCAGCTCCAGGAGTCCCCCGACAACATGCGGATCCCGAACCCCGTACAGCTCACACAATGCGTGGATGTCCGGGGCCCGCATCGACACCCAGCCACCCTCCATCTTGGCCACTTTGGTCGTGGAGGCCGTCAACGTCTTGGCGGCATGGCCCTGCGTAAGACCGGCTGCGATGCGCAACTTGGCAAGTTCGCCGCCAAGTCGGCGCCCAAGGACCGAGGACGTGCTGTTGCCCTGAGTCATCTGTTGTGTGCTCACGGCGATCAGTCTGGGCCCTGTGTCGAGCCCCTTGCAAACCTCGAATGGATGAATTCCTCCATAGATAGCTTGTGATGGAGGCGTGCCCTCGCTACCTTCCGTGACGTATCGATCACACAGCAGTGGAGGTGCGCGGCATGACCGCCCCCGAGAAACCCCTGCGTCACGACCGTCTCGACTACACCCCGTTCCCCAGGAGCGTGACCCTGGCCCGCCGAAGAGCCCACCGGCTCCTCGCCGAGTGGGGTCACCCCGAACTCGCCGCTGACGTGGCCCTGTTGGTCTCCGAGCTGGGCGGTAACGCCGTACTCCACGGATGCCTGCGCGACCGACTCTTCCGCGTCGAACTGACCCTCACCGAGCGGGCCGTACGGATCTCCGTGTCCGACCCGAAGGGCGAGTTACGGCCGAGCCCGCGCGTCGCGGTGGAAGGCGACATGTTCGGGCGCGGACTCCTCATCGTGCGGGAGGTCGCCGACCGATGGGGCGTAAGGGAACTCGCCGTCGGCAAGACGGTCTGGTGCGAGCTGGACGTCGTACGCCAGGTGGCCCCGGCCGACTACGGTGAGCCCGGACAATCCGCGCACCAAGGGAGGACAACGATGGCCGAACCGCTCAGGACCTTCGTAGGCGGCGTCGAGGTCGAAGTCCCCAACAGCATCCCCGACATCCGCGCGGCCCTCCCCGAGGAGCGCCGCGAGGAGTTCGACCGGGCCATCAACGGGGCCGGAGTGTATGAGATCCACGCTGTCATGCGGCACTGGATGCTGGAAGCCGTACCCGATCCCGAGGCCGAAGCGCTGCTGACGCGACTCGCCGCCGACGAGGCCGAGAGGCGGGGCGTCGCTTGAGCTACCGCATCGCCTACGCGCCGCCGGCCGATGACACCCTGGCCAAGATGCGGAATGCCGAGGCGTTCAAGAGCGCGATGGCGCGGACCCTCGGCCGCGATCCCTACGGGCACGGATCGACCGCCGTCCAGGGCGATCGCGACCGTCGCGAGGCGACCGTTCTGGGCGCCATCGTGCTCTACTACGTCTCCGGCTCGGTTCTCACCGTCACCGTGGTCAGGCTGGTTCCCGGACTGTGAGCAACGGCCGCCCGGTCCCCGGACCGGGCGGCCGTGTCCCGTACCCGGCTGGCTCAGTTGACGTTGACCGCGCTCCACGCCGCCGCCACCGCGTTGTACTCCGTACTCCCCGCGCCGTACAGATCCCTCGCGGCGTTGAGGGTCGCCGTCCGCGCACCCGCGTAGTTGGTCGAGGACGTCATGTAGACCGTCAGCGCCCGGTACCAGATCTGGGCGACCTTGTCGCGGCCGATGCCGGTGACCGTGGAGCCGTTGTACGTCGGCGAGTTGTAGCTGACGCCGTTGATGGTCTTCGGGTCGCTGCCCTCCGCCAGGAGATAGGCGAAGTGGTTGGCGACACCGGAGGAGTAGTGGACGTCGAGATTCCCGACCGACGAACTCCAGTAGTCCGCCGAGTTGCCGTCCTTCGACGGCTGGTCCATGTAGCGCAGGGCGGTCTTGCCGAAGCCGGACTTCACGATCTTCTCGCCGATGAGGTAGTCACCGGGGTCGGAGGGGCTGTTCGCGTACCACTCGACCATCGTGCCGAGGATGTCGGAGGTGGCCTCGTTGAGTCCGCCGGACTCGCCCGAGTAGGTCAGCGCGGCCGTCTTGGCCGTGACGCCGTGGGTCATCTCGTGCCCGGCGACATCGAGTGCGACCAGCGGGCCGAAGGTGGTTCCGTCACCGTCGCCGTACGTCATGCAGAAGCAACTGTCGTCCCAGAAGGCGTTGTTGTAGCTGTTGCCGTAGTGGACGCGGTTGAACGAGCCCTTGCCGTCGCCGGCGATGCCGTTGCGGCCCAGGATGTTCTTGTAGAAGTCCCAGGTCATGTTGGTGCCGTACTGGGCGTCGACGGCGGCTGATGCGCGGTCGGAGGTGGTGCCGTTGCCCCAGTGGTTGTCGGAGTCCGTGAACACCGTCGCCGGCGCCCGGCTGATGCAGATCCCGAAGATGCACAGGTCGGTCTGGTTCGCCGCGTCACCGGTGTAGGTGCCGCCGCGCGTCGGGTCGGTGAGGTTGTACGACGATCCCGACGGGGTCGTCTGCAGCGGCACCGTCCCGCTGTACAGCGACCGGCCGTCGCCGGCGGCGGTCTCGATGCTGTCCCAGGCGTCGATCTGCCGGCCGGTGCGGGCGTCGGTGAGTACCGTGCGGGCGACCGGGTTGCCGAGCGAGTCCCGGCCGACCGCGTTGGTGCGCCAGGCCAGCTTCGGGGTGCCGTGCAGGGCGTCGACGATCAGCTCCGGCTTGGCCTTCACCTGCTTCAGCGCGTTCCCGAGGTGGACGGCGCGCAGGGCGTTCACGGCGAGGTCGGCGGCCTTCGGAGCGGATATCTCCGGGGTGACGGAGGCGAGGGATATCGTGCTCCGGGTCGCCCGGTCGGCGCCGCGGTAGCTGCCGTCCTTCTGCAGGTGGACCACGAAGTCACTGCCCAGTACCGGGAGTCGGCGGTAGGTGCGGTCGTAGCGGACGTGCTGGGTGCCGTCCTTGTCCACGATCACGTCACGGACGCTGGTGCTCTCGGCGGAGGTCAGGCCCAGGCCGGCGGCGTGGGCCAGGAGTGCCGAGGCCGCGTTCTGGATCGCGCCCGCCCTGGTCGGTCTCGGGTCGGCGTGGGCGGTGGGGGAGAGGGCGACGGTCAGCAGGGTCGCGGTGGTGAGGGCGACACCGGCGGTGGTGGTGAGGCGGCGGGATCCTCGGACGTGCTGCCGTATCCGGGTCATCTGTCTCCTTGGGAAGGCGCCAGTAGGTGTGGGGATGGCGCTGATGACGACAGATTTAAGTGGGCATGACAAGGCGTGTCCATAGCGCCTCTGTGGGGATGTGTGAGAACCGGACGGGGATACAGAATCGCTTCCGTGATCACTCCGCACCCCGGGTCCCCGCTGCCCTTCTTCGTCTACGGCACCCTGCGCCCCGGCGAGGCCAACCACGACCTGTTCCTGCGGGGCCGCACCACCGCCGAGGAACCCGCCCGCCTCCCGGACGCGGCGCTCTACGACGGCCCCGGCTACCCCTACGCCGTCGACGCACCGGGCAGCGAGGTCCGGGGCGAACTGGTCACCGCCCGCCCGGAGTCGTACGACACCCTGCTCACCGCGCTGGACCGGCTGGAGGAGTACATCCCGGGCGACCCCCGCAACCTCTACGAACGCGTCAGCCGCCCCGTCCTGCGCGCCGACGGCACCACCACCCCCGCCTGGGTCTACCTCGCCGCCCCGCGCATCGCCGCCCACCTGCGCGCCACCGGCACCCGCATCGAGACCGGCGACTGGCTGGCCCGCGGCTGACTCAGCCCAGCAGCGTCAGCCCCTCCGGCACGGTGATCCCGAACTCCTCCTCCACCACGCGCCGCGCCTCCTCCTCGTCCGACAGCTTGTGCTCGGTCACGGTCCCGTCGGCGCGGGTCTCGGTCAACCGGTCGCCGTCCAGGGCGAGATGACGCTCGGCGGTGGTCCGCTGGAGATACGGGCGCCGGGTGAAGGGGGAGCGGGGATTGGTGCCGACGTGCCAGTTGAACACCTCGTAGTCGGAGGCGGCGAACGGCTCCAGGGTGAACGCGTACTGGCCCACCCAGGCCCCCTCCTGACGGTCGTACGCCTGCAACTCCAGGAGCTCCAGGGGCCCTTCGGACGGCAGCGGCAGCAGCCTGTGCCGGCGGCCGGCGCCCTCCGACTCGGTGCCGGTGATCAGCGGGATCGGTACCAGGAGCGAGCCGGACGCGCCGAAGCCCACGTCCGCCAGATACGGCTCCGGCTCACCCGGGACCTCGACCCGCAGCATCATGTGGGTGCGCGGCCGGCTCCAGGGCGTCGGGGCGCCCAGTACCACCCGCGCGGCCAGCCCGCCGACCCGGAAGCCGAGGGCCTCCAGGGCGAGCCACATCAGCGTGTTGTGCTCGTAGCAGTAGCCGCCACGCGGACCGTGGATCATCTTCGCCATGAGATCGCCGGGCGCCAGCGAAGGCGCCCGGCCGCTCAGCGGGTCCAGGTTCTCGAACGGCAGCGACAGCGCGTGCGCCAGGTGGACGCCCCGCAGCGTCTCCAGGCCGGGCTGTCGGCCGCCCTGCCGGCCGATGCGGTCCAGGTAGGCGTCGAGGTCGAACTGTTCGATGGCAGCCATACCGGCAATCTACGTCAGCCGGTCACCCGCCGGAGCTCGGGTCAGGTGGCCTCGGCCGCCGTCTCCACCCGTACCGCGCACGACTTGAACTCCGGCATCCGGGACGTCGGGTCGAGCGCCGGGTTGGTCAGGGTGTTGGCGCGGCCCGCGCCCGGCCAGTGGAAGGGCATGAAGAGGGTGTCCGGGCGGATGGCGGAGGTGATCCGGGCGGGCGCGGTGGCCCGGCCCCGGCGGGAGACCACGGTCACCGGATCCCCCTCGGCCGCGCCGATCCGGGCCGCGAGCCGGGGGTGCAGCTCCACGAAGGGGCCGGGGGCGGCGGTGTTCAGCTCGGTGACGCGCCGGGTCTGGGCGCCCGACTGGTACTGCGCGACCACCCGGCCGGTGGTCAGGATCAGGGGGTACTCGGCGTCCGGTTCCTCGGCCGTGGGGCGGTGGGTGACGTTCGCGAAGCGGGCGCGGCCGTCGTCGGTGGCGAACCGGTCCAGGAAGAGGCGGGGCGTGCCGGGGTGGAGCACGCCGGGGGTCGCTTCGAGGGGCTCCGGACCGGCCGTGTCGGAGACGTCCTCGGCGGGCTCCGGTCGGTCTGCTCCGGCACCGGCGACAGAGCGGTCTGCTCCGGCACCGGCGACAGAGCGGTCTGCTCCGGCACCGGCGACAGAGCGGTCTGCTCCGGCACCGGCGACGGAGCGCTCCGGGCGGCCCGTGCCCGGGCCGGTCTCCGCCGGTTCCGGGCACGGCCAGAACACCCCGTCCTCCTCCGCCAGCCGCCGGTAGGTGATGCCGGAGTAGTCCGCCGGTCCGCCCGCGCTGGCCCGGCGCAGCTCGGTGAAGACCTCCTCGGGGTCGGTCGGGAAGCCCTTCTCCACACCGAGGCGCGCGGCCAGCTCGTGCAGGACGTACAGGTCGCTGTGGACGCCGGGCGGCGGGGTGACCGCCTGGCGGCGCAGCAGCACCCGGCCCTCCAGACTGGTCGTCGTGCCCGTCTCCTCCGCCCATTGGGTGACCGGCAGTACGACGTCCGCCAGCTCGGCCGTCTCCGACAGCACGACGTCACACACGGCAAGGAAATCAAGGGACTTGATGCGTTCCTCGATGTGCGCCGCGCGGGGCGCCGACACCACCGGGTTGGAGCCCATCAGCAGCAGCGCGCGGATGTCCTTGCCCAGGGCGTCCAGCAGCTCGTACGCGCTGCGCCCCGGCCCCGGCAGGCTGTCCGGTGCGACGCCCCACACCTCGGCCACATGCCGCCGGGCCGCCGGGTCGTCCAGCTTGCGGTAGCCGGGCAACTGGTCGGCCTTCTGGCCGTGTTCGCGCCCGCCCTGCCCGTTGCCCTGCCCGGTCAGACAGCCGTAGCCGCTGAGCGGCCGCCCCGCGCGCCCCGTCGCCAGGCACAGGTTGATCCACGCACCGACGGTGTCCGTGCCCTTGGACTGCTGCTCCGGCCCGCGCGCGGTGAGCACCATCGCCGCCTCCGGCTCGCAGAACAGCCGTACGGCCTCGCGCAGTCGGGGAACAGGTACCCCCGTGATCCGCTCCACGTACTCCGGCCAGTGCGCCATCGCCGCCGCGCGGGCTTCGGCCCAGCCGGTGGTCCGCTCCCGGATGTACGCCTCGTCCGTCCGCCCCTCGGCCACCACCAGGTGCAACAGGCCCAGAGCCAGGGCGAGATCGGTGCCCGGCCGGGGTGCGAGATGCAGGTCGGCCTGCTCGGCGGTACGGGTCCGGCGCGGGTCGACGACGATCAACGTGCCGCCGTTCTCGCGCAGTTCGCGGAAGTAGCGCAGCGACGGCGGCATGGTCTCGGCGAGATTGGAGCCGACCAGGATCACGCACCCGGTCTTCGGGATGTCCGCCAGCGGGAACGGCAGCCCCCGGTCCAGGCCGAACGCCAGCGTGCCGGCGGCCGCGGCGGACGACATGCAGAAGCGGCCGTTGTAGTCGATCTGCGAGGTGCCGAGCACCACTCGCGCGAACTTGCCGAGCGTATACGCCTTCTCGTTCGTCAGCCCGCCCCCGCCGAAGACCCCGAGCGCGTCGGCGCCGTACGCCGCTCGCGTGCTCCCGAGCCGCTCGGCGACCAGGTCCAGGGCCTCCGTCCAGCCGGCCTCCACCAGCCGGCCGTTCCTGCGCACCAGCGGCGAGGTCAGCCGCACCCCCGGCGCCAGCACCTCGGCGGCCGTACGCCCCTTGCCGCACAGCGCGCCCTGATTGACGGGGAAGTCCGCCCGCTCGGAGACCTCGACGCCACCCTCTGCCAGGGGCGTGAGGTTCATTCCGCACTGCAGGGCGCAGTACGGGCAGTGGGTGGGCGTCGAGGAGATGGTGTCCATGCCGTCCAGCGTGCTTCCGGCGTGTTACGGCACCGGACCACTGCCGGTTACACGCCAGGGACGCCGGCCTCCCCACCCGGCCCGGCCCGCGGTGAGAATGCCCGCGGTGCGGATCACCGCGCTGCCAGCGCCCGTGCGACCCCCGTCTCCTTCGGCCCGAGGAACTCCGGGTCCGGATGGAACACGGTGTCCAGCGCCGCCTTGCCTGCCGCGAAGACCTCGCGGGTGCCGCCGTAGAACCAGGTCACGTCGTGCTTCTCGTCGACCCCGACGCCGTACGCGTCGATCCCCGCCGCCTCGCACAGGGCCACGGCCCGCCGGATGTGGAAGCCCTGGCTGACCAGCACGGCCCGGTCCACCCCGAAGATCTCCCGGGCCCGTACACAGGAGTCCCAGGTGTCGAACCCGGCGTAGTCGCGGACGACCCGCTCGCCCGGCACCCCGTGCCGGGTCAGATAGGCGCGCATGGCGTCGGGCTCGTCGTAGTCCTTCCGGCTGTTGTCGCCGGTGACGAGGAGGACCTTCACCCGCCCCTCCCTGTACAGGGTCGCGGCCGCGTCCAGCCGGTTCGCCAGGTACGGCGACGGCTGCCCGTTCCACAGCCCCGCCCCGAAGACCACGGCGACCGGTGCGGCGGGCGCGTCGGCGGTCGTCCGCAGCCGGTCCGCCGTGGACACGTACAGCCAGGTCACCGGCAGCAGCGCCAGCACACACCCGGCCATCACGGCCTGCACCAGCCGCCGCTGCCCGGCACGGGTGCGCGGCAGCCGCGGTCGACGGATCTTCATACGGCCCACCCTTCGGTCCCCCATACGGCCCCCATTCGGTCCCGGTGAACGGTTCCGACCATGGAGGACGCTGCCGGCCCCGATCCGGTTCGCCTCACATCGCGCATGCGTACGAGGTGAACCCATGGAAAATACCCGTGACGGCCAGGCAACGGCCACGCAACGTACCCTCGCCACCATCGGTCCATGACACCGTCGCACCCGTATTTCGCCCCGGCCCCACCGGCCCTGGTCCTGGTCGCCCACGGCAGCAGGGACCGGTGCGCGCTCGCGACGGTGACGACGCTCATGGACCGCATACGCGAGCTGCGCCCCGGCCTGGCCGTCCACCTGGGCCACATCGAACTGAACGAGCCCCTGCTCCCGGACACCCTCGCGGCTCTCGGCGACACCCCCGCCGTCCTGGTGCCGCTCCTGCTCAGCCGGGGCTACCACGTCAAGCAGGACATCCCCGAGATGGCGGCCACGGCCCGGGTGCGCGCCCGCGTGGCACCCCCGCTGGGCCCGCACTCCCTCCTGGCGGAGGCCCTCCACGACCGCTTGCTGGAGGCCGGCTGGCCGACGGCCCCGGACGCCGCCGAGCGCCGGGACAGTGCGGTGATCCTCGCGGCAGCGGGCTCCCGCGACCCCGACTCGGCCACGGACACCCGCCGCACCGCCCGCCTCCTTGCCACCCGCCTGGGCGTCCCGGTCCTCCCCGCCTACGCCTCGGCGGCGACCCCGACCGTCCCGACGGCGCTGCGTGCATTGGCGGCACGCGGCCGACACCGGGTGGCGATCGCGTCGTACTTCACCGCACCGGGGCGTTTCGCGACGCAGTGCGCGCAGGCAGCGCCGTGGATCGCTGCGGCGCCGCTGGGGAACCATCCGGCGATGGCGCGCTTGATCCTGAACCGTTATGAGGAGAGCGTGTCGACGCCGTGGGCGGCAGCAGCGTAAAGGGGCGCGGGGCTGTATCCATGTGCGGCTCCGCCGCGTGGGCGCGAGTAACCACATACAACCTGTAGCCGCGCGATAACAGATCCCGGCAGACGAGTGGGCTTAGTGTCGACCCATGGAAGGCACCGCACTCAGCTATGTCCCAGCCGCCCTGGAACGCTACGCCCCAGAGCCCGACAAACGCCCAGGCCGCACCGCCTTCCAACGAGACCGCGCCCGCATCCTCCACTCCGCCGCGCTACGACGCCTCGCCGGCAAAACCCAGGTCGTCACCCCAGGCCAGCGCAGCGCCAGCGCGTGGGACGCCAGCCCCCGCACCCGCCTCACCCACTCCCTCGAATGCGCCCAGGTGGGCCGAGAGCTCGGCGCGGCCCTCGGCTGTGACCCGGACCTGGTGGAGGCCGCCTGCCTCGCCCACGACCTCGGCCACCCGCCCTTCGGCCACAACGGCGAACAGGCGCTGAACGACTTCGCGGACGACTGCGGCGGCTTCGAGGGCAACGCCCAGTCCCTGCGGCTCCTGACCCGGATCGAGCCCAAACGCTTCATCGCCGGAGGCACCCGCTCCGTCGGCCTCAACCTCACCCGCGCCACCCTCGACGCCGCCACCAAGTACCCGTGGCCGCGCGGCACCCATCCCACCGACCCGGCGTCGCGGAAGTTCGGCGTGTACGAGGACGACCGCCCGGTGTTCGACTGGGTCAGGGCGTCCGCCCCCGGCACCCGCATCTGCTTCGAGGCGCAGGTCATGGACTGGTCGGACGACGTGGCGTACTCGGTGCACGACGTCGAGGACGGTCTGCACGCCGGGCACATCGACCCCAACTGCCTGCACGCCGAGCCCGAGCGGCAGGCGGTGTTCGCGGTGGCCATCGGCCGCTACGTCCCGGCGGACACCGACCCGGCCGAACTGTCCGCCGCCCTCGACCGCCTCCAGGACGAGGAGTGGTGGCCGCACGGCTACGACGGCACAGCGGTCGCGCAGGCCCGCCTCAAGGACGCCACCAGCCAGCTGATCGGCCGGTTCTGCCTGGCCGCCGAGGGCGCCACGCGCGCCGCGTACGGCAGCGGCCGGCTCACCCGCTACGGCGCCGAACTCGTCGTACCCCGTGCGACCCGGACGGAGTGCGCGGTGCTCAAGGCGGTCGCGGACCGGTATGTGATGCAGCGTGCCGAGCAGGAGCGGCTGCGCGCGGACCAGCGGGTGATCGTGGCGGAGCTGGCGGAGGCGCTCACGGCCCGCGCGCCGGACGGTCTTGATCCGCAGTTTCGGGCCCTGTTCGACGGGGCAGGCGACGACCACGCGCGCAAGCGGGTGATCGTGGACCAGATCGCCTTGCTCACCGACGCCTCCGCGCTGTCCCTGCACGCGAGACTGACCGGGCACATGTGAACCGACGGGGCATATGTGGGAGGTACGTGACCGGTCCTGGCCTGATCGGGTCACTCCCTCTTCCCGCAGCACGCCGCGTGCGGGACGCTCCCCTATGGCGGCACCCTTACGAGGAGGCATCAAGTGGTCGACGCGGATCAGACATTCGTCATCGTCGGGGGCGGTCTCGCCGGCGCGAAGGCGGCCGAGACGCTCCGGGCGGAGGGCTTCAGCGGCCGGGTGATACTGATCAGTGACGAGCGCGACCACCCCTATGAGCGCCCGCCGCTGTCCAAGGGCTATCTGCTCGGCAAGGAGGAGCGCGACAGCGTCTTCGTGCACGAGCCCGCCTGGTACGCGCGCAACGACATCGAGCTGCACCTCGGCCAGTTCGTCGACCGTATCGACCGTGCGGCGAAGACGGTCCGCTTCGGCGACGACGGCACGCTCGTCCGCTACGACAAGCTGCTGCTGGTCACCGGCGCCGAGCCGCGCCGCCTCGACATCCCCGGCACGGACCTGGCGGGCGTGCACCATCTGCGCCGGCTCGCGCACGCCGAGCGGCTCAAGGGCGTGCTGGCCTCCCTGGGCCGGGACAACGGGCACCTGGTGATCGCGGGCGCCGGCTGGATCGGCCTGGAGGTCGCGGCGGCGGCCCGCGAGTACGGCGCGGAGGTCACGGTGATCGAGCCGCAGCCGACCCCCCTGCACGGCGTCCTCGGCCCCGAGCTGGGCGGCGTCTTCGCCGAGCTGCACCGCGAACACGGCGTCCGCTTCCACTTCGGGCGGCAGCTGACCGAGATCGTTGGCCAGGACGGCATGGTTCTCGCGGTCCGCACCGACGACGGTGAGGAGCACCCGGCGCACGACGTGCTCGCCGCGATCGGCGCGGCCCCCCGCGTCGGCCTCGCGGAGGCGGCGGGCCTGGAGATCGCGGACCGGGCGCTCGGCGGCGGCATCGTGGTCGACGAGCGGCTGCGCACCTCCGACCCCGACATCTACGCGGCCGGCGACGTGGCGAACTTCCCGCTCGCCCGGTTCGGCACCCAGGTCCGGGTGGAGCACTGGGCCAACGCCCTGAACGGCGGACCGGCCGCCGCCCGCGCGATGCTCGGCCAGGAGGTGGCGTACGACCGCGTGCCCTACTTCTTCACCGACCAGTACGACCTGGGGATGGAGTACAGCGGCTGGGCGCCGCCCGGGTCGTACGACGAGGTGGTCATCCGGGGCGACGCCGGCAAACGGGAGTTCATCGCGTTCTGGCTGAAGGAAGGGCGCGTGCTGGCCGGGATGAACGTGAACGTGTGGGATGTCACAGAGCACATCCAGAAACTGATCCGCTCCGAGGCCCAGGTGAACGTGGAGCAGCTGGCCGACCCGCACGTACCGCTGGACAGCCTGACGTCCTGAGGACCAGGACTGTCACAGCACCCCCGTGCTGCAATTCCCGGGGGCGCTGCATCCGATTGCCGCTGCGCGGCGGGCCGGACCCCCGGCCGGGGGGTCGGTCAGCGCGCCCCGGGTGTGTCAGTCCCGCCCCGTAGAATCACCTCGTGGCAGGACGGATCAACGACGAGGACGTGAAGGCGGTACGGGACGCGGTCCCGATCGACGCCGTGGTCTCCGAGTACCTCCAGCTGCGCAACGCGGGCGGCGGCAACCTCAAGGGCCTGTGCCCGTTCCACGACGAGAAGTCGCCGTCCTTCCAGGTCAGCCCGAGCAAGGGACTCTTCCACTGCTTCGGCTGCCAGGAGGGCGGCGACACCATCACCTTCGTGATGAAGGTGGACCACCTGTCCTTCTCCGAGGCGGTGGAGCGGCTCGCCGCGCAGGCCGGCATCACACTGCGCTACGAGGAGGGCGGGTACAACCCGGCCCACCAGCGCGGCGAGCGGATCCGCCTGGTCGAGGCGCACAAGATCGCCGCGCAGTGGTACGCCGAGCAGCTGGCCGGCAGCGCCGAGGCCGAGACCGGCCGGATCTTCCTCGCCGAGCGCGGCTTCGACCAGGCCGCCGCCGTCCACTTCGGCGTCGGCTACAGCCCCCAGGGCTGGGACCACCTCACCCGCTATCTGCGCGGCAAGGGCTTCAGCGACAAGGAGCTGATCCTCTCCGGGCTGTCCCAGGAGGGCCGGCGCGGCCCCATCGACCGCTTCCGGGGCCGCCTGATGTGGCCCATCCGGGACATCGGCGGCGAGGTCGTCGGCTTCGGCGCGCGCAAGCTCTACGAGGCGGACAACGGCCCGAAGTATCTGAACACCCCCGAGACGGCGATCTACAAGAAGTCGCAGGTCCTCTACGGCATCGACCTGGCGAAGCAGCACATCGCCAAGTCCAGCCGGGCCGTCGTCGTCGAGGGCTACACGGACGTCATGGCGTGCCACCTGGCCGGGGTGACGACGGCCATCGCGACCTGCGGTACGGCCTTCGGCGGCGAGCACATCAAGATCCTGCGCCGGCTCCTCATGGACAACGGCTCGGCCCGGGTGATCTTCACCTTCGACGGTGACGCGGCCGGGCAGAAGGCCGCCCTGCGCGCCTTCGAGGACGACCAGAAGTTCGCCGCCGAGACCTACATCGCGATCGCGCCGGACGGCATGGACCCGTGCGAACTGCGCCTCGCCAAGGGCGACGAGGCGGTGGCCGACCTGGCCGAGCCGCGCACGCCGCTGTTCGAGTTCGCGCTGCGCCAGATCGTGAACCGCTACGACCTCGACACCCCGGCGGGCCGCGCCGCCGCCCTGGACGAGGCGGCACCGATCGTCGCCCGGATCAAGAACAGCGGCGCGCAGCACGAGGTCGCCGTCGAGCTGGCCGGCATGCTCGGCATCCTCGACACGCAGTTCGTGGTCAAGCGGGTGGCCCAGCTGGCCCGCTGGGCGCGCGAGCGCGGCGGCAAGGGCCCCGCCCCGGCGGGTCCGCAGCAGTACGAGGCCGCCGCCCGCCCCGCCACGGCGGGCCCCGCGCTCCAGCTCCGCAACCCCATCTACGCCACCGAACGCGAACTGCTCAAGCTCGCCCTGCAGCGCCCGGAGCTGGTCTCCCCGGCCTTCGACGCGTACGGCGTGGACGAGTTCACCGCCGCCCCCTACGCCGCCGTACGCCAGGCCATCCTGGACGCGGGCGGCGCCGAGTACGGCATGGGGGACAGCCAGGAGTACCTGGTCCGGGTCCGCGAGGCCGCCCCGGACGACACGGTCCGCGCCATGGTCACCGAGCTGGCCGTGGAGGCGATCATGCGCCGCACGGTCGACGAGGCCTACGCCGGCGAACAACTGGTGACGGTCCGCCGCCGGGCCGTGGCCCGCCGGGTCCAGGAGATCCAGATCACCGTCCGCCGCCTGGAAGCGGGCGGCGACCCGGCCGAACTGGCCGCCGTACGCAACGAGCTGTGGGTCCTCCAGCAGTACGACCAGTCCCTGAAGACCCGGGGCGCGGAGGCGCTGTGAGCGGGTCCGGCGGCTGGGCCGGGCCGGCCACCGGCGGTCCCGGCTAGGGGTGGTCCGGCCGCGGCGTCCAGCCCGCCACCAGGTCGAGAAGGCCGGGGAACCGGGCGTTGAGGTCGGCCACGCGGACATGGCTGCGGCGTTCCAGCCCGTACTGGCGCTGCCGGGTGATGCCCGCCTCGCGCAGCGCCTTGAAGTGGTGCGTCAGCGACGACTTGGGCCGGTCGAGCCCGAACCAACCGCATGTGTGGTCGAAGTCCTCCGACTCCAGGAGGAGTTTTCGGACGATTGTCAGCCGTAGCGGGTCGCTGAGCGCGCCGAGCACGGTCTCCAGACGCAGCTCCTCGACCGCCGGCTCCGGCAGTGGTTCGGGCAGGTCAGACGGTTCGGGCAGCACTTTGATGGCGGCTGCGGGCGCCGCGGTCGGGGGCATAGGCAACTCCTCATGACGCTATTCCTATGTACGACTCCGATCGTACTGCATGCTAAGTTCGACTCGACTCGTACTGCCGGGGGAGTCGGCAGGCAAGATCGGAGGAACAGTCATGTCCGAGACCCGGACCACATCAGTCCAGGCCCTCCACGGGAGGCGAGACGCGGACACCGCCGGCACCGGCAGGCCGTCCGTCGCGCCGCTGTGGTGGGTGTGGTTGGCCGCCTGGCCGGTGACAGCCGTCTTCGTGCTGTCGAACGCGGCGACACCGCTGTACGTGCTGTGGCAGCGCGACATCGGCTTCTCCAAGGGCACCCTGACCGTGGTGTTCGCCTTCTACATCGTCGGCCTCATCGGCTCGCTGCTGGTCTCCGGCGTCGTCTCCGACCGGATCGGCCGCAAGCCCGTGCTGCTGCCCGCGCTGGGGCTCGCCCTCGCCGCCTGCCTGATCTTCGCGACCGCCGGCAGTGTGGCCGCGCTCATCGTGGCCCGGCTGTTCACGGGCATCGCGGTCGGCGCCGTCGTCTCGGCCGGCATGGCGGCGGTGACCGACGTCGCCGGTCCCGAGCGCAAGCGGATCGCGGCGCTGCTCGCCTCCTGCGCGATGGTCTTCGGCGCCGGGCTCGGCCCGCTGCTGTCCGGCGTGCTCTCCGAGGTGGCGCCCGGACCGACCGTCACCGTCTTCGTCGTCGAGGCCGTCCTGCTGGTCAGCGCGGTGCTGTGCGTGCTGCGGATGCCCGTGCGCCGGCCCGAGGTGCGCGCCAAGGGCGCCTGGGTGCGGGTGCCCGGCGTGCCGCGCGGCAACGGCCGTCAGCTCCTCCTCGGCATCGCGGTCTTCGCCCCCGGTATCACCGCCACCTCCTTCGTGCTCTCGCTCGGCCCGTCCCTGCTGTCCGGGCTGCTCGGCACCACCAACCGGATCGTCGCGGGAGCCATGGCGTTCGTGATGTTCCTCGCCGCCACCGGGGTGCAGTTCGCCGTCCAGCGGCTGCGCCGCCGCATCATCCTGACGGCCGGCGCGGTGAGCACGGCGCTGAGCATGGTCATGCTGGTGATCGCCGTGCACACCTCGACGGTCGCGGTCCTCGTCATCGCCGCGCTGCTGGCCGGCGCCGGCCAGGGCATGGGCCAGCTCGGCGGCCTGTCGCTGCTCAACTCCAGTGTCGCGCCGGAGCGCCTCGCCGAGGCCAACGCCGCCCTGAACGTGGGCGGTTACATCCCCGCCGGCGTCCTGCCCGTCTCCGCCGGCTACCTCAGCGACGCGGTGGGCCTGACCAACGGCGCCACCATCTTCGGCGCCGTCCTGCTGGGACTGGCCGTCATCGGCGGTCTGGTGGTGCTCGCCACCCGGCGCCAGGTGACGGACCCGGCCTGAGACGCCGTGCGCACACGGCACGCTCCCGGGGGGCGGTGCACCGCTGGACGGCGGTGGTGCACCGCCCCCCGCTTCCGTACGGCGGCCGGCCGTCCCCGCGCTCAGTCGGCCCGGATCGCGCGGAAGAGCAGCTCACTCAGGTCCGCCCAGCGCGCCACGACGTCCGCGCGCCCGCTCAGCACGTCGGAAACGTGCTGCGAGCCGAAGAACGCGGACACCAGGGAGCGCGCGGCCCGCTCCGGCTCGACGCCCGGGCGCAGCTCGCCGGCCTCCTCGGCGGCGGTCAGCAGGGACCGCAGGAGCGCGATCCAGTCGACGTAGGGGGTGGGCAACTCGGCGTCGATCTGCGGGCGTTCGATCTGGAGCCGGGCCCCGGCCTGCACGATCACGTCCTCCTGGAAGGCCAGGGCCGCGCGCTCCAGCATGCGTGCGGCGGTGGTCAAGGGGCTGAGACCCTCCTTGGAGACCTCCTCGACCAATTTCGGCCAATGCGCATAGTGCTCCTCCACGATCGCCACGGCCAGGGCCTCCTTGTTCGGGTAGTGGAAGTACACGGCGCCCTTGGTCATCTCGACCCGGTCGGCCACGTCCTGGACCGACGTCTGGCGGAAACCCCGCTCGGTGAACAGCTCGGCGGCGCCCAGCAGGACCTGCAGGCGCGTTCTGGCGGAGCGCTCCTGTTTGGGGTCGGGACCTCTCCTCGCGGGACCCATCTTCGCGGTGAACGCGGGAGCTAGCGGCTCTGGCATGAGGGCACGTCCTGTCGGCTCGTTCGGGGTGTGCATACGTGCGGTGGCGGAAAGTAGCCCCTGAATATACCTTCCCGCAGGTATATTTCTGGAGGGGGTCACATGGCGAGGGAAGACGATAGCGCCGCGTGGCCGGATGCGTCGAAGAATGGGGGAGGCCTGCGCGTGCACGGCATACCTGAGCTTGGACTCGATCCTGTTCGTCCGGGGCCCGAGCGCCACTGGGGAGCGATGGACTTCGACCGGAGCGTCCCGTGCGAGTCCGTTCACAAGGCAGCGGCAGCGGAGGTCCTGCTGACGGACGCCGCGCGGCTCGGCGACGAGCGCTTCGCGGTCGCGGCCGTGTGGCGCCGGGACCACTTTCTCGCTCATCACGAAGGGCCCTCGGCCGACCCGGTGCTCCTGGCGGAGACCGCGCGGCAGGCCGCGATCCACCTGTCCCACCGCTTCTTCGACGTCGCGTACGGGATGCCGTTCGTCCTGAGCGAGATCTCCGTCGACCTCTCCGAGACGCTTCCGCCCGTGGACGCGGGGCACCTCGCCGTCGGACTCGACGTGCACTGCCGCCCTCCCGCCGAGGGCACGCGGCGGCTGCAGCTGGAACTCCGGGCCGATGTCCTGGCGCGGCACCGCCGAGTGGGGTCGGTGGGAGTGTGCTGGGAGCCGATGCAGCCCCGCCGGTACGCCCTGGTGCGGCGCCGCGGGGCGCAGGAGCCGGGAGCGGAGTCGTCGGGCGCCGAGCGGCCCCGCGTTCCGCTGCGGCCGGCCGACGTCGGGCAGCTCGTCGAGCGGGACGTCCTCCTCGCCGCCGACCCGCTGGACCCGCCGGGGGCGAACCGTTGGTGGCTGCGGCTCGACCGCGCGCACCCGGTGCTCTTCGACCACGAGTCAGACCATGTGCCGGGCATGGCGCTCGTGGAGGCGTTCCGGCAGGCCGGACGGGTCGCCGCGGCCGACCGCCGGCCGGGGGCGAGCGGCGCGACGCTGCTCTCCGTGACGTTCACCGCCTTCGGTGAACTCGACCTCCCGGTCTCCCTCACCGCCGAGCCGGCCGACCGCGGCACCGGCGTCTTCACACTCCGCGCCCTCCAGGGCGAACGCGAACTCGCCCACGCCACGGTGAGCCACCCCCTCGCCCACCCCTGCGGGAAGCAGCTGGAGACAGCATGCTGACCGCGGGACAGCCGGCCGTCGAACACCAGGGAAATGACCGAAAAACGCCGGACGCTGAGAGCGTGTCCACCGGCAGGGGCGGCGAGAGCGCGCAGGCGGGGCCGATCCGCCCGGTCGGTCGGGGCAGCAGCGATGTGCGCGGCGGGCCCGTCGAGCCGGTGGGCGAGGACGGAAGTGACGTGCGCAGCAGGCGCGTTGAGGCCGCTGGTCGGGACAGAAGCGATGCGCGCAGTCGGCTCGGCGAGGGCGAGGGCGAGGGCGTGGGCCGGGGCGGAGGCGATGCGTGCAGGCGGCTCGTCGAGGTCGCGGGGCGGGATGCCGCGGCTGCCGACGAGCGGCGGCGGTTGGGCGCCGGCGTTGCCGCGGCCATCGTCGACGCGGGCTTCGCGCGTCACTTCGTGCCGGTGCGCTGGGGTGGGAGCGCCGGGACGTTCGCTGGGCTGCTGGCCGGCGCGTCGGCCGTTGCGGAGGCCTGTGCCGCCGCCGGCTGGTGCACCGCGCTGTACGCGGCCCACGGCAGGCTCGCCTCCTACCTGCCCGAGCAGGGGCAGCGCGACCTGTGGGCGGACGGCCCGGACGTCCGTATCGCGGCCTCGATCGTTCCCGCGCAGGGCCGCGCCGTGGCCGTGGCCGGCGGCTGGCGGCTGGACGGGGAGTGGGGCACGGCCAGCGGCGTCGACCACGCGGAATGGGTGCTGCTGGCCTCGCTGACAGCGGGCGCCGACGGCGGGCAGGAGCACCGGATCTTCGCCGTGCCGCGCACGGAGATCCGCGTCCGGGACACCTGGGACTCCGTCGGCCTGCGGGGGAGCGGCAGCAACAGTGTGCGGGCCGACGGTCTCCTCGTGCCCGCCCACCGCTCGTTCACCCTGGACGCGTTGCTGCGCCCGCTGCCCGACGCGGCCCGCTGCCACCGGGTCCCGTATCCGATGGTCGCCGCGCCGATCTTCGCGGCGCCGGTGGTGGGCGCGGCACGGGCGGCGCTGCGGGCCTGGACGGCTGAGCGCCTGCACGGCACGGCGCCCAGGTCCGGGCAGAAGCTGCTGCTGGCCGACGCCTCCGCGAGGATCCACGCCGCCGGTCTGCTCCTCGACGGCACGGCCGACCGCGCGGACCGCGGGGAGATCACTTCGCTCGCGGTGGCCGAGAACCGCCGGGACGCGGCGACCGCCGCCGCGCTGTGCCGTGCGGTGGCCGACGACCTCTTCCGCGCGGCCGGCCTCCGGGCGCAGTCCCGGGACAGCCGGACCCAGCGGGCCTGGCGGGATGTCACGACGGCCGCGGCGCACGGCGCCCTCGGCCTCGACGCGGCGGCCGACGCGTACGCGGAGGCGGTCCTGGCGGGCGGGGGCGACCGATGACGCGGACGGCAGGGACCGCACGTCCCGTCCTGGCCTTCTTCGACGTCGACGAGACCCTGATCGCCGACAAGAGCATGATCGAGTTCTGGCGGCACTGGGCGGCCGCGCACCCGGCGCGGACCACCGACGACACGCGGGAGCTGCGGGCCGAGGCGGCGGCGACCCGCGACCGCGAGGAGCTGAACCGCAGGTACTACCGCCGCTACGCGGGCGTGCCGCTGGACACCCTCGAAGCCGCGGGCCGGCGATGGTACGACGGCTACCGGCGCGGCGGTGCCGCCTTCGTGCTGCCCGCGGTCGACGCCGTCGCCGCACACCGGGCCGCCGGCCATGAGATCGTGCTGGTCTCCGGCTCGATGCGCCCGCTCCTGGCCCCGCTTGCCGAGGACCTCGGGGCGTCGGCGATCCTCTGCACCGAACTGGTCGTGAGCGCGGGCGGAGTGCTGACCGGCGAGGTGGACCGTCCGATGATCGGCGGGGCCAAGGCCGACGCCGCGACCCGGATCCTGCGGGAGCGCGGCGCCGACCCGGGCGACTGCCACGCATACGGCGACCACGAGAGCGACCTCGCCCTGCTCCGCGCGGTGGGCAACGCCGTGGTGGTGGGGGACTCCCCGGCGCTGCACGAGGCCGCGAGACACCACGGCTGGCCGGTCGTCCCAGCCCGCCGGGGACCGCTGCGGGCGGAGCGGGTGTGAGACGTCCGTACGGGAGGTTGCGGATACCTTCCGGCCCGATGGTATGTATGTGATCTCTTTGATACAGGAGGGGCATACATGGCCAAACAGGATCGGGCGCGCCTCACCAGGGAAAGGGTGCTGACGGCCGCGGCCGAGGTGTTCGCCGCACAGGGATACAGCAGGGCGACGCTCAGCGCGGTGGCCGAGCGCATCGGCATGACGAAGGGGGCCCTCTACGGGCACTTCCCCTCCAAGAAGTCGCTGGCCGGGGCGCTCATCGACGAGTCCCGGCGGACCTGGGTGAGTCTGCGGACCGAGTACGACATCCCGAGCACCGACGCCGGCGGCGTCCTCGAAGGTGTCGTCGCGGGCCTCGCCGGCCGGCTCCAGTCGGACGTACGGCTGCGGGCCGCGGTACGGCTCGCGTCCGACTGCCCGGTGCTGGCGCGGGCGTTGGGCGATGTCCTCGCGGAGGTGCACAACGCCCTGGCGGAGCTGGTCCGCCGGGCGCAGCGCGACGGCGGCTTCCCCGCGCACTCGCCGCGCCTCGTCGCCAGTCTGTTGTTGATCGTGATGTGCGGGCTGCTGCACGCGCCCGCCGGATGTGCCGAGGAGCGCGGAGGGCCCGGCGCGGAGAGGTTGTGGAGACTGCTGTTCGCCGTGCTGTCGGGGGCCGACGGGCCCGGCCGGGCGAGCGGAGATGACGGTGCCCTTTCAGGGCCGTAAAAAATACCTTCGAGAACGAATTTTCGGCCCGGGATCTGGCATGGTGGGGCCCGGTGTGCGCATCCGTTGCCCGGGGCCGGGCGACGAGATTGGGGAGGAACCAGATGAGCGTGCTGGACGAGTGGACGAGCCGTCGCACCTCGCGGCTCGTGGACCCAGATGCGCGGGATGCCGATCCGCGCGGTGACGGCGTACTCCGCGCGGTGTCCGACGCACGCGAGGTCGACGACTTCGACATGCGGCACCTCCGGTATTTCCTGACCGTGGTGCGCGCCGGAACCGTGTCGGCGGCCGCCCAGGAACTCCGGATATCCCAGCCGAGTCTCAGTCAGCAGATCCGGCGCCTCGAACAACGCGTGGGCGCCCCGTTGTTCATTCGCAGTTCGCGCGGCGTTGAACTGACGGCCGGCGGCCGGGCCTTTCTCCGGGAAATCCAAGGAATTCCGGGTCAATTGCGTTCCGCCATCGCCGCGGCCGCCCCCACGCCGCGCATCTGGCCTGTCGGCGTGTGCGGCGGAGTGCCGGCCGACGTCCTCATCGAGGTCCAGAACGGGCTGTCCGGCAGGCACGCGCCCGGCGGCGAGGCCGGCACGAAGCTGCGGATGCGCTCGGTGGACGCGGCGGACCAGGGGGAGCTGCTGCGGCACGGCGAGATCGCCTTCGGCATCGTGCGGCTGCCGATCCCGATTCCGCACGCGGTGCGCGCCGTGGTCCGCGACGAGCCCCTCGGCGTCGTCATGGCGCGGGAGCATCCGCTCGCCGCGCACCCCGAGCTGACCTGGCGGGACCTCTCGCGCCAACGCCTGCTGTGGTACGAGGAGGGCTGCGCGCCCGGGTTCGCGGACACCGTGCCGGCGCATCTGGCCCGGCTCGGCTGGAACTCGGTGCTGCACCCGGTCGACCAGGATCAGCACGCCCTGTTCCTGCACGCGCTGCAGACCACCGCGGACCTCGTGGCCCTGCGGCCGCACTGCGCGGTCGAGCGGGAGCCGCACCTGGTGTGGCGGCCGCTGCCCACCACCAGCCCCCCGCGCGAGCGCATCGCGGTGACCGCGGCGGGCGGCAGCCGCACTGCCCGCATCCTGCAGACGGTCGCCGCGGAGCGCGGCTGGGTGTTCCTCGCCGAGTAGCTCGGCCGTCCGCCCCCGTCCGGGGGGGGGGGGGGGGGGGG